>NZ_CP040751.1:355000-1631250 GCF_008001235.1 Salidesulfovibrio onnuriiensis | reverse complement strand
CCAGATCACGGAAAACATGCCCATGGGCAACCGGCAGCCGGAGGCGCGCTACAGCGCCCAGGGCGTCATCACCGTGCGTTCCGAGGACATCAAGAAAATCAAGGAAACCATGCCGTTGTCCGGAGAGCTTGTCTCCAAGGGCATCATGCTCATCCGCAACTACGAATTCCAGCCCCGGTTCATGTTCACCCGGCTCAATGAAGTGAAGCCCGAAATGATCGCCGAGGCAACCAAGGACGCCCGCCGTGCGGCCAAGCAGTTTGCCGAGGACTCGGACAGCAGCGTGGGTTCCATCCGCAGCGCCCGCCAGGGCGTGTTCTCCATCCGGGACCGCGACCAGTACACGCCCGAAGTGAAGATCGTGCGAGTGGTCAACACCATCGATTACTTCCTGGAAAATTAGACGGCGAAAGCCAGACAAAAAGCGGCCCCCGAAGCAAACGCTCCGGGGGCCTTTTCGTGGACAAGGCCTCAGGCGTTGTCCACTGCGGAACGCAATGCCCTGGCCCTCTCATCCACGGCTTTGCTGTTGCGGATCTTGAGTTTGTCGAACAGGGTATTCATGGCACCGCTGCCTCCCGCCAGCAGTAGGGCGGTCAGGAACATGCCGATGAAGGTATTCAGCCCGGCGGTTCCGGGGAAAAGCGTCTTGACCAGATCGCCCACGATATCCAGGTCCGTGCTCCAGCAGAACACGAACAGGGAGATGACCAGAATGGGCGTCTTGTATCCCTTGTCGTGCAGATGGAGCAGGTAGACCTTCCAGTTGAACAGGGTGGAAAAGGCGACTTCGATGACCACGGACAAAACGAAAAAGCGCGCCAGGAGATTGATGCCCTGGACCATGGGGTCATCCGCGCCCGCAACGGCCCCCTCCGCAGCGAAGACGACCGCGACCGACACCGCGAGGGCGGCCACGGCCATCGGCAGCGCAAACCAGCGTAAAGACTTCATGCCGTTTCTCCTTGTCTCCATCGTGAAAAGGATACAATCAGGACAAACGATACCGTGTTTACGCAGCATGTCAATGCGGTTTTCGAAAAACCGGGAGAGAAAGGAAACAAAAGGATGGCAGAGCTACTCCCCGTTTCGGAACTCCCCGGGGATCTCCACCAGGAAGGTGGTCCTGTTCTGGTCGCAGGAAACACGCAGCGCCCCGCCCAGGTAATACTCCGTGAGCATCTTGGCCCGGTAGAGCCCGAAGCCGCGCCCCTCGCCCTTGGTGGTGAAGGCGCGCTTGAAGAACTGGTTGCGGATGTCCTCCGAAGGCATGCCCTCGTTGCACACGGAAAAAACGAACACGCCGTCCCGTTCCCGACAGCCGAACACGACCAGGCTGGAGGAAGGCATGGCCTCGAAGGCGTTCTCCAGCAGGGCCACGAGCACCAGTTCGAGCAGGGCCGGGTCAGTGCGCAGTTCATTTTCACAGTCGCAGTCGATCACGCAGCCCAGTTCCCGGTCGGATTCCCGGTTGGTGGCCGCGAGCAGCGCCTGCCGCATGAGCAATTCCGGATCCAGGAGCTCGGCGAGCACCCGCAGCCGTCCCTGCTCGGCGGCGCTCCAGACCTGCTGATGGCGGATCATGCCCACCAGTTCCTTGGCGGCGGAACGCATGTGGCCCGAATATTCGGCCATGTCCTCGCCCAGTTCCTCCTCGATGAGGTTGGCGAGCATGATCATACCCGAAGCATTGCCGAGGAGCTTGTGAAAAACAAGGCGCTCCATCTCGCGGGCCCGCTTCTCGTGGCTGACGTCCAAGGCCGTGAACAGGATCAGGTCGTGCCCCTCGAAGGAGAACGGCCAGGTGAACACCTGCAGGACCAGGGATTCGACCTGCTCCCCGAGGCGGCGTTCCAGAAGACATTCCTCCACGCCCCCGGTGCCCTGGAAACTTTCGAGAATGGCGATGGCCGCCCCGCATTGGCGGCAGAACCGCGTGGTGCCGCACCCGCCGTCCTGTAGATGGGCGTTCACGCAGCCGAGGGCCTCGCCCGGGCGCTGGCCCACGAGGTCCATCATGCGCCGCGCCCCGCTCAACTGCCGAAAGCGGGTATTGCCGAACACGATCTGCCGGTCCTGGTTGAGGATGATCGCGCTGAGCGGTAGCCCGTCAAAAAGCTTGGCCGCCAGCGACTCGCTGAAACGCGCTACCAGCGGCAGCAACGCTTCCTTGTCCTCCCGCCCGGGAGGGAGAAAATCCGTCAGCAATTCGGCCATCGAAAACATCCTCCTGCAAGCCTATAGAGAACTACCTACCAGACAATAACGATTTTGTTCAACGTGCGGCAGGGAAAAATCATCCCGGATCGAAGTGATTATTTTTTACGCCGCCGTTCTTGCGGCGTTCCTGCTCCGCACTATACAAGAAGACATGAACAAATTTATTGGCGCGCTCCTGGCCGTGCTTCTTTTCTCGGGCCTGGCCCGGGCCGAAAAGCCGGTCATCACCTTCACCACGCCGACCCAGCTGGAAAGCGCGGCCGCGCGCTTTTTCGAGGACCTGTATTCCGAGGCCTTCGGCAGGCTCGGCTATGGCTTCAAGCTGTTGCCCCGCCCCACCAAGCGTTCCCTCAAGGACGCGGAATCGGGAGAGGCGGACGGCGAAACCGCCCGCATTGACGACCCCGCCCTGGAAAAACAGTTCCCGGACCTGATTCGCGTGGATGAACCCGTGGGCTCCATGACCCTGATCGTCTACACCATCGACGGCCCGCTCCGGTTCGACGGCTGGGAAGATCTCTCCCTGCTCGGCAAGGACGACCTCGTGGGCTATCCCAGGGGCATACTGGCCATCGAGCAGCACGCCCGGGAATTCGGGCATGCCCGTGTCTACATCACCAATTCGGCTCTGCAGGGCTGCCGGATGCTTACCGCGGGCCGCCTCGACTATATCATTTCTCCCCGTTCCCTTCTTCGCAAGCTCTGCTCCGGGTCCCAGGGCTGCGATTACTCCCGCCTGGTGGAGGCGGGGGTGCTGGAGAGAATCCCGACCTATCCCTACCTGCACCGGCGCCACGCCGCCCTGGCGCCGGAGCTGGCCCGCGTCCTCCGGGAAATGAAGGCGGACGGCGCGTACCGGCGCATCATCCAAAAGTGGGAAAAACCAAGCGACTGACGCGGGCTAGCGGAAGCGGCCCACGTCGATGTCCAGCCGCCTGAGGATCTTTTGCAGGGCCACCCGGGAAAGCCCGCTGATGCGCGCGGCCTCGGAGACATTTCCTCCCGTGTTCAGGAGCAGATTTTCCACGTAATTGCGGGTGAAGCTGTCCACCACCACGGACTTGGCGTCCTTGTAGGACGACATGGTCTCCGCACTGCCGCCCCCGGCCCCGGCCTGGCTTTCCACCAGCCGCACCAGGGGCATGTCCACCACGTCCCCGGGCGCGAACACGGCCAGCCTGCGCACGAAATTCTGCAGCTCCCGGATATTGCCCGGCCAGGGACGGGCCGACAGGTAGGCCAGGGCCTCGGGCGCAAACTCCCTGGGCGCGGACTCCATCTCGGTGCAGGACTGGTTCAGGAAGTGGTGCGCCAGCAGGGGAATGTCCCCGGTCCTGTCGCGCAGGGCGGGCACCTGCACGGTGAGCACATTGAGCCGGTAATAGAGGTCCTCGCGAAAGCTCCTGTCCCGGATGCGCGCCTCCAGGTCCTGGTTGGTGCTGGCCAGGATGCGCACGTCCACCCGGATGTTCCGGCTGGACCCCACGGGACGGATCTCCTGCTCCTGAAGGCTTCGCAGCAGCTTGGTCTGGATGGACGCGGAAATATCCCCGATCTCGTCCATCAGCAGGGAGCCGCCCCGGGCCGCCTCGAACAACCCCTTGCGGTCGCGGTCCGCGCCGGTGAAGGCCCCCTTCACATGTCCGAACAGCTCGCTTTCCAGCAACTGGTCCGGAATGGCCGGGCAGTTGACCGTGAGCAGCTCGCCGGTTCCGCGCCGGCTGAGCCTGTGGATGGTGCGGGCCACCAGTTCCTTGCCCGTGCCCGACTCGCCCCGGATGAGCACGGTGTAGTCGGATTCGGCAATGGCGGCCAGGGCCTCCTTGAGCCTGCGCACGGGCAGGCTGTCGCCGATGATGGCGTCGCACTCGGCCTGTCTGCCCACCAGGTTGCGCAGCCGCACGTTTTCGCCCAGAAGCCTGCTGCGCTCCATGGCTTTGCCCACCACTTTGAACAGGGTTTCCGGCTCAACGGGCTTGGTCAGGAAGTCATAGGCCCCGCCGCGCACGGCCTGGACCGCGGCTTCGATGCTGCCGTAGGCCGTGAGCAGCACCGCCGTGGTCTGGGCCCAGATATCCCGTGTCCTTTCCACCAGCTCCTGCCCATCCATGCCGGGCATGGAAAGATCGCTGAGCAGCACCAGGAACGGCACCTCGGCCATGGCCTCCAGGGCCTCCGCCCCGGAATGCACCGTGACGATGCGCTGGTCCGGGAACCGTCCCTGCAGGAGCCGGGAAATGCCCCGGGCGAAATCCCTTTCGTCGTCCACCACCAGTATGCCTTGTGCTTCGATCATCGCCTACTCGCCTCGTTTGAAGGGAAAATGGAGGAAAAACTGCGCGCCCTGGTCGCTGACGACGTCGATGCGGCCGCCCAGGTCCCTGACCAGGCCGTAGACCACGGCAAGCCCCAGGCCCGTGCCCTTGCCCACCTCCTTGGTGCTGAAGAAGGGGTCGAAGATGCGGTCCATGACGTCGGCCGGGATGCCGCCGCCGTTGTCCGCCACCATGAGCACGGCCTCGGCGGCCACCGGGTCGCTGAAGACCTTGAGGGTGATCTTTCCGGCCCCCTCCCGCACCGCGTCCAGGGCGTTGTTGAACAGGTTGGCCAGAATCTGCTCCATGGCCTGGCCGTTGACGGTCAGGCCGGGGAATTCCGGCTCAATGTCCACATCCACCCGCACGCCCCGCTTTTCCGCCTGGACCAGGAACACGCGGGCGCTCTTGCGCACGGTCTGGGCCAGGTCGATCTCCTCGGCGTCTCCCTTACCGGGCCTGGCAAAATTGAGCAGATCCTGCAGCACGTTCTGGGCCTGGGTGGCGTGGCGCATGATCACTTCCACGTCCTCACGGGCGTTGTCCGTATCCACGGCATTGCGCAGCAGCTCACCGTAGCACTTGATCACGCCCAGGGGATTGTTCATCTCATGGGCCAGGCCAGCGGCAAGCTGCCCCACGGTGGCCAGCTTTTCGCTCTGGCGCATGCGGGCCAGCATGCTTTTCTCGTTGGTCACCTCGCGGATATAGACCACCAGCCGTTTTTCCTCGCCCCCGACGGGATAGAGGCTGACCGAGAAATGGCGGTTGTCCCGGGTGCGGACCTCCCTGGATTCGGGAACACCCCGCTCCATGGCCCCGCGCAGGGGGCAGTCCGCGCCGTTCTCCCCGTCCCCGAACAGGGAGGGCATGAGGGCCTCGGCCCCGCCTTCGTCCGAGGCGGCCTCCGTGGTCAGGGCCCTTCCCAGGGCGCGGGCCGCATGGTTGGCCAGCACCACCGAGCAGCGGCCGTCCATGTAAAGCAGGGGGTCGGAAATCCCTTCGACAACGGACTGGAGCAGCCCTTTCTGGCGAATGAGATTGTCCAGGGCTCCCAGGTTTTCCATGGCAATGCCCAGCTGCTGGCCCAGGGCCACCAGCACGTCGCGGTCCTGGTCCTTGAGTTCCAGCCGGTCCTCCCAGAATATGGTCAGCAGGCCCTCGAAGGCCGAATCATTGGCTCCCACCGGAATGACGGCCCGCCCGGGCTCGAACAGGGCCTCGCCCCCGGTGAGGATGTCCTGCCACGTTTCCGGCAGTCCGGGACGGACGCCCGGCTCGGGCCAGGAATAGAAATTCTGGGTGGCCAGCATGCAGGTGAATCCCGCGCCCGAGGCCCCGAACCGCCGTGCGATGATGGGCAGGGAACTCTGCCACATCTCCTGGCGGGAACGGCTCTGGTTGAGCTGGTCCAGCAGGAGCACGAACAGGGCCACGTCGGCCTGGCGCTCGGAGACCTCCTTGCTCAGTTCCCGGGTGCGCTGATCCACCATCATTTCCAGGTTGGCCGCATAATCCCTGAGCTGGGTGCGCGCGCTGACCAGGTGGTCGCCCAGTTCCTCCATCCCCTGGACGATCTCCTCGATCTCGTCCATCTCCTCCACCCTCTCCAGCACCTTCATGTCCTCCTGGTCCTGGAAGCGGTCGCGAAAGACCCGGGTCAGGCGGTGCAGGTTGTGGGTCACCAGCCGGTTGTAGAAGACCTGGACAATGGCGAAGAAGATGAACATGCCGCCCGCATAGACCCCGATATAGCCCACGGTGGCCTCCTGGATCTGGGAAACCGCCGAATCCACGGGGAGCCCCACCAGGTCGATGCCGCCGATGCTGTCCATGGTGCGGCCGAATCCCCTGGAATCGCCATAGCGCTCGATGAGCACCTGGGGCGCGTCCGCCGGACTGCCGTGGCAATGCATGCACTTGTCGTAAAAGATCACGGGCCGGGCCGTGAGAAAATATTCCTTGCCGTCGATCTTCTGGTACCCCTCCCACTCGGCCATCAGCGGATCGGCCCGGAAGCGGTCCATGATCTCCCGTTCCATGGCATTGATCTCGAACTTGGGGTTGCGGGCGTTTTCCGAAACGCGGCGATACAGGAACTGGGCCACGCCCTCGCCCTGGCCCTCATACTGCCCCACCCGGTCCATGATCTTGCGGGAGATGTAGGAGGAGCTCATGGCCTCGATGATGAACTGGTCCTTGGGAATGGTCCGGAACATCTTGGGCCGCAGAACCTTGCGCACGTACTGCTGGACCGAGTCCACCTGGGAAAGCATGAGCTCGGCCTTATCGACAACCTGGGTATGCAGCAGGGACTTGAGATGAAAATACATGCTGGCCGAGAAGAACACCCCGCCCAGCAACACGATGGCCCCCAGCCCCAGCAGAAACCGGGACTGCAATGTCTGCGGCCTGAATTTAGCCATATATGAACCCCCACGGCCCGAAACGGCCCTCTTTCAAAACATCCTTCCCGCCACTGTAACACGCCCGGAGATTGAGGCAAGGGGCATGCCTCCCTTGGAAACCCGGGAACACAGGTGATAACTCAAGTTTACAATATGGCGATCGCCCACAATATTTTTCTCCAACAATTTCAAAATACTAGCCAGCCAATCGCATTGGCACGCCCCTTGCCTTGAGACAAACGGCATCCTCCGGGCTGCCGAAAACATTTTCAAGGAGAGGAAGTATGGCTAATTCCGATGTCGGACGTCCAAGCAACATGCCGCTGCTGTTTCTGAGCGGCCTGCTGCTTGCCTATGGTGTCCTTGTCATGATGGGCGCTCTCACGCCCCTGCTCAAATCCCTGAACGTTCACAAACAGATCGACCTCATGGAGGTGCTCTGCTTCGTGGGCGCGGGCCTCGGGTTCGCAACCGCGCTCATGCGCCAGGGACGCATGAACAAACCCCTGACAAAGAGGGATATCTTTGTGCTGGAAACCATTCCGGGCATCCTGTTCATCATGGTGCTGGCAATGGGCATCCGCTGGTTCCTGGAGCCCCTGGTCATCCTTTTCTCGGACCAGATGGCCCCGTTGCTCGGCTTCAAGGTCTATAAAGTTTTGAACCTGAACTACGTGGTCCTCGGCATCCTGGTGGGCATCGTCATCACCAACTCCTGGGGCATTCCCAAGTTCGCGGCCAGCGGCGTGAAGACCGCACGCTTCGTGCTCAAGATGGGCGTCATCCTGCTGGGAGCGCGCTACTCCTTCGCGGAGCTGGCCAAGCTGGGCATGGTCTCGGTGTGGATGATCGGCTTCTTCGTGCTGGGCACCGTGTTCTTCGTGCTCTTCCTGGGCAACCTGTTCAAGCAGCCCAAGTCCATGACCGGCGTTCTTTCCGCGGGCATGGGCGTGTGCGGCGTTTCCGCCACCGTGGCCTGCGCCCCGGTGGTGCGCGCACGCTGCTCGGAAATGGCCTACACCATCGGCACCATTCTGGGCTTCGGCATCCTGTGCATGTTCATCTTCCCCACCGTGGGCAAGATCGTGGGCATGAACCCCACCCAGTTCGGGGCCTGGGCCGGCACCGGCATCCTGAACTCCGCACAGGTGGCGGCGGCCTGCCTGGCCTTCAACGCCGTTGACATCAAGACCCTCAAGGTGGGCGAAATCTTCAACATCACCCGCGTGCTGTTCCTGCCCGTCATCGTCCTGGTGCTGGCCAGCTGGTACGGCAAGCAGAGCGGCACCAAGCTGAGCTTCAAGGAAGTGGTCATCGACAAGTTCCCCATCTTCATCCTCGGCTTCCTGCTGCTCTTCGCCATGTCCTCCTTCGGGCTGTTCAGCCCTCCGGGCCACTACAAGGGCAAGTATCTCGACTTCAGCTACAACCAGCGCACCGAAGTCACTCCCGAGGAACTGACCGTGCTCCAGAACGCCCAGCAGGCGGGCCTGACCGGCTTCACCGCCAATGAGCGGGCCGCTTTCGACGACCTGGTCAAGCAGCACCAGATCGCCGGCGATTTCTCGGACCGCGACGACAAGACCGTGTTCGACGCCACCGCGCGCCAGCGCATGGCCGGCCTCGAATCCATCCTGGCCCGCACCAAGGGCAAGGAAATCACCATCGGCGCGGAAGTGAAGAGCGCCATCGGCCACGCCATCAAGCAGGTGCACAAGAAGTCCAAGACCATCGTCACCCTGACCGACGCCATGATCTGGTTCTTCGCCTACGGCCTCATCGGCCTGGGCATGCAGATCACCCGCAAGTCCCTTGCGCAGGCGGGCGGCTGGCCCCTGGTCATGGGCACCATCTCGGGCATCACCAAGGCAACCCTGTCCTTCATCGTGGTCATGTACTTCGTCAAAGACGTGGTCCTGAAGTAAGGAGGAAGATATGGAAGAGAACGTCAAGTTGGAAAAAGAAAATTGCCCCACCGGGCAGGAGCAGGACCAGCAGCAGAACGAGGAACGCGCGCTTTCCGTGTTCGCCTCGGAAAAGAACGAGGACCTGACGGCCCTGAGCCTGGTTATCGTGGTCACCTTCGTGGTGCTCCTCTTCACGAAGTGGCTGGCGTAACCCCGCGCAAAAAGGCGATTGCAAGAACGCCGAGGAAAGCCCCGGACTGCGCGCATGTCAGATTCGCGCTTCCAAGCCCGGTTCCGAGGTCTTGCCAATAAGCCTTTGCGATGCCCGGGGCGGACAGGTGCAAACCGACACACCCCATAGAACCCGGGAGGGAGGATCCAGGTCCTCCCTCCCAACCCCATTTGGAAGGAACATGTTCAAAAAAATACTGCTCGCCACCCATGGTACGCCCGGAGCGCAAAAGGCCGAGCGGCTCGCCGCCCAGTGGGCCGCCCAAAGCGGCGCGGAACTCGTCGTGCTGAGCATCTTCAACGAGGACTGGCAGCACATGACCGGCGACGACTGGCTCAATGCCTCGGCCACCCGCAACAGGTTCGCGGATTATGTCATGGGCGAGGTCAATGCGGAGATGGACCGCCTCGTGGAACGGCTCGACAAGAACCTGGCCGGGCTCAGGCCCCGCTACCGGCGGGCCTCGGGCGACATCGCCGCCGTGCTGGCCGAAACCGCGGAAGAGGAAAAGGCCGACGTGGTCATCATGGGCGCGTACCAAAAAAAACAGGCCCCGGGCTTCAAGGCCCGCTTCGAGAACAAGCGCCTGCATCCCATGCTGCCCTGTCCGCTGGTGGTGGCTCCCTGAGGGGTTCAGGCATGGAAGCAGTCCTGAACAACGACACCCGCGAAGTCGGGGCCGCCGCATCGGAGTGGATGACCACCAACCTGCCCTGGCTGGAATCCTTCTGGCAGGAGATGGACGCCATGCGCCTGATGCGGCTCAACCCGCACTGGCATATCGACGAAAAGGATGGCGGATACGCCATCGACGACATCATGACCGACTTCGAGTTCGGCACGGATGCAATATTGGAAAACGGCCCGGGACGATGGTCGGCCGATTTCCCGTCCATAGGCCTTACCCTGCTGGCCCGCAAGGGGCCGGACGGCAATGCAGAGCTGGCCTACGAATTCACGCAGCAGCCAGGCTGCAGGCTCGACGCGGCCAAGGCCGAGCGGCTGGTGCGCTACTGGCTGCCCAGCCTGAGGGAATATTACCGGCTCCACGGGGAAGACTCCCTCAAGCACCGCTTCTGGCGCTTCGTCATGAACAGGATCATGCTCAAAATGAATCCGACCCAGCGGCGCATCTGTTCCTTCATGCTCAAGCTGACCGTGCTGGAGACGCTGCTCATCGTGGTGCTGGCCATCGGTTTCTGGTTCTATGTCAACTAAGGAGAATCCATGAACAAGACCGCAAAGAACTTCGTCCGGCATCTGTGGGTGGGCTTCAATGCAACCGCTTATCTGTCCTTTGCCGCAGTGCTCCTCTACCAGTACCTGGCCGTCATCTACGAGCTGCCCGGGAGGTTCCTCTCCGTGCTGCACGACACCCGGGGGACTGGTGGCTGGACATCCAGTGGAGCCATCCGTTTTTCCTGACTTGGCTGAGCTGCGTCTTCGTGTTTGCGGCAAGCTACGGATTTCTGCGCCGCAACGATTCCCGCGAATACCGGGAGCCCGACGTGGAAAGCCAGCCCGGTTTCTAGCGGCCGGGATCGCACGGGTTCGTCCACCCGGCGGGTGCGTGGCGCATTTATAATAATTGTCCACGCTCCCCATATTGCTTGTACTGCCCGCAAGGGGGAGCGCCTATGTGGGCCCGTATAGAGGAAATGGCCATCCGCCGGGAGGTCCCCGACGCCCTGCGTCAGGGAAGCCTGATCCGAGGATTCGTGGTGGGACACCGCCTGCCGCCCATCCCGGGCAACCGCCGTTACCAGGCCACCCGGGAATGGCGGACGTTCGAGCTGCGGCAGTTCTACGACGTGCGCACCCCGGCCTTTCTGGCCTGGCAGCACCAGGCCCGCTACGCCCACCTTCCCGAGCACCCGTCCTTTGTGCGCGCCTGCGCAGAATGGGAGGGCGGAGTCATCCTTCCCAACCCCAGGCTCCCCAGTCTTGGCGAACACCTGGCCCGCCATCCACTCGCAATGAACGAAGCCCTTGACCTGGCGTACAAGCTGGCCGCGCTGCTGGGCGTCCTGCACCGGGACGGAACCGCGCACCTGAACCTGGGGCCGGAAAGCGTGCTCTGCGATCCCCGCGACAACACCCCGCTCCTGCGCCATTTCGGCCAGTCCCTGCGCAGCGAATGGCAAGATATCTGGGGAGGCTGCGAACGTCCGGCCCTGGATTGGCGCTATGTTCCGCCCGACTTCATCGCGGGCCAGGGTCGGGAGCCGGCCACGGACGTATACTCCTTCGGCGGCCTGCTCCAATATCTGCTCACCGGCCGCCACCCCAGCCGGTTGCGGCGCTGGGCCGGGCCCCTTCCCCTGGCGCATAAATTCCTGAACATCCTCGCCCCCGCCATCTCCGCGCCGCCGGATGTCCTGGCCCTCATGGAAGCCTGCCTGGACTCCCGGGCGGCCAACAGGCCCGGCATGGCCGAGGTGCGGACCGAGCTGGCGAACCATGCGCGCACGCCGTTCGATCCGGAGCCGGATACGCCCATTCCGCAGAGCATCCCCCGGGAACCGAAGCAGCGCGTCATGGTCTTCATCAAGCCGGACCGCAATGCGCCCTCCCTGTTTGAGGAAGCCATTTCCCAGGCCCGTTCGCAGCAGGCGGCCCTGCTCTTCGTCAGCCTCATCCCCATCCAACTGGCCTATGGCGAGATGGAGCAATTCAAGGCGCACCTGTTCCGCACCCTGGCAAACGGCCTGCGCCAGTGCCGGGAGCACAATCTGCTCTGGGGACTCAAACTGCTGGAAAACGTGGATTCGGAACGGGCCGCGGCAGGGCTGCTGCACCAATACGGACCTGACCGGATTCTCTGCGGGGCTCCGAAATCCAAGGGGATGCTGGCAAAATTCAGAAAGGATCTGGTGGACACGCTCAGGCAGGCGCACTGCCCGGTCCTGGAAATCGCCGCACGCGATTCCCGGCAGGCATAAAAACAATCAAAATCTTTCTATTTCAATCCATTGCAACTGACGTTGATCAATCCTTCCGCTTCAAGCTGCGACGAAGAAAGCTGTCCAGCATGTCGTCGTCCGAACAGCCCATGAGACGATCCACCTCCCAACCGTCCTGGAACAGAAGGTAGGTGGGCGTGCCGCTGACAAAATGCTGCCGCATGCCTGTTTCCAGAAAACCGTCACTGTACAGATAGCAGTCCACGCTGCGGGCGTAGCGGCGTTCCGCACGGTCCAGAAGCTCCAACTGCTCCCGCTGCCGCTGGCCCTGCTTCAGAAAGGCCACAAGCATCGGCTTGGTGGAGGAAACGACCTCCTTGACCATGTCCTGGGGGGTGATGGACTTGACCATGGTAAAACCCTCTTTTTGAAGGTACACACCCCAGTCTTTCCAAATACTGTGCCTCACAGGGCGAAACCAGACCTCGGGAGGAGGGTTTTCGCGCAAATCACCCGCCATTGCTGTCAAATGAATCCATTATTATTTCAGCTCATTACAAATGAACACGTGAGCAATGCGCTCATGTGTTTAGATTTTTTCTAACAAACCATGCGATATCAGGAGGTTATAAGAACAGAAGCCCAGTGTCGCAGACCGAACATTGCGACATGCATGCGACATGTATGCGACACAAATCGCGAACATGCGACAATTGTCGCAAAGACGGTTGCTACTCGATCTCGAACTGTTCCATCTTGCGGTACAGGGTGGCCCTGTGGATGCCCAGCAGCTTGGCGGCCTTGGCCTTGTTGCCGCCGGCGCTGGCCAGCGCATCCAGTATCTGTTCCCGCCCGGCCTTGGCCGGAACGGCATTGCGCACGTGCTGCACCCGAGGTTTGGTGCGCAATTCCACCACAAGGTCGCTGCGGATGTGATTGATGCCGATGCGCCCCTCCGGGGCCAGGATGCAGGCATGCTCCATGATGTGCTTGAACTCGCGCACGTTGCCGGGCCAGGAATGGCGCATGAACAGGTCCAGCACATCCGCGCCGACCCCGGAGATGTTCTTCTTGAAGGAGGAACAGAACATCTGGAGGAAATGATCCACCAGCAGGGGGATATCCCCGTCACGCTCTCGCAGGGGCGGCAGGTTCACGGGCATGACGTTGAGCCTGTAATAGAGATCCTCGCGGAAGGTGCCCTCGCGCACCTTGCGAAGCAGGTCCACGTTGGTGGCCGCAATGATGCGCACATCGGCCTTGCGGGTCTTGGAATCCCCCACCCGTTCGTACTCCTTCAGTTCCAGAAACCGAAGCAGCTTGAGCTGCAGGAGCGGGGAAATGTCGCCGATCTCGTCCAGGAACAGGGTGCCGCCCTGGGCGGCCTCGATGCGCCCCACCTTGTCGCGCACCGCTCCGGTGAACGCGCCGCGCACATGGCCGAACAGTTCGCTCTCCAGCAGGCTCTCGGAAAGGGCCGAGCAGTTGACCTTGACGATGGGGCGGCTGGCCCTCGGCCCGCCGTAATGCAGGGCGTCGGCCACCAGTTCCTTGCCCGTGCCGGATTCGCCGGTGATGAGCACCGTGGAGTCCAGGGGCGAAAGCTGTTCCAGCAGATGGTAGACCGCCTGCATCTTTTCGCTCTTGCCCACGATGCCCCGGAATCCGTGCCGTTCCTGCAGACGCTTTTCCAGGTGGGCGATGCGGGTGATGTCCTTGATGACCAGCACCGCACCGGAAAACCGCTTGTGCTCGTCAATGAGCGGGGAGCAGTTGAGTTCGACCATCCGCTCCGTGTCGCCGCGGCAGGCGCACTGGGCCTCGTACCCACGCACGGGCTTGCGCGTGCGCAGGACCTGTTCGAGTACGCTGACGCAGGGGTTTTCCTCGCAATGCATGACTTCCCGCAGCTGCCGCCCCGTGGCGGTCTCGCGCTCGATGTTGCATATGGGCGTCACCGCGCTGTTGGTGGCGATGACGTGCATGTCGCTGTCCACGGTGATGATGGCGTCCGGGATGCTGCGAAAGGTGGCCTCTAGATTGAGCCGCAGTTGCTCCTTTTCCTGGTTGGCCTTGATAAGCGCCACCTCGGCTTCCTTGCGGTCGGTCACGTCGCGGCCCACGCCCTGGAATTCCTTAAGGATTCCCTTGTGGTCGAAAATGGCCCGGTGGATCCAGCGCATCCAGCGCACGGCCCCGTCGTAGCGCAGGTTGCGCTGCTCCACGGCCATGACCGGATGTTCGGGCGTCACCTTGATGATCCACTGCCGCATGGTTTCGCGTTCGTCCGGAACAATGCGGGTCAGGCAGGACGTGCCCAGGACGGCCTCCTCGTCGCCGCCGAAAAAGATGGTATAGGCAGGATTCACGAAGGTCAGCCGCCCTTCGATGTCAAAGCGGCAGATGAGTTCGGTCTGGTCCTCCACCACGGCCCGGTAAAGCAGGGCGCCCTCGCGCAGGGCCTCCTGCACCACGCGGCGGTTGGAGACGTCGCGGATGAACACCGTGGCCACGGCCTCGCCCCCGAGCATGAAGTGGCTCAGGGACGCCTCAATGGGAAATTCCTCGCCGCTCTTGCGCCTGTGCTGGCGCAAGGGAACGAACTCCACGCCGTTGCTCAGGACCGCGCGGGTCTTTTCCGCTTCGGCCGAAAGATCCACAAAGGTCAGCCCCAGCATTTCGCCCTTGGTGTAACCGTACAGGCGCAGGGCCGCGTCGTTGCTGTCCAGGATGCGCCCGTCCGAGCGCCGAACCATGAGGATCGCGTCGCGGGCCGCCTCGTACACGCTGCGGTAGCGCTGTTCGTTTTCGATGAGTTCCTGCTCGGAGCGTTTCTGGGCGGTCATGTCCCGGGACATGAGGGCAAAACCGGCAATGACGCCGTCGCGCAGCACGGGCTTGACCGAAGTTTCATAAATGGCCCCGGAACGCCGCTCCTCCACGGTACGGCTTTCCCGGGCCGCGCGCACCTCGTCGATGGCCGCGCGCAGCGGCGCCGCCACATCCTCGGAGAGCAGCTCGAAATAGGGCTTGCCCAGCAGGGACGCGGTGGAGCTTCCGAGCAGGGCCGCTGCGGTCTTGTTGATGTCGCCGATGCGCAGGCCGCTGCCCAGGATGACCACGGGCATGTCGCACCCGTCGATCATGTTGCGGAAAAGTTCCTTGTGCCCTTCCAGCCGGTGTTCCAGGACACGGGTTTCCCGTCTGGTCCGGGAACACTCCACGGCCCGGTAGGCCAGGCTGATGAGCTGGGCCCTGTCCACGGGTTTGCGCAGGAAGCCGAAGGCCCCCAAAGGCAGGGATTCCAGCGCTTTTTCCACGGAATCCTGATCCACCAGCAGCAGGAAGGGAGAGGCATAGCCGCGTTCCTGGGCGATCTGCAGCAGCCCGCCATGGGCCCCGGGAACGGCCATGTCCTCGGCAAGGCACACGTCGACCTCCCTTGCGGCCAGCGCCTCCAGGGCGAAATCCGGTCGTGAGACCTCCAGCACCTCGTACCCCTGAAGCTCGAGGATGTCCCTCAGCAATCTTCGGATATCCGTGTCCTGATCGAAAACGAGAAATCTGGCTGCCACTCGATCGCTCCTGCTCGTCGTGGGGAAATTCGCGGCTGCCGGACCCGCTCCCGGCAGCCTGTGCAAACATACTCGAATACTGCACAAAATCATAGCCCAAGAAAAGGCCGACCCCGTATTCCTTGACATATGGCGTGGTTTATTGTCCTATGCAATAGGGCAAATTTATCCAACAAGGAGAGGCATCATGTCACAGTTCAAGGAAAGCGATCTTCCGCTGGAATTTCATCATGGGGAACTTCTCACCCTGAGTGACGGCACCACGGTACGGTTCGAGTCCAACGGCGAAGCCAAGGACATCATGCTCAACGACGGTTTCGCCCCCGCGGCGACACTTTTCCCGGGCAACGAATTCTGTTTCGAGGCCCACGGCGACCGTTTCTGCATGACCTGCACCTTCGAGGACTCCGTAACCATTGCAAAATCCTAAAACCCACCAGCCAAGGGCCCGAAACGGGCCCTTTTTTCATACCTTTCAAACATTCTAACGTCAGCCTTCTTTACCTAATTCATCCACAATGCTACGTTTCCTGTCATACAACCACAGATAGCAATACGCCCAGTGCATACGGACATTTTCACCCGGGCAAGGGACGGAGGGACTTCATGGCCAAGGTTCTCATAGCGGAAGACGACAGGATATCGCAGAAACTCGCAGTAAAGATTGTCGAGGAGATGGGACACACCGCGTTTGTCAGCCCCAACGGCAAACATGCCTATGAGGCGCTCATGGCCGGCAACGACTTCTCCATGCTGCTCACGGACATCATGATGCCGGAAATGGACGGACGCCAGCTCATCCAGACCCTGCGCGGCGACCAGCAGTTCATGAAGCTGCCCATCGTGATCATGTCTGCCGTGGTGGGCATCAGCGAAATCTCCAACCTGCTGGAACTCGGGGCCACCCTGTTCCTGGCAAAACCCCTGGACCGCAAGGAACTACAGGAATACATCCGCCGCTGCATCCACGGCGCGCCGAACAACGGAGACTAGGCCGGACGACAGCCATGCGCTCCCGCCGCATGCCAGGCCTGGCTATTCCCCGGAAATCATGGCAAAAAAACTCAGACGACTCAGGACCGGAAGCATGCCCCCGCCCGGGGCGTGTTTTTCCATTGGGCTCTTCCCTTTACCACGGGACAATGAACTGATTCATGCGCATCCTGTTCACGCACAAGAACTTCCCGGCCCAGTTCCGGCACATGGCCGAACACCTGGGCAAGGACCCGAACAACGAAATAATCTTCGCCACCACCAACCCGCGCCTGGAATGGGACATCCCGGGCGTGAAAAAGGCGGTCTTCACCCAGAGCCCGGCCAGCGGGCAGGCGCTTTCCCCCATGCAGCAGACCCACGACGAGGCCGTGCGCTACGGGACCGGACTCCTGGCCGCCTGCCGCAACCTCAAAAAGCAGGGATTCGAGCCCGACATCGTGGTGGGCCATTCGGGCTGGGGCCAGACCCTGTTTTTGCGCGACATCTTTCCCCGGGCTCCGTTCCTGGCCTATTACGAATGGTACTACAACGCGGACGGCCCGGAGATCACCTTTGACGGCCGGGAGCGCAGCGATTCGGAAAAGGCCCTGATCCGCATGCGCAACACCGCCATCCTGCACGACCTAACCTCCTGCGCCGGAGGCATCAGCCCCACCCTGTGGCAGAAGAGCCAGTTCCCGCAGGAATTCAGGCACAAGATCGCCCAGATCCACGACGGCATCAACACGAACTACTTCGCGCCCGCGCCAGAAATGGCCCTGCCCGATCTCCCGAGAGTGGATCTTTCCGGGGCCACCGAGCTGCTGACCTACTGCTCGCGGGGGCTGGAGCCCTACCGGGGCTTCCCGCAGTTCTACCGGGCCCTGCCGCACATCCTCAGGGAGCGGCCCGGGTGTCACGTGCTCATCGTGGGCGAGGACCGCATCTGCTACAGCCCCCGGCTGCCCAACGGCCAAACCTACAAGCAGAAGCTGACCGGCGAGGTGCAGGTGGACGAAAGCCGGGTGCACTTCACCGGCCCCCTGCCCTACGGCCAATACAAGCAGGTGCTCCAGGCCTCGAGCGTCCACGTCTACCTGACCTGGCCCTTTGTGCTCTCCTGGTCCTTTCTGGAGGCCATGTCCTGCGGCTGTCTCATCGTGGGCTCGGACACGGCCCCGGTGCGCGAGGTGCTGGCCCACGGGTACAACGGCCTGCTCACGGATTTCCATTCCCACGAACAGATCGCCAGGGACGTGGTGGCCACGCTCAAGAGCCGGGAAAAGCTCAAGGCCCTGCGCACTCGGGCGCGCCAGACCATCGTGGACCGCTACTGCCTGACCAGAACCCTGCCCAGGCAGCTCGACCTGCTGCGCAAGGTAGCCGAGGCCGGCCCCCGCGCCCGCATCAACGTGGAGCAAAAAGGGAAGTAGCACATGCTTGCCTCTCCGGTTTTTGGCGGGTATGAGAGACGAGCTTTCCATAATCAAGACGAGGTACGACAATGAAAAAGCTTACGATATTCGCACTTTGCACGATGCTTTTCCTGGCCTTTGCCGCAACCGGCGTCCTGGCCGGGGATAGCAAGGAACAACCCAAGGACCTGGAAAACACCCTGTACATGGACCTGGACAACGGCCGCGTGGTCATTGAGATGCGCCCGGACCTGGCTCCCAAGCATGTGGAGCGCATCAAGGAACTGGTGC
Source organism: Salidesulfovibrio onnuriiensis (assembly GCF_008001235.1). GTDB lineage: Bacteria > Desulfobacterota > Desulfovibrionia > Desulfovibrionales > Desulfovibrionaceae > Pseudodesulfovibrio > Pseudodesulfovibrio onnuriiensis. The sequence continues at coordinate 1,613,009 of NZ_CP040751.1, read as the reverse complement.
GCCAGGGCTTCTATGACGGGCTGACCTTCCACCGGGTCATCGAGGGCTTCATGGTCCAGACCGGCGACCCCAAGGGCGACGGCACGGGCGGCTCCGGCAAGAAACTCAAGTCCGAATTCAACAATCACCGCCACTATCGCGGAGTATGCTCCATGGCCCGCGCCGCGGACATCAACAGCGCGGACAGCCAGTTCTTCATCATGCTCGGCAAGGCCCCGCACCTGGACCGCCAGTACACGGTCTGGGGCAAGGTCACCTCGGGCATGGAATATGTGGACATGATCAAGAAGGGCGACCCGGCCCGCAACGGCATGGTCGTGAACCCGGACAAGATCATCCGCATCCGTGTGGCTGCGGATGTGCAGGAATAGGCGAAGGCAGACAGAAAGCCCCCGCATCTTCGGAAGCGGGGGCTTTTTTGTGCCCGGATTCAATCCCCCATCCACACAGGTATGCCCCTGCTGCTCTTGCTATTCCCAACCGCATACATTACCCAAAATTCTTCACAACAATTCCACCTCCATAAAGAGGAAAACAAATGCCGTTTCAGGACCTCAGCTTTCAGGCTACATGGCGCGAATACCAGGCGCGGGTGCTTGGAGAACTGGAAGAACATCTTGATGACAACAATCTGCACATCGTTGCAGCACCGGGATCTGGCAAGACAGTCCTCGGGCTGGAGGTCATGCGCAGACTCAACCAGCCGACCCTGATCATCGCACCGAGCCTGGCCATCCGCGACCAGTGGATACAGCGTCTCAAATCCATGTTCGTCCCGAAACATTGCCTGCCTGTGGATTGGATATCCACGGACGTCACCAAACCGGAGCGGCTCACGGTCATCACCTACCAAGCATTGCACACCGCCTTCAGGGGAAGCAACGGCGAGGATGACCATGAGGCGGAGCCAAAAAGCAAGGCCTCTGCCCTTGCCAAGGCCGCCACGATCATCAACCGCCTGAAACAGTGCAAAATCAAGACGCTGATTCTGGACGAGGCGCACCACCTGCGCAACGAATGGTGGAAAGCGCTTACCCACCTCAAGGGAGAACTTAGCGATCCCACAGTGGTGTCCCTGACGGCCACCCCGCCCTACGACGTCACCAGCTCTGAATGGGACCGCTACGAAGAACTCTGCGGCGCCATCGACTCGGAAATTTCCGTTCCAGAACTGATCAAACGCGGTGACCTATGCCCGCACCAGGATTATGTGCATTTTTCTCTTCCTGACGAGTTGACAGGAAAAGCTCTTCAGCAATTCAACCATGCTGTGGATTCCTTTGAAGAGGAGCTTAAAAATAATGATGAGTTCATCCAGATGCTCCTCGCCCACTCCTGGTACCAGAACCCCAGCAAACACATTGAAGAGATCCTGCGGGAGCCACGTCACTATACGGCCATACTTGTCTTCCTCAATGCCACCGGTGTCACCATCCCCCATAAGAACATAGAAATTCTGGGCATCGACAAAGCTTCATTCCCATCACTCAGTACCGAATGGCTGGCCAATCTCTTGGAAGCAGTTCTGGTCAAAGTCGATGGCTGGTGCATGGAAAAGTATGATTTAAGAAGGAACATAGAAAAGAAGCTTAGAAAAATCGGTGGAATGAACGGCAATTCAATCTGCCTCTTCAACCCACCTAAGATGAAAAAGCTGTTGGCCAAAAGCACCAGCAAACTCAACAGTATTCTTGAAGTAACGAGAGCAGAAACAAAAAACATGGGGGACGAACTTCGTCTCGTCATCCTGGCTGATTATATTCGCAAGGAACATTTTCCAAGTAGCGAAAAAAAACAAGGCTCCATACCAGCTCTCGGAGTGGTGCCCATTTTCGAAAAGCTGCGAAATAACAATATCCCGGGACTCAAGCCTTGCATCCTTACCGGCAGTTTGGTTGTCATTCCTACCGATGCAGGACAATTGCTTACAGCCAAGGCATTGCAAATGGGACTGGATGAAACGGCCTTTTCCATAAAGCCCACGGCCTTTGACGAACGTTTTGCAAAAATAACTGCACAAGGTAAAGCGGCAAACCGCATGGTTCATCTTGTCACAGAACTCTTCAACACTGGATCAATCAATACCATAGTCGGTACCCAGGCGCTGTTGGGAGAAGGCTGGGATGCCCCATCCCTCAACACCCTCATACTTGCCACTTATGTAGGTTCTTACATGCTTTCCAATCAGATGCGGGGCCGCGCAATACGCACCAACCCGAAGAGCAGGACCAAAGTCGCCAACATCTGGCACATGGCAACCTTGGACTTGATAAACCATCAACAGCACATAGCCACGATTGAACGGATTGCCCCCTTGTATGGGCTGGACCCAACCGAGTTGGGACTTAACGAGCTAGGAGAAGACTTCAAGAACCTGAGACGCCGTTTCACGGCTTTTGAAGGCCCCAGCTACGAACCGCCCCACGTGATAGTCAACGGAGTAGAACGTTTGGGAATCGATAAAATTCAATGGGATAAACCATCAATCCAATCATTCAATGAACAGAGCCTAGACTTGGCCATGCAACGCTCTCGCTTACCCGACGAATGGGACACTGCCCTGGTGGGCAATAGTGAAAAACCAAAGCTGAGAGAGGCAGTCAGGTCAAGTCATGTCCCCAGGGTTTATGGCTTCCATGACTTTGTCATAGCCTTTTTCCTGGCCGCCGGGATACTGACCCTAAGACTTTATGGAGAAATGAACGAGGCAATTTGGCGCGGCATTCCAGTCGAGACGGCACATTTCATTTTCGGATTCACACTGCTGTTTCCTGGCTACTACGCACTGAAGGGAACCATCCGTTATTTCCGGACAAAGTCCATTAAAAACAACATGGAATACATGGGGGCCGCCATCTTGGATACCCTCGTGGCTTTAAGAAAACTACAAACAAACCCAAGGCGAATAACAATCACAACGGTGCAGGAAAGCACAGATTCCGTCTATTGCTACCTTCGAGGAGGCACCAAGTATGAAAAATGCCTCTTTTACGGCTGCCTGGAAGAACTGCTTGGTCCCATTACCAACAATCGTTTTCTACTGAAACGAATATACAAAGTAAGCAACCCATTCAGCATCCCCTATCTCCCTGTCCCGAGCTTATTCGGGAAAAAAGAAAGGTATGCCCAAATCTTCTTCGAGAAATGGAGAGCCAGGGTGGAAAAAGTTAAGCTCATCAACACTTGGACTCAAGAAGGGAGAAGAATACTGCTCAAGGCCAGAGGAAGCGACATAACCCAGTTTGGCCAAGAAAAGACCAAACGGATCTCCATCTGGGAATAGGCAGACACAGAGCGAAAAAAAGACGGCCCCATGTGGAGCCGCCTTTGTCTATCTCACTCTGTTCTCTTCCTCGTCAATGTAGAGGAACCGCTTGATCTTGTGCGTGGGCGTCTTCTCGAAGGGCTCCACCTGCTCGATGATCCTGGCCAGCCTGGAGAAGGACGACACCTTGCCGTTGACCTTCTTCTTGATGTCCTCGAGCAGCTGCTCGACCTTTTCCCGGGCCTTGGTCTCGGTCATCTTGCGGGTGTTGTATTTTTCATCGAAACTCTCGTAGTCCAGGTGCACCCTGGCCACCATCTTGCCCTCCTGCCTGAAGACCAGACATTCCAGCACATGGTCGCACTCGCTCAGGATGGCCTCGATCTCCTCGGGGTAAATGTTCTCCCCGCTGGGGCCGATGATCACGTTCTTGAGCCGGCCGCGCAGGAAGATGTAGCCGTCCCCGTCCATGTAGCCCAGGTCGCCGGTACGCAGATAGCCGTCCTCGGTGAACACCTCTTCGGTGACCTTGGGGGCCTTGTAATAGCCCTGCATGACGTTGGGCCCCTTGACCAGGATCTCCCCTTCCCCGGTTTCCGGGTCCGGCTTCTCTATCTTCACGTCCACGCCCGGGATGGGGTACCCGGCGGCGCGATACTTGGTCATTTCCGGCGTGGAACCGGACACCAGGGGCGAGGTCTCGGTCATGCCGTAGCCGATGGCGTACGGGATGCCCGCATTGCGCAGGAAAAGCTCCACCTCGGGGGACAGGAAGGCCCCGCCGATGGGAATGCACTTGATGTTGCCTCCAAAGGCCTCCATGAGCTTCTTGCCCGCCACCTGCTGCAGCTTTTTCTTGGCCGCGCCGATCTTCATGAGATTGCGGCCGATGCCCGACCCGGCCAGCTTGGGCAGGATGCGGTTCTTGTAAATTTTCTCGATGATCAGGGGAACGATGAGCAGGTAGGTGGGCTTCACCTTTTCCATGGCCGGAAGCAGGGTCCTGGGCGTGGGCGGCTTGGGCAGGTAAAAGACCGAAGCGCCACGCAGCACCGGGATGACCAGCCCCAGGGTGCATTCGTAGGTATGGGCCAGGGGCAGCACGGAAAGCAGCCGGTCCTCCTGCGTGACATTGACGATGTTGGCCGTGGACTCGGCGTCGAAGACCACGTTGCGGTGGGTCAGGATCACGCCCTTGGAATGCCCGGTGGTGCCCGAGGTGTAAAGGATCACGGCCGTGTCGTCCGGGCCTGTCTCATGGGACTCGCTCTTCTTCATGAGCTTCATGACCTTGTCCTTGACCTGCTCGTAGCGGGAGCGGGCATGGGCCATGGCTTCCTTGAAGCTCTGCCGGAGGTCGTCCTTATGGCCGAGCACGGTGAAGTCGTCCAGCACGATGGTGGTGTGCAGGTCGTCGCTGTCCGCCTCCTCCACCTTGTGCATGAAGCGGTTGGTGGCGAACACGGCAACGGATTCGCTGTGGCGCAGGATGTGATGCACCGCGGTGTCGTGGAATTCCTGCAGAATGGGAACGGCCACGGCGCCCATGGAGGTGATGGCGAAATAGGCCACGCCCCAGTTGGGCATGTTCTCGCCGATGAGGGCCACGCGGTCGCCGGGCAGGACGCCCCGGTCCTGCAGCAGCATGGATACGTCCTTGACCAGTTCATGGAACCGGGCATAGGTGGTCTGCTCGCCGTCCACAAAGCTCAAAGCCGGACGGTCGGCATACAGTTCCACGCTTCGCTCGAGCGCGGCCTTCAGGGTCGGGATCTCCAGGGTACTACTCACAAACAGCCTCCTCAAAATGATCTGCACGGCCCGAACCAGCCGTGGACAGCACCCTGTATCATCTCGGAGGAGGAGGTCAAGTGTTACTCCCCGGTCCGGCGCTAGCCGAGGGCGGCCTCCACTGCGGCCCCGGCATGGATCACGGCCGTGTCGAACAGGGGCAGATCCGTGTCGTCCGGTCCCACCAGCAGGCCGATCTCGGTGCAGCCCAGCACCACGCCCTGCGCCCCCCGCCGCCGGAGGTCATTGATGATCCGCAGGTATTCGGCGCGGGATTCATCGGTGATCACTCCCTTGACCAGCTCGTCGAAAATGATGGCGTGCACCCGGTCGCGGTCCTCCTTTTCCGGCACCAGGGTCTCGATGCCGTGCCCGGCCAGCCGGTCGCGCAGGAAGCCGTCCTCCATGGTGAAGGCCGTGCCCAGCAGCCCCACCGAGGAAAGGCCATCGGCCTTGACCGCCTCCGCCGTGGCGTCGCCGATGTGGATGAGCGGGATATTCACGCTCCCGGCCACGACATCGGCCATCTTGTGCATGGTGTTGGTGCAGATGAGCAGCAGGTCGGCCCCGGCGGCCTCCACGCGGCGCGCGCCGTCGGACAGCTTCTCGCCGATCCGGTCCCACTGCCCGGCCCGCATGCAGTCCACGTATTCGTTGAAATCGACGCTGAACATGGCGATCTCGGCGCAGTGCCAGCCGCCCAGGCGCTCGCCCACGCCCCGGTTCACAAGCTGATAGTAGGTGACTGTGGATTCCCAGCTCATGCCTCCCAACAGACCGATGGTCTTCATAACAACTCCTTGTTTCGTCCGTAGTATTCCAAAAAAATGTTCTTGTCCGAAAAGGATAATCCCCGGCAATGAGGGGCCGGGGATTATAGGTATGCAGGTGGGTTGCGGTCGCCTTCCGCCAGGTTTGCGGCCGCGCCTTCCGTTTTGTTGAGGAGAGGAAAGCCTGAAATACAGAACCGCCTGCGTGTTGCCGGTTACATCAAAAAGTACCGTGCCCCGGCCACGATGGCCATGCCCAGGGCAATGGTGCCGAAAAAGCTGCGGGTCCAGACCGCCAGCACGAACGCGGGCACCCCGGCCCAGAGAAAGAGGTTGCCGCCGTCCAGGGCCAGCTCGCCGCCCGGCGATACAATGGCCGGGACCAGCATGGCCGAGAGCACGGCCGTGGGCACGAAGGAAAGCCAGCGCACCACGGATTCGGGCATGGACCTCGACGCCAGCACCAGCATGGGGGCCACGCGCGGAATGTAGGTCACCGCGCACATGCCCAGGATGATGAAAAAGACTACCTGTTGTTCCACGCCATCACTCCCGCGCCAAGGGTTGCACCGAGAACCGTCGCCAGAATCACGCTCCACTGCTCGAAACCGGCCTGGAGCAGGACCACCGAGACCAGCCCGGAAAAACCGGCCACCAGCCAGTGCAGCCCGTTCTTGGCCTGCATGGCCAACAGGGCGATGAACATGGCCGGGAGCACGAAATCCATGCCCAGGGGCTCCACGTCCGGTATGCCGCTGCCCGCCAGGGCCCCGGCAAAGGAGGCCGCCACCCAGACCGAATGGGCCAGCAGGTTGATGCAGAAGGTCAGCCGCCTGTCCATGTCGCCTTCGCTGAACCGGGCGGAATGCAGGGCGAATGTCTCGTCGGTCATCTCAAAGGAGAACGCGGCCAGTTCCGAAAGCTTCCATTTCTTCAGGTACGGCGTCAGGGCCGCGGACATGAGCAGGTGCCGCAGGTTGACGATGAAGGTGGCCGCAATGATGCTCATGGCCGAAGCGCCCACCGCGAACATGGCCACGGCGATGAGCTGCGAGGACCCCGCATACACGAACACGGACATGAGCACCGTGTTCCATACGGAAAGGCCGCTCTTCTGGGCCAGCACGCCATAGGCCAGCCCCACCGGGATGTAGCCCATGGCCAGGGGCGCGAACCTGCGCGCCGCCTCCAGCCAGACCGAAGCCTGTTTTCGTTCAATGACTTTTTCCATTTCCTCTCTATCCATGTTCTCCTCCGGACCATTCCGGAAGATTCTCCCTATCGTGGATTGCAGTAAACCCCATTATCTGTCATCGGTACAGATACAGTTATTCAGAATTTCAACCATAACAGATTGTCATCATGCACACTGGCCGCTCCCCCATAAAGGCAGCCACGGCCGGAAAGCATGAGGCAAGACCCGAGGGCCTGCCTGTTGCGCGGCAACAAGGCAAAGGCGCCGGGGGGAGCAGCCGGACATGGGCGTATTGGAACAGGACAACTTCCGTTACCAGACGGTCGAAAAGCATCTTCTGGGCATGATCGACTCGGGCGCGCTGAACATGGGCGACAAGCTGCCATCCCTGCGCGGGATGAGCCGCGACCTGGGGGTGAGCATCAGCACCGTGAACCAGGCCTACGTGGAGCTGGAGGGCAAGGGGATCATCGAATCCCGGCCCCGTTCCGGCTTTTTCGTGCGCCGAAGCGCTCCACGCATGCCCACGCCGGACACGGTCTGCGAGACCACGGACGAGGCCCGCCCCGTGACCCGCAGCGGACTCATCCGCACGGTGCTGGAGGCGGTGGGCGACAAGGAGATGGTGCCCCTGAACGTGTTCGAGCCCACTGCGGACCTGCTGCCGGTCAAGGAAATGAGCCGGGTCATGTCCCAGGTCATGCGCGAGCACCCCGAAGACGCCCTGGAATACGACATCATCCCGGGCAACGCCGAGCTGCGCAGGCAGATCGCCATGCTGCACATGGAAACCGGCTGCCCGGTGCGACCGGACGACATGATCATCACCATCGGCTGCTTCGAGGCCCTGTACATCGCCCTGCGCGCCACCACCCGGGCCGGGGACACCGTGCTCATCCAGGCCCCCACCTACTATTGCTTCCTGCACCTGCTGGAAAACCTGGGCCTGCGCGTGGTGGAAATCCCCTCCCACATCGACCGGGGCGTGGACCCGGCGGACCTGGCCTCGGCCCTGCGCCGGTTCGACATCAAGGCCTGCATCTTCTCGCCCAACTACAACAACCCGGATTCGAGCTGCACGCCGGACAGCGCCAAACGCGAAATCGTAAACATGCTGGGCGGCCTGGACATCCCCATCATCGAGGACGACGTATCCACCACCCTGCACTTCGGCCCCAAGCGCCCCACCACCATGAAGCAGTACGACGAAAAGGGACTGGTCCTGCTCTGCTCGTCCTTTTCCAAAACCCTGTGCCCAGGATACCGCGTGGGCTGGATCCTGCCCGGCCGGTTCATGGAACGGGCCATGGAGGTCAAGTACACCACCAACGTGTGCACCCCCACCCCCACCCAGCGGGCCGTGGCCGAATACCTGCGCCAGGGCCGGTATCCCCGCCAGCTCAAAAAGCTGCGGCGCACCATAGAGAGCCAGATGGACACCATGCTGCGCCACATCGGCGATTCCTTCCCCAGGGGAACCCGCGTCACCCACCCGCAGGGCGGAGGCGTGCTCTGGCTGGAGCTGCCCGGCAACGTGGATTCCGTGGACCTGTTTTTCGCGGCCCGGGAAAACGGCATCAACATCGCGCCAGGCTCCATCTTCTCCACCCAGGACAAGTTCGGCAGCCACATCCGCCTGAGCTGTACCAGCCTGTGGAACGACTCCATCAAGAACGCGCTGGAGACCGTGGGCGGACTGGCTCGTTCGCTGCAAAAATAATCTCCCCTCGGCAAAAGGAAAATATAACGTATGAATGTATTATAATCATTGTAACGCGCGGAGAAAACGCTATATTTCCCCCTAATAAGCACTGAATTTAGGCAATGGTGTCCATAGTCATTAAAATTCGCGGGGGAATTCATGTTCAACAATCTTTCCATACGGTTCCGTATTTTCGGTCTTCTGGGCCTCATGCTGGCCTGTCTGATCGTGGCCGTGCTCATGCTGGTCAGGACAATGGACACCATCGGGGCCTACTCCCTGAACGAGACCCAGACCATCATGATGGACCTGCAGAAGGCCAAGCTGCAGGTGGCGGTTTCCTCCATGGCCAAATCATTTGCCGCCCTGCTCGACGGCCTGCCCGAAGAGCAGCAGGTCGCGGAATTCCGCAAAGCGCTCACCGGCAACCTCTATGAGGAAGACAAGTCGGGCTATTATTTCGTCTACACCGGCACCGTGGCCGTGGCCCACCCGGTCCGCCCCGACCGCAACGGCAATGATTTCAAGGACGCCAAGGACCAGAACGGCGTCTACTTCGTCCAGGACCTGTTCAAGCAGGCCGAGGCCGGCGGTGGATTTGTTTCCTATGTCTATCCCAAGGGCGACAAGGGGCTGGTGCCCAAGCTCAGCTACGCAATGATGATCCCCGGAACCAAGTACTGGATCGGCACGGGCATCTATATCGACAACATCGATGAGGCCAAGGCGACCATATCCTCCCACATCAACGGCATCGTCACCAACGAAACCCTGACCCAGACCGGCGTCATCGGCGGCATCCTGCTGATCATCGTCCTGCCCCTGGGCATCTTCATCATCACCTCCATCACCCGCCCCCTGAACGAAACCATGCAAGCCGCAGAGGACGTGGCCCACGGCAACCTGGACGTGCAGCTCACTCCCAAGGGCAAAAACGAGGTCTCGCTCATGCAGCGTTCCCTCAACTCCATGGTTTCCACGCTCAAGGACAACATCAAGGGCATCGAGGCCAAGGAGGCCGAGGCCAACAAGCAGGCCGAGGCCGCCCAGGAAGCACTGCAGAAGGCCGAGGAGGCCATGGCCAAGGCCGAAGTGGCCACCAGGGAAGGCATGCTCACCGCAGCGGGCCGCCTGGAGGGCGTGGTCAACCACATCAACGTGGCCACGGGCGACATTGCCCGGCGCAGCGAGGACATCCGCCGGGGAACGGACGTGCAGATGGAACGCATCAACGAGGCGGCCACGGCCATGGAAGAGATGAACGCAACCGTGCTGGAAGTGGCCCGCAACGCGGGCGACGCGGCCGACCATTCCGACCAGTCCCGGGCAAAGGCACTGGAGGGCGCGGACCTGGTCTCCGACACGGTGGAGGCCATGGCCAACATGCAGAAGCTGACCATGGAGCTCCGGGAGAACATGCATAAGCTCGGGGCCCAGTCCGAGGCCATCGGCCAGGTCATGAACGTGATCAACGACATTGCGGACCAGACCAACCTGCTGGCGCTCAACGCGGCCATCGAGGCAGCCCGCGCGGGCGAGGCCGGACGAGGCTTCGCGGTGGTGGCCGACGAAGTGCGCAAGCTGGCCGAAAAGACCATGGGCGCAACCAAGGAAGTGGGCGACAACATCCAGGGCATCCAGCATCTGGCCCAGCTCAACGTGGACGGCATGGACAAGGCCGTGGAAGCCATCAACAGCGCCACGGAAATCTCCAACGAATCCGGGGCAAAGCTCCAGGAAATCGTGCGCATGGCCCAGGACGCCGCAGCACAGGTGCAGTCCATCGCCGCAGCGGCCGAGGAGCAGTCCGCCGCATCCGAACAGATCACCCGCAGCGTGGACGAGATCAACAACATCGCCAAGGAAAACACGGACCGCGTCAACCAGTCCGACCGGGACATTCAAGGCCTGGCCGACCAGGCGCGGGAGCTCTCCCAGCTGGTCGAGGATCTCAAAGCCGAAGGCAAGTGATAGACCACATGTGAAACGAAAAGGCCGTTCCTCCGGGACGGCCTTTTTTTGTTCCGCGAACCTCGAATCCATCCGCATGCGGCGCGGGCACTACACCGCCCCGGTTTTGCTCCTCAGTAAAAAAATACCGCCCCCCTTTACTTCGTCACATTTTCCTATACACTATATTGCATACATTTACGAACAGACACACGGATTTGAAAACGGCTCTCGCATTCATTGACCACCTTGCGCAATGCATTGTGGGCTTTGTCTGTGTTCCTATTCATGCTCAATCACGGAGTGTCACATGTTCAAAAATCTTTCCATCCGCTACCGCATCTTCGGTCTCTTGAGTCTTGTCCTCGGCTGTTTGGTCATGGCCGTGCTCATGCTGCTCAGCACCATGGGCGCCATCGGGCATTTTTCCACCGGCGAACTGCAAAAAAATATGCTTGAGCTGGAAAAGGCCAAAATACAAATCGCCACCCACGCCATGGCCATCTCGCTCGGCGACCTCCTGGCGGGACTGGACGAGGACCAAAAGGTCGAGGCCATCCGGACAGCCGTCAAAAACATCCGCTACGAGCAGGACCATTCCGGCTACTTCTTCGCCAACAAGGGCACCACCACCGTGGCCCACCCCACCAAGCCCTCGCTGCACGGCAAGGACATCCAGGGCGCAACGGACAAGAACGGCGTCTTTTTCATCAAGGAGCTGGACAGGCTGGCGCATGGGGGCGGCGGCTTCGTCTCGTACATCTATCCCAAGCCGGAAAAGGGGGACCAGCCCAAGCTGGGATACGCGGAAATGATCCCCGGCAGTGATTTCTGGATCGGAACCGGCATCTACATCGACAACATCGATGCCGCCAAGGCGGCCGTTTCCGGGCAGATCGACGACATCGTCAAGCATGAGACCCTGAGCCGAACCGGCGTCATCGCCGCCATCCTCGCCCTGATCGTTCTGCCCATGAGCATCTACATCATCAGCACCATCACCAAACCCTTGCGGAAAACCATGGAGGCTGCGGACGAGGTCGCTCACGGCAATCTCGACATCGCCCTGGACCCGCAGGGACGAAACGAGATCGCCCAGATGCAGGAATCCCTGGGGACCATGGTCATGACCCTCAAGGACAACATCGCGGGCATAGAGGCCAAGGAAGCCGAGGCCAACAAACAGGCCGAAGCCGCCCAAAAGGCCTTGCAAAAGGCCGAGGAAGCAATGGCCAGGGCCGAGATCGCCACCAGGGAGGGCATGCTCACGGCGGCGGACAGGCTGGAGGGGGTCGTCACCCACATCAACGTGGCCACAGGCGACATTGCTGGGCGCAGCGAGGAAATCCGCTCGGGAACCGACGTGCAGATGGAACGCATCAACGAGGCGGCCACGGCCATGGAGGAGATGAACGCCACCGTGCTGGAAGTGGCCCGCAACGCGGGCGACGCGGCCCAACAGTCCGACCAGTCCCGCGCCAGGGCCCTGGAGGGGGCGGAACTGGTCTGCGAAACCGTGGAGGCCATGTCCGACCTACAGGAACTGACCATGGAACTGCGGCAGAACATGCACAAGCTCGGGGCCCAGTCCGAGGCCATCGGCCAGGTCATGAACGTGATCAACGACATTGCGGACCAGACAAACCTGCTGGCGCTCAACGCGGCCATCGAGGCGGCCCGCGCGGGCGATGCAGGGCGCGGATTCGCGGTGGTGGCCGACGAGGTGCGCAAACTGGCCGAAAAGACCATGGGCGCAACCAAGGAGGTGGGCGACAACATCCAGAGCATCCAGCATCTGGCCCAGCTCAATGTGAGCGGCATGGACAAGGCCGTGGAGGCCATCAACGGCGCAACGGACATATCCCATACCTCCGGCGACAAGCTGACCGAGATCGTCAACATGACCCAGGAGGCGGCCGCACAGGTGCAGTCCATTGCCGCGGCAGCGGAACAGCAGTCCGCCGCATCCGAACAGATCACCCGCAGCGTGGACGAGATCAACGCCATCGCCCAGGACAACACGGACCGCGTCAACCGCTCGGACAAGGACATCCAGGGACTGGCCGACCAGGCCCGGGTGCTCTCCCAATTGGTGCAGGACCTCAAGGCCGAAAGCCGCTAATGATCAGGAAAACAAAAGGGGCATTCTCCTGGAATGCCCCTTTTGTTTTCCGCTCGCACCAATGCATTCCCATACGGCCGAGCACGGACTACACCATTCGGGGAAAGTGCCACATCTGCAAAGAATATTCGTCAGAACAATATATGAACCTATTATAGTTGTTATAATTATTGTGACACGTTAAGAAAGCGTTACATTTCCCCTATTGCGTGCTGATTTCCAGCAACAATGCTCTGCAAACCACACTAGAAGGGGAAATCATGTTCAACAATCTTTCCATCCGACACCGAATCTTCGGTCTTCTGAGTCTCGTTCTCGGCTGCCTTGTTCTGGCGGTCCTCATGCTCATCAAAACAATGTACGCCATCGGAAGTTTTTCCACCGGCGAACTGCAGAAAAACATGTTTGAACTGGAAAAATCCAAGATAAAAATCGCCACCCACGCCATGGCCATCTCCCTCGGCGACCTTCTGACGGGACTGAGCGAGGACCAAAAGGTCGAGGCCATCCGGACGGCCATCAAGAACATCCGTTTCGAGGAGGACAGTTCCGGCTATTTCTTTGCCAACAAGGACACCACCACCCTGGCCCATCCCACCAAGCCATCCCTGCACGGGAAGGACATCCAGGGGGCCAAGGACAAGAATGGCGTCTTCTTCATCAAGGAACTGGACAAGCAGGCCCATGGAGGCGGCGGCTTCGTCTCGTACATCTATCCCAAACCCGGCATGGGGGACCAGCCCAAGCTCGGCTACGCGGAAATGATACCCGGAACCGGCTTCTGGATCGGGACCGGCATCTACATCGACAACATCGATACGGCCAAGGCAACCGTCTCCGGGCAGATCGACGACATCGTGGAGCATCAGACCCTGAGCCGCACCGGCATCATTGCCGGCATCCTCGTCCTGGTCGTTCTGCCCATGAGCATCTACATCATCCGATCCATAACCAAACCCTTGCGTGAAACCATGAGTGCCGCCGACGAGGTCGCCCACGGCAATCTCGACATCGCGCTGAACCCGCAGGGAAAAAACGAAATCGCGCAGATGCAGGAATCCCTGGGAGCCATGGTCATTACCCTCAAGGACAACATCAAGGGCATCGAGGCCAAGGAAGCCGAGGCCAACACCCAGGCCGAAGCCGCCCAGGCAGCCCTGCAAAAGGCCGAGGAAGCCATGGCCAGGGCCGAAGTGGCCACCAGGGAAGGCATGCTTACCGCCGCAGGCCGCCTGGAGGGCGTCGTTGCCCACATCAACGAGGCCACGGGCGACATTGCCGGGCGCAGCGAAGAGATCCGCTCCGGCACCGACGTGCAGCTGGAACGCATCAACGAGGCGGCCACGGCCATGGAGGAAATGAACGCCACCGTGCTGGAAGTGGCCCGCAACGCGGGCGACGCGGCCCAGCAGGCCGACCAGTCCAGGACAAAGGCCATGGAAGGCTCGGAACTTGTCAGCGAAACAGTGGAAGCCATGGCCGCCCTGCAGGAACTGACCATGGAGCTCAGGAAAAACATGCACAAGCTCGGGGCTCAGTCCGAAGCCATCGGTGAGGTCATGAACGTGATCAACGACATTGCGGACCAGACCAACCTGCTGGCGCTCAACGCGGCCATCGAGGCCGCCCGCGCGGGCGAGGCAGGACGGGGCTTCGCGGTGGTGGCCGACGAGGTGCGCAAGCTGGCCGAAAAGACCATGGGCGCAACCAAGGAGGTGGGCGACAACATTCAGGGCATCCAGCACCTGGCCAAGCTCAACGTGCAGGGCATGGACAAGGCCGTGGAAGCCATCAACAACGCCACGGACATCTCCAACGATTCCGGAGACAAGCTGACCGAGATCGTCGAAATGGCCCAGGGCGCCGCGGCCCAGGTGCAGTCCATCGCCGCCGCCGCCGAGGAACAGTCCGCCGCCTCCGAGCAGATCACCCGAAGCGTGGACGAGATCAACACCATCGCCCAGGAAAACACGGACCGCGTCAACCAATCCGACAAGGACATCCAGGGACTGGCCGACCAGGCCCGGGAGCTCTCCCAATTGGTGGAGGAACTCAAGGCAGAAGGCTGCTAGCGACTCAAATCATCTATAGATTCCAAAGGCCACCCATAATGGGTGGCCTTTTCGGCGTTATGCAAGGTTTTTGGCCGATTTTGATTGCCTTCCGCAAGATGATCGGCTAATCGCGCTCGATATAGGGAGCATCACTACATCCATGAGGAGTATCTCGTGAAATTCAAGGATTGGAGCCTCAAGCTCAAAATTCTGATTCCGATTTTTTCCATCGTCCTCCTGGTTCTGACGGTATCCAGCCTGGTCATGACAATGAAGGCCCAGGACATGGCCATCACCCAAGCCAAGGAAATGGCCCACGACAAGGCTGCGGCATACAGCCTGGACGTGGCCAACACCATGAACCTGGCCATGACCGTCACCAGAACCCTGGCGGCAACTTTCGATCGGAGCGCCGCCTTCATGCGGATCCCCGATCGCGAGGATCTGGATTCCATTCTCATCCAGACTCTGGAACGTCACAAGGAACTGGCGGGAACATGGTGCGCGTTCCTGCCCGACGCCTTTGACGGACGCGAGGAAGAATACAAGGACATCTACAACGGCGCTTACCGCAACTGGTACTACCGGGACAACGGCAAGATCGCCAAAAGCTTTGACGGGACTTCGGTCATGGTCGGGCATGAATGGTTCGACAATCCCATGTCCGGCGACGTGGAGACCATAACCGAGCCCTACCCCTACGAAGCGGGCGGAAAGACTTTCTGGCTCTCCTCCACGGGCCACCCCATCAAGAAGAACGGCAGGAACATCGGCGTGGTGGGCGTCGACTTCTACCTGAACGATCTGCAGAAGACCGTGCTGGGCATCAAGCCCTTTGAAACCGGCTACGCCTTCCTGGTCACCAGCAAGGGGACCATCGTGGCCCACCCGGACAAGGCGATCGTGGCCAAGAACATATCCGACCACCTGCCCGCCCACCACCTCAATGCGGCCATGAAGGCCATCAAGTACGGCGAACGGTTCACCTTCACCGACGTTTCCGATGTCAACGGGGAGGAATCCTACGTGGCCTTTGCCCCCATCACCGTGGGCAAGACCGGCACCACCTGGAGTCTGGCCGTGGTCGTGCCCATGGACAAGGTGCGCGAGCAGGCCGATTCCTTTGTCATCGTCAGCGTGGTCATCAGCGTGGTGGCCATCGCCATCCTGTTCCTGGTCGTGCTGTTCATCGCCAACATCATCATCAAGCCCCTGCGGGAAACCATGGCGGCCGCCGATGAGGTTGCCAACGGCAACCTGGACGTGCAGCTCCATCCCAAGGGCAAGGACGAGACCTCGCTCATGCAGCGTTCCCTCAACTCCATGATCTCCACGCTCAAGGAGAACATCAAGGGGATCGAGGCCAAGGAGGCCGAGGCCAACAAGCAGGCCGCGGCCGCCCAGGAAGCGCTGCAAAAGGCCGAGGAAGCCATGGCCAAGGCCGAAGTGGCCACCAAGGAAGGCATGCTCACCGCTGCCGGACGCCTGGAAGGGGTGGTCACCCGCGTCAACGAGGCCACCGGCGACATCGCGGACCGAAGCGAGGAAATCCGCTCCGGTACGGACATCCAGATGGCGCGCATCCACGAGGCCGCCACGGCCATGGAAGAGATGAACGCCACCGTTCTGGAAGTAGCCCGCAACGCGGCCGACGCCGCCCAGCAGTCCGACCAGTCCCGCATCAAGGCCCTGGAGGGCGCGGACCTGGTTTCCGACACGGTGGAGGCCATGGCCAACATGCAGAAGCTGACCATGGAACTACGCGAGAACATGCACAAACTCGGCGCCCAGTCCGAGGCCATCGGCCAGGTCATGAACGTGATCAACGACATCGCGGACCAGACCAACCTGCTGGCGCTCAACGCGGCCATTGAAGCCGCCCGCGCTGGCGAGGCCGGACGAGGATTCGCCGTGGTTGCCGACGAGGTGCGCAAGCTGGCCGAAAAGACCATGGGCGCAACCAAGGAAGTGGGCGAGAACATCCAGGGCATCCAGCACCTGGCCCAGCTCAACGTACAGGGCATGGACAAGGCCGTGGAAGCCATCAACGGCGCCACGGATGTCTCCAACGAATCCGGGGCGAAGCTCAAGGAAATCGTCAGCATGGCAGAGGAAGCCGCCGCACAGGTGCAGTCCATTGCCGCCGCTGCCGAGGAACAGTCCGCCGCCTCCGAGCAGATCACCCGCAGCGTGGACGAGATCAACGCCATTGCGCAGGAAAACACCGAGCGCGTCAGCCGTTCCGACAAGGACATCCAGGGACTGGCCGACCAGGCCCACGTGCTGTCGCAGCTGGTGGAAGACCTCAAGGCCGACGCCCAGTAACCTGTCCATCAACGCAAACAAAAAAAGGCCGCTCCGTTTGGAGCGGCCTTTTTTTGTATCCCGTTTAATTCATGTCGGGCAGAATTTCCTGCATGCTTCCGTCCGCCTCCATGGAGTCGATGGCCCGCGATATCTTCTCGGCCAACTCCCTGCCTTCCTCCGTGGGCTGGAAGGCGATGAACACCGGCTGCATGTTGAGCACGGCGGAAAGATCAAAATCCAAATCGTTCAACTGCAATTCCTTCATGGCGTAAAAGGCCGTGTACCCGTCGGCCACAACCACATCGAGACGCCCGTCGGCCAGCTTCTTGAGGCTCCCCTCGGTGGTGTCCGCATAATCGATGAGAATTCTTCTGTTTTTTGTAATGGAACCGGGATAGGAAAACCCTCGGGTCAAACCGACCTTCTTCCCGGCCAAATCCTTGATGGACCGCAAGATGGGAGAGCCTTTTCTGACAAAGGCGACAATCTTCTTGATGAATATCTGCCGGGTCAATGCAGCGTCCTTTTCAAGGGTCGTGCGAAGGGCCGGAACAATGCCCATGGCCTCCCCATCCTCGAAAAAACGCATGGCCCGCTTGGTGGGAAGCATCTCCATGGTGTAGGTCACCCCCGCCCGCCGGGCCGCCTCCTGGAAAAGAAGAATGAATGCGCCATACTCTGCGTCGTCCACCAGATAGGGAATATGATAGCAGACCATACGGTACGGCTTGGGATTCTGGGCGATTGCCAAAGACAACCCCAGCAGCATCAGCAGCGCGCACATGGCAAGAATGGGTAGTTTTTTCATAAGAATGTCCCTTATGCACACTGTCGCCGACATGCGGACAGAATTCCATTATATTGAACACAGAAAAACCGCCCCCCATGGAGCGGCCTTTTTTTATAAAAAAACACAAAGTGTTAAAAATGCGCGAACGCAAGGAACAAAAAAAGCCAGCCCGAAGCGCATGAATCCATACGCGAGGAGCTGGCTTTTGGCAGCAACGAATCAATCGTGCGTTTATGAAAACCGATCAGACCTTGAGTTCAACCCACTTGTCGATGGCTTCCAGATAAATGAACGATTCGGTGGAGGTGATGTCCGTAATGTTGGCCAACTCTTCCACCAGGAAACGGTGCATGTCCCGCCGGGACTGCACGAAGACCTCGATGATCAGGTCGTAACGGCCCGTGACGTTGATGACCGACTGCACGGCGGGCAGCTTGCCGATCTCCTCCATGATCTCGCGGTGCGCGGGGTTGCGCAGGTTGATGCCGATCATGGCGGTCAGGGTGTTTTCAAAAAAGAGCGGATTCACCGAGGCGGTGATGCGCAGATACCCCTCGCGTATCATGCGCTCGGTGCGCAGGCGCACCGTGCCGTCGGAAACATTGAGCTTGCGGGCGATGTTCTTGTACGACTCGCGTCCGTTCTCCTGCAATTCCTGGATGATCTTGTGATCGATCTCGTCCAGGGTCAGTTGTTTTTTCTTGACCATAAACTCCCTCTCTGTGACAGCTTGTGTGGCGGTGGCGGGTGCTGTGCGCGCTCTCTCATTCGCGCAATGGTTTAATTTATAGCCACTTTTCTGCGCGTTCGTCAATTTGCCCCGGGAAGCCGCGTCCCGGGCCCCACCGTTGTTGCGGATAGTGGAAATGGATAGTATCGATATTATCGTACAAGCAATTATTATTTATTCATTTTGCGAATTCTTTACCATACATGGAGATTGAAATGCGTAACGACCTGCTGAAAGAGCTGGCAGAGCACACCGAGGAACTCAAGAAAACGGGCCTGTATAAGGAGGAGCGGATCATCACCTCGCCCCAGCAGGCCGAGATCACGGTGCGGGGAGGCCGCGAGGTTCTCAACTTCTGCGCCAACAACTACCTGGGCCTTTCCAACCATCCCAAACTGGTGGAAACCGCGCACGCCGCCCTGGACAGGCACGGATTCGGCATGTCCTCGGTGCGCTTCATCTGCGGCACCCAGGAGATCCACAAGACCCTGGAAGACAAGCTAACCGATTTCCTGGGCATGGAGGACACCATCCTCTACGGTTCCTGCTTCGACGCCAACGGCGGCCTGTTCGAGGCCATCCTCGGCCCCGAGGACGCCATCATCAGCGACCAGCTCAACCACGCCTCCATCATCGACGGAGTGCGCCTGTGCAAGGCCAAGCGCTTCCGCTACGCCAACAACGACATGGCCGACCTGGAAGAGCAGCTCAAGGCCGCGCAGGACTGCCGCTACCGCCTCATCGTCACGGACGGCGTCTTTTCCATGGACGGCATCATCGCCAACCTGAAAGGGGTCTGCGACATGGCCGACAAGTACGACGCCATGGTCATGGTGGACGACTCCCACGCCGTGGGCTTCGTGGGCGAAAACGGCCGCGGCACCCATGAATACTGCGGGGTCATGGACCGGGTGGACATCGTCACCGGCACCCTGGGCAAGGCCCTGGGCGGCGCGTCCGGCGGCTATACCTCGGGCCGCAGGGAGATCATCGAATGGCTGCGCCAGCGCTCCCGCCCCTACCTTTTTTCCAACACCCTGGCCCCGGTGATCGCGGCCACCTCCATCGCCGTGCTGGACATGCTCCGGGAAACCAGCGAGCTGCGCGACCAGGTGAACGACAACGCCCGTCACTTCCGCGCCCGCATGGAAGCGGCAGGGTTCAGGCTGGTGCCCGGCGAACACGCCATCATCCCGGTCATGCTCGGGGACGCGGTGCTGGCCTCCAAGATGGCAGCACGCCTGCTGGAGGAAGGCATCTACGTGGTGGGCTTCAGCTTCCCGGTGGTGCCCCAGGGCCAGGCCCGCATCCGCACCCAGATGTCCGCCGGCCACACCCGGGCCCACGTGGACCGCGCCGTGGACGCCTTCATCAAGGTCGGCCGCGAACTCGACGTCATCAAATAGCCCCGCGGGATCAACCATGACAATGCTCGACGAAATCATCCAGCTGACCAGCTACCTGATCCGATTCAAGACCATGCACTCCAGGCCCGAGGAAACCCGGGCCTGCGCCCGGTTCATCCTGGACTGGTGCAAAAAGCACGACATGGAAGGCGAATACCTGGAACACAACGGCGTGCCGTCCATTGCGATCATGCCCGAGGCAGGCAAGCGCGCCCGGCTCATGCTCATGTCCCACATCGACGTGGTGGACGCCGAGGAAAAGCTCTTCGAGCCGCGCATCGAGGGGGACAAGCTCTTCGGCAGGGGCGCGGGCGACGACAAGTACGCGGCCGCCCTCTCGCTGGTTCTTTTCCGCGAACGCCTCGCCGCCCTGCGCGCACAGGGCAAGGACCGCAAGGACATGGCCCTGGGCGTGCTCATCACCGGCGACGAGGAAACCGGCGGGCCCGACGGCGCGGGCCATGCCCTGACCAAGGTCCAGGCCGACTATGTCATCGCCCTGGACGGCGGGTCGCCCCAGCGCATGGTGCTCAAGGAAAAGGGCATCATCAACATGACTATCACGGCCCGGGGAACCGCAGCCCACGGGGCGCGCCCCTGGCTGGGACACAACGCCATCGAGGCCCTGATCCGCGACTGGGAATCCCTCAAGGCGCTGTTCACCGAGGAAAACGAGGAACACTGGCACCGCACCGTCAACTTCGGCATCGTCCGCGCGGGCGAATCCATCAACCAGGTTCCCGACGTGGCCGTGGGCCAGTTCAACATCCGCTACACCGACAACGACGATCCCGAGGCGCTCGTGGCGCAGATCCGCGACGCCGTGAACGGCGAGGTGGAGGTGATGCGCATCGACCCGGTCTTCGCCTCCCCGGCCTCGAAATACACGGACCGGCTCCTGGAGCTTTCCGGGGCCGAGCGCGTACAGGAACACGGGGCCAGCGACGCGCGCTACCTGGAGCCCAACGGCATGGCCGGCGTGGTCTGGGGCGCGGAGGTCTTCGGCTCCATCCACGGGGCCAACGAATGCGTTTCCATCTCCAGCATCGGCACATTGTCCGAAACGTTACAAAAGCTTGTCATTGAACTGGAAAACGAAAATTAGGCCGCGAACAACAACGAGAAACCCAAGCGCGACCCTTTCCTAACGAGCCGATTTAAGGTATGTCGGAGAACGCATGTTTGAAAATCATCGGGCGGCCCGCTGTCGCATGCCGAACGATGAATGGTGAGAGATGATGGAGGCATTCATCTTCGTTCTGAACCTGAACTCGATCCGTTGGAGGTTTGAATGTTCAAAAAAGCTCTGTTGATTGCAATGGTAGCCGTCATGGCCATGACCGGCTCCGCATTCGCAGCCCCGAAAAAGGGCGGCACCATCGTCATGGGCCGCGGGGCCGACAGCCCGGGCCTCGACCCCGCCTACGAGACCGACGGCAACTCCTTCATGGTCTGCGACAACGTCTACGACGCCCTGGTGGGCTTCGAGCCGGAAAGCACCGACCTGAAACCCGGCCTGGCCGAATCCTGGGACATCTCCCCGGACGGAAAGACCTACACCTTCCATCTGCGCAAGGGCGTCAAGTTCCATGACGGAACCGACTTCAACGCCGACGCGGTCGTCTTTTCCCACGGCCGTCAGATGAAGGACAAGTCCGGCTGCAAATTCTTCCAGAAGGAATGGGCATGGCCCACCGATGCCCCGGCTCCGGAATACTGGCTGTCCATGATCATGGACGACCTGGTCGAGTCCATCACCGCCACCGACGACTCCACCGTGGTCTACAAGCTGAAAAAGCCCGAAGCCCCGTTCATCGCCAACATGGCCATGGACTTCGCGGACATCGTCAGCCCCACCGCGGTGCTCAAGTACGGCGCCGACTACATCACCCACCCCGTGGGCACCGGCCCGTTCAAGTTCGTCAAGTGGATGAAGAACGACCGCATCATCCTGGAACGCAACGACGACTACTGGGACGGCGCACCGTACCTCGACAGGGTCATCTTCCGCGTCATCCCCGAAAGCTCGGTCCGCTTCCTGGAACTCAAGCAGGGCAACATCCACATCTGCCAGTACCCCAATCCCGAAGATGTTGAACTGGCCGAAGCCGACCCGAACCTGGCCGTCATCACCCAGCCGGGCATGAACATCGGCTACATGGGCTTCAACCACACCAAGCCCCTGTGGCAGGACGCCCGCGTGCGCCAGGCAATCGCCCACGCCGTGAACAAGCCCGCCATCGTGGACAACATCTACTACGGCATGGGCATCCCGGCCAAGAACACCATTCCGCCGAACCTGTGGAGCTACAACAACGACATCGTCGACTACGAGTACAACATCGAAAAGGGCAAGGCCCTGCTCCAGGAAGCAGGCTTCTTCGACAAGCTGAAGGAAGCCGGCCAGGACAAGATCACCCTGTGGTGCATGCCCGTGCCTCGCCCCTACAACCCCTCCGGCATGAAAGTGGGTGAAGCCCTCCAGGCCGACCTCAAGAAGCTCGGCATCGAAGTGGAACTCGTGACCATGGAATGGGGCACCTACCTCAAGAAGCAGCGCACCCAGGATCCCAGCATGGACCTGTTCCAGCTCGGCTGGACCGGCGACAACGGCGACCCGGACAACTTCCTGGCAGTGCTGCTGGACGGCCTGGCCGACCCCAACGTCCGCACCCAGTTCAAGAACGAGGAATACCACAACCTGATGGTCCAGGGCCGCGAAGTGACCGACAAGGCCAAGCGCACCGAGATCTACCGCCGCGCCCAGCAGATCATCCACGACGAAGTCGCCATGATCAACATGGCCCACTCCATCGTGGCCCAGCCGCAGAGCAAGCGCGTGCAGGACTTCAAGCTGCACCCGACCACCAGCGTGTACTTCCACAAGGTCTGGCTGAAGTAGCAAGCCTCCGGCTTGATTGAACAAATGCAATATCCGGCAGGGGTGGTTCCGACCGCCCCTGCCGCTTCAATAAAGTAGAGACCATTTTGCTGTATTACATCCTCAAGAAATTGGCGCAGGTCATCCCGACTCTTCTCGGGCTGTCCGTGCTCATCTTCCTGATGATTCACCTCGTGCCGGGCGACCCGGCCGAGATGATGCTCGGGGAGCGCGCCAACGAGAACTCACTCAAGGAACTCAGGCACCAGCTGGGCCTGGACCAGCCCCTGCACGTGCAGTACGGCCGGTTCATCAGCCGCCTGGTGCAGGGCGACCTGGGCCGCGCCCTGCGCACCAACGAAAAAATCACCACCGAAATCAAGGAACATTTCCCGGCCACCATTGAGCTGTCCATGGTGGCCATCGTCTTCGCCATCGTCTTCGGCATGCTGGCGGGGATCGTGTCGGCCACGCGACAATACTCGCTCTTCGACTACGGATCGATGGTGCTCTCGCTCATAGGGGTATCAATGCCAATCTTCTGGTTGGGGTTGGTGCTCATGATCATTTTCTCGGTGAAACTCGGGTGGCTGCCCCTTTCCGGGCGGTTGAGCTACGACATCGTGCTCGAGCCCATCACCCACCTCTATCTGGTGGACTCCATCCTCCAGGGCAACTGGGCCGCGTTCAAGGACGCACTGCATCACCTCATCATGCCCGCCTTCACCCTGAGCACCATTCCCATGGCCATCATCGCCCGCATGACCCGTTCCTCCATGCTCGAGGTCCTGCGGCAGGACTACATCCGCACGGCCAAGGCCAAGGGGCTTTCCCCGCGCATCGTGCACTACAAGCACGCCCTGCGGAACGCGCTCATCCCGGTGGTGACCATCATCGGGCTCCAGTTCTCCATCCTACTGGGCGGGGCCATCCTCACGGAGACCATCTTCGCCTGGCCGGGCATCGGTTCCTGGCTGCTGCATTCGGTCTATGCCCGTGACTTCAACGCGGTACAGGGCGGCACCATGATCATCGCCTTCATCTTCGTGCTCATCAACCTGCTCGTGGATATCACGTACGCATGGATCAACCCGAGGATCAAGGTGTAGCCATGTCCGAAATCGCAGCGAAAAAAGCAACCTACTCGTCCCACTCGCCCATTGTGGAAGCGCTCATGCGCCTGCACAAGAACCGCACCGCGGTGGTGGGGCTCGTCATTGTCGGCGTGTTCGTCATCCTGGCCCTGTTCGGCCAGTGGCTCGCGCCCAAGGACCCGTTCGAGCAGTCCCTGTACACCAAGCTGAAGCCGCCCTTCTGGGAACCCAAGGCCGCCGAGGGCTTTTTCCTGGGCACCGACGACTTCGGCCGCGACCTGCTCTCGCGCATCATCTACGGCGCGCGCATCTCCATGATCGTGGGCACCGTGTCCGTGTCCATCTCCCTGTTCTTCGGCACCATCGCCGGGGCCGTTGCGGGCTTCTACAGGGGCTGGACCGATATCGTCATCATGCGCGTCATGGACATCCTGCTGGCCATCCCGAGCATCCTGCTGGCCATCGTCATCGTGGCCTTTCTCGGGCCCAGCCTGGAAAACGCCATGATCGCCATCGGCGTGGTCTCCATACCCCGCTACGCGCGCATCGTGCGCGGGTCCGTACTGGAGGAATACTCCAAGGACTACGTGCAGGCCGCGCGCTCCCTCGGGGCCTCGGACTTCCGCCTGATCTTCATCCATATCCTGCCCAACTGTCTGGCGCCGCTCATCGTCCAGACCACGCTGGGTTTCGCCTCCGCCATCCTGGAGGCGGCGGCCCTGAGCTTCCTGGGCCTGGGCGCACAGCCGCCGACCCCGGAATGGGGCGCCATGCTGGCCAGCGGCCGCGCACTCATCCTGCGCGCCTGGTGGGTGGTCACCTTCCCCGGCATCATGATCCTGTTGGCAGTGCTTGGATTCAACCTGCTCGGCGACGGCCTGCGTGACGCGCTGGACCCGAGGCTCAGGGATTAGGGGGAGCGAGAAATGACCAAACCGTTACTGAACGTGGACAATCTGTCCACCTACTTCTATACGGACCGCGGCGTTGCCAAGGCGGTCTGCGATGTCAGCTACCAGATCAATTCGGGCGAGACCCTCGGCGTTGTCGGCGAATCCGGCTGCGGCAAGTCGGTCACGGCCCTGTCCGTCATGCGCCTCATCCCGGAGCCTCCGGGAAAGATCGTCGAGGGCAAAATCGAGTTCGACGGCGTGAACCTGCTGGACCTCAGCGAAAGGGAAATGCGCAAGGTCCGGGGCAACAAGATCTCCATGATCTTCCAGGAGCCCATGACCTCGCTGAACCCGGTCTTCCGGGTGGGCGACCAGATCGCCGAGGCGCTCATGCTCCACGAGGGACTGAGCCGCAAGGCGGCCCTGGAACGCGGCGTGGAACTGCTCGACCAGGTGGGGATTCCCTCGCCCCGGTCGCGCATCTACGACTACCCGCACCAGATGAGCGGCGGCATGCGCCAGCGCGTCATGATCGCCATGGCCCTGGCCTGCAGGCCCAAGCTGCTCATTGCCGACGAACCCACCACCGCGCTGGACGTGACCATCCAGGCCCAGATCCTGGACCTCATGGACAAGCTGCGCGAGGAGACCGGCACGGCCATCCAGCTCATCACCCACGACCTGGGCGTCATTGCAGAGACCGCGCAAAAAGTGCTGGTCATGTATGCGGGCCGCGTGGTGGAGCAGGCCGACGTGCGCGAGCTGTTCACCAACCCCATGCACCCGTACACCCGCGGCCTGATGCGCTCCATCCCGGGCCTGGGCAGGCACGAGGAAAAGGAACGCCTGGAAACCATTCCGGGCATGGTTCCCTCCCTGCTGCACCTGCCCCAGGGCTGCCGGTTCCACGACCGCTGCCGCCACGCCACGGAACGCTGCGCCCGGGAAGAGCCTGAACTGAAGATCGCCGACGGCAAGCACCCGGTGCGCTGCTGGCTGTATGAGGACTAGACATGAGTGATACCAAGGAAATCCTGGTCCAGCTGCGCGGCGTGCGCAAACACTTCACGGTCAAGGGCGACATGGGCCGCGCGGCCGGTGTGGTCAAGGCCGTGGATGGAGTGGACCTGAACATATACAAAGGCGAAACCCTCGGGCTGGTGGGCGAATCCGGCTGCGGCAAGTCCACCCTGGGCCGCTGCATCCTGCGCCTGGACCGCCCCGAGGAGGGCTCGGTAATCTACGGGAACACGGATGTGCTCTCCCTGACCCGCAAGGAAATGATCCCCATGCGGGCCAAGATGCAGATCATCTTCCAGGACCCCTACTCCTCGCTCAACCCGCGCATGACCGTGGGCCAGATCATCGGCGAGGGGCTGACCATCCACAACATCGGCGAAAAGGACCAACGCCGGGAAAAGGTGGGCTATCTCATGGACAAGGTCGGCCTGCGGCCGGAACAGGCCATGCGCTACCCGCACGAGTTCTCGGGCGGCCAGCGCCAGCGCATAGGGGTGGCCCGCGCCCTGGCCCTGAACCCGGAGCTGATCATCTGCGACGAGCCTGTCTCGGCCCTGGACGTTTCCATCCAGGCGCAGGTCATCAACCTGCTCATGGACCTGCAGGACGAGTTCGACCTGACCTACCTGTTCGTTTCCCACGACCTGTCCGTGGTCAAGCACATCTCGGACCGCGTGGCCGTCATGTACCTGGGCCGCATCGTGGAGCTGGCCGAAAAGCACGAGCTCTATGACAACCCGAGCCATCCCTACACGCAGGTGCTGCTCAACGCCGCGCCCACCCCGGACGTGAACGCCAAGAAGGACCGGGCCGCGCTCTCCGGCGAACTGCCGAGCCCGCTCAACCCGCCCCAGGGCTGCCACTTCCATCCGCGCTGCTCCAAAGCCATGGACAAGTGCTCGCAGTGCACCCCGGCGCTCACCGACCTGGGCAACGGCCACAAGGTCCGTTGCTTCCTCTACTCGGACGAACTGGACGCCTGCAACATGTAAGGCTGCCAAGAAGAGCGCGATTACTTCGTTACTGCCCAAAAGGCCAAGCCCCTCTGTTGACAGAGGGGCTTTTTTCATGCCTCCGGCGGGCAAGGGGAATAATTCCCCTTGCATCCCCTATCAAATAAACACGGCCATCCACTCGCAACGAGAGAGGATGGCCGTGTTTATTATCCGGATTCCAAAGGGATTAGCCCTTTGGCGAGGTGCAGGGGCAGCGCCCCGCTCTTATCGGCTGCCTACCCCCATAATGCTGCTACGGGAGGATACGCGAGACTTCCCTCGTACTCTATGCCGGGCCTGTGATCGTCGGCCAGAAGCAGCGGACCGTCCAGGTCCACGAAATCGGCCTGCTGGGCCAGGAGCATGGCCGGGGCCATGGACAGGGACGTGCTGAGCATGCAGCCGGTCATGACCTGGAATCCCATGGCCTTGGCCTCGTGCAGCAGGGCCGCGCCTTCGGTAAGCCCGCCGGCCTTGTCCAGCTTGATGTTGATGGCGTCGTAAAGTCCCTTGAGCCGGGGCAGATCGGTCCGGTCGTGGCAGGACTCGTCCGCGCAGACCGTGATGGGCCGCGCCAGGTCGGCCAGCACCGAATCGTCGCCCGCCGGGAACGGCTGCTCGATGAGCGCCACGCCCAGGTCGGAAAGCCGGGGCACCATATCGCGATATTCCTGCACGCTCCAGGCCTCGTTGGCGTCGATGATCAGCCGGGCCCGGGGCGCGCCTTCATGCACGGCCCGGAGCCGCTCCAGATCGCCCTCGCCGCCCAGCTTGACCTTGAGCACGGGCCGGTCCGCGTTCAGGGCGGCCTTGTCCTTCATGGCCTCGGGCGTATCCAGGCTCAGGGTATAAGCCGTGGGCACCGGCCCCAGCCCGGAAATGGCCAGAAGCGATGCGGCGGACGTGCCCCGCATCTTGGCCTCCAGATCCCACAGGGCGCAATCCAGGCCGTTGCGCGCGGCCCCGGCAGGCAGCAGCTTCTGCAGGGCCTCGCGGTCGGGGGCTTCCAGCTCCTTCCCGGCCGTGAGGATATCGGCTATGACTTCGTCCACGGTCTCGTTGTAGCGGGCATAGGGAACGCATTCGCCCCGGCCGGTAAAACCGCCGTGCGAAACATGCACTTCGACCACCACGGCCTCGGTGCGCGACCCGCGCGAAATGGTGAATTTTCCGGCCACGGGCCAACTGCGGGAAAAGGCTTCGACGGTGATTTGCTGTGTCATGGGTTACTCGAAGGATCAGGCTGAAAGATTGGTTCCATAGGCCGCTTCCATGAAACGGCGGCTCAAGTCGATGAAATACAGGCGCATGTTGTTGCAGGACTCGGGTTCTTCCGAGGCGCGAAAAAGGTGATTGACGGATTCGGGAAAGCCCACCCCCACCCCGAGCACGCCCAGCCCGTGGGACTGATGGAAATTCATGTGCGGATAGCCGGTGCGTATCTCCTCCCAGAACTTCCAAACCCCGAAATCGCCGCCAGACTCGATGGTGTCGTGAAAGAGCACCACGGCCCGGTCAGAGAGCTTGGGCAGCCAGGTCTTGAAATCATGCCGCACCGCATCGTATGTATGCAACCCGTCGATGTGCAGCAGATCCACGCTCCTGTCCTCGAAATGCTTAAGCGCGTCGTCAAAGGACATGCGGTGCAGGGTGGAAAAGGATTCATAGCGGCGGTTAAACGAGGACACGGACTCGAAGATGTCTGAACCGTATTTGCCGGAATGGGAATCGCCCTCCCAGTGGTCGATGGCGTGGCAGCGGGTGGGCAGCGAATTTTCGCGCACGGCCTCGCAGCAGGTGAAGTAGGAAAAACCCTGGTGCGTGCCCAGCTCCACGAAAACGCGCGGCCGAAACACCCGCATGATCCAGCGGGCAAGGAAGACATGGCCCATCCAGGGCGAGGGCGAGGGCAGCACCGCAGGCAGGCCCAGATCCTGCTGGGTGATGTCCAGGTCGCGCATGACCTGCCAGGGAATCTTCACCTTCTGTTCGCCGCCCAAAACTCCTCCACGCGAAGATCAAGGATATACATGGCATTTGCCGCAAGGCATGCTATCAAAAGCATGGAAAAGTGAACAGTGATCACTTTGCGCAAAATAAACCTTTTAATTTTACGCATATCGCAATTTGAATCCTAGCTATTGTCTTGTTCATGAAATTTGAGACATAAAACTTGCTTTTTGAGCAAAATTGGCGCACTAATTTTGCACGCAACGCATTAAGGACAATTCCAAGAGAGAGGAGTGCACATGAAACCGTTGAACAGCATGAAAGCGCTGGTCAAAAGCAAGGCCGAGCAGGGCATCTGGATGGAGGAGGTCCCCTTCCCCACCTGCGGCCACAACGACGCGCTGATCCGTATCACCAAGACCGCCATCTGCGGTACGGATATCCACATTTTCAATTGGGACCAATGGGCCCAGCAGACCATCCCGGTGCCCATGGTCGTGGGCCACGAGTTCGTGGGCGAGGTGGTGGAGATCGGCGGCGAGGTCCGGGGCATCAAGCCCGGGGACCGAGTTTCCGCCGAAGGCCACATCACCTGCGGGCACTGCCGCAACTGTCGCGCGGGCAAGCGCCACCTGTGCCGCAACACCGTGGGCGTGGGCGTGAACCGGCCCGGCTGCTTCGCCGAATATCTCTGCGTCCCGGCCGTGAACGTCTTCAAGATCCCGGACAACATTTCGGACGATGTGGCCTCGGTGCTGGACCCCCTGGGCAACGCCGCGCACACGGCCCTGTCCTTCGACCTGGTGGGTGAGGACGTGCTCATCACCGGGGCGGGCCCCATCGGGGCCATGGCCGCCGCCATCTGCCGCCACGCGGGCGCGCGCCACATCGTCATCACGGACATCAACGACTACCGCCTGGGCCTGGCCAAGCAGCTCGGCGCCAGCCGCGCGGTGAACGTGACCAAGGAAAAGCTGGAAGACGTCATGGCCGAACTCGGCATGGTGGAAGGATTCGATGTGGGCCTGGAAATGTCCGGCAGCCCGGTGGCCTTCCGCGACATGCTGGACCAGATGAACTACGGCGGCAAGATCGCCCTGCTGGGCATCCTGCCGGGCGAAACGGCCATCGACTGGAACAAGGTGGTCTTCAAGGGATTGTTCATCAAGGGCATCTACGGCCGCGAGATGTTCGAGACCTGGTACAAGATGGCCTGCATGCTCCAGAGCGGCCTGGACATCACCCCGGCCATTACCCACCACTACAAGATCGATGACTATGAAGAGGCCTTCGAGGTCATGCGGTCGGGCAAGTCCGGGAAAGTGATTTTGGATTGGACGTAATCGCCGCCGACGAAACGGCTAACAATCAAGATCGCCCTGAAGCTCTTCATCGAGTTTCAGGGCTTTTTTCATGGTGACAAACTCGGCAAATCGTCCAGGATCTATTCAAATAGATACACATATATGCTACAGGCGTACAAAATCCCTTTTCCAACACAAGGAGCACGCCATGGCCAAACTGAGCTTCGCCACCTTCAACCTGCGCAACCTCCAGTTGCCCGGAGAAGTCTACTACACCACCTCCCGGCCCTACACCCGGGATGAATACGACGCCAAGATCCGCTGGACCGCCCACATCCTCAAGGAACTCAAGGTCGACGTTATCGGCTTCCAGGAGCTCTGGTCCCCGCAGGCCCTGGAGGAGGCCTTTGACGCGGCGGGCATGCTCCGGGACTACGACATCGTCGCCCGCAAGGCTCCGGCGGGCAAGGTGCAGGTGGGGCTTGCCGCGCGCAAGGGCATGTTGAAGGACACCCCGGAATGGCTGGAACTGCCCGAGGAACTGCTGCTCAAGAAATACCGGGGCAGCAACGACGACGAGCCCGAGGAAGAGATATCCGTGGACATCCGGAAGTATTCCCGGCCTCCGCTCTGCGCGACCATCAAGGCCCTGAGCCCGAAAAAGGCCCCCCAGATCAAGGTCGTGGTGGCCCACCTCAAGTCCAAGCGGCCCACGGACCTTTACCGCGAGGCGCGCAAGCACCCGGAGATCAAGCCGCACACCGAGGCCCTGGGCTCGGCCCTGTCCACCATCCGCCGCGCCTCCGAGGCGGCGGCCCTGCGCATCCACCTGAACAAGATGCTCAAGGACACGGACCAGGCCGTGGTGGTCATGGGCGACCTGAACGACTCCACCCTGAGCACGACCACCACCCTGCTCACCGAGCAGCCTCCCTACCGGCTCTTCGAGGCCAGCACCGCGGGCAGGAAGTCGGACACGGGCCTGTATTCCGCAGCAATGATGCAGCAGTACCGCAGCCTGCGCGACGTCTACTTCACCCACATCTTCAAGAACCAGATGGAATCCTTGGACCACATCCTGTTTTCCGAGCAGTTCTACGACCACTCGGACAAGCGGCGCTGGTCCTTCCACGAGATGCTGGTCTTCAACGACCACCTCTTTGCCCCGCACGGGCACGATCCCGAGGACGTGCCGAACATGCTCCCCTCGGACCACGGCGTGGTCAAGGTGGTCTTCGACCACAAACCGGCCAAAAAGACGGAATAGCATCAGAAGCCGAGGAGAAGACGCGTGCCCGACGCGTAGTATCCCTCCGCGACAACACGGCAATCGATGCGTTATCCGAGGCCGAAAGGGGTGGTCCCGCCACCCCTTTTCTTATATAAAAGGACTCCCCAAACCAACGGAGCCGCAATGAAAACCATCGACCTGGACTCGTGGCCGCGCAAAAGCCACTTTCACCTGTTCCGGAACCACGGCGTCCCCCACTTCACGGTGACCGCCGAGGTGGACATCACCGACATGCTGGACTGCATCAAGGCGCAGGGGACCTCGGTCTTCTCGGCCACCATGTTCTGCCTCATGCGGGCGGTCAATGCCGTGCCCGAACTGCGCATGCGCTTTCACGGCGACTCCGTGGTGGAGCACGCCGTGACCCATCCGGGCGTCACCGTGCCCATCGAGGGGGAACGCTTCAACTTCTGCTACATCGAATATTCCGAGAACTGGAAGATCTTCGAGGCCAGCGCGACCGCAGCCATCGAGCAGGCCTCCAGCCAGCCCGATCTGGTGAACAAGGACGGGGAACACGACAACCTGACCTATATGACCTGCCTGCCCTGGATGACGGCCAGCTCCATCCAGTTCCCGGTGCTGGGTCCGGACGACTGCGTGCCCCGCGTGGGCTGGAGCCGGTTCGCCACCCGCGAGGGCCGCACCATGCAGCCCGTGCACGTCATGGCCCACCACGCCCTGGTGGACGGCCTGCACGTGGGCAGGTTCTTCCAGAACCTGGAAGCCCTGCTGAAGGATATTCCCGACACGTTTTCTCTTTAGTTACTATCAATATGCGCCAGCACTTTGGCTGTTCAAAAGTGATTGGATGCCAGGAGCCAGGGAAAAGCAGCCCGCAGCGTATTCCCAATACGTGAGGACCTGCTTTTCCCGCAGCGAGACCGCAGACAGCCGCTTTTCAACAGCCAACAAAAAAGGCCTGGTTTCCCAATGGGAAATCCAGGCCTTTTCTTCGCTAGCGAAAAACCGTTAGCGAGGACGGAAGGTAATGCGGCCGCGGGTCAGGTCATACGGGGACAATTCCACGGTGACGGTGTCGCCGGGCATGACACGGATGCGGAACTTGCGCATTTTTCCGGAAATATGTGCGAGCACTTCGTGCCCGTTTTCGAGCTGGACACGGAACATGGCATTGGGAAGTGCTTCTTCCACCGTGCCCTGAACCTGAATTCCTTCTTCTTTGGCCATATGAACTCCTTGTATGTAAATCTATGACAACCGGCCTCTGAGGGCTCCGGATGTTTTGCTTTCTCTTCCGGCCCTGGATGCAGGCCGGAGTTGAAGCCCTACGCTATGCCCCGTCCCGCGTCAAGTTCTTCCCTTTTCACGGGCACGCCAGGGCGAAAAAGGCCGGACGCCCTGAAGCGCCCGGCCCGTATTTCCGTTATGCCGCAACTAAACGTCGCGATTGCCCATGGCCAGGCGAATGCACAGGGCGGCTCCGCCCCAGGTCAGGCCCAGTCCGAAAAGCATCATGATGATTGCACCGGTGGTCATGTTACTTCCTCCTGAAGTCGTTGTTCGCGGAAACGCACTCTTTGAATGCGCACTGCTTGCAGGTCATGGCCAGGGCCAGCACCAGCGCTGCCGCCAGCATCAGCCAGCCAAACATGAGCAGGGCGCTGAAGTCGTAGCCGGAGTAATGGACCGTGAGGTCTTCATACAGGGCGATGACCAGGTTCACGGCCAGGCCGAAAGGCGCCACAGCCATGATGCAAAGCTTCCACAAATTGCCGACAGCGAACTCGGAAGTGGCGTTGATGTGCTTCTGGATCATGTCCAGCTTGCAGAACCAGGCCACGAAGCAAATCTCGATGAGACCGCCCACCAGGATGCCGTAGTTGTTGATGAAGTGGTCCACGATGTCGAGCAGGTAGAGGCCGCCGCCCGTGGTGTAGACAACACTGATGATGAAGCCCAGACCACAGATCAGGGTGGAGGCCTGCTTGCGGGGCATGTTCAGCTTGTCCATGACAGCGGAAACAATGGCTTCCACGATGGAAATCATGGAGGACAGGCCCGCGATGGTCAGGGCCAGGAAGAACAGGACGCCGAACAGAACCGGCATGGGCATCATGTTGATGGCCGTGGGCAGGGTGATGAAGGCCAGACCCACGCCGGAGCTGACAACTTCGCTCACGGGAACGCCCTTCTGGGCGGCCATGTAGCCGAGCACGGAGAAGATCATGACACCGGCCAGCATGGAGAAGCCACAGTTAATGAACACGGTCATGGTGGCGTTGTTGCTGATGTCGGAATCTTTCGGCAGGTAGCTGGAATAGGCCAGCATGATGGCGAAACCGATGGACAGGCTGAAGAAGATCTGCCCGGCGGCGGCGGTCCAGACTTTGGGCTGGGCCAGTGCGGCGAAGTCGGGTTTGAACAGCCACTGCAGACCTTCGGAAGCGCCTTCCAGGGTCATGCCGAAGCCGATGAACACCAACACCATGAGGAACAGCAGGGGCATGAAGATCTTGTTCAGACGTTCGATGCCGCCGCGGATGCCGGTGAAGATGGCGAAGTAGGCGACGCCCCAGGCCACGACCACGGCGAGGAAGATGGGCATCTGCAGTTCGCCCAGGTTCATGGGACCGCTGCTCAGGCCCAGGAAATCCTTGAAGAAGAAGTCCGAAGGCGTTGCCCCCCAGCCCTGGGTGAAGGACAGCAGGAAGTATTGCATGGACCAGCCGATGACCGCCACGTAATAGGTGGCGATGATGAAACAGACAATGACCTGGAACCAGCCAAGCCACTCCATCTTGCTGGAAATGGTGGAAAAAATCTTGGGCGCGGAACCCTTGAATTTGTGGCCGAGGCCGAACTCAAGGATCATGAACGGGATACCGGCGGCGAGCATGGCGATGAAGTAAGGCAGCAGGAACGCGCCCCCGCCGTTTTCATAGGCCATGTACGGAAAACGCCAGATGTTCCCCAAACCAATGGCGGAACCGACCGCGGCCAGGATAAATCCAGCCCGCGACCCCCAGGTTTCACGGTTTTGCATGTGTATTTCCTCTCTCTTTTCGGGGCGGACCCTCACCCGCCCTGTTGATTCGTAAAAACTTGCAACAACAGTTTCAACAAAACGGAATAATGTGTTCACTATATTACATTTTGGTCATTGTCCATTCCAAAACGGTATTAAGTGCGGCCAAACGGACGTTTGACCTTCAATAATTCTGCGAAATTGTAAAATATTAAAAAATAATTAATTAAAATTTCTCCACTGCTTCCACAAAAACTTCCAAAGTGGAAATATCATCGCTTCTTTGCATCCAATGCCCTATTCAGGGAAAGGGAAACCACTGAAATTCCATGCGGAGAACGCCCATGTCGCTAAAAGCAATTCCGGCCGCCCTGTGTCTGTGCCTGCTTCTGACCGCTCTCCCGGTCCGGGCCGAGGAGTACCAGCTGACCACCCTGGAATATCCGCCCTACGAATTCCAGCATGGCCTCGAGGTGCGGGGCATTGCCGTGGAGATCGTGCGCGAGGCCTTCCGGCGCATGGGGCACACCGTGAAGATCACCCTGCTGCCCTGGCCGCGCGCCCTGGAACGGGTGCGCGAGGGCGAGGCGGACGGCATTTTCACCGCCTTCCGGACCAGGGAGCGTCTCGAATTCCTGGACTACTGCGAGGAGGTGCTCATGCCCCAGACCACCTCGCTGTTCGTGCGCGCGAACAGCCCCATCGAATTCAACGGCAACCTGGCCGACCTGGCCCGGTATCGTTTCGGCATGGTGCGCGGGGTCAGCTATGGGGAGGACTTTGACAAGGCCACCTCGGACGGCACCCTGAAAAACATGGATCAATCGACCACCGGGCAGCAGAACATGTCCAAGCTCCTGGCCGGGCGCTTCGACATCCTGGTCAGCAACCGTTACGGCGCATGGGACATATTGCGGATCATGGAAAAGCAAACCCAGGTCCGCGAACTGGAACCCAGCATCGAGGATGTGCCCAGCTACCTGGCCTTCAGCAAGGTCCGCAACCTGAAGGCCCTTGCCTGCAGGTTCGATGAAACCCTGCGCCAGATGAAACAGGACGGGGCATACCAGCAGTTCATCGACGAGTATTTCCAGAAACAGTGAGAACGACGACGGCCCGCGCAATGCGGGCCATTTTTAATCAATCATTCATAATTACAGCAAGTTACTCTCCGCACTCTGCAAACATATCGGCCAGCTTGTAGGCCTCCTCGTACCACTGGGGCCAGGTTTCCACCCACTGCGGCACCCGGGCCTCGCGCACCCGTTCCGAAACCGGAAAATACGGTTTCAGGTCCAGCACGGGCGTGCCGTCAAAGGCGTCCATGTACGGCACCCGGATAACCCCATTTTCCATATCCAGGTCCAGGCACTGGCACACGGTCACGCCTATGGGGTTGGGCCGGAACTCGGAGCGGCAGGCGAACACGCCCGCCTCAAGGCCCGGGGCATAGGGCAGCGGCGTGTGCAGCATGGCGCGGCTGTCCGGATTGTCGTGTGCGCTGGCCCACCAGAGCACCAGGAAATGGCTGAACTGATCCATCTTGTCCAGCCCCTTCCTGTAGGCCTCGTCAATGTGGATGTTCCAGAACTCGCCGTCCGACAGGACGCGGCCGATGGGATTGAGGGAAATGTTCGTACTGGTCATGTGTTTCCTCCTGTTGTGAATCGTTCAGGAGGTTCTAGCCCGAAGGCGCGGCCAACACTTTCCGCTGGTTGCTGAGGATTTAACCCGTATTGCTTTTTACAGGGGCCTGACCGGGACGCAGATATGCACAAGGGTCCTGCCCTCGCAGGACGTGCAGTCGTGCACCGGGTAATGCTCGAAGCTGTAGCCGTCATCCGGCTGATATCCGCTGGACGGGAAATACCTGTTGAAGACCCACCGCCACGCCTCGGCATACTCGGTGACGCCCAGCCGGAAACGCGCGCATAAATACCTGCCGCCCGCAAAGGACAGAATGCCGGTCGGCCCGCCCGGCCGCGTATTTTCCGGAACCTCGATGCACACGCTGACCCGGAGCCGGTCGCCGGACGTGATCTCGATGCTGTCGTGGTACAGCACATAGGTTTCAGAAGCCCTGACGTCGGCCAGGCCGCGCGGCGCGGCCCACGTGAACAGCCTGTCATAGAGACGGATGAACAGGTCCGCATCCCCCTTGTAGGGGCCGGTGTGACGGACATAGAGAAGCGTCTTGGAATCGAACGTCCTGATCTCCACGGATTCCGGCTCAACCGAATATTCGCGCCCAGCGTTCTCCATGGAGCCCCTGCCCGCTCCCACGTCCGTCAATTCCCGCTCCGTGGCGCGCCACTGCGTGGCCGACATGCCGAAACGGTTCCGAAAGCTGCGCGAAAAGGCCGCCGAGCTGGAAAACCCGCAGTCGTAGGCGATGTCCGTGATCGGTGTCCGCCGGTTGTTAAGCAGCATGCACGCGGCCTTTTCGGTGCGCACGCGCTGAATGAAGGAAAACAGGCTCTCCCCGGTGACGGAATGGAAGATGCGGTTGAAATGAAACTTGGAAAAGCCCGCCACCCCTGCGAGCCCTTCCAGGGAGAATCCCCCGCCGATATTGGCTTCCACATGATCCATGACCCGGTTGATGCGAGCGCGGTATTCGCCGATGAGCTGCGGATTGTCGGTGGTCGGTTTCGTCATACGGCCGCACCATGCCCCAGGTGCGGCAAATTGTCGAACATGGAGCAAAAGAAAACCCGCTCGCATGGGCAAGCGGGTGGGCTTCATATGGTGACCCCGGCAGGAATGATGCGCCCCGTCCTGGGGCGCGCCCTCCGGGCGTTGGCAAAAGCCAACGTCCAATTCCGCTGTCCTGCGGAATTGTCGAACCTTGCATAAAAAAACCCGCTCGCATGGGCAAGCGGGTAGGCTTCATATGGTGACCCCGGCAGGAATCGAACCTGCGGCACCAGGATTAGGAATCCTGTGCTCTATCCGACTGAGCTACGGGGCCGAATATGGAGAAGCCTAGATATACGGGCTTCCAGGAGAGGTCAAGGCAAAAGTCACTTCTCCCGCGCCTGCCTGAAACGCCTCTTCGGAGACACTGAAAACATCCCGTCCATTACATCTTGTATATCCCTCGGAACACCCCCGAAAATTAACACCCTCCCTTTTCAGGGGACAATTCCAATCGCTTTTCAATATTGATGATTTTATAAAACTGGATCCTATATCAATCCACCCAATAAATATCGTCAAACAAACATCCTCTTGAATTTCAGAAAGTTACAACTCCAGATGCAGGCAATGAACTTTCTGGGGCTACCTGCGGGAACCTTCCTCGATTACCACTGGATTCTACAGCGACTGTTGCTCTGATGAAGGTTTGAAACAACAACACTGTGAGAAGCTATGACCGTATGTAAAAAATCCACATTGATCGAGAACATTGCTTTGTACATTCTCACTTCAACCGACTTTAGACTTCAACAGATGACACGTTATTCTATTGCAGAGCAATTTCATATCAATGAATCACAGCTCTCTACGGAATTCAAAAAGATCACTGGCATGAAACTTTCCGAATTTATGGATTGGGAAAAATGTTTCGAGCCAGAAACAAGATCATCAAGGAAAAGAATATTACAATAGAAGATCTATCCTATTCGATAGGCATCGCAAAGGTAAACCATTTCAGAAAAAAATTCAGGCGCGTCTTCAATGTTCCGCCAGGAAGATACAAAAATAAAATCATCCACTCAAACGTGAACCAGGAGGCGCTATGACGTAGAGAACCACCACTGGCCCCAGGAAAAGGAAAAACAAACCACCACAAAAGGAGAACACAATGGAAAACTATTACGTCAACTTCAGCAATGAAACCGATCGCACCTGGACCATGGCCGTTTACCAGGAATTCCCGGACTCCGTGGGTCTGGACACC
This sequence comes from Salidesulfovibrio onnuriiensis, assembly GCF_008001235.1. GTDB lineage: Bacteria > Desulfobacterota > Desulfovibrionia > Desulfovibrionales > Desulfovibrionaceae > Pseudodesulfovibrio > Pseudodesulfovibrio onnuriiensis. The sequence continues at coordinate 1,574,606 of NZ_CP040751.1, read as the reverse complement.
GTTGCCTGGAAAAAGACCACCGTTCCCCACAGCGGCTACAGCGGCGTGACCTGGATGAACTACTACAACGTGGCCATCGCCGACTACCGCCAGCTCAAGCCCCTGGGCGTCTACACCGCCTCCCAGGCGCTGGAAACCGAACTGGGCCAGGAATGGGAAATCATCTTCGAAAACGGCGTGCAGCAGCTCCGGCACATCGGCGCCCTGAGCACCGACCTGGGCGACCACATCGTGATCCACAACAATTCCGGCCTGACCGCCAACCCCGGCGTGGGTATGTCCGGCAGGGGTTCCGCCTACAAGCGCGACATCCTGAGCAACGCCTCGGCGCAGTTCAAGGTGACCCCCACCTACTATGCCGCGCTGTTCCGCGATGTGGAACTCGGCGAAGTCATCAGCAGCAACATCGAAGTGGGCCCCATCCAGCTGCAGTTCAGCCAGGGCACCAACGTGGCCAACGTCACCGCCATCAGGACCGGCGACTCCATCGAACTGGCATGCGTCTACGCACGCACCTAAAAACACAGGCGCCGCAGCTCGATCTCGACGCGGCGCAGAACAGCAGCCCCGCGAACTGAAATGCGTGCATGCATGCAGCCAGTCCCAGGGATGCCCCGGAAAGCTCGTTGACGCCGGGCTGGGCGGCCCGCCCTCCTCACTACGCCACGGCCCGGCGTCAACACACACATTTCGCCCGGATCACAACCTGGGCGCATATTCGGCGCCGGGACCGGTGCAGGCCAACGTCATCGCCCGTCCCTTCCATACCACCAACACGGTTCCGGCGCCGCCTTCTCGCCAACGGTCCTTTTATAATTGAAAAGCAATACGCTTCTCCTGCCTTATGGCAACAGCAAGCCAAGGAGGAGCAATGCGGACCTATTACACCAACCTGAAGAATAAAACCGACCGAACCTGGACCATGGTCATTTACGGGCAAGTCCCGGGCTCCGACAACACGCCCCCTCTTGCCTGGAAGACAGCCACCGTGCTTCCAGGGGAAAGAGGTGGGGTGCAGTGGCAAACATCGTACGATGTCACCGTCGCCGCCCCTCACAAAGGAGACAACCGCTCCTTCTACGCGGCCTCCCAGACGCTGGAAACCGAACTGGGCCAGGAATGGGAAATCGTTTTCAAGGACGGCGTGCAGCAACTGCGGCGCATCGGAGCGCTGCGCCCCGATCGGGGCGACCACATCGTGATCCACAACAACTCCGGCCTAGCCGCCAACCCAGGCGTGGGCATGTCCGGCAGAACGGCGGTCTGCAAACGCGACATCCCAGCCAACGCCTCCACGCAGTTCAAGCTGCCCTTCACCTGCTACGCGGCCCTGTTCCGAGATGCGGAGCCCGGCGAAATCATCGGCAGGGACGTCGAAGTGGGGCCGCTGGAACTGCAATTCGGCAAAAAAAACAACGTGGCCGACATCATTGCAACGGGGACCGGGGACTGCGTTACAATGCAGTGCGCATACACGAGTAGATAGAATTCGGCCAGGAGGGGAGCAGCCCTGCCCCTCCGCCCCGCCTTCCCAGCCACCCATTGATTTTATACCCAACGCGGTATAAATAACCGCCTTGTGTCGTTGTTTTATATTCAACTCTCAATTTTCATTCTGGAGAAAATTCATGAAACGCATCTCACTTTCATTGATCGCCCTGGCCTGCGTCCTGCTCATGGCAGCTCCCGCATTTGCCCAGTCCGACTTCAACGCCAAGGGCTCAGCCCTGATTCCCGGGATGGTTGCAAGACACAAAGATGGTTACATGGACTACACCAACCTGATTCTGACCAACATCACCGGCAGCCCCGTCACCTGCAAGGTGACCGTCTACGACCACAACGGCAACGACGTCACCGCCGACAACAGCAGAGTCGTCAGCGGCAACTTTCAAACGATCTCGACCGGCACGGGAACATTCGAACTCCCGGCAAACTCCACCCGCGTCTATCAGTTCTGGAAAAAGAACTCGAACACCATGATTCATGGCCACGCCATTGTGGAGTGGACTTCCAGCGACAATACGCACAGGAAAGCCCTCATCGGCACGGTGCGTCACTTCAGGGAAAAGGGCGACAAGGCGTTCGGCACCTCCCTGCTCATCAACAACGGCCAGCCCTTCTAACCAAACACCTCTCCAGGGCCCGCTCAGGCGGGCCCTGCCCCCTCCGCCCCGCCTTCCCAAAGAAATAACACCTCCCTATTTACAAGCGGAATAAAAGCCCTATACTTTCACCTCGGACGCAAGATGTCCGATTATTTCTGCTTTCCATAGTTTGCTTCAGGAGGTCTCATGATCCGAAAACGCTTAACCCTCGCCATCGCACTTCTTGCCCTCATGGCCGTTCCGGTCCTGGCGCAGGCCGCCAACGGCCTGCCGGACTTCACGGATCTGGCCGAAACCGCGGGCAAGGCCGTGGTAAATATCAGCACCGAAACCAAGGTCGAAGGCGGCCGCCAGGGCAATCCGTTCATAGACAAGAACCAGATCCCCGAAGGCCATCCCTTCCGCGAATTCTTCGACCAGTTCGACAAATTCTTCCAGCAGCAGCCCAACCAGCCCCGCAAACAGAGCTCGCTGGGCTCCGGCTTCATCATCTCCAAGGACGGCTACATCGTGACCAACAACCATGTCGTCCAGGGGGCGGACACGGTCAAGGTGCGGCTGTTCGACAACGAAAAGAAGGCTTACGAGGCCAAGATCATCGGACGCGACCCCGAGACCGACCTTGCCCTGCTCAAGATCAAGGCCGACCGGGAACTGCCCGTCCTCGAATTCGGCGATTCCGAACACGCCAAGGTGGGCGAATGGGTCCTGGCCATCGGCAACCCCTTCGGCCTGAGCCATACCGTGACCCAGGGCATCATCAGCGCCAAGGGCCGCATCCTCGGCGCAGGGCCCTTCGACAACTTCATCCAGACCGACGCCAGCATCAACCCCGGCAACTCGGGCGGCCCGCTCCTGAACCTTGATGGCAAGGTCATCGGCATCAACACCGCCATCCTGCCCGCGGGCGAAGGACTGGGCTTTGCCATACCCAGCGACGGAGCCAAGACCATCATCGCCCAGCTCAAGTCCGGCAAGAAGATCCAGCGCGGCTGGCTCGGCGTAAGCATCCGCGGCCTGAGCGAAACCGACGCCAAGGCCCTGGGACTGGAAAAACCCAGGGGCGCGCTGGTTGCCCAGGTCTTTGAGGGCGACCCGGCGGACAAGGCAGGCGTCAAGCAGGGCGACGTGATCCTGAAGGTCAACGGCCAGAACATCGCCGACAACTCCGAACTGCTGCGGCGCATCGCGGGCCTCAAGCCCGGCGACAAGGTCAAGCTGACCCTCTGGCGCGGGGGCAAGACTCTCAACCGCACCGTGGTGCTGGGCGAACGCGGCGACAAGGCCGTGGAACACGGCCAGCCCGAGAAGCAGCCCGAAGCGGCCACCGTGCTCGGCATGTCCGTGCGCCCGGTCGCCAACGACCAGGAGGCCGACGCTCTGGGCCTGGACAAGGTCACCGGCCTCGTCGTGGTGGATGTGGCCCCGGATTCCGTGGCCGCCGAGGAAGGCGTGCGCCAGGGCGACGTCATCCTCCAGGCAAACCAGCAGGACATCACCGACACCGACCAGCTCAAGACCCAGGTGGAACAGAGCAGGAAACGCGGCGCGGTCATGTTCCTGATCAAGCGCCAGGGGCAGAACATCTTCATCGCCCTGCCGCTGAAGAAATAACCATCATGGGGGCCCCTTTCGGGGCCCCTTTTTCGAACCATGACCACCGAAACACTCACCGCTCCCTGCAAGATCAACCTGTACCTGGAAATCCGGGACGTCCTGGACAACGGGTATCACGAGCTGCTGACCCTGTTCCTGCCCGTGGCCGATCCCCACGACACCCTGACCGTGTCCACGGATTGCGACCGCTTCCGCCTGGAATGCCCGGGATTCCCGGAGCTGGAAACCGAATCCAACCTGGTGCGCAAGGCCTGGGAGGCTTTCGGCGAGGCCACCGGCCGCCGCCCCCACTACATATTGTATTGGACAAGCGCATCCCCATGGGCGCGGGACTGGGCGGCGGCAGCACGGACGCGGCGGCCCTGCTGACCTGGCTCAACAAGAACGCAGGGGACAGGGCGCTCCCGAAGGAGAAACTGAATGCCCTGGCCGCCCGGCTCGGAGCGGACGTTCCCTTCTTCCTGCTGGGCAAACCCGCCTGGGCGCAGGGCATCGGCGAACGCCTGACACCCGCAAAAGTGGACCTCCAGGGCATGTTTCTGGTAGTGGTCTGCCCGGATGTACACGTGAATACGGCCTGGGCCTATGGTGCATGGGACCAGATTTACTTGAAAAACGGCAAAGTTCGGGCAGGCGGGACAACGCCCTTGACATCCGCGCCAGCCGATACTAAGGAATCACTTCCCGTTCCGGCGGTAGACATTTTCAACGCCTTTGAGCTCCCGGTTTTCGCGAAATATCCGATTCTCCGGGAAACAAAGGAGAAACTGCTCCGCCAGGGCGCCACTGCGGCGGCCATGAGCGGTTCGGGCGCGAGTCTGTTCGGTCTCTTCCGGGACGAAAAACAGGCACGGTCCGCTGCGGATTCGCTTCGCGGCGAAGGCCACCGCGTCCATGTGAACAGAATAGATTTTCCCTAGTGCTGGGGTGTAGCCAAGTTGGTAAGGCAACGGGTTTTGGTCCCGTCATTCGGGGGTTCGAGTCCTCCCACCCCAGCCAAATCCTACCATCCATGAGAGGAAAGGATGCACGGCGATCTCAAGATCATCAGCGGTTCTGCAAACACCCAGTTGTCCGAAGCCATCTGCGAACACCTGGGCTGCAAACTCTCCCCGGTCCTGCGTGAAAAATTCAGCGACGGCGAGATTCGTATCGAGATCGGTGAAAATGTCCGCGGCGACGATGTTTTCGTAATTCAGCCCACCAGCTCGCCGGTCAACTTCCACCTCATGGAGCTGTGCCTGATGCTCGACGCGCTCAAGCGCGCCAGCGCATCCAGGGTCACGGCGGTGGTCCCCTACTACGGCTATGCCCGCCAGGACCGCAAAGTGGTCCCCCGCGCGCCCATCAGCGCCAAGATGGTGGCCGACATCCTGTCCGTTGCGGGCATGCAGCGCCTGGTGACCATCGACCTGCACGCAGGCCAGATCCAGGGATTCTTCAACTGTCCCGTGGACAACCTCTTCGCGGCCCCGGTGCTGCTTGAGGACCTGCGCCACAGGGATGACGACATGGTCATCATCTCCCCGGACGCAGGCGGCGTGGAACGCGCACGCGCCTATGCAAAGCGCCTCGGCGCATCCCTGGCCATCGTTGACAAGCGCCGCGACGCGCCCAACCAGGCCCAGGCAATGCACATCATCGGCGACGTCAAGGACAAGGTCGCCGTGGTCATAGACGACATGATCGATACGGCCGGCACCATGTGCGCCGCCGCCAACGTGATCATGGACAACGGCGCCAGCGACGTCATCGCCTGCGCAACCCACCCGGTGCTGTCCGGCCCCGCCATTCAGCGCCTGGAGGATTCCGCATTCTCGCAGGTGATCGTCACCGACACCATCCAGCTGGATGAGGCCAAGCAGCAGTGCTCCAAGATCAAGCAGCTGTCCGTGGCCTCCCTGCTGGCAAAAGCAATCAACAACGTACACACCGAATCGTCGGTGAGCGTTCTTTTCATCTAAGGTTTTTTAAAACCGCGTTCGTCCGTCCATGGGGGGCGGCCAGGACGTAATAAAGGAGAATTGAAATGGCTGATCTTTTGAAACTTTCCGTTGCCGAACGCAAGCAGACCGGTAAAGGTCCCAACCGCCGCCTGCGCGCAACCGGCATGGTTCCCGGCGTCTACTACGATCAGAAAGGCGTCAATATCCCGGTCAAGGTGGAATCCCTCGCCCTGCAGAAGGCTTGGAAAAAGGTTTCCAACACCCAGGTGATCGACCTGGAAATCGACCGCGACGGCAAGGCTGAAACCGTCAAGGCCATGATCTGGCGCCTCAAGTACGACCCGATCAAGCCCCTGCCCATCCATGCCGACTTCTTCGGCGTGGACGTGGAAAAGCCGCTCAAGGTCCTGGTTCCCATCGTGCTCGAAGGCCGTTCTCCGGGCGTCAAGCTCGGCGGCGTGCTCCAGCAGTACCGCGATGCAGTGGAAGTCGTGGCCAAGCCGCTGGACATCCCGGGCCACATCACCCTGGACCTCTCCGCCATCAACATGGGCGACAAGATCTCCGTTGCAGACCTCGAACTTCCCGAAGGCGTGGAAATTCACTACGACGAGAACTTCTCCATCCTGGCCTGCATCGAAAAGGGCAAGGCCGCCGGAGCAGACGCTGAAGGCGAAGAAGAAGGCGAAGAAGAAGGCGGCGAATAGCCCCTTCCCAATCCCTGCAAGAGACTTCCCGTCCCGGAGCGCTGCGGCGCTCCGGGACTTTCTGCATTCCTTTCCTTGAACCCGTTTCCGTTTTAGGACACTCTTTCCCCTATGGAATACAAGAGCCTCATCTGCGGCCTGGGCAACCCGGGCGACCAGTACGCGAACACCCGTCACAATTTCGGTTTCATGCTGGTGGACCACATTGTCGCGCTGGGCGAGACCCGCAAGAGCATGCGCCTGGCCCGCATGGAGGAATCCGGCGACTATGAGCTGTGGCGCGCCTCCTTCGGCGGGGCCACCTGCCTCTTCTGCAAGCCCATGACCTACATGAACCTCTCCGGCGGGGCCGTGTCCAAGATCTGCGGCCGCCACGGGCTCAAGCCCCAGCAGGTCATCGTGGCCCATGACGAGCTGGACCTGTCCGTGGGACGCATGAAATTCAAGCGGGGCGGCGGCAACAACGGGCATCGCGGCCTGGAATCCATCACCGAGTGCCTGAACGCCAACGACTATTTCCGGCTGCGCCTGGGCATCGGTCGTCCCCAGGACGAGTACAAGGGCATCAGCGACTGGGTGCTGGAGCCCTTCGCCCGAAATGAAGAAGAAGTCCTCCCCGAAATCATCAAGGCCGCAGCCAAGGGCCTGGACATGTTCCTGCGCAGGGGAGTCGGCGTGGCCCAACAGTTTATCAACAGTTTCCTACCTGAACGGGACCGTCAGGAAAACGCCCAAGAACCGGGCGTGGACTCTTGAACGGCTTTCGGGTATGATGAAATTTCTCGCTTTCGCACCAGCTTACTCAAGGAGTCCCTTCAAACGTGTTCAAGGTCAATGAACTGGTAGTTTACCCCTCGCAAGGCGTCGGCAAGGTCGAACGCATCGAAACGCAGGAAATAGGCGGCGCCACTGCGGAATTCTACATCGTCCGAATCCTGAGCAACAACGTCACGCTCATGGTTCCGGTAGCCAACGCCAAGAACGTGGGCCTGCGCTCCGTTTCCAGCCTGCGCACCGGTCAGGCCATCTTCGAATCCCTCAAGGACCGTTCCGACTTCACCGGCTACACCGGCCAGAACTGGAACCGGCGCTACCGTGAATATTCGGAGAAACTCAAGAGCGGCGATCTCTCGGACGTGGCTTACGTGCTCAAGGAACTCTTTCTCATCGGCAAGGACAAGGAACTTTCCTTTGGCGAGCGCCGTCTGCTGGAGCAGGCAATGGGCCTGGTGACCATGGAACTGGCCTATGCGGTCGGCCGCGACCAGGAGGAAATCCGCGACGACATCCACGAGATGTTCAAGGATGTCCTGCCCGGCGAAGAAAACGACGACGAGCAATAGCAAATCTGTTGTCAAAACCGGCACTTTCGGGTAACCCGAATTTGCGTGGCCGAAACAGGCACTTCGGCCGCTTTAAATATATCGTTCCCTCCCCGTAAAGTATAATGGCTAAACCCAAGAGGATGCAGTAGTACTTTCCAAACCGGAAACTCCTTTCCGGCATTCCGATTTTCTGCACTTTGACACCTACATCGGAACCCCGCCGAGGGGACATGGCTATCCATGCGGTTGACCGCAGTTAGATATATTTTGTGGCGTATGATCCATTCCCGAGAACATTTCCAAAAAACAAGAAACGACGAGTATGGCAAAGAAAAAGGCAAGCCCCATTGAAAAAATGAATCTATCCGAACTCAAGCGCAAGAGCATGCAGGAATTGACCGACCTTGCCGTAGAGTTCAAGGTCGAAAACCCAAGCAGCATGCGCAAGCAGGAACTCATCTTCTCCCTGCTCCAGAACTGCGCTTCCCAGAACGGCCAGATCTACGGCGAAGGCGTCCTGGAAATCCTGCCCGACGGATTCGGCTTCCTCCGCTCCCCCACTTACAGCTACATGCCCGGCCCGGACGACATCTACGTCTCCCCCTCCCAGATCAGGCGCTTCGGCCTGCGCAAGGGTGATGTGGTCTCCGGCCAGATCCGGCCGCCCAAGGAAGGGGAACGCTACTTTGCCCTGCTGCGCGTCAGCGAAATCGGCCTGGAGGCACCCGAGCACTCCAAGAATCTGGTGCTGTTCGACAACCTGACCCCCCTGTATCCCCAGAACATGATCCGCATGGAAAACGGGGACAAGAATTACACATCCCGGGTCATCGACCTGCTGGCCCCCATCGGTTTCGGCCAGCGCGGCCTGCTGGTGGCGCCCCCGCGCACCGGTAAGACCATGATGCTCCAGTCCATCGCCAATTCCATCAACGCCAACCATCCGGACGTTGACCTCATCGTGCTGCTCATCGACGAGCGCCCCGAAGAAGTGACGGACATGGAACGCACGGTCAAGGCCGAGGTCATCAGCTCCACCTTTGACGAGCCCCCGCAGCGCCACGTGCAGGTTGCGGAAATGGTCATGGAAAAGGCCAAGCGCCTGGTGGAACGCAAGCGCGACGTGGTGGTCCTGCTGGACTCCATCACCCGCCTGGGCCGCGCCTACAACGCCGTGACCCCGTCCTCCGGACGCGTGCTCTCCGGCGGTATCGACGCCAACGCCCTGCAGCGTCCCAAGCGCTTCTTCGGCGCCGCCCGCAACATCGAGGAAGGCGGCTCCCTGACCATCATCGCCACCGCGCTCATCGACACGGGCTCGCGCATGGACGAAGTCATTTTCGAAGAATTCAAGGGCACCGGCAACCTGGACATCTACCTGGACCGCCACCTGGCCGAAAAACGGATCTTCCCGGCCATCGACATCAACCGTTCGGGCACCCGCAAGGAAGAGCTGCTCCTGGAAGACGACGTGCTCAACCGCGTCTGGATCCTGCGCAAGCTGCTCTCGCCCATGAACTCCATCGACTCCATGGAATTCCTCATCGACAAGATGAAAGGAACCAAGAACAACAAGGAATTCCTGGACATGATGAACAAGTAGGGCCCCGGTTGCCTGACCATTGCAACACTTCCAGCGGGACTCGGCCCATGCCGTGTCCCGCTGTTTTTTCCTCCCCTTGCCTGCCGACACGAAATGCTTACAATCCGGGAACAAACCACGTACTGTGAGGACCATGATTAAAAGCAGACTGTTCCTATATCCGCTCCTGGCCCTGCTGGCCTGGGGGCTGCTCCTGCCGCCGGTTCCGGCGCAGGCTCTTTTCGACGGCCTGTCCATCAAGGACGAAAAGGAAATGGGCCGCAAGTTCGACCGCATGATCCGGGCCCAGCTCCCCATTGTGGGCGACCCCATGATCGACGGATACATCAAGAGAATCGTGGACAGAATCGTGGCCGCCAAGGACCCCATGCCCTTCCCGGTCAAAAGCGCGGTCATCCGACACGACGCCATGAACGCCTTCGCCATCCCGGGCGGGTATATCTATGTCTTCACCGGCCTCATCTCCAAGGTGGAAAGTGAATGCGAGCTGGCCGGAGTCATTGCGCACGAATTGGGGCACGCTTCCCAGCGGCACATGGCCGCGCGCATGGAAAAGGCCAGCAAGATCGGCCTGGCCTCCATGCTGGGCACCGTGGCCGGCATCTTTCTGGGCGCGGCCACCAACGGTTCCAGCGGGGCCAAAGCGGGCATGGCTCTGGCCATGGGATCCCAGGCAGCCGCCCATACCGCCATGCTCTCCTATTCCCGCGACGACGAGCGGGACGCGGACCACGTGGGCCTCAACGCCCTGATCAAGGCGGGATACAACCCCAGGGGCATGCCCCAGATGTTCGAAATCATGCAGAAGAACAAGTGGTTCATGGGCCAGAGCGATATTCCGTCCTACCTCTCCACCCACCCGGGCCTCGACGAACGCATCACCTACCTGAATACGCGCATCGACCGCCTTCCCGCCCAATTCACCGAGCGCAAGGACGACAACACCGAACTGAAACGGGTCCAGGCCATCATCATGGCCAAGCTGACCCAGGCGGACAGCGCCCTGGGCCACTACTTGAGCATCCCGCTCGCCCAGTACACGGCCCTGGACTTCATGGGCCGGGGCATTGCCCTGCAACGGCTCAAACGCATGGGCGAGGCAAAGGAATACTTCACCAAGGCCCTGGCCATGGACGACAAGGATCCCCTGGTTCTCCGCGAGGCGGGCCGCTTCTTCTACAAGACCGGTGACGCCAAGCGCGCGGGCGCGCTGCTGCAGAAAGCGGTCATCATGAATCCCAAGGACGCCCTGGCCCTGTTCTACCTCTCGCTGCTCCAGGCCGAGAACGGCGACTACGAACGGGCCATCCCCGCCATGCGCAAGGTGCTCAAGGAAGTGCCCGAGGACGGGGAAGTGCACTATTACCTGGGCAAGATCCTGGGCGAATCCGGCGACCAGTTCAACGGATACCTGCACCTGGCCTACAGCGAGGTCTATTACATGAATCCCGGCAGGGCCAACCAGCACTACCAGAAGGCCAGCGCCCTGGCCAAGACCGAGGCGGACAAGGAAGCACTCGAGAAACTCAAGGAAACCATGGACAGCTACGCCAAGAAGTAGCCCTCTTGCTGACCGATGCGAATTGCGGTAGCTATACGCGTCTTTAATATACCGGGACTGAGATACAATGATCGTCGTTAGGACACCTGAAGAAATAAAAGAAACCCTGACCGGGGCCAGCGTCACCATCGGCAACTTCGATGGCGTGCACAAGGGCCACCAGATACTCATCAAGCAGACCTGCTCCAAGGCCAAGGCCCTGGGGCTGACCAGCGTCATCGTCACCTTTGACCCGCACCCCCTGCGGGTGCTGACGCAACGCAATTCGCCCCCGTTCATCACCCTGACCCAGCAGAAGCTGGAGCTCGTCTCCCAGTTCGGCCCCCAGATCGCCCTGCTCCTGGAGTTCAACAGGGAGATGGCTGCCCTTTCCCCGGAGGAATTCGTCAGGAAATACCTGGTGGAAGGCTTGGGCATGCGGGAGCTGACCATCGGCTACGACTACCACATGGGCAAGGGCCGCACCGGCGACTACGCCACCCTCAGCGAGATCGGGAAAAAATACGATTTCAATGTGGAGCGGCTGGACCCCATCTCCCTGGACGGAGCCATCATCAGTTCCACGCGCATCCGCGACCTGGTCCAGGCCGGGGACGTCTGGGACGCCCGTCCGCTGCTGGGCCGCTTCTACCAGGTGCGCGGCGAGGTGGTCCACGGCATGAAGCGCGGGGGCAAGCTCCTGGGCTTCCCCACGGCCAACCTCAAGCTGGTGGACGAACTGTTCCCCCTGCCCGGCGTCTATGCGATATGGGTGGACGTGGACGGAAAAATCCACCAGGGCGTCGCCAACATCGGCAAGAACCCGACCTTCGGCAACGAAGCCCTGTCCGTGGAAGCGCACATACTGGATTTTTCCGGCGACCTGTACGGCAAAAATATCCAGGTGCACTTCGTGCAGCGCATCCGGAACGAGCAGAAATTCAACGGTATTGAAGAACTCAAGGCGCGCATCGCCAAGGACGTGGCCCTGGGCCGCCAGATCCTGGCCCGCCCCGAAGCCCATATCAAGGTCACGCAGGCCGACCTGCAGGCAAAACAACCATGAAATCACTCGGTCCCATATTCCGGTACTGGCGAGACTTCGTCAAATCCTACCGCAGCATAGCCTCGTTCCGCTGGCTGGTGGTGGGGGCCTTGGTGGGCGCCATCTCCGGCCTCTCCGCCGTGGTCTTTTTCGGCGCCATCGAGGTGGGCAAGTACCTGATCCAGGCCAAGCTGGCGGGCGTCATCTCCCCGCACCCGGCGGGAGAATCCCTGTTCCACGCCGAGCACGGCGTTTTCCGGCCCTGGGTCATCCCGGTGGCCACCACCCTGACGGGCCTGTTCACGGGCTGGCTGGTGAGCCGTTTCATCCCGGACTCGGTCTCGGGCGGCACCGACGGCACCGACGCCACCATCAACGTCTTTCACAACAAGGGCGGATTCCTGAATCCCCTGGTGCCCGTCATCAAGGGCCTCACCTCGATCATGACCATCGCCTCGGGCGGCAGCGCCGGGCGCGAAGGACCCATTACCCAGATCGGCGCAGGAATCGGCTCCTGGCTGGCGGAAAAATTCGATTTCTCGGCCAAGGAACGGCGCATCCTGCTCCTGGCCGGGGCGGCGGGCGGCCTGGGCGCGGTGTTCCGCGCTCCCCTGGGCGGCGCGCTCACGGCCATCGAAGTCGTCTACCGCGAGGACTTCGAATCCGAGGCCATGCTGCCCTCGATCATGTCCTCGGTGGTGGCCTACACGGTCTTTTCCATGGTCTACGGCACCGAGCCCATCTTCGGCATCGACCGTTTCCAGTTCCATGACCCGCGCGAGCTGATCTTCTACGCCATCCTGGCCCTGGTCTGCGCCGTTTCCGGCTGGCTCTACGTCAAGACCTTCTACGCCATCAAATACAAGTTCTTTTTCCCGCTCAAGGAAAAGGTGGGGCTCATGTGGTCCACGGCGGCGGGCGGCCTGCTCATGGGCCTCATGGGCATGCTCTACCCCAAGATCCTCTCCGGCGGCTACGGCTGGCTGGAGCTGGCCATCATGGGGCAGCTCCCCCTCATAACCATGTGCTACCTCATCGTGGGCAAGACCCTGGCCACCTCGGTGACCATCGGCTCGGGCATGTCCGGCGGCATGTTCGCCCCCGCCCTGTTCGTGGGCGGCCTGTCCGGCGGCCTGGTGGGCAAGATCGGCCACAAATTCTTCCCGGACATCGTCACCCAGCCCGGAGCCTACATCCTGGTGGGCATGGCGGCGTTCTTCGCGGGCGTGGCCAACGCCCCCATCGGCCCACTGATCATGGTCACGGAACTGACCCAGGGCTACGGCCTGCTCGCGCCGCTCATGCTGGCCTCGGCCATCTGCATCGTGCTCTCGCGCAACACCTCGCTCTACGAAAACCAGGTGGAGAACAAGTTCGATTCCCCGGCCCACCTGGAAGACACGACCATCAACATCCTGGAGCAGCTCCACGTCTCGGACGTGTACACGCCCAGCCGGGTCATCGTGCTCGAGGAAAACATCACCCTGCGGGCCCTCGCGGACATCTTCGTCAACACCAACCAGCTCAATTTCCCGGTGCGCGACGAGCAGGGCCAATACATCGGCATGCTCTCAATCCACGGAGTGCGCCAGTACATGTTCGAGGAGGATCTCTTCGACCTGGTCGTGGTGCGCGACCTGACCACCAAGCCCACCTACGTGCGGCCCGACTACAACATGTACCAGGCCCTGCTGCGCTTCGTGGACACGGACTACGGACAGATCCCCGTGGTAAGCGAGGAAGACACCAACCGCTTCCTGGGCCTGCTCAACCGCGAGGACGTGTTCAACGCCTACCATGACGCCATTGTCGAGGCCATGGACGAAGACTAGCCATACGGCCTTTTTTCATTCGCCGAAAAAAGGCCGTTTTTCTCGCAGCCCCCAACCAACAGTGCTAACCGACCAAAAATGAAAACACTCATATCCTCCCCCATCAAGCTCGTGCTCTTTGACATGGACGGCGTGGTCATGAACTCCCGTCCCGGCGTGGAGTACGCCTGGCGCACCGGCGCCGCCGAATACGGCCAGCACATCTCCGACGAGGAGATGGTGGCCCACGTGCACGGCCAGCCCGGCCGCCTGACCATGAAGGCCCTTTTCGGCCACATGCCCGAAGAGGAATCTGCCAAGATGTTCGAGCGCATCATCGAGCTCGAGGACCAGTACGACTACCAGCCCATGGCGGGCATCAAGGATTTCCTGGCCGGGCTCCACAGCCGGGGCGTCAACGTGGGCCTGGTCACCAGCGCCTGGCCGGCGCGGATCAACCGCAACTTCTCCCGCCACGACCTGCACCAATACTTCCGGCACATCGTCAGCGTGGAAGACGTGACCAACGGCAAGCCCCACCCCGAGCCCTTCCTCACGGGAATGGCCCGGTTCGACATGTCCAGGGACTTTACGGCCGCGTTCGAGGACTCGGTAAGCGGCATGAAGGCCGCCGTGGGCTCGGGCGCTTCCTGCATCGGCATCGGCCCGGACGGGAAGTCGCTCCTGCAAAACGGTGCCCTGCACGCTTGCCCGGACTTCACGGTCCTGGGATTCGAGGGCGATACCGTGGTGGATACCGCCACGGGACGGTCCCTGCTGACCCTGGCGCGCTAACCGGCCTGCCCGCCCTTGCGGCGAGGTTGTATAATCTTTTGATTCCCTTGGTCTTCAAGGGGGATTTCCTGTAGGCTGCCTTTAGTTGAACGCACGACATGGTGTGTACGTTAGCCATTGCCGTCATACAGAAGGAAGTTCCCATGTCAGAGAAGATCCATACCTTAGAAACGGAACTCGTCGAACAGGTGCTCAAGGAGCAGCCGGACTTCGTGGCCGTGCTCGACGACCTCTCGCAGCGCTACGGCCTGCCCGCCAGGCATGTGCTGCTCATCTCCAACTACCTGCAGAAAGACCTGCCCCCGGGGGTTCCCGCGGGCATGGACACGCTTCAGGAGCTGTGCCAGGCGGTCAAGCAGGGCGGCTACCGCATCGAAACCGCGGGCGGCGACCTGGCGCTCTTCCGTGATAACGGCGGCGCTGCTCCCTCCGCGCCCGAGTCTTCGTCTGCGGGACAAGCGTCCGGAGAGAACGAACAGGGAGAGCAGCCGGCAAGCGGACCGTGTTCCTGCAACTGCTCCACAGGGCTTTCCAAGGCCTTTGTGCTCGTGGCCCTGGCCGCGCTGGCGGCGGCAGGCTATTTCCTCTACCGTTATTTGGGCCAATAGCCCTGATCAGCATGCGACAAAAAAGCCCCCGCACCGAATGGCGCGGGGACTTTTTTATTCGACACCCCAGTTAGCCACTTTCAGAGAATAAATCATATCAAAAAATAACACCTAAGTGGTATCTATTAACAAATTATACAAACAGATCATGATAAGGAGCTCGTTATGGACCAGCCCTTTGTTCACCAACTGATGCTCAAAATCCTTGAAGGTCCCTTTTTGTATACCGCTATTGTCATCATCGGTGTCGGGTATTTCCGTAATGAGTTGAAAAATATAATTAAACACCGTGGAATCACTCTTACCTGGGGAAATAAACAATTCCATATCGCTGAATTGCCGGAACGGCTTAACGAAAATTTTGCGACTGTCACCGATGACATTGAAGAACTCAAAACAAAAGTGGAACAGTTGGAAAAGCAACTTGCCGAGTCAAACATTCCGCATCAACAGCCGGAAGAGAAGCTGGGAATTCCAGAGGAGGATGACGCAGTCAGGCAAAGAATGCTCAGTGCGCTTCAAGATGGACAATATACATGGAGAAGTATTGATCGCCTCGCTTCCATTGGTGGTGTTGCACCAGACAAAGCTCAAGATTTGCTCCTACCCATGAAAAATATTGTTTTCGGCACGGCAGGAAAATCCGGACGCATGATCGCTCGAATAAACACCAAGTGAACCAAACCATATTCACAGCCCCCGCGCGGTGTTCCGCACGGGGGCTGTTTTATTCTTTATTTCTAAAGCGGTTCAAAAGGGTGTGAGTACGCGGCGCAAGGAAAATCCAGCCCGGAACGTATTCTTCCAATACGTAAGGACCTGAATTTTCCGCAACAACAAAGTAGTCAGGCCCTTGGGGACAGCTTTCAGCAGGCGCAGTCGAAAATGCGCTCGAAGGTTTCCAGAACCTTGAGGCCGTCCTCGCCGGAAATGGGCATGGGCTTGCCTTCGCGCAGGGCGGAGAGGAAGTCCGTGAGCTCGGCCTTGACCGGCTCGCGGAACATAAGCGGCCACTCGCGCACGGAATAGGCGGCGTCGTAGGTGGAGAACGCGCTGTATTCCTTGACCTCCTGGGTCACCAGGTTGGCGGCGATATACTTGGATTCGCAGGCCACGCTGATCTTCCGGGACTTGTACGGGGTCACCCAGTTGGTGGAAATGTTGGCCAGCACTCCGTTTTCCATTTCCGCAGTGATCAGGGCGGTGTCCTCGTGCTTGCCCAGGGAGGTGGACTTGACCGCGTAGACGCTCTTGAAATCGGAACCGGTGATGTAGCGGATCAGATCCAGGTCATGGGAGCCCAGGTCCTTGATCACGCCCACGTCCTGGATGCGCGGCGGATACGGGCCCACGCGCTCGATGGTGATGGAAATCATGCCTTGGTCCTCGGCCACCAGTTCCTTGACCCGCTGCACGGCCGGGTTGTAGCGCTCCACATGGCCGACCATGAGGGACACGCCCTTGGCCTTGGCGGCCTCGACCAGCTCGCGGCCCTGCTTCACATCAAGGGCCAGGGGCTTCTCGATGATCAGGGATGCTCCCTTTTCGATGATCTTCATGCCCACTTCGTGGTGCATGCTGGTGGGCACGCAGACGCTGGCCGCGTCGAGATCGTGCTTGAGCAGCTCGTCCAGGTCCGTGAACGTGGGCACGCCGAACTGCTCGGCGGCCTGGTCCAGGGCTTCCTGGTTCACGTCGACCACGCCGACGACTTCCACGTCCATTTCCGTATAATTTCGCAGGTGGATGCGTCCCATCCAGCCGAGACCGATAACAGCAACTTTCAGCATAGTATATTTCTCACTGGTTTGTGTTCAAAAGAAGGTGTTTCGTACCGCCATAAGCCGCGAATGGCAAGGATTGTTCGCCGGTTCAGGCCGCCCCGGCCTTGCGGCACGGACGCATTCGGGATAAACACCGGAACATGAACGCAAAAAACAACTCCGGTCCGGTCTGGATCAGCGCGGGCGAGGCCTCGGGCGACATGCACGGTGCCCTGCTGGTCAAGGCCCTGAAAAGGCAGAACGCGTCCCTGGAGCTGGTGGGCATGGGCGGCCCGGCCATGGAAGACGCCGGGGTGGGCATACAATACCCCATGCAGCTCATCTCCCTGGTGGGGCTCACCGAGGTTCTGGGCGGCCTGCCCCGGATCCTGAAGCTGCTGCGCGCCCTGCGCAAGGACTTCGAGCGTATCCGCCCCCGGGCCATCATCCTGCTGGACTGCCCGGACTTCCACTTCCGCGTGGTGCGCATCGCCCGGAAGCTGGGCATCCCGGTGTACTACTACATCAGCCCGCAGATCTGGGCCTGGCGTTCTGGCAGGGCAAATTTCCTGCGTGACAACGTACGCAAGGTGCTGTGCATCCTGCCCTTTGAAAAGGAATTCTACGCCCGCTTCGGCATGGACGTGGACTACGTGGGCAACCCGCTGGTGGACCAGGTGCCCACTGCCGAACTGGACACGCGGGCCGTGGACGAAAAGCACATCGGTATCCTGCCCGGATCGCGCGGCAAGGAAGTGGCCACCCTGCTCCCCGAGTTCGCGGAGACCGCCCGCAGGCTGTTGGAGCGCGACAAGGACCTGCATTTCACCATCATCCGCGCGCCGGGCATGGGCAAGGAACGGCTCATGGACATCTGGCCCGTGGACGTGCCCGTGGCCTTTGCCGAACCCGAGGACCGCTACACGGTCATCCGCTCCTGCAAATTCGTGCTGGCCGCGTCCGGAACGGTTTCCCTGGAATGCGCGCTCATCGGCACCCCGGCGCTCATCGCCTACAAGCTTTCGAGCCTGAGCTACCGCATCGCCCGCTGGGTGGTGAAGGTGGATTTCGCCAGCCTGCCCAACCTGATCCTGGGCAAGGAAGTCTTTCCCGAACATCTGCAGGACATGGCCTCGGCCGACGCCCTGACCCGCTCGGCCCACATCTGGCTGGAAAACCTGGAAATCTTCAATCGCGTCAAGGAAGAGCTCGAACGGCTGCGCACCATGCTGGGCGAGCCCGGCGCGCCCGACCGGGCCGCGAAAATCATACTCGACGACCTGGAGACGCTGCACCCATGACCGGCATTCCCAACCTGCCCTTTGCCGGGAGCGACCTGTTCCCGCCCCTCAAGCGTCACCTGCCTGCCTGGGCCCTGGGCTCGGAATCCGTGAGCCACCAGATGGGCATGTTGCAGGGGCTGGACATACTCGCGGCGGAATATCCGCAGTGCGCGGCTGCGGGACAGGCCCTGGCCCACTGGGCCTGGTCCAACGACCCGCTCAGTGTGAACCTGCTGGAACGCCAGCTTTCCCGGCAGGGCGAGCGGCCCTACCTCACCCCCCAGTGCTTCCACCTGGCAATGGCCCTGGCCAAGCGGCTCACGCCGCTCCAGGACCAGGAAATGGAGCTGACCTGGCAGGCCCTCACCGAGGAGCGCGACATCAAGCTCATCCGCCGCTTCCTGCTGGTCAAGCTGCGCGACCCGGCCACCTGCCTGAGCTGGCTGGCCCGGGTCTGGCGCGAACTGCTGCTCCTGGGAACCCCGGACCTGCCCATGGCCGCGCTGGAAGCCGTGCCCTGGCCCGAGGAGCTGCTGCCCCTGCGCGCCCGCCTGGAAGCGGAATGGGCGGTCCACTATCACAGCCCGGAAGAGGCGCTGCTCAAGATCCTGAAGCTCGACACCGCGCTCTGGGGGGCCTGGAAGCTGTATTTCAGCGGCGAGATGCTGCTCCGGGCCGGGCAGAAGCGCGAGGGCCTGGAAACCCTTGTCCTGCTCTGGCAGGCCATGCCCTGGCACGTGAACCTGACCCTCAAACTCCACGACCTGATCCAGCCCCCGGAAACGGGCACCGAGGAGGAGACCGCAGCCGTGGCCGTGCTGGCCTATTCCTGGAACAAGGGAGACCTGCTGGCCCAGACCCTGGAGAGCCTGGAGCAAAGCGCCATCGGCCAGGCAAAGATTTTCACCCTGGACAACGGTTCCACGGACAGCACCCCCGAGGTGCTCAAACGATTCGGTGAGCGATTCGGGCCGGACCGGTTCACCTCCGTGACCCTGCCCGTCAACGTGGGCGCTCCGCCCGCGCGCAACTGGCTGCTCAGCCTGCCCGAGGTCCAGGCCTGCAAATGGGCCGCGTTCCTGGACGACGACATCATCCTGCCCGAGGACTGGCTGCCACGCCTGCTGGGCGCGGCCAGGGCGCAGCCCAATGCCGGGGCCATCGGCTGCCGCATCACTGCGGCCGTGCCGCCCTACGGCCTGCAGTCCGGGGACTACAACGTCTTTCCGCAACTGCCCCTGCCCCCCGCGGACAACGAACTGCCCAACCGGGTGCTGGCCTTCGACAACTGCTCGGGCGGCCTGGACACGGGCCTGTTCTCCTATTCCCGGCCCTGTCTGTCCGTGAGCGGCTGCTGCCATATGGTCAGCCTGGAATCCATCCGCAAGACCGGTCCGTTCGACGTGCGTTTCAACCCGTCGCAGTTCGACGACATCGACCGCGACCTGCGCTCCTGCCTGGAGGGCATGCCCGCCTTCTACTGCGGCGGCCTGGCCATCCGGCACGTGCAGCATTCCAGCCTGGCCAAGGCCCAGACCGTGCGCCAGATGGGCCAGGTCATGGGCAACAAGCTCAAGCTGGACACCAAGTATTCGGACGAGGACCTGCAACGCATCATCGACTGGAACAACCAGCGGCTCTGGGCCGACTTCGAGCACCGCCGACGCCTGGTGCTGGACAGGTTTCCCCCGGGGATCTGAGCCAATCCCCCGCAATAGAAAAACAACACAGAGTTCAGATATGAGAGACGACGTTCGCGTATACGGCGACTTCCACAAACTGCCGCCCGAGATTTTCGAACAGATCAGGGACGCCATTCCCTTTGAGCAGGTGGAATACAAGGACAACGTGCTGCGCGTGGATCACGAGGGCAAGTACCTGGATGTGGATGATTTCCTGGAGGCCATGATCAAGCTCATGCCCGAAGGAGCCTGGGGCGCGCTGGACTACATCGACCACGTGGAATGGAAGGTGACGCGCTACACCTTGCGCGATGGCGAAATCAAATCCAAGACCTTCCCCGCCGACAACGTGCTCGACGCGCACATGCGCGACCACGGGCTGTAGCAAGCAACAGGAAAAACGGAACAATGCAGGGATCTTCCGACAAGCATGGCACGTTCAGCTGGAACGAGTTGATAACCACCGACCTGGAATCGGCGAAGCAGTTCTACGGCGCCCTGCTGGGCTGGTCCTTCACGGAGACGAAAACCATCTATGGCAACACCTACCTGGTGGCCCACAAGGGGGCTGCCGTGGTGGGCGGCATGATGCTCAGGGACGGCAACGTCCCTGAGGATGTCGCCCCCTGCTGGGATCCATACGTCACGGTCGACGATGTCGAGCTTTCCGCAGGGAAGGTCGAGGACTTGGGCGGAGAAGTGGTTCTTCCGCCCACCGACATTCCCGGCATAGGACGTTTCTGCGTCATCAGGGACCGGCAGGGCGTCAGCCTGAACCTCATTTCCTACGCAACCAGGGACAAAGAATAGACAAAGCCCGGCAAATGCCGGGCTTTTCCGTTTACCGATGGGACGATTACAGCCCGCGCTTGGAGGCCTTGAGCGGGTTGATCTTTTTCCTTTCCTGCAACCCCACGACCTTGATCTTGTCCTTGTTGGCCTCGAATATCTCCGCAGGGGAAAGACCCCGGCTTTGCAGCAGCTCCAGGGTCTGCCGACGGTCCACGCCGTAGCGGTTCACGTCCGCCATGATGGCTCCCACCCGTTCCGGCGTGGTCAGGTAGAGGCCCTTGGCGTCGATTGCCAGCAGCTTGAGCACCCCGTCATGCTCGATTTCCTGAATGACCATGTCCGAGGTGGTGCCGAAACGGTTGACTCTTTCCATTCTGTTCTCCTCCGGGCCCGAGCCCGTGTATTGCACCCGCATGCGGGCTTCTGGGTATGATGGAAAGAATCATATATTGATAATGAATTTCAAAGTCAATACATGAGAATTGCTAGCTGATGGCGCGAAGTTCCTCCTTGATGGACCTACGGAGATCCGGCACCAGTTCGGAAAGTTCCGTGCGCATTTTCTCGCGAAAACGCTCGTAGTCATCCTCGGAAACCAGCCCGTAGAGGGCCTCGGCATAGAGATCGTCCAGCCGATTAATGCGTTGCATGGTCTCCGCGCAGACAAAGCCCAGCTTCACCTCCAGGCTGCCGTCGTAATGCTCGGCCATGATCTCCTTGAACCGGTTGATGCCTATGAGGGTCTGACGGGGGTCCAGGTGGGAGGTCAGGGCGCGGATCAGGACCATGAAATCGCCCAGGGCGGCCACCCGGTCCGAACGCCCGAGCTTGAACTGCTCCATGCGCAGGCTGTCCCGGGCCTTGCGGGCCTGGAGCAGATAGTTGCCGAAAAAGGTGGCCAAAGCCCCGGCCACGGCGCTGACCACGGCCGTGAATCCGGGCTCCTTGAACAACGTGACAACGAGAAAATCGGCCATGAAAAAACTCCTTGTTTCCGTCTGCATACCGGAAAAAGGAACTCTGGTGAACCGGCTCATGAACTTTTTGAGCATTGACCGTTTGGCGGTCAAAACAGATTCGAGTGCGCGGCGCAAAAAAAAGACAGACCGGAGCGTATAAATCAATACGTGAGGATCTGACTTTTTTGCAGCAACAAGGCAATCGAATCTGGAGGGGCAGCCGAACTATATGAAGGAACCGTGGGTCTTCTCCCCCACCACACGCACCTCCACGGCCTTGGGCCCCCGGTCCGCGTCGCTCACCTCGTAGGAAACGCGCTCGCCCGGGTCCAGGGTCTGGAACCCGTCCCGGGTGATCTCCGTGTAATGCACGAAAAGCTCCAGGCCGTCGTCGCCCTTGATGAACCCGAATCCCTTGCGTTCGTTGAACCAGGTCACTTCGCCTTCGGTGCGCATGTACTTCTCCTGTGGTTGGTGGGGCCTGCCGCAAACATACCCCGCGCCCCGGAACATGGCAACCGCATCAGCGACTACCGGCGTGTCCGCCATTGTTCGCGGGTCCCCTGGAAGATGATCCGCCCCCGGCTCATTTCCAGTACATGGGTGATGGCCTCAAAGACCTGCTCCCGATGGTGGGTGACGATCACCGTGGGGGTGCCCCGGCCCGCCAGCCGATTCAGGAGCGGCAGCACCTCCTCGCGGGTTCGGGGATCCAGGCCGGAAAGGGGTTCGTCCAGCAGAAGCAGCCGGGGGCCAAAGGCAACGGCCCGGGCCAGGAACACCCGGCGCTGCTGCCCGTAGGAAAGATTGCGCAGGGATTCGTCCGCCAGATCGGCAACGCCCATGAAGGCCATAACCTGCCGGGCGCGCTCCACCTCCTGCTCCTCGGGCTCCTCCAGCAGGCCCACCGTGCACCGGAACCCGGAAAGCACGGTTTCCAGCACGGTCACCTCCCAGCCCAGCTCCCTGCCGTAGGAGGCCTGCAACTGCTGCGAAACCAGCCCCAGGGTCGGCCGCACCGTGTCAAAGGGGACCCCACCGAACCACTGGATGCCGCCCTGCTCGGCATAGGGAGCCACCTCGCTGAGCAGCATACGCAGCAGCGTGGTCTTGCCCGCCCCGTTTTCCCCGAGCACGGCCCAGTTCTGGCCCGGGAGCATCTCCCAGCTGATCCGGTACAGCACATGGGTCCCGTCCATGACCACGTCCGCGTTGCTGATGCGGAAGATGAACGGCACGTCCTCGCCGTGCCCGGAAGGAGGCAACGGGCATTCAGCGGGCTCTGCCTCCGGCGTGAGGTGGGCCAGGGCCCTGCCCCGGCCGCCCTGCGCCACAATGGCTCCATCCTCCAGGACCAGGGCCCGGCCAATGCAGGCGGGCAGGTCCTCGGCATGGTGCGCGGCCACCACCAGGGTGGTCATTTCCGCAGCCTTATCGATAAGCGCCGCCATCTTTTCCCGGGCCGCCGCGTCCAGGCCGTCCAGACATTCGTCCAGCAGCAGCACGTCCGGCTTCCAGGCCAGGGCGCGGGCAATGAGCACCTGGCGCAACTGACCCGTGGACATGCTCTCCGCGCTCATGGCGGCCAGCCCCCGGATGCCCAGGGACTTGAACACCTCGTCGGCGGTCACTTCCTGGGCCACGGTGGGCTGCTCGTGCAGCTGCGTGGAATCAAAAAAACCGGCCAGCACGATCTCGCGGCCCGTGGCCCTGCCCCCGTGCAACACATAGAAATCCTGCAGATCCGAGGAAACGATGCCGATGCGGTGGCGCAGGCCGAGGACGGTTTCCTGCGCGCCCTCGCCGAAATCATAGCGGCGCTCGCCGTCCTGGTCCGGCGCGATCTCGCCACGCATGAGGCGCAGCAAAGTGGTCTTGCCCGCCCCGTTCACGCCGCACACGGCCCAGTGCTCCCCTCGCTCCAGTTCCCAGTCGAGACCGCGCAACAGCTTGCGGTTGGAACGGGTCACACTGGCGTTGGAAAGAAGGATAAGCGGGCGAGTCATGGGAAATTCTTCCCACGCCCGCCCTTTCTTTGCAAGGGGAGCTTGCGGGAAGCGCCTGAAAAAACGTAAGTATGGCCCATGACGACTCGAGTGGCCATAGCCCGCATCCTGGAATACGAATCCACCCTGCTGGAGCCGGCCGTGGGCGTGCTGCTGGAAGAGGCCGGGTACAGGCCCGTCCCGGGCCGCTCGGTGCTGGTCAAGCCCAACCTGGTCAACGCCACCAACGCGAAAGTCTCCTGCACCAACGCCCTGGTGGTGCGCGCCGTGTGCGCCTGCCTGCTGGACGGCGGCGAGCGGGTCACGGTGGCCGACTCACCCGCTTTCGGCCCGGCCCCGCACGTGGCCCGCGCCGCAGGCATTGCCGAGGCCATCGCGCCTTTGGGCCTCAAGGTCCAGGGGCTGCGCAATCCGCGCCCCACCAAACTGCCCTGCGGCCTGGAAGTGGGGCTTTCCGCAACTGCCCTGAACGCGGACCTGATCGTCAACGTGCCGCGCCTCAAGGCCCACATCCAGATGCGTCTCACCGGAGCGGTCAAAAACCTGTTCGGATGCGTGGTGGGTTTCCGCAAGGCCTTCGCCCACAACCAGCTCGGCGAAAAGGGCACCCTGTTCCGGGAAATGATCATGGACATCCCGGGGGCCCTGCCGCCCACCCTCACCCTCATGGACGCCATCCGGCCCATGCACGAGACCGGACCGGCCCGGGGACGTCCCTTTCCCCTGGGCATGCTGGCGGCATCCGCCAACCCCGTGGCCCTGGACACGGCCGCCTACGTTGTGCTCGGCGCAAAACCCGCCATGGTCCCCCTGTGGGAGGAGGCGCTCAAGCGCGGCCTGCCCGGCGCACGCCCCGAGGACCTTATCTACCCCCTGGAAAAACCCGCCCATTTCAAGGCCGAGGGATTCGTCATCCCCCAGAAACTGGACCCGGTGAAGTTCGAACTGCTGCGCCTGATACGGGGCCGCTTCAAGAGCCTGCTGCGCCATTTGGGCAAAAAGGCCTGACACCCCCTTGCCACAGGCTTGCTGCGGCGCTACAACCTTGACATGGCTCGACAAATCCGGCGCAGGTTCATCATCACGGGACAGGTTCAGGGCGTGGGTTTCCGCCCCTTTGTCTTCCGCATCGCCACGGAAAACCAGGTCTCGGGCTCGGTCAGGAACTCGCCCGAGGGCGTGGTCATCGAGGTGCAGGCGGATCAAGACGCCGTGGAATGCTTCACCGCGGACCTGGCAACCAAGCTGCCGCCCCTGGCGCGCATCGTGACCCTGGACACCGAGGGCATTCCCCCGGTGGAGGGCGAGACCGGATTCGAGATCCTCAAGAGCACGGGCGGCCACGGCCACAGCGTGCTCATCAGCCCGGACGTGGCCACCTGCGCGGACTGCCTGGCCGACATGCGCGACCCGGAGAACCCGCGCTTTCGCTACCCGTTCACCAACTGCACCAACTGCGGACCGCGCTATACCATCACCCGCTCCATCCCCTATGACCGGCCCGGCACCTCCATGGGCTGCTTTCCGCTCTGCCCGAGCTGCCAGCGGGAATACGAGGACCCGCTGGACCGGCGTTTCCATGCCCAGCCCAATGCCTGCCCCGAGTGCGGGCCCGAGGTCTGGCTCACGAACGGCGCTGGCGAGGAGCTGGCGCGCGGGGACAAGGCCCTGCGGCGGCTGGCCGCCGCCCTGGCCGAAGGCAGGATCGCCGCCATCAAGGGGCTGGGCGGGTTCCACCTGGCCTGCGACGCCGCCAACGAGGAGGCCGTGCGTGAACTGCGACGCCGCAAGAACCGGCCGGACAAGCCCCTGGCGGTCATGGTGCCGGACATGGACGCAGCCCGGAAGCTGGCCGAAATCATGCCCGAGGAAGAGGAGTGGCTCACGGGCATCCACCGGCCCATCGTGCTGGCGTCCAAGGCGGCCCTGCCGCCCATTGCCCCGTCAATTGCGCCGGATACGAATTTCGTCGGCGTCATGCTGCCCTATACGCCGCTGCACCACGTGCTCTTCGAATACTACGCGGCCCTGTGCCAGGATCGGCTGCCCGCCCTGGTCATGACCTCGGGCAACTTCAGTTCCGAACCCATCTGCCTAGGCAACCGCGAGGCCCTGAAACGGCTGCCGGACATCGCGGACATCTTCCTGCTGCACAACCGCGACATCCTGATCCGCTGCGACGACTCGGTGCTGCGCATGAATCCGTGCACGGGCAGCCCCATCTTCCTGCGCCGGGCGCGCGGCTTCACCCCGTCCCCGGTCTTCCTGCCCGAATCCGGCCCCACGGTGCTGGGCACCGGCCCGGAGCTCAAGTGTACCATGACCCTGACCAAGGGCGACCAGGCATTTCCCAGCCAGCACATCGGCACCATGGCCAACCTGGAGGTCTACGGCTTTTACCGCGAGATACTCAGCCACCTGGAATCCATTCTCCAGGTCAAACCGGAACTGGTGGTCCACGACCTGCATCCGGACTACATGACCACCACCCTGGCAGGGGAAATCGCGACCGAGCGCAACGTTCCCCGCAGGGCGCTCCAGCACCATTACGCGCACATCCATGCGGTGCTGGCCGAAAACAGGCACCTCGGCCCGGCCATCGGCCTGGCCCTGGACGGCACGGGCTATGGCGAGGACGGCACCATCTGGGGCGGAGAATGCCTCTGGGTGGACAACGAGACGCTGGAACACCAGCGGCTGGCCCGTTTTGCCCACATCCGGCTGCCCGGGGGCGAGACCGCGGTGAGGGAGCCGTGGCGGCTGGCCCAGGCCGCGCTCTGGGAACTGGGCGTCCGCGAGCCGGGAACCTACCCCTGGCCCTGGCTGGAAAATTTCGAAACGCCCTCCCGCCTGCTGCCCCAGCTTCTGGAAAAAAACATCAACGCCCCGCTGACCAGCAGCTGCGGCCGCCTGTTCGACGCGGTGGCCGGGCTCCTGGGGCTGGCCGAGACCATTTCCTACGAAGGCCAGGCCGCCATCCTGCTGGAGAAGATACAGGACATGAGCGAACACGGGGCCTATCCCTGCCCGCTGACCACCGACGACGAACCCGCCGTGCTGGACACCCTGCAGCTGGTGGCCGGGGCGCTGGAGGATCTGGAGCGGGGCGTGGACAAGGGTGTCATCGCCCGCCGGTTCCATCTGGGGCTCATCAACGGGCTGGCTGAAATGGCGGCGGCCTTTTCCGAGGTACTGGGCACCGGGCACATCGCCCTGTCCGGCGGGGTCATGCAGAACCTGACCATCGCCTCGGAGCTGCCCATGGCCCTGGAGCTGTGCGGCCTGCAGGTGCTGCAGCACACGGTCGTGCCGCCCAACGACGCCTGCATCTCCCTGGGCCAGGCCGCGTGGGGGCAGCGGCTTTTGGCATTGGAAAAAGTTTAGCTGGCTGATAAAGTGAGGGCATGCGAACCCTCATCAGCACATTCATTCTCGGTCTTGTCCTGACGGCCAGCGCCTCGGCCGCCCCTTCCCTGCCCCCGTGCGTGGCCAGCGTCATCCACATCCAGGAAGACACCTTCGAGGCCGGAATCAGAGCAACCTACCCGGCGGTAATGGACGCGCGCATCAACAGGACCGTGCGGACCTGGGTCCAGAACTCCCTGCACGAGTTCAAGGCCACCATCGCGGGAAGCAGGGACAACCCCGGGCACTGGAAATACATGCTCGACATCGGGCCGTCCCTTTCCGGCATCAAGGGGAAGCTGCTGGGGATCAGATTCCAGACCATGTACTTCACGGGCGGGGCGCACCCCAACCACTTCGTGACCACCTTCAATTTCGATCTGGAAACGGGCGAGGATGTGAGGCTGGACGGATTGTTTACGGACGTACCCGCTGCCTTGGAAATCATAGCCGAGGACACCCGTGCGCAGATCCTGCCCAACCTGGGGGACCATGTGGATGAAACGTGGTTCCGGGACGGCACCGAGCCCACCCGGGAAAACTACCAGTTCTTCACCTGCGCTCCCGAGGGCCTGACCTTCTACTTCCCGCCCTACCATCTGGCCGCCTACGTCTTCGGGCAGCAGCAGGCCACGGTGGGTTGGGAAAAGCTTGCACCGCTGCTGGCCCCGAAGGCGGCCAGATGGTTCCCGGCGCATCAGTAACGGTCGAACTCATCGTCCGGCGCATCCTCGGCAGGCGCGGCGGGGAGCGCCGCCCGCGGAACATGCCTGTCCACCCCGGTCAGGTCGAAGTAGGACATGGTCTGCTGCAGCTGCTGGGACTGGCCCGAAAGCTCTTCGGACGTGCTGGCAACCTCCTCGGACATGGACGCGTTCTGCTGCACCACGTTGTCGAGATTGAGAATGCTTTCGTTGATCTGATCCACGCCCGTACTCTGCTCGGCGCTGGCCGAATTGATCTCCTGCACCAGCTCGGCGGTATGGTTGATGTCCGGAACCATGGCCTCCAGCATTTCCCCGGCCTTCACCGCCACCTCAACGCTGTTGGATGAAAGCTCGCTGATCTCGGCTGCGGCGGTCCCGCTGCGCTCGGCCAGCTTGCGTACTTCCGCGGCGACCACGGCGAAGCCCTTGCCCTGCTCCCCTGCGCGGGCCGCTTCGATGGCGGCGTTCAGGGCCAGCAGGTTGGTCTGGCGGGCGATCTCCTCCACCACCGAGATCTTTTCGGCGATCTCCTGCATGGCCCGCACCGTGCCGACCACGGCCTTGCCGGTTTCCCCGGCATTGGCGCTGGCCTTGTTGGCAATGGTTTCGGTCTGCTGCGCGTTCTCGCTGGTGGTGCCGATGCTGGAAGCCATCTGGGCCACGCTCTGGGAAACGGCCTGAACCGAGGTGGATTGCTGGTTCGCCCCCTGGGCCAGGGATTCCGCGGAGGCCGAGAGCTCCTCGCTGCCCGAGGCCACGTTTTCCACGGCCTCCAGCACCTCGGCAATGACCCGCTGCAACTGTTCGGACATGGTCTTCATGGCTTCGTACACGCTTCCCGGGGCCAGGTCGTCTTCGAAACGCACACCCAGCTTCCCGGCGGCGATCCGGTTGGCCACGTCCGCGAGCACGGCGGGATCCACCCCGAGCTGACGCAGGACGGAACGCACGATGAAAAAGACGATGGCAATGCCGAGAACGACGGCCACGCCCGCCAGCGTCAGGGACAAAGCCCCCATGGCATCGGCGCTTTCACGGGTCGCATCGGCGCTGGCCTGCGCCTTTTCGCCGGCCATCTTGACGATTTCGTCCACGGCGGGTTCGATCTTGTGCACGGCCTTGCGGAACGCCCCCTGCAGCCCGGATTCGTGATCCAGGCCGCGCGCCTTCCAGCTTTCCACCACCTGCCCGAAAGCGGCGCCATACTGGCCAGCGGCCTCCCGGATACGGGCGCAAACGGCCGCGATATCCTTGGCGCCGATCTCCCCGGCCAGCCCGGCCGCCTTATCGTTCGCGGACTTGAGACCGTCGAGGTTGCCGTTGAACGCGCCCAGGTACTTCTCGTCCTTTTGCAGCAGGAAGTCCTTTTCGTTGCGGCGGCACTGCAGCATGAAGGAATCGATGCCGTAGGCCTGCCTGCGGATGGCCAGTTCCTTGTCAATGAGGCCTTCGTAGCCGTTGACGGCCGTGTTCTCGGAAACCAACCCGAACACGGCGACCACGACCATGAGGACCAGCAGGACCCCGAAACCGAGAATGAGTTTTGCGCGCAGCGTCATATGCTCCCCCTTTGCTGGATGGACGACCATAATACCACCACGCGGCAGGGATATGCGCAATTAGAATAAAAAAAGCCCCGGAAAACCGGGGCCTAAATCAACCTTCTCAACCGCTTGTTATTTTAGACGGTAGTTATACAACCTGTCACTGTTTGCTATTCGGCAGGTCGCCCATATTTGTTGGGCCCATTTGTCCCGCTTTCGAATACCAGCGCTATAAAAACATAAATCCCGGCCAAAGGAACCAAATTCAACGACAAGAACCATGGGGAACGATCCATGTCTTGGCAACGTTTTTTTCCTGCGGCAATGAAAGTCCATAAATTCAAAGCATTCAAAACAATCAAAAACAAACCAGCAGGAACAGATTCAAAATCAACAATGAAGGATTCCGCCTTTGCCCATGTCGAAAGGTAAATCAAGCCCGCGCCAGCCGAAAAGATTGGAAGAAGATATTTAAGAAAATAATCCTTCCGTGAGCAACGTCCTTCAAATCCAAACAAAACGTGTCTGAAGGATCCATTATACTCGGGCAAATGGCTTTTCACGGATGTTTACAACCTCCCCAGCTCCTCGCCCAATTCCTCGAGATACTCCTCGACCATGTCGGGCGTGATGTCGCCCATGTGGCCGATACGGAAGATGGGCCGCTCGCCCGCCGCCTCCATTTCCTTATTCAGCTTGCCGTAGCCCGGGTCGAAAAGGTAGCCGCGCTCGCGCATGCGCTCCTTGAGCACGTCCTTGAGCACTGCAAAGGAGATCCCCTCGGGCACGCGCACCGCCGTCATTACCGGGCTGCGGTACCCTTCCTGGGCAAAAAGCTCAAACCCGTCCTGCTTCCTCACCCAGTTTTCCACCATGGCCTGCATCTTGGCGTGGCGGGCAAAACGGTTCTCGATGCCCTCCTCGTTGACGATGTAGTCCAGCTGCACGGCCATCTGGTTGAGCAGCGTGGTGTTGGGCGTGGTCAGGGACTGGAGCGAACGCGCCTTGCCGACCTGGCGGATGATGTCCGAGGTATGGCCACGCACGGGCACGGTCTCGGCCTTGTCCAGGGCCTCCTTGGCAACGAAGCCGATGCCGAAACCGGCGGGCAGGGCCAGGCACTTCTGGGTGGCCGTGCAGTACATGGCGGGCCGGGCCTGGGGCAGGTCCAGGTCCATGCCCCCGAAGATGGACACCCCGTCCACCAGGGGCAGCGCCCCGTGCTTGCGGGCCAGCTCGCACACGGCCGTGATGTTGTTCAGCACGCCGGTGCTGGTCTCGTTGTGGGTCACGGTGACCACGGCGGGCCGGACCCGTTCCAGGGCCTCGCGCACGCGGCAGAGTTCCACGGCGCTGCCGTTGTCAAAGCGCAGCATCTCGGCCTGCTTGCCGTTGTTCTTGCTGATATTGTGGTAAAGATCCCCGAAGGCGCCCACCGAGATGTTGAGCACGGTCTCGTCGTCGCGCACCAGGGAGCGGATGGAGGCCTCCATGCAGGTGGATCCCGATCCGTTGATAAGAAAGACCTCGTAGCCTTCCGGCACTCCGGCGATCTTCCTCAGGTTCCGGAATATGGAAACGCAGCGCTTGTCGTTCTCCTTGTCCCGGTGCCCGAACTCGGGCAGCGCGCCTGCCTGGCGCACTTCCTTGCGGATCATGGTCGGGCCGGTGATGAACATTTTGAGATCTGCGAAATCGGAAGTCTTCATGCGGGATTTCCCCTGTGGGCTGAGGTACTGTGGTGAAGCCATGGTAAATATACCCGGATACCGTGGCTGTCCAGAACGGAGATGCTAAGGAACCTGAATATTGTGGACGCCTTTCCTTTTGTGCTACCATTCCGACTGAACCAAGAAAATGGCCAATCATTACGAAAAACGCAATAAAAAAGGAAAAAATAGGCGTTTTCAGAATTCAGCCCCGGCCATTCCTGCGCCTGGCAACTGTTCATTTTTTACCCTTGCCATCCGGAAAGGCCGGACCTATATTTCCTTCCTTCCCAAAAACAAGGCAAACCGGGCGTTACGCCCTGAGGATTGATACACGGCATGGCACAGCTTGGCCCCCATATTTCGATTTCCGACGAACAACTCATGTCCCGCGCCTTCGGCATGGTGGACCTGGAACAATTCGCCCACTGGCCCGAGGCGGTCCGCAAGCTGGCAACCAACCTGGCGGCCGAACTCTTCCTGGTGCGCTACAATCCGTTCATCGACCCGGAACTGGTGCGCAAAAGCGTGGAACGCCGCCTGAACATGTCCAAGCCGCTCATGTCCGGGGAATACCCCAAGATCCTTTCCGCAGCCATCCGCGAATTCTGGCGCAGCTTCGACGAGGACACGGCCTTCCGCAAGCAACTGGTGGAACGGCTGCGCGGTTTCATGGACGAGGCCAACATCGGGGACGAGCCCAACAGCATCATCGAATCGGCCACGGACGCCACCGACCTGCGCATGGAACTGCCCATGCTGGTGCTCTTCCCCACCAGCGAGGAGCATATCCGGGGCATCGTCAAGCTGGCCAATGAAATGAATTTCGGCATCATCCCACGCGGCGGCGGCACCGGGCTCACGGGCGGGGCCATCCCGGCCCGGCAGCGCTGCGTGATCCTTTCCATGAGCCGGTTCAAGGAAATCCTGGACATCGACCCGCAGAACAAGACCCTCACGGCCCAGACCGGGGTGCTGACGCTCAACGCCATCAAGGCCGCGGCGGACAAGGGCCTGCTGTTCACCATCGACCCGGCCTCCAAGGCCGGATCCAGCCTGGGCGGCAACCTCTCGGAAAACGCGGGCGGCCCGTTCTGCTTCGAATACGGCACCACCATCGACAACATCCTGCGCTACCGCATGGTGGTCCCCAACGGCGACATCATCGAGGTGCGACGCCGCAACCACCCGCGCCACAAGATCTTCCCGGGCGAGGAAGCGATCTTCGACATCTTCGACGAAAAGGGCGCGCTGCTGCGCTCCGTGAGCCTGCGCGACGACGAGGTGCGGGCCCACGGCCTGGGCAAGGACGTTTCCAACAAGTTCCTGGGCGGCCTGCCCGGGGTGCAGAAGGAAGGCGTGGACGGCATATTCACCGAGGCCACCTTCGTCTGCCACGACACGCTCGAACACTCGCGGGTGCTCTGCCTGGAATTCTTCGGCCGCACCATGCACAACGCCATGCTGGTCATCAAGGACGTGGTGGGCCTGCGCGACACCATCCGCGAGCAGGGCGACCTGGTGAAGATCTCGGCCCTGGAGGAATTCGGGCCCAAGTACGTGCAGGCCATCGAATACAAGACCAAGTCCGAACAGTACGAGGGCGACCCCATCTCGGTGATCATCCTCCAGCTCGACTCGGACCACGAGGAGGCCCTGGACGAGGCGGCCCAGACCATTGTCTCCCTGGCGGAGAACTACGAGGACACGGATATCTTCATGGCCCGGGACGAAAAGGAGGCCGAGCTGTTCTGGGAGGACCGGCACAAGCTTTCGGCCATCGCCAAGCGCACCTCGGGATTCAAGGTCAACGAGGACATCGTCATCCCCCTGAACGTGGTGCCCGAGTTCTCGGATTTCCTGGAGGACATGAACCTCATCTACCTGGCCAAAATCTACCGCAAGACCCTGGCCAAGATCGCGGAACTGCCGGGGGTGGACCCCGAGGACCCGGATCTGCTGGAGGCCCGCCACCGGGTGCGCAACATCCTGAGCGGCGAGATCACCTTCCGCGACATCTCGGATCAGGAGCAGGAGGGCCAGTGCCGCATGCTCATGGCCAAGCTGCGCGACACCTACCCCAAGCGGGACCGGGAGATAAAGGCGCTCTGGGAGGAAATGCAGGCCAAGCGGGTCATTCTGGCCTCGCACATGCACGCGGGCGACGGCAACTGCCACGTGAACCTGCCCGTGAACTCCAACGACCCGGAAATGCTCGCCTCGGCCTATGAGGCGGCCGATGAGGTCTTCCGCAAGGTCAAGGAGCTCAAGGGCGAGGTCTCGGGCGAGCACGGCATCGGCATCACCAAGATCGCCCACCTTTCCGAGGAAAAGATCAAGGCCCTTGTGGCGTTCAAGGCCCAGGTGGACCCGAAGAACATCCTCAACCCGGGCAAACTCACCAGCCGAGAACTGCCCAGCCAGCCCTTCACCTTTTCCTTCAACCGGCTCATCAAGGCCCTGGAGCAGACCGCGCTCAAGGACAAGGAAGAGCTCATGCAGCTCTTGCGCAACATCCAGACCTGCACGCGCTGCGGCAAGTGCAAGCAGGTCTGCCCCATGTATTTCCCGCAAAAGGGGCTCATGTTCCACCCGCGCAACAAGAACATCAGCCTGGGCGCGCTCATCGAGGCCATCTACTATTCGCAGATCCAGACCGGCGAGCCCGCCCACGAGCTCATGGCCAGGCTGCGCGACCTCATGGACCACTGCACGGCCTGCGGCAAGTGCACGGCCGTGTGCCCGGTGAAGATCAACTCCGCGGGCGCGGCCCTGGCCATGCGCGCCTTCCTGGACTACAAGGGCAAGTCCGGGCACCGGCTCAAGAAGGTGGTGCTGGAAAACCTGGCCAAGGATCCCTCAAGCCGCCTGCCGGGCACGGCCAAGGCGCTCTCCGTTGGCCAGACCCTGGCCAACCGGGGCGCGGGCCTGATCCCGGCGCGCTGGCGCAGGCAGCTCAAGAGCCCCATGTTCAAGCCGGGACCGCACATCGACTTCCGCAACCTGGCCGAAGGCCTGGAGCTGGAAAAAGGTTCGGTGTTCAAGGTTCCGGGAGCCGATCCCGAGGACACTGTGCTCTACTTCCCGGGCTGCGGCGCTGGGCTCTTTTCCCGCGACATAGGCATGGGCGCGGTCTATCTGCTGCTCAAGGCGGGCGTGAACGTGGTCCTGCCCCACAAGCACCTGTGCTGCGGCTATCCCCTGCTGGCCAGCGGCTGCGAGGAGGCTTACAAGACCAACCGCCACCGCAACGTGCAGGACCTGCTCGACGTGCTGGTCATGACCGGCAAGGCCGGGCTCAAGGCCACCACCCTGCTGACCTCCTGCGGCACCTGCCGCGAATCCCTGGAGTCCTACGACTTTTCCCAGGAGCTGGTGGACCCCATGGGACACCAGGATATTATGCAGTTCCTGCTTGGGCGGCTCGGACCGACCGATTGCCCGGACGAGATCCTCTACCACGCGGCCTGCCACGCCGAGTGGGTGGACGCGCCCAAGAACAAAGCCCCGGAACTCTACCGCAGCGCCCTGTCCGAAATGACCGGCGCGCGGGTGGACCTCTCGCCCGGCTGCTGCGGGGAATCCGGCCTGGGGGCCATCACCACGCCGGACATCTACAACCGCCTCCGGTCCCGGAAGGAAACCCAGCTCGCCCAGGACCTGGGCAACGACAGGCAGCGCCCCGTGGTGGTGGGCTGCCCGTCCTGCAAGATGGGCATCCAGCGCAGCCTCATGGAGATCAAGCGCCACAACCCGGTGCTGCACACTGCGGAGTACCTGGCCCAGTGCGTGGGCGGTCCCAAGTGGAAAAAGGAGCTGACGGCCCTGCTCCAGAAAGTGGAACGCAGGGGGATGTAGAGAAGCTACTCCGGTCGCCCGGCGGAAAACCTTTTGTTTTCGACCAGCCGGGCCGCGACGCCCGCTGCAAGAGCAATAAGCAGCGGTTCCAACGGCAGGCGGTAGCGGATGGAGCCCATGGTGACCATATGCAGGGCCGTGTAATAGAAGATGAACAGCCATGGGAGGCCCATGAGCTTCCAGCGGTCACGCAGAACCCACGGGCTGAACAGGCTCAGCAGCAACACTGGCCCGAAGCTCAGGAGCGAGGCCCACTTGTACTTGGCAGAGCCATACTTTTCGGCATTGGGCCAGAGATGCCAAAAGCGCAAGAACTTGCTCCAGGCCAGTTTGAAAAAATGTCTTGGTTTTTCCTTGATATGAGCAATCGCCTGTTTCTTTTTCCACGCATCCTGCTCAACCACATCGAGCCCCGGAGGCATGTCCCGGAGATACTCCCAATGGGGTTCGGACACGCCGCCCGTGGTGTTCCAGGGATTGTTCCCCTCCCACAGGGCCTGCCCCGAGCCATGGGTGGCCACAAGGAAATGGCCGGAAAAGCAATAATTTCTCAAGCCCCACCCGGCCACGACAAGAATGAAGATGGCCGAGGCCGCAAGCACGCGGAAAAGGGAACTCCTGCCCGTGACAAGCTGCCAGCACCACGCCACGGGAAGAAAATACATCAACGTGGGCCGCACAAAATGGCTGACGCCTGCGACGACTCCCGTATGAACGGTCTTTTTCGCCCCTTGCGCAAAAAGCAAAAAGAGAAGAGTCGTGAAGAAGAGAAACAGGGTTTCGGAAAGCAGCAACCCGGTGTAAAAAATAAAAAAAGGATATGCTGCGGCCCACAACGCGGCAAGGATACCCGCCAGCCGCGACCCGGAATACACTTGGGCCAGCCGGGCCACAAGCACCACGGTCAGCGCCGAAAACAGGGTAAACCCAATGCGCACGGGAACAGGAGAGGGGCCGAAAATCTTGATGCACAGGGCGGCAAACGCGGCGGTCAAGGGCATGTCGTGTGCAAACAGTCCGCCGCAGTTGTAGGTGAAATGCTCGGCCAGGTTGGAGGCGAAACACCAAAAACGGCCCTCATCCGGAAGCCGCAGTTCCGGCCCGAGGGAAAGCACGTAAACACAGCGAAATACAAACGCCAGAGCCGCAATGCCCCAGACAATCCTCATATTGGTGTCGCCGTTCGTATTCCGCTGCAAACCTTACCGCCTTGCTTTATAGTAACCCTGTGGTTATTTAAGTCATTCAAAGCACGAACACAAGGCGACGCATTGCCCCGAACACGGGACGGGGACCTGCACGATCGCAGCAACGGAGCGCAAAAAACCATGCGGGCACTCGGCATAGATTTCGGTATCAGGCGCGTGGGCCTGGCGGTCAGCGACCCCACGGGTATGCTCTGTTCGCCGTACAAGACCATCGAGCGCACCACGCGCCAGGCTCTCTTTGACGAACTCCTGGAAATCATTCACAATGAATCCGTGGAAGTCGTTGTGGTGGGCCTGCCCCTCTCCCTGGAGGGCGAGGACACCGAGACCACCCGGCAGGCGCGCAACTTCGCCCAAAGCCTGGGCCGCCGAACCGACGTGCCCATCCACCTCTGGGACGAACGCCTTTCCTCGGCCGAAGCAGAGCTGGAGCTCGAAATGGCCGGGGTGTTCGGCAAAAAACGCAAACAGGCCCTGGACAGCCAGGCAGCCGTCATCATCCTTCGCTCATGGCTCGAAAACGCACACTCCTCATAACCACGCTGCTGCTGGCTCTCTGTATCGGTGGCGTTTGCGCCCACTTCGCATACAAGGCCTGGCAGGAACACCGGTTCCTGACCGTGCCCCCGGAAACCCCGGGCAGGCCGGTCGAATTCGTTGTGGAGAAGGGACAGCCCCTGTCCACCATAGCCCGCAACCTCAAGAAGGCGGGCGTCATCACCGAATCCCGCCGTTTCACGCGCCTGGCCGCCCTGAACCACAAAGGCGGATCGGTCCGCGCGGGCCGGTTCCTGCTCAATACCGGATGGACGCCCGGCCAGGTGCTGGACGTGCTGACCACCACCCCGGGCATTCTGGAACGCATCGGCATCCGCGAGGGCCTGCCCTGGTGGGAGGTGGCGCACAAGGTGGAGGAAGCGGGCATGGGGTCCTTTGAGGACTTCGACCGGGCGGTGCACGACACGGACCTGCTGCGCCAATACGGCATCCAGGCGGAAAGCGCCGAAGGCTACCTGTTCCCCGAGACCTACCTGCTCTCCCCGCCCGAGACCGGCAAGGCCCGGTACATGGCGGAAACCATGCTCAAGCAGTTCTTTGTCAACGCGCAGCAGGCCTGGCCTGGAGGGCTGCCCCCCTGGGAAGAGATGCACCGCGTGGTCACCCTGGCCTCCATCGTGGAAAAGGAGACCGGCGCGGCCCAGGAACGCATACGCATCGCGGGCGTCTTCGCCAACCGGCTCAAGAAACACATGCTCCTGCAGACCGACCCCACCATCATCTACGGGCTGGGGCCGCGGTTTGACGGCAACCTGACGCGCAAGCACCTCAGGGATACTTCCAACCCCTACAACACCTATACGAAGGCGGGACTTCCCCCGGGGCCCATATGCTCCCCGGGCCTGGAAAGCATCCTGGCCGCCCAGCACCCCGAAGAGCATCGCTATCTCTATTTCGTGGCCAAGGGGGACGGCACCCACCACTTCAGCAGGACCCTGAAGGAGCACAACGACGCCGTGGTCAAATACCAGATCCGGCGCAACCGCAAGACCTACCGGTCCGCCCCGCAGACAGCCGAGCAATAAATTATACTTCCGCCCCCGGCGAGGGGCTCGTACAGTGGCATCATGACAAACAGATGCCGCATCGCCCTCTCGGTCATGGCCATCGCCCTCGTGACCCTGGCCATCTACAAGCTGACCAGCCCGGAAACCGTGCGCCGCGCCGCATTCGACATCGGCTCGGGCTCCATCAAGTTCAAGGTGGCGGACGTGAACCCGGAAACGCGCCGCATCGTGCGCATGGTGGACCAGGCATCGCGCAAGGCCGATTTCAAGGAAAGCATCGCGCGCACGCCCGGCCGCCGCATCAGCCAGGCCGTGGCTGCGGAAAGCACCAACATCCTCCGGGAACTCATGGCCCGGGCCAGGGAACTGGGCGCAACGGAATTCGCGGCCGTGGGCACCCAGGCCTTCCACCAAGCCAGCAACGGCATGGAATACTTCCAGCGCCTGCAGGACGTGCTGGGCATCCCGGCAACGGTCATCACCCACGAACAGCAGGCCATGCTCGGCTACCTGGCGACCCAGCAGCATTTCTACAGCAAACCCGGCAAACTCGTGGTCTGGGATATCGGGGCCGCCAGCATGGAGATGGTGGTGGAAAAGGATTTCGGGGGGTACGACACCTACCTCGGCACTCTGGCCTCGGTCGGCTTCAAGAACTACATCATCGAAAAGATCCAGGGCAAGAGCCTGAGCGGCACCCAGTCCCCCAATCCCCTGAGCATGAGCGACGTGGACAAGGGACTGGCCCATGTCATGTCCTATGCCCGGGCCCACGTGCCCGACACGATCAAGGCAAGCC
This sequence comes from Salidesulfovibrio onnuriiensis, assembly GCF_008001235.1. Lineage (GTDB taxonomy): Bacteria > Desulfobacterota > Desulfovibrionia > Desulfovibrionales > Desulfovibrionaceae > Pseudodesulfovibrio > Pseudodesulfovibrio onnuriiensis. Next base: position 1,536,221 of record NZ_CP040751.1, on the reverse strand, counting down.
TGAAGCACCCCGACACCAGGGTCATCGGCATCGGCCCGGTGCACGCCATCAGCATACTGGGGCAGGTGCGCAAGGAACTGGGCGACGACTACACCCGCAAGGATCTCCGGGAAACATTGGAACGCCGCATGGGCATGACCGACGCGGCCGTGGGCGGGGCCTACGCCAATGTGCAGATCGCCAACCTGATACTGGTGCTCGGATTCATGGAGGAGCTGGGCATCGAAAAGGTCACCCCGGCGCAGATCAACCTGGCGGACGGCCTGCTGGTGGCCGACCAGTTGTGGGACTAGCCTTGGGCGCTGCCCAGTAACCTACCGATTCACACCATCCAGGCGCTGGCCGAACCGGTCCCACCGGCTCCCGCTCTTCGCCGAAGACGCCCAAAAGACATACAGGGCCTTGTAGCCGATGCGCTCTCGCGATACCGGCCCGAAAAAGCGAGAATCATAGGATTTTCCACGGTTGTCCCCCATGACCCAGTATTCGTCCCGGCCAAGGCGGCCGGGAGCCCGATCCCGGACAGGCTCGCCCTTGACGTGGTCGAAGACGGCCTTGCCGCTCCTGACCCGCCTGCCGTTGATGCTCACCACGCCCTCGCGGACCTCGACCACATCGCCGGGGCCCGCCACCAACCGCTTGACGTAATAGACGCCGTCCATTCCCGGAGGGTGAAAGACCACGATGTCTCCGGTCTGCGGGCGCTCGTCCCCGCGCAGCACCCGGCCCAGGAACCGGTCGCCGGGCATCAGGGTGGGCTCCATGGATTCGGAGGGAACGTAAAAGGATTCGTAGACGGTGGCGCTCAGGTAGCTGTCCGCCCCCAAACCGGCCAGGGCGTTGACCGCCACCAGCAGGACATAGACCCACCAGCGGTTGTACCACTTCAGGCGGGAAACACCCTGCCTGCGGGCCTGGCGGGCGGCGTCCCAGACCACGACGCCGAGAAAGACCAGCAAAAGGGACATGGCCGTGACCAGCCCCGCAAAGGACTTGAACAGCGGCACGGCCACGAGCAGCAGCGCAAAGGACAGGAATAAGAGGCCGAACCCTTTGCCGCCCTGGCCGTTGTAGAGCTGGCCCAGGCCGGGCATGAGCAGGGAAAGCAGCCCGGCGGCCCACGGTTTTCTATCCCTTGTCCCGGCGGTCATGGTCCCCTCCTATCGAAAAGCCTCGGGAAGCACCCGAACCTCGCCCGAGCCGTATCCCCGGGATTCGGCGTACGCTCCCAGTGCCTCCACGCGCCTGTAGCCCTCGGGATGGGTCAGGTAGTACTTTTTCCAGGCAGGCAGGCGGCGGCCCTCCTCCATGCTTTCGAAAAAGGCCCCTGCGCCGCCCACGTGGCCGTAGGTGCAGGCCAGGATATCCATGCCCGCGCGGTCGGCGGCAAGCTCCTGCTGCCGGGAAAAGGCCCTGTCGGTCAGGGTCATGGCCTCGGTGACCATATCCACGCTCAGGAGATCGGACAGGATGGTCTGCAGGCCGGCCACGAACAGGAGCCGTCCGAAACGCCGCAAATGGTCGCGGTGGGCCATGTGGCCCAGTTCATGCCCGAGCACGAAGGCGACCTCGTTCTCGGATTTCATCTGCTTGAGCAGCCCGGAAAAGACCACGATCCTGCCGCCCGGGAACGCGAACGCATTGACCATGTCATTGTCCACCACATGGACCCGCACGTCATAGGGCAGGTCCACGCAGGCTTCGCACATGCGGTCGACCATGCGCTGCAGCTCCCGTTCGGCCTCGGGAAGCCGCTTGCCGTGTTCGAAGGCGTCGGTCTTCAGCCGCTCGGAAAGCCACACTTCGGTTTCCGTGTCCAGGCGGGGAACAATGAAATCGATGCCCAGCCCGAACAGAAAGTACAAACCGCCGAGAATGACCACCACCCCGATGCCCAGCTTGATGAAATCGAGAATGGGCGATCCCGGGGAGATGTTCACATTGTTGCTGTATCCTCTGTTGCGCAGTCCCATGTCAGTCCCTGAGGGTCACGGCGGTGCCGTAGACCACCACCTCGATGCCGCCCCACCAGCGATAGGTGTTGTCGATGCCGGTGATGGACGGGGTTTCCACACGGACCGCCAGAACCATGGACGCGCCTTTGGCCTGTTCCTTCATGCGCAGCATGGCTTCGCGCCGGGCGCGGTCCAGCAAGGCCTCGAAGGAACGCACCGGCCCGCCGAACAGGCAGCGGAAAAAGGCCAGCAGCCTGCGGAAGCCGTCCGCGCACAGGACCGCATGGCCGCAGACCATGCGCGTCTCAAGCACCCTGCCTTCCGGAAACTCCACGGTCTTCAGGGTCGAGGTGGGCAGGTCCGCCAGCTCCCGCTCGCGGCGCAGGATGGACCTGTAATGCCGCCGCTCGCCGATCTGGCCGCAGACCAGGAACAGCAGGAGAAAGAGCAGATTGATGTTTTCCAGGAAAAAAGAGAAGAGCCCGAATTCGCCGTTCTCCATCTAGGCCTCCCAGAACTCGTCCTTGGTGAGAGAAGCGCTCTTGGCGGCGGATTGCTCGATGATCTCCCGGGCCTTGTCCGTGCCGGTGGACTTGCTCTCCTCAGCCACTTCCACGGCCGTGCCGTAGGCGTATATCTCGGCCGCGCCCAGGGAAATGGTGGAGGTGGCGAAACGCACGTTGATGACCGCATTGGCTCCGGCCTCCTCGGCCTGCAGGACCATGCGCTCCACGGACTGTTCGCGCACGTCGGAAAGCAGCGCGGAATAGCCCTTCAGCTCGCCGCCGAAAAGCCCCTTTATCATTTGCCAGATGTCCACGAAAATATTCCGGGCGCGTACGGTGCTGCCCGTGACCATGCCATGGTGCTTGACGATTTTCATACCGGGCACGGATTCCATATTGGTAACAAACACGAAAGACCCTCCAAAGAGATTGATTATGAGCCGCACTTATAGTGCAGCGGATAGATGGTGTCAAAACCCCCGGAACAAGGGGGAATTATCTGCTGCGCGCCTTGTGGGCCGCCAGGGCCAGAATGACCCCGAGGGTCACGCTGAGCAGGGCCGCGAACCCGACGCGCAGGTACGGCGGCAGCAGAAAGGTGACGACATGGGCCGGGACCCAGAACAGGGGGATGGTCTTGCGGAACACGAATCCCCACATGATAGACCAGTCGATGGCCGCAAAATACGCGGCAATGTCGGGCATGGTCGTCAGATAGGCCGGAAGCGACCCGCCGGTGCGCTCCACATGGGCGTCGCTCAGCTTGTGGGCCAGCATGAGCACGGGCGCGTAGATGCAGTTCATGGTCAGGCTCACGGTGAAAGCCACCAGCACGGGCTGCGGATGGGCGAATCCCATTCTGGCCAGCAGCGCAGGCGCGCCCGCCGCGAAAATGGTGAAGGCCAGGGACACGGACATGCCCAGCACGCCCCAGGCCAGGGCGCGGGGCAGCACTCCAAAACCGGGGCGCAAATATGCTCCGGTGGCAATGCGCAGAGCCAGAGATTCGCCGAAGGTGGCCAACAGCGCGAACTTCACGAATCCGGACAGGAACGGGCAAGCCGTGGTCCAGGCCTTGAAGCCGGGCAGCAGCTCCGGGAACAGCACCGGCAGGACGATCAGCACTCCTGCGGCGATGCAAACGATAAGATCGGCAATACGCATGGGCAGTCCGGTTCAGGGTTTCGAATTCGCCTTACCTGACACAGGATGCCCGGCAAGGCCAGCGGAAAATCAGGCCACGGGCAGGTAGTCGCGGCCCAAGGCGCACCCGCGCCCATCCAGAAAATCGGCAATGTCTCGGCGCGCGCCCCGGGTGGCCACATAGGAAAGGCAGAATCCCCTGCCCGGCCCCGGGACCTCGTCCCGGCTCAGGACCGGAATGCCGTGCACCCGGTGGCCTATCTTGCGCGGGTCCAGGTCGTAATAGGCCGCGAACTCCACGCCGTACCCCTTGAGCAGGTCGGCGCGCTTGCGGCTGGTGCGCCCGGCCCCCAGGATATGCACCACGGGGTGATGCGGATTGTTGCGCTCCAGCCAGCGTGCCAGGTACCGGGTCTTGATGCGGTAGAAGGCGTCCACGTCGTACTTGGGGTGGTTGCGGGAAAGCCGCGTGGGAGGATCGTTCCAGACCAGCAGCTCGGCATCGGCCTTGGCCATGCGCACCCCGCGCTCCAGCCAGCGCAGCAGCAGCTCGTAGTCCTCGGGGAAGTCGCCGTCGCGGTAGCCGCCATGTTCCTCCAGCATGCTGCGGCGGAACATGATGGACGGGTTGGGCACGGGAAATTCCACGAACCGGTTCAGGCTGATGGCCTCGTGGTCCAGCAGGGTGTTGGTCCAGTCCACGTAATGGGCGTATCCGGCGCAGCGCTTGCGGCACCCGCCAAAGCGGACCCGGCAGCCCACCAGCCCCAAGGCGGAGTCATCATCCATCAGTGCGGCCTGATGCTCCAGGCGTTCGGGCAGGGATTCGTCGTCCGCGTCCATGCGCACCACGTACTCCCCGGTTGCCGCCTCCATGGCCGTATTGGCCGCGGCCACCACCCCGCCGTGATCGGCAAGGACTGGCCGGATGCGGTCGTCCCTCCGGGCATAGTCCCGCAGGACCCCGGCGGTTCCGTCGGTGGACCCGTCGTCCACGGCCACCACCTCGAAATCCTCCACAGTCTGGTCCAGCAGGGAATCCAGGGCGCGGCCCACCGTGTCCTCACAGTTGTAGCACGGCATGGTCACACTGATCTTCGGATTGGACATGGCTATTTTGCGGCTGCTGTTTTCTTCTCCATGACCGCCCTTCTTACCCTGCAAACGCCGCAGACCTCAACCGAGGTCGGGGAGCCGCAGTCCACGCAGGGGCGCAGTTCCTCGCCCACTTCCCGCTCCAGCATCTTGAAAGCCTCGCGCCCGCGCTTGAGGAAGCCGTCGTAGAACTGGAGCTTGCTGCCCGGGCTGCGGTATTCCAGCTCGCCCATGAGCTCCTTGTGCGAGGTGAAGCTGGCGCCCGAGGCAAAGGGGCAGGGATCGGAATGGATCTCGATGCCGCGCAGGAAGGCGTAGTTGGCGGTCTCGAACTCGCTCAGCCGGTACAGGGGCTTGACCTTGCGGACAAAGCCCTCGGCAGCGGGCAGAATCGGCCCCTGGTCCGAAAGATAGCCCGAGTCCCAGCGCAGGGTATTGGCGAACAGGCGGGCCACCTCGTCGTCCAGGTTGTGGCCCGTGGCCATGGCGTCGAATCCGCCATCGCGCGCCACCTTGTTGAAATAATGCCGTTTCACCTTTCCGCACACCGAACAGATGGGCCGGTTGATGTGCTCCTTGACCTCGGGCATGGCCAACCCCTCGGCCGCCATTTCCAGCACCTGGAGCCTGAGGCCGTGCTTCTTGCAGAAGCCCTCCACCTTGGCCCGGGCGCGCACCGAGGATTCGTGGATGCCTAGATCGATATGCAGGCCCGTGACGTCGTAACCCAGCTCGTGCAGCACGAGCATGAGCGTCAGGGAGTCCTTGCCCCCGGAAAGGGCCACCAGGATACGCTCGTCAAAGGTGAACATCTTCTGGCGGCGGATGGCTGTTTCCACCTGCCGGGTGAAGAACAGGCAGAAGCACTCTTCGCAAAAGGCCGTATGGTGGCTGGGAAGCGCCACCACCGCGGGCTGCTTGCAGCGTTTACATTTCATGGGACTCTCCTTTTACCCGGCGCTGGTGACCTTGCGCACAAGGATTTCATCGCCGCGCTTGATGCGGATGTCTGCGGTCAGCAGGCGGTCTTCGCGAATGACCAGGGCCATGGTGGGGCGCAGGCCGAGCTTGTTCAGCAGCCCGAGAACGGTTTTCAGGCCGTGGAACTCCAGGTCCACGCCGTCCGGTTCGAGTCTCACTTTGATCATAAATTCTCCTTTTCCCGCAGGATTATTCGGCTCCCGGCGGGCGAGGGCGCAATGTATACCGGTGAGCGCCATTATTCAAGCCGACGCGCCCTCCGATAAACCGCATAATTTTTCCAAGAATTCCGGCCCGGATCGAAAACGAGTTAGAATCGTACAAAAAGGACAGACTGGTGTTGACCCAAATCGAAAAAATCCTGTAGTGTGGGTATTAAGCCTGAACTCGCGCAAGGAGAGACTTATGAGTCAACAGAAAATACTGATCGTCGATGATGAAAAGCACATCCGCATGCTGTACCGGGAAGAGCTGGAGGCCGACGGGTACGATCTGGCCACCTCCGACGGGGAAGAAGACATCCTGGAAGTCATCGCCCGGGAAAACCCGACCATCATCATCCTGGACATCAAGCTCGGCGTGAATCGTTCCGGGCTCGACCTGCTCCAGGAAATCCGCGCCAAGGACCCGGTCATCCCGGTCATCCTGTCCACGGCCTACGACTCGTTCCAGCACGACCTGAAATCCATTGCAGCGGACTATTACGTGGTCAAGTCCGTGGACCTGACCGAACTCAAGGACAAGGTACGCATGGCCTTGAACAAGGCTGCCGCGACAGCATAGACAGCACGTCACACTCCTCATCCGGAAAACGGAACGTCCCTAATAATGGGTGATGTTCCGTTTTCTCGTTTCCGGGGATCAGCCGTTTTCCTTCACATAGCGCTCCAGGCGGTCCATGGCCTCTCGGATGTTTTCCAGGGAGTTGGCATAGGAAAAACGGATATAGCCTTCCGCGCCGGGGCCGAAGTCGATGCCCGGGGTCACCCCCACCCCGGCCTTTTCCAGGATGTCATAGGCCAGTTTCAGGGAACTGCCGCCGAACCGCTCGGCCAGGGAGCGCATGTTGACGATGACGTAGAACGCGCCCGTGGGTTCGTGCCTGATGTCGAAGCTCATGCCCTTGAGCCGCGCCAGCATGTACCTGCGCCGCTCGTCATAGGTCTGCTTCATGCGCGCCACGTCCGGCCCGGCCTGTTTCAGGGCGGCAACCCCGGCCCACTGGGACATGGAATTGGGAGAGATGAAGAAATTCTGGCAAAGCTTCTGCAGGGGGCGAATGAACTCGGGCGGGGCGATCAGGTATCCCAGCCGCCAGCCGGTCATGGCGTAGAGCTTGGAAAACCCGTTGAACACGAAGGCCCGGTCCGTGAATTCCAGGATGGAGCGTTCCTTTCCTTCGTAAACCAGCCCGTGGTAGATCTCGTCCGAGACCACCCAGGCGCCGGTTTCCTCGGCCAGCCGGGCGATCCCCTCCATGCGCCCGTCCGAAAGCAGCGTACCCGTGGGGTTGGCCGGCGAATTGATCAGGATGGCCCGGACCTTCTCGTCCATGGCCTCGCGGATGGCGGCGAGCCGGTACTGGAAGCCGTCCTCCTCGGTGACGCGGACCGGCACGGGCACCCCGCCGGGGAACCGGATGAAGTTGTGGTAGCAGGCATAGCAGGGATCGGAGGTGATGACCTTGTCGCCCGCCTCGAGAATGACGGAAAAAAGCATGAACATGGCCGGGGACGTGCCCTGGGTGACGACCACGCGGCCCGGATCGATCTCCACGCCGTAGCGTTGCCGGTAATCCTGGCAGACCGCCTCGCGCAGTTCGCGCAGGCCCAGGCTGTGGGTGTAATGGGTATGTCCCGCATCCAGGGCGTCGCAGCAGGCCCGGCGGATGCACTCGGGGGTGTCGAAGTCGGGCTCGCCCACTTCCAGGTGAATGACGTGCCTGCCCTTGCGCTCCATGCGCTGGGCCTCCTCCAGGACATCCATGACCAGAAACGAGGTCATCTCCTCGCACCGTTTGGCAATGCTCATTCTCTCTCCATCGGCTGATCGCCTACAAAAAAGGCCCCGCCTCGTCCGTTACGGACCAAAGCGGGGCCTGTCGTCGTTTCCATTTCCGGCTAGCAGACTTCCACCAGGGTCACGTCGAACATGAGGGTCTTGTCCGCCAGCGGGTGGTTGCCGTCCAGGGTCACCTCTTCGTCCGAGATCTCGGTGATGGTCACATAGGCCGCGCCCCCGTCCTCGGTGCGCACCTCGAGCATCATGTCCAGCTCGGGCTCCACGTTGGGGGGAAGCTGTTCCTTGCGAACCTTGAAGGCCAGCTCCGGGTTGTAGCTGCCGTAGCCTTCCTCGGGCGAAACTTCAACGGTCTTGGAGTCGCCGGGATTCAGGCCGATCACGGCGCGCTCGAAACCGGCGATGACCATGCCCTCGCCCAGTACGAACTCCAGGGGATCGCCCCCCTGGGAGGAGTCGAAGACCTCGCCGTTGTCCTTGAACGTTCCGGTGTAGTGAACCCTAACCTTGTCGCCTTTGTTCGCAGGAGCCATGTGCTCTCCTTGGGTCTTTATGTTTTACAATACGCCGGACCCTACACGAATCCCGCGATATTATCCAATCGCTTCTTGTGAAAACCGGACGCTAGAAATCGAAGCCGATGACTTCGCGAACCTGCGCCATGGTGCGCTGGGCGAATTCACGGGCCTTCCTGTTGCCCGCGTCGAGAATGTCGCGGACCGTATCGTCGTCCAGCTTGGCGCGCCTTTCCTGCATGGGGGTCAGGAACCGTTCCAGGGATTCCATGAGCACCTTCTTGCAGTCCACGCAGCCCCAGGAAGCGTCGCGGCAGCCTGCCTCGATCTCGGGCAGTTTTGCCGGATCGGTCATGAGCTTGTGGTACGGGAACAGGTTGCAGACCTTGGGGTCGCCCGGATCGGACTTGCGCAGCCGGTTCTGGTCGGTAAGCATGCCGCGAACCTTGGGCATGATGTCCTCCAGGGACTCGGACAGGCCGATGGAGTTGCCGTAGCTCTTGGACATCTTGCGGCCGTCCAGACCGGGCAGCTTGGCGTCCTCGGTGAGCAGGTCCTTGGGTTCGGGCAGCAGGTCCGTGTTGTACAGGTGGTTGAAGCGCCGCGCGATCTCGCGGTTGAGCTCCAGATGCGGCAGCTGGTCCTTGCCCACGGGCACGGCCTCGGGCAGGTACATGAGGATGTCCGCGGCCTGCAGCACGGGGTAGCCCAGGAAGCCGATCGTGTTGATATCCTTGGCGGCCAGCTGCTCGCGCTGTTCCTTGTAGGTGGGGTTGCGCTCCAGCCAGCCAAGCGGGGTCACCATGGACAGCAGCAGGTTGAGCTCGGCGTGTTCCTTGATGACCGACTGCTGGAAGATGACACACTTTTCGGGATCGATGCCCGAGGAAACCCAGTCACGCACCAGTCCGGGCACAAAGCCCTTGATCTTCCAGGGATCGGCATATTCGCTGGTCAGGGCGTGCCAGTCGGCCACGAAAAAGAAACAGTTGTATTCGTCCTGCAGCTTGAGCCAGTTGGCGATGACGCCGAAATAATGGCCAAGGTGAAGGGGACCGGTGGGCCTCATGCCTGAAAGGATGCGTTTTTTCTCGCTCATTTTCTGGTTTTCCGGGTTATTGGTTTTAGATGGGCACGTTCAACAGACCGCCGAGGAACCTGACCGGCGGGAACAGGACAGCACCGAGAATGCTGAAGCCCGTGAGATTGCCGAGCAGGACGAGGCCGATGAGGATGAAGAATCCGTACTGCCTCAGGCGCATGTAACTGTACGCCAGCCTCGGCGGAAGGAAATACGCCAGAATGCTGCTGCCGTCCAGCGGCGGAAGGGGGATGAGGTTGAAAACCCCGAGAATGAGATTCACGAACACCCCGGCCTGGCAGATGAGCAGCAGGGGCAGAAGAATCTTCATGGCCAGCCCGTCCGGGTCGCTGATCTCGGAACCCTGGATGAGATGAAAGCCCGCGGCGAACAGCACGGCCAACAGGAAGTTGGCGGCGGGGCCCGCCAGGGCCACCAGGAACATGCCCTTGCGCGAGTCCTTGAAATAGCGGGAATCCACGGGCACGGGTCTGGCCCAGCCGATGTGCACGAAGAAAAAGGCGATGGTGCCGATGGGATCCAGGTGCTTGATCGGATTGAGGGTCAACCGTCCCTGCATCTTGGCCGTGGGGTCGCCAAGCTTCAGGGCCACCAGCCCGTGGGCCACCTCGTGGCAGACCAGGGACAGGAGCAACGGAACCGCAATGATGCTTATTTCCTGCATCTTGTGGGCGATGTCGAAATCGAAATTGAACATGCCAAGCGGCTACCACAGGCCCCGGCGGCCCGCAAGTGCTTTGGCTGCGCGGCATGATTATCATCGCTCCCGAATATGGATGGAGCTAGCATTGATGCAGACAAGAATCACAAGCACAAGAGACGGACATGCCGATTCGAATCCTGACAGCCCTTTTTTTTCTCCTGTTCGCAACCGTTGCGGTGGCCGCACCGCACCGGCTGGCGGTCATCGCCCCCAAATCGGGCCCGCTCGCCTATCTCGGCCTGGACATCTTCCATGCCGCGCACCTGGCCGTGGACGAGATCAACCGCAACGGAGGACTGCTCGGCCAGAGCATCACCCTTGTGGAATTCGACAACAAGAGCGACCTCCGGGAAAACGTCCGGGCTGCAGAACAGATCGCCCAAGAGCGGTTCGACGCCGTCATCGGGCCGGTGGTCAGCTCGCGGGCCCTGGCGGCGGCCAGGATATTCCAGAAGGCGGGAATTCCCATGATCTCGCCCGGGGCCTCGGCCGAGGAAGTCACCCGGGTGGGCGACTACATCTTCCGCAGCAACTTCACCAATGCCTTCCAGGGGCGCATCATGGCCCACTTCGCGGCCCTCCAGATCAAGGCGAAAAAGGCCGCCGTCCTGATCCAGAAGGACGAGGTCTACAGCACCAGCCTGGCGGCATCCTTTGCCGAAACCTTTGTGAAACTGGACGGCGCGGTGGTCTACCAAGGATATTACGCCGCCGGGCAAAACGATTTCCGGGATGATCTCGAAAAAATCCGACAGACCAGGGCCGATGCACTGATACTTCCCGGCTACGACAGGGAGGCGGCGCTGATCATCAACCAGGCCCGCACCATGGGTATGGGCATCCCCGTCCTGGGTGGGGACGCATGGTCCACCAATGTGCCCAGACTGGTCAGCGACCCCCTCTTCCTGGATCAATGCTACGAAATACGGCATTTCGCGAGAAACATCGCCTCGGACAAGGCCCGCATCTTCCTGGCACGGTTCGAGGAAAGATATGGCCCCATGCAGCACGATGTGGGGGCCATCGCCTATGACGCCGTGCTGCTGTACGCGGCCGCAGTGCGCAAGGCCGAGAGCTTTGACCGGGCCAAGGTCAAGAACGCCCTGTTCGAGGTCTCCGTCAAAGGCGTGACCGGAAACATCCGGTTCAACAAAACCGGCGACCCGGAAAAACCAGCCGTGGTCGTCACCTACCGCGACGGACAACCGGTCTACTTCATGGTCATGGAACCCTGAGGCGATTATCATCGCGGCAAGCAGAAAAACGCGTTACAGTCTGCAATGTTGGACCCTCAATCATGGAGAAAAGCGTGTTTTCAAAAACAAGCCTGGCCCTTTTTTTCCTGCTCCTCTCCTTTTCCGCCGCCCTGGCGGGCCAGCCGACTATTGCCGCCATCGGCCCCCTGACCGGCCGTACGGCCTACCTCGGAACCAACTTTTTCCAATCCCTGCGCTACTCCGTGGATGCCCTGAACCAAGACGGCGGGCTGCTCGGGCAAAAAGTCCGGCTTGTGGAAATAGACAATCAGAGCACGCCGGAAGGCAGCTCCCAGGCCGTCAGGCAGGCCATAGCCCAAAACGTGGATTGCGTCATAGGCCCCCTGCTCAGCTCCAAAGCCATAATCCTGGCCAGGGAACTCCAGGAGGCGGGCATCCCCATGATCGCTCCCATTGCCACGGCCCCCGGCGTGACCAGGGTGGGCGACTACATCTTCCGCATCTGCTTCACCGACGCGTTCCAGGGACATGCCCTGGCGCACTTCGCGGGCAGGCAGCTCCACGCCCGCGAGGCAGCCGTGCTGATCCAGAAAAACGAACTTTACAGCCAGAGCCTGGCCGACGCCTTCGAAACATCGTTGGAGGGCTATCAGGGAAAGGTTGTCTTCACGGGCGAGTACTCGGCCGGACAAAAGGATTTCACCGCCCTGCTGAAGCAAGCCATAAAACACGGAATGGACGTGCTCATGATCCCCGGCTACCCCAAGGAGGCGGCCCGGATCATCGACCAGGTCCGCGCCATGGGCTATGGCGGCCCCATCATCGGTGGAGACGGCTGGTCCAAAAGAATGGCGGAGTTCACCAAGGACACCGGAAACCTGAGAAACTGCTACGAAATCCGCCACTTTTCCCGCAGCACGGGCAACGACATCGCCCGGCGCTTCCTGAAGGGCTTTGAAGCGCGCTACGGCACCATCGAACAGGATTCGGCGGCGCTGGCCCACGACGCCCTGCTGGCCTACACCCATGCGGTGCAGGCCGCGGGCAGCCTTGACAGGAAAAAGGTGATGCAGGCCCTGAAACGGGTTTCCTTCCAGGGGGCCACGGGCAACATTTCCTTCGACGCCCAGGGCGACCCCCAGAAGTCGGCCATGGTCATCACCTATACCGGCGGAGCCCCCCAGTATTTCATGGTGCTCGAGCCCTGATCTACACGGTCATGTTTATGGACTTGTAGTAGGAACTCTGGGCGCCGTAGATGATGCCCTGGGCTCCCAGGAACTCGCTGGATTCCATGTTTTCCCCGAACCAGACGGACATGCTGGCCAAGGTCATCTGCTGCTTGAACAGGTCCGGCGACATGCTGGCCGTAGCGGTCTGGGTCAGGTTGCGCATGCAGAGCAGGCTCTTGAACTGTTCCTTGCGCTCGGGATTGGCCTTGAAATAGGCCTCGATCTTGTCCTTGTCCGGGTGCCCGTTGGAGCAGACCACCGCGTCCTTGGCGGAATCGTACACAAGCTGGAACTTGGTATCCGTGTCCACGCCCAATTCCTTGAGCTCGGCCAAGACCTGGTCGTCGAATTCATCCTCCAGCTTGTCCGCCTGCTTCTGAAGGTCGGAAGCGGACAGATAGCCCTGCTGGGCGGCCGGAATGGTTTGCAACAACTTCAGGATGTCGCTGGTGAGCTTGACGGAGCTGGAGGAGGAACTCTCCTCGGACGTCTTTTCCGACGTCTTGTCGGTTTCCTTGGTCGTGGTATCCGTCGAGGACTCTTCCCCGCCCATGGTCTTGAGCGAGGTGCCGTAGTAGGCGCTGTTGGCATAGGCGCTGTTGATGTAGGTCATTGCACGCAATCCTCCGAAAAATATGTGAAGCCGACGGGCACTTTTTTCCTGTCTGCGCGTCTTGCATCTAATGTTCCATGACGACAAAAGGGAGGCCGATCCATTGCGGAAAAGGCGGGTTGCCTGTTAGAAAGCGGCAACAATACCGTTTGCCAAGGGAGGAGGTCCGCATGAAGACACGGGTGCTGGAAAGCTGCGGGGTTGATCTTTCAAAGATCCACAACCGCAACGAGGAGCGCGTGGCGCAAAACATCCGCGAGGTGCTGGAGCACGATTATGGCGACTATATCTTCGACCCGCTGGACGTGGAGGACATCTATGCCCTGTCCCTGAACCTGCTTCCGGCCCGGTACACCCAGCCCGGCACCATCGTGCTGCTGAAGGAACCCTCGGAGTTCGAGATACGCGGGGCCATCAGAGAGGCGGTGGGGAGGGTCCTGGACAATCCCACGAGGGCGGAAAGGGATTAAATGGAAAACAAAAAAAACCCCCGCAACCTTCCGGTTGCGGGGGCTTTCGATTTCACTCTCACTTACTAAAAAAATTTGTCTACAACTTTTTTTAAGCGTGGAACTGTTTTTAGATATTCTGTCAGTCCGATACGGCCCGAAAAATAATTAGTTTCTTTTAGCAAATTATCCACATCAACAGATTTCAATATGCACTCTTTATCCTTTGGCCAACTTTCAAAATGATGAACAACTATCGCTGAAGTTGAATCAATAGCAGCATGCTTAAACGAGAGCCCAATGGACCCTTTTTCGTGTTTTTTTTCTTCATAATATGACCTATCTTCATTACTAAAACTGTCCAATATTAAACTAAATTTATGACGCCAATGTTCTTCTTCAGCTTCACAAATTGTTTTAAACGTTTCTGATTTAATATTTTTCTTAATCTCTTTATAAAATTCAATTCTTCTAGCAGCTGTAAGCCAGTTCAATCGATCTGGCTTTGGAGGTTTTTCTGAACTTCCTCCCGTAAGTGCAAAATAGGCTTTCTCCAAGGCATCTATTGCACAGTTTAGCAATTCTCTTTCCTTTTCGCTTTGAGCATTTTTGGCAAACTTCCACCAAGCAAAGCCAAATGATAATAGTGAAACAACAATAGCAATCACACTAATCCAATCGCTACTTTCCATACTACTAAGCCCCTTTCAACAAAAGCCCCCGCACCTGATGAGGTACGGGGGCTTTTCCTGTTGGTTTATTTACGCCTCTTTCTGCTTGCCGCCGATGGTTTCCATCTTGATGAAGAACATCAGCAGGGACGGGATCACGAACACGGTGAACACCGTGGACAGGGCCAGCCCGCCGAGCACCACCGCGCCCAGGCCGCGATACAGCTCGGAACCGGGGCCGGGTGCCACGGCCAGCGGCAGCATGCCGAAGACGGACGTGGTGGCCGACATGTAGATGGGACGCAGCCTGGTGCGGGTCGCCTCCAGGATGGCCTCGCGATAGTCCATGCTGCCCTCACGCACGTTGTTCAGGGACTGGTGCACGATGAGGATGGCGTTGTTGACCACGACCCCGATGAGAATGACGAACCCGAGCATGGTCAGGATGTCCATGGGCTGGTAGGCGATGAACCAGTTTTCCAGCTTCAGCCCCAGGAACCCGCCCGCACCGGCCAGGGGCACGGTGAACAGGATGATCAGCGGGTACAGGAAGTTCTCGAACAGGGCGGCCATGAGCAGATAGGTGATGATCACGGCCAGCAGGAAGTTCCACTGCAGGGCCTCGCGGGTCACGGTGAGCTTGTCGGCCGCGCCGGACATACGCACCTGCAGGCCCTCCAGCAGACCCATCTGCTTCACGGCCGGGATCATGTTCTGCTCCACGGTCTCCATGGCCTGCTGCAGCGGCATGTCCGTGGGAGGCGTGATCTGCAGGGTGATGGTGCGCCGGCGCTCCAGGTGGCGGATCTGGTTCAGGCCGTAGGTCCTCTCCATGTCCACCAGGGAGGAAAGCGGTACGGCCCAGCCCTGCGGGGTGGCCACCAGGGACGAGTACAGGGCCTCGGGCGTGGTGATATCCTCATCCGAGGCCTTGAGCACCATGTCGATCTTCTTCTTGCCCTCGGCCTTGTAGTCCCCGATCTTCCGGCCGCCCAGGATCACGTCCACGGACTGGCCCAGGTCGCGGGCCGAAAGCCCGGCCGCGCGCACGCGGTCGCGCTTGGGTTCGAAGCGCACCTCGGGATACAGCAGCTCCAGCGAGGGCACGGGGCGAACCTGCGCACCCGGAATCTGCTGCATGGCCATGCCGAACATGGTTCCGGCCGCGGCAACGATCTGCTCCAGGTTGGCGCCGCTGATGTCCACGGAGATGTTGCGTCCCTCGCCCAGGCCCTGCTCGAAGATGGAGGCCTGGATGGAAACGCCGAACATGCCCGGAATGGTGTTCAGGATGCGGTTGAACACCGGGGTCAGCTCACCGGCGCGCTGTTCCTGGGTGGAGCTGGCGCCGAAGAGATTGATGGTGGGTGCGGACACGTAGAACATGTTTTCCACGCCCGGTATGCCGTTGACCTCCTCCTTGCCCATGAACGGAGCCACTTCCTCGAAGACGTGCTTGCCGATGTCGAAGCGTTCTTCATAGGACAGGCCCGGCGGCGGAATGAGGATGTTGATCAGGAAGTTCTGGTTGCCCTGGGGCAGGTATTCCATCTTGGGGAAGAAGACCAGCACCATGAGGATGGAGGCCACGGTGAGCCCCGCCACGGTGATGACCTGGGTTTTCCAGTCGCGCAGGGACAGGCGCAGCATGCCCATGAGCCAGTCCGAGGACTTGGCCCCGATCCGGGTCAGGGGCTCCAGCACCTTGCCCGCCACCTTCTTGCCCACGGGCTCGCGCGGGCCTTCGCCCAACTGGGGAACGCCGTGGCGCTTTTCCGCGAAGCGGTACAGGTAGCGCGCGAACATGGGAATGACCAGCACGGACACGAACAGGGACAGGACAATGGCGCAGGTGACCGCGATGGCGATGTCCTTGAACAGCTGCCCGGCCTCCTGCTCCATGAAGACCACGGGCAGGAACACGGCCACGGTGGTCAGGGTGGAGGCCAGCACCGCGCCCCAGACTTCCTTGGTGCCTTCGTAGGCCGCCTGGAAGGAACGCTTGCCCATGCTCCGGTGCCGGTCGATGTTCTCCAGCACCACGATGGCGTTGTCCACCAGCATGCCCACGGCAAAGGAGATCCCGGCCATGGACACGACGTTCAGCGTCCGGCCGGCAGCCCCGAAGATAACGAAAGAGCCGATGATGGAAATGGGGATGGCCAGGGCCACGATGACCGTGGCGCTCATGCTCTGCAGGAACACGAAGAGCACCACGATGGCCAGCAGGCCGCCGATGATGATGTTCTTCTGCACCAGGTCGATGGCGCCGTTGATGTACGAACGCTGGTCATGGACCCAGTCCAGGAAGACGCCGTTCTCGGCGAGCACGTCGCGGTTGACGCGCTGGACCGCCTCGAACACGGCGTCCGTGACGTCGAGCACGTTGGCGCCCGGCTCGGGCTTCACGCCCACGGCAATGCCGGGCTCGTTGTTGTGCAGCATGGCCACGTCGAACTTCTCGTGCCCCATCCGGACCTCGCCCACGTCCTTGAGGCGGACGCGGAACTGGCCCGAGGAGGAGATGACCACGTTCTCGATCTTTTCCGGGGTGTCCAGGTCGGCAGGGGTGCGGATACGGTAATCGCGCCGCCCCACGCCGAGGGTGCCCGCGGAAATGGAGATGTTCTCGTTCTGAAGAACGTCGATGAGCTTGGGAATGGTCAGGTTGTAGGCGGCCAGCTTGCGGGGATCCACCACGATGTGCATCTCGTTTTCCACACCGCCGCCGATGAACAGGCCTGAAACGCCTTCAACGCGCTCCAGGTGCTGCTTGACCTCGTTCTCGAAATAGGTCCGGTAGGTCTGGGCGTCGATGTCCGTGCCTTCCCTGGCCTTGAGAATCATCCAGATGATGGGCGAGGTGGACGCGCCTGCGGCCTCGACCACGGGCTTGTCCACATCGTCGGGATAGTCCGAGACCTCGTCCAGCTTGTTGGAGACGCGCAGCAACGCGCCGTCGAGATCGGTCCCGACCTTGAAGGTCAGGGAGATTTCCGAGAACCCGTTGTAGCAGGAGCTCTCCATCTCCACGAGGCCCGGGATGCCCTTGAGCACGTCCTCCTGCTCCTCGACCACGTCGCGCTCGATCTCGTAGGGAGAGGCGCCGGTCCAGGAGGTGGAGACCGTGATCTCGGGCTGGGTCACGTTGGGCGTGAGCTGATACGGCAGCCCGAACAGGGCTATGAGCCCGAAGAGCACCACGAGGATGACCCCCACCAGCACTGCGACGGGCTTTTCTATTGCGGTTCTTATGATGTCCATGCGCTCCCCCTACTTCTCGGCGGCCATGGGTGCCACGGCCTGGTTGGGACGCAGGCGTTCGTTGCCCTTGATGACGATGTCCATGCCTTCCTGCAGCTTGTCGGAGAGCACCCCGGCGTCCAGGCCGCGATAGCCCACCACCTGCACGGGCATGGGCAGGGCCTTGCCGTCCAGCACGGCCCAGACAACGGTCTGGCCGCGTGCGGAAATGACCGCGTCGCGGGGCACGACCAGAGTCTTGTTGGCCACGTCCGAGGGCAGGGAAACGCGCGCCTCCATGCCTTCGGCCAGATTGACCGGGTCGAGCACCCGGATCTTGACCGGGAAGGTGCGGGTGGACACGTCGCCCTTGGGAATCACGGCATAGACTTCGCCGTTCATGACTTCCGCACCGACGCGGACCTCCACCTTGAGGCCGGGCTTGACCACCTGGGCGGGACCGGCGGGCACATTGACCTCCACGTCCACTTCCCCGGAACCGGCCATGGTGATGACCGTGGCCCCCTGACTGACCCATTCGCCGCGGTGGACCTTGCGCTCCAGCACCACCCCGTCATAGGGCGCGCGGATGGTCTTCTTGGCCCGCTCCAGCTGGAGGCGGTCCAGGGTGGCCCGCAGGGCGTGATACTTGCGTTCGGACGCGGCGGCCCCCAGGCGGGTCTTGTCGAACTCGCCCTCGGAGACCGAACGGGTCTTGAACAGCTTGGTCATGCGCTCGTCGTCCAGGTGCGCCAGCTCGTAGTCGGCCTTGGCCTGCTCCATGAGCGAGCGGGCGTTGGCAATGGTCTTGTCCAGCAGGTCCGAGGAAAGCACCACCAGGGGATCGCCCTGGGAAACCTTCTGGCCGTGGTCCACTTCCAGGCTGACCACCTTGCCCGCCACTTCGGCGGCGACATCGGAAAGCTCGTGGAACATGACCGTGCCGATATAGGAGACCTCGGGGGCAACTTCGCCGGAACCGACCTTGGCCGTGACGACCATGGCCGGGGGCGGGCCGCCCTGCTTGCCCTCCTCCTTTTTCTCGTCCTGCGCAAAGGCAGGGACGGAAAGCAACATGATTATGAATGATATGAGTACGAATCTGGAAAACATCTTCCCCCCTTGGTTTACAGGCGTATACGGACCTCGGCCCGCGATGGCCTGACAATATCTATCATTCCGGACCCCACCCACGAAGCGTTGCAACGCTCATCCTGAAAAGCGCTTCATGGCAAAGGCTGGAATACGGTCGCCGTGTCGTGAGGGTGGCGGGCACCGTACCAACCCACAGGAAAAATATCCACCATTGATTAATGGCTTCCCAATCGGAAAATTCGAGACCGCAAAGGGACTATCGCCCGAACTCCTCCCGCAGCAGGGAGGCGCAGTCGCTGTCGTCGAGATGGTTGAGGATGAGCTGCCGCAGCACCCGCTTGCAGATATGCATTTCCCCGGGATCTATCCCCTGGACCACGTCCCGGTTGCTCTTCTGGGCCACCTCCACGGTGCGCGCCAGCAGGTCCAGCCCGACGTCGGTCACGAAAAGGCGCTTGATGCGCCGGTCGTTCTCGTCGTCCTCGCGCCGGAGATACCCCTTGCTCTCCAGCCCGGCCACCAGACGGCTCACACCGGTCTTCTCCTGGGAGGCCATGACCGCGAGCTCGCCCTGGCTGATGCCCTGGTAGCGGGAAAGGGGAATGAGCAGCCGCCACTGCTCCACGGAAATATCCACCCCGGCCTCTTCCAGCCGTGCGGACAGGGCGTTCACGCTGATGCGCGCCGCCTTGTAGAGCAGGAACCCTATGGATTCCTTCGGTTTCAACCTTTCGATGAACATGCAACGGTTGTAGGCGCAACAAACTTGGTGGTCAACCGCTTTTACAAACCTTTACATTCCGCGCGCCATGGGTAAAACCTATGCCCGGCGCCACCAAGAACCGTATGTAACAAGGAAGGAAGCATGCCCCTGACCATTCGCCGGGTCGCCCCGGCCGACCTGACCGCCTGCGCACACGTTGAATCCGTCTGTTTCGAGCCCTCGGAAGCCGCGTCCGAAGCGGGGATCGGCATCCGCATCGATACCTTTCCGCAGGGTTTCCTTGTGGCCGAACTGGACGGCAAGGTGGTGGGCCAGATCAATTCCGGCTGCACCGGCAAGGAAGACATCACGGACGAGGAATTCAAGCAGCTCATCGGCCACGATCCGGACGGAAGCAACATGGTCGTCTTTTCCCTTTCCGTGCTGCCCGAAGCCCAGGGCAAGGGCGCGGCAAGGGCGCTCATGGAGCGTTTCATCGCGGACTCGCGCGCCATGGGCAAGGAGCGGATCCTGCTTCTGTGCAAGGACTACCACATCGGCTTCTACGAAAAACTGGGCTATGAAAAAATCGGCCTGTCCGCCTCCACCCACGGCGGGTTCCAGTGGTGGGAAATGGCCCTCGCGCTGTAGCCCGGACACGGGCCTTTTTCGGCCTTTCATTTCACTTCCCGGCCTTGCAATATGAGCCTGATCGTCATAGTGTTCCGCCATGGAACGCTATACCGCCGATCTGCACATCCACTCACGTTTCTCCAGGGCCACCAGCAAGAACCTGACCATCCGCAACATCGCAGCCTGGGCCCGCGTCAAGGGGCTCAACGTGCTCGGCACCGGCGATTTCACCCACCCCGCCTGGGTGGAGGAAATCGAGGACGAGCTCATGCTGGACGAAGACAGCGGCCTGTACATGCTCAAGAACGATTCCGGGCTGCAGGCCGAGATCCCCGGCATGGAGGAGACACCCTCCGGCAAGGTGCGTTTCATGCTCCAGTCCGAGATCAGTTCCATATATAAACGGGGCGGCAAGACCCGGAAGGTGCACAACCTGGTTTTCCTGCCGGACCTGGAAACCGTGGTGCGTTTCAACGCCAAGCTGGACAGGATCGGCAACCTGCATTCCGACGGCAGGCCCATCCTGGGCCTGGACAGCCGGGACCTGCTGGAAATCGTGCTGGACACCCACCCCGAGGGATTCCTCATTCCCGCCCACATCTGGACCCCGTGGTTCTCCCTGTTCGGCTCCAAGTCGGGCTTCGATTCCATCAAGGAATGCTTCGGCGACCTGAGCGGCGAAATCTTCGCCATGGAAACCGGCCTGTCCTCGGACCCGGAAATGAACTGGACCTGGAGCGAGCTGGACCGCATCAAGCTCATCTCCAACTCGGACGCCCACTCCGGGGAAAAACTCGGGCGCGAGGCCAACTTCTTCCGGGGCGAAATGTCCTACCAGGGCATCTACCGGGCGCTCAAGGGCGAGGGCCTGGGCAACGAATTTCTGGGCACCGTGGAGTTCTTCCCCGAAGAGGGCAAGTACCACATGGACGGACACCGCAAGTGCGGCGTTTCCATGGACCCGCAGGAGACCCTGGCCCGCGGCGGGATCTGCCCGGTCTGCGGCAAACCCGTCACCCGCGGGGTCTACGCCCGCATCCTGGACCTGGCCGACCGGGACCAGCCGCAGCAGCCCACGGGCGCTCCCGGCTTCGTGTCCCTGATCCCGCTCAAGGAGGTCGTCTCCGAGGTGCTGGGCGTGGGGCCTGGTTCCAAGAAGGTGCACGAATTCTACCTCAAGCTTCTCCAGGACTTCGGGTCCGAGCTGAACGTGCTGCGCCACGTGCCGCCCGAGGACCTCAAGCGCCACAACTGCCACTTGGCCGAAGGTCTCGTGCGCATGCGCGAAGGCAGGGTCATCCGCCAGGCGGGCTATGACGGCGAATACGGGGTCATCTCGGTCTTCACCGAGCAGGAACGGGCCGAGATCAAGAACGGCGGCACCCTGATCAACATCCCGGCCAAACCGCAGGCCGACAAGGATCCGGGCCCCCTGACCTGCCCGCCCCTGAAAAAGGCCGACCCCGAACTGGGCAAACCCGTTTCCTTCAACCCCGCCCAGCAGACGGCCATCGACGCCGGTCCCGAACCGGTGCTGGTGCTGGCCGGGCCGGGCACGGGCAAGACGCAGACGCTCATGGGAAGGGTCACCCGGCTGCTGGACGCGGGCGAGCACCCGCGCCGAATTCTCTGCCTGACCTTCACCCGCCGGGCCGCCGGGGAACTGCGCGAGCGGCTCAAGGCCCTGCGCGGCGACGAATCGCAGCTGCCCCAGGCGGGCACCCTGCACTCCCTGTGCTTCGACTACTGGAAGCACGCCTACAGCGAAACCCCGGTGGTGATCTCCGAGGAATCGGCCAAGAAGCTCTTTGCCGAGACCAACCCGGACCTGCCCGCAAAGCACGTCACCCACTACTGGAACAAATACAATCTCATGCGCGAACGGCTGGAGGACATCCCCGACGACCTCTTTGACGCGCACATCAATTACGGCAACCAGAAGAACCACTGGAACCTGCTGGACTACACCGACCTGCTGGAGTTCATGCTCGAACAGACCGGCGCGCCCACCTTCCGCCTGCCCTACACCAACATCCTGGTGGACGAGGTGCAGGACCTGACCCCGCTGCAGCTGGCGGTCATCAAGGGCATGGCACCGGAAAAGGGGTACGGCGTGTTCTGCATCGGCGACCCCAAGCAGGCCATCTACGGCTTCCGGGGGGCCACCGAGGATGTGGACGAGCGGCTCAAGGAATTCTGGCCCAAGCTGGAGACCATCACCCTGGAGGACAACTACCGCTCGGGCCAGCGCATCCTGGACGCCTCCCACGGCCTGTTCCCGGACTCCCCGCGCCTGGTGGCGCGCAAGGACACCGACGCCGTGCTGCATCTTTTCGAGGCCCCGGACGCCATCCGGGAGAGCACCTGGATGGCCGACCGCATCAAGGGGCTCCTCGGGGCAACCAGCCACAGTCTGGCCGACGCCATGGGCCACGGCAGCATGACTCCCGGCGACATAGCCGTGCTGGTGCGCTTCAAGGCCCTCATCGGCCCCATCGAGAAACAGCTTTCCAAATTCGGGGTGCCGGTTTCCGCCCCCGAAACCCAGGCCTTCTGGAACGACCCGCGCTGCGATCTGATCCTCAACGCGGCGGGCAGTTTCCTGGGCATGACCATGGTGGGCAGCGAGGAAGTGCTGGAGGTGCCGGAACACATCCTGGCCAAGGGTCCCATAGGCCTGTCCGCCTACCTGAACAACATACCGCCCTTCGACACCTTCTTCTGGGAAAGCCGGGCCTTCCGCGAGCTCAAGAAGGCCTTTGACGAACGCGGCGGCTGGTCCGGGCTGCTCAACTGGGTCAGCCTGCAGAACGAGCTGGAGCTGGTCAGCCGCTCGGCGGAAAAGGTGCAGATCATGACCCTGCACGCGGCCAAGGGATTGGAATTCGACGCGGTGTTCATGCCCGCCCTGGAGGAGGGCATCATGCCCTTTGCAGGCATGGACCTGCTCACGGCCAAGGTGACGCTCACCCCTGGACGGGGCCAGCGCTTCGGCGAGGAGCGCCGTCTCATGTACGTGGGCATGACCCGGGCCCGCAAGATGCTGTTCATGAGCCATGCCCAGAAAAGGCAGCTCTACGGCAAAACCCTGCAACTGCCGGAGTCCAGATATCTGAGGGAGATTCCCGAGGCCATGCTCACCCGCTCGACGCTCTCGGCCACCAAGGTGACCAAGGCCAAGCAGATGAGCCTGCTGGATTAGGACCGCTGCAACCATTTCGCCGGTCATGCTGCCGGGAACTCATCAAATCCCCGCGTATTGCATACGCCTCGGCCTTGATGACCTCCCGCGCCCTGCCGGTATGCGTTTCGATTGGTCCCGGGATGCTGTATCAGAGGACCATGCGGTAAACGCAATACTCGTAGAGGCGACACATTCGGCGGGCGACGCGAACGCTCATCCCCATCTGGCGCAGCCTGCAGAAGACATGCAGCGGATTGAGGATGTGCTGGGCAAGGTTCTTGAACGCCTTCATGGTCAAATCTCCGTCTAAAAGTCCTGTATGACCCGAAAATTTGCATAAACCATGCCCTGCAAGGGAAATCCAAGCAAAACATACCATTCGGGAAGAAAACCATGAGAAGCACGGAAAATCATGCCTGTCAGGAGCCTGACGCGCGTACGAAAAATGCGCTTTCCCGGCTGCGCTCGGCACCCTTTTCCGTGGCCGCCCCCTCCTTTGCCGTTCCGGGCACGGTGACCGAAAACGCCCGTTTCCTGGCCCCGCATTTCTCCGAGATCGGCATGGTGCTCTTCGAAACCGAATCCTGCCTGGCATACACGGAGCGGGACCTGGCTCCGGACCTGGCTGAACTGCCACTCTCCTGGCACGTGCACCTGCCCCTGGACCTGCCCTGGCGACAGGGTGTGGAAAAAGTCGGCGACAGGATCGCGGGGCTGGTGGCCAAAGTTGACTATTTACGCCCGAAGTCCTATGTCCTGCATCCCCCGCGGGATGCCGACCTGCTTCTGCCCCTGGCCGAGGCCTTTGGCCGGGCGGGCGTGGACACGTCCCGGGTGCTCCTGGAAAACGTGGAGGAAAGCGACCTGGCGGCCGTCTGGCCCCGGGCCCTGGAGGCCGGATACGGGGCGTGCCTGGATATCGGCCACCTGCTGGCATACAGCCAGGAACATGTCTTGACCTTGGACCGGCTGTGGGAGAAGGTGGGCATGCTGCACATCTACGGCCCGGACAAAAACGCGCGGCACCAATCCCTGCGCGCCCTTTCCGGGGCAGGGCAAAAGCTGCTGCGGGACTGGCTCGAGCGGCTGCGGCCCGACGCCACGGTAACCATCGAGGTGTTCCGGGCCGACGGACTGTTTGAATCGGCCGGGCTCCTGGCCGACTGGCTTGAGGAATGGAAGGAATCCACATGATCACATTGGTGCTTGGTGGAAACAAATCCGGCAAATCCGACTTTGCCCTCGATTTGCTGCGAAAAAGCGAGAAACCGGCCCTGTTTATTGCCACGGGCAAGGCCAGGGACCTTGAATTCCGCCGCCAGATACACGAACACCGCATTTCCCGGGGCCCGGGAATAGAGGTCATGGAAGTTTCTACGGACTTGCCTCAAACGCTCAGAAAGGCTAAAGCTGATTTTTCCTGCGTGCTGGTGGACAGCCTGGACTACTGGCTGTTCGCCGTGCGTGAGGCCGGGTGCGAAAAGGAACGTATCCTTGAGTTTAAAGAAGTGCTGGATCGTTGGGGAGCAACGAACCTCATATTGGTCTCCTGTGAGACCGGGCTCGGGCCCCTGCCCCTTTCGGGCGAGGTGCGGGCTTTCATACGCGGGCTTGGCGCGCTGAACCAGGCCTGTGCGCGAATCGCGGACAGGGCTTACCTGGTGGCTGCGGGGCTGCCGCTACAACTGAAGGCATAGCATGGCTATCTTCAAACAACTCGACGAGCAGATGGATGCACTGCTCGAACGGTTCGACAAAGACGAAAACTGGCTCATCGTCATCAACGCCGACCCCGACGCGCTCGGTTCGGCCCTGGCGCTGAGGCGCATCATGAGCCGCCGCGTGGCGAGCGTGGGCATCGGGCAGATCAACGAGATCAAACGGCCGGACAACCTGGCCATGATCCGCTACCTGCGCATCCCCACCCAAAAGATCATCCCCAACCTGGTGGCCCAGTACGACAAGTTCGCGCTGGTGGATTCCCAGCCGCACCACAATCCCGAGTTCGAGGACTTCGAATTCGACGTGATCATCGACCACCACCCGCTGGTGGAGGGCAAGCCGGTCGAAGCCCCCTATACGGACATCCGTCCCAAGTACGGCTCCACCTGCACCATGCTCACCGAATATCTCTACAACCTGAAAATACGGCCCGCCAAGCTGCTGGCCACCGCTCTGCTCTACGGCATCAAGAGCGACACCCGCAGCTTCGAGCGCAAGTTCATCGACCCGGACGTGACCGGCTTCAAGTGGCTGAACAAGTTCGCGGACGTGAAGCTCATGAACCGCATCAGCAACAGCGAATTCCACCTGGACTGGATGCGCTACTTCTCGCGGGCCTTCTACAATCTGCGCCGTATCGGACAAGGACTCTACGCCCATGCGGGCAACGTGGAGAACCCGGACATCCTGGTCATCGTGGCCGACTTCTTCACCCGCGTTCACGGGGTGCCCTGGCTGGTGGTCTCCGGCGTGTGCGACGACAAGCTCGTCGTCATCTTCCGGGGCGACGGCCTGCGCCGCGACATGGGCAAGTATGCCGCGTCGCTGCTGGGCGATCTCGGTTCCGCGGGCGGCCACAAGGGCGCTGCCCGGGCCGAGGTGGAGCTCGCGGCCCTGGGTGAGGAGGATCCGGAGATCTTCATGCTCAAAAAGCTGGGCAAGGGCCAAAAGGGCAAGATCAAACGCATCTGACCCGGTCCTGATCCGGCTACAGCCACCCAATTCACATGGCTCTCAAGGATCATCTCCATCTCGACAAGGCCCCCATTTTCCTTATCGACGGCACGGCGCTCTTTTACCGCGCCTTCTATGCTCGCGCCGACCTGAAACGCTCGGACGGGTTCCCGACCAACGCCATCAACACCACCATCCGGTCGCTGCTCAAGCTGATCAAGGATGAGAACCCGCAGTACGTGGGCTTTTTCATGGACGGCAGGCCGCCGACCTTCCGGCACAAGATGTTCGAGGCCTACAAGGCGCACCGCCCGGCCATGCCCGAGCCCCTGGCCCAGCAGATCGAGCCCGTGCGCGAAGCCGTACAGCTCCTGGGCATGAAGCTGGTGGTTTCCAACGGCGTGGAGGCCGACGACTGCATCGCCTCCCTGGCCCACAAGTACAAGAGCGAACGGCCCGTGGTCATCCTGGCCTCGGACAAGGACCTCAAGCAGTGCCTGGACGAGAACGTCTACATGCTCAACCAGGCGGGCCGCCAGGAAAAACTCATTTCCCTGGAAAGCTTCATGGAAGAGGAAGGCATGCCCCCGACGTACTGGCCCGACTTCCAGGCGGTCATCGGCGACTCGGCCGACAACATCCCCGGCATTCCCAAGGTGGGCCCGGTCACGGCCAAGAAGATCATGGCCGACTACCCCACCCTGGAGGACATCCGCGACAACTGCGACAAGCTGCCGGAAAAGCTGCGCGCCAAGGTGGAGCCCGAGCTGGAGAACATCTTCCTCTACCGCGAGCTCACGCGCATGAAACTGGACTGCTGCGACCAGCCCATCTCCGATTTCGAGTTGCAGGCGATAGACCACTCCGGGCTGCACGACTTCCTGCAGACCTACGAGCTGCGCGGCCTGGCCCGCATCCTGCCCCGACCCGAGGGCTATGCGCCCAGGCCCCAGGCTCCCGCCGCCCCGGCCGCTCCGGAAAAATCCAAGGCGGGCGGCCCCATGCAGGGCACGCTTTTCGACATGGGCGTGGTGGCCCCGGCCGCCTCGGAGCCCCTGGACGTGACCATGGTTTCCGAAATCCCTGACCTGCCCGCGCTCTCCGGCAAAACCATCGGCCTGGTGCAGGTGCAGGGCGGCTTCATGCTCGGCCTTGACGACAGGGAATACCGCTTCACCGGAAGCGCCGACGAGCTTTCCCTGGCACTGGCCAAGGCGGCCACCGTGGCCACGCCCAGCGTGCAGGACCTGCTGCGCGACAACGTGGCCTGGCTCAACGTCAAGACCTCCCGCTGGTTCGACCTCAGCCTGGCCGCCTACCTGCTGGACCCGGAGGAGCGCAACTACCAGTGGGAACGCCTGCGCCAGTCCCTCTACCAGGACGGCAAGCCGCATTTCGCACAGGTCTCGGAGGGGCTGCATCCCCAGGCCCAGGGCCTGGCCGCCCTGGCCTACATGGAGGGCGTCACCACCCAGGTTGAGGGCGCGCACCTGACCACCCTCATGCGCGACCTGGAACAGCCGCTCATCCCGGTGCTCGTGGGCATGGAGGAGGCGGGCATCCAGATCAACGACGTGGCCTTCACCAAGTTCCTGGGCGAGGTCAGCGAACAGCTGCACGGCCTGACCCGCTCCATTGTCCAGCTGGCGGGCGAGCCCTTCAACATCCGCTCCAGCCAGCAGATGGCCCATATCCTGTTCGACAAGCTGGACCTCAAGCCGGGCGGCAAGACCGCGGGCGGCCAGCTTTCCACGGCCAACCAGGTGCTGGAGAAAATCCGGGATCAGCACGAGATCGTGGAACAGATCCTGGAATACCGCATGCTGGAAAAGCTGCGCTCCACCTACCTGGAGCCGCTGCCCAAGCTGGCCGGTCCCAACGGGCGCATCCACACCCATTTCAACCAGCTGGCAACGGCCACGGGCCGCCTTTCCAGCTCGCAGCCCAACCTGCAAAACATCCCCATCCGGGGGCCGCAGGGCAAGCGCATGCGCGCCTGCTTCACATCGGGGCCCAACATGCTCCTGGCCGCGGCCGACTATTCGCAGATCGAACTGCGCGTGCTGGCCCACTGCTCCAGGGACCCGGAACTGCTGGCCGCGTTCCGCAACAACGAGGACATCCACTCGCGCACGGCAGCGCTCCTGAACGACAAGGACCCGGCGGACATCACCCCGGACGAACGCCGCGACGCCAAGACCATCAACTTCGGCCTCATCTACGGCATGGGTCCCCAGAAACTGGCCCGCGAGCTCAAGATCACCATGAATCAGGCCAAGGAATTCATCGAGCGCTACTTCGAAAAGCTGGGCACGCTCAAGGCCTTCTACGACACCGTGGTGGAGGACGCCACCCGACAGGGCTACGTGACCACCCTGGCCGGACGCCGCCGCCTGCTGCCCGACCTGCATTCGCGCAACAACCAGGTGATTTCCCAGGCCCGCAGGCAGGCCATCAACACGGTCATCCAGGGCTCGGCTGCGGACATCATCAAAATGGCCATGATCCGGGTGCACGACGATGCGGAACTCCGCAGCCTGGGCTCCCGGCTCATCCTCCAGGTGCACGACGAACTGCTCATCGAGGCACCGGTGCAGAAGGTGGAGGCCGCGGCCCGCAGGCTCAAGAGCCTCATGCAGGATGTCGTCACCCTGGACGTGCCCCTCAAGGTCGACCTGGGAACGGGACGCACCTGGGCGGACGCGCATTAACGGACCGCAGGCATTCCCCGCACGAATCACAGGCCCGGCGCGCTGCCAAGGCGCACCGGGCCGTTTTTCCGGCATTCCCCGAAGCGTAGTAGTCCGCTGCTACCACCCCGCCGTGATTCCTGTGTACCTTTCCCAAATATCACAAGCTATGCGAAGGATCCCCCTTCCCCTGCCATCCATACAAGCCAAAGGAGAAATCCATGAGCAAGAAAATCCTCATCGTCAGCGGCGACTTCGCCGAAGACTACGAACTGATGGTCCCGTTCCAGGCCCTCCAGGCCATGGGCTATGAAGTGGACGCGGTCTGCCCGGACAAGAAGGCGGGCGACGTACTGGCCACGGCCATCCACGACTTCGAGGGCCACCAGACCTATACGGAGAAACCCGGCCACAACTTCACCCTGAACGCCGACTTCGCCACGGCACGCGCCGAGGACTACGCGGGCCTGCTCATCCCCGGCGGCCGCGCCCCCGAATACCTGCGGCTGAACGAGGACGTGCTCTCCCTGGTGCGCGACTTCCACGCGGCGGGCAAGCCCATTGCCGCCATCTGCCACGGCGCGCAGCTCCTGGCACCGGCCGGGGTGCTTGAAGGCCGCAAGGTCTCGGCCTACCCGGCCTGCGCTCCCGAAGTGCGCCTTGCCAAGGGCGAATACGCCGACATCCCCCTGGACGTCGCCCTCACCGACGGCAACCTGGTCACGGCACCGGCCTGGCCCGCGCACCCGGCCTGGCTGAAGCAGTTCGCGGCCCTGCTGGAAAAATAGCGGTCACGAGCTCCGGAAACACCGCCCGCTCCACGCCCGTGTGGGGCGGGCTTTTTCCTGCCATGCCCGCCACTGGCGAAGTCCGGGGGATTGCGCTACCCTCGCAGGGTCCACATTCGGCCGGAGGAGAAAAGACCATGTGCGAACTCTATTCATCCACCCCGCCCACGGAGTACGAGACCCAGACCCGATCCGTGCGCCTGAACGGCGCGGTTTCCAGCGTGCGGCTGGAGCAGCGTTTCTGGAACATCCTGGAGGAACTGGCCGAAAGCGAAGGGACCACGCTCGGCAGATTCCTCTCCACCCTGCACGACGAGGCCACCCGCACCCACGGCGACATCGGCAACTTCGCCTCGCTCCTTCGGGTCGCCTGCACCACGTACCTGCACCACCGTTCCGCCTGAACCGCAGCCCCGGCCTTGACGCCCCGCCACATCACAGGGCATGTATCCCCATTCCCGAACGCAAAGGAGACCCGCATGTCCGACGATATGGAAAAGAATCTCGCCCAGAAGAGCTACGAGGAGTCCATTGCCAACGACTTCTTCAACATGATCAGCGAGGCGCGCGAAAACGGCGTGGACCTTTCCGAAGGCTTTGAAACCACTCCGCTTTCCATGCAGAACGCCACCCTGCGCTACATGTTCTACAACAGGAAATTCCTCAAGGGCACCAACATGCCCATGGCGCTCAAGAAAAAGCTGGGCGTCTCCAACATCCTCACGGCCGTAGAGGTGAACGGTCGGGCCGTGGGCATCTTCCTGGTCTGCACCCTGCCAGTGGACCTGGACAAGGTGGAAACCGAGGAGCAGGTGTTCAAGGCCATCCAGAAAAAGGCCCTCTACGACTTCAAGGACAAGGTGGCCATGCTCATGCAGCGCGGTTTCGAGACCGACCAGAACATGCCCACCCACTAGGGCGGCGACTTTCCACTGAAAAATCGAGGGCAAGCCATAGTCGGCTTGCCCTTTTTTCATGCCTGCAC
Organism: Salidesulfovibrio onnuriiensis; assembly: GCF_008001235.1. Taxonomy (GTDB): domain Bacteria; phylum Desulfobacterota; class Desulfovibrionia; order Desulfovibrionales; family Desulfovibrionaceae; genus Pseudodesulfovibrio; species Pseudodesulfovibrio onnuriiensis. Next base: position 1,506,023 of record NZ_CP040751.1, on the reverse strand, counting down.
CATACTCCGCGCATGAGCCACGGATTCTTTCAGATCATCAGCCGCGCCGAGTTCGAGGAACTGCTGCGTTCCTTTCCCGCCCTTGCCCCGGAAACCGTTTCCCTGGCCGAGGCCTCCGGCCGCGTCCTGGCCCGGGACCTCATCGCCCCGCACGACTGGCCGCTCACCAGCCGCTCGTGCATGGACGGATTTGCAGTGGACGCACGCGACGTCTTCGGGGCCGGGGAATCCAACCCGGTCTATCTGGAGTGCGTGGGCACGCTCCGCGTGGACGAACAGCCGGACCTGGCTCTGAATCCCGGGGAATGCGCGCGCATCGCCACGGGCGGAAGCCTGCCGCAGAACGCGGACGCCGTGGTCATGGTGGAACATACCGTGGAAATGGACGGCGGCACCGTGGAGATCCAGAAATCGGCCGCACCCGGGCTCAACGTCATGCACCAGGGAGAGGACGCCCAAACGGGCCAGCCCATCCTGAAGGCGGGCGTTTCCATGAATTTCAAGGAAATAGGCCTGGCTGCGGCCCTGGGATTCGACGAGCTGGAGGTGGTGAAAAAACCGCGCATGGGCATCCTGTCCACGGGCGACGAGCTCATCCCGGTGAACGAGACACCCCGGCCCGGGCAGGTCCGCGACGTGAACTCCCACACCCTGTCCGTCACGGCCGAGGCCGCAGGGGCTATTGTCACCCGGTACGGCATCATCAGGGACAACCTGAAATCCCTGACAACGGCACTGGCGAACGCCATGGCCGAAAACGACCTGGTCCTGCTCTCCGGCGGCAGCTCCATCGGCGTGCGCGATCTCACGGTGCAGGCCATCGAGGCCCAGCCCGATTCCGCGATCCTGGCCCACGGGGTGGCCGTGAGCCCGGGAAAACCCACCATCCTCGGCACGGTGGGACAGACCCCGATCATGGGGCTGCCCGGACAGGTGGCCTCGGCCCAGGTGGTCATGCTGGTGCTGGCGCTGCCGCTCATCCGGCATCTTCAGGGGGATGCAAGGGCCTTTGACAAGTCGCAACGCCCGCGCAGGCAGGCCGTGCTGGCCCGCAACGTGGCCTCCAAGCAGGGACGCGAGGACTATGTGCGCGTCCGCCTGGAGGAACGCCCCGGCCAACCGCCGTTGGCCCACCCTGTCCTGGGCAAGTCCGGGCTGCTGCGGACCATGGTCAACGCCGACGGCCTAGCCATCATCCCCGCAGAGTCCGAAGGACTCTACGCAGACGCGGCCATTGAAATATGGATCGTATAATCAGTTTGAATAACTAGGAATCGATTAGAAAGCGGCGTAATCTCGGATATCGAAGATCTTCCATTCTCCGTCTTCCTTCCTCAGGGTGAAGACGCTGTCGTCCGGGATTCCGATCATCTTGTCGCCCACGGCCAGGGAGTAGTGCCCGAAGCTGTGCACCTCGGCGGCGCCGTTCTCGAATTTCATGAGCCGGAACTTCATGTCCCCGGTATCCACCACGGCCCGCTTGAGGTCGTCGTAGGTGCCGATCTGCATCTGCATCTGCTTGAAGACCTCGAATCCGAAGGCTTCCTCCTCCTGCTTGGCCTTGGGGAAATACTGGAGAAATCCCTCATCCATTGTGGTCTGCCTGGCGTAGAAATCCCTGATGATGCGCGAGAGTTCGCCCAGCACCCCCCCCTCGGGCATGGCCCTGGGAACGCCGTCGCCCTTGACCGCAGTGAACTTGACCTCGGAAACGGCCAGGCTCATGGATTTTCCAGGCTGCTCCGGATAGATGGCGTCCACTTCCACGCGAAGGCTTTTGGTGGGTACCTGCCAGAGCGGCACCACCCGGGCTGCGGCCCCGTCCTCCAGCTCGAAATGCTGTTCGCTGCCGTCGGAAAAGACAAAACGCCCGGCCTTGATACGGGCGAAATCCTGGAATTCGCCGCCGTGATGGCCGTTGTATATGGTCACATCCCGCAGGGTGATGACCTCGGGGAATTCGACTTCGAACCAGGAGCCCACGCCGTTGTTCAGCGCGCTGGAGGCCCATACCGTGGTGGCGTTGTTGTCCATGAGGTTCCCGGCCACGTATTCGCCCAGCAGATTGGGGCGGAAGTGGGAGACCGAAACCTTGACCTCCATGCCCTGCGCGGGCGTGTTCAGCAATGCGGCCAGAAGGAAAAAAGAGAGCAGAAGGCGTTTCATGGGGAGGTTATACAGAAAGGGGAGCCGGTTGGCTCCCCTTTTTTTTGCAGTAACGCAGCAATCGTGCGTTAGGGACAGTCTGATCTAGTAGCGGTAGTGATCGGCCTTGTAGGGACCGTCCACGGGCACGCCGATGTAGTCGGCCTGTTCCTGGGAAAGGGTTTCCAGGCGCACGCCCAGACGCTCCAGGTGCAGGCGGGCCACTTCCTCGTCCAGCTTCTTGGACAGGATCATGACCTTGGGCTCGTAGTCGTTCTTGGCCAGGTCGAGCTGGGCCAGAACCTGGTTGGTGAAGGAGTTGGACATGACGAAGCTGGGATGGCCGGTGGCGCAGCCCAGGTTCACCAGACGGCCTTCGGCCAGCACGATGATGGAACGGCCGGACTCCAGGGTCCACTTGTCCACCTGCGGCTTGATCTCGTCCTTGGTGCACTTGGAATTGCTTTCCAGGTAGGCCATGTCGATCTCGTTGTCGAAGTGACCGATATTGCAGACGATGGCCTCGTCCTTCATCTTTTCCATGTGCGCGCCGGTGACGACCTTGTAGTTGCCGGTGCAGGTAACGTAGATGTCGCCTTCTTCCAGGGCGCGTTCCATGGTGGTCACTTCATAGCCTTCCATGGCGGCCTGCAGGGCGCAGATGGGATCGACCTCGGTGACCAGCACGCGTGCGCCGAAGCCGCGCATGGACTGGGCGCAGCCCTTGCCCACGTCGCCGTAGCCCACCACGACCACAACCTTGCCCGCCACCATGACGTCGGTTGCGCGCTTGATGCCGTCGGCCAGGGATTCGCGGCAGCCGTAGAGGTTGTCGAACTTGGACTTGGTCACGGAGTCGTTGACGTTGATGGCCGGGAAGAGGAGCTCGCCCTTGCGCTGCATTTCATAGAGACGATGCACGCCGGTGGTGGTTTCCTCGGAAACGCCGCGCATTTTCTCGGCGATCTTCTGCCACTTGGTGGGGTTGGCCTTCACGCTGGCGCCCAGGCGCTCCATGACGAGCTGGAACTCGTGATTGTCGTATTTCTTGTCGGCCAGGGACGGATCCTTCTCGACCTTGACACCCTGGTGGATGAGCAGGGTGGCGTCGCCGCCGTCGTCCACGATGAGGTCCGGTCCGGAGCCGTCGGGCCAGGTCAGGGCCTGCTCGGTGCACCACCAGTATTCCTCCAGGGATTCGCCCTTCCAGGCAAAGACCTTGGCGGTACCGGCCTTGGCAATGGCGGCGGCGGCGTGGTCCTGGGTGGAGAAAATGTTGCAAGAGGCCCAGCGCAGGTCGGCGCCCAGCTCATACAGGGTCTCGATGAGCATGGCGGTCTGGATGGTCATGTGCAGGGAGCCCATGATCTTGAGGCCCTTGAGGGGCTTTTCCTTGCCGTATTTCTTGCGCAGCTGCATGAGACCGGGCATTTCGCGCTCGGAAAGCTGCAGTTCCTTGCGGCCCCAGTCGGCCAGGCTCAAATCCGCGACCTTATGATCCAGCTTCGGATCCACAGGCAGTACATTGCTCATTGTTTCCTCCATTAAGGGGTTGTAATCAAATTAAATTTAAATCCGCCTTACTCTTTCACCGCTTCGTAAAGGATGACAGTAAGACCCATGTTGACGTTATATTCCGTGACCTCGCTCACCGTGAACCCGGCCCCTTCCAGCCAGCCGAGCATCTGGTCCTTGCCGATGCCGAGCTGACGGTCGCCGTAGTCGGTGCGCATGATCTCGTTGGTGTGCTTGTCGAACTCGGCCACCAGCAGCCTGCCGCCGGGCCGCAGAATCCGCTCGGCCTCCACCAGCGCCTCTTGGGGGCGGGCCAGGTGGTGCAGCACCAGGCTGACCACGGCACAGTCGGTCTCCCCGTCGCGCAGGGGCAGATGGGAAAGCTCGCCGATGCGCAGGCTCATGCGGGCGTCGCCCAGGAAGCGTTCCTCGGCCAGCTCCAGCATTTTGGGCGCGTTGTCCACGCCGATGACGGTCCCGGCCTTGGAGGCCATGAGCGCCAGGAGCTCACCCGAGCCGCAGCCGAGGTCGGCCGCGATCTTACACTGGGGCATGCGGCCGATCACCTCGCCGCGCAGGTCCAGGTCGCCGAAGACCTCGCTGTTGAGGCGGTCCCATTCGTCGGCAATGGAATCAAAGAACTGGCGGGTCTGGGCCGTACGCTCGCGAATGACGCGTTCCGCCCTGGCCAAGTCCTTCTCAAACATGGGTTCGCCGTCAAGAAGCGGCGCCACACCGTCCAGAAAACGGCGGCCCATGCCGGAATCGCTGGCCCGGTAAAAGGCCCACAACCCGTCGCGGCGACAGTCCACCAGATCGGATTCGGCCAAAATTTTCAGGTGACGCGAAATACGGGACTGCCCCATGTCCATGAGCTGCACGATCTCGCCCACGTTGAGTTCGTAACGCAGCAGGACATTCATCAGCCGAGCCCGGGTCTCATCGCCAACCGCCTTGCAAAACTTGAGAATTTCCATACGCCTCCAAACAATATCAATATATCTTGATATTCATTCAGGGCAGTTCTACAGCAATGCGCATGCCCGGTCAAGCCATGATCCGCCCGCCCGCGCCCCGAAGACATGATATTTTTCCCGGTTCCTGTGGACACAAAGCGCCCCTTTCTGGAATACTAGAGGTGACCCGGCTGAAATGGTTGGCGATTTACGACAATTCCAATGAGGAGGGTGCCGCATGTTCAAGAAGATCATCCTGGCCGCCACACCCAAGACGACCACACAGCATGCTGCGGACATGGCCTTTGCCCTCGCCCGGCGACACAAGGCCGAAATCATCATCTATCATGCCTGCGAACTGCCCGAGGGAGACTGGGGCGGTGCCGAGAACCTGATCTCCTGCGAGGAGCTGGTGCGTTCGGCCGAGAACAACATCCAAAACTATTTCAAGGACAAGCTCGAGGGGCTCCTGTACCGGATGTACGTGGTCTGCCGCGGCACTGCAGATGAGCTCGCCAACCTGGCCATCAGGGAAAAGGCGGATCTGATCGTCATGGGCCCCCACTGCCAGGGCGCGCAATGCGCGGGCAACCGCATGTGGGGCATGGTGGACACCAACGTGGACAAGGTCAGCACCCAGGCCACGGCCCCAGTGCTGGTGGTCACCCGGCCTTCGGCCATGTTGGAACGCGACCCGCAGCGCATCGTCATGGCCACGGACTTTTCCACCCCCTCGGAAAGCGCCCTGTGCCAGGCCGTGGCCCAGTGCAAGGCCTTCGGGGCCAAGCTGAGCATCTTCCACGTGCTGGACATCGGGCTGGCCTACCCCAACCCCAAGCTCTACCAGCAGGACATGGAAAACTACATCCAGGCCGCCAAGATCAAGATGGAACGCAAGTACGGCCACATCCTCAAGGGAGTGGACCACGAATTCGAGGCCTGGGAAGGCGTGCCCTACAGCGAAGTCCTCAAGTTCGCGCGCTGGAAGGAGGCGGACCTGCTGGTCATGGCGCGGCACTCCTCCATCAAGGATTCCCACCAGGCGCTCATCGGCTCCACCGTGGTGCAGGTGGCCCTTTCCCCGGGCTGCCCCACCCTGATCATCAACTACCGGGCCAAGGCCTGCACATAGGCCCCAAGGACATCGACATCCTCGGGCCGCCTTCGGGCGGCCTTTTCTTTTCGCCTTGCAAGAACATATACATATAATATACTGAGCAGCGCACGGAGTCGTTATGGGATATCGCCGCCACTACAACAAGAAGGGCCGCGCCAACAGACTCAGCCGCCTGGGACGAGTGCTCCCCGGGATGCTGGAGAAGCTGGACACGGACAACAACCTCAAGCTGGTTCGCTTGTGGCGCGCCTGGGACGGGCTCATGGGCGATATGGCCGACATGGCCCGGCCGCTCGGGCACAGGGGCAGGAAGCTGATCCTGGCGGCCGAGGATCCCATCGTGGTACAGGAGGCCTCGTACTTGGCCCCGCTTATCCTGGAGACGGTCAACAACTTCTTTGGCGAAGAAGTCTTTGACAAAGTGCTCTTCGAGCTGCTAAACGGCAGGGTTCCATTGGGCAGGCAAAGAGCCACCGCTCGGCGCGAGCCGCCTTTGAAATATAAGAAACCCAGTGCGTTAGGTGCGCTGAATGACACGCTGGACCCGGATTCGGCCATTGGCAGATGCTACCGGGCATACCAGAAAATTTTTGAAGAAGAATGAATTTTGAGCCCCACGGGGCCTCAGGAGAAAAAACATGAGCGAAGAAGTGAAAGAGATTTCCTTTGACGAGCTTGGCCTGACCAAGCCCCTGGAAAAGATGACCGCAAAAGAACTGCGCGAACTGTGCGTGGCCAAGCTGCCCATGATCACCGGTGCCTCCTCCCAGTCCAAGGAAGAGCTGATCGGCAAGATCAAGGAAGTCTTCGGCATGTCCGACGAAGAAGGCGCCGCGTCCCCGTACAAGGACCAGATCTTCGGCATCAAGAAGACCATCCGCGAACTTCGCGTGAAGAAGGACGAAGTCTCCGAACGCGCTCAGCGCGACCGCATCCGTCGCAAGATCAACAAGCTGAAGAAGCGCACCCGCCGTCTCGCACGCGCGGTCTAAAAAACATTAAGAAAAGAGGTTGACAACCCCACCGGGAACCTATAAATCAACCTCTCGCTGCTGGGCTGTCGTTCAATTGGCAGGACGACGGGTTCTGGCTCCGTTAATCAAGGTTCGAGTCCTTGCAGCCCAGCCAATTTGACATTTAAAGATTGCGTCCCCATCGTCTAGCCCGGTCCAGGACGACGGCCTTTCACGCCGTTAACGGGGGTTCAAATCCCCCTGGGGACGCCAAATCTTTTTCAAGCAGGCCACTACGACCACCTGCCGGTCGGCTTGCCTCAGACGAGTCCCCATCGTCTAGCCCGGTCCAGGACGACGGCCTTTCACGCCGTTAACAGGGGTTCAAATCCCCTTGGGGACGCCAGAATATGCAAGGCCTTCGCGCAAGCGGAGGCCTTTTTCGTTATGGCCGAAAGCCGCACGAGGAGAAACACATGCGCCCTCAACTGGAATGCCTTATCTGCCTGCTGGACCAGGGTCTGCGCTGCGCCCGCCGCGCCCGCCCGGACGATCCCGACAAACACGAGGAACTGCTCCGGGCCTGGAGCGCCGAACTGGCCACCTTGGACATGAAGCAAACCGTACCGCACTGGGCCGGGCATCTCTACCCCCTGGGTGCGGAGATCCTCGGCATCGCGGACCCCTATACCGAAGCCAAGCGGGAAGCCAACGAACGGGTCCTGGACATGCTGCCCGCGCTGCGCGAGCGGGTGCGGAACCATGCGGATCCCCTGCACGCGGCCCTCAACGTTTCCATCATCGGCAACTACATCGACCTGGGGATCAAGCGCCCCTTCGACTGGGAGAACGCCCTGACCGACGAGACCGACATGGCTTTTCTGGGACAGGTCTTCGAGGGATTCCTCCGGACCCTGCGTCCGGGAGCGCACCTGCTCATCCTCGGCGACAATGCCGGGGAGATCGGCCTGGACACCATCCTCGTGGAATTGTTGCGCGAACGTGAGGTGAACGTCACCTATGCCGTGCGCAGCGCGCCCATACTCAACGACGCACTGGTGGACGACGCCCGGTTCGTGGGCATGGACAGGCTCTGCACCGTGATCCCCTCCGGCTGCAAGACCTGCGGCACCCTCCTGGAGCAGGGCTCACCCGAGTTCCTGGAGACCTACCGCAGCGCCGACGCGGTCCTCAGCAAGGGCCAAGGCAACTTCGAATCCCTTTACGACCGCGCGGGACGTCCCATATACTTCGCGTTCAAGGCCAAGTGCGACGTGGTCTGCAACCTGCTGGGCTGCGACCTGGGCAGCTCCATGTTCCTGCATCAGGAATAACACCGACTACCGAGGAGGACGGGCATGAAGGCGATCAAGAACATAGCCGTGGTGGCGCACGACAACTGCAAGAACGAACTGCTGGATTTCATAAGCTGCAACCGCCAGGCCTTTGCCCGGCACCACCTGGTGGCCACCGGCACCACCGGACGGCTGGTGGAAAACATGCTCAGGGAGCACGCGGGCGAGGGTAGCGGGATCGCGGTCAACCGGCTGCGCTCCGGCCCCCTGGGCGGCGACCAGCAGCTCGGCGCGCTCATCACCGAGGGCAAGGTGGACGTGCTCATCTTCTTCTGGGACCCCATGCAGCCCCAGCCCCACGACGTGGACGTCAAGGCCCTGCTCCGGCTGGCCGTGCTCTACAACATCCCCACGGCCAGCAACCGGTCCTCTGCGGAGTTTCTCATATCGTCCCCGTTCTTCGACTCGGAATTCGAGATCAAGGACTGCGGATATTTCGATTACGCGGACCGCGACCTTTCCGAATAGCCGCAAAGTTTTTTTTGGCTGCCACGGAAAGGGGCGCTGCTCCCCGGCCCGAAAAACAGACGCGCACGAGGAGATTCCCCGTGCGCGTTTTTGCGTCCAAAGAGCCGCTAATCCGCCCCCCTGCGTGCGGCGGTGCAGACGCCGCCGCACGCATTCGGTCCCGTGAATTCCGTGCGCCGCCCGTGCGGGCAGGACACATAAGAGACCAAGTATCTTGTCATTTGTTCGTTTTCGATTCTATACTCGCGGCAACCCGCCAATGAGAGAGGAGTCGCAAAACACATGCTCATCACCAAATTCGCCGTCCCGGACATCATCTTCGGCAACGGCAGCATCAGGCACCTGGCCCAGTGCGCGCGCAGGGTGGGCGCCAGCCGGGTTCTGCTGGTCAGCGACAAGGGACTGCACGAAACCGTGTGGGTGAACAAGGTCCGGGAAATCCTGGACGAGGACGGCCTGGAGTGCGTCTATTTCAACAACGTGAACTCCAACCCCAGGGACCACCAGATCCACGAGGGGGCCGAAATCTATCGCCGGGAGGGGTGCGACGTGCTGGTCAGCCTGGGGGGCGGCAGCCCCATGGACGCCACCAAGGGCATCGGCATCCTGGCGGGCAACGGCGGCAAGATCGCCGACTACGAGGGCGCCAACCGGATCATGCGCCCCCTGCCGCCCATGATCCTCATTCCCAGCACGGCCGGGAGCGGCTCGGACATTTCCCAGTTCTGCATCATCACCGATGTGCGGCGCGAGGTGAAGATGTCCATCATCAGCCGTTCCCTGGTGCCCAACATCTCCATCATCGACCCCATGCTGCTCTCCACGAAAAGCGAAAGCCTGATCGTGGCCTCGGCCGTCGACGCCCTGGCCCACGCAGTGGAATCCTACGTATCCCGCCTGGCTTCGCCCTTCACCCGCATGCATTCCCAAAAGGCCGTGGAACTGTTCATCAAATACATCAAGCCGGCGGCCACGGACCGGGACCCGCACGCCCTGGAGCAACTTTCCATCGCCAGCACCTCGGCGGGCATGGCCTTCAGCAACGCCAGCCTCGGCATCCTGCACGCCCTGGCCCATTCCCTGGGCGGCATTTACGACGTGCTGCACGGGCTGGTGCACCCGGTGCTGCTGACCCCGGTCATGCGCTACAACATGAGCGCATGCCCGGAGGCCATGGGGGCCATAGGCAGAATGATCGCCGGCTCCGGGAAGGCCTCCGACAGGGATGCGGCCCTGGAGGGCATCGCCACCCTGGAAAGCCTCTTCGAGGAGCTGGGAGTGACCACCCGGCTGCGCGAACTGATCCCGGACGACTCCAAGCTGGAGGCCATCTGCAAGATGGCGGTCAAGGACGCCTGCTACGTCAGCAACCCCCGCGAGGCCGACTGGACCGACCTCATGAGCATCTGCCGGGAGGCCTGGTAATGTCCACGGGCCTCAACGACCTCATCGGCATAGAGCATTCCAAGCTCGGCTACTTCCAGGAGCTGCAGCGCAAGATTGAGGAGCTCCACGCGGCCAACATCGAATCCGAGGAGAACCGGCGGGAGATCGCCGCCATCCTGGACGGCATCACCGACGTCATGATGGTCCTTTCCGCGGACCTGCGCATCATCTCCGTGAACCGCGTCTTCACCGAGCTCTTTGAAGGGGTTTCGCCGGAAGGCCGCTTCTGCTACGAGCTGTTCCGGAACCAGGACACGCCCTGCCCGGAATGCCCGGCGTTCAAGTCTCTGGAAACCGGGGAGGTCTCCAGGGAAAACGCCTTCTTTCGCATCCGCGGCCGCAAGCTCCAGTTCGAGATGGTGGCCTCCCCCCTGTCCAGCCCGAACCAGGCCGAGCCCCTGGTGCTCATCTTCAAACGCGACGTGACCAAGGAACGGGAATACCAAGCCAAGTATTACCAGGCCGAGAAAATGGCCACCATCGGCAGGCTGGCCACGGGAGTGGCCCATGAGCTCAACAACCCGCTCATGGCCATCTCGGGCTATGCCGAAGGGCTGCGCCGCAGGCTGGACGCCTTCGAGGCCACCATGGCGTCCGAGACCGCCGAGGACTTCCGCGAATACATCCGGACCATCCTCGACGAATGCAACCGATGCCGCGACATCGTGCGCAGCCTGCTGAATTTCGGGCACCCGAGTTCCGCCGTGTTCACGCCAGTGAACCTGAACAACGTGGTTTCGGAGTCGCTCCAGCTGCTGCACTACCACCTCAAGAAGCACCCGCCCCTGCGGGTGGAGGAACTGCTGGACGCGTCCCTGCCGGACATCAACGCGGAAGCGCCCCAGATCAAGCAGGTCCTGCTCAACCTGCTGACCAACGCCACGGACGCCATCGGCGAGGAGCCGGGCGTCATCACGGTGCGCACCTTCCGCGACGAGGACGGATACATCTGCCTCCAGGTGCAGGACACGGGCTGCGGCATTCCCGAAAAACACCTGGGCAAGCTGTTCGACCCCTTCTTCACCACCAAGGGGGTGGGAAGCGGCATCGGCATCGGCCTGTCCACCTGCTACAGCATCGTCAGCGAACACAAGGGCCACATCACCGTGGCCAGCCGCCCGGAGCGCGGCTCCACCTTCACGGTGCGCCTGCCCTCCATCCAGGAGCCGAATCATGCATGATCCCTACTCCGTCCTGGTCGTGGACGACGAAGAACCCATCCGCAGGCTCCTGGTCAGGGAGCTGGTCAACGACAGGCGCATGGTCCATACGGCCGTGGACGCCAAAAGCGCGCGCCAGGAGCTGCGAAGCAACCAGTACGACATCATCGTGCTGGACATCCGCCTGCCGGACGCGGACGGCCTGGAGCTGTTCACGGAATTCAAGGCCGCACTGCCCGACGCCGAGGTCATCCTCATCACCGGGCACGGCAGCATCGACCACGCGGTGGAGGCCATGCGCATGGGGGCCTACGACTACATCACCAAGCCCTTTGCCCTGGACCGGCTGGAGCTGATGCTGGACCGGGCCTACCAACGGGTTTTCCTGCAGCGCGAAAACAAGCGGCTGCGCCACTCCCAGGAAAACGAGCGTCCCGCCCTGCCCCTCATCGGCAGGTCCGGGGCCATCACCCATGTGCATTACCTGCTCTCCAAGGTGGCCCCCACCAACGTCCCGGTGCTCATCACCGGGGAGTCCGGCGTCGGCAAGGACGTGGTGGCCCGCAATCTCCACGCCCAAAGCAACCGGGCGGACAGGCAGTTGATCATCAAGAACTGCGCCATGCTCCAGCGCGAGCTGGTGCGCAGCGAGCTGTTCGGCCACAAGCGGGGGGCCTTCACCGGAGCGGCCGAGGCAAAGGACGGCCTCATGAGCCTGGCCCAGAAGGGCACCCTGTTCCTGGACGAAATCGGCGACCTTCCCGAAGACGTGCAGGCCTCCCTGCTTCGCGTGCTGGAAAGCAAGCGCTACCGCCGGGTCGGGGATAACGAGGAACGCCAGGCGGACATCCGCTTTCTTTTCGCCACCAACCGCAACCTGGCCGAGGAAGTGGCCAACGGCAGGTTCAACGAGGCCCTGTTCCACCGCATCAACGTCTTCAACATCCACATCCCGCCCCTCAAGGAACGCAAGGAAGACATCCCCCTGCTGGTGGAGCATTTCCTGGCCCGGCTTTGCGTCGGGCACGACCACTGCACCATCTCGGCCTCGGCCCTGACGCAGATGGTGGACTACGACTGGCCCGGCAACGTGCGCGAGCTGAGAAACGTCATCGAGCGCTCCATCATCCTTTCGGAGAACGGGGCCATCTCCAACCAGCTCCTGCCGCGCGAAATGGCGGGCCTTGAAATGCACGGCGAAGACCCGTCCGCCGAGGATATGACCCTGGAAACCATGGAGCAGAACCACATCCGCCGAATCCTGAATCTCCACGGCGGCAGCAGGCAGAAAGCCGCGCGCGCCCTGGGAATCGGCAGGAAAACCCTCTACCGCAAGATCCAGAAATACGCCCTGCTGCCCGCCCATGACCAGCGCGAGTCGGAATGACCCCGTGGGCCGAATCGGGCGGGTCACTTTGACCCGCGTTTGATATCCCCCACAATACAAGGCCTTTTTCACGCCCTGGCTCGCCCTGGCGCCATCCGCCGCCTTCCTTTCATGGGTCGCTTTGACCCAAGACAACGAAATCTAAAAGCCTCATATTTTTTACACGCTGTTATTATTGACGATTTCCAAATGGCCCGGGCTTTGCTCTTAAGAAGCGAGCGAGTGGAAGCCCCTTCTAACCCCAAAAGGAGATTGTCATGGCAGTACGCGAAGAAGTTTTCGGATTCTTTATCCCCAGCGTGACCCTCATCGGCATCGGCTCCGCCAAGGAAATCCCGAACAAGATCCGCGCCCTGGGAGGCAAGAAGCCTCTTATCGTCACCGACCCGGGCATTGTCGGCGCGGGGATCCTGGCCCAGGTCACCGACCTTCTCGACGCAAGCAAGATGAAGTACGCCGTCTACGACAAGACCATCCCCAACCCCACGGACGCCAACGTCCATGAGGGAGTTGAGGTATACAAGAAGGAAAAGTGCGACAGCCTCATCACCCTGGGCGGCGGCAGCTCCCACGACTGCGGCAAGGGCGTGGGCCTGGTGGTTTCCAACGGGGGCAAGATTCACGACTTCGAAGGCATCGACAAATCCGAGAAGCCCCTGCCGCCGTATGTGGCCGTGAACACCACCGCGGGCACCGCCTCGGAAATGACCCGCTTCTGCATCATCACCGACCTTTCCCGCAAGGTGAAGATGGCCATCGTGGACTGGCGGGTCACCCCGGGCATCGCCATAGACGACCCCATGCTCATGATGGGCATGCCCCCGGCACTGACCGCCGCAACGGGCATGGACGCCCTGACCCACGCGGTGGAGGCGTACGTTTCCACCATCGCCACCCCCATGACCGATTCCTGCGCGGAAAAGGCCATCGAGATCGTCTTCAAGTCCCTGCGTCCGGCCGTGGCCAACGGCCAGGATGTGGAAGCGCGCGAAGCCATGTGCTTTGCCCAGTACCTGGCGGGGATGGCCTTCAACAACGCTTCACTGGGGCATGTGCACGCCATGGCCCACCAGCTGGGCGGCTTCTACGACCTCCCCCACGGCGAATGCAACGCCATTCTCCTGCCCCATGTGGAACGCTTCAACCTCCCGGCCAAGGTGGACCGCTTCGCCAAGATGGCCACACTGATGGGTGAAAACATCAATGGGCTTTCGCCGCGCGCGGCCGCCGAAAAATGCCTCGACGCGATTCAGGAACTCTCCTGCGACGTGGGCATCCCCTCCGGGCTCATCGAACTGGGCAAGCGGTACGGCAAGGACGTCAAGGCCGCCGACATCCCGACCATGACGGCCAACGCCCAGAAGGACGCCTGCGGCCTGACAAACCCGCGTTGCCCCACCGACGCGGACGTGGTGGCGATCTATGAAGCAGCGCTCTAAAAAACCCTCACGCCCACCTTCCGGCTCACGGCGGGATTCTTCCAGCCGAGGGTTCGGCGGGTACTGGTCCGACCCTGAGGTTCCGGCCCCAGACTGCCCTCCTGGCTATAAAGAGCAGTCGCCGGACAACGGGCGGAAACAGACCCCTTCATAAGCCCACGCGCCCTGGGCACGAAAAAGGCCTCCGCTTTCGCGGAGGCCTTGCTCTTTTTTCCTGCGCAGGAAAACGGCGATCAATCCGACTTGATGGCTTCCTGCATCTTTTCCGCGGCAACGCAGCGGTCCAGGGGCGACTTGTACAGTTCCTGGAGCACCAGACAGGCCGCGCCCAGGGACCAGTCCATGTCCTGCCATTCGTGCACCACCACCTCGGTCTTGGAATGCATCTCGGGCCACACGCTCTCCTCCAGCATGGCGCGCATGGGCCCGAACATGAGCTCTCCGGCCCGGATGCCGTTGCCTGTGACGATGATCCTGGAGGGGTTGAAAATCTGAATGAGCCCGGCCAGGGCATGGCCGAGATAGCTCCCGGCGCGGTTGAAGACCTCCACCAGGTCCTGGTTCCCGGCCCGGGCCGCCTCGAGCACCTCCTCGTAGGCCAGGGCCTCCATGTCCGCGCATTGCCAGGTTCCCTCGCGACACAGGCGCTTGGCCGCGTTGAGGATGCCGAAGTTGCTGACATAGGCCTCGTAGCAGCCCTTCTTGCCGCAGCGGCAGGGCTCGCCGCCCGGCACGGCCACGAAATGGCCCAGCTCCCCGGCAAACCCGTTGGATCCCCGATACAGCTCGCCGTCGATGACCACGCCCATGCCCAAACCGTCCTCCACCGTGACCACGGCGAAATTGTTGATGCCCATGCCCTGGCCGCGCCAGAGCTGGGAAAGGGCCACGGTGTTGGAGTCGTTGTCCACGTAGGTGGAAATTCCAAAGCGGTCCTGGATGAGATCGCGCAGGGTGATGTCGCCCCGGCGGTACAGCGGGCTCCAGTAGCTGACGCCCTCGCGGCTGTCCACCAGCCCCGGGACGCCGATGCCGATGCCCGAGACCTGCTTGAGGGAAAGCCCGGCCTCGAGCACGCAATGGCGGATGGCCTCCTCGATGAGGTCGGCCACAAACTCGGCCGGTCGCTCGCTGGTGCGCACGGGCATAACCACCGAGCTCTTGACGTTGGCCAGAATGTCCGTGACCACGCAGCCGATGCGGAACGCCGAGACCTTCACGCCCACCACATAGGCCGCGTCCGGATTGATGGCCAGCAGGATGCGGTTGCGCCCCCGCGCTGCGGTGCCCTCCACTTCCTTTTCATAGATGAGCCCGCTGGCGATCATCTTGGCCGTGATGTTGGTCACCGTGGCCCTGCTGTGGCCCACGATCTGGGCGATCTCGATGCGCGAGATGCTCCCCGCGATGCGGATGGTGTTCAGTATCTGATACTGGTTCAGGGTCTTGAGCGGTTCCGGTCGTATAGCCATTCTGAAAAATCCCTCTCTGGCGGCAAATAAATAATGGCAACCCTTGCGGGTCCCCCGTAGTTACATAGGCTAGCATATCTGCCCGGTAAATTAATTTATGACATAAACAAATAACCGAGGCAAGCCTGCCCGAAACAGGAGAAATTCACGGAATCGCCACTGAAACGCCAAGAAAAGAGGCTGCTTTCGGCTTGATCGCTCAATCAATTTGTTTAAATATTAAATTAAATGTTGACAAAAAAATTGCAGCAGGAGAATACTAGGCCCAATCTTGAAAGAGTCCTTTCTCTTAACCTGTTTTTATAACAAGAATAAATATTACGGGTGTGCTGACTCCTTCAAGAATGGGAGTTATTCTGGCGAGATATTTTTCAATCGCTAAACCAAAACATGTTTCCGGAGGTTCTACGATGCAACGTACACTGACGAAACTCTTCACCATGGCCGTGGCAGGCCTGCTCGTCCTGTCCCTGGCGGGCCCCGCTGCCGCCAAGACCCTCAAGGTCGGATTCCTGCTCAAGACCATGCAGGAAGAACGCTACCAGCGCGACAAGGCCGCCTTCATCAAGAAGGCCGAGGACATGGGTGCCAAGGTCTACTTCGACTCCGCCAACAACGACGAGCAGACCCAGCTCATGAAGTTCGAGAACCTGCTGGCCAAGGGCTGTCAGGTCATCGTGCTCCAGCCCGTGAACACCGGCACGGCCGGCGCCATGGTCAAGGCCGCCAACGACGAGGGCGTCAAGGTCATCGGCTACGACTCCCTGCTGGTGAACGGTCCCCTGGACTACATGGTCATGCAGGACAGCTGGGCCGTGGGCAAGCTCCAGGGCGAAGCCATGGTGGAATGGCTCAAGGCCAAGAAGGGCAAGGTTGAAGGCAACGTGGCCCTGATCATGGGCCAGCCCGGCGACTCCAACGCCGCGGCCATGTCCTCCGGCGCACTGGAAATCATCGAGCAGAACCCAGGCCTGAAGCTGGTCGCCAAGCAGTCCCACGAAGGCTGGTCCCCGGACAAGGCCATGGCCACCGCTGAAAACGTGCTCACCAAGTACCAGAACAACATCGACGCCTTCATCTGCAACAACAGCGGCATGGCCCGCGGCGTCATCTCCGCCCTGGACGCACAGGGCCTGGCCGACGTGAACAAGGTCTTCGTGGCCGGTTCCGACGCCGACCTGGTGAACATCCAGTACGTGGCCCAGGGCAAGCAGGCCGTGGAAATCTGGAAGAAGATCAACCCGCTGGCCGAGACCGCCGCCGAAATGGCCGTCAAGGTCGCCAAGGGTGAGGAAATCAAGGCCGACAAGAACATCAACAACGGTTTCGTGGACGTGCCCACAGTGGTCACCCCGGTGGTGCCTGTCACCAAGGACAACATCGACAGCACCATCATTGCCGAAGGTTTCTACACCAAGGCGCAGGTCTACGGTCAGTAAAATCGTCTCTCCCGCTGACAAGGACCGTTAATGATACGGGAGGGCCGTTTGGGGACGGCCCTCCCGGAGTAAAATGCAAACAGCACAGGTGATCGCCATGGGCGAAGTCGTTTTGGAAATGAAGAATATCGTCAAGGATTTCCCTGGGGTCCGGGCTCTTGACGACGTGAATTTCGAGGCCCGCGCCGGTGAGGTGCTCGCCCTGGTGGGCGAGAACGGAGCCGGTAAGTCCACCCTCATGAAGGTGCTGAGCGGCGTCTGGCCGTACCCCACCTACGAAGGGGACATCTTCGTGAAGGGCAAACGGTGCCGGTTCCGCAACACGCGGGAAGCCGAGGCGGCCAAGGTGGCCATCATTTATCAGGAACTGAACCTGATCCCCGAGCTGACCGTTGCGGAAAACATTTTTCTCGACCGGCAGTTCTGTAGCCGGCTGGGCGTGGTCAACTGGAGCCGCGTCTATGCCGAAGCCCAGAACCTGCTGGACCAGCTCCACATCAAGGGAGTGAACCCCACGGACAAGGTCAGCGAGCTTACCGTGGGCAAGCAGCAGATGGTGGAGATAGCCAAGGCCCTTTCCAAGGACGCGGAGATCCTGGTCTTCGACGAGCCCACCTCCGCCCTTACGGACAAGGAAGTGGACGCCCTGTTCAAGACCATCCGCAAGCTCAAGGAAAACGGGGTCTGCATGACCTACATCTCCCACAAGATGGACGAGCTGGAGATCATTGCCGACCGGGTGGCCGTGCTGCGCGACGGCAAGACCATCGGCGAGGTCACCCCCATGAGCGAGATCACCATGGACGAGATCATCAACCGCATGGTGGGCCGCGACATCAAGGACATGTTCCCCAAGATGAAGGCCAACCGGGGCGAAAAGGTACTGGAGGTCAAAAACCTCTGCCTGAAGCACCCCACCCTACCGGGCAAGCAGCTCATCAAGGACGTTTCCTTCGACGCCTACAGGGGCGAGATCCTCGGAATATCCGGGCTCATGGGCTCGGGCCGCTCCGAGCTGGTCTCCAGCATCTTCGGCGCATACCGCAGGGGCGTGTGCGGCGAGGTCCACCTCCACGGCAAAAAACTCAAGATCAAGCGCCCCCAGGACGCAATCAGGAACGGCATCGCCCTGGTCACCGAGGACCGCAAGGCCCTGGGCCTGGTGCTGGGCCAGAGCGTGCTCACCAACATGACCATCGGCTCCCTGGAGACCGTTGCGCACCAGTGGGGCGTCATCAACAAGGCCAAGGAACGCAACCTGGCCCGCGACTACATCGGCAAGCTGAACATCAAGACGCCCGGCCTGGACGTGGCCATCGACACGCTGAGCGGCGGCAACCAGCAGAAGGTCATCGTGGCCAAGTGGCTGAACACGGCCCCCAAGGTGCTCATCCTGGACGAACCCACCAGGGGCATCGACATCGGGGCCAAAGTGGAAATCTACAACCTCCTCAACAAGCTGGTCGAGGAAGGTGTCACCGTGATCATGATCTCCTCGGAACTGCCCGAGATCATGGGCATGTGCCACCGCATCCTGGTCATGTGCGAAGGGGAGATAGCCGCGGAACTCGATGAGACGGAAGCAACCAAGGAGCTCATCATGGAATACGGCACCGGCAGCAAGAAGAAAGGGGAATAAGCAATGAGCACCACCGCACATAAAACCGATTTCATGCAACAGATCATGGGCTTCCTCAAGGAAAACGGAACGCTCATCGCGCTCGTCATCCTGGCCGCCATCTTCGGCTTCATGGACGACGCGTTCTTCACCCCGCGCAACATCACCAACCTGGCGCGGCAGACCACCATCATCGGCATCATTTCCGTGGGCATGACCATGGTCATCATCATCAACGGCATCGACCTTTCCGTCGGTTCCATTGTCGGCCTTTCGGCCATCATGGTCACCCTGCTCATGCAGCAGGGCATGAACGTCTGGGCGGCGATCCTGCTCACCCTGCTCGTGGCGGGCGTGCTCATCGGCCTGTGGAACGGCTTCTGGGTCGCCCACTACAACATCCCGCCGTTCATCATCACCCTGGGCATGATGACCATTGCCCGGGGCCTGGCATTGACCCTCTCCAACGGCAGCTCAGTGCCGGTCACCGACCCTCTGTTCCCTGAACTGGGCGGCTCGTTCATCTCCCCGGCCTATTCGGGAATCCTCATAGCGGCCGCCCTCGTCTTCTTCTTCCTCAGCCTCTTCCGGGGCGTGCAGCAGAAAAAGAAGTACAATGTCACCATCAGGGCCCAGAAGATCGTCGCCTCCTCGATCATTGCGGTGGCCGGCCTGGGACTCGCCTTCTGGGTCTTCACGGCCTATCGGGGCATCCCCTACCCGGTGCTCATCTTCGGCGTCATCGCCGCCCTGGGGGTCTTCATCCTGAACAACACCATGCTCGGCCGGCGCATCTACGCCATCGGCGGCAACGAGGAGGCGGCCCGCCTCTCCGGCATCCGCATCTACCGGGTCAAGCTCATCGTCTATTCCATCATCACCACCCTGTCCGCCCTGTCGGGCATCCTGCTGGCCTCGCGGCTCAACGGGGCCTCCCCCAACCTGGGGAACATGTTCGAGCTCGACGCCATCTCCGCCGTCATCATCGGCGGCACCAGCTTCTCGGGCGGCGTGGGCACCATCACGGGCACGGTCATCGGCGCCTTCATCATCGGCATCATGAACAACGGCATGAGCCTGCTGGGGGTGGAGACCTTCTACCAGCTCATCATCAAGGGCCTGATCATCATCCTGGCCGTGTGGTTCGACGTGCTCAACAAGCGCAAGTCCGCCTAGGGCCCGGGATCAACACCAGCGGAGGTTCGCAAAGCATGCTTCATACATTCCCCCAAGCCGTGAGGACCATGACCGTGGCGCTCTGCGCCGTGATCCTGGCCGCAGGCCTGGCAACAACGGCCCAGGCCAAGGAACTGCGCATCGGTTTTCTCCTGAAAACCATGCAGGAGGAACGCTACCGCACGGACAAGGCCTTGTTCATGGCCCGCGCCGAGGGCAAGGGAGCAACCGTGCTCTTCGACTCCAGC
Source organism: Salidesulfovibrio onnuriiensis (assembly GCF_008001235.1). Lineage (GTDB taxonomy): Bacteria > Desulfobacterota > Desulfovibrionia > Desulfovibrionales > Desulfovibrionaceae > Pseudodesulfovibrio > Pseudodesulfovibrio onnuriiensis. Next base: position 1,486,129 of record NZ_CP040751.1, on the reverse strand, counting down.
CGCAACGACGAACTGGTGCAGCTGCGCCAGGTGGAAAAGATGCTCGACCAGGGCATCCAGGTCCTGGTTCTCCAGCCCGTGGAAACGGGTACGGCGGGCAGCCTGGTCAAGCTGGCCCATGAGCGCGGCGTGCGCGTGGTGGGCTACGACTCCATGCTCCAGAACGGACCGCTGGACGTCATGGTCATGCAGGACAGCTGGGCCGTGGGCGAACTCCAGGCCAAGGCCCTGAAAAAATGGCTCCTGAAGCACAGGGGCGCGGTCAAGGGCAACGTGGCCCTGATCATGGGGCGGCCCGGCGACGCCAACGCCGAGGCCATGAGCCAGGGAATGCTCGACTTTGCCGCAAAGCACCCGGACATCAATCTCGTGGCCCGCAAGTCCCACATGGACTGGTCCCCGGACCTGGCCCGGGAAACGGCCGAGACCCTGCTGCTGAAACACCGCGACAGGATCGACGCCTTCATCTGCAACAACAGCGGCCTGGCCTCCGGTGTCATGGGCGCCCTGCACGAGCAGGACCTGGACTCCGTGGACAAGGTCTTCGTGGCCGGTTCGGACGCGGACCTGCGCAACATCCGCATGGTGGCCCAGGGCAGACAGGCCTTCGAGGTCTGGAAAAAGATCAAGCCGTTGGCCTACCGCGCCGCGGACATTGCCGTGGCCATGGCCGAACAGCCTGAAAAGACGGTGAAGGAGCTGGCCCCGGACGCCCGCGCCGTGGACAACGGGTTTGCCGAGATCCCCACCATCATCACTCCTGTGGTGGGCGTGGACAGGGAAAACCTCGACGCCACGGTTATTGCGGACGGGCACTTCACCCATGAAGAGGTTTACGGAAAATAATAATGGATGTATTTGGTTTCACAAACAATAACTACATAATGAACGCGAAGCGCCAACAGACAACGGGACGGAACGGACAATGATACTTGCAGGAGACATCGGCGGAACCAAGACCCGCCTGGGAATCTTCTCCGCGGACCGAGGTCCGGACGATCCCGTCGTGCGCCAGACCTACCCCAGCCAGGAATTCGCCGGGCTCGAAGACATCGTGCGCGCCTTCCTGAAGAAGCACGGACTCTCGGCGGAGCGCGCCAGCTTCGGCGTGGCCGGACCCATCAAGCAGAACCGAGCGCAGATCACCAATCTGCCCTGGATCATCGACGGGGACCGGCTGCAGCGGGAAACCGGCATCGGCCGGGTCGCCCTGCTCAACGACCTGGAAGCCATGGCCCACGCCGTGCCGCACCTGGACGAATCCATGCTGGTGACCATCAACCAGGGCGTTCCGGTGCCGGAATGCACCAAGGCGCTGGTGGCCCCCGGCACGGGGCTGGGCGAAGTGTTCCTGACCTGGGACGGGCACGGCCGATACCGGCCCAACAGCTCCGAGGGCGGGCACACGGAATTCGGCCCGCGCACCGAACTGCAGATGGAGCTGCTGGCCTACCTGCTGGAAAAATACGACCATGTCAGCTACGAACGCGTCTGCGCCGGGGTGGGCATTCCCAATCTCTACGCCTTCCTGCGCGACACCGGCAAACATCCCGAACCCGAGGCCCTGGCACGGGACCTGGCCGAGGCTGAGGACCAGACCCCGGTCATCGTCCGGGCCGGGCTCGAACGCCCCGAGGAAAATCCCATCTGCGTGGCCGTGCTGGAGCTGTTCACGGAAATCCTGGGCGCGGAAGCGGGCAACCTGGCCCTCAAGGTCTCCTGCTACGGCGGCATGTACATCGGCGGCGGCATCCCCCCGCGCATGCCCGAATACATCAGAAGCCCCCGGTTCCTGGAGGCATTCCGGGCCAAGGGGCGGCTCAGCCCCATGGTGGCGGACATGCCCATCCATCTGGTGACCCACAGGGACACGGCCCTCATGGGCGCGGCCTGCCATGCCCTCGGACTTTGAGCCGAACCTCATTTTCACGCGACACCCCAGGGCCCGGAAACGTTTTCCGGGCCTTTTTCATTGCAACACAACAGAATTCCTCTATTTATAATACGATCCAGCGCCACCATGCGATATAGACGCAGGATGGAGGTGCCTTATGGATCCGACCGCTCTGATTCCCGTTCCCGACGCCATCCCCATGGCCTGGGGCTGGTTCGAAGGCCTGAACATCCTCACGTTCACCCTGCACATGATCCTGGTGAACGTCCTCGTGGGGGGCGGCTTCTTCGCCCTGTACCTAACCCTGAACAAACGCGCCGACCTGGCGGCCCCCATCACCCGCAAGCTGCCCACGGTCTTTGCCCTGGTGGTCAACTTCGGGGTGGCGCCGCTCCTGTTTCTCCAGGTGGTCTACGGCCACTTCTTCTATTCGGGGTCCGTACTTTCCGCCGCGTGGTGGCTGGGCGTGATCCTGCTGCTCATCGCGGGCTACTACGCCCTGTACATCCACCAGCACAAGAGCGCGGCCGACCCCGCAAACAGGGGCGGCTACCTGCTCGCGGCCCTGGCCGTGATCCTGTGTGTCGGCCTGGTCATGGTCAACGTGCTGACCCTGATGCTGCGGCCCGACCTCTGGGTTTCGGGCGTGGGCGGCAGCTCCGGCACCCTGTTCAATTTCATGGACGCGACCTTTGCCCCGCGCTTCCTGCATTTCCTGTTTGCCTCCCTGGCCGTGGGCGGCCTGGCGGCGGCCCTGCTGGCGCGGTTCGGCAAGGAGCGTGGAACAACCTCCTCCGAAATCGTACAACACTCGGGGCTGCGCCTGTTCGTCACGGCCTCGGTGCTCCAGATCGCCTCGGGCCTGTGGTGGCTGGTGGCCCTGGACCGGCCCGTGCTGCTCCAGTTCATGGGCGACAGCGTCCCGGGCACTGCCCTGCTCCTGGTTTCCGTGGCCCTGGCCGTCCTGGCCCTCATGGCCGGGGCAACGCGCAAGCCCGTGAGCGCGGCGATCTGGACCGGTCTCACGATCCTGTCCATGTCCGGCGTGCGGGCCGTGGTGCGCAACGCCACCCTGGAGCCGTGGTTCTCGCCCGGCCAACTCCAGGTCACCGGCGAAATCTCGCCCTTCGTCTTCTTCCTGGTCACATTGGTCATCGGCCTGGCGGCCCTGGCCTACATGCTGCGGCTGGCGTTCTTCGCGTCCAAGGAGGGTTGATCCATGCAATATCCATTTTGGGAACTGACAACCTTCGGCGGCGGATTCTTCATCGCCCTCATAGCGGTCATCCATGTGTTCCTGGCCCACTTCGCGGTGGGCGGCGGCCTGTTCCTGCCCCTGTTCGAGGGCATGGCCCGCAAGCGCGGCTCCGCGCCCCTGCTGGCCTACGTGCGCAGCCACACCAAGTTCTTCCTGCTGGTGACCATGGTGCTGGGCGGCATGACCGGGGTGGGCATCTGGTTCACCATCTCGGTGCTGGCCCCGCAGGCCACCTCCACGCTCATCCACACCTTCGTGTTCGGCTGGGCCGCGGAATGGGTCTGTTTCCTGGCCGAAATCGTGGCCCTGCTCATCTACCACTACCGGTTCGAGCAAATGAGCCCCCGCAACCACCTCATCGTGGGCTGGCTCTACTTCATCTTCGCCTGGCTCTCGCTCTTCCTCATCAACGGCATCATCGGCTTCATGCTCACCCCCGGACAATGGCTTGAAACGGGCAGCTTCTGGGACGGATTCTTCAACCCGTCCTTCTGGCCGTCCCTGTTCTTCCGCACCTTTGCGGCGGCAACCATCGCCGGGCTGTTCGGCTTTGTCACCGCCCACAGGGTCCAGGACGCCGAGGCGCGGGAAACCATCTACCGCACCTGCGCCTGGTGGACCACGATCCCGCTCCTCCTGGCCCTGGCCTGCGGCTGGTGGTACACCAGCGTGATCCCGCCCGAGGCCCTGCACCGGCTGGCCCTGCGCGCCTCGCGCATCACCCGGTTCTACAGCCTGGTGCCGCTCTTCGCCGCCGCCGTGTTCGTCCTCGGCGCGGTCATGCTGGTGCGGCTGCCCAGAAACCTGCGCATCTCCGTTTCCGTGGCGCTCCTGCTCCTGGGGTTCGGCTTCCTGGGATCCTTCGAATTCCTGCGCGAGGCGGCCCGCAAGCCCTATCTCATCCACGGATACATGTATTCCAACCAGATCCGGCCCATGGACATGCAACAGTACACCGAGGCGGGCATGCTGGGCTCGTCCAAGTGGGTCAGCGGCAAGGAGCTTACCGAGGACGACATGGAACGCCTCGGCGGCGAACTGTTCCAGCTGCAATGCGCCTCCTGTCATTCCGTGGGCGGCCCCATGAACGACATCCTGCCCCTGACCGAAAAATATCCGGTGACGGGCATGGACGCCAAGCTTTCGGGCATGGGCACGATTTCACCCATGATGCCCCTGTTCGCGGGCACCGGTCAGGAACGCATGGCCCTGGCCCGATACATCGTGAACACCCTGCACGGCGGCAGGCCCGGCAACATCGCCTTTGCGGGCAAGGATCTGCCCCTGGAGATCCCGCCCTTTGACAAGAACAAGGACCAGTACGTGCTCCTGGCCTGGAACAACCTGGGCATGCACTGCATCTCGGACAGCTATTCCGAATGGGTGCTGCTGCCCCCGGCCAACGACATCTACGCCCAGCTGGTGAAGCGCGGCGACAAGCCGCAGGTTATCACCAAGGGCGTCACCCTGACCTATTCCGTGGAGCCCGGATTCGAGAATCCGGCCGCGCTGTGCTCGTTCTGGGATCACGCCCAGAGCCTGTTCGGGGCCCGGCCCCAGGAAAACGTTGGCCTGTGCGGCAACGGCCTGACCGGCAAGCTCAAGCCCCACGAGGAGCTCAACTGTTTCGAAGCCGCCCTCATCCCCGTGAAGCCCTACCCGGCCAGCGGCGGATTCAATCCCTACCCCGTATTCACGGTGCGGGCAGAGGACGCGGAAACCGGCGAGCTGCTGGCCGAGACAAAGACGGTCGCGCCCACCTCCACGGAAATGGGCTGCAAGAACTGCCACGGCGGCCCGTGGCTGGTGGACAACCTGGCGGGAATCTCCCAGGCCACCGGCCGGGACGTGCTCAAGTCCCACGACCGGCTGAGCAACACCGAACTGGTCGCCTCGGCCCAGTCCGGCAATCCCAGGCTCTGCCAGTCCTGCCACCCGGACCCGGTGCTGGGCGCAGAGGGCAACCCCGAGCTACTCAACCTGCCCGCGGCCATCCACGGCTTCCACGCCAACTTCCTCACTGACAGGGGTTCGGAGGCCTGCGCCTTCTGCCACCCCAACCGTCCGGACGGCCCCACCAAGTGCCTGCGCGGGCTGCACGCCCAGGCCGACATCGGCTGCGTACGCTGCCACGGCTATCTGGAAGACCATGCCCTTTCCCTGCTCAAGCATGAGGACGGCAAGGGCAAGCAGGGAGCCAAGCGGCTCATGGCGCATCTCAAGGCCAGGACCGTGGAAAGCGCGGACCAGGTCATGCCGCGCCTGCCGTGGATGAACGAGCCGGACTGCCGCACCTGCCACACCGATCCGGGAACCAGGCCGGACAAAAAAACGGCCAACGCCTTCAACACCTGGACCCACGACGGCCACGCCCTATACCGCAACAGCCTGGACGCCAACGGAAACATGATGTGCATCGCCTGCCACAACAGCCCGCACGCCAACTACCCGGCCCTGAACAAGTACGGCGCGAACCGCGACAACATCGCCCCGCTCCAGTACCAGGGCAACACCCGGTCCGTGGGCGCGGACAACAACTGCGGCGTTTGCCACCTCAAGGAAGTGACGGGCAACGCCCACCACGTGAAGACAGCCCAAAACTAGCAACAACATTCCGACCGGCACCAAGGCCTCCGGAGCAATCCGGGGGCCTTTTGCCGCTTGCCAACCGCCCCGGGTTCTGCAAGGGTGCCCCCGTGCTTGCGTTCAAACCCCAAAAACATCTCGCCTCCCACGTGGACACCCTGTGGGTCACCAACGGGCCGCTCGAAACGCGGGCCACGTTCGAGTATTACCCGGTGCCCACCTCGGACGTGCTCATCATCCTGGACGAACGCACCTGCGAAATCTTTCATTGCAGCGCAGCCACCACCCGGGGCACGGTGACGGCCTCGGCAGGCAAGGCCTATTTCGCCCTGCGCCTGCGCCCGGGCATGGGTGCGGACCTGTTCGGCACCTGGGAGACCCGGCGGACCGACGCCACCACCAGCCTGGACCGGCTCTTCGGAATCCCCTCGGACAGCCTCGGCCAGATGTTGCTGGAGGCGGCCACCCCGCGCAGACAGGCCGATCTCCTGTTTTCGACGCTGCAGAATCAGCGTCCCGGTTCCGCAGGTCTCGCGCACGGCCAGCTCGCCGGACGGATCATCGAGACCACGGGGGGAGGTATTCCGGTCGCGAACGTGGCCCGGGAGCTGGGCATCAGCCCCCGCCAGATGGAGCGCCAGGTGCGGCTGTTCACTGGCCTGACGCCCAAGGGACTGGCCCGCTCCGTGCGGCTGCAACACTGTTTCGAGCGGCTGCACCACGGCGGGTTCGCCAACCTTGCGTCCCTGGCCCAGGACCTCGGCTACATGGACCAGCCCCACTTCATCCGCGACTTCAAATCCATGACCGGCAAGACGCCGGGCCAGTATCTTGCGGGAACGCGCATGGCCGCCCATGTCACCGACGTGGCGGTGCCTGCTCCGGACCGCCCCCTGTTCCAGTTCTGATTTTCGCGGCAAACGTCGCGTTTTTACAATTCGATCCCATGCTGGCAGTATAGAAGCTCCCGAAAAAGGAGTTCCCCATGAGCAGACAATCACTGCAAACCATATTCGACATAACGCCCCCGCAGGACAATTTCTGGGACGGCGCGTACAAAATTCCCTGGAACGAACCGGGGTTCAGCGCCCGCATGCTGGAGATTCACCTTTCGCAGGAAACCGACCTGGCCAGCCGCAAGCTGGAGACCATAAAAAAGCAGGCCAAATGGCTCAAGGACAACGCCCTGCGGGACGAGGTCTCACGCATCCTGGACCTGGGCTGCGGCCCGGGCCTGTATGCCGACCATTTTGCCCGGGACAGGCACATCTACCGGGGCATCGATTTCTCCCCCGCCTCCATTGCCCATGCGCGAAAGCAAACCGGCTTCCCGGCCCTGTGCGAATTCTCCGAGGGAGACGTTACGACCACGGATTTCGGGGAGGGATACGACCTGGCCATGATGATTTACGGCGAGCTGAACGTGTTCTCGCCGGACCAGTGCAGGGATATCCTGGCCCGTGCGCATGCCGCCCTGAATACCGGCGGGACACTGGCCCTGGAACTGCATACGGTGGATGCGGTCAAAGCGGCCGGGACCGCGCCCGCATCCTGGCACAAGGCCGACTCCGGCCTGTTCTCGCCCCGGCCCTACATCTGTCTGCAGGAAAACCACTGGAACGGGGAACACGCGGTTGCCGTGCAGTACTTCCACGTGCTGGACGCGGCCAACGGTTCAGCCGCCACCATGCGCAGCACCACCAAGGCCTGGAGCGACGACGAGCTGGAAGCCCTGCTCTCGGCCGCCGGGTTCAGGGACATGCGATTCCGCGAGGACTGGCCCAAGGCCGGCGAGCACTTCCGGCTGCTGACAGCGATAAAATAAAAAGGAAAAGGCCTCCGAAACGGAGGCCTCTTTTTTTTTATTGGCAGGGACCGGTGCCGGGGGCGAGCCCCGCCAGATATCCGGCCATGGCTCCGGGGTTTCCGACCGAAGCGCCGTTCGCCACCATGCGGTTGATGGTCTTTTCCCAGCCGGCCTTGTCCTTGGAGCCGACCATGAGGCAGACCCGCTTGAGATTATGGCAGGAGGAACAGGCCGCGGACACGTCGCCGCCGGATTGGGCGTTGACGGCAACCACGGCAAAGCCGAGCACCAGGACGCAGGCCACAAGCATGGCCATCAGACACTGTTTCATGATATCTTCTCCTTGGCATTGACGGAACCGGTCCGTCCTTGTCTTTTCGAATGGAGCAAGCCGGTTGCGCCCTATCCTAGCCGGAGCGCCGCAGACCGGCAAGAGGAGTTTCCGGCACGGCTACGCCGTCCGCTTCCTATAGACGAAAACAATACAAATGCCCTTGTATACAGCAAAAAAAGTTGATAGCTGTGTACTTCTCATTCGGAAGCGTATCGTCACCGGTGTGGCGCCTGGGCTTCAAACCCAGTGGGCGGGCTAACCCTCGCCGGTAGGTTCGACTCCTATACGCTTCCGCCACTCGACCACAAAGGCCTGTTATGCAGGCCTTTTTTACTTCCGAGCCCATAACATCCTGTTCTCGCAACAGAAACTTGGACGATTTTTGGACGATCCGATCCGAAATCGTCCAAAAAAAGCGAGACGTCATGCCCAGCTATCTGACCCTGCATGGAACCACCTATCACTTCCGTTTTTTCGTCCCAGAGGCACTACAACCTGTCATCGGCCAGAAGGTTGTCAAAATGAGCCTCAGAACGGGCCGCAAACGCCTTGCCAAACGCAAGGCAGGGCAGTTAGCCTCTGCTGCCCGAAAAATCATTCTGAAGGCAAAGGAGAGCGAATTCATGGACATGCAGCAATTACAGCGAAGTCTTCGCACCTACTTAAAATATTTGCTCGATATGGATGATGTCCTACGTGCGGTTCCTGTCGAGATCGAGAATGACGAAAGCCATGCAGAACTCTTCTTTGACACCATCCAGCAAGGATTGAGGAAATCCGACAATGCGAGCATCAAGCATTTCGTTGACGAATTCCTCTCCATGACCGGGCATGCCTCCCTTTCTGAGAATTCCCTGGAGTACAATCTGCTGGCTCGGCAGATGCACAAAATTCTCGTCCAATTTGCCCACGTAGGCAAACTCCGGGCCGAAGGAGACGTCATCGCTGAACAGGATTATCTCGACAAGCTGTTCCCGGACGCGGTCTCCGATGGACAGACTCATGCCGCTGCCCCCACGTCGACAGGGCGGCAACAGGCATCCGAGTCCAAGGATGTGTTGATTGAGGGGTTGATCGAAGCCTTTACTGGCGCAACCGACACGACTCCCGAGACCAGGGACAAGTACAACACCACGATCAGGGAATTTCTTGCGATCACCTCGATCCGAAACATTGCCGAAATCAACCATCCAGTCTTGCGAGACTACATCGAGGTGCTGAAATCTCTGCCGCCGAACTACGCGAAACTATATGCAGAAACGCCCGTTCTTGAAGTCGCCCAAATGAGTCACGAGAAGACGGTGACAGCAAGAACCGTCAACGACAAAATCGGTATCATGGGAAGATTCTTCAAGTGGGCCATCAACCAAGGATACATGGAGATCAATTACGCTGACGGCAAGAGACTCCCAAAAGGCAAGCCGCAGCATTCCACGCATGAGCCGTACACCATTGACGATCTCCGGAAGATGTTCAATGCCCTGCAATACGTGAAGGATTCATTTCGCTCGCCGTATCAATTCTGGATGGTTCCTCTTGCCCTCTACACAGGTGCCAGACAATCCGAGTTGGCCCAACTACGCTGTAAGGACGTTTACCAGCCCGAAGAAGGAATATGGGCAATCCGCGTCATGCCCGATGACGACGACGAATCATCAAGTGTGAAGACGGTCAACGCTATTCGTACCATTCCCCTCCATCCGGTTCTGACCGAGCAACTCAATTTTCACGCCTTCGTAAGGCGGGTCCGCAGGGCAGGGAATGACCGCGTCTTCCCGGAGATCAAGCCACGGCAGGGAAAGTATGGAAAGGTAGTCTCTCAGTGGTTCAACGACAGATTCAAAAAAAACCTCGATTTGCAACCTCCGAGGTCCGGATTCAAAAAAGACTTCCACAGCTTCAGAAACACCTTCATTGATGCCGCCAAACAGGCCCGGGTGGAAATCTCCATGATTGAGGAAACGGTCGGACACGCCAGCGCATTGGGAATGAGGCAACAGTCGATGTCAGGAGACTACTACGCCAACGAGTACAGCGAACGCATCCGGTACGAAGAACTGATGCTGAAGGTGAATTTCGACATCGACCTGAGTCACTTGAAAAAATCCAAGTACACAAAATAAAAGGGCGGCAGAACTGCCGCCCAAATCGTTCGCTTCACCTCACCAGACAATAAAACACTCAACGGGAAGGTGATCCCTCTTCTCGCATAACAAGAAGAGGGATCAATCAACACTTCCATACTGTATTGGTTTCAAACCACGCGCTCGCAAGGAGCGCGACGCCCAACACGTCCAGCGCGTTCTTTGACCTCGAATGTTTCAAACCACGCGCCCGCAGGGAGCGCGACCTTTTGCGTCTGCAACGGCCTTGGGTGTCACGTTTCAAACCACGCGCCCGCAGGGAGCGCGACCTTTTCATTACCCCGATCGTCCATCTGGGGCTTGTTTCAAACCACGCGCCCGCAGGGAGCGCGACATCCTCTGTCAGGAGTTTGATGGCTTCATTCTTGGTTTCAAACCACGCGCCCGCAGGGAGCGCGACTTGGGCTTAGCTGGCCTCCGCTCTAAGGAGCCGCCAGTTTCAAACCACGCGCCCGCAGGGAGCGCGACTGCCGAAAGACTCATTCTCCCATCCTGTCGCGGCTGTTTCAAACCACGCGCCCGCAGGGAGCGCGACATCTCTCCAAGAGTGCGCATGCCCGCTTTGTCCAGTTTCAAACCACGCGCCCGCAGGGAGCGCGACGAGACCAGCAAAAGACCTTTCTCATGGCTTTACGCGTTTCAAACCACGCGCCCGCAGGGAGCGCGACTTTCAAGCTCGTATTCCTGCTTAAAGTAGACCTTGTTTCAAACCACGCGCCCGCAGGGAGCGCGACCTGCGGATAGGACGACAACAGCGCAAACTGGGTAAGGTTTCAAACCACGCGCCCGCAGGGAGCGCGACGTACAACCGGCGGCGGCTCCACCAAGAAGCGCAAGTTTCAAACCACGCGCCCGCAGGGAGCGCGACCATGATAGGTGCCGCAGGAAGGACAGCGCACCCAGTTTCAAACCACGCGCCCGCAGGGAGCGCGACGTTGATACCGTCTTGCCCTTCATCTCCCTGTATGGTTTCAAACCACGCGCCCGCAGGGAGCGCGACGAAGACGTCCGCCTGGCGGCGTGTCGCGGAGAGGTTTCAAACCACGCGCCCGCAGGGAGCGCGACCCCTCACTCTGCTTTGTGTGAACTGTAGTTACTTGGTTTCAAACCACGCGCCCGCAGGGAGCGCGACACCAAAGCCCAGACCAAGCATTGGCAGCTTGCTCGTTTCAAACCACGCGCCCGCAGGGAGCGCGACAGCAGTACCGGACGATGCTGGAGGATCGATACGGTTTCAAACCACGCGCCCGCAGGGAGCGCGACGCGTGATAAGCTGCCCGCCAACGTCCTCACCGAAGGTTTCAAACCACGCGCCCGCAGGGAGCGCGACCTTACCAATTGCATAGAGGACTCCCTTAAGCTGAGTTTCAAACCACGCGCCCGCAGGGAGCGCGACAGAGGAGTGTCGCACAACTCGCAAAAGCCAACCGGTTTCAAACCACGCGCCCGCAGGGAGCGCGACCCCATGTATAGCGGGTGCCGGTTTCCGGGTTCACGTTTCAAACCACGCGCCCGCAGGGAGCGCGACCTGGGCGTGAAGGGCGTCTCCTCATTAAGTAGCGGGTTTCAAACCACGCGCCCGCAGGGAGCGCGACATAGGCCAGCGCGGAGCCGCGTATTACATCATCGTGTTTCAAACCACGCGCCCGCAGGGAGCGCGACGCGGCTTCGTTCGGTGTGGAGGCGTAGACCACCAAGTTTCAAACCACGCGCCCGCAGGGAGCGCGACCTTTTCAAAACAGCCCTTGCGGTCGATGACCTCGTGTTTCAAACCACGCGCCCGCAGGGAGCGCGACCTTTCCAAGATTTTCTGATGTCTCAAAATCAGGTGTTTCAAACCACGCGCCCGCAGGGAGCGCGACAAAGCGGGGTTGGCGCGCTGCCGGGGTTGGCCTTGTTTCAAACCACGCGCCCGCAGGGAGCGCGACAATGCAGTCCGAGATTACCACTTGACCGGACCTGGTTTCAAACCACGCGCCCGCAGGGAGCGCGACACCTACCTCTCCATCTGCCTCAGGATCACGAATGTTTCAAACCACGCGCCCGCAGGGAGCGCGACTGCCACTTTAAGATAGCCCGGTTGACAAGGATGCAACGACATACATCCGCGAACCTCTTATTCTGCCAGCTATTCAACGCGGTCATATATCTTACAAACTCACCACTCTTCTATTTTCAATGAACTTTTTTCTGTCGCGAACCACCCGACGATTCCATGCCCACTCTAGGTTCGCGCATCACTCGGCAAGGTAGCCAAGGAATTCATCGTAAGCTCCGTTCCAAACATACAGATCCGGATACCCATCAACGTCCTGAACAGGGAGCTTTTCAATTTGATTCGACCAAATCTGAACCGAGACATCCTGAAGCGTGGACTTTGAAACATGACGGCCCTGCTGCAATGACTCGACCGTGGGACGATCGATCACCACCATCCTGGTATCCGAATCAATGATACGAAACCGCCGCTGCACTTCCTTGAACTCACCGTTGAAATCCAATCCAGCAATTGCGTAACCTCGTGAGCATTCCTCCCTTTCACCACTAAGTTTGATCTCCATGTCGAGAGCCTCTTTACAATACGCTGGGCCGACCTTTCCTTGCGCAACAAGAGTCTTCAGAGCCAAGGCTGGTTTCTGGGCACCAGGATGAGGAAAGACTTCCTCTGCCTTAAGGACAAAGTCATAAACGATACCTACCGCCCTGGCTTCACGACAAACTCGACCTCCGAGCTGGAGAAGGTTGCAAAGACCGAATCGTTCCCGAAAGCCGTTACGGAATGAAATATCCACACCAGCCTCCACGCACGACGTTGCGACCAATGTCCAATTCTCATCACCGGCATCAAGTCGCTCTCGCACCCTGCCAAGAGTCGAGGCCCGATCCCTTGGGCAAAGTGCTGTGGAAAGATGCTCAACAGCCTCCCTCCCCAGAATGGATGACAAGCGCAAGGCCAGTTTCGCAGCACCACGAACGGTATTCATAACCACGACACGCGGCCCAGGAGTATCCATGACCAGATTCGCCAAATCATCAAGTCCGAGCGACTGGGGGAGGGATTCATACCTAACCCTCCCCTTTTCGACAGAGACTGCTTTTGAACGAACGTCGGACGACACAAGCTCAGGAACCTCAACGTGGCTTATGCCGAGCAAATCCTCGACACTCCGAAAAGGCTGCAATTCCCAAAAACGCGTAAGGGAGCCGGAGGCCAACACCCAATGACAATTCCACCGCTCACAACTGGCCCGGACCCATCCCCAGGCAGGAAGCCACAAATCCGCAGGCATGGCCGCATGTGCTTCGTCCACAAAAACAGCTGCCCCCGGAAACTCGTGCAACTTGCGAAGCGCCCCTGTGGATGCCGCTGCCATAGTTTCGAAAAACTGTACGGCAGTGACCACGACAATAGGAGCTCGCCACAAGTATGCCAAGGAACGCGACTCGGGGGATTCAAACTCAGCCCGGTGATGGTGAGCACTCACCACCTGCTCGGGGTCTTCGCCCTCCAGAACAAGAGCTTCCCGATACACCGCCACCGCCTGATCGATAATGTTTGTAAAGGGCAAAACCACAAATATACGACGAAGACCGTTGACCGCCGCGACTTTGAGAAGATGCCCCATAATACTTAATGTTTTTCCGGTTCCCACAGGACTATCACAGGCGACGACACCCATGTTAGCCGAAGCATTTCGAACACTTTGGTAGATACTGGCCCGAACGGAATTTCTCTCACATTGTTCGGCTGTGGCAGACAAGCGCTCGATGAACTGATCCAATCGCGCCAGGCGTTCTTCCGCACGAAGCGTAGGCCGGAATTCAGGTATCCGTTCACTATGAAAATGTGTTGCCGTATCGCCATGATCGGCATCGACCAAACATGAAAGTGCGAACCTCCAATCCAGCGACGCCTTTGCCGCAAATGGCAATGTGCCACCTGAACGGCTTCCATCATTCGGGACACACTTGAAATGCCGATCCAGCAAAATCGTCAACTCGCTATCAACTTCTTCACGGATAACAGCATCACGAAACGGGAAATGGCGACAAGTCTCGGCTATACGGTCGGGAAGTCCTCTATGATGCGACCAAGTCAACAACGCCGAATCATAGGCCTCTTCGGCCAACAAATGCGCGACACCTGCATCCACATGGTTCACAGGCAATCGTGAGGGCTGGTCCTCGCCATACGTCCGAGACAACATATCGTTGTTCTGCTTGCCCAGCTTTCCAAGATCGTGAAACCGAGCCGCCTGCTCAACCGCATTTACCAAAGAGACGCGTTGTTCGTCGTCATTGAGATATTGCACCATCTCCGTGGCAGAGCGCACAGCCTGCTTGATTACAGCCCTGACGTGGTCCGCATAAGGGTGGGGCGAAACTGCCGGACGACCCTTTTGAGCCGTCCGGCCGCTATGTGCGTAGTACGTCATCGCTACTCGTTGACGATATCTCGGATTCCGGCCAATTTCGAAGCAATCTCCTCCGGGAGCCCGCTAGGAACAGTATACTCTTCAATGGACTCTGCCGGCAGATTCGCATCCTTGGGGTTAGTCCGCTTAGGAGTCAGGGCTTCGAGAATCTTCCAATCGGGGCAGCTTCCCAACGGATTTTTGTGCTCGGCAACCCATGCATGACGAATGTTCACATGCGGACGGATATAAGAGGCCGTGTGTGAGTATGCGTAAGGGATAACGTCAAGCAGGAGTTGAATGTCCTCGTCAGTGCACAAGGTCCGCCCTGCAACCGTGGGGTTCAAAAAAAACGGCATTGCATAAAGACCATACTCCACAACCCTATAGGCCAAAGGAGCCATACCCCGATCCTTGCCTTCCTGTACGCCACGTTTGATAGTCGTCGTATTCCGAATGATTTTCACCGGATCAAGGCTAAGTCCAGTCCCGAACTGTAGGGCTCCTGTATGAATGTGCTGCTGATAGGTTTCGCCGTCCTTCTCGGTCTCCCCCTTTTCCTTCTCCAGCAACGAAGTGCCAAAAATACGGACATCCCAGAACCGCGAAAGCAAATCATCAGTAGACAAACGACGAAGTTCGCCAATGCTCCTCCCCTTGCTTTCCAGTATCTCAAAATTATCAGCTGCCAATCCATTTCTGTGGCTGAACTCGCCCCAAACCGGCCCCTCTTTATCCCCCACAAGTCCACGAACCTTCGCCTTGAATGATACAGGGCTAATTTCACCAATTCCGTTGGGACGATGACGAGGGTCGCTTTCTCGATCCGGATCACCATTGGGATTGCTGTTAACAGCTTCAATCAAAAGGAGACCCGTAATCTTATTCAGGTATTTGTCTGTGCTCATTGCATGCTCCTATGCGTTGGTGTCGGTGGAATTATTGTTCTTCCGGGGAAAACCGGCCAGATAGCCGAGAAGCATCTCAGCCTTGCCGGTTGAGTTGACCATATCTGGAACGCCTTTCTGCTTCAGGGCCTCACTCACCTCACTAAAAAGTCCCAAAGTCCATTTGGCCAATCGACTCTCCTCACTTCTATTTGTCCGCGCCCAAGAGTGATAAACAAGAATTCGATCAGCGAGTTGATCAAACGCGTCAACAGGGTTGGCCAAAGCAACACGCATGAGGGAATTGCCCAGCAATGAAGATGGCAAATCACCTCCACGAACCCCTTTGCAGTACTGCTCATGTAAAGTATCAGCCAAACTCATCAGGCGACCAACAAGGAAATAAGAATCCTGCATGTATTCCTCCATTTTTCGCCCCGCCTTCAGCAGCAACAAGCCGAGGATGGACGGTAGAATTTCTAGATGATGGTAGGCATTCCTGTCGCTTGTCGGCAGCACTAACTCCCTATTCCGCAACAGGGTTGGCCCCAGTGCGATAAGAACAGCCTCCTGATCCGACACATGCTTGGTCAACAAAGCCACAGCGATATCGTGCTCCTGTTGTCCAGAAGCGAGAAGCAGAAGAGCTGGAAGCTCCTGCGCTACTTGACGCGTGGCCCGGACTTCGGTTCCAGACCGAAGCCACACGTTGGAGAGCAAGGATATGATCTCGGAAGGAGCGGGCGTGACAGGGGAGATTGAATAGGCCTTTTTCTTGGCCTGTACCCGATAGCGAAGCAAAGGTATGTTGGCACACCCTTCATTCCATCGCCTCGCAGATTCAAGCATGTGTTCAGCGGTGTAACTCTCGCTCATCAGCAGTTTGTAACGCCCTTTGTCATAAGATGTAATGACCGAGACATTGATTGGCACACTCAAATCACCCTGCCAGGCCCCACTAATCGCATCGGCCACAATTTTTGCGACTTCCCCATACTTGGTAACTTCGGCCACTTCCTTGGCCCTTTCTGAAAGGGGAGCAAATAAGGCCCCGAATGCAGGAGGTACTTCGGGCATATCCTGTGGCGCGATGACAACGATCGTCGGCTGAATTTCGCTTCGACCTACTTTGATCTTCTGAGTCAAAAATGCCCAGGTTCTACCCTCCCTCTCCGGTGCTGTTATCCATTTCGCTGCGGCGAGCATACGCAGACGAGATTGGCTACCAACTGGGAATGAATCAGCCCCAGCCCTGTGGTATCTGAAGTTTGCGGGAACATCCGAAAACATAGACCGCATAGGCTTTTCGCCTGATTTGGGAAGCAGGATCTTGGGCATTGGAGCTTCATATCCTTCAAGGGGTAAGCCAAATGCATCGACCTCACCAGTTTGTGATGCAGATGCTCCAAGAATTCCATCGTTGAGGATGTCAAACATCGCCGGGCTGTTTGCTGGATAAGCATAGACATGCCAGTCATCCAGCTCCAAGGACACCAACAACGTATTTGGTGTCACACTTTTATCGGTTTGCCCAAAACACGCATCAACATGATACCTCCAACCGAGAGGGAACTCCGCCAATCCTGACATTATCGACTCGCATAGAAATTGTTGAAATTGATAATAATCGATCAACGCAGCTCTTCTAACCAGCTCAATAAATGGAGCGGCCTCTTCGGACAACGCACTCGCCGACTCCAATAGGCTTTCACCCATTGTGAATTGACGGTTGAGCTTTTTAGCCAGCCTTTCACTCCAGGCGGGTACCGCAGACTCTTTCAGTCCATTGACAGCACCTCGAATCACCTTTGATGATGTGTCATTGTCTTTGAATACCTTTTTTAGAGAGCTCAGGTGTGCACTCTCAGCTACGAAAACAGGGTCAACAGCAAATGTTGGAAACGCCTTGTGGTTGTCTGGAGCCCAGCGCTCTATCATCGCATTTCCATTCCCCGGGCGCTCAGCCAGATCAAAACCAACGGGTGCCCCATCTTCATTGAGGTAAACAATTACCCGGGGCTTATTGGGGCAGGGCTTCAATGAAGCGTCGCGCTGCCGAACATTGATTCCGGCTTTTTCAAGGGCATCCGCAGTTTGGAAAAATTCAAACATAATGCAGTACCCCTCCTCGTATCTCCACATTGTTCATAAAGACAGGCTTCCACTGTGTTGCCTTGCCTCGTCCATCTTTGCAAAACGACTTGAATAAGCTCGGGATAAAAAGATTAATGTCATCCTGAACCGTTGTTCCATTTCGAAAAGGCCCAAAGTAGTCCACAGTGAACTCCTTCCACCCCAGAAATGGAACTCTGAAGCTTTGCCCCGAATCGATTCGTCTGTTGAAAATGTCTCGGTATGCATGACCGCCATGGCTGCATCGACTTCCACCCTCTTTACCGTTTTTGCTGTACGGTAGTGGCCGATCATCATGATAAGCTCGGGCGTATAATCGGTACCGAACATCCGTCAAAACGGTGGCTGGAATCTGAAGTGCACCATTCTTACCAGACTGCCTTGCAGGACCGAGATAGTTGGTGGTGTACGAATGAAAGGCAACCGGCGCGCAAATTTCCACCTTAGTGGGCACAACCGATGCCTGCCTCAACATCAGAATCGTCTCGAAAATACCTTTGACCGCTGAGTAAGTCGGGACTGGATAGGACACGGGAGACGATCCTGTATCTGGACGCGTGAACATCGCTGTTCGTCCGGATACTTCGAGCGAGACCGAATAAGGTTTCAATTATACCTCCTACTTTAATTGCAGACCTGTATCCAATACACGCTCAAACAAAACTTTTCAATATAGTATAGAAAATAATTTACGAACATCGCATTAAGATAAAGAAACCGTTGCGGCCTCAGCTTGCGGACAACAGAAAAAGCCTCTGCGCCAAACATTTCATCAAGCATCAAAACGCGTTCTGCGCCTTTGGACACTCGGGTATACCCACTTGTCCAGTGGACACAGTATGGACTTATGGGTTGACTTTTGTATTTATGTCCATACACTGACGCAAAGTCTAAGATTTAAATGTCCATAAGGAGTCTGCCCATGATTATCGGTTACGCTAGGGTTAGCACCCACGAGCAAGACCCCACCATACAGGTTGAAGCTATCCGCAAAGAGTATCCTGAAGCACTTGTCCACGAGGAACAGGCTTCGGCATCGAGCAGAAATGGAAGACCTCGGCTGGAAACGATTCTCCAGACGATTCGTGAAGGAGATACACTGGTTGTCCTAAAATTGGATCGGCTTGCCCGCAACGTCCTTGATCTGCTTCAGATCGTCGAGGAATTGGAAGCAAAGAAGGCCAGTCTGGTCATCCTGGATCAGAAGATCGACACAAACACTTCGGCCGGAAGGTGCTTCCTACAAATGCTTGGGGTTTTCGCAGAGTTTGAGACCAACCTTCGGAGAGAACGACAAATGGCCGGGATCGCGAAGGCGAAAGCCGAGGGGAAGTACAAAGGGAGGCCAGCCACTGCGAACAGGGATGCCATAGGAGAAATGCTGGCCAATGGTTCCAGCCATGCATCGATCGCGAAAATACTTGGAGTCAGCACCAAAACCGTCCAGAGAGTCCGGCGGGAAATTGAAAGTAAGGACTATGAGGGCAGCCCAATGGATCATTAGGTGCCCACGATATGCCCACAGAATTTGGTACTCATTTTTTTGATGTTTTATAGTTAGCAACTAGACAGTGCCATAATTGACCCGTGGTATAGGTAGATGGTACTATCCCCAGGCACGTGTTGAAATTATTTAATTTTTTGAGGTCATTTGTGGCTGATCTGGATATCAAGCTGCCATACCATGAGCAGACATATACAATAAGGCTTGCAACCGGTTACCTGTCGATTATCGATGACAGCAGGGAGCAGCCGGAAAGGACTAGTCGGCAAGAGCAATCCACTCCAAAAGAGCCTGTGGCAAGGGCCCGAAGTCGGTTCACAAAAAAAAGCCAACTGTCTCTCCAAAAAGCTCTCAATGAACTCCGCCCGCATTGCGATCCTACCCATTACATAGTTCTGTCTTTTCGTGGGCGGTCTTCTGAAAATCCAAAGCAGTGGAAGCGTGATATCAGTAATCTGAGGCGAAGGGTGGTCAGTTGTTATCCGGCAAGCTGGTTTTTCTGGAGGTTGATACCAGAGAAGCAACGGGGGATCCCTGTTGTTCACCTACTAGGCTCTTTAGGTGATGACCTTTCGTCCGATGTGTTGGAGAATCAGCTCAATGCCTGGTGGCAAAAGATAATTGGATGCGATCCTCGGACCCATGATGGTTGCGTCAGCGTTCAGGAGGTTACTGAAACTCCTGAGCGGCTCAAAATAAAGATGAGTGCGCCCGAACCGTCTACCCATCATACCTCGTTTTATGAAGCGTGGGGTAAGCTTGGTAAGCGCTGGGATGTGTGGAATAGGAAGATGATTCCTTTCTGTCCAGTTGAGGAACTAACCATCACTCATGAATGCCATCACGAAGTAAAGCGGGTGCTTCTTGACACCGTCGAGAAAGAAATTGCTGATATTGAGGCAGAGCTTGGGAACCGGCCTGAGATAGGCCGTTTTGATCAGCTCCGTGAGAGTTTACACGCCAAAAAAGAATTTCTGGGCAAGCTTCATTCGGCTGACGACAACTTCATGTTCTTGCAACATGAGCAGATGGAATTCGTTTGGAAACTCATCCGAGAGTTCAACGCTGCTGGCGAATAGTGGCAACAACGAGGAGCGCGGATGTGAAGTCAAGCCTGCTAGGTCTATTTCAACGGTAAAGACCCATTATGAGGTAGTTATGGTTACAGTAACAGCTGCTGTTCTTGAGTTGGACGGAAAAATTCTGATAGCTCGTCGGACAGACAAGTATCTCGGTGGGCTTTGGGAGTTCCCTGGAGGCAAGTTAGAACCAGGAGAGGACCCCAAGCAATGTCTCGAGCGAGAACTTTTTGAAGAGTTCGGAGTGAAGACTTCTGTTGGTTCACACGTGGTTACCCATGTCCATGAATATGAACATGTCACTGTTGAACTTATCAGCTACTGGGTGAAGCATCTTGACGGTGAATTTGAGCTCCGGGACCACGATCAAATGGAATGGGTGGGTCCTCATGAATTCGAGATGTACGACATGGCTCCAGCGGATGTTCCTACTGTCGAAGCGATTCTAAAAGAGAGGTTACATGTTTGACCCTGGTCTCGGCCGCGGACAGATCATTAATAATCAGGCTATACGCGAGATTTTTGGATGCAGTCCTCAGGGGGGAATGCGCAGAAGTCTTACAACAAACACCCTCGTGATTGTATCCGACAAAACCCGAGGGGTTTATGATGATCGTTGGGAAGAGTGTGTCCTCCACTATACAGGCATGGGGCAACGAGGAGACCAAGAGCTCGCTTTTGCCCAGAACAAGACCCTTGCTGAATCGTCAACAAACGGTGTTGATATCCATCTTTTTGAAGCTCTGGTTCCACAGCAGTACATATATCAAGGACGGGTCAAGCTTGTGGAGGACCCGTACCAGGAGCAACAGCCAGACGTTGATGGGATTCAAAGAGAGGTATGGGTTTTTCCTGTTCAGCTCGAAAGTGGCGAAGAGGTCGTAAAACCTCCACATGAAGCTTTGGAGATGCAATTTGAGCGGCGGGAGAAAGAGGCTTCCAAACTTGCGCCGGGTGATCTGCTTCGAAGAGCAAAAGCCGCAAATAGCAAACCTGGATCAAGGGGCTCGGTTACTAAGCAATACTCACGTGATCCTCATGTAGCGGCCTTGGTGAAAATGATTGCGGCTGGGTGTTGTCACCTATGCGGGGAGCCGGCCCCTTTCCAGAAATCGACTGGGGAGCCATACCTCGAGGTCCACCATGTTGAATGGTTGTCGAAAGGCGGTGATGATGCTTTGCACAATGTCGTCGCCCTTTGTCCGAATTGTCACCGACGAATGCATGTGCTCGATCGAGCTGACGACAGGCGGAAGCTGGCTTCCGTCGCGGAGGGAAATGAGGTGCGCGCCAATTTGCTCTGACCCCTCCCTCTTGGATTTTTCTGCATCGCGAAAAGCGACACCCCTCTCACAAAAATTTTGGGAGGGGTGTTTTTCATTGTATCGCGCTTGGGCCATGGGCTCCCGAGATGCAATGAGACCTCATGGCGTCAAAGATTAATCCCACCAAGATCGGCCGTGCTTCCCGATGAGGCGAAGCACGTAGTCGACATCCTGCTTGATCAGCATTTCCTCGCGTTCCATGAGGCCACGCAGTTCCTTCCTGTACAGTGCCTGCTCTTTCTCGGTTCGGAGGTTCCTGAAATCCCCCCACTTGCGGAAATGATCCTCATATTTTTCAGCAAGGTAGCCATCTTTGAGGATGCGATCCAGCGCAAGCGTGCAAATGTGAATCTGGCGAGCGTACTTGTGCGCATTTGCAGCGAGACTCTCGGTCCAGAAAAAGCGCTCCATATTGGCCAGTTTGTGGTGGAGAATGGCGAAAAGGTAGTGATGGTCGAAGCAGCGATCGCGCCATATAACCGGAAACCAGTAAATCAGATTGCAGACGCCGTTAAAATACCGTCTTGCGAACCGGACGACTGGCCTGAAAATAGTGCGGTCCTGGTAGGCCGAAAAAGAAAAGAGCATAACATGCCTCCATATTAAAGGTGTAACTTATGGATATGGCATGTCGTCCTCCTTGGATGAAATTCAGTTTTCACCATGAGAGGCGAAATGGCCCTCTATGTCAAGACTCCGACATGAAACCGCCCAATAATAAGCTGAGGACTTGAAAAGCGGACGATTTTTGGTCATTCTGACCATGACGATAACAACAGAGAACAGGACGAATCGTCAACGATGACGCTGTGATAGGCAGGCTGTCAGCACACCACGACTACAGGCTCCTATACGCTTCCGCCAGAAAACAAGAAGGCCGTGTTTTTTATGCATGGCCTTTTCTTTTGCTTGAATTTTGAACATAGATCCTTATAGTAATAATTACCACATCAGTAATAATTGCCGGACCAGCCAGTTCATCCGATCCTGATTATGCACTCTCAGTGGCCTGATGATGTGAGAACCCTTTACCGGGGGAGGAAGATTCATGGCCGACGAAAAGAAAACCGATCAGGAACAGCAAGAGCTCGACGAAATGACCGTTCTCCAGGATGGAGAGGAGCGGGATCTTTCCGCAGAGGAGCAGGACGAAGTCCGGCATGTCGAAGGAGAGGGACTCGAAGCTTCCGATCTGGCGGGCACGGTCCTGACGGGAAGACCCCGTGAGGAAGCCGCTCAAGGGGAGACGGACGCACCAAGGCCCGGCCAACAACCTACCTCCGAATCACAGCCCACGGGGGAAGTCCCCTCTGCTGCGGGAACAGCCGAAGAGAAAACCGGAGCAGAACAATCCACGCCTGACGAAACCGCACAGGATGCAAGCCGTACTGTTGGCCCGGAAACAGGACAGGCCGTTTCACCGGGACGAACATATACTCCAGGCGCTCCGCCGGAGGAAGCAACGCCTCCCGCCGGAACTGCTGTCGAAGACACGACAGCGCAGCAACAAACGGCCACCACACCGGAAAGTCCCGCACCTCCCGTGCAGGGGCCAGATGCTGTTTCCGAACCTCAAACAATAACGCCCACTCCTGAGCCCGAGCCGGAGCCGGAAGTGACGCCCACTCCTGAGCCCGAGCCGGAGCCGGAAGTGACGCCCACTCCTGAGCCCGAGCCGGAGCCGGAAGTGACGCCCACTCCTGAGCCCGAGCCGGAGCCGGAAGTGACGCCCACTCCTGAGCCCGAGCCGGAGCCGGAAGTGACGCCCACTCCTGAGCCCGAGCCGGAGCCGGAAGTGACGCCCACTCCTGAGCCCGAGCCGGAGCCGGAAGTGACGCCCACTCCTGAGCCCGAGCCGGAGCCGGAAGTGACGCCCACTCCTGAGCCCGAGCCGGAGCCGGAAGTGACGCCCACTCCTGAGCCCGAGCCGGAGCCGGACGACGCATTGCCCTCTGACGAGGACAATGCCCCGCCTTCCGATGAAGGCGTCGACCAGGGCGGCCCAAAGGGAAACATGGGCATCGGGAACGGACTGGACGAAGCCCCTCCGGGCGTCACCGAGGACCAGCCACACTATGACGAACGGGTCATAGGGGCAGGAGAGGACGCTGGGGAACAGAACGAAGAGTCGCCTGTAGAACCTACAACCGAAGAAAACTCCCAGAGTACGGAGGAACAACCCGGCAACCGATGGGGACAGGTCGAGGAAGGCCCGGACCAGGGCAAGGCGGGAGACCAGGAGACCGACGACGTGGCCGCCGCCGATGACAGCGCCGACCAGGGCGGTCCCAAGGGAAACATGGGCATCGGGAACGGACTGGACGAAGCCCCTCCGGGCGTCACCGAGGACCAGCCACACTATGACGAACGGGTCATAGGGGCAGGAGAGGACGCTGGGGACGACGCCCAGGAAACGGACTTCTTCCTTATGGACGACGAAGGCGACGCCGCAGGCCAGGGAAGCTGGACCGACATCACGGAAAACGAAGAACCGCCGACCGGCCCCGCAGAAACGGACACCAACGGCTGGGCGGAACAGGTCGAGGAGGAACCCCAGGCCCAAGGCAAGGGCAAGGGAGTCGGCAAGCAGGACGACGCGGACGACGGGGGCCCGCAGGGAGACGACACCCTGGAAGCCTTTGACCAGGATGCCGAGGATTTCCCGGACCAATCCGACTGGTAGCAACGATTCCAGACGCCCGCTTTCCCGAGTGGGAGCGGGCGTTTCAATTATCATCGCCGGAAAACGTGTATTCCTGTATGGTTGGACTAAACTCCACCTGAACCGGGCGAGGATGGAATGGACTTATCGTACTTCCGGGAACAAAAGGGATTCATGCGGGACCTGCGCAGCCTGCCCCAGCTCATGGGCAGTTCCCTGGATCTTTTCCTCGCCTCCATGGGCATCAACACCCTGGCCCTGGCCCTGCCCATCGTGCTCATGCAGGTCTATGACCGCATCGTCCCCACCCAGGCCACCAACACCCTGCTCTGGCTGGTGATCGGTTTTTTCTGCGCCCTGGTGCTGGAATCCGTGCTCAGGCTCTGCCGCAGCACCATCACCAACTGGATGTCCGCCCGGTTCGAACACGCCCTCGGCCACGCCTGCGTGCAACGCTGGCTCAACTGCTACCTCGAGGATTTCGAACTGGACGGAGCCGGCGTGCACCTGGACCGCCTGCGCGCGGTCAACACCCTGCGCACCTTTTATGCGGGCCAGGCCTTCCTGCTCATGCTCGACCTGCCCTTCGCCCTGCTCTTCCTGGCCGTGGTGGGCTTTCTGGGGGGCTGGCAGGTGGCGGCCTATCTTGCCTGCATGGCGGCGCTCTTCTTTGTTGTCATTTCCTTCATCCGCAAGAGCTACAGCGTCAACCGGCTGCAGCAGAAGGAGCTGAGCGACCGCAGATACAACTTCCTGGTGGAGGCCCTCGGCGGCATCCACACCATCAAGGCCGTCACCCTGGAGGAATCCATGCTCCGCCGCCACGAACGCTTGGAGGCCGAGGCGGCCAAGAGCGACTACGACGTCATCTTCATCGGCAACCTGCCCGTGAGCCTGGGCAACATGTTCTCGCAGATGATCCTGTTCGGGGTCCTGTTCGTGGGCGGCAGCCTGGCCATCGGCGGACACATGACCCTCGGCAGCCTGGCGGCCTGCACCCTGCTCAGCGGCCGCTTCTTCCAGCCCTTCCGCAGCCTGGCCACCTTCTGGGTCCGCCATGCCGACATCCGCATCGCCCAGGAGCAGATCAAGGCCATCGCCGACCTGCGTGAGGAATCCGATATTTCCTCGCAGTGCCTGCCCGACGAAATCCAGGGAGGCATCAGGGCGCGAGACCTGGGCTTCCGCTATGACGAGAAATCCCCCCAGCTCATCAACGGCCTGGACCTGGATATCGCCCCGAGGGAAATGGTCTGCCTGCACACCCAGGGCAGCCGAGGGACCACCACCCTGCTCAACCTGCTCTACGGCCTGCTCCCGCCGACCCAGGGCAACGTCTTCATCGACGACAGCTACCTCGCGGACATCTGCCACAACAACTACAAGGGACGCATGGAATACATCCCGCAGCAGGGAACCCTCTTCAACGGCACCATCTTCGACAACCTGACCCTGTTCAACCCCGCGCACCGGGACGCGGCCCTGGACGCGGCCGCCCTGCTCCAGCTCGAAGACGTGCTTTCCGAACTCCCCCTGGGCTACGAAACGCAGGTGGGCAACCGGCTCTACGAATTCCTCTCCACCGGGGTGATCCAGCGCATCTGCCTGGCCCGGGCCCTGACCATCAGGCCCAGGATCCTGCTCCTGGACCGGGCCAACGACGCCATGGATACGGACAGCGACAACCTGTTTCTCTGGCTTCTGGGAAAACTCAAGGGCAACTGCACCATCGTCATGGCCACGGCCAATCCGCGCATCCTGACCATGGCGGATTCCGTCTACCGGCTCGCCGACGGCAGGCTCGTGAAAATGGAGGCCGAACAATGCTTCTGACACAGCAGGGAACCACATCCAGAAACGAGCTGGCCTGGACCAGATGGGTGCTCCAATCCGCCCGGATCTGGCCCGATGTGGCCGGCATCGTGCGCAAAATCGGCATCCGCGCCGTGGACGAGGACCACCGCAAATTCACCCAGTACGCCCTGGCCCTGAACCTGATCATCCAGGCCCTGAACAACCGGGACACGTCCTTCGAGAATCTGCACAAAGGGGACGACATCTTCAAACAGCTGCTTGACTACGCGCACATCCACTTCCAGCGCGAGGAACGCATCATGCGCTCCATGAAAAGCCCCATGCTGGGCCAGCACCTGGAACAGCACGGCATGTTCCTGGGCATGATCGAGGAGCATTACGATAATTTCCAACAGGGCCGGCTCCAGATGGTTTCAGGCCTGAAGCTGTCCATACTGGACTGGTGGGTCAACCACATCAACGTGGTGGACTACAAGACCTTCGTGCTCGGCAAGACCGAGAACATGCGGCTGGAGGCATGATGCAACAGGCGGCAACGGCATCAGCATTCGTCATGCCGGGCGGACTCGCGCCCTGCATCCCGCCCCTGCTCGACGCGCTGGGCTGGCGGGGCAGCGACATGCATCTCGCCGAAGCCATGCCGCACCTGACCGGGGACGTGGATCTTTCGGACCTGCTGAACGTCATGGCCAACCTCAAGTTCGGCAGCCGCTCCCTGGAAACCGACATGCAGGCCCTGGACCCGCGTATGCTGCCCTGCCTGTTCGTCGATGCGGACGGCCATGCCCTGGTACTGGTCAAGAGTGACGTTTCCAGCCTGCTGGCCTTTGATTCCGACACCAGGGCATACCAGGAGATACAGCCGGACACCCGCACGGGCACGGCCTTCTTCTTCGACCAGGTGGATTCGCGCGGTCACTCCCTGTACCGGCCCCAGCAAGGCTGGTTCCGCAAGGTCATGAACCGGTTCGCCAAAACCCTGCGCCACGGCCTGCTCATCTCCTTTCTCCTGAGCGTCCTGGCGCTGACCATGCCGCTCTTTGTCATGACCATCTACGACCAGATGCCCTTTTTCCACAACAACCGGACCCTGGCCTATATCGTCACCGGCGTGCTGGTCTTCATCCTAAGCGATTTCGGCCTGCGCCTGATCCGCTCGGGCATCCTCAGCTTCATCGGCGCGAGGATGGGCAACATCGTGGGAAACGAGGTATTCCGGCGCATCCTCTACCTGCCCCCGGCTTATACCGAGTCCGCTTCCATCGGGGCGCAGGCGTCGCGCATCAAGGATTTCGACACGGTGCGGGATTTCTTTTCGGGCCAGGCCTTCGTGGCCCTGCTGGATATCCCCTTCATCCTGCTGCTGGTGCTGGCCATGTGGGTCCTGGGCGGCTCCGTGGTCTTCGTTCCCCTGGCGGCCATCGCCCTGTTCGGGGTCATGGCCATAATCTACATGCCCCTGGTCAAACGCACCAACGAGCAGGTGGCCAAGGTGGGCGCGGCTCGCCAGGAACTGGTCATGGAAATGCTGACCAAAATGCGGGGCATCAAGCTGACCAGCACCCCGGTGAAATGGGAGGACCGCTACCGCCAACTTTCCGCCGAGTGCGCGGCCAACTCCTACCGCGCCGCGCAACTCGCCTCCCAGATCAACGTGCTGACAAACACCTTCATCATGGGCGCGGGCGTCTCCACCATGGCGGTTTCCGTGCACAACGTGCTGGCGCAGCAGATGACCATGGGCGCGCTGGTGGCCTGCATGATCCTGGTCTGGCGCATCCTGGCCCCGCTGCGCTCCGGCTTCGTGGTCATGCTGCAGGTGGAGCGCATCAGTAAGAGCATAGGACAGGTGGACAGGCTCATGAACCTGGATATCGAGCAGCACACAGAGTCCCTGCTGACGTTCAACAAGCAGCTCCAGGGGAGGTGTCCTTCTCACAGGTTTCCATCCGCTACATGAGCGACGCCCACCCGGCCCTGCTGGGCGTCAGCTTCTCGGTTTCCCACGGCGAGGTGCTCGCCATCGCAGGTCACGACGGCGCGGGCAAATCCTCCATTCTCAAGCTCATCCTGGGCCTCTACCGGCCCCAGGCGGGCAGGATCACCCTGGACCACACCAACCTCCGCCAGATGGACCCGATCTCCCTGCGGCGCTCCATCGGCTACGCACCACAGACCCCGCAGTTCTTTTACGGCACCATCGCCCAGAACCTGCGCCTGACCAATCCCCTGGCCCCGGACGGCGAGGTGCGCGACGCCTGCCTTCGGGCCGGGGTGCTGAACGCAATCGACGCCCTGCCCGACGGCCTGGACACCCGTATCGGCGACTACCAGCTCAAGAAAATGCCCCTGTCCTTCCTCAAGAAGCTCAGCCTGGCGCGAACCCTGATCCGTCCGGCCCCGCTCCTGCTCCTGGACGAAGTCATGGAACGGCCCGAATTCGAGGACCGCGAAATCATGCTCGACATGTTCGAGGAACTTCGCGGCAGAACGACCATCATCATGGTCACCAACCACGGGCCCTACCTCAAGGAAGCCGACAAGGTGCTCTGGATGGAAAAGGGCCGCGTGCGCATGTTCGGACCGGCCGAAGTGATTCTCCAACACCTCCCCCAAGAATACCAATGCTGACGAGGACACAGCCATGAAGGAAAACACCGGAAAGATACGAGTCAGCCGCAAGGATTCCCTGCACCTCTCCCAGGCGCTGCTCCTGGAGGAAACCGGGGTGCCCCGCCTGGTCCGGTCCGTCATCCTCACCCTGACCATGGTCATCGTGGCCTTCATTGTCTGGGCGTCCCTGACGCGCATCGACGAGGTTTCCATCGCCAGCGGAAAGATCATCCCTTCGGGTCGTGTCAAACGCATCCAGAGCGAAGACGGCGGCGTGGTCGCACGGATCCTGGTGCAGGAAGGCCAGGCCGTGAAAAAGGGGCAGGAGCTCATTGCCATGGACCCCACGGTTTCGGTTTCCAACCTGGACCAGTACCGCGCCCGCCAGGCGTCTCTGGCCCTGCGCAAGGAGCGGCTCCAGGCCCACATCGGCGGCCGCAAGCCGGACTATTCGAACATCGAGGAGCGGTATGCCGAACTGGCGGCCCAGCAGGCGCGGCTGCACGCCCAGAAGATCGAATCCATGAACGTGACCAGGGCCATCCTCACAAACCAGATCAAGCAGTATCAGGCTGAGCTCAAGGAACTGGCCAACCGAGAAAAGACACTCAAGGAACAGTATGAGCTGACCCGCGAAGAATACGAAACCTATGCGGACCTGTTCGAAAGGGAACTGGTGGGCAAGACCGAATTCTTCGGCATCAAGCGTCATTTCCTGCAAATACAGGAATACCTGAACCAGATACCGGTGCGCCGAATCCAGGTGAACGAGAAGCTCACGGAGAGCAAGAACCGGCTCATCAAAGTGCGGGAAGACGCCATGGAGGACTGGATGGCCGAGCTTGCCACCGTGGAGACCGAGGCCTCGGAAATCCAGGAGGTCATCAAGCGTCTGGGCATGGATGTTTCCCAGCTTTCCATAAAGGCGCCCGAGGACGGCGTGGTGCACAACTTCCAGGTCAATTCCCCGGGGGAAGTGGTCAAGCCGGGCGAAACGGTCATGGAACTGGTGCCCAAGGGCAACAAGCTCGTGGCCGAGGTCAAGATCTCCTCGCGGGACGTGGGGCATGTCCAGGTGGGCCAGCCCGCCACGGTCAAGCTCACGGCCTATGACTATTCACGGTACGGAGGGGCCGAGGGCGTGCTCTCGGACATTTCGCCCACCACCATCGTGGATGAGGGCGGCAGGGTCTACTACAAGGGCATCGTCAGCCTGAAGAGCAGTCACCTGACCAGGGGGAAGACCAGGCACCCCATTCTGCCGGGCATGACCGTACAGGCGGACATCAAGACCGGCGACAAGACACTGATAGGCTACTTCCTCAAGCCCATCTACCTGTCCCTGGAACAGTCGTTCCGGGAGCGGTAAAGGCAGACAGGCGCAAAAACGGGGCGGGCCGAACAGGCGGATCAATATCGTTGCGGAAAAAGCGTCACCCTTCGGCGATCTCAATGCAATGCCCACCACGCTGCTTTGCCTTGTACATTGCGGCGTCCGCGGCGATCATGACACTTTCCACGGTGTGCCGTGCAGGGGGAAATAGCCCACGCCAAGGCTGGCGCCCACGCGCAGGGCCCGGTCCTTCCAGGCCACGGGTTCGCCGATGAGGGAGATCAGTTCCTCGGCAATGGCGTGCGCCGCTTCCGTGGAAACCAGATCCGAAAGCAGGACCACGAACTCGTCCCCGCCAAAACGCGCCGCCGTGTCGTTTTCCCGGAGGCGGCATAGGAGCCGCTGGCTCGTCTCCTTCAGCACCTCATCCCCGGCATCGTGCCCGTACGTGTCATTGACCGCCTTGAAGCCGTCAAGGTCGATGAAGAAAAACGCGAGATTGCTCTTCTTGCGCTTGGCGTTGGCAATGGCGACCTTGCAGCGGTCCATGAACAGCGTCCGGTTCGGAAGGCCCGTCAGTTCGTCGTGAAGGGCCGCCTCCTGCAGGGAGGCGGTCTGCAGCAGCCTCTCGTGTTCGACAAGGGCCTGGGCCACGGTCTCCCGCATTTCCCGCGCTTCCACGGGCTTGGTCATGAACTTGAAGACCCCGCCGGTGTTGATGGCGGACATGGCCACGTCCATGTCTCCATGGCCGGTGAGCATGATGCGGACCGTGTTGGGGGCTTCATGGGAAATGGCCCGCAACAGCTCGATGCCGTCCATCCCGGGCATGCGCATGTCGGAGATGACCACGGCGAAGTCATCCTCCTTCACCCGCTTCAGGGCCTGGAGGGGGTCGGATTCCGCCACCACCTCGAACTTCCTGAGCGTCAGGCTCAATGAATCCAGAAGGCGTGTTTCATCGTCCACCAAAAGCACTTTCGTCGCCATCGTCCCTCCGGAAAACGCAGGTTGTCGGGCATGCAAGGAGACGGTTGCATGGGCGCCGGGGTTCTCTATAAATAAAAAAAACAGAATCAGCTAATGGAATCAAGCAGTTTCAACCGCGCGGAGAGTGTGCTACTGATTTTCATGTATACCCTCAGCCAAGGATGAAGGACCATGCGGACCATCATGCAACTCTGCCTGCTCATGCTCATGACGCTGGCGCTCTGCCCGGAAACGGCGGCCTCGGGGGATCGCATCGCCCTGTATGTCGATGCCGACCTGTCTTCCTCCCCGGAATCCTCCACGGCGATAGTCCGCGGAATCCAGACGGCCTTGAGCGAAACCGGCAACCGGTTGGCGGGGAAACCTGTCGAGCTCGTCGTGCTGGACCACCGGGGCAATTCAGCCCGCAGCCTGCGAAACCTGAAGCAATTCCTGTCGGACTCGGACGCGCTCGCGCTTTTCTGCGGCATGCACTCGCCGCCGCTCCTGGCCCACCGGCGGTTCATAAACGACAACGGCATTCTTGTTCTCGACCCCTGGGCCGCGGCAGGTCCCATAACACGCACGCCCAAGGACAAAAACTGGATATTCAGACTGTCCGTGGACGACAGCAAGGCCGGGGAATTCCTTGTCGGCAGGGCCGTCGACGCAAGAGGGCTCACGCATCCGGCCCTGATCCTGGAGAATACCGGCTGGGGGCAGTCGAACCAGAAGACCATCACGGAGAGCCTGGCCGCACGCGGCCTCAAGCCGGTCAGCATTGCAACGTTCAAATGGGGCCTCCGGGAAACCGGGGCCAAGATATTGATCCGGGAGGCCCAAAAGGCCGGGGCCGACGTCATCTTCCTGGTGGCCAACGCGCCCGAAGCCAAGGTCCTGTGCAGGGCCATGCACGATTTGCCGCCCCACCTGCGGTTGCCGGTCATCAGCCATTGGGGCATCACCGGCGGCAATTTTCCGAAGGTCGTGAATCGCTCCATGCGCGAGGGGCTGGACCTTGAATTCATCCAGACCAGATTTTCCTTCCTGGACATGGGAGACGCCCCGTTCCCCAACCGGGTCTTCCAGTCGGCGGCCCGCCTGTTTCCGGACATCGAAACGCGGGGGGACATCCAGGCCCCCACGGGGTTCATACACGCCTACGACCTGACCCGCATCCTGGCCGCGGCGGTTGTCCAGGCCGGACCGCTCGGGGAAGACATGCGGGCCAACCGGGACAGGGTGCGCATCGCCCTCGAGAACCTCAAGACGCCCGTACAGGGACTCATCAAGCTCTACGCCCCGCCCTTCCGGCCGCATGCCCCGGGCGACAGGGACGCCCATGAGGCCCTCGGGGCAGCGGACTACGCGTTCGGCCATTATGGAGACAATGATGAAATCATCCTCGCCCGCTGATCAGACCGAAAGGCAGCTTGAAGACAAGGGGATGTCCTTTGCCAAGCTGTTCAATCTGCTTCTGCTCGGTTTTCTGGCCATTCAGGTGACCATAGGCGTCATCATCATCGTCCGGTTCATCGGCGGGGAAATGAAGCGGATGCAGCTGGAAAGCGTCAAGGTCCAGCTGGAGGGCCGCGAGCATGCCCTCGAGAACTACCTGAACGACAGGCTGGCGCTGCTTGAGGACTACGCCAAGCTTCCGGTGTTCGTCGCCGGCGTGATGAACCCCTTTGCCCAGCGCGCCGATGTGGTGGATTTCATCGACGCCCTGACCATGCTCAAGGAGGAGGCCTATTTCTGCCTTCAGGACTACGACGGCAACCCCATCTATTCCGACGCCAAGACCGCCATTTACCTACTGAAGGGGCAGGACTTCACGGACCTGGTCGAACAGAAGAAACGCTTCATGGTCGACATCGTCATGTTCGCCAAGAGCGGTCCGGGCAGCAGTTTCTGGCGTCTCAGCGTCCCCGTGAACTACAACGGGCTGCCGGAAGGCGTCCTGACCGCCTACATCCCCGTGTCCAAGGAAGCCCTTCCCATAGCCGGAAACGAAATGACCCGCCTGTCCATCATCACCGACGGAGGATCGATCATCTCCCACGGCTCGGTCCAGGAGCCGGCCCTGACCCTGCGGGTGAAGACGCGCTTTCCGGGCATCGAGCTGCGGCAGTCGGTGAGTCGGCAGGTCATCGAAAAACGGGTCGAGTACCTCGTCTCCATCCTGATCATAGCGCTCATCATCGGGACCGTGACCCTCTCCGCGGTCATCCAGTTGGTGGGGAGGCAGATTCTCATCGTTCCCCATGCCAAGCTCCAGGCCATAAGCAAGGCGCTCGAGCAGGAAGTGGAAAAACAGACCGCTGATTTGAAAATGAGGACAGCGCAGCTCTCCGTGGAAAACAGGGAAAGGCGCGAGGCCGAGGCGGCCGCCCAGGAGGCGGAGCAGCTGGTGACCACGCTGCTGGAAGGCATCGGGGCGGCCTTTTTCATCATCGATCCCGACACGGGACACATCATCAACCACAACGACAGGGCGCTGTCCATGCTCAACATCGTCCCCGGCAAGCTCGCATGGGACTCGTGCCGGGAGCTGTTCGAAGGCCTGCCGGGCGGCATGCCCGATCTGCTGTGCCCCGAAAACGCGGACCAAGACCCCTTTGTGGAGGGAGTGATCCACGGAAAGGACGGGCACACCTTCCCCATCGCCAGGCATCTCGTGTCCGTGGAGGTCGGCGGCAGAAAGCACATCGGCGTCATCCTCTTCGACATTACCGAACGGAAGAACCTGGAACGGCGGCTGAGCATCGCCCAGAAGCTGGAGTCCATCGGCGAACTGGCGTCCGGCATCGCGCACGAGATCAATACTCCGGTCCAGTACATCGGGGACAGCGTGCACTTTGTCCAGGAGGCGTTCGAGGATGTGGCCGCCGTCATGGAGACCAAGGACGAACTGGTGCGCCAATGCCGGGACGAGGGGAGCCACGGAGACCTGCTCAAGACCATAGAGGAGACCAGCGACGACGCAGACCTGGAATTCGTGATGCGAGAACTGCCGAAGGCGTGCGCCCGGGCCCTGGACGGCACGGACCGGGTGGCCACGATCGTCCGGGCCATGAAGCAGTTCTCCCACCCCGGCAGCGAGGGGAAAACCGCGGTCGATCTCAATCAGTCCCTTGAAAACACCATCACCGTGGCAAAAAACGAGTGGAAGTACGTCGCAGAGATCGAAACGGACTTTGAACCGCTTCCGCCGGTGCCCTGTCTCGCGGGGGATATCAATCAGGTTTTCCTGAACATCCTGGTCAATGCGGCCCACGCCATCGAGGATGTGGTCGGCAATTCCGGGGAAAAGGGCACCATCAGGATATCGACGCGCAACGGCGCCCGCTTTGTCACCATATCGATAAGCGACACGGGATGCGGCATTGCGCCGGAAAACAGGGACAAGATCTTCGATCCCTTCTTCACCACAAAGGACGTCGGCAAGGGCACGGGACAGGGGCTGGCAATCGCCCATGACATCATCGTCGAGCGGCATGGCGGCAGCATCGACGTCAGATCGAAACCCGGGGAAGGATCGACCTTCATCATTTCGCTACCCTATTAACCCAGGCGACTCCCATGAAGAGAATACTGTTTATAGATGACGATCAGAACATTCTGGACAGCTTCAGGGCCATGATTCACCTGAAGCGCCGGGAATGGAAAGGCAGCTACGAACGCAACGCGGAAGCTGGCCTGAAGTTGTTGTCCGAGGAACGGTTCGACGTCGTGGTTGCGGATATCCGGATGCCCGGCATGGATGGCGCGGAGTTCTTCGAGAAGGTTCGAGACATCCAGCCCCGGACCATCAGGGTGATCCTTTCAGGCTATTCGGACATGCAGTGCCTGTTCAAGTCCGCCAAATTCGCGCATCAGTTCCTCAGTAAGCCGTGCTCCAGCGCCATGCTGATCGATACGCTCCAGCGCCTTGTCGACCTGGACGACATCATGAGCAACGACGCCATCCGGGAGATCATCGTTCGCCTGAAATCGTTGCCGGTCATTCCCGAAATATACCTCAGCGTCACCAAGGAACTGCAGAAACCGGAACCGGACCTGAAATGGGTCGGCAAGCTCGTGGAAAAAGATGTGGGACTCTCCGCCACCCTGCTGAAGGTCGTCAACTCGGCGTTCTTCGGTTTCTACGAGCGTGTCATTTCCCCCGCGCACGCCGTTGTGCTGCTCGGCCTGGATTCCCTCAAGGGATTGATCCTGGGCGTCAAGCTCCTCGGCAGTTTCGAACTGCCCAACGTGCGGGACTACTCGGTCGACAAGTTGTGGCAGCACAGCCTCCAGACCGGATACTTCGCCAAGGTGATCGCCACGGAAGAAGGCATGGACAAGGAATTCATCGAAAGCTGCTTTGTCGGCGGCATACTCCATGATGTCGGCAAACTCGTCCTGCTGACGCAGCTTTACGACGTCTATGGTTCGGTGCTGGAGACCGTCAGGACCGAGGGCGGCCCCATCTACGACCTGGAACAGCATGAACTGAAGGTAAGCCACGCGGAAATCGGCTCCTATCTTCTCGGGACCTGGGGATTCAAGGACAGCATCGTCCGGGGCGTGCACTGCCATCACACCCCCCGGAAATGCGGAAAGGGCCTGACCACGGCTCTCGTGGTCCACGTCGCCAATGCCATCCAGCATGAGCTGGCTGTCTGGACATCGGGCTATGTTTCGGCGTCCATGGATATGGAGCTGCTGGAGGAATCGGGACTGGACGGGCGCCTGGAGGCGTGGCGCGAGCTCTGCCGGGAATATCTTGAAGCACAATAGAACGGTTCCCGGCCCCAAGGCCGACAAGTCTCCAACGGCTCATCCGATGCGGCCCAGCCGCTGAGGCGAGCGCCTTCTCCAAGCCATCAAAAAAGGGCCACCCCATCGGAGTGGCCCTTTGCATTCATACAAGGCAACACGGTGCTCAGACGAGCAGGTCGCGCACCCCTGCGGAGGACTCGCAGGCCAGGGCCTTTTCGGCCAGGGCGCGGCACGCATCCATGCCCACGGCACGGACGGCCTCCTTGACGCCGGGAATGGCCGGGGCGTTCATGCTCAGCTCGTCCAGCCCGAGGCCCAGCAGCAGGGGCGCGGCCTTGGCGTTGCCCGCCAGTTCGCCGCACATGCCCACCTCGATGCCCGCGGCCCTGCCCGCTTCGCAGGTCATCCTGATCATGCGCAGCACGGCCGGGTTGAGGTTGTCGCACAGGGCGGCCACCGAGGCGTTGCCCCGGTCCGCGGCCATAACGTACTGGGTCAGGTCGTTGGTGCCGATGCTGAAGAAGTCGCAGCGCCGGGCCAGCTTGTCGGCCACGGCCACGGCGGACGGCACCTCGATCATGATGCCGGTCTTGACCTCGTCGGCCACGGGCACGCCCTCTGCGGCCAGTTCCTCGCGGATCTTCTCCTGGAAGCCCAGCGCGGTGTCCAGCTCCAAGACGTCCGAGATCATGGGGTACATGATCCAGATGTTCTCCTGGCTGGCGGCCCGCAGCAGGGCGCGGAGCTGAATGCGGAACAGCTCGGGGCGGGCCATGCAGAAACGGATGCCCCGCTCGCCCAGGAACGGGTTGTCCTCCTTGGTGGTGGAAAGATACTTCACGGGCTTGTCCCCGCCGATGTCCAGGGTACGGATGATGACCGGCTGCCCGCCAAGGGCCCTCGCGGCCTGCACATAGGCCTCGAACTGCTCTTCCTCGCCCGGCGCCTCGGCGCGGTCCTGGAACAGGAACTCGGTGCGGAACAGGCCGACGCCCTCGCCGCCGAACTCGCGCACGCGCGCCGCGTCCGCAGGCAGGCCGATGTTGCCCCAGACCTGGACGGTGTGCCCGTCCGTGGTGGTGGCGGGAGCGGCCCCCCGGGCCTTTTCCTCCTCGCGCTTGGCCAGCCAGGCCGCGCGCTTGGACGCGACCTCGTCCATGACGGCCTGATCCGGCTCGGGCCAGACCATGCCCTCGAACCCGTCCAGGGCAATGGAACCGCCGTCCCTGATGAGCTGAACTGCCTCGCCCGCGCCGATCACGGCCGGGATGCCCATGGAGCGGGACAGAATGGCCGCGTGGGAGGTGACGCCTCCGATCTCGGTGACGATGCCCAGCACCTTGTCCGCGTCCAGCCCGGCCACATCCGAGGGCGTCAGGTCGTGGGCCACGATGATGGACTCGCGGTCCAGCGCCAGGGCCGGGGTGTCGTCGCCTGTGAGCAGGCGCAACACGCGCCCGCCGCAGTCCACGACGTCGGCGGCACGGGCCTGCATGTAGGCGTCGTTCAGGCCCCGGTAGTTGTCGGCCATCGCTTCCATGACCGAAAGCCAGGCAAACTCCGCGTTGACCTTGTCCCCGGCAATGAGCCCGGCGGCCTTGTCGCGCATGTCCTGGTCCTGAAGAATCAGGGCGTGGGCGTCGAAAATGGCGGCGCTGGCCTTGCCCGAGCTCTTCTCGGTCTCGCGCTGCAGGGCCTTGATGTCCGATAAGGCATCGTTAATCGCCCGGTCCAGCCTGGCGGTCTCCTGCGCGGAATCGTCGATATTCCTGCGCTCCACTTCCGGCAGGCTGGCCCGGTGCACATGGGCCGGGCCCACGGCATAGCCGCCCGAGCCGGGCGCGCCCGCAATGACGCCGTCCGCGACGGGCTGGGCGGGTTTGGCTGTTTCGGCGACCATGACGTCCTCGTCCCGCTCGCCGAAGTTGTCGGCATGCAGGGCGGTGATGGCCTCCAGCGCATCGGCGGCGTCCGGGCCCGCAACCGTGACCGTGATGGTCTCGCCGTTCTGCACGGCCAGCAGGGCCACCTGGTTGATGCTCTTGGCCGAGGCGGTGTCACCGTTGCGGCTGATGCGCACGCTGCTCTTGAACCTGCCCGCAGTGGCCACCAGGTTGGCGGCCGGGCGCGCGTGCAGGCCCAGCTTGTTGACGATCAGAAAATCGGCGCTCAGCGCCTCCCCCTCGGCCTCGGCTTCCTGAACCGGAGCGGCCGCGGCCACGGTTTCCCCGGTTATGGGGGCCAGCTGCTGGATCTTGACGTTCAGGGCGGAACCGGCCTCTGCGGCGGCTTCGGCCAGGGACGCCCCCACCGAGGCCTGCACGGCGGCGGCCATGGTGCCCTCCACCACGGGCGCGGAGCAGAGCATGACCTTTTCCCTGACCTCGTCGGGCAGGAAATCCAGGGCGGTCTCGGCGCTCATGAGCGCGCTGCCCAGGTCCATGATCACCAGCACGCCGTCCTCGGCGGCTGCGGCCACGGATTCGATGGAGGCCATGACCTTCATGGGGTCGGTGCCGATGGGGTTGTCCGGGTCGTCGATGCCGCCCGCGGCCTCCATGACCACCTTGCCCTGGGTCATCTGCCCGGCAAGCTCCAGCACGCCCTGGGCCAGGGTCTGGCTGTGGGAAACGATTACGAGTCCTATCATTTACGGTAGCTCCAGAAACGGTTCAAAGGAAAGCGCTCCGAGGGAGGCCCCCGGAGCGCTGTAAGGTCGTTCAGTTATCCGGCGAGAACATCCCTGAGGGTCTCGATCATGTAGTAGGATGACGTGGCCCCCGGGTCCTGGTGGCCGATGCTGCGCTCGCCCAGGTAGCTGGCTCGGCCCTTCCGGGCCTGCAGGGGAATGGTGTCGGCCAGGGCCTTTTCGGCCACGGGCAGGGCGGCTTCCACCACGGCGATAACCTCGGTGGCGTTGCCGGCCTCGTCCTTCATGGCTTCCAGCGCCGGGGCCCAGAGGTCGTACATGGTCTTGTCGCCCAGTTCGGGGCGTCCGCGCTGCAGGATGCCGCCCACACCGGCCTCGATGAACTTCACGAAGTCATCGGGGGTCAGCTCTTCCTTGCCGCCCAGCAGCATGCCGCCCTTCATCCAGAAGGTGCCGTAGAGCGGACCGCTGGCCCCGCCCACGCTGGACATGAGGGTCATGCCCACGGTCTTGAGGATGGTGCCGATGTCCTTGTCCTCCACGGTGGGCAGCTTTTCCATGACCTTGCCGAAGCCCCGGTTCATGTTGATGCCGTGGTCGGCGTCGCCGATGGCGGCGTCCAGTTCCGTGAGATATTCCTTTTTTTCGGCATAGACGTCGTTGAGCTTGCCGAGCCAGGTGACGAGTTGGGCCTTGTTCATGGACACTGTATTGCTCCTTGGGAGGTTGACCCGTTGCGGGCGTTGTCTTCTTGTTGAAGATGATGAACACAGGGCCTGCCCCGCGTCAACCGTTCAGAGATGGGAAAACACGGGCGCGGCGCGGTTGCCCGCGCCCGTGGGTTGGTCGTTTTTTGGTCCCGGCGCCCTAGCGGACAAAGCCGGGAGTGGAGGCCGGGGCGTCCCAGAACTTGAGCATCTCGTCATCCACCTTGAGCAGGGTGATGGAGAAGCCCTGCATTTCCAGGGAGGTGATGTAGGGGCCGACGAGGTTGCGGACAATGGTCAGGCCCTTGGCCTTGCAGACTTCGTCCAGCTTCCTGTACACGGCGTAGAGTTCGGAAACCGGGGTGCCGCCCATGCTGTTGACAAAGGCGATGACCTTGTCGCCGCTCTTGAACGGTTCGTCCGTGAGCTGCTTGTCCGCCCACTGCTCGCCGTCCCACTCGCGCACGGTGCG
Organism: Salidesulfovibrio onnuriiensis; assembly: GCF_008001235.1. GTDB lineage: Bacteria > Desulfobacterota > Desulfovibrionia > Desulfovibrionales > Desulfovibrionaceae > Pseudodesulfovibrio > Pseudodesulfovibrio onnuriiensis. The sequence goes on along the minus strand of NZ_CP040751.1, from coordinate 1,446,778 downwards.
GGTGTAGGCCGGGTCATCGATGATCTGTTCTGCGGCGTACTGGGTCATCTCGTCGGCGGACTTGATGGGCATGCGGTGGGTTCCGGGCTCGCCATGGATGCCGATGCCCATTTCCACTTCGCCCTCGCCCAGTTCGAAAGTCGGCTTGCCAGCGGCGGGAACGGTGCAGGAGGTCAGGGCCACGCCAAAGGAGCGGCCGTACTGGTTCACCTTGCGGCACAGGTCGGAGCACTGCTCCAGGCTGTAGCCGGCCTCGGCGGCAGCGCCCACGATCTTTTCGGCCAGCACGGTGGTGCCCACGCCACGGCGGCCCGCGGTGTAGAGGCTGTCCTTTACGGCCACGTCGTCGTCGATGAGGATGTTCTGAACCTTGATGCCTTCGCTGGCGGCCAGTTCGGCTGCCGCCTCGAAGTTCATGACGTCGCCGGTGTAGTTCTTGACGATGAACAGGACGCCCGCGCCGCTGTCCACGGCCTTGGCGCACTCGTACATCTGGTCCGGGGTCGGGGAGGTGAAGACCTCGCCCGGGCAGGCGCCGTCGAGCATGCCCTTGCCCACGAAACCGCCGTGCATGGGCTCGTGGCCCGAGCCGCCGCCGGAAACGATGGCGACCTTGCCCTTCACCGGAGAATCCGAGCGGGTAATGTAATGGGGATCGATTTTGACAGTCAGTTCAGGATGGGCGAGCGCCATGCCTTCGAGCTGTTCCTTGACCACGTTTTCCACTTCATTGATCAGTTTCTTCATTCGAGCATCCCTTGGGTTCAGGTTTTCGATTCGCTGTCCGAAATTAGGATAAATCACGGAGAATGTCGACAAATGAACACTAAATTATGTTTTTGCACCACAAAGTTCTTTGCGCCCGGCGAAAATGTTCGTTTGCGAAAATAAAAAGCTCCGACCTTCCGGTGCCATAGGATTTAGGGCAGCCGTTTCTGGGCGGCGAAAAGGGAAACCGAAAACAATTCAGCACGGCAAGCTCCCGGGGCTGGAGGGTCGGTTCATCCTTCCCGCGCAACCGGCTTCAACGCCGCATACGGTGCGTCGAGTTCAATGCCGAAGTGCGTCTTCAGGGCGTCCAGATACCCCTGCCCTTCGGGAAGCTCGTGTTTCTCTTCCCGGTTGTGGCGGGTCACGGTCAGCCGATGGTTGTACAGGGTGATCATGCCGTCCTCGAGCGGGCGCATGGCCACGCGGGCCTGGGTGAAGAAGGTGCGCGGGCTGGTGGAGACATAGTGGTTGCCGTAGTCGATGTCGGCCGGGCAGACGTGCTCCATGTCAAAGCTGTAGAGGTTGCGCCATTCGCCTTCCGTGAATTTCTGGAGCATGGTCCCGAAGACCCCGCCGTCGCCCAGGCGGTACTCCACCCCGTTGAATTTCCGCACCGCGCCCAGCTCCAGCGGCATGGGGCCGCGCGGGGTGTCCTTGCCGAAGCCAACGTCCGCGATCCACTGCCGCCCATCCGTTTCGATCAGTGAGATCTGGTGCCCCCGGCCGGAAGGCGTGCCTGTCAGGTGGACCCGGGCCAGCAGCGCGCGGGCCTCAAAACCGAAGGCACGCAACGCCCGGAGGAACAGGCCGTTGAGCTCGAAGCAGTAGCCGCCCCGGGGAAGGTGCACGAGCTTGTCGAATTGGTGCTCCGGGTCGAGGTCGACGCCCCGACCCAGGTGGATATCGAAGTTCTCGAAGGGGATGGTGTGGAACTGGGCGTGCTGGAGGGCGCGCAGGGTGTCGACCGTTGGCTCGACAGGGTCAGACAGGTTCAGTTTCCGGAGATAGGCGGCAGAGTCGAAGGTGTCCATGCGTGGTCCTTTGGAGCGGTTGAGATTTACCAGTACATACTATTCATATGTGAATTGAATCAAGGCGGTGCGGAAAGGCGACAATGGCCTCCGGCCAATATCCGGAGTACGAACACGCTACCTGTTTTGAGAACCAGTTTAAGGAGAGGGAGCAAGGGAGGCGGCGAACGATTGCCGAATGTCCTAACTGCCAACTAACAGGTGGTACATATTTGGTGGGAGCCACAGGAAAATGAGGACACTCGCACCCCGCTCAATAGGCCGAAGCCTAGAGCTGCTCAAATAGTCCGGAGGATCAGAAATTCAACTGAGCGAAGCGAATCTGAATTTCCCGAAGGGCGATTTTGCTGCTCTTGCTGAGGGCGTCCGCGGGTCGGACAAGAGCAAGCGCAGTTTTTGCTTACTTTTTTCTGCGCCAGCAAAAAAGTAAGTCGCCTTCAGGGCGAAACCTGAAAGCGACCTATGAGCATATATTTCATATATTTTTCCTTCATTGACGGGACACCAACCTGAATGTAGGAAGCCCTGCATAAATCAATATTACTTGAACAATCAAACATGGGTGGGGAATATGAAAAAAGTGCTACTCTTTCTCATTTCACTTGTACTCTTAGGCGGCTGCGCATCCCATATGAAAAAAATCGGCGGCAACATTGACCAGTATCTTGTAGACTCAGACAAGGCTGTTGTTGTCTTTATGCGCCCCTCCAACTGGGCAACATACCACCCTTCACGAATTTACGATCTTCAAAACGGAACAGTACGTATGGTGGGGACTCTGACTGCCAATGAAAAAATTGCCTATGTAACCGAACCAGGAAAACACAGTTTCCAAAGCTTTGGAACCCTTTCACGCTTTATGGATGCTGAACTGGAGGCGGGAAAGGTATATTATGTCGAAATTGAACCACACCTGGCCGGACTCATAGTGGTTATGTACTGGTATACTTTCCATCCCGCCGAACCTGCAAAGGTAGAAACCATGGAGTTCAAGAAACTTTACAATGAGTGTGCCTATGTCCAGTTTGACAATCCGGGAGCGGAAATAACAGGGGCAGGTGCGAAAAATATTTTGGAGGACTTCGCCGAATGGGAAAAGAAATCCAATGTGGACAAAACCATCATGAGAACGACAAACGGCATACCGTTTTAGACCACAGAGCAGCAACGGCGAACGATGAGCCCAAAAACAAAAAGGCCCGCATAACGCGGGCCTTTCCATTTTCTTTTTCCTCCCCATTTCTGGAGCTGGTGTTTGGAGGCTACCGTAGCATCTCCCGGAGCGTATCGAGTCCTGTTCCGGTTCTGACACTTGTGTGGACGACTTCACGGGCACCGGCACTGTTGAGGAACCGCTCTGCCCGTTCGGTGTTGGCTGCCGGATCGTCCACCTTGGTGATCACGCCCACAACCTTGCGGTTGAAGATGGGCGCGAACAGGGGAGGAAAAAGACTGCTGCTGCGGGTGGCGTCTTGTACCATGGCGAGGATGTCGCAGTCAGCAGAAGAAGTGATGAGCGCGTTGTAAAACCAGCTGTTCTCCAGGAATTCCCCCGGGGTGTTGATGTACTGCCCGAAGTATTCCACGGCCATGGCCCGGTGGGAGGAAAACTCCTCGCCCGAGAGCGCCCTGATCAGGCTGCTCTTCCCCACCCGGGTTTCTCCGATGAACATCATCTTCTTCATGGCCGCGCCAGTGTTCCTAGGAACGGGTCAGCTCCACCGAGGTGTAGTGAAGCGTGTTTTCGAAGTAGTCGAGAACGGCCCGAAGCGAGGCCTCCACGCTGGCCACGTCGCCCGTGAACAGCAGGGAGCCGCCGAAGCGGTCCAGAAACCCGATGTCCACGGCGGCGGCCTTGGTGGCCACGTCCGCGGCGATGATCACGCCCTCGCTGGGGGTGATGGTCATGATGCCGATGGCTCCGGCCGTGTCGTTATCCAGGCCTAGCTTCAGGTAGATGCCTTTCTGGGGGCTGGCGATCACATGCGCGAGCGTGACCTGCTTGCCCGGAACATATTCCTGGATGACCCGCTGTTTCGGTTCGTCAGAATGGTACGGCATGTTCAACTCCTCAAAAAGGCGTTTAGAGCCAGCCTACAGCAGCTGGTTCTTGAGTTCTTCGCTCGGGGACGGGATGACCACGTGGCTGTGGACAGGACCGGCCTCGCCCACGCCCTTGACGCCCGCTTCCACGGAGGAATTCACCGAGGCCACGTCGCCGGTCATGGTCACGAAGGACTTGCCGGCCAGGCCGGACGCGGTGCGGATCTCCAGCAGGTAGACCGAACCGGACTTGGCGGCGGCGTCGGCCGCCAGGATACAGGAGGCGGTGGTGCAGGTCTCGATGACGCCGAGAGCGTCGATGCGCGGGGCAACCGTGGTGCCGGTGAGGGCCGGGACCACGTCCGGGTGCACGCTGGGGATAACGAACCAGTCCACGACCATGTCGCCGCCGATGTAGCAGCCGGTTTCCACGGAGGACTTCACGGCACCCACATCGCCGGTGATGATGACGATGTACCGGCCGGGACAGATGGGACGGGCCATGACCAGTTTCACTTCGGCGGCCTTGATCATTTCGTCGGCCACGTGCATGCCCTGGGCAACGCTGTTGAGTTCGACGCAACCGATAGTGCGCAATTTCATGGTATATCTCCCCTTAAGCCTTGATGGTTACTTTGCCGTCGGCAATGGACTCGACCACGCCGTCGATGCTGGAGTGGACCCGGGCGGCCATGGCGCCCTCGGGCACTTCGCCGAGCAGGTCGCCCTTGCTCACGTGGTCGCCCACGGAAACGACACATTGGGACGGAGCGCCGATGTGCTGGTGCAGCGGGATGCGCACCAGGGAGGAGCTCATTTCGCCCGCAAAGGCCGGATGGCCGTCGTACCTGACCAGGTCCAGGCGCTGGATGAGGCGCTTGGTGGGCACGGCGCGGCTTTCCCGGAACGGGTTGGCCCGGTATTCCTTGTCCCCGGCTTCCCAGGCGACGCGGTTAGCCATGAGCACCTTCTTGATCTGGGCGTTGACCTCGCGGGGAGACACGCCCATGGGACAGGCGAACTTCTCGCACAGGCCGCATTCGGAACAGAGCAGGGCCTCCTTGGCCACCTCGGTCTCCATGATCTGGGACTCGAGCACGCGCATGAGCTTGTGGGGGTGCAGGGAATGGCCCAGCAGGTTGCGCGGGCACAGGTCCGTACACCGCGAACACTGACAGCAGATGGTGTTGGTGATGCGGCGGATGCGCTCGGGGTCCATGATCTTGGGGGCCACCACGTTGTGTTCGGGCGGCAGCACGATCAGGCCGGAGGTGGTCTTGGTCACGGACTGCTCGGTATCCGGCAGCACGCGGCCCATCATGGGACCGCCGTCCACGACCTTGTAGTCGGCAATGGTGGGACCGCCCGCGAAGGCGAGCACGTCCCGGACCAGGGTGCCCACGGGCACCTTGACCACCATGGGGGTCTTCACCTCGCCGGTGACGGTGACGTAGCGATGGGTCACGGGCTTGCCGTCCATGGCCAGGGCCACGTTCAGGAGCGACTCCACGTTGCTGACCACCGCGCCAACCTGCAGGGGCAGGCCGCGCTCGGGAATGGTCTTGCCCAGCACCTCGCGCACGAGCACCTGCTCGTCGCCCGCCGGGTAGAAGTCGCCGAGCTCAAAGGCCTCCAGACGGCCGGAGCCGTCCCTGGACACTCGCTCGCGCACCACTTCCATGGCCTTCCCGTGCTTGCCCTTGAGGCAGATGACGCCGCGCTTGGCGCCCACACAGTCCATGATGTATTCCAGCCCGCGAACAACCATGTCGATCTCCGCTTCCAGGAGATACGGGTCGCTCATGAGCAGGGGCTCGCAGGAGGCGCCGTTGACCAGCACCGTCTCCACGGTGGCGCCCGCCTTCACATGGGTGGGCAGCCCTGCGCCGCCGGCGCCCACGACGCCGGCTTCCCTTATCTTCGCTACAATCTGCTCTTGCATTGTTTTCCCCTTCAGAAAAAGAACAAGTCGGGGTTCTTACCAGGCCTGCTCCAGAAGCAACTTGACGTCGCCGCGGGACGGCCGTCTCGGGTTGCCTTCGGTGCAGATGTCTTCCAAAACATTCTTGGCCATGACGTCCATGTGCTCGCGGAAGGTTGTTTCCTCGATCTTCAGTCCCCGGATCTGGGTGGGGATGCCCATGGAATCGTTCAGTTCGCACACGGCCGAGATCAGGCTCTCGGTGCCCTCTTCCACGGTTTCCGCAGGCATGTGCAGCATCTGGGCGATCTCCTGATAGCGGATGCCGGCGTCAAAGCTGTTGAACCGGATGGCGTGCGGCAGGACCACGGCATTGGCCAGGCCGTGGGGCACGTGGAAGATGCCGCCCAGGCTGTGGGCCACGCTGTGGGTGATGCCCAGGCCGCTGTTGTTGAAGGCCATGCCCGCCATGCAGGAGCCGAGCAGCATGCGCTTCCTGGCTTCCATGTCGTCGCCGTTCCTGTATGCGCGGTACAGGTACTGGAACACGTAGCGGATGGCGTACTTGGCGTAGATGGAGGTGAAGGCGTTGGACTGGCGCGAGGTGTAAGCCTCGATGGCGTGGGTGAGCACGTCCATGCCCGTGGCGGCCGTCACGTGGGGCGGCAGCGAACGGGTAAAGCGCGGGTCCAGGATGGCCATGTCCGGAATCAGCAGCTCGTCGTTGAGCGGAATCTTGACCTCGTTGACCTTGTCCGTGACCACGGAGATGGCGGTCACTTCGGAGCCGGTGCCGCTGGTGGTCGGGATGGCCACCAGGGTGGGCTTGGGCTTGTCCTCGCAGGCCTTGTGCGCAAAGAAGGAAATGGCCTTTGCGGCGTCGATGGGCGAACCGCCGCCCAGGGCGATGATCAGGTCGGCCTGGTCCTGCAGGAACAGCTTGGTGCCCGTGGTCACGGTCTCCAGGGACGGGTCGGGCTCGACGCCGTCGAAGGTGCGGTGGGGGATGCCCGCGCGGTCCAGATGGCTCTTGACGCGGTCCGCGAAACCGACCTTGACCATGAACGGGTCGGTCACGATGAAGGCCTGCTTTGCCGGGATGTGCTCCAGGGTTTCCAGGGAATCTTCGCCGTAGCAGATTTTTGTTTTTCCGTAGAACTGTGTCACCGGATTCTCCAATCTATATTAAAACGTGTTGTCTTCGATCACTTTGCCAGACGTTGTTTCACCGGCGGAAATTTGGCTCCCTGCCTGGCGCTGAAAGGTGGACCGGAGAACCCGGGGTGCGGGGTGGGCTCTCCGGCCCAGTCCCCTTTCAGGACCAATGCGCTTGAAGACGCGGACCAAAGGGAGCATATGGCCGCGTCACGCTGTTTCCCTTATTTGGGAAGAATCATTTCCACTTCGTTGTGCGGACGGGGGATCACGTGCACGCTGATCAGCTCGCCCACGTTCTTGGCAGCGGCTGCGCCGGCGTCGACAGCGGCCTTGACTGCGCCCACGTCGCCACGGACCATGACGGTCACCAGACCGCCGCCCACCTGTTCGCGGCCAACCAGTTCAACGTTGGCGGCCTTGACCATGGCGTCGGCAGCCTCGACTGCGCCCACCAGTCCACGGGTTTCGATCATACCCAATGCATTCATCATGACATTCTCCTTTTATTAGGTTCTCTTGTGCCTAAATATTTTCCTTGATGGTTTTCACGGCTTCGCAGCTGATGGCCTTGAGCACTTCGGGGTCTTCGACGCCGAACTCGGTCTTGACCATGGCGGCCACGGCGACAAGCAGGTCTTCCACGCCGTTGCAGCCGTGTTCCGCGGGGGTGCAGGCCGCGTCGTGCGCGTGTTCTTCCTTGGAGGCATAGGCCGCTTCCGGCTTGGCTCCGCAGACGATGGCGATGCCCCTGCGGCTCAGCTCGTCCCTGGCGCCAGGCGTCAGGATCATGTTGTCGTCCATGTAGAACTTCTTGCTGTCCAGGCAGATGTAGGGGTCCAGATTGCCCACTTCCACGAGTTTCTTTTTCATTGCTTACCTCACCCCCCTTACGAGAGCTTTTACGACCGAGGCGTCCGGTCTGGGGATTACAACCGCCTCAATAAGATCCTTGTCCAAAGCGGCCTTTGCCACCTCGGTCGCTTCACGCACCGAGGCCACGTCGCCGCTGATGACGAAATACGATTTGCCGTTGATGCCCTGCCCGGTCACGAGACGGGCCAGGGTGATGGCCGAGCGCTTCACGGCAGCGTCCGCCGCCGAGATCCCCGCGGAAACGCAGCGGCATTCGATGACGCCCAGCGCCCCGGGTTCCGGGAGAACGCTTTCCTTGCGCAGCACGGCCATGACCTGGGGCGAGACATTGGAGATGACGAAGCTGCCCTTGAGGCCTCGGCCCGATTCCTCGGCATGGCGCACCGAGGTGGCCACGGCCGCGCGGTCGCCCGAAACGTAGATCATGTACCGGCCCGAGCAGATGGTGGCGGCCCGGACCAGCTCCACGTCGGCCACCTTCATCATGCCGTCCGCCACTTCCACGCCGGCGGCGATGCTCCTGCATTCGACAACACCCAGGGTATCCACGAGAAACTCCTTGCGCCCTAGCCTTCTTCGCAGCCGTCGATGATGCCGACGATGGCCGCATCAACCGGGGCTTCCTGATTCCTGAGCGCCTTGCGGGCGGAGCTGCCCGTGGCCACGAGCACTTCCTCGCCGATACCCGCGCTCACGCAATCCACTGCCACGAAGCTCTCCTTGGCGCCGCCGTTGGCTGCGTCCAGCCGCTGCACCACCATGAGCTTCAGCCCGCACAGGGAATCTTCCTTGCGCGTGGCCCAGACATTGCCGATCACTTTACCGATCATCATACGCCAACATCCTCATAAACATTTCTGAATGGTGAGATTCAGGTCCTTGGACACCTCGTATGCCTGGGGCGTGACCAGGGCCTTGGCGGGCACCATGAGCACGGACGCTCCCGCCGCCTCCCGAACCACGGCCTCGGTCACCAGGGTGTCCCGGAACCTGACCGTATCCGGCTGCTTGGGCCGGAAAGCCTTGAGCCCGAAGCCCGCAACCGTTGCAGCATGGGACTCGTACATGCTGTAAAGCGGGCCCGGCGCCGTCTCGGCGTAGGCTTTGTATTCAAACTCGAGCACCTCCACTTCCCGGCCCTGCAGCAGCAGTTTCAGGACAGCGAAGGAAAAAGATCCGGACGCACCGCCGGTGGCGAGTTCAGCCAGCGCGGCACAAGAGAGTGTGGGCAGAATGTATCGGCAGGGCGTCCGGTCGTGCATGTCTTCGCCGAAAAAGAAAAGTTCGTATTCATCACCCAGGCAGGCATGAACCTTGTCGGCCAGGAGGCAGTCGCGCTCGGCCAGCACCAGGGCGCATTCCCCGGCGTGCTGCTCGGCCCGGTCGCGCCTGAGCTGTCTCAGGACTTCCTCGGCTATGGTGCGGGCCAGTTCGTTCATGTCCATGTTCGGTTCTCCTAGGCGCAGTTCAGGGCAATGCCCAACGGGGTGACAAGGAAGGGGTTGGCCGGCTTGTGCACCGGGATGCCCAGTTCCTTTTCCATGACTTTTTCCATGTCCTTGAGGCAGCAGGTCCCGCCCACCACGTGGATGGCGGAGACGTTGCGCCCCTCGATGTGCCGCTTGACGATGGAGGCCATCTTCTGAACCACCGGGCGGACCACGTTGAGCACTTCGGCCTGGCGCTCGGGCTGCTTCTTGAGCGCCTCGGCTTCCTTGAAATCGATGTCGTAGTTGCCCGCCAGCACCAGGGAGACGTGGGTGCCGCCCGTGGCCTCGTCGGCCACGTAGGTGACTTCGCCGTTCTCCAGCACGGAAAGGCCGGTGGTGCCGCCGCCGATATCCACGATGACGCCGTTCTCCAGGCCGAGCACCGCGTTGGCCGCGGTGGGTTCGTCCAAGGTGCCGGTCACTTCCAGGCCCGCGCCCTCCACCACGTACTTGTGGGTCTTGCAGTCCTTGTCGCCGGTGCCCGGAGGCACGGCAATGGCCGCGTGGGTCAGCTCGCGGCCGAGACGGTCGCCGAGCTGATCCACGAGCTTGCGGACAATGCGGGTGGCGCCGATATAGTCCACCACCAGGCCGTCCTTGATGACCTGGGCAAACTCCATGGCGCAGGCCACGGGTTCCTTGGCGCTGTTGAGGACCACCACCACGATGTAGGCGGTGCCGAGATCCACGCCCACGTGAAGCTTTTCATCGGCTTTCACGGGAACGGTGTTTTCCAGGCAGGCCTCGAGGGCGCTGATCTGTCGGTCCACGGCTGCAAAGTCCATTGTTCTCTCCGTCTAGTGCTTGGGCACGATGCGGCCGGTGACCTTGGAGGTCCAGCCGGAGCCGTTGCCTTCGTCCGGGTCGATGTGCATGGCCAGCTTGAACTCGGGGTTCACGCGAACCAGCACGTCCTCCAGAATCACGGGGCGCTCGGAATCCAGGCGCACGCAGACCTTTTCCTTGTCGGAAACACAGAGGCGCCTGGCGTCTTCCGGGGACATGTGGATGTGGCGGGCGGCCACGATGACGCCCTCTTCCATGCCCACGATGCCGGTCTGGGAGGCCAGGACAATGCCCGGGGTGCCTTCGACGTCGCCGGACTGGCGCACCGGGGCGTTCACGCCCAGGATGCGGGCGTCGGTCTTGGAAATCTCAACCTGGGAGCTGCTGCGGGACGGACCGAGCACGGCCACGTTGTCCATGACTCCCTTGGGACCGATGAGGCGAACGCGCTCCTCGGCCAGGAACTGGCCCGGCTGGGAAAGGTCGCGAACCGGGGTCAACGGATGGCCGAAGAGTTCCATGGCGTCGGCTTCGCTCAGATGCACGTGGCGCGCGGACAGCTCCACCGGGATGGTGTCGTCGGAGCCGGCACAGGCCGGTGCTGCCGCCGGGGTCGTGTCCTTCAGCTGGTCCAGGACCGTCTGGATGACCCCACCCAAAATATCGTTGATGGCTTTATCGTTCATGCTTGCTTCGCTTGCAGGTTGTTATTTCAATTCCGGTTCGGGATCGGAGCGGAGGAGGAGTTTCCCCCTCCGCTCCTCGGCCCAGGACGCCGTGCCCGGATGCCCAGCATCCTCAGTGTCCCGGGAGTGCTTTTCCTATTAACCCTGTGCGGAAGGCAGGATGGTTTCCACTTCGCCGTGCGGGCGGGGAATCACGTGAACACTGATCAGTTCGCCCACGTTCTTGGCGGCTGCAGCGCCGGCGTCGACGGCAGCCTTGACTGCGCCCACATCGCCGCGAACCATGACGGTCACCAGACCGCCGCCCACCTGGGACTTGCCCACCAGGGTCACGTTAGCTGCCTTCACCATTGCGTCAGCTGCTTCGACAGCGCCGACCAGGCCTTTGGTCTCGATCATTCCGAGTGCGTTCAGGGACATGTTATTCTCCTTTAAATGTTTTATATTCGGCTAGTTAAGCCACCAACATCCCTCGCCGGGATTAAGCCATCTGTTTCAGTTGCTCGACGATCATGGCGGTGATGGCCTGCACGTCGAGATTGGTTCCTTCCGTCTTTTCCGGAGCCTTCTGGCAGGTCGTGGTGCCCAGATCGTAGGCGATACGACGCACGTTCATGAGGTTCAGCGGAGTGACGTTGTCGGAAGTGGCGCTGCCGCCCACTGCGCCGCAGCCCAGGGTGAGGGACGGAAACAGCGAAGTGGAGAGGCCCACCGCGCCGTGGGTGGACGGGGTGTTCACCAGCATCCTGGAGACCGGCTTCTTCATGCCGAACTCGCGGATGACGTCTTCATTGTGGGAGTGGATGGACAGGGAGTGGCCCACGCCGCCGTTTTCCAGCAGTGCGTGGCACAGCTCGCAGGCTTCATGCCAGCCCTCGACCACGTAGAAGGCCAGAAGCTGGGTCAGCTTTTCCTTGGAGAAGGGGTACTTGGGACCGACGCCCTTTTCGGTGGAGACCAGCAGGCGGGTGCCGTGCGGGACCTCGATGCCGGCCAGCTTGGCGATGTACTCGGCGCTGCGTCCCACAATGTCCGGGTTCATGGAACCGTTGCCGCGTTCCATGACGGCCTTGACCTTGTCCAGCTTTTCGCCTTCCAGGAAGTAGCCGCCCTGCGCCATGAGGGTGGCCTTGACCTTGTCGGCGATACAGGCGTCCGTGATGATGGACTGCTCGGAAGCGCAGACAGTGCCGTTGTCAAAGGTCTTGGAAGCCATGATCTTGGTGATGGCGTCCTCGATGTCGGCGCTGCGCTCAATGTAGGCGGGCACGTTGCCTGCGCCCACGCCCAGGGCCGGGGTGCCGGAGCTGTAAGCGGCCTTGACCATGCCCGGGCCGCCGGTGGCCAGGATCAGGTCGGCCACCTTCATGAGTTCGCCGCTGCCCTGGATGGTGGGCACGCTCATGACGGAGACCATGTCTTCGCACACGCCGCACTTCTTGAGCACGCCGCGGATCATTTCCACGGTCTTGCCGATGCACTTCTTGGCGCTCGGGTGCGGGGTGAAGACGATGGCGTTGCCGGACTTCAGGGAAATGATGGACTTGTAGATGGTCGTGGACGTGGGGTTGGTGGAGGGAATGATCCCTGCAATGACACCCATGGGCACGGCGATTTCCACCACCTTGTGGGCCTTGTCCTCATGGAGCACACCAATGGTCTTCATGTCCTTGGTGGCCTCGATGAGCTTTTCGCTGGCCAGAATGTTCTTGACCTTCTTGTCCTGGACCTTGCCGAAACCGGTCTCTTCCACAGCCAGCTCAGCCAGGCACTCGGCATGGGCAACAGCTTCCTCGGCGATGGCCTTGACGATGGCGTCCACGTGTTCCTGGTCGTACTGGGCAAAATCGGCCTGGGCCTTTTTTGCGGCGCGAACCAGGGAACGGGCTTCCTGCATGGACAATAAATCCTTGTCTACCATTGAACTACTCCTCTATCTGCCTGTATGCATTAACAATAACTTCAATCAGGTCTTTCTTCTTGGCCGATTTGATCTCGTCGCGGGTCATGGGAAGACCGCTCAGGGACCGTGCAATCTGACGCAATCTGCCGACCTTCATTTTCTTTAACTGCGAAATATTGTGCCGCTCGGCCGGAGCCGCCTTCACGGGCTCGGCTTCCACCGGAGCTTCTTCCGCAGGCTCTTCATCCGCCGCAACGTCCTCGACCGGAGCTTCCTCGACCACCGGCGCTTCAGGCTCGGCAACGGTCTCGGGCTCGACGACTTCGGGCTCCGCCATGGCCGGCTCTTCAACCACCGGGGCCTCTTCCGCCGGTGCGGCTTCAGCCTGGCCGGGTTCCGTGGCGATGATGGCGGAAACCTCCGCGTCCGGACGGGGGATGACATGCTGGGAAACCAGGCATGCGCCCTCGATGCGCTTGATGGCGCAGACGCCGGCGTCCACCGAGGCCTTCACGGCGGAAACTTCCCCGGCCACGGTGATGGTCACCAGGCCGCTGCCCACCTGAGTTCGTTCCAGCAGGCGGACATCCGCCGCCTTGAGCATGGCGTCCGCCGCCTCGATGGCGGCCACCAGGCCCTTTGTCTCTATGAATCCAATTGCTGCCATAACGTCCTTCCCCCAGATCGTTTCAGGTGCCTATTCGCTGGTCCCGCCTAGTGCCGGACCACGGAAACCGGAAAATTGTATTTCTTGATGCCCTGCTCGATGCGCTCGAGGTCGGCATCGCTCAGCTTGGGATCTCCCTCGATGGGATATTCCCAACCCAGCTGCGCGTACTTGTTCACGCCCATCTTGTGATACGGGAGCAGATCCACTCCCTTGAAATTCTTGAGGTCCTGATAGGGCTTCAGGAATTCGACCAGCTGGAGGATCTCCGTCTCGCCGTCGTTGACGCCCTTGAGGAGCGGCATGCGGATCTTCACGTTGTAGCGGTTCTCCAGCAGCCACTTGAGGTTTTCCAGGATCATTTCATTGCGCACGCCCGTGATCTCATGATGCCTGTCCGAATTCATGTGCTTGACGTCGTACAGGAAGAGATCCACGTAGTCGGCCACCTTCTCGATGGTCTCGGGCCGGGCGTAGCCGCAGGTCTCGATGGCGGTGTTGATGCCCCGCTGCCTGCAGGCCTGGAGCAGGCTTGCCGCCGCATCAGGCTGGGCCAGCACTTCGCCGCCGCCCAGGGTCACGCCGCCGCCGGAAGTTTCGTAAAAAGGCCTGTCCTCCTCGATGACCTCCAGAATCTCAGAGATGGACTGTACTTCCCCGACCACGGCCAAAGCGGATTCGGGACAGGCCTTTTCGCATTTCCGACAGCCGACGCATTCCACGTCCTGCGCAACAATGTGTTGACCTGCCGGGTTCATCCGATGGACGTCCACCGGACAGACCTCGACGCAGGCACCGCAATTAACACATTGGTTCTGCTTGAACAGCACCTGGAAGCGCCGGAGCTGGCCCTCGGGATTCGAGCACCATTCGCAACGCAGGGGGCACCCCTTGAAAAACACCAGCGTTCTCACACCCGGTCCGTCATACATGTTGTATTTCTGGATATTGAATATGTGCGCTTTTCTCTCGATCACGGTGTTCTCTCTGTTGTTTCTGGTTGCTCAAATCCCGGGCCGGCTTACTGGCGGCTATATCTCATGCAGCATGGTTCTGCTGATGATCTCGTCCTGCACGTCCTTGCAGAGTTCCACGAAGAAGGCGGAGTAGCCTGCCACGCGGACCACAAGGTCGCGGTACTTTTCGGGGTGCTTCTGGGCATCGAGAAGAGTCTCGTTGTCCAGGTAGTTGAACTGCATCTCACCGTTACCGAGCATGCAAGCGGTACGGATCAGGGTGATGAGGCCGTTCTCCCCTTCCGGGTTTTCCAGAAGACCGGACATGAGCTTGAAGTTGTGCACCATGCCGATGTTCATGTTGTCGTTGGCCATCTTGGAAACGGACTTGATGATGGCCGTGGGGCCCTTGTAGTCCGCACCCTGGGTCGGGCTGATGCCGTCGGAAAGCGGCATCCAGGCGTCGCGGCCGTTGGCGGATGCGCCCAGCAGCTGGCCGAACGGGGTGTTGTTGGAGATGGACAGGGTGCCATGGCTGAGCACGGAGTACAGGGTCTTGTACTTGCGGTGCTCGACCTCGGTGAAGTGCACCAGGTCAGCGGCGATCATGTCGGCGTAGTCGTCGTCGTTGCCGTACTTGGGAGCCGCCAGGCAGTCCTTCTTGATCTCGTCGTAGCCCTTGAACTCGGCCACCAGGGCTTCGTTGAGCTGCTGCAGGGTGTACTTCTTGTCGTCGTAGACCAGCTTCTTGATGGCGGCCATGGAGTCCACGTAGGTGGCCAGACCGCTCCAGATCACGCCGGGACCGAAGTTGTACATGGCGCCGCCGGCGGAAACGTCCTTGCCCTTTTCCATGCAGCCTTCGTACATGATGGACATGAGCGGCTTCGGAGCATGGTCGCGGTGGACGCGCTGGGAGATGACCGTGGCGATGCTGGTCTTCTCGGTGACCCACTTGATCTGGTCCTTAACGGCATCCTCGAACTTTTCGTAGGTGTCGAACTGGCAGATGTCGCCCGGATCCGGGGTGACCTGCTTGCCGTACCACAGGGGCACGCCGTGGTTGAGGGCGGTTTCGATGCAGATGGGCCACTGGGTGTAACCGGTGGAGGTCCACTGGTAGAGGCGGCCGGCCTTCTGGGGTTCGACGCAGCCCATGAGGCAGTAGTCGCGGGCGTCTTCGATGCTCACGCCCTTGGACAGCATCATCTTGATGTGGGCGTCGTCGAAGTGCACGGCCGGGAAACCCATGCCGGAACGGATGACGTCCACAATCTTCTTCAGGTACTTCTGCGGGGACTTGACGTGCACGCGGGTGGCCAGCGAGGGCTGGTAGATCTTCACGTGGCGCACGGCGTCCATGAGCAGGTAGGTCAGGTCGTTGGTGGCGTCCTTGCCCTCACGGGTCACGCCGCCCACGCACATGTTCACGAAGGGCTGGTAGCCGGCGAAGAACTTTGCCCCCGCCTCGGAGGTCAGCCACATCATTTCGGACATCTTGATGAGCATGCAGCCGGCCAGGTCAAAGGCTTCGTACTCGGTCAGGCGTCCGGCTGCGAGGTCGGCCTTGAAGAACTCGTACATGTACTGGTCCACGCGGCCGATGGACATGCCGGTCTGGTTTTCTTCCAGGGTCAGCAGGGATTCGATGGTGAACACGGCCTGGATGGCTTCCCAGAAGGTGGTGGGAGCGTGGGCCGGAACATGGGCGTTGACCTCGGAGATCTTCTGCAGTTCGGCCTTGCGCTTGGGATCGGTTTCCTTGGCGGCCAGCTCGGCTGCGTATTCGGACATGCGCTTGGCGTAGATCATGACGCCTTCGGCGGTCTCGATGATGGACTTGTAGAAGTAGATCTTGTCGATGTCTTCGGGGTTGGCGTAATCCAGGGCTTCCAGCTTGGCTTCGGCCTCGGCCTGAATGTCCAGCATGCCCTTCTTCATCAGGATGACGTCATAGCCCGGGTTGGAGTCGCCGCCGCCGTTGACCGCATGGTAGGAGCAGTCGGAAACGTAGGACTCGCCGGACATTTCCCACAGGCCCGCTTCGCGGTACTGGGCTTCGCAGTGTTCGTCCACGGACTTGTTTTCCCAGAACGGGAAGACCTCTTCGCGCAGTTCCTTCTTGTCTTCTTCGGAGATGTAGAAGGGGTCCTGCGGACGGTCGGCGATGGTGTCCAGTTCGTCCTTCATCCAGCGCCATTCGATATCCGGGGAGAATGCGCCCGCGCGCGGAGCGCCGTTGGGCGCGCCCACGATGAGTTCGTAGTCCTGGATGACCAGCGGTGCGGTTTCGCAGGCGGTCTTGAAGGCCTTGGAACGCAGCAGGATGGGCGGCAGGCCCGGGTTTTCCTTGGCAACCTTGGTGATGGTGCGGGCACGGTGAATGCTCACGCTGGGAACAACCTTCAGGAAGTTCGTCTTGAGCTTCGCGTGGCGCTCGGTGGGGCCGTCGGGGACGCCGCAGCCATCGGTGCACACGGGATGGGATTCCTCGTGTTTGCTATTGAATACCTCTGCGGAGACTCCCTCGAAAATCTTCCTCAGCGAGGCGCGTTCCTCGGGGCTCAGATTTTTCGTTGCCTCAGCAAGCTTGTTTGAAAATGCGTGAAGATCCACTTTGCTTCCTCCATGTAAGGGATTCGTCATTTATCGATCCGCAGGATCTTTCATGACGTCGATCGCTTCCTTCAAGATCTGCTGCAGAGCCTGCAACGTTCTCGAATCGTTATCTTCCATCTTTGCGCTGCCTTCGTGGCAGGCCGTTTCCTCGTTCACTGCCGCACACTGCGCGCCATCCATTTTCCGGACGCCGTAGCCCACCTTCCTCACGTAGATGAGATTCTTGGGGGAAACATTGTCCGAGGTGATGCCGCGGCCTGCGGAGCCGCTGCCCAATGTCATGGACGGGAAGAGGTTGGTGGTGGCCCCCATGCCGCCGAAGGTGGCCGGCGTATTGACCAGCAACCTGCCCACGGGCTTTTTGAGGGCGAACTGGCGGATAACCTCTTCGTCGCCGGAATGTATGACCAGGGTGTGGGAGTTCCTTTCGTGCAGCAGCAGCTCGATGCACTTTTCGCAGGCGTGCATCCAGTCGGCCTCCACGTAGAGGGCGAGCACCGGGGAAAGGAGTTCCCGGGAGTAGGGGTCGGTTTCGGAAACGTACTTGCGCCGGGCGACCAGCACCTTGACGCTTCCGGGAACCTCGAATCCGGCCCTTTTGGCCAGGGTGGCCGCGGGCACGCCCACCGTGCCCTTCTTGCGCAGCCCGTCCGGGCTGAAGAAGAGGTCGGCGA
Source organism: Salidesulfovibrio onnuriiensis (assembly GCF_008001235.1). Classification (GTDB taxonomy): domain Bacteria; phylum Desulfobacterota; class Desulfovibrionia; order Desulfovibrionales; family Desulfovibrionaceae; genus Pseudodesulfovibrio; species Pseudodesulfovibrio onnuriiensis. The sequence continues at coordinate 1,429,200 of NZ_CP040751.1, read as the reverse complement.
GCTTGAGCGACTCGGACTCGGACATGAAATAGGCGCCGTTGTCCTTGAGGACCCGAACCACATCGTCGGCAATGCAGGAATCCACGACAATGGACTGCTCGGCCGAAGGGGCCATGCCGTTGTCGAAGGTCTTGCTGCTGATGATGTCCTTGACGGCCTGCTTGATGTCCGCAGAGCGCTCGATAAAGGCCGGACCGTTGCCTGTTCCCCCGTAGATGACGGGTTTTCCCGTGCCCTGCGCAACCCGGAGCATGCCGGGGACGCCGGAAACCATGACCAGCGAAACCGCCGGATGGCTCATGAGTTCCCGGGTACCGCTTTTGGTCACGGTGCCCAGGTAGGAGAGGCATCCCTCGGGCAGGCCCGCGGACTGGGCGGCATCGATCATGATGTCCAGAACGCGGCAGATGCTCTTCATGGCCCGGGGATGGGGGGAAAAGACGATGGCGTTTCCTGATTTGATGGCTATCAGGGTCTTGTAGACTGTGGTGGAAACCGGACTGGTCACGGGACTGGCCGCGGCAATGACCCCGACGGGAACGCCGATGTCCATGAGCCGTTTCTGCGAATCCTCGCCGATAACGCCCACACAGCGCATGCCGCGCAGGTGGTTTCGGACGTGCTCGCAGACGAACCGGTTCTTGACACACTTGTCCTGCCAAATGCCGCTGTCGGTCTCGTCAACGGACATGACCGCAAGGGCCTGGGCTTGCTCCTCCACGGCCTCGGCCACGCGCTCGACAATCGCGTCCAGTTTTTCCTGGGGAAACGCGGCCAGCGTCTTCTGGGCCTCGAATGCGTTTTCCGCCAGGATCCTGGCTTGCTGGATGGAGAGCAGATCGTTGTCGATAATCATTGGCTACCCCTTTTCCGGTTTCTGTGCGTGATCACCTTGTCCGGTTGCCCCTGTTTCCACCTTCATGGCGAAACTAGGGCAGCAGGTTTTCGATGGCGTAGATCTTGGTGATCTTTTCCAGGTCCGGGTGCGGAGTCGGAATGACCAGGGAGCTGTAGACTTCCGCGTGCATTGCCTCCACGGCCTTCACACCGGCTTCGACGGCGGCCTTACATGCGGCCACATCGCCCTGGACCAGCACGGAAATATAACCGGATGCCACGTTTTCGTAGCCGATGAGTTCCACGTCGGCGGTCTTCATCATGGCGTCTGCGGCTTCGAGAACAAAAACGATGCCGAAGGTTTCGATGAGACCCATTGCGCGGGGACGCTGGCCGGATTCGTTGGCCGGGCCCTCTTCAACGCCGTGCACGCAAACGATGTCGCCGACGCCGCGGATGGGGCGGGGCATGACGTTCTTTGCGGTCAGCTTGCCCACTTCGGAAGCTGCGCTGGCGCCTGCGGAAACGGATGCCTCGACAGCGGCCACGTCGCCCTTGACCATGACGCAGACCAGAGTGGATCCGACGTTTTCGTAGGAAACGAGTTCCACGTCAGCGGTTTTGAGCATTGCGTCCGCGCCACCGATGGCCGGAACCATTCCAAGAGTTTCGATAAGGCCCAGAGCCTCTTCGCCTTGATACCTCATGTGATCTCCCATTCATTGAGCTGATGCTTCAGTTCAAAAGCGTTACTGCCTTCCGGAGCGAACCCAGGAACAGTTCCTTGTTCACATCCGATTTTCACCCTAGCCCCTCCACCAAGGGGGAAGGTCAATACACTTTTGCAAAAAAGGTTTGTGAAGAATGTAACACACCGTGCTGATTGCACTTTTATGCACAGAGTCAGCCCATTGCAGGCAAAGGGATGCTTTTATTGGGAATCAATACTGGCAAGCACAGGTTTTCCGATATTGGCCCCGGGGGAAGGCTTGGTGGAGCAAAGACCTGGAGGGTCGGAAACGCTGCCAAGGTTCGACACGGGATAACAGTTTGTTTCCGTAACGTTTTTGTCATATTTCCCAGACGGGAACCCCGGTGCTTCCAAGGCCGCCCAATGCCCCGGCCCCGCTATCGCCTTGCCGATAGACTTGCATTCCCGGGCAAAAGGGGTATAGGGAGCCGTGCCTGAAAAACGCAAAAAAACGCCACACTGGACAGAAAACGGCAATACCGCCATTTCGAAGGACAAATCCCTGCTTCTCCCCCCGCTTTTCCGCTGATCCCAGGCATTGTTCGAAACAAGTGACAGTTTTCACATTGACCTTCCCCTTAAGGGAAGGGGTACATTTTCAATAGGGTCACCCTTCCCCCGCATGGGAAGGCTGCCCCGGCTCAAGTCTATAGGAGTGCTTCGCGTTCATTCTGACCTCTGGGCGCGAATGTATCGTGAGGAAGTGTTTACGTATTCATCTTTTAAAGTGTGAGGAGACGACCATGGGGAACGCATCCATTGCAGTGAACCCGGCAGCCGTCGCTGCAAAACAGAAGCTGGTTGCCAGCTTTAAGACCAAGGGCATTCTCATTGCCCTGATGTCCGGCCTGCTCTACGGTTTCTACACCGCCTTCATGACCCAGGGCATGTCCGAAGGCATCTGGCTGACCTGGTACGGCGCTGAATCCGGACTGTCCGCCTTTGCCGTGACCTACCTGCTCGCCGCACTCGGCGCAGCCACCACCGACACCTGTTCCGCCGTGTGGGCCCTGGGCTTCGCAACTTTCCGCGGCAGGCTCGGCGACTTTTTCCGCTCCATCAAGACCAAGCCCGGCCTGGTCATGGTCACCGCGGCCCTGATCGGCGGTCCGATCGCATCCACCTCCTACGTTGTCGGCCTGCAGCTGGCGGGCGCCATTGTCGGCCCCATCGCTGCCCTGTGCCCGGCAGTGGGCGCAATCCTGGGCCGCATCTGGTTCAAGCAGGAACTGAACTCCCGCATGCTGTTCGGTATCGCCATCTGCTTCGGCGCCTCCCTCATGATCGGCGCTGACGCCCTGAACGTGGAAGGCGGCACCAACCCGATGCTGGGCATCCTCTTCGGCTTCCTGGCCGCGGTTGCCTGGGGTATCGAAGGCTGCGTCTGCGGCTACGGCACCTCCATGATCGACCCGGAAATCGGCATCACCATCCGCCAGGTGACCTCCGGCCTTTCCAACCTGTTCATCCTCGTGCCCCTGTTCGGCCTGATCTCCGGTGCCGACACCGTTTCCATGGTCGCCCAGTCCTTCACCGACGCAGCGGCAATGCCCTGGTTCCTGGCAGCCGGCCTGGCCGCGTACCTGACCTTCATGTACTGGTACAAGGGCAACGCCATGTGCGGCGCCGCCCTGGGCATGGCCTGCAACGGAACCTTCTCCTTCTGGGTACCGTTCGTCTGCTGGCTCGTCCTCGGCGTCGCCATGGGCGGCGAAGGCTGGAACATGGCTCCCATCGCCTGGGCCGCAGCCGTGGTCATGGTCATCGGTATCTTCTTCATCTCCATGAACCCCATGGATCTCTTCAAAAAGCAGGAGGCATAAATGGTACCTCTTAACTACGCTATCCTGAAGCTGTTCACCAAGGTCGAAGAAGCCTGCGCAGACTGCGTCATCGACGCCCTCAAGGGACAGTACGGACACTACAAGGCCTTCAAGAAGCAGGCCATCATCGAAGCGCTCATGACCGCCGAAGCAAACGGCCTCATCGAGGAAACCCGCTTCGACCTGGACGGCAGCAACGAGCTGCGGGTGTACTACCGCGCCCACGAAGAAGGCGCGGCCACGATCAACAAGTACATCAGGGGCTAGGTTGACCGTTTAGGATCCTGAATATATAAGGGGAGCCGTTCCAAAAGGGACGCTCCCCTCTTTCTTGACAATCGCATAGGGTAGAAAGAGAAAAGAAAACTATACATCAATAGCGCTTAAGAGATATCGGTATCGATCGCCACGGCTAAGACTGCCACTTTCTTGTTTTTTCAGACAACATGGTGCATTCGGGCGGACTTCAGGCGTGCGATTCACAACCGAATGAAATCGTGCTTCGGCCAAAACCCGTGTGGGGCGGGCGGCCGAAAGCCTGAACGACCCAAGGGAGTGTGGCCATGAAAAATAAGACTCGTTATTTCATCGGAGATATGAGCAAGATCTGTAATATCTCGAAGAAGGCCCTTCGGTATTACGACAAAATCAATCTCATCCCGTCACAGCGGCACGACTACAACAACTACCGCTACTACACCTACGACGCGCTGCTCGCGGTTCCGGTCATCAAATATTACAAGCAGATGGGCTTCACCCTCGAAGAGATGAAGGAATTCATCGAGGGCCACGGCACCAACGTGTACCGTTCCATCCAGCGCTCGTTCCTGTCCAAGATCAAGGAACTGGAAGCCGAGCAGGAACTGATCCGCAGAAAATACGTTTCGGTCAAGGACTGGTACGACCTGATCCTGGAGGCGGAAACCGTCATCGACAACGACATCCGCGAGGTGTCGGTCAAGTATGTGGATACCTCCAAGCTCCTTTTCCTGGACCAGACCTATGAGAATGACATCAAGGATTCCATCATCAACATCGAGTTCACCAACTTCGTGGAATCCGTGGAAAACGAAATCACGGGCCCGGTGATCATCCAGTTCTCCTCCATGGAGGACAGGCTGGAGGACCGAGAGCAGCCCATCAAGATCCTGCAGAAGACCCTCATGCCCCTGCGCGAGGAAAACACCTTCCGCTTCGGCGGCCAGATGATGGTCTCCTGCTACCACATCGGCCCGCACGAGCAGATCCACGAGACCTACAAGAAGATCGCCCGCTGGGCCAAGGACAAGGGCTACGCCCTGAGCGACGAGGTCTACGAGCGGTACGTCACCGACTACTGGACCACCAGCAACGCGTCCAAGTACGTCACCGAGATACTCATCAAGGCCTCCCGCCCCGGAGCCAAGGAAAAAAGTGAGTCCCGGGTGCAGTAAGCCCGGAACACAGCAATACGAAAGGCCCGCATTTGCGGGCCTTTTTCTTTGGGCGGCCCAATGCGCAGGAAATATCCATTTCCTGCTGTCCTGTGCCTGAATTTGTGCTTATATGCCCTGAACCACAACGCATACATACAAGGAGCATGCATATGATTCGCCTACTGATCACGGCCCTGCTGGCCATTGCTCTCACTGCCGCCCCGGCCGCCGCCAAGGTCACCGCCGTGGTGGGCATCATGCCCGTGAAGTACTTCGTGGAACAGATCGGGGGCCAGGACGTGGAGGTCACGGCCCTGGTGGAGGCCGGAGCCGACCCGCACACCTATGAGCCCAAACCGAGCCAGATGCGGACCATTGCCAAGGCGGACGCGCTCTTCGCCATCGGCATCGGCCTGGAAAAGAACTGGATACCCCGCTTCAAAAGCGCCAATCCGAACCTGCGCGTCTTCCCCCTGGACAACGGCGTCAGCAAGGTTCCCATGCAGGCGCACGCCCACGACGAGGCCGAAGTGCACCACGAAGGGCATGGGCATCAGGGCCTGGACCCGCACATCTGGACCTCGCCGCTGCTGGTGAAACAGGTTGCCGGGAACATCCTGGCCGGGCTTGTCGAGATCGACCCCGGTAACGAGGCCGCCTACCGCAGGAACCATAACGCCTTCGTGGGCCGGGTGGACGCCCTGCATCAGGAGATCCAGAAGACACTCGCCGGGGTGCCGGAGCATGCCGAATTCATGGTCTACCATCCCGCCTGGGGCTATTTTGCCCGCACCTACCACCTGGTGCAAATTCCCGTGGAGAGCGAAGGCAAGGCCCCCGGCCCCCGGCAGCTCGGCGAACTCATCGAGCACGCCAGGGAGCACCACATCAAGGTCATCTTCGTGCAGCCGCAGCTCTCGGAGCGCTCGGCCCGCACCATTGCCGAGGCCATAGACGGGCAGGTGGTCAAGGCCGACCCCCTGGCATACGACTGGCCGGAGAACCTGCTGCGCGTGGCGGAAACCTTCCGAAAGGCGCTCGTGAAATAGTCGGCGCTGTGGACGCAGACCTCCACCATGGGGTATGGTGAGGCATGTTTGCGAAACTGCGAAGGGGGATCCCGGGCCTGTGCCTGCTGCTGCTTCTTGCCGCGCCCTGTCTGGCGCGCGCCGAGCAGCCCGTGGCGCGGGTGGTGACCCTGTTCGGGTACGCCCCCTATTGCTTCACCATCCCCGCCCTCAAGTCCGTCCACAGGGAGCTTCTCACCCCGGGCGAGGATTCCCTGCACTTCCAGGGATACAGCTGGGACATCATCCGCGAGGCCCTGCACCGGGCGGGGTTTTCCATAGAGCTGTCGGTGGCTCCCTGGAAGCGCGCCTACAGGGCGACAATGCAGGGCGAATACGACCTCCTTTTCCCGGCCACCAAGACGCCGTCGCGCGAGAAGATATTCACTTTCGGAAAAGTTCCGGTCAACGATTCAAGAGCCCTGCTCTACGTGCGCAAGGACAGCACGCTTGAGTGGGCCGGGCTGGACCGCCTTCCGTTCATGAACGTGGCCGTGCAGCGCGGATTCAGCTACGGCGACGAATGGGAAGCCATCCAGCCGGACCAGCTTCGCAAGTACGAGGTCAACAGCATCGAGCTGGGGTTCGGCATGCTGCTTTCCGGGCGCGTGCAGGCCTTTGCCGGGTACGAGGCCAACTGGGACTATGTGGCCCGCCAGATGGAGATTACGGACCAGCTCCGCAAGCTGCCGGTCTTTCACAATGGGCTGGAATACGCCATTGCCCGCAGGAGCGACCCGCAGGCCTGCCTCAAGCTGCGGGCGCTGGACCGCTCCATGCGGGAGATGCTGGAGGACGGCACCATTCGCGATCTGCGCGTCAAGTGGAAGCTGGCTCCTCTGGAATGAGAGAACGCCTTAGATGGGCAATGGTGATACTCCCCTTTGCAATCCCTGGACTTGTCGACAGAAACCGCCCGACGGCTCTGCAAGCCGTCGGGCGGTTTTGTTCACTATGTTTTGAAGGGTTGAAGGGGAGGGGAAGGTTTATTTCTTCCAATACGGATCGCTGAGATCCTCGAAGGCGGACATGGCGGCCACGGACCCTTCGCCGATGGCCGTGACGATCTGCTGCACGCCGCCGGTGATGTCGCCCGCCGCATAGATGCGCGGGATGTTGGTGCGCATGCCCGCATCCACCTGGACGTACCCCTGCGCGGTGAGGGTCAGTCCCACCATGCGGGCCAGCTCGGTGTTGGCGCGCTGGCCGATGGCGATGAACACACCGTCCACGGGCATTTCGGTGATGGCGTCGTCCTTGATGTTGCGCAGCTTCACGGCCGTGACATGCCCGTCCTCGCCCGTGATCTCCTCCACCATGGTATTCCAGATCACGGGAATGTTTTCGCGTTTCACGGAATCCTGCAGCCGTTTTTCGCCCCGGAAGGCGTCGCGGCGGTGCACCAGGGTCACGTCCACGCCCAGGTTCTTGAGATGCAGCGCATCGGTGAGCGCGGTATTGCCGCCACCCACGATGACCACCTTCTTTTTCTTGAACAGGTAGCCGTCGCAGGAAGCGCAGTAGTTGACGCCCTTGCCGAAAAATTCCTGTTCGCCGGGCGCGCCGAGCTGGCTCCAGGTCGCGCCCGTGGCGATGATCAGCCCCTGGGCCACATAGGCCCCCCGGTTGGTGAAGACCTCGATGTTGCGGCCGATCTTGACCTCCGAGACCTCCTCGCCCTCCATGATGTTCACGTATTCTCGGGCGTGCTGGCTCATGATGTCCATGAGCTGCTTGCCGGGCACGGTGGGGAAGCCGGGATAGTTCTCGACCATGGGCGTCAGCGCGACCTGGCCCCCGATAAGCCCCTTTTCCAAGACAACGGCGCGCAGGCCCGCGCGCTCGGCGTAAATGCCCGCGGTAAGCCCGGCAGGCCCCGCACCCACGATGACGACATCGACCTCGGCTGCGGCCTCGTGCCCGCCGCCGGGGTGCGCGCCCATTTCGTGGGCCAGTTGTTCCGCGTCCTTGAGGGTGGCCATCTCGATGACGAACCGTTCCTCGGGCATGTAGCCCAGCATGGTGTGGCGGCCGTCATCGGGCCCGAAGATTTCCGTATGGGGCACGGAGCCGACCTTGAAATGCATAGACAGCTCGGGGTTCTCGCCGGTCTCCACACACCGGACGCGAACGAGTTCTGGCCGTTCCACGGCGGCGCGCACCGCATTGATGACCTGGCCCGGGCAGTAGGGACAGGTGGGATTGACGAACACCTGGACCGTGCGTTCCTCGTCCAGCTCGGCCATGATGCCGCGCGATGTCCCGGAAAGGCCGCTCTGACCCAGGGAGACCAGGAACAGGGCCGTGAGAAAGGACTTGCCCTCCTCGCCCAGGGGAGCGCCCATGAAACGGATGTCATAGGTGTCCCGGTTGAACATGATCACGGGCGAGGTCTCCACGCCCAGGGCTTCCGCCTCGGGGCTTTCCAGGTCGAAATGCTCCACGGTGATCTTGTCGCTCAACCGGACCAGGTCGCCCAGGAACTTGTCCACATATTCGTTGAAGGGATCGTTCTCGCCTTCCTGGTTGAACACGCTCAGGGTGACCGTTCCCTTGAGGTCCTTGAAATGCTCCTCCAGCTGCTTGCGCGCCTCCTCGGGCAGGAACCAGCCGTCGTCCTTCCTGTTCTGCTGCTCGTACTGCGGATTCATGGAAGCTCCTTCACATAGTGGTATGGATGGGTGCAGGCCATAAAAAGACAGGCAAAGGACCACTTCGCCTGTCTTCATTATGCACGCTGAAAAAAAAGAATCAAGGACGGATCAGATCAACCCAGGTCCAGCCGCATGGGCGTATAGCGAATGCCGTTCTTTTCCTGCTCCGTATCCGTGGCCGTGAAGCCGAGATGCTCGTACACCTGCACGGAATTGGGCGACGAGTTGACGGTCAGGTGATCCGGGCCGTTGCACAGGGCAATGGCCTCGCGCAGCAGGGCCGACCCGGTCCCCTTGCCCTGATGCTCCCCGTCCACGAAGAAAAAGCAGATATGGCTTTCCTCGCGGACCTCGATCATGCCCACGGGCTCGTAGTCCATCTCGGCCAGGAGGATCATGTTTCCCTCCTCGGCCCGCTCGGCCAGCGCTTCGGGGCTGGCGTACTTGCGGAATTCCGCCACACCGCTTCCGGGGTATCCAGGGGCCACATACTTCATGAAAACTTTGAGCACCAGTTCGCTTACCTGCCCCTCCTCGCCAGCGAACATGCTCCGGATTCGAACGTCGTTCATACCTGTTCTTTCGCTTTGTGCTTCTTGGTGACTCGATTCAATGATTCCTGGACCTTGGACACGTCGAGCATCATGGCCAGGCCCTCGGCCGCCGCCTTGACGTCAAAGGGCTTTTCCCGCTGGGTAACGCACAGGACAGGGACGCCCTTGGGACTGGTGGAATAGTAGAGATGGCGCTCCACCACAGGGTCCTCGTCCGTAAGGATCATGGCGCCGGTATCCTTGAAAAAGACGCTGGCGAATTCGTACTCGTATTCGCTCCACTGGTAGAGAATCTCTTCCTTGTTCTCTGGCCAGCCCCCCAGGGTCTTGTTCTTCCAGTTGCACCCTTCAAAAAGATCCTTGAGCTTGCTCATAAACACTCCCAGCCGGGAAAGGTTTCATGTTTCTCCACCTGTTAGCATGAAACCGGGGAGATATTCAATTGACCAAATTAACTCAAAATAGTGGGTTTCGGACACGGGCATCTGGTATGCAGGCGAAACGCTTTTCATCATCCACGCAACCGCAGGAGCCGAACATGATCACTTTGGAAGTCTGCCTCGACAATATCGAATCCGTACGCACCGTGGCCGCGTCCGGCGGCATCGACCGCCTGGAGCTGTGCGCCGCCCTGGCCCTGGGCGGGCTTTCCCCGTCCCCGGCCCTGGTCCGGTATGCGGCGCAAGAAACCGGCATGGGGCTGCACGCCATGATCCGCCCCCGGCCCGGCGATTTCTGCTTTGACGACGCCGACGTGGCGGCCATGGTGGACGAGGTGGGGTATTACGCGGACCTGGGCGCGCACGGCGTGGTCATCGGCGTGCTGGACGATTCGTTCCGCGTCAACGCCCTGGCCACGGAAAAGCTCTGCAAGGCCGCCAAGGCGCGCGACCTGGAAGTGACCTTCCATCGCGCCGTGGACTTTGCCAGGGATTACGATGCCGCCGTCGAAACCCTCATCGACCTGGGCGTGGACCGCATCCTGACCTCGGGACAGGCCGATACCGCCCTCAAGGGAACCGAAGGCATCAGCCGGATCATGCAGCGCCATGGCGACCGGATTTCCATCATGGCCGGAAGCGGCGTTTCCCCGGACAACGCGGCCTGGATCGTGGAGCAGACCGGCGTGCGCGACCTGCATTTCTCGGCCTCGGGCAAGCGCAACCGCTTTTCCGGGACCAGACTCTCCCTGGGCGGTTCGTCCTCGGACCTGGAATACCAGGTCACGGACAAGGGCAAGCTGGAAAAGATCAAGGCCTTGTTCGGCAGATAAGGGCCGATCGCAAAAAAGCCCCCGACAGCGTATGCGGCCGGGGGCTTTTGCTTATATTATTGATATATCCGCGGGGCAGCCTAATTCTGCTTGCCCGGGAAACGGTCTGCGGACTCGAGTTCCTCTTCGAGCTCCTCCACCACGTCCTTCTCGAAGACCATGGTGGCTCCCTCGTGCATGCCCTTGCGCAGCAGCGGGGAGACGAGCAGCACGAACACGCCGATGCCGCAGGCCAGGAAACCGACCTTGCTGTAGACTTCCACGTAGTTGGCCTTGGCCAGCTCCATGTTCTCGAACACGCTGCCGCCGTCCACGGAGCCGGTCATGCTGGCGATGAGGCCCGCTATGTAGTTGGCAAAGGAGGTGGCCAGGAACCAGACGCCCATCATCATGCCCACGATGCGGGCGGGAGAGAGCTTGGTGATCATGGACAGGCCCACCGGGCTGAGGCAGAGCTCGCCCATGGTGTGCAGCAGGTAGAGCAGCACGATCCAGTAGGCGCCGACCAGGGCGGTGGACGAACCCGAGAACTTGATGCCCGCCACCAGAGCCAGGAAGCCGATACCCACGAGCAGGATGCCCATGGAGAACTTCACCGGGGTGCTGGGCTCCAGGCCGCGCTTGCCCAGGGTCACCCAGACCCAGCCGAACACCGGACCCAGCAGGATGATGAAGATGGGGTTCAGGGACTGGAACATGGACGCCGGAATGCCGGCGCGGTCCACGGCGCGGTCCGTGAACAGGCTCAAGGAAGACCCGGCCTGCTCGAACAGGGCGAAAAAGACCACGGAGAAGAAAATCAGGGCCGCGGCCACGAACAGGCGGTCGCGCTCCACCGGGTCACACTTCTTCAGGGCGTAGATGATGACGGAACCGATCATGACAAAGCTAAAGAGCAGCAGGATGACGCCCACCGGAGTGAACTCGCCCCAGACCGAGCCCACGATCTGGTCCATGCGCAGCAGGATGAAGCTCAGGCCCACCAGACCGAAACCGGCCAGGTACACCCAGATCTCGCGGCTCAGGCCCATGACCTTTTCGGCCAGGCGGCGCGGGTCGCGGGGTTCGCCGGTGAAGCCCAGGTGCTTGCGGCCCATGGAGAAGGTGGCCAGGCCGAGCAGCATGCCGACACCGGCAGCGCCGAAACCGTAGGACCAGCCGTAGGTTTCGCCGAGCCAGCCACACAGCAGCGAGGAAACCAGCGCCCCCATGTTGATGCCCATGTAGAAAATGGTGAACCCGCCGTCGCGGCGTGCGTCGCCCTGCTTGTACAGGCCGCCCACCATGGTGGAGATGTTGGCCTTGAGGAAGCCGACACCCGTGGCGATGAAGGCCAGGCTCAGGAAGAAGGTCTGCAGGTGGAAGCCGCTGCGAACGAGCACCTCGCCGTCGATGATGCTCGGCGGGCCCTCGAAGGCCATGCCGAAGTGGCCCAGCACCAGCAGTAGCGCGCCATAGGTCACCGCCTTGCGGGGGCCAAGGTATTTGTCGGAGAGGATGCCGCCGAGAACCGGCATCAGATAGACGAGCGCGGTGTATGCGCCGTAGATCAGGCTGGCTTCGCCGTCACGAAACAGGAAGTGCTTCGTGAGGTAGAAAATGAGCAGCGCGCGCATTCCATAGTAGGAAAAGCGCTCCCACATTTCGGTTGCAAACAATATGAACAGGCCTTTCGGGTGGCCCAGAAAAGTTTCCGAGTTTGCATTAGGTACTGATGTAGCCATGCTCTCCTCGCTTTATTATGGATGCAGCGGTGAAACAGCACGACACGACACCAGAACAGCAGCTCAACCCTATTTCCGGCAGTATTCCGAAAGGTTGCACCAGAACCATTTTTCTTTTCGTACCAATCACTCTTACACCCTGTTGAAAGATGGCCCTCTCTATGCAACAAAATTTCATTTTTTGCAAATTTTTGTTTCATTTTTGAACGAATGGTCATTTTTGCAATTGTTTTTTGATAAAATCGTAAAATACCAACACATATTAGGAGCCGAATCAATATGGAGACACGCTGCTCCGAACAAGAATCGGCGCGGAATTATAAAGCACACCCAAAACACGGCATGCTATACAGGAAGCATGAAACTCAAGGACATCCTGTTCGGCAACTCCGGAAGATTCGCCCTGGCCGCACTGGGCTACGGGCTGCTGGCCTTTTTCCTGCTGGAATGGCGCTACACCACACTCACGGACCAGACAGCGGGACGGCTTGCCGCCGGGATAGGTGTGGCCGGGGCCGCCGTCACATGGGGGGTGGCCCGGATCCTGAAACGGAGGCGCGGCCAATGAAGTGGAGAGACAGAATACCCTGGATAGCCCTGCTGATGCTGGCGGCGGCCATCATGATTCCCCACGGCACCGACAGGTTCCGGGAATTCCTGGGCGGGATTCATCTTTCTTGGGAAGACGGCAGGGACGAACACGCCGCGAAAAACGGCCACGAAGGGCCTTCGGCACCCGCGGAATCGGCCAACGGCCATGAATCCGCAACACCCGGAGAAAGGCCCGAGGGACACGTGCGAAACGCCCTGCCCGGCCTGGGCTGCGAACATCCCGGCTACGGCATGTACACATACGTGCTCTACCGCTGGGATACCCGGAACTGCGCCTCGAAAACGGGATGCGAAAAGCTGAAGCTGCTCTTCTCCTATCTCGGGAACGTCCGGCCGGGCGAGGACATGGCCGACCGGGACCCGGCCCGCCTCAACTCCTTCTACGTTCCGGTCGTCACCACCGAGGAAGGTCACGCCCTTTCCCTGGAAACCTACGACCACCGTCTGGCGGACCGTATTCTCAGGAAATTCGCCGACGCGGTGAAGGCCCGGGACCCGGAACTGGCCGCGCACCTCGCGGACGATGAAAGCCCGGGGCCGTTCCTGGTATCCACGCTGCGGCCCATCAACGAGCTGGCCGGACTTCAGGGGGAATTTCCCATGCTCTATGTGGACCTCGGCAACGAGGAACTGGAATGCATCCCCGAGTACTACAAGGCCTACAGGCAAAGCCTCGAGGACAAATATTTCGGAAGCGTGGAACAGTTCAAATCCCTGGAACTGGCCCTGCTCAATGCCGGGCTGCACGCCCTGCGGGCCTGCCGCATCGTCTACGGCAACGTGCTGGCTCTGGTGGGGAATTGACGGCGTTCACACATTCTCACACTCTTTAACACTCCTTAATTGGACAAACCTTTTGGGCAGGCCCTAGAAATGTGGTCATGAACCAACCCCGAGGAGGATTCATGCCCACATCACGACCTATGTTGCTGTTCACGACCATGTTCCTGGCCCTGCTTGCCCTGCTCCCGGTTCCGGGGCTGGCCGCGGATACGGGGAATGCCATCTCCTTTTCCTATCGCCTTACGGCCGGGGGGCAGGAGTTCGGCACACTGCAAGTATGGCGAACTCCTGCCATCCATGAAGGACTGGAGGTTCTGGCGGAACGGAAATCCATGGCCATACGCCAAGCGGGCAACCACCAGATCACGAGCAACGAGAATGCTCTCTTTTCCCGGGACGGCAGTCTCTGGCAATACGATGCGCAGTTGAAAGCGGAAGACACATATGCCATTCGGGTGCGCCGCCGCCAAGGTGACCTCGACATCCACTTCAAGGAAAACGGGAAAACAATCCTTGAAAGCGCCCTCAAGGCGGACGCTATGGACTTCACCAGCCAATACCTGCCCCTGGACACAATCTCCCCGGCTAAGCCAGTCGACTACCGCATGTTCAGCCTGGGGGAACTGGAGGTGGTGCGAACAATACTGCGAAAGGAGGGGGACGAGACCGTCAGGATCGCGGACATGGCCTTCCCCTGTGTGATTCTCGAGCAGGATACCGGTTCGGCCAAAAGCCGAAAATGGATGACTCGGGATGACAACGGATACTGGTTTATGGTCAGGGAAATAATCAGGTCCGAAGACGAAAACTATGAAGTCGTTCTGACCGAATACAAATTTCCGAATAGAGGGAACCACCGACTGTCTCCTCCAGCCGTCCCGGCCATTCCAGTCACTCCACACCGCTCCAGCCGGACACATGACGAAGCACGTCCTTTTGCGAGCCCTTGTCCACCCATTCCAGGTAGTGATTAAGGAAGACCCCACGCATGCCGCCATCCAGCAGCCGGTTGATCTCGGCCACGGCCCTGCGGCCCTCCGGGGAATCCGAACAGCCCATGTACATGTCCACCAGCTGTTCCCCCTTGATGGGAAAGCTGACCACATCCTCAAGGATGTTCTGCGTTTTCTTGTAGTACAGGGCCTCGTGCACGTAGGCCACCAGCACGTCCACACGCCCGGCGAAAAGCTGCCGCGCGCCGAGCACGGACTTGGGCAGGAACGCGACGTTCTTGAATGGCTTGGCCGCCTCCAGCTGGGTATCGATGAACTCGCCATAGGCCCGGCCGTTGATGAGCCCCACCAAGAGATTGGAGTCGCGCATGAGCCGCGCAAGGTCCACGCCTTCCTCGGAAAGATAGGGAAGGACCATGCCCTCGTTGCCCGCCACCACCAGCACCCGGTTGGGAACAAGCCCCATGATGGCGTCGCTGTAATGCACGTACTGATCCCGTTTCTTCTGGTACAGCAGGGTCATGTTGCAGGTATTGGGAGTCTCGCTGATCAATTCCAGGGTCCGGGCTACGCTGCACACGAAGACATGATGCTCGAACCCCTTCATGACCGGCAGGAAGTCGGCCAGAAACTTGTCCGCGTAACCCTGGTCCTTGAGCGGATCGCGCACGATGTTGATGGGCGGCATGTCCAGCCGCGTCCAATGAAGTTTGTCCTCAGCGCACACGGGATGCGCGAAGGCGGCCACCGCCGCAATGAACAAAAGAAAGAATCTCACTCTCCACATCATTCCACCCCCGGCCAACCGGCCACATGGTCCCGGACCTTCTGGCGCGCATCCTCGTCCGCCCATTCGAGATACGACCTCAGGTAGACGCCGCGAAGCCCGCCATCCAGCAGCCGGTTGATTTCCGTAACTGCCTCCCGGCCCAGTCTTGAATCCGAACAGCCAACGTGCGCGTTGATCAGCGTTTCTCCGATAATGGGGAAGCTCTTTATTTCCGCATCGATTCTAAATGTGCGCATGTAGTAGACCACCTCGTGGGCGTAGGCCAGAAGCGCATCCAGGCGTTTGCCCAGGAGCTGCCGGACCCCGAGCGTGGACTGGGCAAACCACTGCACGGTGCTCATGTCCTCCGCCTGCTCCAGATGCCTGTCGATGTAGTGCCCATAGGACCGGCCATACAGCACCCCCACCGAAAGGCCGGATTCCCGCAGCAGCCTGCCGAGATCCACCCCCTGTTCGGTCAGAAAGGGTTTCACGAGATCGATATTCTCGGAAAGAACGAGAAGGCGGTTGGGCATGAGCCCGATGATGGGCTCGCTGTAGTGCACGAACTCGTCCCGATCCTCGGTATACAGCAGCACGGCGTTGCAGGTGTTGGTCGTCTTGAACATGGCCTCCAGTGTCCGGGCGATGTTGCATTCCATCGTCCTGTGCGCATACCCGTCCATGGCCGCAAACAGGGCGTCCTGGAACTTGTCCACGTACCCCGTGCCCTTGAGCGGTTCGCTGAGGATGTACATGGGCGGCGCATCAAAGCAGCACCAGACGAGTTCCTTCTCGTCCGCCCGCGCCAAGGCCGCAAAAACGACCCCGACCAGCAAAACGGCAACCAGCATCGTTCTCGGCATCCGACTCCCCTGTCTGGATGAATGAGTCCATGCCACCACAATACCCCAGAAGGCCCGTGCGCTTAAGCATTGATTGCAAAATATCACGCCCCGGATTCCGGGCACCTTGCCACTTCACCTCTTGGCCGTTTTTCTGGTAGAAAAGGCAAAACAAGGAAGTGCTTATGAACATCGGATTCATCGGACTGGGCATCATGGGCCAGCCCATGGCCGCCAACCTGCTCGCAGCCGGCTACAGCCTCACGGTCTACAACCGCGCGCCCGGCAGGGACAAGCAACTGGTCAAGGACGGGGCCGAGCGCACCGACGACATTCGCAAACTGGCCAAGGCCAGCGACGTGGTCATTGCCATGGTGCCGGACCACGAGGCCGTGGACGCCATCCTCTTCGGGGTCCGGGGCATCATCCGCGAGCTGGAAGGCAAGATATTCGTGAACATGAGCACCGTACTGCCCGAATACTCCAAGAAGCTGGGACGCAAGCTCAAGCTCAAGGGAGTGGACTTCGTGGACGCCCCGGTATCCGGTTCACGCCAGCCCGCCGAGGCGGGCGAGCTGGTGATCCTGGCCGCAGGCCAGGACGAAACCCTCAAACTCCTGGATCCGATCTTCTCGGTGCTGGGCAAAAAGACCATCCACTGCGGCGACCCGGGACAGGGCTCCATGATGAAGGTGGCCGTCAACCTGCTGGCCGGGGTCATGATGGAAGGCCTCTCCGAGGCGGTCCGCTTCGGCATCGAGGGCAACCTCAAGCGCGATTCCATCTTCGAGGCGATCCTTTCCGGCCCCATGAGCTGCGAGATATTTTCGGACAAGAAGGACATGTTCCTGCGCGGCAAGTTCCCGGGCCAGTTCCCGTTCCGCCAGATGTCCAAGGACCTCAACCTTGTTTCCGAAACCGCGGAAAAGCTGGCCACGGACTTCCCCTGCGCCACGGCCGCGGGCATCCAGTACAACCACGGCATGTCCGAAGGGCTGGGCGACGAGGACTTCGCCGCCGTGTTCAAGCTGCTCTAGCCGGCAAAGCAGTCCTGTCCGGCCCCGGAGGCATTGCCTTGCCGCCGGGGCCGATCCTTTTGCATTCCGGGCCATTGACTCCGGAGCCCGCACGCCTTAACACTTTCTGAATACCCGTGACGAATCCACAAGGAGATACCCGCATGGCCGATTGCAAAGAAAACCCCATGAAGGACATGCCCCTTCCGGAAATGAGTTTTTCCACCTTCATCTACTCCCTGAGCTCCTCCGCCATGGTGGCCCTGGGCGAAGCCCCGGACCCCTCCAGCGGCAAGATCGAATTCCAGCCGCACCTGGCCAAGCACACCATAGACGTGCTCGGCATGCTGCAGCAGAAATTCGAGAAGGGCCTGGACGACAACGAAAGCAAGCTGCTCTGCGACCTGCTCTACAGCCTGCGCATGAGCTACGTGAACAAGGCCGGGAAATAAGATGGGCAAGACCTTTACCGCAGGCCTCGTGGGCGTCACCGGCTACACGGGCATGGAACTGGCGCGGCTCATGACCCAGCATCCGTCCATGGAACTGGTGCGGGCCACCTCGCGCTCGGAGGCCGGGAAAACACTGGCCGAAATCTATCCCTTTCTCAACGGCATCAAGATAGGCGAACTGGTCATCACCCAGCCGGACGCCCGCGAACTGGCCGAGGCCTGCGACATCGTCTTCCTGGCCGTGCCGCACAAGACGGCCATGGAGATCGCCGACGACCTGCTCAAGGAAGGCGTCAAGGTGGTGGACCTTTCCGCGGACTTCCGCATTGAGGACAAGGCCACATACGAGCACTGGTACGCCACCGAGCACACCCGGTCCGAACTGCTGGCCGAGGCCGTCTACGGCCTGCCCGAGCTTTACGAGGACAAGATCAGGGACGCGCGGCTCATCGCCAACCCGGGCTGCTACCCCACCTCGGCCATACTGGGCCTGGCCCCGGCCCTGAAAAACAATTTCGTCTCCACCGAGGACATCGTCATCGACTCCAAGTCCGGCACCTCGGGCGCGGGCCGGGGAGCCAAGGTGGGCACCCTGTTCTGCGAGGTCCACGACTCCTTCAAGGCCTACGGCCTGCCCACGCACCGGCACACCCCGGAGATCGAGCAGGAGGTTTCCAAGCTGGCGGGCGCGGACGTCACCCTGTCCTTCAGCACCCACCTGCTGCCCATCGACCGGGGCATCCTGTCCACCATCTACACCAAGCTCGCCGGGGACGCGGACCTGGACGCCATCCACGCGGCCTACACGAAATTCTACGCGGGCAAGCCCCATGTGCGCGTGCTGCCCAAGGGCCAGCTTCCCGAGACCCGTTTCGTGCGCGGCACCATCTTCTGCGACATCGGTCTGGTGGTGGACCCGCGCACCCACCGGCTGGTCATTGTTTCGGCCATCGACAACCTCTGCAGGGGCGCTTCCGGCCAGGCGCTGGCCAACGCCAACCTCATGTGCGGGCTGCCCCTTGCCACCGGGCTGCCCACGGCGCCCATGATGCCCTAGACGACAGACGCGAAACGGCACCGGATTTCCGGTGCCGTTTTTTTTCGCCTGACGATCGCCGACGATTGTCGTTCTTCCGCCTTCCCCTTTCCTAGACGGCCTGTTCCGGCTCTTCCTCCGCATGGCCGAAGCTGCGGTCCAGCCACGACTGCAGATCGTCCATGTAGGTATAGAACACCGGGGTCAGGTACAGGGTGACCACCTGGGACAGGGCCAGCCCTCCCACCACTGCAAGGCCCAGGGGACGGCGGGCCTCGGCCCCGGCCCCCATGCCCAGGGCGATGGGCAGCGCGCCCATGATGGCCGCAAGCGTGGTCATCATGATGGGCCGGAAGCGGATGATCGCTCCGTTGAAGGCGGCCTCTTCCGGGGACACGCCCTTCTTTTCCTCGGCAATGGCGAAGTCCACCACCATGATGGAGTTCTTCTTGACGATGCCGATGAGCATGATCAGGCCCACCATGCCGTAGAGGTCGAGATCATACCCGAAGACCAGCAGGGTGAGCAGCCCGCCCATGGCCGCCGAGGGCAGCCCGGAAAGGATGGTCACGGGGTGGATGAACGATTCATAGAGCGAGCCGAGCAGGATGTAGATGGCCACGATGGCGATGAACAGCAGGAAGAACAGGCTGTTCATGGATTCGGCAAAGGCGCCGGCCGCCCCCTCGAACATGGTGCTGATCGTATCCGGCAGCTTTTCTTTGGCCATGCCGGCCACGACCTGGGTGATCTGGTCCATGGAGGTGCCCGGGACCCCGCTGAAGGAATAGGATACGGACTCGAGCTGGCCCGTGTGGTTGATGGTCTGCGGCCCCACCCCCTCCTCGATGGAGCACACGGCGTCCAGCCGCACCAGGTCCCCGGAATCCGCGCGCACGTAAAGCATGTGCAGGGCGTCCATGTTGACCTGGAATTCGGGCTTGAGCTGCATGATGACCTTGTACTCGTCGATGGAGGCATAGATGGTGGAAACCTTGCGCTCTCCAAAGGCCGTGAACAGGGCGTTCTCGATCTCGCTGACGCTCACCCCAAGGCTGGAGGCCATGTCGCGGTCGATGTTGATTTCCACCTGCGGACTGCTGACCTGCAGATCGCTGGTCACGCCCATGAGCAGATTGTTGCCCCGCAGCTCTTCCTCGAAGGCCTCGGCGCTCTTGTACAGCTGTTTCGAATCCGCAGAAAGCAGCGTGAACAGGTAGTCGCCCTTGGCCTGCTTGCCGCCGATCTGGATCATGGGCGGGTTGACCAGATAGCAGGCCATGCCCGGCACCGAGTTGGACGGCCCGCGCAGGGCCGCAATGGTTTCGTCCACGCCCGTCTTCCTCTGGCTTTGGGGCTTGAGGATGCCGATGGCCATGCCCTGGTTGCTCTCGGGCACGCCGATGATCTGGATCTGGCCCTCCATGGCCGGCTGGCCCGCGAACATGGGTATGAGCTGTTTCTGCTTCTTTTCCATGGCGGCGTAGGAAATACCCTGCCGCGCCTGCACAAAGCCCATGAAAAAGCCCTGGTCGTCGCTGGGCAGGAACCCCTTGGGCACCACCACGAACAAAAAGACCGTGAGCCCGAGCAGCCCGAAGGAGGCCATGAGGGTGGTGAACCGGTGCTTGATGCAGAAATGCAGGGACGCCTTGTACTTGCCGAGCAGCCAGTCAAAGAGGGCGTCGGACTCGGCCAGCCTGCTCCGCGAGCGCAGCAGCCGGCTGGAAAGCATGGGCGTGAGCGACAGGGAGACCACCCCGGACACGAGGATGGCCGCGGTGATGGTGGTTGCGAACTCGTGCAGCACGCGGCCCACGATCCCGGCCATGAACATGATGGGCACGAAGACGATGGCCAGGGACAGGGTCATGGAGATGATGGTGAAGCCGATCTCGCTGGCCCCGTCGCGGGCGGCCTGCATGGGGGATTTGCCCATCTCCAGGTGGCGCACGATGTTCTCGATCATGACGATGGCGTCGTCCACCACAAAGCCCACGGCCAGGGTCAGGGCCATGAGCGAAAAGGTATCCAGGGTGAATCCCATCTCGTACATGACCGCAAAGGTGGCCACGATGGAAAACGGGATGGCCACCGAGGAGATGAAGGTGCTGGCGATGTTGCGCAGGAACACGAAGACCACCAGGATGACCAGGGCCACGGCAAGGCCCAGGGTGAATTTCACGTCCTGCACCGACTCCTCGATGAATTCGCTGGCGTCGTGCACGATATCCATCCTGATGGAGGCCGGAAGCTGGGACTGGATCCACGGCAGCTTGGCGCGAATGTCCTCCACGATGCGGATGGTGTTGGAACCGGGTTGGCGCTTGACCGCGATGGTCAGGTTGCCCTTGGTGTTGTGCCAGGAGCTGAACCGCTCGTCCTCCACCCCGTCCTCCACCACGCCCAGGTCGATGAGCCGCACGGGCTGGCCGTTCCTGTAGGAGACGATGAGATCCCTGTACTCATCGGCATGGTAGAGCTGGCCGTCCGCATCCACGGTGAGGTTCTGCTCGGTGCCCTCCAGGGAGCCCAGGGGCAGGTTCTGGTTGGCCGCGCCCACTGCCTCGCGCACCTCGTCGATGCCCAGCCCGCGCGAAGCCAGCTCCATGGGGTTGAGCCGGATGCGCACGGCATACTTCTTTTCGCCGTAGATGAGCACCTGGGCCACGCCCGGGATCATGGAAATGGTCTGGGTCAGGAAGGTCTTGGCGTAGTCGTTCACCGTGGAAAGCGGCAGGGCGTCCGAACGCAGGGAAATGTACAGGATGGGGCTGTCCGCCGGGTTGACCTTCTGGAAACTGGGCTTGTCGTCCATTTCCGGGGGCAGGTCGCCCTCGGCGCGGGAAATGGCCGCCTGCACGTCCATGGCCGCGTCGTCGATGTTGCGGTCCAGGTCGAAGACCAGGGTGATGGTGCTGCTGCCCAGGGCGTTCACCGAGCTCATGGACTGAAGCCCGGCAATGGACGAGAACTCACGCTCCATGGGCGAGGCCACGCTGGCGGCCATGACCTTGGGGCTGGCCCCGGAAAAGGTGGCCGTGACCTGGATGGCCGGGAACTCCACGGCGGGCAGGTAGCTCACGGGCATGCCCAGGTATGCCACGATGCCGAAGAACAGGAGCCCGAGCATGACCAGGGTGGTCATGACCGGCCGCTTGATGAACAGTTCGGTGGCCTGCATCAGGAAGCACCTCCAGCCTTGGCGGCTTCACCCTTTTCCACCTCGCGCACCGGGGTCCCCGGCGCAAGCATGAACATGCCCTCGGTGATCACCCTGTCCCCTTCGGCCAGTCCCTTGGTGATGATCACGTCATCATCCTTGCGCATGTCCACCACCACCGGCTTCATGGCGGCCTTGGCCCCGTCGGCCACGAACAGGTAGGTGCCGTCCGGCCCCTTCTGCACGGCCTGGGCCGGAATCACGTAGGTGCCGGATTGGGAGCCCAGCACCAGGGTCACCTCCACGAACTGGCCGGGCCAGAGCCGCTCGTCCGCATTGGAGAACCGGGCCTTGAGGTCGATCATGCCCGTGGCCGTGTTGATCCAGTTGTCCACGAAGGTGAGCTCCCCCTTGGACGGGGTGTGGTCCTTGCCCGGGGGCACGGCGTAGGCGACCAGGCTTTCGTTCACGTCGTGGCTGCGCACCTGGGTCAGGTAGCGGCCCGGGATGGAAAAGACCACGTCCACGGGCTCCACGGTCTTGATTACCACCAGGTCGCTCTGCTCGGCCGTGACCAGGTTGCCCTCGTCCAGCCGGGTGCTCCCGGCAATGCCGTCGATGGGCGCGGTGACCTTGGTCAGCTTGAGGTTGCGCCCGGCAATGCCCGCCTGGGCCAGGTCCGCCTCCATGGCGCGCTGGGCCGCCTCGTAGGCGGTCCTTTTCTGCTCGAATTCATCCTTGGAGACCGCGTCCTGGGCGTAGAGCGCCTTAAAGCGCAAAAATTCCTTGCGGGCCTGCTCGGCCTGGGCCCTGTCGCGGGCCACGTCGGCCTGGGCACCCTGCTCCGAGAAGGCGTAGCTTTCCGGGTCGATGGTGTAGAGCACCTGGCCGACCTCGACCCTGTCGCCGTCCAGAAAATGGATGCGCAGGATCTGTCCCGTGACCTGGGACTGGAGGGTCACGGAGTTGGAGGCCTTGACCGTGCCCACGGCCTTGAGCACCCGTTCGGAATCCACGGCCCTGGCCTGGATCAGGGTCACGGGCACAGGCGGCCGTTCCTGTTTGGGAGGCTCCCCGGTGCAGCCGGGAAGTGCGAGTACGGCAAAAAGAGACAGGCAAAATCCGGCAAGACGAATGTGACGCAGTGCGGCCATGGTCCCCCCAGGCAGGATAGAGTATTGAAAGATACTCCCCTGTTACCGCGCCGCAGGAATCGGGGCAATGATTAGCTGCGAAAAAAAGGCCCGCTTCCGGGAAACGGGCCGTGGGGTTCGCGGAGTGGCAGCCTAGGCCGCCGGCTGCAGGGAGGTCAGGCCCGGCCCAGACGGCGCGGGACGATGGTGGGCCAGGAAGGCGCAGGCCTCCGGCCTGCCCATGAACCTGGCCAGGATCTTGGGGTCGGTGTTGCGCAGGTCCACCAGGATCAGGCCGTCCATGCAGTTGCCGAAGTCCGGGTCCACGTTGAATCCCAGAATCTTGCCGCCCAGCTTGAGATACTGCTTGAGCAGCACCGGGATGGACTTGCCCTTTTCCACGTCCCCCACCAGGGTGGCGATGTCGTCGGGGTCGCTGAACGCGGCCTCGGGCACGCGGAGGTCGAGCTTCCTGAGACTCTTTATCTTGGGCGGCAGCTTGGGACGCACCTGCCCGGCCATGGTTTCCAGGGAGCTGTGGCGCTCCAGAAAGTTGACGATGAGTTCATGGGAAAGATGCGAGTAATCGCCGGAAACGCTCACGCAGCCGAACAGGGTGGCGTAGCGGGGATTGCGGGTCACGAACGCGGCGATGCCCTTCCAGAGCAGGAGCAGGGGCTGGTAGCTGCGCTGGTACTTCTCGGTGATGAACGAGCGGCCCATTTCCAGAGCGGGCTGCACGTTCTCGATGACGCCCGGCTCGAAGTCGAACAGGGACGCGCAATACAGCCCCCGGACGCCGTAGCGGGCAATGACCCTGTCGGCCATGGCGAAGCGGTAGGCCCCGGCCACCTCGCGCTCCTCGTGGTTCCAGAGCACCAGATGGTTGTAATAGTCGTCGTACTTGTCGATATCCAGGGGCTTGCCCGTGCCCTCGCCCACGGCGCGGAAGGTCTTTTCGCGCAGCATGCCGATCTCGCGCATGAGGCGGGGGATGCGCTCGGCCCGGGCCTGAAAGACCGTGAACCGGCCCGAGGTGAGCAGGATGTTCTCGTCCGGCAGGGCGGCCACCTCGCTGGCCAGGATGTGCCTGGGCCGGGAATTGGCCAGGGGCTCGAGCATCCGTTCCCGGGGCTTGATGAACCTGTCGCGCTTGCGCTCCTTTTCCCTGCGCAGCACATGGGTGCGGAAGCGCAGGTAGTCCACCATCTCCCTGTCGCCCGCAAAGGAAGCCAGCTTCTCGGGCGGGATCACGCTGCCCAGGGTCACGGTGATGGGCGTCCTGGAACGCTTGAGATTCTCATGGGGCAGGAGCACGGTGCGCAGCCTCGGGTGCACCAGGCCCGCGGCCTGAAAAAGCGCGCTGTTGCGGCCCTGGAAGAACACGGGCAGCACCGGCACCCCGGTCTTGCGGGCAATGCCCGCCACCGTGGCGCTCCACTCGGGGTCGGCCACCATGCGCCGGTGCACCGCCAGGCTGGAGACCTCGCCCGCAGGGAACACGCCCAGCAGGCCACCCCCCTTGAGCCAGCGCATGGTCTCCTTGAGGCCCGCGATGTTGGCCTTGGCCGAACCGGCCGATCCAAAGGGATCCACGGCAATGAGGTGCTCGCGCATTTCCGGGATCGCGCCCAGCAGGAAGTTGGCCATGACCTTGACGTCGGGCCGCACCTGCCGGAGCAGCTTGACCAGCAGCAGGCCCTCCACCGCGCCAAAGGGGTGGTTGGCCACCACCATAAGCGGCCCCTCCCGGGGGATACGCTCCAGGGGCTGCCCTTCCAGCTCGTAGCTGATGCCGAGCCGCTTCAGGGCGCGGTCGATGAAGTCGCCCTCCAGCTCGCCGGCCTCGGCGTACATGCGATTCAGGGTCTCGAAGCGAAGAATCTTGGCGAGGGGCTTGGCGACCAGGGAAAAAAGGGCCTTCCGGAGCGGATCGCCATAGGGCGGCTCCAGATGGAAAACCTGTCTCGGGCACTGCGACATACACACCTCCGTGGCATTGTTGCCGGGAAGCATAGCACTCCCCTGCAACAACTCCGGCGAAGGTTTGTTACGGTGTGTCAAGCGCCGGTGACAAAATGCCCCGCCCTACTGGATCACGCGGGTATGGTCGCGCAGGGCCCAGAGGTCCTTGGGGATGGGCAGGCAGAAACTGGTATCCGGCATGTCCGTGCACATGACCAGCCCGCCGGAGCTTTCGATCCAGTAGACCCGGTCCACGAACATGGCCACGGCCTGGTCCAGGGTCAGCTTGTCCGGATTGGAGCCGGGCATGTAGCGGCTCAGGACCGTCCGGGCCGCGCTGGCCACCATGCGGGCGCCGGCGGGTGTCAAAGCCACGTCCCGGTAATCCAGGGCGTGCATCATGGTTCTCTGTCCCTCAATGCTGATGGGCACCGAAACGTCTGCATCATACGGAAATCCACTCATGGCGACCTCCTGTCATGATTTTACCGTTTTTTCCCTTGCCCGAAAACTTTGCAATATGCGGGCCGCGGCTTATCGACGCGCCTTGATAAAGAAATGAAAAAAATTTCAGCTCTCCTGTTGACAGGTTGGGCATGGTGTTTATGTTCTGACGAGCTTTCCGGCGGCACCCCCGAAAACGGGCTCTGTCCGCCACCCGGTCCGCCCGGCGGACACCCGGGATACTGGACTGGAACACACAAAAATTAGATTCACTCTGGAGGTATAGAGGAATGAAACTGAAACCGCTCAATGACCGCGTACTGGTGAAACGTCTCGAGGTTGAAGAAATGACCGCAGGCGGCATCATCATCCCCGACTCCGCCAAGGAAAAGCCCATGAAGGGCGAAGTCGTGGCCGCTGGTCCCGGCAAGCTGGACGACAACGGAAAGCGCGTCGCCATGACCGTCAAGGATGGAGACACTGTCCTGTTCGCCAAATATGCAGGCACCGAGATCAAGATCGACGGCGTCGAGCATCTCGTCATGCGCGAAGACGACATCCTGGCCGTTGTCGAATAGGCAGCGACTTCTTTCATACTGAATTCGAATTTCACTCAACCCATTAAGGAGATACGAACATGGCCAAAGAAATTCTTTTCGATGCCAAAGCCCGCGAAAAGCTGAAATCCGGCGTTGACAAACTTGCCAACGCCGTCAAGGTCACCCTCGGTCCCAAGGGCCGCAACGTCGTCATCGAGAAGTCCTTCGGCTCTCCGGTGATCACCAAGGACGGCGTGACCGTCGCCAAGGAAATCGAACTGGAAGACAAGTTCGAGAACATGGGCGCACAGATGGTCAAGGAAGTCGCTTCCAAAACCTCCGACGTTGCCGGCGACGGCACCACCACCGCCACCGTGCTGGCCCAGTCCATCTTCACCGAAGGCGTGAAGCTCGTGGCCGCCGGCCGCAACCCCATGGCCATCAAGCGCGGCATCGACAAGGCCGTGGAAGCCATCACCGAAGAACTGGGCAAGCTGGCCAAGGACACCCGCGACCAGAAGGAAATCGCCCAGGTCGGCACCATCTCCGCCAACAACGACGCCACCATCGGCAACATCATCGCCGAAGCCATGAACAAGGTCGGCAAGGAAGGCGTCATCACCGTTGAGGAAGCCAAGGGCCTCGAAACCACCCTGGACGTCGTGGAAGGCATGCAGTTCGACCGCGGCTACCTCTCTCCCTACTTCGTGACCAATGCAGACCGCATGACCTGCGAAATGGAAGAGCCCCTGATCCTCATCAGCGAAAAGAAAGTCACCAACATGAAAGAGCTCCTGCCCGTTCTCGAGCAGGTCGCCAAAATGTCCAAGCCGCTGCTTATCATCGCCGAAGACATCGAAGGCGAAGCACTGGCCACCCTCGTGGTCAACAAGCTGCGCGGCACCCTGAACGTTTCCGCCGTCAAGGCTCCGGGCTTCGGCGAACGCCGCAAGGCCATGCTGAAGGACATCGCCACCCTGACCGGCGGCCAGGTCGTTTCCGAAGACCTGGGCATCAAGATGGAATCCCTGACCGTCACCGACCTGGGTTCCGCCAAGCGCGTCGTTATCGACAAGGACAACACCACCATCGTTGACGGCGCCGGCTCCGCCGACGAAATCAAGGCCCGCATCGCCCAGATCCGCGCCGAGATCAACGAATCCTCTTCCGACTACGACCGTGAAAAGCTGCAGGAACGCCTGGCCAAGATCGTTGGCGGCGTGGCCGTCATCAATGTCGGCGCTGCAACCGAAACCGAAATGAAGGAAAAGAAAGCCCGCGTGGAAGACGCCCTGAACGCCACCCGCGCAGCCGTTGAAGAAGGCATCGTGCCCGGCGGCGGCGTTGCCCTCGCCCGCGCCTCCAAGGCCGTGGAAAAGGTCAAGCCCGCTGACGACGACGAAGCCGCAGGCATCTCCATCGTCGCCCGCGCCGTGGAAGAGCCGCTGCGCCAGATCTCCGGCAACGCCGGTTTCGAAGGCTCCGTGGTTGTCGAAAAGGTCAAGGGAGGCAAGGGCGGCTTCGGCTTCAACGCAGCCACCTCCGAATACGAAGACCTGATCAAGGCCGGTGTCATCGATCCCAAGAAGGTCACCCGCACCGCCCTGCAGAACGCCGCATCCGTGTCCGGTCTGCTGCTGACCACCGAGTGCGCCATCGCTGAAAAGCCCGAACCCAAGGACGCTGCTCCGGCTATGCCCGGCGGCATGGGTGGCATGGGCGGCATGGGTGGCATGTACTAAGCCATTCACGCCTACCAAGCGAAATAATGAAGCCCCGGCCAGCAATGGTCGGGGCTTTTTATATTGTCTGCAACCTGAGGGTCGCGGCTATTGCATCAGCGCATCGCTCCACTGCCGGAATATCTGCGGATACTCAAGCACGCTGGAGTCGCCGTAGAACGGCAGGTTGAACACGTTCCCATTCTTGATGGCCGGAATCTCCGCCAGGGATGGATTGCGCTTCACGGCCATGCGCAGGGCCATCTGCACGGCATAGCCGTCGCCCGTGGCCACGATCACGTCCGGGCAGGCCTTTTCCAGCCCGCCGAGCCTTCCGCCCGAAACATGCCCCTTGGCGACGTGCATGGTGTCGGTGATCATGGCCCCCGCCGCGTTTTCGCAGCCCAGCGGCCCCAGGATGTACTGGTCCGAATAGCCGCCCGGGGCCTCGATGCGCACAAAGCACTTGCCCGTGGTCTCGGAATAGTTGCCGTTGAGCACCAGCACCCGCCTGTTCAGCCCGGACTTGGGCATGGCGGCCTCCACCTTCTTCATGGCCGCTTCATAGGCGGCGGCCACTTCCCGCCCGCGCTCCTCGCGACCCAGCAGGGCGGCGGCCTCATGAATGGCCGGGACAACCCCCTTGGTGAAATCCACGTATTCAATGGTCACGCCCGGCACGTCCTTAACCAGTTCGGCCACGTCGCACGGGTCCACCTTGTTCATGTACAGGCAGAATTTGGCGCTCTTTTCCAGAATCAGCCGGGTCACGCCATGCTCCTTCATGTACTTGGCCACGGTATCCGGCGCCTTCCTGGTCACCCGGTTGGGGCAGCCGAGCAGCTGGGTGCCCAGCCGGAACGCCGGGGCCTTGGGCCACATGGAGGCGCGCACGGACATGGCCTCGGGAATCACGCCCAGACGCAGGGCCACGTCCACCAGCCTGTCGCCCACCATGACGGCCCTGATCCGTTCCGGGGCCTTGGCCGGGGTCGCGGAAACGCCGGAAAGGGAGAACATGGCCGCCAGGCAGCCCAGGCAAAGAACCAACAACAATACACGTATCTTTTTCATGAGAATGCTCCTGGGTTAAAAGCTGAAACCGAGACGCGAAACCACCTGGAAATCCTCGCCCAGGCAATACTTGCTGGCGCGTTCCGGGGTGGCGGCCTCGCCGTTCAGGTCGCGGTAGACCACAAAGGGAGTGCCGATGGAGAAATGGCACTTGTCCGAGATCTTCCAGTGCACGCCGGGGGTCAGGTAGATGGTGTGCCCGCCGGTGTTCACGGTGGAGGAATGGTCGTACCAGTGGGCCTGCTGGTCCACGCCGTTGAGCTCGAGCTCCACGTCGAAGAGCCGGTTCAGGGCATAGCCGTAGCCCAGGTCGTACTTGAACTGGTTGCCCTTGCGGGAACCGTGCGCGCCGTCGCCCGGGATCGTATACATGCAGTGGGCGTCCACGCGGGAGCGGCCAAAGAACTTGGTGGCCCCCAGCTCGAACTTGGGATCCCACGAACCGGTGCCGAGCTGGCCGCCGGGCCCAATGTATTCATGCACATTGGAAAACGGAGCCGGATTCTTGTGGTCCGGGTCGCCCGTGGGCATCTTGAGGCCCGCGCCAAAGGCCAAGCTGAGCCAGTCGCCGTCGCGTTCGCTCATGACCGCATAGCGGCCCATGACCACGATGTCGCCCAGCCCGGTCAGCTCGTCGGTATCCGCATGCTCGGGCGGGTTGCCGAACTTGCGCTTGAGCCGCTTGTCGTGAAACGGCACCATGATGCGCGCCTCGAAGTTATCGAAGATCCCGGCCTTGGCCGTGAGTTGCATGGTCTGGTTCACGCGGTCGTACTTGCCGTTGTAATTCCCGGTCTTGCGGTTTCCTCCGTCGTACAGGTTGTTCTTGTGCACGTACTTGTACTTGATGCTGGCGGCCACCTTGCCCTTGGGCAGCACCAGGCCGTTGGACATGTTCACCGGCCCGATGCAGCGCACCGGCTTGGTGTCCGGTTTGTCCTTGAGCTGTTGCTCGGACTCCTCTCCCCCTCCCATGACAGGCCCGGCATACGCCGCGTGCCATCCCGCGGCCAGTATTCCCAAAGCAAGGAATACGGCCGCCGTCACAGACTGTTTCACTTTCAACCTCTCCACTGTTTCGCCACATCCCTTCCCTTGGACGACGAATCAGAAATGAAGATGATTTTCATCCTCACTGCGTCGAGGAGTGATATCCGGGGACCAAGAAAAGTGTCAACCATTGAGAATGAGAAGTGTTTTTCTTTGTGAAGGCAAAGATACGAAGATCAAAAAATGGTGTGAAAGTAAGGATGGTATGGTTCAGCAAAGGCCACACACGAAGATCCCCAGTCGCATATTTTCTCTTTCCATACGAGCCGAACGAGAATCATGCTCCTAGAGTTCGAAGGCTCTACGCGCCTTCGAAGCACGGCTCCCACCAACGACAATACTGCGATTGAGAAATCCTGTACTCTTAACAGATCTCGCCCACAGGCTGTCATTGATGTGCTCCAAGGAGGACCGCCCGCTTGTTTTCAGGAGCCCTATTCTCTTTTGTTCTCCTTGTTGTCAATCAGCAACGAACTCTCATCTAGCTCAACCCACTTCTAAGAGGTAGCAGTATAAACTGTGACTTCTTCACCGACAAATTTTCCTACGGGGTTGGACAAACTATACGATCAGTTTCTCATTACTGGCGTGCCAGCTTCATTTTTATAGACAGCAAAACAGGCTATAGACTGACCTTTACATTATAACCGACCTTGGTACATAGTGCCGCTGAAAATGATTTCAATTTTCACTTATGTCGTTTTGATAATCATTAACCGAGGAAATTTGCTTTGGTTAGGAAAAAAAATCGCCGTAAAGCACTGAAGGAAGTTACTTTGCTGTTGGCCTCTAGTCTTTTGCCTGTGAATATCAGTGAAGCAGCTCAATCAGACAAAAGAGTTATCCTTAAAAATACCCTTAAAAAAATTGCAACATATCAAGGGAAGGTCGACATTGAAGCAGCGGACAACAAGGTTTTCGTCTTCCTGGATTCAGATCAGTTTACTGACAAGGCCTTAGCCGGAATGGATATTATGGTGTTCCTTCAAACTAGATCGAATCCTAAACCTTGGCCTGATAGAACTCTCTATAACGCAATCATATCCATGACCGAAGATAGAGTTCTTATCGTTTCCCATACCAATAGAGTCGTAATTGGACTTTATCTGAGCTCTGCAAAACACATTATTAGAGAGGACCACTTTCCAGGATATGAGTTTATTACGTATTCTGGATTTGGACTTATTCGCAGTATCCAGCCAACTACTCAGACGACTTCTAAAGTTGCGCAACAGACTAAGACTCGCTCCGCATACTGTTTGATAGGAGGACCGGGGACCAAACACTGTGAAATGGGCTTTGGCGGCTGTGTTGCGACTTGTTCTGGTCACTATTATGCCTGTTGTAACTACTTTCATTGCCATTGCGTAGCAGGACCATATATAGATCAGTCGGTATGCACAGGCTGCGGAGCGTGCGAGGGAATTTGCCCCGTCTCTGCTATTAGCCCAAATGGCAGCACATATGTCATAGATGCTGGTACCTGTATATCATGTGGAAGTTGTAAAAGTGAATGCAGTGTTAATGCAATCATCATCTCATAAATAACAATTGATTTTCAACAATTCCCAATATAAACAATTTTAAATCCAAAGGAAAATCGTATGTTTGGACATTACATTGTTAATATTATTGTTGCGGCCATATCTATATCCATTCCTATAAGTATTATAATATTTATTTTATTAATCTGGAAAAATAGCAGACGCACAAATAGACTTTTGTCCCTAATTGCATATCACCAAAACATACCTCACCATATCATTAAAAAAGCGTATGACAATGACAGTTTCGATCTTTCAAAATCGATGGAGGAAAATTTCACGCAATCACCCTCTGGTAATACATCAAACCATGTATAGAAATCACCTCTAAAGACATTCTTTTCTTTTTCCAGAAAAATGCCCACACTCTCCCCAGAATGATTTATTCTTCACTAAATCCACCCTGTACCCACTTCGAGCAACTCATCAGAAGAGACTTGTAAAGTGTCAACCATTGAGAATGAGAAGTGTTTTTCTTTGTGAAGTCAGCAAAAGCCGGAACCGCAGCGTATACCCAATACGTGAGGTGACGGATTTTGTGCAGCGACGAACCAGACGGGCCTTTTTCAACAGCCAAAATAAAGAAAGGCCCGCAATACATACGGGCCTTTCTCGTACTGAACCAAAGGGGAGCCGCCGAAAGGAGGAGGTTGTGGGAACAACGCTTCCGGCGGCTCGGCCTTAGGAGGTTTGCGCTAAAAATCTATGACGCGGCCAGTGACTCCTGAATGCGCCAGGCCGTGGGCGTGGTGCACAGGCCGCCCCGATTGGTGCAGCGCAGTTCCGGGGGCAGCATGCGGCCCACCCGAAGCATGGTGTCGATGACCTCGTCCAGGGGAATGACCGGATCGAACCCGGCCATGACCATGTTGGCCGAGGCGATGGCGTTGGCCGCGCCCATGGTGTTGCGGTTGACGCACGGGATCTCCACCAGCCCGGCCACCGGGTCGCAGATGAGGCCGAGCACGTTCTGCAGGGCCAGGGCGGCGGCGGAAAAGGCCTGCTGCACGGTGCCGCCCAGAAGCTGCACCGCGGCGGCTGCGGCCATGGCCGTGGCGGCCCCCACCTCTGCCTGGCAGGCGCAGACCTCGGCCGCGAACGTGGCCTGATGTGCGATGAACACGCCCACCAGCCCGGACACGAGCATGGCTTCGGCCTGTTCCTCGTCGGAAAGGTCCATGCTCTCGGCCATGGAAAGCACCACGGCGGGCAGAACCCCGCAGGAACCGGCCGTGGGCGCGGCGACCACGATGCCGCCCGCGCTGTTGTATTCCATGATGGCCGTGGCAATGAGCATGCCCCGGTTCATGACCCCGAGGTCGGCCACGGAGGCGGCGGCCATGTTGCGGGCCATGACGGCGGCCTTGGGCTTGAGAAAGCCGGATACGGGCAGGTCCCGTTGCATCCCGGCCTCGGCGGCCCGGCGCATGGTGCGCACTATGTCCTTCATGCGCGAAAGAATTTCCCCGTCGTCCATCCCGCTGCGCGCACGCTCGTATTCGAGGGCAAAGGTCGAGGGCAGCACCGTGCTCTCCCCGCACTGTTCCAGGGCTTCCGAGGCGGTGAAAAACGGGATGTCGTATCGGAATTTGCCGGGCACCGGCAGGATGGGGTCCAGAACGGAGACCGTACAGTCCTCCAGCTCCCGGGCCGCCCGCAGGACTTCCTCGGAAAGCGGCTCCTGGGACGTGACCTGCACCAGCAGCCCGGAATCGTTCCGGTTGCGGGAAACCATGCCCCCGGCTGCCTGCGCGGCCTCGCAAAAGGCGTCCAGGCCGGAGCCCGACGGACAGAGAACGAACAGCTCCCAGAACGCGCCGTTGATGAACACGGGGTGCCCGTCCATCTCGATGATGCGGAACATGCCCCCGCCCGTGGAAACGGTCAGGAACTCTCGCCTGCCCTCCCCGGTCTCGGCCACGATGCGTGCCGTGTTGGGGTGCGCATGGCTGTTACTCTCCTGCTCGAAGCCATACTCCAGGCCGCACTTTTCGGCCTCGTTCAGCGCGTCGGCCAGCCTTTCATGCTCCGGACCGAAACCCAGAAGGCCGCCGATGAAGCCCTTGTCCGTGCCCTGCCCCTGGTAGGTGCCGGGGTAGGAGCCGTCCTCCTTGAAAAATGTGGTCGCCCGGCGAACGGAACCGCCCACCAGGTCGTGGATGGCCTTGCCGATGCGGGCCGGGCCCGCCGTATGGGAGCTTGACGGGCCGGTCATGACCGGGCCGATCACGTCATTGAAGATGCTGGCCGGTTCGGTAACCTTGCTGTTTCCCACGGGCAAACTCCTTGAAAAAGGCCCCTTCCCAGCAGGGGGAAAGGGGCCGGATGAGTGTCGTTACACGGCGCAGGGGCACTTTTTCATGCGCGCGCCGTAGGCCTTGGCCAGCCCGCCCGTGGAGGTCTCGCGGTACAGGCTGGGCAGGTCGTGGCCGGTCTCCATCATGACCGCCACCACTTCGTCGAACGGAATTCTGTGGGTGCCGTCCGAGAGAATGGCCATCTGGGCGCGGGAAAGCGCGCGGGTGGAGGCGCAGGCGTTGCGCTCGATGCAGGGAATCTGCACCAGCCCGTCCACCGGGTCACAGGTCAGACCCAGGTGATGCTCCAGGCCCATTTCGGCCGCGTACTCGATCTGCCGCACGGAGCCGCCCATGACCTGGGTGGCGGCGGCGGAAGCCATGGCGCAGGCGGAACCCACCTCGCCCTGGCAGCCCACTTCGGCCCCGGAAATGGAGCCGTTGTGCTTGATGACGTTGCCGAACAGGGCCGCGGTGGCCAGCGCGTGCAGGATCTCGGTCTCGGTGACGCCCTGGGTCTCGCGCAGGTAGAAGAGCACGGCCGGGACAATGCCGCAGGCTCCGCAGGTGGGCGCGGTGACGATGGTGCCGCCGCCCGCGTTTTCCTCGGAAACGGCCAGGGCATAGGCGGTGACGCGCCCGGTCTGCTGGATGTCGGGGCCGGAGAGCTTGGTCTTCTTGAAGTAGCTCCAGGCCTGACGCTTGAGGCCGATGCTGCCGGGCAGCACGCCCTGGGTGTTCAGGCCGCGCTCCACGGCGGCCTCCATGGTGGACCAGACATCCTTGAGGAAATCCCAGATTTCCTTGCCTTCGCACCGTTCCACGTATTCCCAGTAGGTCATGCCCCTTTCTTCGCACATCTCCAGGATGGCGTTCAGGTCGGGCAGGTCGTAGACCTTGACCGGGCCTCCCTCGTCGGCGTCCTCGTAGCGGATGGCGCCGCCACCCACGGAGTAGACCCGAACGATGTCAGTGACCTGGTCGTTGGCGCACAGGGCCTCGAACTGCATGCCATTGGGATGGCCGGGCAGCTCTTCCTCGGGCTTCCAGACGATGGTGCTGCGCTCTTCGCCCAGCACGGAGAGGATGGCCCAGTCCGTGAGGTGGCCCTTGCCCGTGGCGGCCAGCGAGCCGAACAGGGTGACGCGGAACATTTCGGAATCCTTGTTGCGGGCAAGGAATTCCTCGGCGGCGCGTTTGGGGCCCATGGTATGTGACGAGGAAGGGCCGACGCCGATGCGATACAGTTCCCGGATGCTTTCCATTGTTTACTCCGCTTACTTCATGAGCAGGTTGACGAGGCCCAGGGAGATCTCGGGCACGTAGGTGGTCAGCAGCAGCGTGGGCAGCCATGCGAAGATGATCAGGTACATGGTCGGCTTGAGCATCTGGTTGACCTGCGCGCCGGAGATGCGGCCGGACAGGTAGAGGAGCGGGGCCGTGGGCGGGGTGACGTTGCCCATGCCCAGGTTGACGCCCATGATGGCGGCAAAATGGATCGGGTCCACGCCCAGCTGGGTCACCAGCGGCAGCAGGATCGGGGTGCCGAGCAGGATGCCGGACACGTCGTCCATGAGCATGCCCATGATGACCAGGAACACGTTGATCATCAGCATGATGACCATCTTGTTGTCGGAAATGGAGGTCAGCACGCCCATGATCTGCTCGGGCAGGTTCTCCATGATATACAGACGGGAGAGGATCATGACCGCAAACATCATGGCCATGATGACGCCGGTGGTGGTGGCGGACTCGATCAGGGTCTGCATGAGGTTCTTCAGCTTCAGGCCGCGGTAGAAGAACATGGCCACCGGGATGGCGTAGAGCACAGCCACGGCGGCGGCTTCGGTCGGAGTCATGATGCCGCCGTAGATGCCGCCCAGGATGATGACCGGCATCATGAGCGCCGGGGAGGCCTTGGCGGACTTGACGCCGAAGAGCTTGGCGGTGGTCACCAGGTCTTCGCTGGGGCGCACTTCGATGTCCTTGTTGTTGCGCAGCAGCACCAGGTTGACCACGGAAAGCAGCACGGTGACGATGAGGCCCGGAACGAATGCGGCCAGGAAACAGGCCAGCACGGACTGGTTGCCCATCCAGGCGTAGAGGATCATGAGCATGGACGGCGGAATCAGGATGCCGAGCACGCCCGCGTTGGCCAGCAGTGCGGCCACGTGGCCCACCGGGTAACCGGCCTTCTTGAGCTTGGGCATCATGATGGAGCCGATGCAGGACACGGTTGCGGAGGAGGAACCGGACACCGCGCCGAAGATGGCGCAGGTGACGACGGTGACGATGCCGAGTCCGCCGCGAACGCGGCCGGCAATGGTGTCCACAACGTCCACGAGGCGGTCGCCGATGCCGCCCTTGTCCATGACGCCGCCGGCCATGATGAACAGCGGGATGGTCAGCAGCACGATGGAGTTCATCTTGGCGAAACCGTAGGGCAGCAGAAAGCCCGGGTCATAGCCGCCGGCAAAAATAAGGTACGCGGCCGAGCCGAAAAAGGCGAACGGAATGGGAACGCCTATGAACAGCGTGACCACGAGGATGAGAATTGCAAGGGTAATAGTCATTTTTCTAAATCCTTCTGGTCGCTATCTATTCGCCTGCACGGCACATTTTGAAATGGATCATGAGGTCCTGGACCATGTAGACCACGTGGTACAGGGACATGAGCACGAATCCGAGGCCGATGGCGGTGTGCGGGATGAGCATGGGCAGCCTGAACACCGGAGACTTGGGCATCATCTGGATCCCCCAGCCCACGAACTGGCAGGCCCAGTAGGTGACCAGCAGACAGATGGCCACGGTGACGACGTCCTTGACCAGGTGGGCGATGCGGCACCACTTGGCGCTGGTGATGTAGCAGGTCAGGATATCGGCGGAAATCTGGCTTTTTTCCCGGCTGCCCTGTGCGGCGCCCATGAAGTAGAGCCAGAAGGCCAGCATCTGGATGAGTTCCTCGGAGCCGTAGAAGTCGGAGCCGAAGACGTAGCGGACCAGAACCGTGTAGCAGATCATGCCGACAATGAGGACGCTGGTGACGGCCATGACCGTTTTTTGGAACTTGCCGAGCACGCCCCACAGCGGCAGCCGCGGTGCAAATTCGATAGGTTGCATGAAAAGACCCCCTCTTGGGAAAATCAGCGAAATATGGCGTTGGGTGGTCGACGGCGCGGCGGGATGGATAGTTGCTTTGCGGGAGGCCCCGCCGCGCCGTCGATTGAGACTGTTATCTAGTCCGTTGGACTCTTAGTAAGAAGCCTTGATACCGTTCAGCAGTTCCGGAGTCAGGTTCTTTTCCAGGCGGGGCCAGGCGTGGTCGCGCACGTACTTGGCGCAGTCCTCGAGTTCCTGGGTGGTGAGCATGGTCACCTTGATGCCTGCTTCCTCAAGCTTCTTGCGGTACATCTGGTCTTCGCTTTCAGCCATGAGGAAGGACTGCTGGCCTTCGTCGGTGAATGCGGCTTCGACAACCTTGCGGTCGGCTTCGGGGATGGAGTCGAACTTCTTCTTGTTCATGACGTACTGGGTGGACTCGAAGTTCACGTTGTACTGGTAGTAGTACTTGATGACGTCGCGGAAGCCGAGGTAGTTCAGGTTCGGCGGACCACCGATCCAGCCCTTGACCACGCCGGTCTGCAGGGCGGAGTAGGTGTCAGCGTACGGCAGGGAGGAGGTGCGGAAGCCCAGTTCCTCTGCGCCGAACTTGAAGACGTCCAGGCCGGGCACGCGGATCATCATGCCCTTTTCGGTGCCGGGCTGGGTGTAGTTTTCCAGGGGTTCCACGGAACCGGCGCCGATGAAGCCTTCACCGAAGTAGGAGAAGAACTTCACGCCCAGCTTGTCGTGCATCTTGCCCATTGCCTGGGGCAGGTAGGCGTCGGAAGCGAACACTTCGCGGATCTGGTCGTAGTCGCGGGCGATGTAGGGCAGGAAGCCTGCGCCGAGACGGGAGTCGAACTGGTCGGGCACGGTGATGTGCGCGGCGTCGATGGAACCGCGGATGATTTCCTCGTAGATCTGGGAGGCGTCACCAAGCTGGTTGGCCGGGTAGATCTTGACCTGGACGCGGCCTTCGGTTTCCTTCTCGATGCGGGCCTTGACGCGCTCGGCGGCCTTGTGGGCCATGTGCTCGATCGGGTGCTGGGTGGCCAGCTTGATGGTGATGGTTTCGTTCTTAGCTTCCTTGCCGCCGTCGCCGTTACATGCGGTCAGCGCGAACACGGCGCAGAGCGACAGGATAAGTGCGAAAATCTTTTTCATGATGTCTTCACTCACTCTAAAATTTTTAATCGAACCTCAGTTCCCCGAACCCTTCGGGGGCTCCTCGACAGAAACAGACAGACACGCGCCTGTCACCGTCCCTTAACCAAGTTCGGTGCCAAAGTTCATTTCTCCAATTATTTCAAATATATTACCAAAAATCAGCCCTTTTTCAGTCCTCAAAAACAGCACTTCCGGGCCAAACAATGTTCACAAAAGCGGGACAACATATCCCGGAAAACGGGACAATCCCGAAAAAGTGAACGCAAGACATTCACTTTCACGCAACTTATTGGCACAGCAGAATGAAAACCAACTAATTTAGCAGGATAAAGGGAGGCAATTCTTTACAAATATCAGCACCCCTAATATTATATCTACTTTGTGATTCAACTCACCATAGCACGAGGTTCATAATGGCTAAACGCGATCCGAACAAAACCGCTAGAAACAAACGTGTGAAAGAACTCAAAGAGCAACGCAGGGACTTGCTTGGGCAGGTGTTGAAGGACACAGGCATTGAAACAGAGCAAAGCCTAAATGCAATAATCGGTTCTAAGAACGATACATACTTTGATCTTAAACACGATGTAATTAGCTCTGCGGAAGAATTCATTAAGAGATGGATTTCCGAACTGGTGCGGCATGCAAAAACCGAGGGAAGTTCAAATAGAATATTAACACTTGCTCAAAATCATGATAGCTTTAAGCAGTATCTCCTCAACTTTCTAGAGGGATCTTTCTACAAGCATTACGATGAATTATACCGAGTACGGCCAACGGTTGACAAAGCGACACTTTGGATTGGGCAAGAAAGAGCTAACTATGGCCTGCTGGTTACACCACGCTTTAAAAACGGCCAATGGGAAAACGACAAAAGCGAAATACGCGCTTTCAAGAAAGAGTACTGGACCATCGGACACATATTAGAAACGGGATTGGTCGTCCCAGGGGATGAAGAACGCATTACTTTTTCATCTGTTGATAACTACTTGGCTTTTTTTAAAAGTACATTAGTTCGTGCCTCAGGCTCACCCTACGAAAAAGCCATTGCAAATGCTTATAAAGAGTATGTACTGTCGTCACAAAACCAAGAAAGAGTCCCACTGCTTATCCCTGAGTTTAGATATTTAGGAGTCGCCCGTGACCATGTATACAGATTAGATTTCATGGTCATCAATCCCTATACACAAAGTCGTGTTGGTTTCGAACTATCGCCCTGGTCAACCCACGGCAAATTGACTGGAACTAAAGATAAACTTCAGAAAGAAATAAATGCTGAAGCAAGTGCTAACTTTGAAAAGGAGATGAAAAAACATAGATCCTATTTCAAGGAGCACGATGTCACAGTGCTAATCTACACGGACAGCAACCTAGCTGATTGTAACAAAATTTTTAATGAAGATATCAGTCCGCTTTTGGAGGTGACACCCACAATAAAGCCCATGGACTTTATATCATTTAGCAAGCTGTTCTCTACTTAGTTGAAAACACTATTTACTCACCCCATGCTCTTTCATAAGCACATAGAGGCGTGTCCGGGACAGTCCGGACAGCTTGCAGGCATCCTTGATGCTGCCCTTTGCCTCGTCCAGCAGGCGCTCCAGATAGCGGCGCTCCACGTGGGCCAGGCACTCCCTGCGGTACTCCTTGAACTCGGGCACGCCGTCCACCAGCAGCTCGTCGCAGAAATCCGAGGATACGGCAACCGAGGGAACTTCGGGCTCCCCGGCCCCGCCCACCCTGCGGCGCACGGCCTTGGCGCGGATGTCCACGGGCAGGTGCTCGGGATACAGCACTTCCTCGTCCATGGCCCGCATGATGGTGCGCTCCAGGGTCTGCACCAGCTCGCGGATGTTGCCGGGCCAGTCGTAATTGGTCAGGGCCCGCACGAAATCCTCGGACATGTCCTTGGATCCGGTTTCGTACTTGGCGCACAGGCGGTCCAGATGGAACCGGCTGATGACCGGCACGTCCTCCAGGCGCTCGCGCAGAGGCGGCATCTTGATGGCGCAGGATTTGATGCGGTAGTAGAGGTCGCTGCGGAACAGGCCTTGGGCGCACATCTGCTCCAGGTCGCGGTTGGTCGCGGCGATAAGCCTGAAATCGCTGGCGAATTCCTTGGTGCTGCCCACGGGCCGGAAACATTTTTCCTGGAGCACGCGCAGGAAGGTGGCCTGGATGGACAAGGGCAGCTCGCCCACTTCGTCGAGAAAGAGCGTGCCGCCGTCGGCCTGCCCCACCAGACCGGTGCGCGTGGCGTCGGCCCCGGTAAAGGAACCCTTCACGTGGCCGAACAGCTCGCCCTCGGCCAGGCTTTCCGGCAGGGAGGCGCAGTCCAGCACCACGAAACTCCTGCCCGCGCGGGCGCTGTTCTCGTGGATGGTGCGGGCGATAACTTCCTTGCCCGTGCCGGTCTCGCCGGTGATGAGCACGCCCGCATCGCCGGACGCGGCAATGGCGATGTTCTCCAGCACGGGCTGGATGGCCGGGCTCTCGCCCACGAAATTGTTGCGCTTGATGGCGATGAGCGCCGGTTTGCGGCCCTTTTCCCGGAACTTGAGCGCCCGGTCCATGGAAAACATGATCTGCTTGAGGGTGCTGGTCTTCTCGATGTAGTCCCAGGCCCCGTTCTGGATGGCCAGTTCGGCCCCGTCCGGGTCGCCCAGGCCCGTGATGATGATCACGTCCGGCCGGGAAGCGACCTT
This sequence comes from Salidesulfovibrio onnuriiensis, assembly GCF_008001235.1. Lineage (GTDB taxonomy): Bacteria > Desulfobacterota > Desulfovibrionia > Desulfovibrionales > Desulfovibrionaceae > Pseudodesulfovibrio > Pseudodesulfovibrio onnuriiensis. The sequence goes on along the minus strand of NZ_CP040751.1, from coordinate 1,388,732 downwards.
GCGGATGTCGGGAAGCGCGTCGATGCCGCTGCCGTCGGGCAGGCGCACGTCCAGGAACACGAGATCCACGGCGGTACCGGCCAGCAGGGCCAGGCCCTCGGCAAGGGTTCCCGCGGCGTGCACGGTGTGGCCCGCGTCCTCGGCCAGCTGCGATATGATGGTGCTGATATCCGGATCGTCGTCCAGAACCAGTATGGTCGACATTGGTTCGCCCCCCTCCCGGGCATTATTTCTCTGCCCCGAGACGCGGTTCTTATGGCCGATTTTACGCTTTTTGTCGAGCGTACCGCTTTCCGTTTCGAAACAATGAAAAATATCCCAGGCGATTCGGCATATTGCAATACGGTTGCAAAGAATCGCCAAGAAACCTATAGAGGCCCCATTCTACGGCGGTCAGCAGGGATTGGCAAACTTCCTGCAAAATAATGGCGCAAGAAATCAACCCCTGCCATGCCGCAAGAGAAAACCATGAACAAAAACATCATCACCAAAGCAGCAAAACCCCTGGCCTTTGCCGTGGCCGCCACCCTCCTGGCCCTGGCCGCGGCCTGGTTCTTCCAGAGCCCGAAGGGAAGCCTCCCCCTGACCTACGAGGAAAGGGAATGGCTGGCCCGGCACCCGGTCATCCGCCTGGGGGCCACCCCGTCCACGCGCCCCCTGGAGTACTTCGGCGAAAAGGCCGTGTACAAGGGCATGGTGGCCGACTACATGGCCCTGCTGGAACAACGGCTGGAAATACAGTTCAAGGTGGTGGAGACCACCAATCTCAACAAGCTGCTCGCCATGGCCAAGGACCGGGAGGTGGACGTCATCGCCTCGTTCCGGGCCAACCCCGTGGAAATAAACTACATGCGTTTCTCGCGGCCCTACCTGGAGATGCCCACGGTCATCCTGGTGAACAAGAACCGCAAGGAATTCCTGCGGCTGGAGGACATGGACGACATGGACCTGGCCCTGCCCAAGGGCTATGCGGTCATCGACTACGTGCACAAGTACTACCCCAAGATCCACATCCAGCCGGTCTACAACTACCTGGCCGCCCTGCTGCACATCTCCTTCGACGAGATCGACGCCACCATCATCTCTCTGCCCCAGGCCAGCTATTTCATCGAGGACAAGGGCATCACCAACCTGCGCGTGGCCGGGCACACGGACTACCGGATCTACAACCGCATCGCCACCCGCTCGGACTGGCCCATACTGAGCTCCATCCTGCAGAAGGGCCTGGACTCCATCACCGAGAAGGAGCGCAGCCAGATCTACCGGAAATGGGTGACCCTGGACCAGCACTACCTGTCCTTCCTGCTGCACAACAAGCAGTTCTGGGGCTACCTCATCGGCGGCATCCTCATCGTGTTCCTGTTCATCGTCTCCATCATCTCCTGGAACCGCACCCTGCACCGCCGCGTCAACGAGCGGACCCAGGAACTCAAGCTGGAGCTGGACGCGCGCATGCGCCTGCTGGCGGCCATCGAGCAGGCCCAGGACGGCATCTTCATCCTGGATACCGAGGGCATGGTGGAATACATCAACCCTTCCTTTGCCAGGATGTCGGGCTATTCCCTGGACGAGCTCAAGGGCGGGCACATCGCCATCATCCGCAGCGACAAGCACAGCCCGGACTTCTTCAAGGACATCTGGGAGGTTCTGGGCCGGGGCGAGCTGTGGAAGGGCCAGACCATCTACCGGCGCAAGGACGGAACCATCTACGAGGTGGACCTGACCATCTCCCCGCTCTACAACTCGGCCGGGGAACTCACCGGCTACGTGGAGGTGGCCCGCGACATCACCGAGCGCCTGGAAATGGAAAAACAGCTCCGCCAGAGCCAGAAGCTGGAGGAACTGGGCACCCTTGCCGGGGGCATCGCCCACGACTTCAACAACATCCTGGCCGCCATCCAGGGCTATGCCGAGCTTTCCCTGCCCGCCGTGGAACCCGAGGGGCGGGCCCACGCCAACCTGCAGCGCATCCAGAACGTTGCGGGCCGGGCCAAGGACATGGTCCACCAGATCCTGGTCTTCTCCCGCAGGCGGGAGCCCGAGAAAAGCCATATCCGCCTGGAACCGCTGCTCAAGGAAGTGGTCAACTTCCTGCACACCTCCCTGCCCTCCACCATCGAGATCCGCCTGGAGATCGGGGCCGGGGACGCCTGCATCCTGGGCGACCCGGGCCAGATGCACCAGGTCATCACCAACCTGGGCACCAACGCGGCCTACGCCATGCAGCAGGACGGCGGCGTGCTGACCATCTCCCTGGACCGGGTGGAGCTGGGCCAGGAGGTCCTCTCGGCCACCAGCGCCCTGAAGCCGGGACCGGCCCTGCGCCTGCGCGTGGCCGACACGGGCGAGGGCATTCCCGAGGAGGTCATGAGCCGCATCTTCGACCCCTTCTTCACCACCAAGCCGCAGGGCAAGGGCACGGGCATGGGCCTGTCCATGGTCCACGGCATCGTGGGCAGCCTGGGCGGCGAAATCTCCGTGGACAGCAGGCCGGGCCAGGGAACCACCTTCGACATCCTCCTGCCCGAGGCCCACGGCGCGGCCACCTCCCCGGCCGTGAGCCAGGAGGCCGCGATCCCCGGGCACGGGCGCATCCTGTTCGTGGACGACGAGGCCGACATGGTCGAGGTGGGCAAACAGATGCTCGGGAACCTCGGCTACACCGTGACCGGCGTCAACGACAGCCTGGACGCCGTGGACATCTTCCGCCGGGCCCCCGGCGACTTCGACCTGGTCATCACGGACCAGACCATGCCCTATCTCACCGGCGACCGGCTGGCCAGGACCGTCCACGCCATCCGCCCGGACCTGCCCATCGTCCTGTGCACCGGCTTCTCCGCCTCCCTGGAGCACCTGGAGCCGGGAGAGCACGGAATCCGCGCCGTGCTCATGAAGCCTTTTGCCATGTCCGAACTTTCCAAGGCCGTAAATACCGCTTTGCAAAAAAGAAAATAGATAGATTTTCCATTTGCAAAAAACAGAGCGGCCGCCCACCAATCAAACTTGGTAAACGCCTGTTTGATTCCGCTATATTAAGGTTAATAGCCGCATCGGAAAATGGGTGTCCACAGGCCACCCATCAGTTCCCCCTTTCCTTGCCATAGATATATTTAACCCCTTTTTACTATAGCGTTTTTCTATCCAAAGCGAGTTTACGGATTTGCCTTTTTTTGCTATTCAGTAGCCTCTATCCGTGGAAAAGCATCCAAAGTCTTATTCTAACAGGTAGAAATTGCTGTTGAAAACGCATTTCCCTTATGAGGCGGGAGTTTTCAACAGTATTGCACACTGGATTAGTGGGAAACCCTTAACAACGAGGTGAGGAGTATGGGCGAACCCGCGATTGTCCTTGAAGGTGGAGTGCAATCCAATTTCAAGGACGATGTCATGAAAATTCTGCCCGAGGGCGGAAACCTCAACATGTGCCTTACGTGCGGTCTGTGCTCGTCCGGCTGCCCGGCAACGGGGCTGGAGGACATGGATCCCAGGAAATTCCTGCGCATGGCCATGTTGGGAATGGATGAGGAGATCCTGAAAAGCGACTGGATCTGGATGTGCACCATGTGCATGCGGTGTATCAGCGTCTGCCCCATGCAGATCAACATTCCGCAGTTGGTGTACAACGCGCGCGCCCGCCAGGACCGCGAGACAAAGCCCAAAGGCATTGTCGGTTCCTGTGACCAGGCATTGCGCACCGACGGCAACAGCGCCATGGGTGCCAGCTCCGAGGATTTCCAGTTCGTCGTGGAAGACGTGCTGGAGGAAGCTTGCGAGGATCAGGAGTGCTGCAAGACTTTGACGGCACCCATCAACAAACAGGGAGCTCAGTTCTTCTTGAACCAGAACTCCCGCGAACCCGTCACCGAACCGGATGAAATGATCCCCCTGTGGAAGATCCTGAATCTGGTCGGCGCCGACTGGACCTACGGCACTGCCGGCTGGGCCGCGGAAAACTACTGTATGTTCGCGGCCGAGGACAAAGACTGGGAACAGATTGTCCGCCACAAGGTGAAGGCGGTCGAAGACTTGGGAGCCAAGGTCTGGCTCAACACAGAGTGAGGCCACGAATTCTACGCAATCCGGGCCGGATTGCAGAAGTTTGGCATTGAACCCAAGTTCGAACTCGACAGCATCATCAGGTACTACGCACAGTGGATCCGCGAAGGGAAGTTGCCCGTCAACTCCGACTGGAACAAGGAACTTGGCATCAAGTTCACGGTCCAGGACCCCTGCCAGCTGATCCGCAAATCCCTCGGCGACCCCATTGCCGAAGACCTCCGTTTTGTCGTCAAGCAAGTCGTCGGTGAGGAAAACTTCATCGACATGCACCCCAACATGTCCAACAACTACTGTTGCGGCGGTGGCGGGGGGTTCCTGCAGGCCGGCTTCCCCGAAGCCCGCAGGTACTACGGCAAGCGCAAGCTCGACCAGATCCTGGCGACCGGTGCGGCGTACTGCATTGCGCCCTGCCACAACTGCCACTCCCAGATTCACGACCTGTCCCACCACTATGACGCGGGATACCAGACCGTCCACCTCTGGACGCTGATCTGCCTGTCCCTCGGCATGCTGGGGCCCAACGAACGTGAATACCTGGGCGATGATCTCAAGGAGGTTGGCCTCTAGAGGGGGCAGCTCGTAACGCTAAAGAGATTCCAAGGAGGTCTCAATGGCTGCGAACAAACTTGGATCGGTCATGGTCGTCGGCGGCGGTATCGCCGGTATCCAGACGGCTCTCGATTTGGCCGACTCCGGTTATTATGTGCATCTCGTCGAGAAGAGTGCCGGCATTGGTGGCGTCATGGCCCAGCTGGACAAGACCTTCCCGACCAACGACTGCGCGATGTGAATACTCTCGCCCAAGTTGGTTGAGTGCGGTCGGCACTTGAATATCGAGTTACATACTCTGGCAGAGGTACAAGGCGTTTCCGGCGAGGAAGGCAACTTCACGGTCACCGTGAGGAAATCCCCCCGCTACGTGGACATGGACAAATGTATCGCGTGCGGCGAATGCGCCGCGAAATGTCCCAAGAAAGTCGATAGCGAATACAACGAGGGAACGGACAAGCGCAAAGCCATATACATTCCATATGGCCAGTCCGTACCGCTCAAATATGCCATCGATCCCAACAACTGCATCATGATCCAGAAAGGCAAGTGCGGCGCGTGCGAAAAGGCATGTCCCACACAGGCCGTCAATTTCGGCGACAAGGAAGAAATCGTCGAACTGAACGTCGGTTCCATGATCCTGACACCGGGCTTCAAGGCGTTCGATCCTTCCGGTTACGACTACCTGTACTATGACAAGGCAGCCGATGTCGTAACCAGCCTCGAATACGAACGCCTGCTCTCGGCGAACGGTCCCTGCATGGGGCACCTGGTTCGCCCGTCGGACAAGAAGGAACCCTCCAAGATCGCGTGGCTCCAGTGCGTGGGCTCCCGCGACGAAAATCGCTGCGGAAACGGATTCTGCTCCAGCGTGTGCTGCATGTACGCCATCAAGCAGAGCCTGATGACGGCCGAACATACCACCGGCCCCTGTGAACAGACCATTCTGTACATGGACATCCGCAGCCACGGCAAGGAGTTCGAGAAGTACTACGAAGGCGCAAAAAAGAGCGGTGTGAACTTCGTGCAGGCACGGCCCCACACCATTCTGCCCGGCCCCGACGGCAAGGGCGCCATCATTGAGTACGCCGACAAGAAGGGACAGATGGTCAGCGAAGAGTTCGACATGGTCGTTCTGTCCATCGGCCTCGAAGCTCCCAAGGACGCCAAGGACCTGTCCGGCAAGCTGGGATTCAAGCTGAACAAGTACGGCTTTGCCGAAACCTCCAGCTTCACCCCGGTGCTGACCTCCAGGGACGGCATCTACGCTTCGGGCGCGTTCCACGCTCCCATGGACATCCCCCAGGCCGTCACGGACGCATCCTCCGCGGCAGCGGGCGCGGCCGTCACCCTGGCGGAGGCCCGCGGCACCCTTACCCAGGAAAAAACCTATCCCGCCGAGACCGACATCTCGGGCCAGGAACCGCGCATCGGCGTTTTCGTCTGCTCCTGCGGCACGAACATCGCCGGCACCGTGGACGTGAAGGCGGTCTGCGACTATTCCGCCACCCTGCCCAACGTGGTCTTTGTGGAAAACAACCTGTTCACCTGCTCCACCGACACCCAGGAGATCATTGCCGGGAAGATCAAGGAGCACGGCCTGAACCGCATCGTGGTGGCCGCGTGCACGCCGCGCACCCACGAGCCCCTGTTCAAGGACACCCTGAGGGAAGCCGGGCTCAACGAGTACCTCGTTGAAATGGCCAACATCAGGAACCAGAACAGCTGGGTCCATCAGAACGACCCCGAAAATGCCACGGCAAAGGCCAAGGACCAGGTCCGCATGGCGGTTGCCAAGGCGGCCATCCTGCAGCCCCTGGAAAAGATGTCCGTGGACGTCACCCAGAAGGCGCTGGTCATCGGCGGCGGCATGTCCGGCATGACGTCGGCCCTCGGCATCGCCGACATGGGCTACGACGTGGTGCTGCTCGAAAAGAGCGACACCCTGGGCGGCAACGCCTGGTCCCTGTCCGAGACCTGGCGCGGCGAGGCCATCAAGCCCGAGCTGCAGGCCATGATCGGCAAGGTGGAAAACCATGACAGGATCACCGTCCTCAAGAAGGCCGCGCTGAAGACCGCCGTCGGTTCCGTCGGCAACTTCGTCAGCGAGGTGAACGTGGACGGCCAGTCCAAGGCCGTGAAATACGGCGTGGCCGTCGTGGCCACCGGCGCACGCGAATACAAGCCGAACGAGTACCTCTACGGCGAAAACGACGCGGTGAAGACCCACCTGGAATTCGATGCCCTCATCGAATCCGGCCAGGCCAAAAACGCCGACAGCGTCGTCTTCATCCAGTGCGTGGGCTCCCGCGATTCCGACCGGCCGTACTGCAGCCGCGTCTGCTGTACCCACACCGTGGAATCGGCCATCCGGCTCAAGGAAATGAAGCCCGAAATGAACGTGTATGTCCTGAACCGGGACATCCGCACCTTCGGGCTGCGCGAAGACCTGTACACCAAGGCCCGCAAGCTCGGTGTCATCTTCATCAAGTACACCCTGGACAACAAGCCCCGGGTTGCGGCGGGCGGCAGCGGCGTGAAAGTCACCGCCACCGACCACATCCTGGATCGTCCGCTGGAGATCGGCGCCGACTACCTCGTGCTGGCCACGGCCATCGTGCCCAACCAGACCGAGGAACTGGTCGAGCTGTACAAGTGCTCCGTGGGTGAAGACGGCTTCATCACCGAAGCCCACCCCAAGCTGCGTCCCGTGGACATGTCCGTGGACGGCCTGTTCGTCGCCGGCCTGTGCCACTACCCGAAGCCCATCGACGAAGCCGTTGCGCAGGCCCAGGCCGCGACCAGCCGCGCCGGCGTCCTGCTCGCCCGGACCGAGATGCCTCTCGACTCCATCAAGAGCGTGGTCACCGAAAAATGCGACGGCTGCGCCCTGTGCGTGGACACCTGCCCGTACAACGCCATCAAGCTCGAAGACTACGAGGATGACAAGGGCAAGGCGCACCGCAGGATCTTCACGGACAAGGCCCTGTGCAAGGGCTGCGGCGTGTGCATGGCCACCTGCCCCAAGGGCGGCGTGAACGTCAGCGGCTTCACCATGGAACAGCTCAAGGCCCAGGTGTACTCCGCCTTGGAAGGAATCAGCTAACAAGGAGCATCGAGAATGGCTGACTTTGAACCGACCATCATCGGCTTCCTCTGCAACTGGTGTGCATACGCCGGTGGAGACCTGGCAGGCGTTTCCCGCCTCCAGTATCCGCCGAACATGCGCGCCGTGCGGGTAATGTGCTCCGGGATGGTCCATCCGGACCTCGTTGTGGATGCCCTGAACAATGGCGCGGACGGCGTCATCGTCATGGGCTGACACCTCGGCGAGTGTCATTACCTGGATGGTAATAATAAAGCATTGGCTAGGGCAGAAGGCGCAAAGCTCGTTCTGGAGGATCTCGGAATCGATCCCGAACGCTTCGCCCTCGAATGGGTTTCCTCCGCGGAAGCCCCGCGCTTCGCGGAAGTGGTCACCAGGTTCACCGAGAAGATCAAGGAACTTGGCCCCAACCCGAGCAAGAAACAGGCAGCATAACCGGAGGTAGAAAGTGGTCAAGATTGCAGAAGAGTGGCTGAACTCCTGCTCCGGTTGCGAGATCGCCATCCTGAACATCGGCGATGTTCTGGTGGATCTCCTGCCTTCCCTGGAATTCGTCCATATACCGGTTCTGATAGACAAGAAGTACTACGGCCAGACCGGTGAGGGTACGGAACTCGAGATCCCCAAAGCCACCGTGGGCATCGTCTCCGGCGGCGTGAAGAACGAGGAGCACCTCGAGGTCCTGAAGAAGATGCGCGAAAGCGTGGACATCCTCATCGCCCTGGGAACCTGCGCCACCGACGGCGGCATCCCCGGGCTGGCCAACATGTACTCCAACGAGGAGATCCGCGACTTCTCCTACCGTGAGTCCCCGACCACGGAGGCGGGTCCGGACCCGGATACCGAAAACAACCATATCCCGGCCATGCTTGAGAAGTGTTCCGCCCTTGACGAGCACGTCAAGGTAGACCTCAAGCTCCCCGGCTGCCCGCCGCATCCCGACTGGATCGCGGCCGCCATTCTGTCCCTGCTGGACGACAAGAATGTGCTCGAGCTGCCGACCAAATCCGTGTGCGACACCTGTCCCACGATCCGGGAAAGCAAAAAGGGAATTGGCGACATCAAGCGCATGCTCGAGGCCCCGGAATACGATCCGGAAAAGCCCGTCAGCGAAATGCGTTGCCTTCTGGAACAAGGCTTCCTGTGTCTCGGTCCCGTGACCAGGGCCGGCTGCGCCGGCATGACGGGAGCCGCGCCGCGCTGCATCAGCGCCCGCGTGCCCTGCCGCGGCTGCTACGGCCCGGTCCGCGAAGACAGAATGCCTCTTGTCGACTACATGGGCGCACTAGCCTCCGTCGGGTACGACCCGGCGGGCGTGCCGGATCGCCGGGGATACCTCTGCCGTTTCAGCGGCGCGCATGGTGTCCTGAAAAAACTGGGTTAAAGGAGGCATAAATGAGCAAAACGCTTAGAGTCGCCCCCATCACGCGCATCGAGGGGCATGCCGGGTTCGAGGTCATGCTCGACGACAACGGCAACGTTGCCGACGCCCGCATGCTGGTCATGTCGCTGCGCGGATTTGAAAAGTTTGTGGTGGGACGCCCCGTGGAAGAGGTGTCCCGTATCGTCAACCGCATCTGCGGCATCTGCCCCTGGCAGCACCACCTGGCGTCCAACAAGGCCGCCGACCTGTGCCTGGGGGCCGAGGTGCCCACCACCGGCAGAAAGCTCCGCGAGCTGTGCCAGATGCTGGCCTACATCCCGGACAAGATCCTGCACTTCTACTTCCTGGCCGCTCCGGACTTCGTCCTCGGCCCGGGTGCGGACTTCTCCGTGCGCAACGTGGTCGGCGTCGTGGGCGCTGTCCCGGACCTAGCCAAGCAGGTGGTGCATATGCGCTACAAAACCCAGATGGCGCTCGAAAAGTTCGCCGGAAAGGTCATCCACCCCATTGCCGCGGTTGTCGGCGGCTTTTCCAAGCCCCTGCTCGAGGACGAACGCAAGGAACTCCTCGAAGTGGTCAGGGAAGCCAAGGACTTCTGCCTGTTCACCATCAAGTTCGCACGCGAAAACGTGTTCCCGAAGTACCTGGAAGCCGTGAAGACGCTGGGCGTCTTTCCCTCCGGCTACATCGGAACCGTGGACGGCGACGGCTCCCTGGAGCTTTACGACGGTGAGCTCCGCCTCATGGACATGGACGGACAGTACGACCAGTTCGCATATTCCGAATACATGAATTACATTGCGGAACATGTGGAAGACTGGTCCTACCTGAAGTTCCCCTACATCAAGAAGGCGGGCGGCATCAAACTGGACGAGAACGACCCCGTGGGCGTCTACCGTTCCAACTGCCTGGCGCGCATCAACGTCTGCGATCAGATGAAGACGCCCCTGGCCCAGAAGGAACTGGAGATCTTCCGCAAGGAATTCGGCCGTCCGGCCCACCTGACCCTGCTCTACCACTGGGCGCGCCTCATCGAGCTGGTCCAGTGCTGCGAGCGGGCGGAAGACCTGCTGAACGACCCGGACATCACCGGCCGCGACATCCGCGCAACCGGCATCAAGCCCCGCGCCGGAGAAGGCGTGGGCTGTGTCGAGGCCCCGCGCGGAACGCTGATCCATCATTACAAGACGGACAGCGACGGCATGGTCGAGATGGCCAACCTCATTGTCGGCACCACCCACAACAACGCCGGCATGAACCTGTCCATCAAGCAGGCCGCCAAGGCCGTCATCAAGGACGGCAACTACGACGAGGAGGTCATGAACCTCATTGAAATGGCGGTACGCGCCTACGACCCGTGAATGTCCTGCGCTACCCACCGCCTGGATGGCGGTATGGCCATGGAAGTGAAGATCATGAACTCCAAGGGCGAAGTCCTGGACACCTACAGCAAATAATGCTGCGAACCGCATAACCCAGGGGGCCGCCGGAAACGGCGGTCCCCTGTTGTTCCCGGGCGCACCTGCCGCAGGGCTCCGCGCTCCCGGCATGGGAGCATGACGGGGAAACATCCGGGAGCGAGTGCCCCGAACGAATCATCTCTTAATCGCGTGCGGAAAATGGAAGCCCATGCCCGCACGGCAACAGGCGGTATTTGAATGGATTGGTCGAAAATGTTTTCCTCGAGGGTGGTCGTGTTCGGCTGCGGCAACATCCTCATCGGCGACGACGCGGCCGGGCCCAGGGTGGTCGAGCTGCTGGAACGGGACCCGGACGTCCCGGAGGACGTGGCGCTCCTGGACGTGGGCACGTCCATCCGGACGATCCTCTTTGACCTCATCAACGCGCCCACGCCCCCCAAGCGTGTCATCATCGTGGACGCCACCACGGAATCGGGCAGGACACCGGGCGAATTTTGGGAGATCGACATCGACTCCATGGACCCGAAAAAGATCAGCGACTTTTCCATCCACATGTTCCCCACGGTCAACATGCTCAAGGACCTGCAGGACAACACCACCATGGAAGTGAAAATCGTGGTCGTCCAGACCGGGTACATTCCGGACGAGATGGACGAGAGGCTCAGCCCGGAAGTGGAGGCGGCCCTGCCCGCGCTGGCAGCCAAGGTCAAGGAGTTGACCGAGATCTAGCCCATCCCCATATCTCAAGCGATCCGGCCGGCCGTGGTGCATCCCGGCCGGCCGGACATTCCTATTTTCACCGCAGTCTTTCCCCAAAAACAAAGGGCGCCCCGATCGGAGCGCCCCATGAGGGAGTGCAAAGCCGATTTCCTACTTCAAGGCAATCAGCTCGATTTCAACAAGCGCGTCCTTGGGCAGCGCGGCCACCTGATAGGCGGCGCGGGCCGGGCAGTCGCTTTCAAAGAACTGTGCATAGACCTCGTTCATGGCCACAAAGTCCTTGATGTCCTTGAGCAGCACGGTGGTCTTGACCACCTTGTCCAGTGAGCTGCCCGCTTCTTCCAGAATGGCCTTGGCGTTGGTCAGGGCCTGGCGGGTCTGTTCCTGGATGCCGCCCGCGCAGAAGTCCATGGTTTCGGGCACCAGCGGCAGCTGGCCGGAAACGAAGATGAGGTTGGCGGCGGCCACGGCCTGGGAATACGGGCCGATGGCGGAAGGGGCCTTGTCGGTGCTGATGATGGTTTTCATGGGTTACTCCGGTTGGTTGATACGTTCGGTTTCCTTTACCAATGCGATGCGCAGGCACACGAGCAGCCCGCCCCAGACCAGGGTGCAGCCCACTGCCATCATGGTGATTGCGGGAATGCTCATGATTCGTACCCTCCTGCCGGACACGCGCCCGGGATTTCGGCGCGCCACCGGCGGCGCATGAATAAGGCCGCCACTATAACCATGCCGATGGCAACGGTCCAGCCGAAGGCGATGACGGCCTCAACCGGATAGCCGCCGTACGGTTGGGCGAATTCCTCGATGATGTTCCTGATGGTCATGTAGCCGAGCACGGCCGGGGTCAGGTACTTGATGCAGTATTCCCACCACTTGCCGATCTTGAAGTCCGAATACTCGTTCACCTCGGCGCGCATCCTGGAGGCGTTGTAGAACCAGCCCAGGACAAAGGCTTCCAGAAGCCCGCAGGTGGCGATGCCGTAGTTGCCCACGAAATGGTCCACGATGTCCAGGATGAGCACGCCCGCGCCCGTGGTATACAGGGCCGAGCCCGCGAACCCGAGCACGGAAACGATGGTGATGAGCTTGGGACGGGAGATGTCGAACTTGTCCAGGGCCGCGCAGCAGAAGGACTCCAGCATGGAGATGCTCGAGGACAGCCCGGCGATGAACAGGCAGAAGAAGAACATGAAACCGATGAAGCTCTTGGCGAAGGGCATCTGGGAAATGGCCTGGGGGAAGGCCACGAAGGCGATGCCCGGACCGCCCTTGGCCACCTCGGTGAAGTCCACGCCCATGGAATGGGCCACGAAGCCCAGGGTGCTGAACACGGTGATGCCGGCGATGAGGTCGAAGCTGGAGTTGGCCAGCACGGTCAGGAAGGCGTTGTTCACGATGTCGGACTTCTTGGGCAGGTAGCTGGAATAGGCGATCATGACGCCCACGCCCAGGGTGGCCGAGAAGAAGACCTGCGCATAGGCCGAGACCCAGACCTTGGCCTCCAGCAGGATGCTGAAGTCCGGCTTGAACAGGTAGTCCAGGCCCACGGACGAGCCTTCCAGGGTGATGCCCCGGATCATGAAGCAGATCATGAGCACCAGCAGCAGCGGCGTGAAGATGCGCGATGCCTTTTCAATGCCGCCGGAAATGCCGTTCTTGGTGATGAACCAGTTGGCCGCCCAGACAATGACCGTGGTGCCCAGGATGCCCCAGTTGACGCCGCCCAGGTTGAAGGGCGAATCCGAGACGTGAAGGAAATCCACCCCGAAGAACTTGCCGGGATTGTCGCCCCAGCTCAGGTCCAGGGAATAGACCATGTAGTTCAGGCTCCAGGCCACGATGGACGAATAGAACATCATGACCAGCAGCGGGATCATGACCTGCCACCAGCCCAGCCATTCGAACTTGCGGTTCAGGCGGGAAAAGGACCATGCCGCGCCCCCGCGCATGCGGCTCCCGAATCCGTATTCCAGGATCATGAGCGGGATACCCGCTGTGAGCAGGGCGAAGAAATAGGGCAGGAGAAATGCGCCCCCGCCGTTGTTATAGGCCTGGAACGGGAATCTCCAGAGGTTGCCGAGGCCGATGGCGGCTCCCACGGACGCGAAAATGAACCCTTTTCGCGACAACCACTGGTCTCTGTTTTCTTGACTCATGAAGTACCTCCACGTTGGATGGTATAAAAAAGGGCATGGCCGTTTTCGGCCATGCCCTTGTGTGTGCCTAGTTCGCCACCGGCTCCAGGCGCGCGGTGAAATGGCGCAGGATCTTCGGCTCGTAGGTGAAGTCCAGGCCGGTGATCCGCTCGGCGCGGTTCTTGATGTTGATAAGCGAATCCGCGATCACGTCCATGTGGTTATAGGTATAGACGCGGCGCGGGATGGTCAGGCGCAGCAGTTCCATGGGGGAAGCCTGCTGCTTGCCGGTTTCGGGGTCGCGGCCCAGCAGCAGGGAACCGATTTCCACGCCGCGAACGCCGCCCTCGATGTACAGCTCGTTGGCCAGGGCGTGTGCCGGGAACTGGTCGGCCGGGATATGCGGCAGCATGCGCTTGGCGTCGACGAATACCGCGTGCCCGCCCGTGGGGTACTGGATGGGCACGCCGCCGTCCAGCAGCCTGTCGCCCAGGTACTTCACCTGGTTGATGCGGTAGGCCAGGTAGTCCTCTTCCGTGCCTTCGCGCAGGCCGCGGGCCAGGCATTCCATGTCGCGTCCGGCAAGGCCGCCGTAGGTGGGGAAGCCTTCCATGGGCACGGTCATGGCCTGGCAGGCCTTGAACAGTTCCTCGTCGTCCTTGAAGCAGAGCAGGCCGCCGATGTTCACCAGCGGGTCCTTCTTGGCGCTGACCGTGGTGCCTTCGCCGTAGGAGAACATCTCCCTGATGATCTCGCGCACGGACTTGTCCGCGTAGCCTTCCTCGCGCTGCTGCACGAAGTAGGCGTTTTCGGCAAAGCGGGCCGAGTCGAAGAACATGCGCACGCCGTGCTTCTTGGCGCAGGCCCGCACGTCCCTGACGTTCTGCATGGAGACGGGCTGGCCGCCGGCGGAGTTGCAGGTGATGGTCACCAGGATGAAGGCGATGTTCTCGGCACCCTTCTCCCGGATGAAGGCGTCCATCTTCTCCACGTCAAAGTTGCCCTTGAACGGATGGTAGGTCTCGGTGTCGAAGGCTTCCTCGATGACGAAGTTGCGGGCGCGGCCGCCGGAAAGTTCGATGTGGGCCTTGGTGGTGTCGAAATGCATGTTGCCCAGCACGTACTGGCCCTGCTTGATCAGCTGCGGGAAGAGCACCTGCTCGGCTCCCCTGCCCTGGTGGGTGGGGATGGTGTACTTGTAGCCGAAGATTTCCTCAACGGATTCCGCCAGGTTGTAGTAGTTGCGGCTGCCCGCGTAGGCTTCGTCGCCCAGCATCAGGCCCGCCCACTGGGTGTCGCTCATGGCGCCCGTGCCCGAGTCGGTCAGCAGGTCGATGTAGACCTCTTCGGACTTGAGCAGGAAGGGGTTGTACCCGGCCCGGATAATGGCCTGGACGCGCTCCTCGCGGGAGATCATCCTCAGGGGTTCCACCATCTTGATCTTGAACGGTTCTGCCAGATGTGCGTTGGACATTGTATGCTCCTGGTGTTTGTTGTGCTGTATGCCGTTTCGGCTTGGTAAATCCGGCCCTTCCGGACCCAAAAAATTTGTAGAAGATGGGATCGACTATACAGGAAAAAAACGGCCGTGCAATAAAAAAGTATAATTATTTCAAAGTCTTATTTTGCCTTGCAACTTTTTGCAAAGTTTTTGAACAAAAAGTTGCGCGATGTTGCAAAAATCATATAGATGAGCAGAAAACGCATGGTGGAGGAAATTCATGGCCAACAGGGGCCTGGACGATATTTCAAGATTTGAGAGCAAGGTGCAGTTCGCGCTCATGGCCGTGCCCATCCCCGAGGTGGTGCGCACGGTGCGCATGAAGCTGGGCGGCAACCTGACCTCCGTGACCCTGGAATCGTGGAAGGCGGGCCGCAACCGTCCGAGCCGGAGCAAGCTGGAGCTCTTCAGCCGCGCCCTGGGCATCCGCATGGAGGACTTTTACGAGGACTTCTACGGGTTCGTGGATGTGCTCAGCACCGTGCGGGGCCTTGCCGAGCGCGACCGGGAGATCTTCCTCAAGCGCATCGAGGAGCGCCAGTCCGGCAGCGTCAAGCTGGACGTGTTCGGCCGCACGGATACGGACTACACCCAGCGGCTGTTCCACAAGATCGGCGGGCACTACATCCTCTACAACTATTCCATGAACAACGTGCCCGAGATCAACCAGACCCTCGTTTCCGTGGAATGCACCTGCCATCCCTTCATCCGGGTCTCGGCCCACAGCGTGCGCGACAAGGACCATGTGACCTCCTACCAGGGACGGCTATTCCCGGTACGCTCCAACCTGCACTTCGTCATGGAGACCGGGAGCACGCACCACGAGGAAGTGGTCATGATCGTGACCAACAACCCCGTGCACCAGGGCGGCAGGCTGCGGTTCCTCTACGGCGTGATCCTGTCCGGGTCCGAGGATTTCGTGTCCCACCCCTCGGCGGCCCGGGTGTTCATGGAGAAGATGCCCGAGGGCATGACCGCCGAGCAGGTGCTGGAAAAGATAGGCGGCACGACCCAGGAGAACATTCCTTCCTACTGCCGCAAGCTGGTGCGAAACGACATTTCGCAGGCCGACGGCGATTACGTGCTCCGGGCCGAGCAGTTGAACATGAGTTATGTGCTGGGGCTCATGAATGAGGAGAACGGGGACGGGTAGGCGGTGCGCTGATGCGCAAACAACAATCGAGGCAAGTCGGTCGCTCTGGGGTTTTCAGCTCCTTGGGCGACCTTTTTATTTTCTGCACCCTTCGGGTGATTGCTTTCCGGTGAACTGGCCCTCCCTGCTTTTGCCATGCGTCGGCAAAGCACACCCTTGCTGCACACATGGGGTACTCCAAGAGGTTCTAACCCCTTGAATACTTATCGGGATATCTTTAAAATAGAATAAAAACTATTCGGAGGGCGAATGTCGGAAAACAATCACAATCTCTTCCAACTCAAACTGTTCTGGATTCTGAACGGAATCATTATAATTACCGCTGCGACTCTCACAACAACTCTTCTCATTAATGAAAACTATTCATTAAACTTCACGGCCGAGGGCTACCGAACCTTTTTGAAAGAATTCCAACTACCATTGGGAGTTCTTGCGTTAATAATACCTACAAGTGCGTTAATTGCCGCGTACCATAGATCAGATCAAACCAAACGACAGATTGACTTAATGATGGCAAGTAACAGCTTCTCAAATCATTACAAACATTATGAAGAATTCTGTAAATACATAGCTGAATTTAAAGATGAATTAGCATTTTCAAACAAGTATGAAACATACAATTTAATATTTACACACTCAAAGCAGGGAATCCTTAATCACCATCACTTCCCTTTTACCAAGCTCGAAAATGAAATTAAAAAATTCTTACTTTTCTTAGTTAGTAGGCAAGAATTAAAGATCAAAGACATAATAGTAAAATATAAATCAACTTACTATAATTTATACAACATAACGAAAATAAGTCATAATTTTGATTTTGATAACTTCAGAACTATTGAATTTGAGTACAATGACAAGAAATATAGCTATCTATGCCCGCAACACGTGTCTTCTATTTTTTATGAACTCAAATTATATATGACACATATAATTAAAGTATTAAAATTTGAAAACTATCAAGCTAACAAATTGGCTACAACACTATTCTTCACAAAGTTGATAATCAAGTCAGATACTCAGGACGAAATTAATAGCTCTTCAGTTGAATCAAAATATCAAATATCGATAGAGACTATAACGGAAATCAAAGACCATTTCGTTCAAAAAACATTTTAATCCATGGCCTTGGGGTCCAGAGTCATGCGCACATCCGCCACCACGGCGCGGTCATGGTTCACCAGCACCGGGTTGAACTCGGCCTCCAGCACCATGGGGAAGTCCTCGGCGAACCGGGACATGGCCAGGATGATATCCTGCAGGGTCTCGAAGCACACGGGCTTGTCGCCCTGCAGCCCCTTGAGCAGCATGTAGGACTTGATCTCCCGGATGATGCCCTTGGCGTCCGCCCGGGACAGGGGCGCGAGCCGGAAGGAAATGTCTTTCAGAATCTCCACGTAGATGCCGCCCAGCCCGAACATGAGCAACGGGCCGAACTGGTCGTCGCGCTTGAAGCCGATGATGACCTCGCGCGAATCGGACGGGGCCATCTCCTGCACCAGACAGCCCGCGATATAGGCGTCCGGGCGCATGCGCTGAGCCCGGGCCGTGATGTCCTTGAAGGTCAGGGCCACCTGCCCGGCGTCCTTGAGGTTGACCTTCACGCCGTCCACGTCGGTCTTGTGGGAAATCTGGGGAGAGGCGATCTTGAGCGCCACGGGATAGCCGATGGCCTCGGCGGCCGCCACGGCCTCCTCGCTGGAACGGGCCAGCCGGGTCCGGGGCGTGGGCAGCCCGTAGGCCTGGAGCACTTCCTGGGCCTGGAACTCCACCACCTCGCTCTCGCCGCGCTGCAAGGCACCTTCGATGACGTCCCGGACGCGGTCCATGTCGCGCTCGCGCTCGGGGTACTCGGCCTCGGGGCGCTTGCGCCACAGGCCATAATTGTACATGGCCTCGATACTCTTCACCGCGGGCTCGGGGAAGGCGTAGCAGGGAATGCCCGCTTCCTGGAACATCTGCCGGGCCGGGGCCACGCGCTTCTTGCCCATGAAAACCGCGAACACGGGCTTGCCGTACTTGCGGGCCGTATCAATGACCGCCTGGGCCGTGCCCTCGATATCCACCGCGCCCGCAGGGGTGAGCAGCACCATGACGGCATGCACCATGGGGTCCTCGGCCACGATGTCCAGGGTCTTGCGGTAGCGCACGGGATCGGCGTCGGCAATGATGTCCACCGGGTTGTAGAAGGCCGCGTAGCTGGGCAGCAGTTCCTGAAGCTTCTGCACGGTCCGGGGCGTGAACTTGGCCATGCTCAGGCTGGAGCGCTCGGTGGTGTCCGCAGCGATGATGCCCGGCCCGCCCGAGTTGGTGACGATGGCCAGGCCGGGCCCCTTGGGCAGGGGCTGCTCGGAAAAGGCCTGGGCCAGGTTGAACAGGCTTTCCACGTCGCCCACGCGAATGACGCCGGTCTGGTGGAAGGCCGCGCTGTAGGCCTGGTCCGAACCGGCAATGGCCCCGGTATGGGACGAGGCCGCCTTGGCCCCGGCCGCCGTGGTGCCGGACTTGATCATGATCACCGGCTTGTTGCGGCTGACCTTGCGGGCCTGGGCCAGAAATTTACCGCCGTTTTCCACATTCTCGATATAGCCGAGAATGACCTTGGTCTCGTCGTCCGTGTTCAGGTAGTGCAGCATGTCGGCCTCGTCGAGCACGGCCTTGTTGCCCAGGCTGACGAACTTGGAGAACCCGATGCCCGCGCCCAGGGCCCAGTCCAGGATGGCCACGCACAGGGCGCCGGACTGGGAAAAGAAGGCGATGCTCCCGGGGCCGGGCTGCCCGGCCGCAAAGGAGGCGTTGACCCCGGCCGGGGTATTGATCATGCCCAGGCAGTTGGGACCCAGCAGGGCCATGTCGAACTTGTCGCAGACCTCGACGATCCGCTCTTCGAGGTGGTAGCCCTCCCGGCCCACTTCCTTGAACCCGGCGGTGATGACGATGCAGGACTTGCAGCGCAGCTCGCCCAGGGCTTCCAGGGTGGGCAGGACAAAATCGCGGCGAACGGAAACAACGGCCAGGTCCAGGTTGCGCGGCAGGGACGTGACCTCGGTGACCACGGGCAGGTCCAGGATCTCGCCGCCCTTGGGGTTCACCGGAATGAGGCGGCCCTTGAAACCGGCCTCCACCATGTTGGCGACAATGGTATGCCCCACCTTGCCGGGGGTGGCGGATGCGCCGACCACGGCCACGGTGTCGGGATAGAAAAAGGATTGCAGATGTTCGGTTCCGGCCACTGAGTTCTCCAAACAGGCTGTCCCTAAACGCACGATTGCGGCGTTGCAGCGAAAAAGCCAAGCCCTCGCGTATCAGTAACATACGCGTCGGTCTTGCCTTTTCCTTGCGCCTTGCACTCGCACATTTTTGAACAGCCTGTGTTTTGTCTGTATAAGCAGCGATTTTGAGAGATTGAGCTTACACTGAAGGCACCATTGAAACAAGAGGCCGCGAATCGGCCGTTTTCAACGCCCTACTTTGTGTCGATTTCGATCTCGACCCTGCCCGGCGCATACCCCTTGAGCTGTTCCAGCATGGCGACGACCACCGCCCGGAACGTGTTCTCCACATAGGGTTTCATGGCCATGCGCGCGCCGTTGGCCGTGACCGCCAGGGACGGTTTCAGGGACGCACAGTCCTCCGGGGACCTGTTCCCGGCCACGATCTCGGCGGCCAGGGAGGCGCAACTGTCGAACCCGCACTCCCCGCAGTTGAGGCCGGGCAGGAGAAAGGCGCGGGCCTTGAGATGCTCGGCCAGAGAATCCAGGTCGCCCATGCGCGGCACGCCCGGCGCATCGCAACCGAAGCTGGCCACGGCCAGGGAGGAATCGTCCTCGGCATACCCATCCAGCAGCACGCGGGGCATGCGAGGTTCGCCGCCGCCCTCGAAAAAGATGAAGTCCGCCTCCAGGTGCGGCACTAGATCATCCAGGGTCTTGCCCCCGGGCCAGGACACGCTCACGCCCACGGCGCTGATCTCGGCCCTGGACTCGAACGGGCCGCTTTCCGTATCCACTCCGCCGCCGCTGACCAGGGCACAGCGTAGCCCGTCCTGCCTGAGCCTCTCCGCCACCTGCGCGCACAGTCTCGCGCGCTGTTCCTTTTCGCCGCCAACAAGGGCCACCGCCTGCATCGCTTCTCCTTTCCGGTGCTGAAACAGGCCCGAAAAGGCCTGTCTTGTTTTTTGGTTCCATCTATGGAACATGAACGGATAGTAGCAATCATTCCACCAGGCCATCAACCGGAGATTGATTTGGAAATCGCATGCACCATCCTGGCCGGAGGGTTGGGTACCCGCATGGGCGGGGTTCGTAAAGCCTTTCTCGAGGTGGGCGGGGTCCGCATCATCGACCGCCTGCTGGAGGCCTGCCGCCCGCTCTTCCAGGAGATACTTGTCTCCTGCCGCAAACAGGAGGGATTCGACCTGCCGGGCGTGACCCTCGTACCGGACACCTACGACGCCCGCAGTTCGCTTACGGGCATCCAGGCCGGGCTGGCCGCCTGCCGTGCAAGCCACACCTTTGTCACGGCCTGCGACGCCCCGTTCCTGCAAACCGGGCTGGTGCAACGGCTGCTCCAACAGGCCGAGCCCGATGCGGACGTGGTCATCCCCCTGAAGGACGACGGCTACATGGAGCCGCTCTGCGCCATCTACTCCAAACGCTGCCTGCCGCACATAGAGGCCCAGCTCGCGGCAAACGACTACAAGGTCCTGAACATCTTCGACAAGGTGCGGCTCAAACAGGTGCCCGTGGACCTGCTCCGGCCGGGCGACCCGGAACTGCTCTCCTTTGAAAGCGTGAATACCCCGGAAGAACTGGAAGCGGCCCGGAAACGACTATAGGCCGAACCACTCCTTGAGCTGGCGGGCCACGCCCTCCCCGTCATCCAGCCCGAAACAGGGCACCCCGGCGTCCACGTCCGCGTCCGTGACCATGGCCAGGAGCTTCCTGGTCCAGGCTTCATCCGGGCCACACAGGGGCAGGGCATGGGCCTCGGGCCGGAAGACCTCGATCTTGGGCTGGTCCGAATTGTAGTAGCCCTCGGTGAGCACGATGTCCCGGTCCGCGAAAAAGGTCCCGGCCAGCTCGGGCAGGGTCATTTCGCGCTCCACGGTCTTGATCAGCGCAAGCTGGGTGGACGAGCTGATGCACACGGTCGCGGCTCCCGCCTGGCGGTGCCGCCAGGTATCCTTGCCCTCATGGTCCATGCTGAACCCGTGAATGTCATGCTTGACCGTGCCCGTGCGCACGCCCAGCCCGGCAAGGGCCGCGAGCAGCTTTTCCAGGAACGTGGTTTTCCCGGACTTCTTCTTCCCCACAATGCAGACGATGGGCGGTGCGGCCATGCTCCCTCCGTGGCCCCGAACCGTGCAGGACCGTACTCTGGTTGAATCGTTCGACCCGCGAGGCGCGCCCCGGACAGGCCATGCTCACCATGCCAGCCATTGCCGGAAATGTGAACGGGCGGGCGGCGCAAAGAGTCCCCTCTTTACAGGAGCGCACCGTGCTGCCACAATTCATCATTGTGCCCCGCCGAAAAAATGGTACTCTTTCCATAAGACATCGGCATGACCCACCGGGCAGAATCCATTCTGACGGGCAACGACACGAACAACGGCTTCCGGGCATACACCCGCCCCGGCCGCATCACCGGCTGCTGACGGAGGATTGCATGAGCGTTTCCCTGGACCGGGCCCTGGAAATCATACGCGAGAACGCCCGCCCGGGCGAAATCCACTCCCTGCCCCCGGCCATCACCGCCGGGCTGGTGGCCGCGCAAGGCGTGTATGCGGATTTCGACGTGCCCGAATTCCCCCGCTCGGCCCGCGACGGCTTCGCCATCAGGGCCGCGACCGCCGCAGAGGCCAGCTTCTTCAAGCCCGTGGCCCTGCCCATCTCCCAGACCATCTACGCGGACACCGCGACTCCCCCGGCCCTGAAGCCAGGCCATGCCGCCCGCATCCTCACGGGCGGGGCGATCCCCAAGGGGGCCGACTGCGTGGTGCAGGCCGAGGACGCCAAGGTCAAGGACGGCAAGGCGCTCATCGGCATCAACCCCAAACCGGGAGAGCATTTGCGCGCACCCGGGGCCGACCTTGCCGCAGACACGCTCATCGCCGGTGAAGGAGCCTGCCTGACCCCGGAGATGTGCGCCGCTGCCGTCCGCTCCCGCGTGCCCGAGGTACAGGTATACAAGCGGCCCGAATGCATGGTGCTGGCCCTGGGCAACGAACTGCGCGACCCCGAGGACGTGGTGCTCATGGACGACGGATTCCCGGCCGACAACCCGGTGCTGCTGCGCGACCTGTTGCGGGAGAACCAGGCCGGGGACACTCTCTACCACGTGCTGCCCGACGCCATGGCCGAGATCATGCACGAGATCGAACACAGCGAGGCGCGCCTGATCCTGACCACCGGCGGCACCGGCAACAGCGAAAAGGACCTGGCCCGCGCTGCCGCCAAGGAGGGGGGATTCACCATGCTCTTCGACGGGGTGGACATACTACCCGGCCGCAATACCTTCCTGGCAGAAAGGGACGGACGCCTCTTTTTCGGGCTGCCCGGCCCGCCCCCGGCCGTGCTGACCTGCTTCCGGACCCTGGTGCTGCCCGCCCTGCAGCTTCTGCGCGGCATGGAGGATTACGACGGCGCGGTTGCGGCCCAGCTCACCGAGGGATTCGGGGTCAAGCCCGGCCCGGTGCGGCTGGTGCACTGCGAGGTGGCGCTCAGGGGAACGCGCCTCACGGCCACCCCGCTCATGGGCAGGGATCTGCCCTCCATGCAGGCCATGATCGAGACCAACGGTTTCCTGGTCGTGGCCCCCGGCGCCCAGCTCAACAAGGGCGACGAAGTGGGCGTGCTGCTGCTCCGCCCCCTGCGCCTGACCTGATCAAAGGGCTGCCGCTTAAAACCATCATCGGCTAACAATCTGATTTGATAATATATTGATTAAATTCAGTGCCAAACCTTGCGGCAGTTGCAAAGCATTGGCATGATGGATGGAAGCCCTCGCCCGAGGCCGCAACGGACAACAGGAAAGGCTCCATTCCCATGACCATGAAAACGCACCGGCAACACGCGTCCGAAGCCGAAGCCCACGATTACCTGCTTTCCCTGTGCCGCCCCGACGGCGCGCCCCTGTGTCCCCGCTGCGGCTGCCGCAGGATCTACACGCTGTCGGGCAGCAGGATGCGCTGCGCCGAATGCAAGTACACCTTCCATGAATTCAGCGGCCGCTGGCTGGACAATGGAGCCCTGTCCTGCTCGCAGTGGCTGGAGCTGCTGCGATGCTTTGCGGAAGAACAATCCGTGGACAGCATCACCGAACGGCTCGGCCTGTCCTGCAACACGGTGTACAAGGCCCTCACGGTCGTGCGCTTCTCCATCCTGGCCCACGCACAGGACGCGGCCCAGCTGCTGGGACCCCAGACCGGGCTGGACTCCTTTCTCAATGGCTCCCGCCTGACGGGCGGCCCCACAAGGATGCGCATGGAAACCATCCCGGTCTACGGCATTCTGACCAAGGATGATTGGGCCTTCATCGATCTCGTCCCCGGCCTGCGGGCCGAGACCGTGTTCCACTTCCATCTCAATTTCCAGCTCAAGCTGGAGCGTCTGGGCAACCTCATCTATTCGGAACGCTACAGGCACTACGACGCCCTCATTCTCTGCGGCAACAACGCCCTGCCCTACGACTGCATCCGCCGCCACAGGACACCCGTGCACATCGACGTCATGGATTCTGGCTTCTGGGCCTTTGCCCGCCACCGCATCAAGCGCTTCCGGGGCATCTCCTGCCAGCGCTTCCCGCTTTACCTCAAGGAACTGGAATTCCGGTTCAACAACCGGGAACAGGATATATTCCCCCTCCTGACCCGGCGCATTTGCGGGCTGGTGCGGCCCTGTTGAAGGTATAGATTCCTTGAATCATCGCTGCGGCAAGGAGTTTTCTTGCTCCCGGCCGCCATTTTGGCGTAGGATGGGCGCAAGGGGAGAGAATAATGAAAAAAGTGCTGTTCGCGACGCTGATTCTGTCGGCGTTTTTGGCCGTTGTCGCCCAGGCCGGGGAACCGTTTCCTGATATTGTGCTGAGAGGAACGCTGCCGTCCTCCCAGAAGGACTACCTGGGAATCGACTCCGCGGAGCCCAAGTTCTCCGATGTGGCCGGAAAATTCGTTCTCGTGGAATTCATCAGCATGTATTGCCCGGTCTGCCAGCGCGAGGCGCCGACCGTGAACGAAATCTTCCACTATCTGGATGAACGGGGCTATTCCGGGCGCATCAAGATGCTGGGCATCGGCACGGGCAATTCGCAGTTCGAGGTGGATTACTTCCGGACCAAGTATTCGGTCGACCTCCCCCTGTTCACGGACCAGGACTTCAAGGCGCACAAGGCCGTGGGAAACGTGCAGACGCCGTGGTACGCCCTGGTGCGAAAATACGACAACGGCCGCCTGGAAACGGTGTTCACCCATGCCGGCGACATCGACAGCAAGGATGAGTTTCTCCAGGACGTCCTTGAAGCCGCGGGCTACCGGCAATAGCGGGCCGCCCTCCGGCTAGCAGTAACTGAATCCCTTGAGAATCCCGACCACGACGCTCTTGTTGAAGAACGACAGGTAATCCTTGCCGTTCCCGGCGAATTCGCCGATGGAACAGGCGCCCACCAATTTGGTCAGCCCGTCGTCCAGGGCCGCCAGCTCCTCGTCAAAGGATTCCTCCAGAAAAAGAACCCGGGAAATGCAGTCCATGATCAGGGTGATGCTCTCGCCGCTCACCGGTTTGAGGTCGTGGCGGGCATGCCAATGGGCCCGCTCCGCGGCGTGCAGCATGGAACGCCTGTTGCCGGTAAGCAGGTCCAGCTGCGTCCCGTCCTTGACCTCACCGGCCAGGAGCATGCTGCCGTCCTCGCGCATGGCCAGTGGATCGCGCACCAGGTGTTCGCTCCGAAGGGTTGGGATGCCGAAAGGATAGGCCCGGGCCATGTCAAAAAAGGATTCCATGCCGAACTTCATTCCGGAATGGGCCTCCACCAGTTTCCTGTAGACCTCGAAGGCGGGCTTGCCGTCCAACTCCCGAAGCCAGCACCCGGAAACATCCGTGACCGTGAACGGCCCTTCCAGCGGATGCCACCCGTGACGTGCGCTGACACCGCTTTCCATGGAGGAGGCCACCAGCACGGCGCTGTCCTGAAGCAGGCCCTTGTTGGTTATGATGCACGGCTTGCCCCGGAAGTTCAGGGAGCCGGCCCCGCCGCCGATACAGTTGGCATCGAGCCCGAACACCGAGGCCAGGGCCTCGCTGAACCGATCCGCCCCGCCGGACAGGGCGTCGCAAAAAGATATCAGCGTTCGCGGCGGATCAAAACTCTTGGCCCAGCGGATCAATGAGAGAAAGACCTCATTGTCCTTTGCGTCCAGATCTTCCTTGATCATGTACTCGCAGCGGCACGGGATCCCGACCATGACAGTGCCCCGCTCCAGCTTGCGCCTGCCGTGCAGCACCGCGGGGAACAGCCCGCCGAACACGGGTTTGGCGCACTGTTGCAGCACCGGGGAAAGGTCATCCGGTTCAAAGGCGTTACCGTCGCAGGAAAGAACCAGGACTCCATTGACGTCCTCCCGGGACTGCAGTTCGCCGAGCATTTCCTCGAATGCCTGCAGGCTTCCGCCTTCATCGATTCTTACGTACATGGGCTCTCCTTGCCGGTTGCGGGCCTCCCCGGCCCGTTACCGTTCCACGGGCAACTCGACCACGAACCGGCTACCCCGGCCGGGTTCCGAAAAAACGCTTATGGCGCCGTTGTAATGGGTGACGATGCGCTTGGATATGGTCAGTCCGAGGCCCGTCCCCTTGAGCGTGTCGCGCAGGGTGTCGCCGCTTCCCACCTGATGGAAGGTATCGAAGATATGCCGCTGCTCCTCTTCCGGGATTCCCACGCCCGGGTCCTCCACCTCGATGCGCATGATGAGATCCCTGGCCGTGACCCGCGCGAAAACGATGCCCTGGTCCGTGAACTTGACCGCGTTGTCCAGCAAATGCGTCAAGACCTGCTCCAGGCGGCCTCGGTCCATGTACAGCTTGGGCAGGCTGTCGGCCACGTCGATCTCCACGCTCACCTCGGGCTTGGCCGAGAGCCGCCCGCCGATGTTGAACAAGGCCCGCTCCAGGCAGACCGCCACGTCCACGAACATGTCGTCCCACTCCACCCGTCCCGACTCGATGCGGGAGAGATCCAGGAAATCGTCCATGAGCTTGCTCAAACGTTCCCCTTCGCTGGCGATGATCTCCAGGTTGTTGACGATGCGCTCCGCCTTGCGGGCCAGCCGGTCGTCGCCCCGGGTCAACGGCCCGAAATGCCTGCTGAAGTCGCGCTTCATGATCTTGGCGAATCCCAGCACCGAGGTCAGCGGGGTGCGCAGGTCGTGGGCCACGGTGGTCACCAGGGCCGAACGGATCTCGTCCAGGCGCATGAGCCGCTCGTTGGCCGCCTCCAGTTCCTCGGCCTTGGCGCGCAGGTCGCCGGTCCGCTCGGCAACAATGCTTTCCAGCTCCCGGTTCAGCTCGGCCAGCTCATCCTGGGCCTGTTTCCTTTCGGTCACGTTGAGCAGGGAAATGAGAATGCCCGGCCGCCCTTCGTAATCGATGGTCTTGGAATAAATCTCCAGCCAGCGGACCTCGCCGTCCTTGGTGAGAATGCGATAGACATAGTTGTTGACCACGTCGGCTTCGCCGCGCTGCTTTTTCTGGGCCTGCTCATAGACAAAGGCCCGGTCGTCCGGGTGAATGGTTTCGAAAACCTCCTTGGACGTCCATTGCAGAAGTTCCTCCCGATCATGGCCGTAGACCTCGCTCATGGACTGGTTGACGAACCGGAACCGGTTGTCCTGCAGAACGGCCACGCCCACCATGGTGTTTTCCACAAAGGAGCGGAACTTGCCCTCGCTCTCCCGCAGGCTCCGGGAGGTGAGCAGGCTGGTGAGTCCGTCGGAAAGGCGGCGGCCGATCTCCCGGAACAGCTGCAGCTCCTCCTCGGTCCAGATCCTGGGGCTGGAGCACTGGTGCATGCCGAAGACCCAGGGCTTGTCGTTGCGGGGATAAATGGCCGAGGCCAGCTGCGACCGGAGGGAAAAGGGCTCCACCAGCGATCGGGGCAGGGGCGCGCTCCCGTGCGGCCCGAAGGCCACCGGACTGTCGGACTCCAGACAGCGCCGGAACACCTCGGCATGGTCCTCGGCCATGGGGATGCTGACGCCGGATTCCCCGGCTCCGGGATATGCCTCGGCGGTCCGTTCCATGGGCACGCGCCACTCGGCGGCATCCGGGTCGCAGGGATAGAGCAGAAAACAGCGGTCCGAACCGAAGATCGAACGCGTGGTTTCCAGAACCTCGGCCATCATGGATTCCAGGTCCCGGGAAGTCCGGATGGCCTGGTCCACGCGCTTCAGGTTCTCCATAAGCCGCATCTGGCCCAGTTGCTCCACCTCGGCCCGCTTGCGCTTGGTGACGTCGAAGATGGCCCCGTCGATCCACTTGAACATGCCCCGCGCATCCAGCACGCCGCGGCCGCGTTCCTGCAGCCATCGGATGCGGCCGTCCTTGCGGATGATCCGGTACTCCAGGGAATAGTCCTCGCCCTTGACGGCCTGGCCCCAGTAAGGTTCCTCGGCCATGCCCTGATCCTCGGGATGAATGACCGAGGCCAGGGGGCGGGACCGGGTCTGCATGAATTCCCCCGAGGTGCGGCCGGTGATCTGTTCCACGGCCTCACTGAGCAGCAGGGTCCGCCAGCCCTTGTCCGCAGCCACGCACCGGAAGACGATGCCGGGGATGTTGGCCGTGAGAGAGGAAAAACGGTCCTCGCTTTCGGAAAGCGCCTGCTCGGCCTTGCGCCGTTCCCGGAGCATGAACCGGGAAAGCAGCGTCGCCACCAACCCGGTGATGAGCAAAGCGCCGACCTCGACGGTCCACATCCAGCCGGGGCGGGCCCCGCCGAGCAGGAGCAGCGTGACGCCCAGGACCAGGATGACCAGCCAGCTTGCGGCCATGACGGCCATGAGGATTCCGTAACCGGACAAGGGAATGAAACGGCGCATATTCTCCCGGGAGATAAGACATGACGGCAAACAACACCACTGCCAACAACGGAGAATCGTAGCAAAAAAAGGCGCGCATGTCCCTTATAACACAAGTTGATATCCTCCGCTCGGGGAGAGTCCCGCCGGGCCGGGTTTCGCGCAGTATATAATGGCGCTTCCCATTCTTCCCCGGTAGGAATGGCAGCATCGGCCATCCCGAAACGCTCAAACGAGAAGGGGAGCAAAGAGGGGAACGCCATGACAACCGAACAACAGGAAACACCGGTTCAGGCCCCGCTGTTCATTGTCCGCCAACCGATATTCGACAGGTCGGCCAATGTCTGGGCCCACGAACTGCTGTACCGCGGGGAGGCTGCGGACCTTTCGCCGAACGCCGCCACCCCGGCCCTGCTGCGCCAGGTCGTGAACGACGGGGGCAGCGCCTACGAAAATCCGCTGAAAAAGACATGGACCATGGTGTCCATGAGCTGCGACGCCCTCCGGGAATGTAGCGAGGGCCTCGGCTTCAATGGAACCCATGCCGTGGCCCTGACCACCCCGGCCTCCGACGGAGAAGCACCGGCCCGGGCCGTCGGCAGCATCAAGGGACACGGCTCCCAGGTCGTCCTGGACAACGCCGTGCCCCGGGACATGTTTGCATCCCTGCGCACCCACGCGGACACCATCCGGCTTTCCCTGAACGGCCTGACCCCGCGCGAGGTCATCCTCTTCCGACAGAAAATGAAGGACTTTCCGGGCACGCTGCTGGCCGCCGACATCGGGACCTGGGAGGACTACCAGGGCACCAGGGCCCTGGGCTTCGACTATTTCCAGGGGCCGTTCTTCACCAGGCCCCTCATCGTGGGGGACCAAAAGCTGGGCGCCTCGGGCATGGCCAAGCTCCAGCTGCTCCGGGAACTCAACGCCCCGGAAATCGACATGGGGCGGCTGGCCGACGTCATCGCCACGGACGTTTCCCTGAGCTACCGGCTTCTCCGGTACATCAACTCGGCCGCCTTCGGCCTGCCCAATCAGATCAAGTCCATCCAGCAGGCCGTTTCCCTGCTGGGGCTCCACGAAATCCGCCGCTGGTCCATGGTCATCCTCATGAACGACCTGGACGCCACGCCCAAGGGCGAGGAACTGGCGTACATGGCCCTGCAGCGGGCCCGTTTCCTGGAGCAGATGGCCGCGACCATGCCCGTGCTGACCCGCCCGGGGGACGAACTCTTCCTGCTGGGGCTGTTCTCGCGGCTGGACGCCCTGCTCTCCCACGACATGAAGATGGTGCTGGAGGACATCCCCCTGGACGCGGCCGTCAAGCAGGCCCTTTGCGGCCAGCGGGACAGCGAAATGGGCGACATGCTGGACATCCTCGACGCAGTGGAAACGGCGGACTGGTCCACTGCCAACGGTCTGCTGGCCAAGTACAAGGCCTGTTTCACCACGGCGGCCACGCAATATCTCAAGGCATCCTCCTGGGCCTCAAAGCAGGTTGCGAACATAGGCTGACGGCTTCCCACCAAGAAAAAAAGCCGACGCATCCAGGGACGCGTCGGCTTTTTCATGCCTGATTGTCGGGCGAGTCAGTGACTGCCGTCGCCGAACTCCGCCAGCCGGGTAATGCCCACCATGTCGAACACGGTCCGGAAATTCTCCGACAGCCCCGTGATGAGCACCCTGCCGCCCTTTTCTCGAAAATCGCCGAGCAGGTCGGTGAGGGTGGTGATGCCCGCCCCGTTGATGGAGGCGTTCTCGTCAAAACGCAGCTCGATGCAGCCATGCCCGAGCGCCGCGGCGCGGGAAAAGGAAGACTGGAGAAAGGTCCCTGTCAGGCCGGTGACATTGCCCCGGAGATGCAGGACGGCCTTGTCCTTTTCCTCCTCCAGGGACACCTGGGTCTGCTCGGTGCGCGAAAGGGCCAGCCGCTCCTCGGCGCGCTGCAGGGCCTGGGACAGGGCCTGGCGCTGCACGGGCTTGTTGATAAAGTCCGTGGCGTCCAGGTTCAGGGCCTGGATGGCCAGCTCCATGTCGCCGTGGCCGGTGATGACGATGACCTCGGCATGGGGATTGATCTCCTTGATGTTCCTGAGCACCTCGATGCCGTCCATGACCGGCATCTTGATGTCCGTGAACACGATGTCCGGGCGCTCGTCTCGAAAGACGTCCACCCCGGCCCGGCCGTCCTCGGCAGTGAGCACGGAAAAACCCATGGCCTCCAGCAGCAGGGTGAACATCTTCAGGGTGGGTTGTTCGTCGTCTATGACCAGTATCTTCTTCATGCGCGCCTCCCCTTATGCGGCCGGGAACACGAGCCGGAACACAGTGCCCGCGCCCGGTTCGCTCTCGATCTGAACCTCTCCGCCGTAATCCTTCACGATTCCATAGGAGATGGCAAGCCCGAGCCCCATGCCCTGGCCGGCCTCCTTGGTGGTGAAGAACGGCTCGAAAACCTTGCCGCGCACCTCCTCGGTCATGCCCGGCCCGGTATCCCCCACCTCCAGGCGGACCGAACCGCCCGAGGCCTGGGTCCGGATGAAAATGACGCGTTCGCCGGCCTTGTCCCCGGGGTCGCTGCCGTCGTTGATGGCGTCGCGGGCATTGGTCACCAGATTGAAGACCACCTGTTGCAGCCGGTTGCCGTGGGCCTTGATCGCCGGCAGCCCCTCCGGAAGGTCCAGCCGGAAACGGATGTTGTCCAGCTCGAACTGGCGGCGCAGCAGGGAGAGCACGGCCCGAACCGGGCCGTTGATGTCCACCTTTTCCGTGACCAGATCGGCCTGGCGGCCAAAGGAACGCAGGGTGTTGATAATGCCCGAGGCGCGATCCACCTGGGCACTGATCTCGGCCACGACCTCGAGGCGCTGGCGGGCCGGGATGTCCTGGCCGGTCTCCTCCACCATCATGAGGTATTCGCTGCCCATCTTGATGGCGTTCAGCGGCTGGTTGAGTTCGTGGGCGATGCCCGCCGACATCTCGCCCAGGGATTTCATCTTACCGGCCTGGATGAGCTGGGCGTCCTTCTCGATCATCTCGGTGATGTCCGTGACGGCCACGATGATGGCGTGCCGCCCCCGGTACGAGATGGGGCAGGCGTGCATGTTCACGAAAAAGGGAGCCTGCCCGCGCTTGTAATGGATGGCCTTGGGGAAATAGATGCAGCCGCCACCGTCGTCGAAATGGTCCAGGCATTCCTGGTAATTCTCCGGCGCGAGCGAGGTATAGGACATGAGCCTGAGCTCGTCGCGCGAATAGCCGTAGAGCTCCTCGACCCGGGGGTTGGCGTCCATGACCCTGCCGCTTTCGCAATCCACCACGAAAATGGGATCCGGCCCGGAATCGAACAGGGAGCGGTATTTTTCCTCGGACTCGCGCAGCCGGTGGCGGTACAGCCGGATGGACCAGACCATGTTGCGGAAGGAATCCGCGAGCTGGGTGACCTCGTCGCCCTCCCGCTTGCTGTAGAACACGCACCGCCTGCAGTTGCGGTATTCCTCGGGCATGCGGTCGGGCCGTTCCGTATGGGAAAGGTCGAAATGCCAGCAGGGAAGGTCGCTGTTGGGATAGGCCGGGCAGTCGGAGAAATCCCAGCCGTCGTCGGGCGCGCTGGCCTCGATGGGGATGTCGAAATTGCCCCGGCTGATCTCGTCGGCAATGGCCGTGAGGTCGCGGATGGGCTTGGTGATGTTGCGGGAAAGCCTGTTGGAAAGGAAAAAGGCGATGACCACCACCCCGGAGATGAATCCCAGGAAGGCCACGCGCAGCTTGGAAACCAGGCTGTCGATATGGCTCTTGTTCAGCCCCACGTGCACGGTGCCGATGCGGTACAGGCCCTCGTTGATGCCCGCGGCGATGTCATAGACCGCCTCGCCGTCCAGGTCGACCAGTTGGATGCTCTGGCGGAGATCCTGGGGCAGTTCGTGGGCCAGCACGGCCGGGGGCAGCCTGCGGGTCATGGTATGGGCCAGCACCTTTCCGTGCTGGTCCTCGATGACGATGTAGGAAACCAGCTTCTTACGCTCGTGCAGCCTGCGCTCGTCGAAAATGAGACTCAAAAGCCGGGGGATGTCGTTGTCCAGGATGCAGCTGCCGCCCCGCTCGGCCACGGAGTGGGCAATGGCCGCGCCGCGCTGCTCCAGTTCGTTGGTCAGGGAGGAAACCAGGATCCAGCGGGCGATAAAGGCGATGGTGGCCGAGATCAGCAGGATGCCCACCAGCATGGACAGCATCAGCTTGTTCTTGAGCGAAGCCCGCTCGAAACGCCGCACCATGCGCTGGAACAGACTCACGAGCCGCCCCCCTGCCCGCCGGCCGAAGGCGCGAGGGTCTTCCAATCCTTCAGAGGCTCGATCCTCCCCTCCCGCAAACGCGTGAAGTAGACGCGATCCAGGCCCTGATGGTCCTGGGGGCCAAAGGAAATATGCAGGTCCGGCCCCAGCGGGTAGTCCGCGATGGACTCGATGGCCCGGATAAAGCCCTCCCGCGTCAGGTCCCGGCCCGCGCGCCTGAGACCCTCCACCAGGATGCGGGCGTTCAGGTAGCCCTCCAGGCCTACGAAACTGGGGACCTCGCCCGGATAGTAGCGGCCCAGCAGCCGCACGTAGTCCAGGGCGCTTTCGTTGGTGATCTCGGCCACAGGCGGGGGCACCACCTGGGACATGACCACCGGGGCCCGGGGAAGATCGCGCAGCCTGCGGGCCAGCTCCTCGGCCCCCACAAAGGAGACGTTGTAGTAAACGGGGGTGAAGTCCTCGTCAGTGGCCCGACGGATAAATCGGGCGCAGGCGTCATAGGTGCCGACCATGACCACGGCCTGGGCCTTCGAGGCCTTGATCCTGGCCAGGCCTTCCTCCACGTCCTGCGTGCCCCGGATATAGGAGCCGCGCGCCACCGGTTCCAGGCCGAACCGCTTGAGGCCCAGTTCCGTGCCGATGAGCCCGTCGAACCCGTAGGCGTCGAACTGGTAGAACACGGCGATCCGGCTGAAGCCCAGGTCCTGCACCAGATGGCGCACTGCGGCCTCGGTCTCCTGGTAATAGGAGGCGCGAATGTTGATGATGTACTTGTTGAAGGGCTCGCGCAGGGCATTGGCGCCGGTGAACACGCCCAGCAGCGGGACGCCCGCCTCCTCCAGCATGGGCATGATCTTCACGGTGGTTGGAGTGCCCACGTAGCTGAACAGGGCGAACACGTTGTTGCCGATGATGAAATTCTGGGTGTTGGCCAGGCACCGGGGCGGGTCGTAGGAATCGTCCACGGCATCCACCTCGATGGTGCGCCCGTGCACGCCTCCGGCCTCGTTCACGGACCGGATGCAGCTCATAGCTCCGCGCAGGGTCTGGGTGCCCAGGTACCCCGCATGGCCGGTGAGCGCCAGCGACGAGCCCACGCGCACCACGGTGTCGCTCACGCCCGGGACAGCCCCGCCATCCGTATCCACGGGAGCGGACGCATCGCAGGCGGCCACGAGCAGCACCAGCACGAAGAGCATGAGTCGGCGCACAAAATCCTCCGGTCGTTGAGAGAACATGTCCAGGCACTCTACTGACCCGGAGGAAAAAATACAAGAATCCCCGATTTCCCCAAGGGTTTGCATCAGCCCCTCGCCCCGCCCCACAGCCGGAGCCCGTCAATCACTTTCCTCTTGACCGCCCCGATGGAGTTCAGATAAAAGAATCGTCCTCGCCAGAGTAGCTCAGTTGGTAGAGCAACTGATTCGTAATCAGTAGGTCGTCAGTTCAACTCTGATCTCTGGCTCCAGGAAAATCAAGGGTTTAGCAGCCTGCTAGACCCTTTTCTTATGCCAATTTGACAGATTGCTCCAATTTTGCTCCAGTGGAATCAAGAAAAGGAGCAACCATGGCGACCATCCGAAAACGAGGCCAGAAATGGGAAGTCCGCATCCGCAAGAAAGGCCAGCCAACGCAAAGCAAATCCTTCAAGTACAAAGCTGACGCCGACGCGTGGGTCCAGGAAATCGAAACAGAGATGAACAAGGGCCAGTTCGTCTCCCGCAAGGAAGCCGAAAGCACAACCTTGAAAGAAGCCCTCGACCGTTTCATCGAGGAGTACATCCCCCGCCTCAAGATGGCCGCCAATGAAACGCGAAGAGCCAAGGCCATACAGAAACGCGAGATAGCTAGCAAACTCATGGCGGCGATCCGCACAAAGGACATCGCGGACTTCATCAAGGAAAGAGAAGGCGACGGCGTCAAGCCGAATACAATCCGCCTTGATCTGGCGATCCTTTCGAGGCTCTTCGAAGTCGCTGCAACCGACTGGGGAATGGAGAGCTTGGTAAACCCCGTAAAGCGCGCGAGGAAGCCAAAGCTGCCAGGGGGGCGGACACGACGCCTGCAACCAGCGCCGTCCAAGGACGGAAAGAGTGAAGAGGAACGCCTCCTCGCCGCATGCGGCAATAACTTCAAACCGGTGTTCCAATTCGCCATCGAGACAGCCATGCGTCGCTCGGAGATCGCCAATCTCGAATGGAGCTGTGTCGATTTGAAACGAAGGACCGCATACCTTCGAGACACGAAGAACAAATCAGAAAGAACAGTACCACTTTCTCCTGCGGCCATTGAGATATTGAAAAGTTTCCCGCGGCAGATTTCGGGTTCAGTATTTGGCATGAGCGAAAATGCGATCACCATTGCAATGCGCCGAGCGACAAAGGCGGCTGGAATCCAGGGACTGACGTTTCACGACCTCAGACACGAAGCCACGTCGAGACTGTTTGAGAATACGGACCTGGACTTGCTGGAAATCGCGGAAATCACCGGGCATAAGAATTTGCAGATGCTGAAACGGTATACGCATTTGAGGGCGGAGAGGTTGGCGGAGAGATTGGCAGGAAAAAGTAGAGAGAAGAGCTAGAGCAAGCACAGAAGTGGGTTTAAGAAACTGGATCATGGCTTAATGTGGACGTAAAAAGCCCAAAGGAGGCTTTTGATGTCTAAGAAGAGAAGAAGTATTTTCCGCTGAGTTCAAAACCCGCGTAGTCCTCGGGCTTGGCCCACGAAACAGCGTAGCCCGTTAAACTGTCCACCTTAAAAACGCTGCTCTGTGGTCTAACAAAGTGGACCCACTTCTAAAGACCGGCTGGCTATTCTCAAATAATAATTATGATTTTATACGAAATCTTAAAATAATAACAGTTAGCTGTCTTATGGCTGCCGCAGGATATCAATGACCCCTGCTCGTTCGCACCCTTTGAGAAATGCATTTTTTAAGAAATTGGCATTCGCAAAAGGATCGATCTCTGTTTCTTCTTGTACGACACTCAACGAACTTTGCGGGGGTAGCCCATGGTCACGCAAAATACGAATCTGCTCAATCCAAGCCTTGGCATCTCCATCACAGAATTTAGCCTTGTATCGATCTTCAATGCCATACACGTCTTTCCAAGTTTCGATTTCTTCATGAATGGCGAGAGGTCCGAATGTCAGTCGTATCTCTTCGGGTGTAATATGGTCGATATCTGAGTTTTCCAGATCAACAGTCAATTCAATGCAATGTCCGGGATTTGCATAAGGATAGAAAACTTTTCGTCTATGTATTTCACCGGCAGGGTCTTTGGGAGTATAGGCAGGATCTTTGCTGGTTTTATAACTGCTGTTACAGTTATGACATGCCGGAACAAGGTTATGAAAGTTGATAGAGTTAAAAGGGTAAAGAGCCTTGGGAAGGTAATGGTCGTAGGCTTCTCGTGTTGAGTGGTAGATGCCCTTTATGTCAGCGATGCCGCAAAAAGGACATTTACCGACCCTGTTAACACCCATGAATGCTTTGTAATGATCGTCGATGTCGCCGATCTTCTGACGAAGTGCAGCAACATTACGAAATCGTTGTGAATAGAGTTCTTTGAAGAATGAAGCCAGTTGCGCACTCAAGTCCGGAAGTATGGCGTCAATATCGGCATAGCGAGCAATATCAACAGCTGGATCATTTGCACAAACTCTTTCAATGTTATTATTAGCCCGATACCAAAGGGTGAGCTGATTTATCTGTGCAGGATCCAATGCAGCGAATAAACCATAAATCCGTTCAACGTGGCCGCTAAAGAACTCCGCCCCGTAGGAATCTGAGTAATGGAAAGCTACCATCACTTCTTTGAGTTCGGCGTTGGCGTCAAACAGTTCGAGACTAAAAGCACCGCTGTTAGGTGCTTCGCACCAAACTTCAAAAAAAATGAAGTTAATGAACTCCTGCATTTTATCCATCTGGTGAGAAACATACGTATATGGGAAAAGCATCAGCCCTTCTCCTCCATACTGTCGAGGATGGTCTTGATAAGCAGTACTTTTTCCACCGAGTCGCCGAGCTGGCGATTGATCTCGGCAATGATCTGCTCTTTGTCCTCGCCCTGTTCAAAACGGTTGCGGAGGCCATCAAGCATAGACTGAGCATAGACGCCTATGGTCTCTCGTTTGCCGAAGGTGGACATGGTGATCTTGTTGATGGACGCGCCCATGGTATTGTAGTCGGGATGGGTAACAGAAACCACGCCATCGCTCTTGTTGAACACCAGTACTTTGTCCACTGTCCGAGATCAGGAATGGCGTATGAGTTGTAATTAGCATCTCATGGTTGTTTTGTTCACCCTTAAAGCATTCATGTAGCCTGGATATAAAGTTTGCGCGCCAGTCGGGGTTGAAATGAGTCTCTGGCTCGTCGAGCAAGAATAGGCTCTGCGTGCCCTTGAATAGCAGACAGAGGCCCAAGGAATGCAACAACTGGTGCTCGCCATCGGACAGGTCTTTGAGCATGACAGGCTCGGCCAAGTCCGTCTTGCTGAATTTGACGAACTTGAAGCGCATGATACGCTCATCCGAGGCCAGCGTTGGCACCGTCTCGCCCATATAGTGGCTGCTGGATTGATAAAGGTCGGCCTTAAGGGAACTGCTGACAGAGTAGAGATTGAGTGTCAGCAATACCCGGAAAGCCTGAAAAAGCTCAAGCGGATCGTTGCTGAAATTATTACGAAATGCTCTCTGTGTTTCTTCATTTACGGAATAATCGAGATAGAGGGTATCGGTGTCTTCGTCTTTATACCAGCAAGTAGCACAAAGCTTCAAACGGGTAACTATTGGATTAAAGTTATCTGCGGACGAGTCATCAGAATCTATCAGTTGCAACCAATTAATTTGGTTAAATCCATGCTTTTCCTCGACGAATATTGCCGGGTGTGTAGCATACTGATCCTTATCTCCAACACCGTAAGGAGCTCTGGCGGTATACTCATTGATCTTATCTTCGCCCACATCAACAAATCCCCGAAGAATAATACGAAACTCTTTGAGTTGTTCTATCTTCACATCCTCCCTAAATGGAGCCAGTGAGTTTTCGTCCTGAAACAACAGGTTGCAAAGCATGATGGCCTGACTGAACTCGCTATCAAGGTAGGCCATTCGGGACTCGGGGTAGCCGGGATAGCCGCTTTGGTCTCTCAGTCCCTGCCAATATTCATCGAACTGGATAAAGCGCATCTTAAAAAATGGCAGGCTGAGAATTTCGTTTTCTCCGGAAGAATAGCCTAGGACATATTCCGGCAAGAATTCTCGAATTTCTTGCCCATCAACCAGTTCTTTTTGTTCACTGGTTTCGAGATTGGTTTGTGTGACGACAGGGTGTTTCTCGAGCTTTTTGGATATATGTATTTCAAATGGACGGATGCGATCACGAAATTCTGTTGATCCGGCGAACGTTCTGCCAGCCTGAGCTACTCCAGCGGTGGCTGGGGGATAGAATTTCTTGTCGATTCGATTAAATCTGTATGTCAGTTCAAAAGCATCTGGCTTTGAAACCGCCCCCAGGAACCCCTTTGGGTTTGTCTCTTCGTTATACACAAAGCTATCTGGCTTATTTGTCAGATAGATGCACTCCATATGGTAGAATATTGCCGCCAGCAGTTCCAGAAGGTTTGATTTGCCGCTGCCATTGCGCCCCGCACAGACAAACGGAGCGAATCCTTGTTCTTCCTCTAAATTCCATCCGCTACGAAAGTGGTATTCAAATCCCGGCTGAAGACTGCGAAATCCTTTGGGGTCAGTGAGCTTGATGTGAATTAGCTTCATGGCATTCAACTTTAGGCGGGAGCCACTTGCAATGAGTTGATTCCAGTAGCGAAGGCCTGAATTAGGGTACCGTTTTCTACCAGTTTAAAAATCATGTCCTTAAGGTTGTCATAGTCTGCAACAGTTACCTTGGGCTCCCCATCTCGTCCCCAATCTTCAAACAACCCATCATGATCCAACTCAATCATCTTGTTCAGAACTTTCTCCAGAAACAGTTGAGCAGAAAAAGTCTCACCAACCCTCATTTGCCCGGTGCATTCTTTTAACCACTGCTCAATGATCCGCTTGCGCCCATCGGGCGTCGCCAAGTCCAGTAATGCTTCAATGTCAGGAGTCGATAGTTCCAGAGACCCAAGAGCTGGATTGACTTCATGTATCTCCTGAGGTTGATATTCTTCGGCCATACCATCTTGTTGCTCATCGGGCAGAGCAATTCGAGACAAATCCAGCGTGCCCTTGAACGCCTTCTGGCTCAGTGCTCCATAGAGATTTTCCAAATCGGCCAAGCTTTGCTGGTAGCGAGATTTGACCTCATCAACTCTGGTGTGAATCGCTGCAAACTGATTTTGCAAATCGATCGGAGGACGTTTGAGTTTGGTCTCTTTAATAATACCCAGATTCAGGCCGTTCATAATCGCTCCGCGATTCTTGCTTCTAAACTGGTTAAGAATGTATGGGCTTGAATGAATTGAGTAGGAAAGGAATAATGGATTGGCGATTTCCTTGTTTAACGTTATCGCCGCTAAGTGCTTAGTGTTAATGGCCACAGGAATGTCATCAGGGATAACTGCGGAGCGGCCGATTGTTCCCATGATGGTGACGATCACATCGCCAGGAAAGATTCTATAATTCTGAAGTTCCTTATATTTTTCCTTTGAAATAAATCTTCGTTCTCCCCATGCGAAATGATTTTGTACCGCATTATCAATGCCTAGTACCGCCACATCACCTTCAGTGGAGAACTCGCTGTGCAGCAGGTTCGACCCAAAAGGGCCTGTGCGCATCGCACCTTTATGTTTTGCTGCAAGGTTTTTTATCTCAACTAGGGGCCAAGCCTCATAGCCCGGCGAATGCGGGGAGAACATCTCCAGAAAAACGCTTTTGAGCAGATTGTCGAGTTGTTGCAGGTGTTGTTTGCGTCGAGCGATCAGCCCTTCCACCTTGCCGAGCAGATAGGCAATGCGCTTTTGGTCGTCGAGCGGAGGGAGGGGGATTTGAACTTTTTTGAGATCAGTTAAGTTTGTACGTAGTCGAGTCGTACCTTTACTGAATTGTTTAACACGTTTTTGACCTTCAGAAGAATTCAAAAAAAAGGAAAGATAGCTATGGCTAATCTTGCTCTGGTCACTTCTAAATCTAACAACATCTGCAACAATAACTCCATCTTCACAGTGAACTGGCACTATGCATGCTGTCCCAACAGCCCCAAGCTTTGCTATAACGACATCGCCTGCCTTATAGCTATGTCGTGACAGAGTCTTCGCTTTTGACCTGGAAATATACTTAATATCCTTAGGAAAATACTCATTTGGTTTAATGTTTTGCAGTCGAATAATGGGCACGCCGGAATCAACATACTCAGATGCTTTCAAATTTGATCCGAATGGCCCATCGATCAGAGCACCTTTATCATGTGCCAATTTACCAAAAGGGACTTCGGGATAACTCATCTAACCATCTTCCTCAGCTCCAATAGTTCCCGCACGATCCCGCCTTGCATCCTAGCCAGCTCGGCATCTCCCATTTCCCCCACTTCCTCCTCCAACAAGCGCGATAGAATAACCCCAGGAGCTTCGTATTCCACCTCTTCAAACTCCTCCTCCTTGTAGCGAGAAAAGGACAAATCATAGTCTTCTGCCTTAATATCGGCATGAGGCACCACAAAAAATTGTTGCTTGCGATCGATGTCGACCTCTGGGGCTCGTTCATGGTATTTGTCCACGATATCCAACAAATCTCCATAGCCTTCCAGCTTGCTGCGCTTATCATCCAGGGAGTAGCCGTCGGCTTGCATCTCGTAGAACCAGACATGCTCCGTGGCCGCTTTCGTTACCTTCTCCTTCGGCCCCCAGACCTTGGTGAAGAGCAGGATGGCTGTGGAGACCCCGGCGTAGGGCTTGAACACTCCGCTGGGCATAGTGATAACGGCTTTAAGATCGCAACGGTTCACCAATGTCTCACGCAGGGCCTTGAAGGCCTTGCCCGAGCCGAACAACACTCCTTGGGGGACAATGACGCAGGCAGTGCCGCCTTTTTTCAGCAGGCGGTAGATATTCTCGACAAAGAGCAGCTCGGTCTTGGTGGTGGCCACCGTGAGGTTCTCGTTGATGTCGCCCTTGTCGATGCTACCGGTAAAGGGTGGGTTGGCCATGACAATGTCGTATGCGGCTTCCTCGCTGTAACTCTTGGAGAGGGTGTCCTTGTAGTCGATGTTCGGCTCGTCGATGCCGTGCATCATCAGGTTCATCAACCCCAAGCGCACCATGGTGCTGTCGATGTCGTAGCCGAAGAGCGAGGCTTGCAGGATGGCCTGGGCCTTTTCGGTGTACCCCGCGGCCACCGAGGTTCGGACAAAGCCGTCCTCGTCGGGCCGTAGGTCCTTGGCCCCGGCCTTTTTCGCCAACTCCGTGACGATATACTGGTAGGCCCCGAGCAGGAAGCCGCCGGAACCACAGGCCGGGTCGGCGATGCGATGGCCCAGTTGCGGACGCACCAAATCGGCCATCAGCTTGATGATGTGGCGTGGTGTACGGAACTGGCCGTTCTTGCCTGCCGTGGCGATCTCGGAAAGAAGCATTTCGTAGACATCGCCCTGGATGTCCTGAAATGCCTGCCCCTTCTCTTGCGAGTCATGCTCCATAATCTCGAAGATCTCGTCGATGGTCTTCACCGCCTCCACCAGCAGGGCTGGCTTGGGGATGATGAAGACAGCATTTTTCATGTGGCGGGTGAAGTTGGACGTTGCCCCGTTCATATCCTGGAGGAAGGGAAAGACCCTAGTCTGGACGTGCTGGAGCATCTCCTCGGCCTGCATATGCTTGAACTCGCGCCAGCGCAGTGTGTATCTGTCGACAGCGTGATATTCTTCGTCTTCTTTGCCTCGGAATCCAGGAGGAATCCACAGCCCATCAAATTTTGACGTATAGGGCTCACCGGTCCACTCGGCATCGGCCTGTTTCTTCTGGTCCAACTCGTCGAGCCGCTTCATGAACAGCAGATAGGTAATCTGTTCTATAGCAGTGAGCGGGTTGGAAATGCCACCAGCCCAGAACTTGTTCCAGAGCTGGCCGATCTTGCTTTTGAGTTCGGGATTATTTTGAAGCACTTAATGATTCCTTGTGTGTTGTCGCTCTTCCTAGGCCGCCAAGCGTTCGGTGAGTTGCAGTATCTCGCTAATTTCCGCAGGGCTGAAGACACCACGAATACCTTGCGGATGGATCACCGTAAAGGGAGCATTGATGAGGTCTCTTTTTTCGACCTTCTCTCGTTCGATGATAAACCCCTTGAGCAGGTTCAGGAATTCCAATTGACGGCTAGAAAGGTTGCTGTGCTGACCGATGAACTGATCAAAAGCCTCGCTAACCGTCTCAGGGAAGCTTCTGAGAACCTCTATTCCAAGAATATGGCGGATGAACTGGATGAAGTGTGCTTTGCGATTCTTGTAGACCTGGCGCAAGAGGTCTTCGGTAATGTGCGGATGTTCGGCATGGAGCATGTCTGCCAAATCGGCAGCCTCTATCGGTGAAACATCTTCTCCATTTTTGATTTTTTGCAATATGGGATTGTGTGCAGTCAGTTCGGCAATCATCGCCTCGACCATTTCCCGGTAGCGGCTGATGCTGACCGATTCGTGCTGTGGGCCGAACTCGACCCGTTCTTTGTTGTGTAGCACGTCGGTCAGGTCGAGGTGTACCGGGCCCGGGCCAGTCTGCAACTCCCGGAACTTCATCAACGGGCCGAGGCGGGTGTTCAACTCGTCAAGAGCATCTTCCAGTGCGTTGACATCACTTACGGACCAATAATGGTTTGTCTGGGCAGCGCGAATCAACTGTTCTTCTGCTTTGACGAAGTTGACGGAAAGCGGCAGTTCGCTGATCTGCTCGACAAGCCCCTCCTTGAGAGTTTCAGCCTTTTCCTTTTCGTCGCTGAGCCTGGCGAGTGAATACTCCAGAACATCCCGCTCAAAGCGCATGGCCTTGAAGTCGGCCTCGGAAACGGTGCGGAAGAGCGGCTTGATCTCGGAGCGCAGGAATTCCAATCTCTGGTGGCTTAGGGTTACCCAGAAGTTTCCTTCATCTACCCTGTCCAGAGAGACCGCCGCCTCCTTGATGACGACTGAATTTTGCGGCAACTGGCTGATCTGAAATCGCAGCTTGGCTATTTCGCGTTTGGCGATCTGCTCCTGCGCCAGGTCGAGGGCTTTTTCAATCTTATCAATACGCAACCCGACAAGCCGCACTGGCAGGGGCAGTTGGGGCTTGAGCTCCTTGCCCTTTGGCTGCAATTTGAAATATTCGAAGTTGTCCCAGCAATCGAGAATCAGGAACACATCCTTTTCCAGACACCAAGGCTTGGGCTTGCTGGTTTCTAGGAGACGGGTTCCACGCCCGATCATCTGCCAGAACTTGGTGTAGGAGTACACCGGCTTGGCAAAGACAAGATTGACTATTTCGCGAACGTCGATACCGGTGTCCAACATGTCGACGCTGATTGCGACCCGAGGCATATCGCTGTTGGTGAACTGATCAAGCAGTCCGCCCTTGCCGTAGACACGGGGGTCATCGGAAACCAGAACCTTGGCCAACTCGCCTTTATACTGGGGGTAAAGCTTGTCGAAAATCTCTTCCATCCGTCGGGCATGGGCCTTGGAAGAGCAAAAGAAAATGGTCTTGCCGGGCAGCACACCGTTGTGGTCTTTGATGCACTCCTCCATGAATTCCCTGACGATAAGGGTGTTGGTCCCTTTGTTGATCACCTGCTTTTCCAGTTGTGATCCCTCGAAGTTGATTTCTTCGACTTCCTTGCCCTCCAGCAGCAGCTTTTTCTGATCCTCCAGCGAGATTGTGCGCTTGCTTATGCCTTCCATCTGGAAACGGGTCTGGATTTTCATTACCTGAAAGCTGCTCAGATAGGGCGGCACGCTGTTAACTGCCTCTTCAAAAGTGTAGGCAAAAGTGGGAAGACCATCTTCGCAATGGAAGAGCTGAAAGGTGTTGTGGTCAATGATGTCTGTGGGCGTGGCCGTCAGGCCCAGGGTGATCGTCTTGAAGAAGTCCAACACCTCTTTATAGGTGTTGTAAATGGAGCGGTGGCTTTCATCGACCACTATGAAATCAAAGAAGTGCGGTGATAGGTTCTGCGACTCGTCCCGAATAATGTTGAGCATTGTTGGGTAGGTCGAAATATAGATACGACGGTCTTTGGCGAGTAGCTTTTCGCCAACGTTGGGCCAGCGTGGCTCGTGAGGCAGGTGTTCCTTAAA
This sequence comes from Salidesulfovibrio onnuriiensis, assembly GCF_008001235.1. Taxonomy (GTDB): domain Bacteria; phylum Desulfobacterota; class Desulfovibrionia; order Desulfovibrionales; family Desulfovibrionaceae; genus Pseudodesulfovibrio; species Pseudodesulfovibrio onnuriiensis. The sequence continues at coordinate 1,345,070 of NZ_CP040751.1, read as the reverse complement.
GGCGGCCAATGCCTGCTCACGCAAAGCAATACGGTCAACTAGGAACAGCACCTTTTCAGCGTGTCCGGCACGCATGAGGGCATCAATCGTCGCGATGCAGGTTCGAGTCTTGCCGGTACCGGTAGCCATCACCAGCAGGAAGTCACGTTTTTTCTGTTCGATGCCTTCGAGAACGGCACGTATGGCCCGGATTTGATAATCTCGACCAGCAATGCCGGTATTGATGAGCTCTTGGGTCAGAGGCTTACGATTGCGCCGGATGTACTGAAACCGCTCCAAGTCATCTCGCGTTGGGAAGCCTACAACCTTGCGGGGCGGATAGTTGTCCAGGTCCCAAAAGTAGATCTCGTGGCCATTGGCATAGAAACAAAATGGCAGCTCACCACCCAGTTGCTTCTGGATGTTATAGCAATATTGCTTGGCTTGCTCTCGCCCTAGAGCTGCATCTTTGCTTGACTTTTTTGCCTCGACAACGGCTAAAGGCTTTCTGTCTTTTCCGAGCAGGACATAGTCGCTGAATTGATGGCCTTCGTATTGAGTGCGCGGCTTTTCCACCCCATCAGGCAAATCTACCAGAATGTCGAATTCCTCAACGACTTGAGTTGGGTCATTGACATTCCAACCAGCAAATTCAAGCTGTTTATCTATTAGTTCTGCACGTGTTTGGGCTTCAGATCTACTCATACGTCAACATTCCTGTTCGGCCTGACAAGCGTAACTGCATTTTCAGTGGAGCAAGGTATGATTTGCCATAGAGAAAAGGGACTCTATGCAACATAGAATTTGCTATACCCAGCCAAGGCTAAAAGTCAATGTATTAGGGGGAATGAAATAAACGCGGCAGTCGAAAGAGGTATCCCATTTCGAGTAATTTGCCACAACAGCTCCTAGCTTGGTTCAGGCATTGAGGCTTCCAATTGAGAATAAGAAATCCCAAATGTAGACATCGAGAAGGTTTCCATGAAGCTGATTGTAACCTGGGCAAGCTCAAGCCACAAAGAGATTGAAGCATCTTGCTCCTCTTTAGGGCTACTAAACACAACCAAAGCGTAGATCGAAAGGACAACAACTCCTTTGAAATATATTACATCAAATTCTTGCACCTCGAAATATTCAGGCTTTTCAGATTCGTCTAGTTCCATTATTTCTTTTCGAACTTCATCAAATGACCTCACTGGGTAAATTATCAAAATAAGGCCAATAACCGCTGACATAAGCTGTTTCTTGGCTTCAACATCAAGCGCATTTATACATTGGACAACCGAGCTATTCATAAACCGCGGATCATGAGCATATTTATTCCGAATAAAGGATAAAGATCGAATAAAATCGTATCCTAGCTGCGGTATCACCTTAGCCTTCAGCAAGGCATCCAGCCTAACTTTCATGCCTGAATTTGGGAAATTCTTAATCGTTTTGTCTACTCCATTTACCTGAGCCAAACTCCCAATAAAATGCTCAATCAAGCTATGAGCTTTAAGAGTAAAACGGTATTCATCCTCTTCAAACAATTCTAATAATTCAGAAATCGACAAATTCACACGTTCCAATTGACGTGAGATCATCATTTTATAGTTCTCAAACAACCCTTCAATGGATGTTTGCATTTGCTTCTCGCAATACGCTTCGGTCAAGACCATTGTCAGCTCCTGTTGTTTTTAACCCCATATCACAATTACGTATCAGCTGTCCCAATCGCGAATGCGCTTCTTGCACCTTAGACTCACCTGCTAGTTACCACCCAACCTCACTATTTCATCTCGTCACCTTGGCATTTTATAAACGAAGGAGTATATCGACAACGAATATTAGCCAAAGGATACCATGAAACGCCAGCAAAGCTACGACAGGTCCCTTGAAGCCATTCTAAGTAAGCTACGAGACAACCCTCTTGAAGCTCGACCACAGGAACATTTAGAAATCCATTTTGACGTTCCCAATAATATGATCTCAGCGAAAACACTTTCTGAGGTTGCCAATGGGATTCAAGACATTTCTGACGTAATATTTGACGGAGTTCTCCCAGAAGGGGGGCGCGCCGAAATATATCTGTGTCCACCAAAGGATGGTTGTTTTGAAGCGGACTTTGTTGTAGTCGCAGCGGTTACGTTTGCCACGTTTAGAGGCATAGCCGCACCAACCTTTATCAACTCCATCTGCAAAGAATTGATCGGGAGAGATATTGCTGAACTCTTTGACTTTCTAGGACAACAGACAGGAATAGGGATGAAAGAGATTCCTGCCATAAACTACATCTCAACTCTTATTAGTCTCTACCTGGATCAAAAAGCACCGAAGATCCCACTCAGCCCCAACGTTGAGCACAAACGCCAAAGAAGAAGACTTCAAAAGGGTAAAAACAGAATATTTATAGCCATCGAAGAAGACGAAACCATTGCAAAAATATCCTTAGATGGGAATCGAATCATCGATCGCCCTACTTTCCCAGAATATATTTACGACCATTCTGATGAAGATGAAATCGAAGCTGAGGTTGGATTCTACCAAGGTGAGATCAAGGTAATATCCCCTGTCAGTATAAAAGTGACCAGCAGACGTGGATGGACAGGTCATCTTTTAGGAGACAAAAAGAATCACGCAGAAAGAACCTTTGAAATTGATGACCAAAAGTTCAGACAATACGCCATAGTCAACAATCTCAAGCCTGCGGTAGATGATCTCATCGAAGTGCAGATGATTAAAGACGATTCCGCGCAGCCTCAGTGGAGGGTAAAAAGGGTCTTGAAGTTTAAGGGAATCACCATCTCTCCACCTCTGTCTGGAACTGAACTCGCAAAACTCAGCGTTAAACCTCTATTCGAAAAAGTAGAGACACAGGGAAATTTTCTCTCAGTCTTAGACCATAAATAATACGGCATAGGCTCCATCCTCACGGCTTACACCATCTGTCGACAAGGTTCATTCCATGTTTTTAAGATTTTGTATGAAATCTTAAAACCAGTCAAAACCCAATAGAGCCTCAAACTTAATTTCGCCAACTCAAACGAAAAAAAACTTCAAATCATTGACTTTTTTGAATTTCTGATATAATATATTCATGAAAAACTACCGCATAACACGCGACATGTTTTTCTCCGAATCACAAGCGAAACGACTCCAGAAGTGGGTCCACTTTGTTAGACCACAGAGCAGAGTTTTTAAGGTGGACAGTTTAACGAGCTACGCTGCTTGGCGGGGCCAAGCCAGAGGGGATACCCCCTCTGGCTTGGGTCGCGTCTGATATATCTCCATCGGCTTCCTGCCGTCAAAGGTCTTGTGGGGGCGACGATTGTTGTAGAAATCAAACCACCAGGCCAAAGCTCTTCGCAGATCACTCCCTGTCTCCAACTCCCTCAGGTAGACGCATTCGTATTTTAACGACTTCCAAAGCCGTTCGATCATTACGTTGTCCATCCAACGCCCACGGCCATCCATTGAGATGCGAACGCCGGCATTACGTAGAGCCATTGTGAACTCATAGCTGGTAAACTGGCTACCCTGATCCGTATTAAAGATCTCGGGCACGCCATAACGATTCATGGCATCCTCCAAGGCTGAGACGCAGAAATCGGCGTCCATTGTATTCGATAAGCGCCAAGACAGAACAGCACGGCTATGCCAGTCCATGATTGCCACGAGGTACAGAAAGCCTCGTCTCATCGGAATGTACGTAATGTCCGCACACCAAAGCTGATTGGGCTTCGTGATTGTTCGATGCCGCAACAGGTACGGATACGTCTTGTGCTGTGGATGGGGATGACTCGTCTTCGACTTTTGGCAAATCGCCATCAACCCCATCTTGCGCATGAGTCGGCGCACTCGGCCACGCCCAACCTGATGCCCCTCATCCTGCAGGATGTTGCGCATCTGTCGAGAGCCGAAAAATGGCAGCTCCATGAACAACTCGTCGATGCGTTTCATCAACTCCAAGTTGTACGGAGATTCGCCAATCGGCTGGTAGTAGTATGTTGAGCGTTGCAGCTTGAGAATTCTGCACTGTCGCCGGACACTGAGCGCTGGATGCTCTTTGTCGACGATTTCACGCCTTCGCTTGCAGCTCAGATTTTGGCGAAGGCTTGTTGCAAAAAATCCTTTTCCACGGTGAGCTGCCCTATCTTGGCGTGAAGCTCTTTTATGAGCGCTTCATCGCTTTGCTGGATCTTCTGAGTCTTGCCAGCAAAACCCGCAGCAACCTGCTCCTTGGCCGGCTTCTTCCATTGGGAGATCTGGTTGGCGTGAACGCCATACTTGCTGGCCAGCTCGGAAAGCGTGAGTTCACCGGTCAGTGCATCGAGGGCGACACGAGTCTTGAATTCAGCAGTAAATCTTTTCCTTTTCTTGGACATCAAAAGCCTCCTTCGGGCTTCTTACGTCCACCTTAAACTGTGGTCCAGTTTCTTAAACCCACTTCTGCGACAACTTTTCAACAGCGCAACTTGCTGGAACAACCAACTTTTCCACACCTCTGCTTACTCAATCGTCGAATTATAGTATCCATTCCCCGTTGACATAATTCAAATCGGATACTACCAGCCCTCTTCGTTGCTGGGGTGGGAACCAGCTATCTGTGCCTGTCTGCTGGGGAGCGACATTCGGCCACAGATCTCCGAATACAAAATTTTGTGAAGAAGGGTCACAATGCGACAGCTTTTGAAAAAGGCTGCGGCAGTGTTCGTGCCGCTGGCCTTTTCGTGCATACTTTGCACTCCCGGGCAGGCGTCCGCCGTTACCGCCCAGGAGGCCATCCGCCAACAGCAGATTCTGCAGCAGCGCGAGGAACAGCGCAGGCAGGAGCTTTTGCGTCAGCACCGCGAGAGCCTGGAAAAACCGCCGTCCGAAGAGCAGATCAAGCCCCTGGAAAAAGCCAAGGGCGCGCCGGATGAACGTTGCTTCGAGGTCCGCGAAATTGTGCTTCAGGGCGCAACATTGTTGTCTGATTCGGAAAAGGCGAAACTCAAGGTTCCCTACCTGGGCAAATGCCTGACGCTCACCGACATCAACAACCTGATTCGGGATATCACCAACAAATATATCGAAAAGGGTTACGTCACCACGCGTGCGGCCGTCCCCCAGCAGGATCTGGCCGGCGGCGTACTCAAAGTGCTGGTCATCGAAGGCAAGGTGGAGAGTATAGAGTTTAAGGGAAAAACCTCCCACGCCGAGCGTAAGCTGATGGTGGCCTTTCCGGGCATCCAAGATGAATTCCTGAACATCCGCGACATCGAGCAGGGGCTGGACCAGCTCAACCGGCTGCCCTCCAACAACGCCAAGGTGGACCTGGTGCCCGGCTCCGAGACCGGAACCACCAAGGTTGTCATCGACAACCAGACCGAAAAGACATGGCGCGCCACCATCGGCATGGACAACTCCGGGCAGGAATCCACAGGGGAGCTCCAGTACATCCTTGGATTTGAGAAGGACAACCTGCTGGACATCAACGATCTGCTGACCGTCAACTACAATGCGGACTACGAGTCCATGATCGCGGGCGAGCACCAGGACAGCCAGAGCCTGTCAGCCTTCTACTCCTTCGGCGTGGGCTACTGGACTTTCACCGGGAGCTGGAGCAACTTCGATTATCGCACCCGTCTTCAGGGAACCTCGGCCAGCTTCTCCAGCGAAGGCACCACCACGACCTCGAACCTGAATGTGGACTACGTTTTTCATCGCGACACGGACAGCAAAAGTTCCCTGGGCATGGGGTTCACCCTGCGCGACACCTCCAACTATCTGGCGGGAGTCAAGCTTGATGCAAGCAGCCATGTCCTGTCCGTAGCCAACATCTCCGCCACTCATACAGAGCGCTTGCTGGGCGGTGTGCTGACCATGAACGGTCAGTACAGTCGGGGTCTGCCCATCCTGGGCGCCGAGCGGGACAGGAACGAACTCAACCTCTCCGATCCCAAGTCCGAGTTCGACAAGCTGACCATGACCGTGGATTTCTACCGTCCCTTTCAGGTGGAGAACCACAATTTCAGCTGGAGCACCAAGCTCTGGGGCCAGTGGTCACCGGATACCCTGTACAGCGCTGAACAAGCCAGCATCGGCAGCCGCTACACGGTGCGCGGCTTTCACGAAGACAGCCTGAGCGGCGACATAGGCGGCTACATGCGCAACGAGCTGGCCCTGACTCTGCCTCTCGGCGAACAGGAAAGCATCACCAAGACGCTGTTCTCCAACCTACAGCTGTTCGCGGGCTATGACGCCGGATTCATCTGGGAAGACGAGAAGGATGAATACGAAAAAGGCTCGGTCCAGGGAGCAGCCCTCGGCTTTCGAACTTTCGGCGGTCATGTTCTGGCCGACTTCACGGTTTCCAAGGCGCTGGACGCGCCTGCCCACATCAAAAACGAAGATTTGGATTTTTACGCCTCCCTCAAGGTCGCGTTCTAAACGAGATTCATCATGTACAAGATATTTGAACAACTTCTTTGCGCGGTTCTCATCGGTCTCATTCTCTGCCCGCCGGCCCTGGCCGGTGGCATCCAGGTGGACGCAGGCGCACCTGCGGCAAACCAGGCCTCCATGAGCGCAGCCGGAAACGGCGTGCCCGTGGTCAACATTGTCCAGCCCAACGGCGGCGGTGTTTCCCACAATAAATTCACGGACTTCAACGTGGCCAAGCAGGGCGTGATCATCAACAACAGCAACATGCCTGGCGTGACCCAGCTTGGCGGCGTTGTTGCCAACAACCCGAATTTCACGGACGGTCGCAAGGCATCCATCATCCTCAACGAGGTTACCAGCACCAATCGCTCCCTGCTCCAGGGCTATACCGAGGTCTTCGGCGGCGGGCATTACATCCTGGCCAACCCCAACGGCGTGACCATTGACGGCGGCGGATTCATCGGCACGCCCAGGGCAACGGTCACCACCGGTGTGCCCTCGGTCAACGGCGGCAACGTCATGCTTGGCGTCACGGGCGGGGACGTACTCATCCAGGGCGACGGCATCAACGCAAAGAACATCGACGCTTTCGAGATTGTCAGCCGCACTGCTCAGATCAATGCGGACATCCACGCTAACCGCCTCAAGATCGTGGCGGGCAAAAGCAACTACAACCCAACTACCGGCGAAGTCACCGAGGTCGCGCCCAACGGCGATCCGCTGCCTGCCGTGGTTATCGACTCCACGGCCCTGGGCGGCATGTATGCGGGCCGCATCAACCTCATCGGCACGGAAAAGGGTGTGGGCGTTAACCTGGAGGGCATCACCCAGTCCACCGAAGATCTTCAAATCACCGCACAGGGTACGATCGAGATCAAGAACAAGGTCGGCTCCGGCGGCAACCTGGCCATAGCCTCCCAAGAGGAGTCCGTGAACGTCACCGGCACGGTGACCGCCGCAAACACCGCAACCCTGTCCGCCAAGGACACCGTGCTCATCGCCAAGTCCGACCCGGCTGACGCGGCCCTGGTCAAGGCAGGTACGATCAATATTTCCGGCGGCAAGCTTGACAACCAGCATCTCATTGCAGCCGACAGCCATTTCGCCATCGCCTCGGACGAGGTGGTCAATACCGGCACCATCTATTCCGGAGGCACCGGCGCGTTCCATGTCTCCGGAACCGTGCACAACAATCGCGGCGCTATCCTCACCAAAGGCGACATGACCTTGGAAGGCGCTTCCGCCGGCCAAAAGATGACCAAGCTCCAGAACGATTCAGCAACCATCGAATCCCTGGAAAGCAGCCTGGCCATCCGCGCGCACGATCTGAAAAACAACAACCTCGATTTCCAACTGGTGGAAGGAGCAACCGAGCTGTCCCGTCTTGATGGGGTTTACCAGGGCGGTGACGACAACTGGAAAACGTATGTACTTTTCCAGCATTACGTTGGACGCTCCTATGCAGGTCCTTCGGGATGGACTGCATACCCCATGTCCAACTCCTACATTAAGCTCGATCCCTCCGTGAACGTCATTTCCAGCGAAGACCTCAGCGCGCATTTCGCGGAGTTAGAGCAGAAATGCGTTGAAAATCCCAATTTCCTGAATTCAACAGATAAATATTACATATCCATATATAAACAAATAATTGCGCAAGGTTACAAATATTTTATCGCTGCCCACGGGCAAACCAACGGTGTCATTTTTTCCGAAAGGGTGACCCACGACAGCGTCACCGGCGCGGACAAGGGCTCGCTCATAGCAGCCAGCGGCAACGTCAATATTCAAGGAGATGACGTCCAGAATATCGTCAGCACAATCAGCTCCGCCGCCGGCGACATAACCATCGACACCAATACGTTCACCAACGAGGGTCAGGACGTCTATGAACGCACCTTCGTGACCTGGGGCCGTGCTGCATTCCATTCTCACCGTTCCCCGAACATCGAATACAAGGGGGGTGGCACCATTCCCCATCTCAAGGCTATAGACCATGTCTACGGCAGTATTGATGCGGGCAACAAGGTGACGATCAATGCGGCGCATGTTGATAACGGCATCGTGGAACGCAATGGCGTCCTTCAGGCTCCTGACACCGCCGCCCAGCAGCAAAAAGTTGCAGACGTCACCAAGGAATTCCCAGCGGGGCTCACTGTCGTCAATACGGCTCCGGACCATCCGTATTTGATTGAAACAAACCCGGCTCTGACAAACCTCTCTGGGTATATCGGCGGGGAATTCCTTCTGGAACAAATTGGGACTACTGAGGAGGGGTTGACGGAAAAGCTGCTCCTTGATCCTTACCTGACAGTTCAGGAAGTGAAAAAAAAGGTCCTGGATGGGACGGGGCGACGGTTTCTTGAAGATTCCATCAAGAGCGATGCCGAGCAGGTCAAGCATTTGATGGAGAACGCTTTGGCCGCCAAGGAAAGCTTGGGCCTCAGCCTGGGCATTGCACTGTCCAAGGAGCAGATAATAGATCTGGACAAGGACATTGTCTGGCTGGTGGAGGAAGAGGTCCAGGGTCAGAAGGTTCTCGTCCCCAAAGTCTACCTCGGCCAGGGCAGCGTCGGCAGGATTGCCCAGGGCGGGGCGGTCATTGCGGGCAAAAATGTTGAGATCAACGCCGCCAATGTTTCCAACTCGGGTCTGATACTGGCTGAAGGCAATACCGTCATCAACGCGGAAAACATATTCAACCACAGGGGCACGATTCAGGCCCAGGAAGTTGCCCTGACCGCCACCGACACCATCACCAATACGGGCGGCTTCATCAAGGGTGCTGACGTTGCACTCAAGGCCGAAAACGATGTGGTCCTCACTGCGGACATGTACGATTCCCAGCTTCAGGAGACATCCTCGCGCATCATTGCCAGTAAAGGCAGTGTTGAAGCGACAAACTCCCTGAATATTGTGGCTGGTCGAGATGTCGAGATGAGCGGTTCCGGAGTGAAGTCCGACAGCGGCGCTTCTATCCAGGCAGGTCGCAATGTGGCCGTTTCTACAGTGGAAACCCACACCAAGGCCTCCATGAACGGTGACAATTTCAGCTCCCGAACCAACATCAGCACAAGCCAGGGCAGCACCATCGATGTGGCTGGGAATCTGGAACTCAAGGCTGAGCAGGACATCATCGTCCACGGCAGCGGAGTCGCGGCCCAGGGCGACGTGAATCTGCAAGCCGAAGAAAACGTCTCCATCACCTCCGCAACCAATGAAGTCGATCTCTACAGCCATGCGGACGACGCAGGCGGCATGTTCGGCGGTTCGAAGTCCTCCACATTCGAGCAGCGGGAGAGTTCCAACGTTGCCTCCGTCATTACATCCGGCGGCAATACCAATATCAAGGCAGGCTCCGACACCAGGGCCGAAGGCGATCTGGCGGTCATCGGCAGCCGCGTGAGTACCGAAGGCGATTTGGACATGCAGGCCACGGGCGAGATCATTATCGCCTCGGCTGAGGAAGAGGCTTTCAGTCATTCCCAGAGCAGCAAGTCCGGCATGTTCAGCTCCAAGTCCGAGACCAAACGCACCAGCAGCACCACCCAGGTGGGCAGCGACATCGAGTCCGCAGGTTCGGTCACCGCCACCGCCAAGCAGGACCTGAATATTTCGGCCAGCAATATCTACGGTCAGGAAGCAGTCACGCTTACCAGCGAGGAAGGCAACGTCAATATCGTTGCCGCTCAGAACGAATCCAGCTCCTACGAGAAGAAGGAAAGCAAGAAAGTCGGCTTGTTCGCCAGCGACGGACGTCTGGACTACGCCCGCATGAAGGAGAAGATGGAAAGCAACGACGAGTCGGACAGCATCGGCTCCAGCGTTGTTTCCGACAAGGACATCACCGTCACCGCGCAGAACGACGCCGTGGTGGTCGGTTCCGACCTGTCCGCGGGTGGCAATATCATCATCAATGCGGGCCGCGACGCCAACGTGCTTTCCGGCCGCAATGAAAAGAAGACCAAGAAGTTTGAAAAGCAGGCCGGACTCGGTATCGGCTTCAAGTTCACCGAAGACGAGATCAGCGTCAGCTCCGGGCTCAAGGCCACGGAAAAGAAAGAGGAGTTTTCCGGCTCCTACAATGCCAAGTCCACGCTCTCCGCAGGTGAAGACGTTACGATCACCGCCGGGCAGAACGTGAACCAGGTTTCGTCCGACATCGAGGCCGGGCAGGACGTGGCCCTGAAAGCGGGCGGAGACGTCAAGACCGAGGCCGCACACGACATCGAGAAGCATGACTCCTACGTCAAGGAGATCGAAGTCGGGGTCAAGGCTGCCGCCAAGCAGAACGTTACCGGCGCCCTGCGTACTGTGGCGGGCCTGCCCAAGACCATGACCGCAGGCAAGGGCAACAGCGCAGCCAAGGCCGCTACCGCCGCCAGCGCGGCCATGAAGGCCTATGGTGATGTTTCCTCTGCCGTGGGCACTACGGTTTCCGCATCCATCACGGGCGGTGCTTCCTACACGGAAAGCAAGGAAAGCAGCGAATCAAAGACCGCCGTGGGCTCCAACACCTCGGCGGGCCGCAACGTCACCATCGAGGCGGATAAGGACATCACCGTGGACGGCGGCCGCATCGTCGCCAATGAGGATGTGACCATCAAGGCCCGTGAAGACGTCAACATCAATTCGGCCAAGAACACCTACGAATCATCCTCCAGCACCACCAACGTGGATGCCAGGGGCGGCATCGGCGGTTCCATCGGCGCGGGAGGCATGTCCGCAGGCGTCACGGTTTCTGCCTCACTTGGCGGTTCGGAGAACGACTCCGAGGCCGAGACCAACGACAACGGCGAAGTGACCGCAGGCGAAATCCTGACCGTGGAATCCGGCAAGGACACCACCATTGAGGGAGCCAATCTCAGCGGCAAGGAAGTCGCCATGAATGTGGGCGAAAACCTTGTTGTGCGCAGCGTGCAGGATACTGCCTCTGCCAAGGGTAACAATTACAGTGTTGGCGGCTCCGCCACTGTCGGTATGGGCGTGAACGTTAGCGCCAACGTCGGCTACGGTGAGAACAAGTCCGAATCCAAATGGGTCGATCAGCAGACCTCCATCATCGGCAAGGAAAAGGTAGACATCTACACGGGCAAGAACACCCATGTGGAAGGTGCCATCATCGCCGCCGAAAACGACAATCTGGTCCTGAACACCGAGACCCTGACCTACAAGGACATCCACGATTCCGACACCAGCGAAAGCTTCAATGCCGCTGTGTCTGGTTCTGTCGGCTTTGGCGGAACCGACAAAGGTGATGGCAAGGAACAGGAACCGGGTGAAGGCCAGGGAACCGGTGACGATCAGCCCGGCGACAACCAGCAGGGAGAAACCGGTACTGACCAAAGCGGCGAGAAAAAGGACAGCGAACAAACCAAGAAAGACGACAGCACCATCCCCGGCACCGCCTCGGGCGATTACTCCAGCAAGGATAAGGAGCAGATCAACCGCGCCACCATCGGCAAGGGCACCATCATCATCCGCTCCGACCCGGACGCCGGACTGGAAGGCCTGAACCGCGACCTCGCCAAGGCACAGGAGATCACCAAAGATAGCGAGACCGTGGTCAAGGTCTATGTTGACCCGGCGACTATTAAGGATATTGCCAGCGGCGGCAAAGCGCTGCAGGAAAATGCTGAAAAGTTGGTCGAACAGTTTGAAAAAATCGTTGATAAAATCAAAGAGGCTCTTCCTGAAAACGCCAAGAAAGAACGCGACCAGCTTGAAAATCAGACTGAAATGATTCAGCGCTTGATGAATGAAGGCATCAAGAAAGATGAAGCCATCATGAAGTCAGCTGAAACAGCCGAGGCCGTCAATATTTTTCTTGAGTTGGATAAACTGAAAGAAAGAGAAAGAAATGGTGAAGAGGTAAGCCCTGAAGAATACCAAGCTGTTCTACATAATATGTCGTTAGAAAAATCATATGCAAGCATTTCTATAGAAGGAGATAATATCGTTTATCAAGAAGATGCAAATGTAGTAGGGATGTCTCTTGGTGGACTTTATATGGGAATAATGTCTAGTTTTTCTGACACATCAAAGGATATCACAGATACTATTTATGATCTCTCTGGAGCAATTGTTTATGAGCAAACAGGTTACAAAGGATGCAAAGATCAATGGGAAAGAGCAAATAAGACCGCACTTGCTGTAGGAGATTCCGTCGCCTATGCGATTACGCATCCTCTGAAAGTAGGGGAAGCCTTGGTCAAGCGGGTGGAAGAGAAGTGGAATCTTTATCAAAAACAGCTTGAAGATAAGGATTACTATGGAGCTTATTTTACCCTTGGCGGTTTGGTTCCTGACGCTGTAGAGGTTGGCGCTGCAGCCTATACAGGAGGAGTTGGAGTCTTCAAGGCCGGGTCTAAGCTTAGTAAAATGACTAAGGCTTCGTATAAGCTTGGCAAAGAGATTGCTGAAGGGCTTGTCCATAATAGCAAGAGATACGTCTTTGAACTTGCAAAAAAATATGGCGATGATGTAGTCTCCAATGCTGGTGACTTTTTTGCGGGTACTCAATACACTTCAAAAGTGCAAAACCAAATGAACGCATTTGTACACAGAGATCCATTTCATCAATTCCCGGAAATAGTTAAGAACCATCAAGATATGGGGATAGTTAGAAAAATAAAAGGAGGAGATGGAATTGAAAGATTGCAGCTTGAAATTCCAGGAGAGTATCTTGGCAAAAAGGGTGTTTTTGAATTCATGAAAGAAGCAAATGGTAATATTAACCACAGACTGTTTAGACAAATAAAAGAATGGAATAAATAATGGGGGAGCCTATGTCATTCTTCTCTGAAAAATATGACACAACTTGGCCAGATATTTATATAAACCTCCTCAAGCGCGGAATACCTATTCATGAGTATGGGATTAACAATTGGCTCTTAAGTCGAGAGGATGCTTTATTTGTCGCCAATGAATGTAAAAATAATGGAATAGCTATAGCTGGTGGCGATGTCTACGAACTATTAGACCATGAGCCTGAGCCAGCTCATGATAATTGGTATTGTGAGGTGAATACAAACGAATCATTTAACAATTATATATCTAGAAGCATTGCGAAAACAATCGAATATATAAGTACGTATAGGCACCCAAGAGGCTTCGAGCCTTATTTTATCTTTGTCCCAGTATTTGAATTGAAATAGATGGACACCAAACTTAATTCCCCAGACGAATATACAGGCGACCCGCTTCGGCGGGCCGTTTTATTTTGTGCTGCAGTTTACATCAAATCGGACACATGAAGTGATTCATGCCAATTCTCCTCCCATTGAGAACGCGAGCAACATCTTTCTGAATTCCTGCTTACGAGATCGTTCCATCCTAATTCTTTCCGCTATAGCCCTGTACGCCTTTTACCCCGGCCAGCCGGACGAAATATCACCCTCAAGGCCGGTGAAGACGTCAACATTTATTCAGCCAAGAACACCTACGAATCATCCTCCAGCACCACCAACGAGGATGCCAGGGGCGGCATCGGCGGTTCCATCGGCGCGGGAGGTATGTCCGCAGGCGTCACGGTTTCTGCCTCACTTGGCGGCTCGGAGAACGACTCCGAGGCCGAGACCAACGACAACGGCGAAGTGACCGCAGGCGAAATCCTGACCGTGGAATCCGGCAAGGACACCACCATTGAGGGAGCCAATCTCAGCGGCAAGGAAGTCGCCATGAATGTGGGCGAAAACCTTGTCGTGCGCAGCGTGCAGGATACTGCCTCTGCCAAGGGTAACAATTACAGTGTTGGCGGCTCCGCCACTGTCGGCATGGGCGTGAACGTTAGCGCCAACGTCGGCTACGGTGAGAACAAGTCCGAATCCAAATGGGTCGATCAGCAGACCTCCATCATCGGCAAGGAAAAGGTGGACATCTACACGGGCAAGAACACCCATGTGGAAGGTGCCATCATCGCCGCCGAGAATGACAACCTGGTCCTGAACACCGAGACCCTGACCTACAAGGACATCCACGATTCCGACACCAGCGAAAGCTTCAATGCCGCTGTGTCTGGTTCTGTCGGCTTTGGCGGAACCGACAAAGGTGATGGCAAGGAACAAGAACCGGGTGAAGAGCAGGGGACCGGTGACGATCAGCCCGGCGACAACCAGCAGGGAGAAACCGGCACTGACCAGAGCGGCGAGAAAAAGGACAGCGAACAAACATACGAGTTGAGCAAAGCACTCTCTTGAACAGCGGGAAGCGTCGGCCAGACGTTCAGGCCCAGCACTGTGTGATGTTCATACCTAGTGGATGAATCGTGCCCCAATTTCCGAGCAAGCTCCGGCACAAGATTTTGAAAAGAAAGCGAAAACTTACCGATATCATGGACACTTGCAAAAAATACCAACAAGCGCTGAATATCCATCCTCGCACAAGGCGATAGGGTTTCAATCGTATTCACCAACAACGGATTCGCTGTCAGAAAGGCTTCAAACGTTGCAGCAACATCAAGGCAATGATTCCTCAATTCGTGCCAACGACCATCAGAGTATGACTTTCCCCAATAATTCATGCTTCACTGTCACTTCAAATCAATGGTTACATATTGATACCAAATGAATTATCTATTCACAGAAGTGGGTTTAAGAAACTGGATCATGGCTTAAGGAGGACGTAAAAAGCCCAAAGGAAGCTTTTGATGCCTAAGAAGAGAAGAAGTATTTTCCGCTGAGTTCAAAACCCGCGTAGCCCTCGGGCTTGGCCCACTAAACAGCGTAACTCGTTAAACTGTTCACCTTAAAAGTACTGCTCAGTGGCCCAACAAAGTAAACCCACTTCTCGAGTCCGACTCAAAAATCATTTTCCTATACAGGCAAAAATGACTACCACCTCCCCCCACCAAGGGCAACACGTTGAGACCATGGAAAGACATCAATGGCCACTTAAAGACAAATTGCAGCACTTAAACAGGTAGCAATTCAACTCTGAGCCCTTTCCCCTGGTCTCCTTTGACAAATTCTCTCTATAGCCATATTCTACTACAGAAGAATAGAAGAATGGAGACCAATATGACCATAAAGAAAAAGAGCAAAGCGGGTTTCTACCTGACTCAAAAGACCATTGATCGGCTTGAGAAGCGTTATCTCTTGCTCAAGCTGGAGGGAATCCCAGTTGTGAAATCCGATCTTGTCGAAATCGCACTGGGGATGCTTTTTGACGATCTCTCGCGGGGTGATGATTCCACAGTGAAGGCGAAACTGACTGCAGCCCTCTAGGAGGACGACATGCCACATTTGCACCACTGGCGGGTTCTTTACGCAGAACCACAAAAACCGTTTTTGGCTGCACGGGTCTGCACAAGCTTCCCCTCAGCCGTTGACAATCCTTGCCCTCGCATCACCAGCCAAATACCACATGGCGACGTTCAAGAGGGAGACACCATTATTTCCAAGTCGGGTACATCCTACCACCTTGGGGAGCCTCTGCCCTCTGATGACGATTGCGAATTTGCAAGAGGCCTCCTTCTGCAGCGTTGCGGCAAAAACGCCGAGGCGGAAGGTAGAATCCTCTCCGTGTATCAACTTGAGGAAGCCTGCAAATTGATCACCGAAATCTTGACCGGCGAAGAACCGAGTGAAAATTGACTCATCTCAACGAACTTGAATCAAATGAATCACGCGCAGTTTTTTTATTCGCGGTAGGCTCAGCATGCCTACCGCGAATATAGGCTTATGGCTATTTCGATGCTTGAATCATGACAGATTTGAGCCTGCGAAAAGGTGACGTGATTCAAGCTTCGGGAAAGCCATAAGCCGCCCCTTCCCCTTTGAGGGGAGCTGCCAGCGACAGCGGGCAGAGGGGGTGAATGGACATCAATAGAATCTTTCTGGGACGTCTCAATGCAATTAGAGAAGGTCAAACAACTCGCAATCAGGATCGCATCAAAACGGCTCTCCAAACGATCGGCGAAAGATTACGCAAACGCCTACGCCATGCTGGACGACTCCAACCTGACGCCGCAGGAATATGCCGAAACCTGCGCCCACAACTCCGCCCCCATCAGCCAAGGCAGATACTACGTCCTCAAGGGGGGCTACCAACACGGCCTTGCCTGCCGCATCGAAATGACCCTTGAAGAGATCAAAGCGCTGGACCGACATGGCCAAACTGCTGCCGATGATCAAGTAGCCCATCTGAAAAAGATTGTACGCCGCGACTGCCAAAAACTGGCCGAACAAAAGGCTGACTACGCCCGGACACGATACCGAAACAATCTCGACGCGGCACACGATGTCCCGTTCAATTCGAAGCCTCGCAAAGGGAAACGACAATATCTCGGACGGCTCAACCGGGCCTATCCAGATTGGCAGGAGCGGGTATATGCGACCCTCGCAAAACAGCACCGCCCGCTTGTTGCAACTTTGGCGGTTACCGGATGCAGGCCGGACGAATTTTCGAAGGGAGTTCAATTAAGGATAGCCGAAGGCGTGCTCATTGCCACCATCTTCGGCTCGAAAACGAATAGCGGTTACGGCCAGAAAGTCAGGACGATGACTTTCGATCCGTCCACTCCAATGGAGCAGGTCTTATTCACAATAGTGGAACAGGCAGGAGGGGCGGTCGAGCTCCGGGCAGCCGCAAGCCAACGAGCCATCCGCGAGGCGTTCCGACGGGCTGTAACCAAAGGTCTGGGAAAAACTTGGGCGGACAAGCTGTCCCAATACAGCTTCAGGCAACAGTTTGCCGCCGATCTGAAAAAGGCTCGACTCGACAAGGAACTGATAGCGCTCGCGCTCGGCCACTGCTCTGATATGACACAAGGGCATTACGGCTTGGCAAGGCAAGGACAAAAGGGAACTCGACGCGGACTTCGAGAGGTCGAAGGGAGTCAACCTGTGAAATCAAGAGCCCCCAAACTGACAAAATCACCGTAAGGACTCAGAGCTTCCTACCGGAACCAACCTTTTGAGGTACAGAATTTCATAATCCCGATAGCGCACGGAATAAGTATGGCAAATCCCGTCACTACGCCCCAGAAGCCATTCTTCAAAGAGATTCCTACCCATCCCCCTGCGAATAGAGCCGCACCCATCACAGGCAAAAGCAAAAAGCTGCCGGAACCGTCAATTCTTTCTCCATGCACGGCATGGCAGTTCTCACAGACGGAAACCCCTTTAGGCACAATTCCGCCGCAAAATGGGCATTTTCCGTCTTCGGCTGTGTTCACATACGTAAAATGTTTTTTACTCATTACTTTCTCCAGGTTAGCAATACTATCAGCCACCGATAGATACTTATAGTCTGTAGACTTATAGGAGTCAAATACCCATGCGAATGTTCGGGGGAATATCGCATGGCAGGGAATTACACGCCGAAAGAAAAACAGTTTTTGAAGCGACTTGGTAAAGCCATCAAAGAAAAGCGCACTGAGGAAGGCATCTCACAAGAGAAGCTTGCGGAAATCACGGGCCTTCACCGCACCTATATCGGATCCGTAGAACGGGGGGAAAGGAACGTCAGCGCAATCAACATCAAAACATTGGCGGGCGCACTGAAATGCAAACCGAGCGAGCTGTTTCAAATTGCAGAATAGCAGACGGAACTCATCGCCAGATCGATTCGGCTTCGATTTTCTTTTGAAGCCATTCCTCAATGACCGGGACAGGCCAACCAAGCCGGCGACCCAAATGAACCGGACGGGGAATAGCTTCATAGTTACGCCGTTGCCAGTGACTACGGACCGCTGCACTGGTCATACCGAGAAGGTCGGCGAGCTCGTAGACATTCAGAACCTTCAAACCGGAGAATTGTGTTTTGTGTGTTTCCATGCCGCCAACGCTAACAGACGAGGTATGGGAAGTGGTTGCTCAAAACAAAAAAGATGAAGCCGTTTCTAGCACAATTCAGCAAAGGACATCACATTTCAGGGTAAGGCCATGGCAAGACCAGCAAACCTTCTCATAGACAGACTCCGCTCAAGGGCATGGATCAGCTCGTTTTTAGCTGAACTGCAAGGCCTGACTAGATGCAGTGAAAGGATTTCCCCGACCGATGCCAACAGAATCATTAACGACATCTTGTCTGGGACAACCCTAGCCCCCTGCTCCCGAGAGTTCCTCACGCAACTCTTTCCAAAAGACGATCTCCCTAATTTCACCTCGCAGCTTCACCGTTGGATATCTGGAAATGCGTGCACCTCCGCCACCCACAGCCTGATCAAATTGTTTCCGTTTTCTCAACTTGTACACACAATCGGCATTCCCCAATCGCCCGCCAGGCACAACGTGGGAATATCTGACGAGGAATTCGCCACATTCGCCCCGGACGAAGCACGACAAGGCAAAGCCTTTGTTTTTGATTTCTACGATGCTCCTCCGCTATGGACTTCGGTGAAAGGAAGCCCGTCCCAGATACTGAAAGCATGGAGAAATGTCTCGGCCAGGGGTTGGCTTTTCTGGCATCCCGATTATGCCCATGTCGACTACTATGAGGTCGACCTATCTCACCTAAAATGGACCATGCCCCTGCTTCCGACAGAACATTTCCTCAGAGACGAATCCTCACTGTCATATGCCTTGGACGACCTCACCGAAACGAGTCCGCCTCCCATAGTTGATTTGACAGCTCGAATCGCCTCCGCCCGACTCCTGGAGGAAAAGAGAATAAACATATTTGAAGGCTCATTCCCCACAAGAGAAATCGAAATTGAGCTTTCCCCATTCGGCATCCAGTTGGATGACATATGGGAGGCTCTGGGAGAAGTGGGATGCACTCTCCGATTCGTTTAGCTATTGAGTTCCATCGACTTGTCGAGGTCGTAATATTTGCTTTTTCCTTTCTGAATGATTAATCTCGCTGCATGAAGAGTAATCAGAAATATACCTTCGCAAAGACTAAACGCCCCAAAACAAAAGTTGAAGTCATGACTCGTCGCTTCATGCATGCCAAGGCTTCACTTGAGATCGAAGGGTTCCGCTTGACCAATGAAGAGGTTGCCGTTTTCGAAGAGTGCATCCATAAGGAATGTACTCTGGAAGAACGCAGCAAACTCTTGAAGGAACGCTTCCCTAATTATGACTACGCGATACGCGCATAAAGACGCATACACATACGAAAACTCGTCCGTCCTGAGAAACAAGGCGGGCCACAGAGACCAAGAGGCGCTTGATAAGTTCGAGCGCCTTTCTGTTGCCAACCGCATAGTAGAAGACCCGCCCATCGGCAACTTCGACTACCAGCATATCAAGGCCATCCATCGCCACCTGTTTCAGGACGTCTACGACTGGGCTGGAGAGGAAAGGACCGTTTCCATCAGCAAGGGAAAGACTCCTTTCTGCAATCCCCGTTTCATCGCTAATTCAATCTCCGCCCTCGCGGGAGAACTAGCCAAGGAAAATCTTCTCAAAGGATCTACCCCAGACACTTTCGTTGAGCGAGCCGCCTACTACATGCTGGAACTCAACATGGCCCACCCTTTCAGGGAAGGAAACGGTCGCACGGGGAGATATTTCCTCTCCCTTCTGGCAAACAATGCCGGATATGAGGTGGACACGGATAAGCTCAAGGAGGGCTGGCTGGACGCTTGCAGAAAAGGCGTACGGGAGGAGCAGTCGATGCGCGACTTACTCGCCAGTGCTTTGAGCATTTACGTGGACTAGCCGTACGCCAAATGTGTTCTTCATGATACACCATGCGTTGGCCATGGGGGAGATAAGACCTCTAACTAGAATTAAGGAAGTATCACTATGTCCAGAAGGGAAATCCAAGAAGCGCATGAAACCGCCGTAATTGACATGTTCCTCGAATGGTACAACGCGACAAATGGGTATTCATACATTGTCGAGGAACAACCCGACCCGCCAGACGCAATTCTGTACGATGAAGAGGATGGGGACAGGACTTGGGTTGAAGTTACTGACGCATTTTTTTCTGACGACTGGGCACGAAATCTATACTCCCACGCAACCCCTGATGAAGACGATTTCGACATGCAGTCCTCACAAG
Source organism: Salidesulfovibrio onnuriiensis (assembly GCF_008001235.1). GTDB lineage: Bacteria > Desulfobacterota > Desulfovibrionia > Desulfovibrionales > Desulfovibrionaceae > Pseudodesulfovibrio > Pseudodesulfovibrio onnuriiensis. Next base: position 1,324,733 of record NZ_CP040751.1, on the reverse strand, counting down.
TAAACATGGACGAAAGGCATGCCCACAGATTTGTTGAGATCGTCCAGAAGAAGCTTTCCAAAGAATCCTATGCTCCCTTCCATGAAGAGCATGGACCAGGCACACTCATCGTCTCATTACAAAGCCCTTGGTTCGACGACCAGACGGCCGATGAAATGGATCGGATCCAAAACGAAAGGAATCTGGAAAACAAAACAGACTATTTTGACGAAATAATTATTTGCTGGCGTTCTCAGGGTGGCTATGCATTCGCAGAATGGGAGCTGCCTTGAGAAAATGAAGACGGTGATCGAGGTAGTATACCAGTCGGGACTTCTCTTCACTCGAACCTGAAGTATTAGAGCATGTTCGATGCAACCAACCGCATTCATCACGCTGCATCATGCTTCATCATGACGTTTGCAGTTCTTCAAATTCGACGATCTCCAACAAAAAAATGCATCTTTTTTTGCTCCAATTCTGCTCCACTGAGTCTGAACTTTCCCGATTAATCAAAATTCATCATACTAGATTAACTGTTTGATTTTAAAAGATATATAATTACAACACGCTGCAATTATTGACCACGAAAAGCGATTCGTAATCAGTAGGTCGTCAGTTCAACTCTGATCTCTGGCTCCAGGAAAATCAAAGGGTTTAGCAAGTTGCTAAACCCTTTTTTTATTTCTGGCACATTCTTGGGACAACACCTATAAAGCGGCCCCTGTTACCATATCCCCGAATCACGAGGCCACCAGATTCAAGAGAAGCACGCCGCCAATGATCATGGCATAGGCGATGCCTTTCGCCATGGTGACCGACTCGCCGAAAAGTACGGCCGAAATAAGAGCAATGGATACAATCCCCACGGCGGACCAGATGGCGTAGGCCACTCCAACGTCAATCTGCCGCATGGCTCTGGACATGCAAAAGAACGAAACAGCGTAAAACGAGACAACACCGGCGCTCGGCAACAGTCGAGAGAAGCCGTCGGCTGTTTTGAGGCACATGGTGCCGCACACCTCGCTAAAAATGGCCACATAAAGCAAGATCCAGGATTTAAGCATGAGTGCCTTTGGATGATACGCTATACAAGCGTATTGTCAGGTTGAAGGTTGGTATCTGCGCACCGTTCTGAAGCCATGAGCGTTAATGCGATGAAGCTGACGGCCGAAACCAGCAGGCCGGGCCAGACAGGGTCTATGGCAAACCATGTGTTTTCGGGATCCATGCCCTGCCCTATATACCAGAGGGAGACGGTGCAGAGTGATGCGGACATGCTCCAGAAGGCTGCGGATGAAGTGGCGCGCTTCCAGAAGAACACCGCCATGGTGGGGAAGAACAACCCCGCGGAATTGAATGTGAATGCCATGACCAAAATGGACATGATGTCCTTGAAAAACCATCCGATGAGAGCGCCCGCCACACCGACGCAGATCGAACTGGCAATGGAAAGACGAAGCACGGTTTCCCTGGAGGCCGCCGGGTTGATGTAGCGGTGATAGATGTCGCTGGTGAGATTTGACGACGCACAAAGGATGCAGGTGTCGGCCGTGGACATGATGGCGGAGAGGATGGCGACCAGCAAAAGCCCTTTGATGCCCACGGGCAGGACATGCATGATCAGTCCTATCAATGCGGAAGCGCCGCCGGGAGCACCCGTGCCGTCGGGGAAAATCACCCTTGAGCTCATGCCGAGGAAACAGATGGAACAGGAGATGACCAATGCGGCCAGAGCGGCATAAAGCGTGCCCTTGCGTGCGGCTTTGCAGGAGGACGCGGCATAACATCGCGTGAAGCTGTCCATGGACGTAAAAAAGGTCAGCACCATGCTGGTAACCATGGCGAGAATGGTGCCCCACCCCCAATTGCCCCAATCATAAAAATCGGCAGGCAGCTCCGTTACCAGCCTTTCGATGCCGCCCATGTAGTTCCACGTCAGCGGAACCGTGACGAGCGTGATGCCCCCGAGCACCAGCAGGGATTGGAATTTATCCGTGGTTTCCACGGCAAAAAAGCCACCCATGGAAGTATAAAGCACGGTCACCGTCGTGGCCACGACAAAAGAGATTCCCAAAGACTGGCCGCTTATGGCGGCAATGATATGGGCGGCGGCGATGAGCTGTCCGGCGATATACCCGAGATAGGCGGCGACGGTGGTCAGGGTGCTCACAATGCGCGTCCGGCTGTCATAGCGTTCCTCGATCAGGTCCGGATAGGTGATGTGCTTGTGGGTGTCTCCCAGCTCTTTGATGCGCGCCGCACAGGTCAGGGCGAACAAGAGGAAACCGATGAAAATGCTTAAAGCGTACCACAGGGCGGAGATGCCCACCTGGTACGATTTCTCCGCACTCCCCACAATGGCCGCCCCACCGACCCACGACGACATCCACAGGGCGGCCAGGGAGAGAACCCCGACCTTTCGGCCCCCCACATAATAATCGTCAACATCCTTATGCCGTTTGTTGGCGCGGAACCCGATGACAAGGAGAGTGCAGAAATACAGAGCCAGAACAAAGTAATCGACGGTATGCATGTGTTCTCCCTGATAGGCGCCGCAAAAGTGTAGCAGGCTGCCCCGCAGGCAAAACGGAGCAGCCTGTTTTGATTATTCAGCCAGCACGACGAGGGCGTCAGCGGCGAATACGCCGCGCCCCTGCTCATAGACAAAGACCGGGTTGCAATCGAGTTCCGCAAGGGAGTCGCGGTGTTCCGCGGCAAACTCCGAGATCCGGGCGATGGTTTTGGCAAGGGCGTCAATATCCCGAGGCTGTTGCCCGCGACAGCCGGCAAGGAGCGGCTGCGAGCGCAGGCTGTTCAGCATCCCAAGGGCTTCCCGTTCGGAAACCGGTGCGGGGAGCATGGCGGTGTCCTTGAACACTTCCACGAAGACACCGCCCAGCCCGCACAGGATACAGGGGCCGAATTGCGGGTCGTTGCTCACCCCCACAATGACCTCAAGGCCGGGCGCCAGCATTCGCTGAACGAAAACGCCGTCCACCTTGGCCGCCGGAGCGTTGGCGCGAGCGTTTTCCATGATCTGCTCAAAGGCCCGGCGCACGCTGTCGGCGTCGGCCAAATGCAGCATGACGCCGCCCATGTCCGACTTGTGCCCGATGTCTGCCGAAGCGATTTTGCAGACCACGGGAAAACCCAGTTTCCCGGCCACTTCCGCAGCCTGGTCCGCACTGGTGGCAATGGCCCCTTCCGGGAGCGGGACGCCATAACCGGACAGGAGCTCCATGCTCTCGAATTCGGAAAGCGTGCGGCGCTTTGCGCCCATGGTTTTCCGAGGCACGGCCGCCTCGAGACGATGGGCCGCCGGATCGTACTCTATGAATCTCTTGAGGTGCCCCAGCACCTTGAAGGCATATGCGGGCGGCGGGAGCACGGGGACTCCCAGCTCTGCGAGTTTGCTCAGGTATTCCGGATTGCGGCTGTTCTCCACAAACGGAAGCATGGCCACAGGCTTGACGTTGCCGCCCGCCACCACTTTTTGGATGCCTTCGGCCATGTAGTGAATGGCCGGGTCGGCAATCTCCAGCAGCAGGGTGTAGCCCAGAATGACCATGTCCACCCCCGGATCGTCCATCACGGCCTGGAGCGTCCCGGCGTATACGTCCGCGTCGTAGGAGATGGAGGCAGTAGAATCCAGCGGGTTGGCCGGGCTGGCATACGCCGGCAGCAATTGATTCAACTTTGCCAGCGTCGCGTCGGTGAAGTCGGGGTAGTCGATGCCGTACATCTCGCCCAGGTCGGCACACATGCCGGTTTCACCACCGGACAGGCTGATGGCCGAGAAACCCGTTCCCCTTGGCAATTCAGGCAAGGTGGAGAACAGCACGGTCGTGGCCAGCAATTCTTCGAGGTCGTCCACGCGAATAACGCCGAACTTTTCGAAAATCGCGTCATAGACCCTGTCGGCTCCGGCCAGGCTGCCGGTATGCGAGGCGGCCACAAGGCTGCCCTTTTCACTGCGGCCGGTCTTGAGCACGACCACGGGCTTGCGCATTTCCGCCGCCCTTTTCAGGCAGTCCAGGAATTTCGCCGGAGCCGTGACGCCTTCCAGGTAAAGGCCGACCACCTTTGTCTGCTCGTCGTCGATCAGGTACTCCAAATAATCTTCCATGGTGACGACGCTGCTGTTGCCGGAAGAGATGGAATAGGAGAAGCGCATGTTGGGGCTGTCCATGAGCGAGAGGCACAGCTGCCCGCTCTGGGAGACAATGCCCACCCCGCCTTTGCGATCGCGTTCCTCGGAAATGAACGCAAAGGCGCTGATTCCGTCATTGTAGTTCATGAATCCTGCGCAGTTGGGCCCCATCAGCGCGATGTCCAGTTCAGCGCACACCGACCGGAGTTCTTCCTCGGCCCGCCGCCCTTCTTCCGTTCCGACTTCGGAATAGCCGCTGGCGTAGACCACAGCCCCGCCAGCGCCTTTTGCGGCTGCTTCCCGCAAAAGCGGGACAACCGTTTTCTGCGGAGTGCATATTATGACCATGTCCACGTCTTCGGGCAGATCCGAGACCGACTTGTAGCACGGACGGTCAAAAAGCCGCTCCCGCTTGGGATTCACGAAATAGACATTGCTGTCCGGTGCGTAGGCCAGGACATTGCGGCAGGTGTCGCCGCCGAATCCCTCCTTGTCGCTGGCCCCTATGATGGCCATGGATTTCGGAGAAAGCAGTTGTTTCATGCCCATGGATCTAGTCTCCTTTCACGGCCGAGGCACCGCCAAGGAAGCAGGCCCGGTTGAGGGGGGTATTGCGGCCCTTGGCGTCAAAGTAGGAGTCGATGCCGTCGGCAAAGGATTCCACCGGGAAAAGGCCGGTGGCGGCAATGGCGGCTCCGAGCATGGCGATGTTGGCCCCACGGGGATTGCCCATTTCCGAGGAAAGGGCCGTGGCCGGGACATCGATCACCCGCACCTCGGCGCGGACAGTGTTCATGTCCACCATGGTGGAGTTCACGATGATCGAGCCGTCCGGGGCGACCATGTCCTGCATGGTATCCACGGACTCCTGGTTCATGGCGATGAGCACGTCCGCCATGTCAAAGAAAGGATTCAGAATCTCCGAATCGCTGATGCGCAGCCGACAGCTTGCCGTTCCGCCGCGCATCTCCGAACCGTAGGCGGGAACCCATGTAACCTGTTGCCCGCCAGCCATGGAAACGTTGGCCAATACCAGACCTGCCGTGAGCACGCCCTGTCCGCCGAATCCGGCGCAAATTACGCTAAGCATCGGTGAGCACTCCCTCTTTGATGAATTCTCCGGTGGGGAAAAACTTCTTCACATTGTCATTCATATGGTCCAGAGCGCCCTGCATGGTCATTTTCCAGTTGGTGGGGCACGGGGACAGGATTTCCACCAGTCCGTAGCCGTTGCCTTCGATCTGGTTGGTGACCGCAGCCTTGATGTATTTCTTGAGCCTGATGATTTCCTTGAAGGAACCGACGCTGCCCCGGGCCAGATAGCCGATGGGGAGCTGGCGCATCTGGTTGACGATATTGAGCGGCTGCCCCGCCAGAGCGGGGTCCTTGCCGGCGGGCGAAGTCGTGGTCCGCTGCCCCGGCAGCGACGTGGGAGCCATCTGGCCGCCGGTCATCCCGAAAATGCCATTGTTCACGATGAACACGGTGATATTTTCGTTGCGTACCGCCGCGTACATGGTTTCGGAAAAACCGATGGCCAGGGAGTCGCCGTCCCCCTGATAGGTGAAGACAAAATTTTCCGGGCGCACCCGTTTGATGCCGCTGGCCACGGCCGCTGCGCGGCCATGGGGGGCCTGAACCCAATCCGTGCCGAAGGTGTCGATCATCAGACAGGCGCAGCCCACCGCCACCGAACCGATGGCCATGTCAGCCAGCCCCATCTCTTCCAGCACTTCGGCCAGCACCCGATTGATGATGCCGTGCCCGCATCCCGGACAGAACTTGTTATTCTCAACCAGTGTTTTCGGTATTCTTTTTTCTGCCATGACAACCTCTATTTTTCCAACAGGGCGACGGCCTGTTTCACAATGGTTCGGGAGGACGGGATGGTGTCTCCCGCCAGGAAATGGTGCACCGGGGTCTTCATCTCCGTTGCCAGCATAACGTCGTCGCGCAGGCGGGGCAGCGCAGACAGTTCGACGGTGAGGTAGGCCCGCAGGTCTTTGCTCACTTCGTCGAACGCCTTCTCGGGGAAGGGCCATATGCTGACGGGGCGGATCAGTCCAAGCCTTATGCCTTCGGCCCGGGCCATGGAAACAGCCTCCTTGCAGATGCGGGCGCTGATGCCGAAGGCCACAAGCACGACTTCGGCATCCTCGACCTGCACGTTTTCCCAACGCTGCTCATTGGCCTGAATGGTTGCGTACTTGTCGTGGATGTATTGGTCGAAGTTTTCGATGTAATACATGGTCGAGGTGATTTTCTTGAAATCACCGCCGCGCTTGCCGCGAACCGCCCAATCGTGGTCCGGATTGCATTCCTGTTTTTCCGGGAAAACCACCGGTTCCATCATCTGGGCGATGGAGGCGTCCGAAAGCAGAAGACAGGGGTTGCGGTATTCCTCGGCCTTATCAAAGGCGAGGCCCACCAGATCGACAGTCTCCTGAACCGATGCCGGGGCATAGGCGATCATGCGGTAGTCCCCGTGCCCGCCGCCACGGGTGGCGACATAGTAATCACTTTGAGCCTGGAAGATGTCGCCCAGCCCGGAGCCGTAACGCTGCACGTCCACGAACACCGCGGGCAGTTCCGCCGAGGCAATGTAGGAAATGCCCTCCTGGAGCAGGCTGAAGCCCGGCCCCGAAGAGCTGGTCATTGCACGGTGGCCCGCCGCTGCAGCGCCGTAGACCATGTTGACGCCCGCCAGTTCGGACTCGGCCTGTACGAACGTGCCGCCCGCCTTTGGAAGATTGCCGGAAAGATATTCGAGAATTTCACTCTGCGGGGTGATGGGATACCCCCCGAAAAAGGTCATTCCGGCCCGGATGGCCGCCTCAGCCAATGCGTGATTGCCTTTCATGAATGCACGGGTCATCTCAGGCCACCTCTGTGATTTCGAATACGTAGTCGGGACACACGGTATAGCAGGCACCGCAGGTCGTACACTTTTCATGATCAATATTCATGTAATTGTAGCCCTTTGCATTAACCTCGCTGGAAACGGAAATAGCTTGTGCCGGGCATGAAATTTCGCAAAACCGACACCCTTTGCAACGTTCGTTGCGCTGGGTAACGACTTGTTTTTGTTTTTTCTTCGTCATTTGCAAAACTCGCTTTGCTGCCATGTTTATTCACGTTTGGGTATTGATCTGAAAAAGCCATGATCTGGCGCAGTGTTAAGATCAGGATTACTCATTCCGCCGGCAAACGGTCAACAGATTCGAATATAAGTCGAATGGTACGGATATACGAACAGAAAGGTATTTTATGAAATAAAATTGTAAGAGGGCCTTGATTCGCTAAACTCGCTTCTGACGATGAGAGCTCAAATAAGTCATCGGCAAGATGCACATCGGCGCAATTTCAACTCATTTCATGAAATCGGCCGATGATCCCGACACAAGGTCAACGCAAAAAAGGGATAATGGTATGGCTGAAAACAAACCTTACATCCTCGTGGAATGGAACGATACGGAAACCGACGCAAAAGGATGGTTGTGCGCATACAATTTCGTCAACAACTATTGTGGCGGCGGAACCCGAATGCATCCAACCGTCACGGCTGAAGAAGTCGTCCGCCTGGCCACGGCCATGGGCTACAAGTACAATGCCTGCGAGTCTGTGACCACGGGCGGCTGCAAAGGGGGCATTGCTTACGACTACAAGGCGCCGGACGCCAAAGACGTGCTGCGCCGATACCTCACAGCCATGTCCCCCTATATCAACAGCGGCGTTTCCATCGGCGGGGACCTCGGCGTCGACTACGGCGATGTGCTCGAAATCCTGGATGACCTGGGCATCGGCCTGCCGCAGACCAGGGCCATGCGCGCGGATGCGGAACAGCAGAAGCGCATCAAGGATCACGATGAAGTCTGCAAAATGACCTACGATGGTTTCCTCATGTATGACATGATCACCGGATACGGCTGTGCAGCCGCTCTGGACGAGGCATGGAAAATCAAGGGAAATGAACCCAATGCGCGCGTCGTGCTCCAGGGATTCGGCTGCGCCGGAGCCAGCCTGGCAAACGCGCTGGACAAATGGGGCTACAAGGTCGTTGGCATCGCCGATGCAAACTGTCTCGTGACCTGTGAAGACGGGCTGGACGTCAAAAAGCTTATAGCCACCCGCAAGCCCAAGGGCGAAATGGATCCAGACGCCTTTGAATCCAACTACAAGGTCCGCTCCAACAGCGAATGGCTGGACGTGGATTGCGACATCCTGGTCCCGGCCGCACTGGAGGATGTCATCAACAAGGGCAACGTCGACCGGGTCAAGGCGTCCCTCATAGTGGAAGCCGCCAACATTCCCGTCACCCCCGAGGCCGACGCGGTGCTTGCGGACAGGGGCGTGGACGTCTGCGTGGACTTCGTCACCAACATGGGCGGCATCCGTATTTACGAAGTGGTCTTGTTCGGCCTGGTCAAACCCGAGCCGGAGGCCATTGCGAACGACACCATGGATATCATCCGCAGGCAGACCCGGCGGGTATTCGAGCAGGCTCTCAAGAGCGGCAAGACGACTCGTCAGGTGGCCCGGGAACTGTTTGCCCCCGGCAAGTCCGGTTTCCCCGACCTCCCGGTGAACTAACGAACAACGGCCGGAAGCGGATTGCGATTCCGCTTCCGGCCTCTTGGTATGATTTTCGCGCAGTGTTTGGCTGAGGTTCAGGCCGGGCATATCCGGCCTTCATAAAAAGCAACCCTCAGGAGTTCCGTATGAAATCTACCGTTTCCAAGTATCTTGCGATTCTGGCGCTCTCCATATCCGGTGGTTCCATCTACACCCTGCCGTATATTAAGTATGTATTCTACGACACCCAGTTGGAAGTAATGGGTATCACCAACACCCAGTCCGGCTTTCTCCTCAGCATGTATGCACTGGGATGCATGCTCTCCTACATCCCGGGCGGATTGATCACCGACAAGATCTCTCCTCGAAAGGCCATCGCCTTTTCCCTGTTCGGCACTGCCGGCCTGGGTGTTCTTTACAGCCTCACATTCAGCTACACGCTGTCGCTGGTCATCTGGTTCCTTTTCGCACTCACCACGGCCTTCGTCTTCTGGACCTCGCTTCTCAAGGCCATCGGCATGGCAGGCGACCAGGACGAACAGGCCCGGCTGTATGGCCTCTACTACGCAGGCAACGGCATCACCGGGGCCGTTGTGAACAGCCTTGCGCTCCAGGCCTTCACCTACGGGACGGATCCCCGCCAGAGCCTGTTCTATGCGGTGATCGTCATGGCGGGCGCCATGCTTGTGTCCGGCCTTCTGGTCATGTTCCTGGTCAGCGACGAAAAGACCGAAAGCGCCGAAGCCGACAAGTTCGACTTCTCCGTGGTGGGCGGTCTGGTCAAGAACCCCATGCTGTGGTGCTTCTCCTTCATCGTCTTCGCCGGTTACGCCATCTATTCCAGCGCAAGCTACTTCACCCCGTACCTCACCAACGTCGTCGGCCTGTCCGTGGAAGAGTCCGGCGTGTTCTCCATCATCCGCACCTATCTGTTCTACCTGCTCGCGCCGTTCGGCGGCTACCTGGCGGACAGGGTGCTCCGTTCGACCTCGAAGCTCTTCATCATCCTGTTCGCCATCCTGGGGGTGGTCATAGCGGGCGTGATGTTCCTGCCCTCCAGCATGAGCACCTTCGCCATCAGCCTCTACACCCTGATCCCGGGCGCTGTGGGACTCATGCTCTACGGCCTTGTCTTTTCCGTGGTCCGTGAAGCCGGAATTCCCCTCAAGGTGGCCGGGACCGCCATCGGCGTTGCGTCCATCATCGGCTACGCCCCGGACTTCTTCTTCTCGGCCATGTTCGGCAGCTGGCTGGATGCACACGGCAACGGCGGCTACAACATGATCTTCACCTTCCTCGCGGCCGTGGCTGTCATGGGCATGGTCATGTCGCTCATCGTGTTCAAGCGCAGTGTTCGCCAGGAAAGGTTCCGACCCGCTTCCCAGGAAGCCTGATCCTCACCCCGGAGCGGCCTTTGCCTTTTGCATAAGGCAAAGGCCGCCCGTGTATTGACAGCTCTCAAGGGACAAGGAATACATTTACGCCATGAAAATCAACAGAACCGTTCAGCGGTCACTGCATATATTGTCGATGGTGGCGCAAGCGCCCAAAGGGCTCACGCTCAAGGATCTCGAAGAACAGCTGGCTATTCCGAAAACCAGCCTCTTCGACATTGTGTCCACCCTCGTGGCGATGCACTATCTCCGCAAAAGCGATCATCTCTTTTTCATCGGCCGCAAATGCAGGGAAATAGGAAGCGCATACGCCCAGAAACAGGACCTCTGCGACGTGGCCGAGCCGCTGCTGACGCAAGCCTCGGAACGCAACAACATATCTTCATCGTTGGTGCTGCTTTCCGCCAACGACCTGGATTACTGCTTCCAGTACCACCCGGAGGATGCGGTCATGATCGCCCGCAAGCCAAGCTCTTTTGGCATCCACCACGCCTCGGCCACGGGCAAGGTCCTGCTGGCCTATATGCAGCCTGCAAGGCGCGATGCATTGCTCAAGAAAATGACCTTCCACAAATTCACCGATCGAACCATCGACAACACCGGCGAACTCCTGAAGGCCCTGGAAGCTGTCCGCAAACAGGGATACGCCCTGGACGACCGTGAGTACCACTATCTGCTTCAATGCGTGGCGGCCCCCATCTATTTCCAGAAAAAGGTCATCGCGGCCATTTCATTTTCCGGCCTGAACCTCTACAACGACGATCCCGCCAAAATGGTCGAGGAAGTGCTGGAAACGGCGAAGGAAATCTCTACCAGCTACGCGCAGGCCTGAGGCCCGGGCACCCGAAGCGGGAGCGCTGTGTCGGCCCACTGAAAGGCCTTTTCAATGCGGGGACTTCCAACGGGTTGCGCCGTGCCCCTCGGCACCTATTTCGCGACATCAACCCCGTACTTCCTGATCTTGTTATCCAGGGTTGTCCTGGAGATGCCCAGCAGCTTGGCGGTTTCGCTTTTGTTGCCGCCCGTCTGCGCAAGGGTCTCCTCGATGGCGACCGTCTCTATTTCCTGCAGGGACTTGCCCCCGACAAGAGGCTGCCCGCCATTGGAGCCACCGGCGCTTTCGAAATGCCGAGTGACCGCCGGAGGCAGATCCCTCTCGGACACGTATTCCCCCGCGGCCATGATCACGGCCCGCTCCACGGCGTTTTCCAGTTCGCGGACATTTCCGGGCCAGTCGTATTTCACGAGCGCATCCATTGCCGTGGGGGTAAAGCCCTTGATGGGCTTCCTGTTGCGCTCGGAAAACCGCTTCAGGAAGAACGCGGCCAGCAGCGGCACGTCCTCTCCGCGCTCCCGCAAAGAGGGAATCCAAAGGTTCACGACATTGAGCCTGTAGTACAGGTCCTCCCGGAACGTACCCTTTTCCACCTCGGCCAGGAGGTCCCTGTTGGTCGCCGCGATGATCCTGACATCCACCTTCAGCACCTTGTCGCTGCCGACCCGCTGAATCTCGCGTTCCTGGATTGCCCGCAGCAGCTTGGCCTGCATGGGCATGGGAATCTCCCCGACCTCGTCCAGGAAGATCGAGCCGCCATCGGCCTGCATGAATCTGCCGTCCCGCTTCTTGTCGGCTCCGGTAAACGCCCCCTTCTCATGGCCGAAGAGCTCCGACTCCAGAAGCGTGTCGGTCAGGGCCGCGCAATTGACCGTCACCAGCGGAGCCTTCTTCCTGTTGCTGTTCGTATGAATTGCCTTGGCGAAAAGTTCCTTGCCGGTACCGCTTTCCCCGGAGATCAGAATCGTGGCCTCTGTCGAAGCCACGGTCTTGACCATGCCGACCAGTTCCCGCATGGGATCGCTGTTGCCGATGATGCTCGTCAGGCTGGCGTCCTCCGAGATCCTCTCCTTGAGCGACTGGTTCTCCCTGATGAGCGTCATGTGGTCCAGGGACCGCTCCAGGGCGATCTTGAGCTCGTCAAAGTTGAGCGGCTTGGTCAGGTAGTCGTATGCCCCCAGCTTCATGGCCTCTACGGCGGTATCGACCGAAGAATAGGCCGTCATGATCACGACCGGAATCGCCGGGTTGTATTCCTTGATCCGGCCCAGGGCCTCGATGCCGCCGACCTTTGTCATGCGGACATCCATCAGGACCGCGTCGAACGGGCCTTCCTTCACCCTCTCGATGGCGTCCGCGCCGTCTTCGACGCCCTCCACGGCGTACCCCCACCCCTTGAGCATGGTTTCAAGCATGGAGAGGTGCGCCTTGTCGTCGTCGACAACCAGGATCATGGCGCTCATGTGTATGCTCCTTCTTTTTCTATGGGGATGAGTATGGTGAAAGCCGTTCCCTCCGGCCCGGTATGCTCTACCCGGATCTCGCCGGAATGGGCTTCGATGATCTTGCTGACAATGGCGAGCCCCAGCCCGGTGCCCGCCTGCTTGGTCGTGAAATACGGATCGAAAATGCGCGACACGTCCCCATGGGGAAGCCCCGGTCCCGTATCCGCCACCGTCAACCGCAAAGCATCCTCCTCCCTGTCCGCCCGGACATCAAGCCTTCCCCCTTCCGGCATGGCCTGGACCGCGTTGACGTAGAGATTTATCATCGCCTGCGTCAGGCGGTCGGGATCGAGATCCACCGCTCCCACGTCCTCCGCGATGTCCAGCGAGACGGAAACCCCGGAGGCCTCGGCCTCCTGCCGGACCAGCCGCAGGGAGCCTTCGAGGAGCGCCGCAACATCCGTGTTCCGCAACTTGATATCCGCGGGGCGGGCCATTTCAAGGAGTTCGGAAATGACCCGGTTCAGCCTGTCGACCTCCGAGGTCATGACCTCGGCCGCCTTGCGGTTCTCGCTGTCCTTTTCAAACAGGGAGCCGAAATACGTGGCATAGCCCTTGATGGAGCTCAGGGGATTGCGCACCTCGTGGGCGACGCCCGCGGCAAGATGCCCGATGGCCGCCATCCTGTCCGCCTTGCGGATCTCCGCCTGGAGCTCCTTGACCTGGCTCAGGTCGCGGACCATGAACAACTGCCCCACATGCGTTCCGTCGTCGGCAAGGATGTCGGTCACCACCGCCGAGATGGGCAGCTTCCGCCCGCCATTCAGCCCAAGCTCCAGCTCCCTTTCGACCACCGGATGTTCCCTGTCCACCAGGGAGCGCAGTTCCCACAGCTCGGCGGGAAGAAGCGCCGAAGCCTGCTGCCCCACGAGCTGTGCGGGGCTCTCGAACTGTCGGACCAGCTGGTTCATGACGATTTCATTCACATAGGTGATACGCCCCTCGGAATCGCACACCACCAACCCCTCGGGAATGTTGGAGACGATCTCCGCGGTCAGGGCCCGGGAATCCTGCAGCAGTTTCCTGGACCGCAGATGGCTCTGCATCCAGAACAGGGACATCACGCCGCCAAGCCCCAGAAGCAACAGGATGCCGGACATGGTCAGGGTCAGGGAAACGTCTTCCGCAACCGCCGCCTCGAAAGGCGCCACATCCATGCCGATGAAAATCACGGGGCGCTCGACCGGGTCCAGTATCTTGTCCCTCTTCAGCCCCCGCATCCAGCCCGGCTGACACGATTCCCCGGACGCATTCCCCGAGTCTCCCCACATCAGCCCCTGCATCATCCGCCTTCCCCTGTGGTGCGTGGAGCCTCGATGCCTGGAGCGCGGACGCTCCTTCGCGACAGGGAGAAACAGCTTGTAGGCCTCGAACGCCTTGGGAGCGCCCGGCGTGTCCACCACGCGCCATTGGGTTTCCTCGGTGGCGTTCAGCCCGGCCATTGCCTCGGCGGTGGAAAACTTCCGGCCGATCTGGTCCTCGTCGCTGTGCGCCAGGATCTCGCCGGACGCGTCCACCACGGCTATGTAAAGGATATCCGGCTGGGTCGAAATCTCTTCCAGCAGCACCTGCAAGGTGGGGCCGTCGCCGAACAGTCCCATCATGCCGGTCCGGGTACCGGCCTCAAAGGACTTGATCAGGGCCGCACCCTTTTCGCTGAGCACCCGCCCCATGTATTGCTTTTCGCGGTTGTAGTTCATGGCGGCCAGCACAAGCACCACGGCCACGAGAATGAGGCTCATCCCGATAACGACCCATGGCGAAATGCTTCCCAGAATATTGTTGAATCTTTTTGTCATGATTCGCCTTTCCCCTCCCGCAAGGGAGCGCACTGTCCAGATTTTAGACACTTTTCCTGTTTACTGTGTACACTTTTTAAACACTCACGTCTGCATTCGCAATCAAAACCATGCCGCAAAAATCATCTGTTCATAATTTTATTCATTATTATCGGTACATTATAATGACTACCGCTCTTTTGGCATCGCTCTTGCCTTAGTCAATGCAAAGCTTGTTCACAAACCACTCCCAAGGAGGAGACATCATGAAGAAGAGCATAATTGCATTGGCACTGATCGTGGCCGCAGGCATCGCATTCGTCACCACCGACGCCATGGCGTGGGGTAACGGCAACTGCGGAAACTGGGGCGGCAACGCCTACAACGCACAAACCATCGACACCAAGGCCTACCAGGATTTCATGAGCTCGACGCAAAAGCTGCGCGCCGACATCGCTGCGGACCGGGCAGAACGTGCGGCCATCATGGCGGGCACAAACCCCGATGCAAAGCGGGTTCGCGCCCTGACCGAACAGATCAGCGAAAAGATCGCCACCCTGAATGAAAAGGCGACGGCCCTGAATCTCCCGCCCTACGGAATGGGACGCGGCATGGGAGCGGGCATGGGCCCCGGCATGGGACATGGCAGGGGACACGGACGCGGCATGCAGGGCGCCAACGGCTACAATAACAACTGCCCCTGGTGGTAGTCCCGGATATCGAACGCGAGGGGGAGTCCTGCTCCCCCTCGCCTCGCATTCCTGCAAGGAGAGGAAATCATGTGGAGTTGCAATTGGGGAATCCTGAACAACGGCGGTAACGGCTGGTTCATGGGGGCGGCATGTTCGGAATCATCTGGATGATCCTTCTCGTGCTGGTCGTTGTGTACCTGGGGTCCAAGCTCTTTCATGGCGTCGGCCCCCGGCAGGGCGGCGGACCGGATCGGGACGACTCGCTGCGAATCATCAGGGAAAAGTACGCCAAAGGCGAGATCACGGCCGACGAATACGAGCACATGAAGGCGGTCTTGTCGAAATAGCATTTCCCTTCCGGGCTTTGACGCCCCAGAGAATTGAAGTCCCACAACGCGTTGAAGTGTTGCGGGGCTTTTCCCTTGCCGCCTGGAGCCTCGATTTTTTGCCCGAGGAAAACACAGGACACATGCGCCTCTAACCCTCTTTCCGGGCCGGATGGCTTGCTGTATGGTGAGAAAAAGCAGGAGAATCCCATGCACCGTATGTATCCCGTCCGTTCCCGGCTGGCACGGGCCCTCGCGGCCCGGGGGCTGGGGCTCGCCCTTCTGCTGTACCTGCTGCATGCCCGGTTTTCCAGGCCAAACTTTTACGAAAGCGGCCCGGACATCTATGTCCTGGTCCTGCTCCCGCTGGCCGGCGCCCTGGCCTGTTCGGCCGCCCTTTGCGCATGGCGCATGTTCCGCAGCACCCCCTGGTTCGCCACATCGACCATGGGTGTCTTCCTGGACTGCTCGCTCCTGGGCCCCACCACCATCCGCTGGGACGACATCGACCAGCTGGGCGAATACCACGGCCCGCTCCACGACTCCCTGGCCATCTCCCTGCTGCCGCGCGGGCTGGAACGGCTGGGATTCCGGCGCAGGCTGTGGATCGGCCTCGGCCTGGGCGGCAACGAGGGGCGGGTGCATGTCCCCGCGAACATGATCCCGACAAACCTGTCCGAGCTGAGCGCCGAGCTGAACGCCATGATCAGGCACCGGGGCCGGATAGGCAGCTAAGCGACCACCGGAGACCGACCATGAGGCACGAGACATTTCCCCCGGACCCGGCAGCGGCCAACGTGGTGCGCCTTGTCCTCACGTTCGGCGATTCCAGCCAGGCCATCGGGACCGCCTTCCTGGTCTCGGGCCCCGACTGCCCCCACCTGGTCACGGCGCTGCACAACTTCACGGGCGGGGTCTCGGCCATGGCCCGCAAACGGGGAGACAGGGCTCCCAGAAAAGTCCTGGTGACGATGTATCACGGGCCGGACAAGGTGGCGGCCTTCAGCCCCTATCAGGGAACGCAGGGAATATTCCGGATGCACCCGCGACCGGAGGAAAACGACTGGTGCGACATCGCCTCCGTCAGTTGCGATGCGCTCCGGGAATGGGCCGCCCCGGAGGCCCTCGACCACCCGTTCTGGGAACTCGCCGGCATCGACATGCCCCACACGGAAAAGGGGTACGCCCAGGTGGAGGACATGTACCTCCCCACGGGCAAGGGCGCGCTGCTGTTCGGTTTCCCCGGCGGGCGCGACTACCGCGAGCACCCCATCGGGGTCAGCTGTGCGCTGGCCGCGGGCCTGCCCCGGGAATCGTACATCCTGCTTTCCGGACACATGCACGCGGGCTGTTCGGGCGCGCCGGTGGTGGCCCGTGAGTTCGGGGGATACTTCGCCCTGAGGGAAGACGGTCCGGTCCGGACGCTCCGGGACACACCGGTGGTGGACCAGTGGCTCGGCCTGTACAGCGGCCGCCTGCTGGACATGGGCGCGCCCGGCCTCGCAAGCGCCGAGACCCAGGTGGGCGTGGTCTGGACGCCGGAACTGGTGCGCGAAGTGGTGGACCGGGGCGTGCCCGACAGCCTTTAATCCTGGGTATCCAGCCCGTACTTGGCCATCTTCTTGTAAAGCAGGGGCCTGGAGATGCCGAGCAGCTTGGCGGCCTTGGACCGGTTGCCCTCGGCCGTGGCCAGGGCGGACCGGATGGCCCGGCGCTCGGTCTTTTCCACCAGGGCGGTCAGCCCGAACTTGCCCTCGTCGAACATCTTGTCCTCGTTTTCCGGGGACACCGTGCTCTGAATGAGCACCCGCTGCACGTCCTGCTCGCAGATGTGGTCGTGGCGGACCATGACCAGCAGCCGCTCCAGCACGTTCTTCAGTTCCCGGACATTTCCTTTCCAGTGGTGATTCTGGAGGACGAGGATGGCGCGCGGGGTCAGCACCTTGTGGAATATGCCGTGCTTCCGGGAAATGCGCTGCCAGAAGCTCTTGGCCAGCCGGGGGATCTCCTCGGGAACTTCCCGCAGGGGCGGAATGACCACGGGTATGACGTTGAGCCGATAGAAAAGGTCCTCACGGAAGGTACCCTCGGCGACCATTTCCTTGAGATTCCTGTTGGTTGCCGCAATGATGCGCACGTCCACGTCAATGAGCTTTTCACTGCCCAGCCGCTCCACCTCCTTTTCCTGGATAACCCGCAGCAGCTTGACCTGCGCGGAAAGGGGCATGTCCCCTATTTCGTCCAGGAAAATGGTGCCCTCATGGGCCAGCTCGAACTTGCCCTTGCGTCCGCCCTTGCGCGCACCGGTAAAGGCTCCCTCCTCATAGCCGAACAGCTCGGACTCGATGATGCTCTGCTGGATGGCGCTGCAATTGAGCCGAATGAACGGACCGCCCGACCTCGGGCTGTGGGCGTGGATGCTCTGGGCAAAGACCTCCTTGCCCACGCCGGATTCGCCTTGCAGCAATATGGTGGCGTCGGTCTGGGCCGCCTGCATACAGATATCCTTGGCCAGCCGGATCTTCTCGGCCACGCCGATAATGTTGTCGAAGCTGTATTTGGTATCCAGGTGGGCCGAGCGCAGCGCCCTCAGATCCTTGATCTTTTTCTGCAACCGGCGGATCTTGTCGGTCAGGAGCTGGACCTCCTCCATATACCGGAAGCGGATCATGCCCACCACGCCCACACATTCCCCGTTCTCCACGATGGGAATGCGCGAAACCACGTAGGGTTGACCTGAAATGTCCTGGAAATGGTCGTGCTCCGCGGTGCAGGTCTGGGCCACCACGTGCATGCGCGTGTTGTCGATGACGTCGGTGACGTGCTTGCCGAGCACCTCGTCTATGCGGACGTTGTGCACCTCGCAGAAGCTGTCGTTGATGTAGACGATGATGCCCGCCTTATCCACCACCATGAGGGCGTCCGCACAGTAATCGATAACCTTGCGCTGGAACTCGATCAGGTGTTTCATTTCGGAAAAACGCTCAATGTTTTCGAACACCTGAATACCCTCGGCAAAGGCCTTGATTTCAAAGGTCCCGCCTTCCAGCTCCTGGGAATCCGTGCCCGCGCGCTTCCAGCCGCCCGGTTCCGGCTTCAAGCCTTCCATACCGATCTCCCCTTTTGCGTCACCGCTCGATTCAACACACCGCAAAGGTGTAAACAACCGTGACAGTGTGTCACGACCACATTTCTTGGTTGTCATCATAAACAACACCATCCTTTTATCAAGTCATTTCAATCCATTGCCACGCGATATCCCTAACTTTCGCTGCACAATGCAATGGACAAGGAATTAAACACCTTACCCCCAAAACAGCACTGATTATCATAGCGATTATGCTTTCAACTGTTTGTTTTTATTAATTAATAATAAACCAATTTTTCCCCTCATCCCGAGAGGAATACACACCGTCTTTCACCGTCACGTTCGTTTACACCTGCCGTTAGAAACTCCTCCCGTTTTCCACTTGAAAACCTGGGCACAACGTCTTGAAATTAAAAGATATATAACAAATTCAGCCATGTTTCCATCCGGTTGGCACGCTCCCTGTAATGCAAAGGTCGTTCTGATCGTAAATGTTGTCCATTCACCATTAACCGGAGGCTTCATATGGCTAAAACATTCAAGGAAGTCATGGCTGATGCGGGCATCTCCATGGATTTCCAGGCGTGCGGCACCGCACCCACGGAAATCGTGGATCGCGAGATCGTCCTCGAACCTCACGACCGCGTGAAGAAGCTCAAGAACATCTTCATGAAGACCCTGTCTTCGGCCAAC
Organism: Salidesulfovibrio onnuriiensis; assembly: GCF_008001235.1. Classification (GTDB taxonomy): domain Bacteria; phylum Desulfobacterota; class Desulfovibrionia; order Desulfovibrionales; family Desulfovibrionaceae; genus Pseudodesulfovibrio; species Pseudodesulfovibrio onnuriiensis. The sequence continues at coordinate 1,305,718 of NZ_CP040751.1, read as the reverse complement.
AACGAATTCCCCTACTGGTACACCCGCGAATACATGAAGCTCGACAGCGAGATTCCCGTGGTGCGCAGGGCCAAGGCCCTGAAGCGGGCCTTCAGCAACCTCACCCCGGTCATCTACCCGGGTGAAAAGCTGGTCATGCACAAGGCTCCCTTCTTCAGGGGCTCCTTCCCCATGCCGTGGCTCTCGGAAGGCTTCTACGTGGCCAAGGAAGATGAACTCTACCAGGACGCCATGAAGCGCGGCTCCGCCTCCGCGGACGAACACTCCAAGTTCGGCCAGGGCGGCGGCAACGTGGTCGCCAGCTTCGGCAAGGTCATCTCCATTGCGGGCAAGTTCGGCATGCGCCAGGAAGAGGTTCCCGCCCTGATCGAGCTCTCCAAGATGTGGGTCGGCAAGTCCGTTGACGACCTGGGCCACAAGTACGAGCAGATGGTGCCCAACTACGAGACCAAGGAAAAGATCATGCGCAACATCGTGTGCATGTTCGACTCCGGGTACACGCTGCCGCAGGGCCGCGAGGTCATCAACTACTACTACCCCTTGGAATACGGTTTCGACGGCATCATCAAGATTGCCCGGGAAATGAAGGACAAGGTGGCCGGTCGCGCCGACGGCGACGGCATGGTGGGCATGAACCGCCTCTACAACTACGAGGCAGTGATTCATGTTGTTGAAGGCGTGCAGAAGTGGATCCTCAACTACGCAGAGGAAGCCCGCAGGCTGGAAGCCGCCGAAAAGGACGGCACCCAGCGCAAGGAATACGCCGAGATCGCGGAATGCCTGGAATGGATCGCTCACAATCCCCCGCGCACCTTCCGCGAAGCCTTCCAGATGATCGAAACCATCCATTTGGCCGTTCTGAACGAGGATGCCATTTCCGGCATGTCCCCCGGCCGCATCGGACAGGTTCTGTATCCCTACTTCGAACAGGACATCGAGGCCGGACGACTGACCGAGGACGAAGCACTGGAACTGCTCGAACTCGACAGGCTCGTCAAGACCTCCATCGACTGCTTTGCTTCCATGGGCGTTGTCGGCGGCGTTCTCTCCGGCAACACCTTCAACACCGTATCAGTAGGTGGTCTGGACAAGGATGGCAAGTCCGCGGTCAACCGCCTGGAATACCTGGTGCTCAAGGCCGCCGCGTCCAACGCCATGCCCCAGTCCACCATCGCGCTGCTCTACGACGAGAAGCTGCCCGAGGACTTCCTGGTGCTGGCCGCCGAAGTCATCAAGACCGGCGCGGGCTACCCGGCCTTCATGAACAACCAGATCGCCCAGGACTTCCTGCTCTCGCACTACGGTCCCGAAGGCATGCACATCGAGGAAGCCCGCGCCTGGGCCATCGGCGGCTGTCTGGAAACCTCGGCCGGATGCTGGAAGCCCCTGCACCTGAACGGCAAGGAATACTGGATCCCCGGCGGCTGCGGCCAACCCACCAGCGTCGGCGTCCACTTCGTGTCCATGCCCAAGATCCTGGAACTGACCCTGTACAACGGCATTGACCAGCGCTCCGGCGAACAGGTCTTCCAGCCGCACGGCAAGCGCCTGGACACCTATGAAGAGCTCTGGGAACAGTTCAAGCTCTACTGGCAGGAAGCCGTGGACGTGCTGGCCCTGACCAACAACATCCAGCACGATGTCTGGCGCAAGAACAACATGGCCGTGTTCAACTCCATGCTCAAGCCGGACTGCCTGGAAAACGGCCACCTCATCAACGAACTGGGCTACCGCTACAACGCCACCTACAACGTGGAATCCACCGGCACCGTCACCTGCGTGAACTCGCTGGCCGCCATCCGCAAGCTGGTCTTCGACGACAAGAAGGTCGACCTGGAAACCTTCAAGAAGGCGCTCAAGGAAAACTTCGGTTTCCGCACCGCCCACGAGGTCAACTCCTTCTCCATCGCCGACCAGCAGAAGCGCGACGACGACGACGGCAAGTGGGACGAGCTGCACTTCCAGTGCCTGCAGGCACCCAAGTACGGCAACGACGAGGCCTATGCGGACCAGATTCTCCTGGAATGGGAGAACTTCTTCTGCCCGGACTGCTACAACTACGAGTCCCTCTACGGCCACCCCATGTACCCCTGCCAGATCTCGGTCTCCACGCACGGCGCCATGGGTTCTGCAACCATCGCCTCCCCGGACGGCCGCCTGGCCGGCACCACCTTTGCGGACGCCTCCCTGTCCGCATACCCGGGCACGGACCGCAACGGCCCGTTCGCACTCATGAACTCCGCCTCCATCTGGGACCACTCCATGTCCCAGAACTCCCAGCTGAACATCAAGATCCACCCCAGCGCCATCAAGGGCGTGGAAGGCTCCCGCAAGCTCGTGGACCTCACCAAGGCCTACATGCGCAAGGGCGGCTTCCACGTTCAGTACAACGTGGTGGACTCCAAGATGCTCAGGAAGGCGCAGGACAATCCGGACGAATACCGCGACCTCATGGTCCGCGTTGCCGGCTTCACCCAGTACTGGGTCGAGATCGGCAAGGCCGTGCAGGACGAACTCATCGCAAGAACCGAATACGAAGGGGTTTAATTATGAAATTGGAATACCGCGACACCCGTGAATTCATCCCCGTGGACGTGGACAAGGGCATTGACCGCCTGACCGGCGAATTCGTCCAGGCCGATGCCGAGGCTCCCAAGGGCTACACCCAGCTCCCGAAATGCAAATTCTGCGCGAACTACGTGGAAGAAGCATCCTTCAAGGGAATCTGCGGGGCCAGCACCCAGGAACCCAAGTTCATGGCCTACGGCGACATGACCGCCATCACCTGCGAGATGTTCGAGGCGAAATAACCTTCGCACATTCTCCGGCCGGGGGGAGCGTTCCCCCGGCCGACATCGCGCCAACCACGCAGCCCGCGCTGCGACAAGGGTTAGGAAGGTACGATTATGAAAGACAAGAGCAAACTGTACGGATGGTCGGTGGTCTTCGCCTCCTGGCTGGCCCTCTTCTGCCTCTTCGGGTACAGGGCGACCTTCTCCATCCTGAAGGTTCCCATGAGCGCCGACATGGGCTGGTCCCAGGCGGAAGTGACCCTGGGCTATTCCTTCATGATGATGTTCTACGCCATCTTCGCATTCCTGTGCGGCATGATCCTCGACAAATGGGGCACCAAGCCCGTGTATTTCCTGGGCGCCATCTTCGGCGCGGCCGGTTTCTACGTCACCAGCTACGCAACCAACCTGTATTTCTACTACGCCTCCTACGGCGTCCTGGCCGGGATCGCCACGGGCATGCTCTGGGTTTCCTCCACCATCTCCGTGCGCAAGTGGTTCGTGGGCAAGAACTACGCAAAGATGTTCGGCATCGCCTTCATGGGCGCGCCCATGTCCCAGGTGATCATGAGCCTGTTCGTCAAGGAAAGCCTGGCCGGCGCGCAGGGCGACGCCTGGCGCTCGGCCATGCAGCTCCTCGGCCTGCTCACCCTGGCCTGTCTGCTCGTGGCGGCCGCCCTGGCCAAGAGAAACCCCGAGGACTACGGCATGACCGCCTCCGGCGAAATGCCCTCCCCGGCGGGTGCCGCCAAGGAATACGTCTGGGGCATCAAGGAAGCATTTTCCACCTATCCCATCTGGTGCGTGATCCTGACCTTCCTGACCAGCATGCTGGCGGAATTTCTGGTCTGGACCCAGATGGTCAGCTACTGGACCTCGGACCTCGGCATCTCCCTGAACAAGGCCACCAACCTGTACGTGACCATCGGCGTGGTGGGCATCTTCTCCATGCCCATCATGGGGATTATCGCTGACAAGGTGGTCCAGGCCTCCAAGTGCGAGTCCCAGGGCCGCAAACGCATGCTCATCTTCGGCCCGCTCACCGGCGCGGCCGCGTGCGCCCTGCTGCTGTTCCAGACCGCAACCTCCATGGCCCTGGGCGTCGTGGCCTGCTTCATCTTCGCCGTGTACTGGGCAGTGGTTCCCGGCGGTGTGGTGGGCTACACGGGCGCGGTCTACGGCCGCAAGACCCTGGGCAAGATCTGGGGACTGGCGACCCTCATCGTCATGGGCATCGGGCCGTTCATCGGGCCGCTCATCGGCGGTTATCTCAAGGACGCTTCGGGCAGCTACACCTACTCGATCCTCTTCGCCCTGGGCTCCTTCATCGTCTCCCTGATGCTGGCATCCACCCTGCCGCTCAGCGCCGAGCCCGCCACCAGCGTGGCCGAGGCTCCCGCCACCGAGGCTTAGGCGGCAGCAATACCGTCCGGGGCGCGGTTCTGCCGCGCCCCGGCCAAAACCACAACCAACACAGGATGTTTGATGTACAAGCTCAGTGAAACAGCCACAGCCGACAATGTCGCGGCCAGCCAAGTCACCGGACTGGTCTTCGACGTGCAGGGGCATTCGGTCCACGACGGTCCGGGCACGCGCACCACGGTCTTCCTCAACGGCTGTCCCCTCAGCTGCGTCTGGTGCAGCAACCCGGAAGGCCTGTTCCGCAAGCCCGTGATGATGCACCGGGAAACACGCTGCCAGTGCTGCGGGAAATGTATCCAGAACTGCCCGCACGGCGCGGCTTCCGTGCAGGAGGGCCGCCTGGTCTTCGACAGGGCGCTCTGCGACGCCTGCACCACCCACGACTGCCTGGACACCTGCTACCACGAGGCCGTGGCCATCAGCGGCAAACGGTACACCGTGGACGAACTCATGCGCATCTTCCAGCGCGACCGGCAATTCTGGGGCAGCGTCGGCGGGGTGACCTTCAGCGGCGGGGAGCCCCTGCTGCAGAAACCGTTCATCCTGGAAGTGCTCAAGCGCTGCAAGGAGAGCTACATCCACACCTGCGTGGAGACCACCTCCTGCATCGAGACCGGCTTCTACCTCGAAGCCATGCGGCACATCGACTGGGTGTTCACGGACATCAAGCACATGGATTCCGAACAGCACCGACAGCTCACGGGCGTGGGCAACGAACTCATCCTGAAGAACATCGAGCGTCTGGCCACGGCAGACTGGGACGGGGTCATCATCCCCCGCATCCCGGTGATCCCGGGCAAAAACGACTCCGAGGAAAACATCGAGGCCACGGTCCGCTTCATCCGCGACATCGGCCTCGACGTGGTCAACATGCTGCCCTTCCACCGACTCGGGGAATCCAAGTACCGCCAGCTCGGCAAGACATACGCCCTTGCGGAGCAGACCCCGCCGCCGGACGAGCGCATGCAGGACCTGAAGCGGATCGCCGAGGCCAACGGGCTCTATTGCTTTATCGGATGGGACACGCCGTTCTAGGCCCCGATCCGGCCAAAGGCTCAACGCCGGGAGAAGCAGACATGACGAACCAGGATATCATCGACAGGATCATCGAAATGGAACTGACCATGTTCAAGTCGGTCATTTCCACTGTTCATTCCCCCTGTCAGGACCGCCTTCAGACCTTCCGGATCATGCGCTGGATGTCGCATTCGGTGCTGCCGGACCAGGTGCTCGAATCCTACCTGCAGGACCTGCAGGAGGCGGTGGACCAGGGCAGGAACTTCATGGTGGAAAAATACGCCCGCATGGAGGGGCGCATCCCGCCCCTCAAGGATTCCCTGCTCGTGGAGGAGATCGTGGACACGAAAATCGCCTGGATGCGGGCCGTGGCCCAGAAATACCCCACTATCTTCGAGCCCAGGGGCAACGAGTTCCGCACCTACATCTCCTGCGAACTGGAGACCCTGTCCCACAGGACCCTGGGGTTGCTCCACGAATGCGTGGTGCAGGCCCGGGTATCGCACCGTAACATGGTGGAGGAACGCTACAACAACCTTTTCCGCAGGCTTGGCTATGAATCCCTCGAGCACCAATGTACCGAGGCCCATTGCGGGCCCACGGACCATTCATCTACCCGAATACCGTCCTCATCCTCCTGAAGGGGAGCATACATTCCAAGCCCGCCTCAGACCGCCCCTCCGGGGGCGGTCTTTTTCCGTGTTTCCCGGAGCTAGTCCACGTCGTCGAACCGGGTGCGCACGTCCTCAAGACCCTGGCGGTAGCCGTCGGCGTCGCCGTACTCGAAAAAGGTCTTGTACCGGCTGTGCACGGACTTCACGGGCCGGGCGTGGCGCACCGGGCACCAGTACTGCTCGGTGCGGGCGGCCACCTCGCGCACATAGCTCATGAGGCCGTTGAAATACCCGCAGTACATGCAGTTCATCTTCTCCAGCCAGTTGAGATACTGCAGCTGGTGGCGGTCGATGACCACGTAATCGCCTCTTCTGGCGCGGGGGATGCCGTAGATGGGAAAGCAGACGAACTGGTAGACGAAGACGAACAGGTCCAGGACCACCGCCGGGATGAGGGCCGCCCAGATCACGGGAACCGTGAGCACGATGAGCAGGCCGTTGTCGTAGACGTAATCGGAAAATCGGGTGACCAGCTCCTGATGATGCTGGCGCATCTCCGCGCTGAAACGCACCTTCTTTTCCTCGACGGTATAGCGCAGCCGCTCATGCCGCTGCGCCAGTTCCCGGGCCAGTTCCTTTTCCAGCGAGCCGATCTTCTCAAGGAGTTCAGTGAGGGTGTTCATGGTCGCTCCAATGCTGGTTGTTCATGATGCCGGTTACCGGAAACATACCACGAACAACGCGGGGCAACCACCCCGGCAGCACGAAAACACAGGACTTTTTCAGTAGCAGACCCACAGGGCCGCGCCCCGGAGCTTCTTGAACAGGGCCTGGGCCACCGAGCCCACCAGGAGCTTGTTCCAGAATCCCCGGTCGGCCCCGGCGCTGCCGATGGCCACGGCCGCATAGCTGCCCGAGGCGTATTCCTCCTCGATGAGGCGGGCCGGGCTTGCGCCGCGCCGGACCATCTGGCCGATGCGCGCCAGGGGAACCCCGGCCTCCAGCAGCACGTCCACTGCATGGCCGAGGATGGCCTCGGCGTCCAGGGGGGCGGACTTGGAGGGATCGTGCACGTGGAACACGGTGACCCTGTGCCCCGGGCTGCGGGCCAGCATGTAGCCCACGTGGTCGGCCATGCGGTCGGAGGGATCGGAACCGTCCACGCAGAGCAGCACGTCCCTGCGCCCCTTTTCCGGCAGGCGGCAGAGCCAGAGGGGAAAACTGATGGCATGGGTAAGGCTTTCAATGAGCTCCCGACAGATGGACTGGTCGAACACGTCCTCCAGCCCGGTCTGCACGCGGCGGCCCAGGACCACGGCATCGTAGCGCCCCTCGCGGGCCTCGCGGATGATGTCGTGGGCCTTGCCCATCTGGTGGGGTGCGACCTTGCCCTCGATGCGCTCGGGGTCGAACCCGGCGGCCAGGAGCCTGCGTCGGGCGTCGTCCACCACCCTGCGTCCCTTGCCCGCGCACTGGGCGGCCTGCGCCTCCAGGGCGTTGAGGCTTTCATAGCTCGTTTCCTCCACCCACACCGCGGCCTGGGAGGGAGGGATGTGCATGAGCGTCAGACGCACCGAGCTCTTGTCCTCAAAAAAATGGGAAAGGAAATCCAGGCCCGCGCCGGCCATGGAATGGCTGGAAAGGGGAACGAGAAGATGCGGCTCCAGGCTCTCGCCCGCGTCGGGTTCTTGCCTGCCCGACGGGGAAAGGCCCTGGGTCAGCACGTGCCGCAAAATGGAATCCGTTGCATCAGCCGCCATGAAACCACCTCCGCATACCACCGCAGGATAGCGCGGCAACGCTTTGCCGCCATGATTACCGGAAACAAGGCTCCCTTATCATGTACCGGAAAAGGAAAACAGGCTATTAAAAAACGGAAAAGCCGCGCCCCTTTCCGGCCACACTGGAACGACGGAGATCATGATGCGCACCCCGGGCAAATCCAGAACCGTTCAGGAATACATCGACGAAACCCCGCTCTGGGCCGACGGGACCCCGGCCCCGTCCACGCCCATGACCGGCATGCAGTGGCGCATCTGGGCCCTGGCCACGGCAGGCAAGTTCTTTGAGGGCCTGGTGGTGTTCATGACCGGGGTGGCCCTGCCGCTCATGGTCCAGGAATACGGGCTTTCGGCCATGCAGAAGGGCGCGGTGGGAGCCATGCCCCTCTTCGGCATTCTCGTGGGGGCCACGGCCCTGGGCGGGCTGGCCGACCACTTCGGCCGCAAGACGATGTTCATCGTGGAGATGATCCTGTTCGCGGCCTGCCTGACCCTGCTGGTCATCAGCCCCGGCTATGAATTCCTGCTGGCCGCCCTGTTCGGGGTGGGTCTTTCCCTGGGGTGCGACTACCCCACGGCCCATATGGTCATCTCCGAATCCATTCCCAGCGCCAACCGGGGCAGGCTGGTGCTCGGGGCCTTCGGCTTCCAGGCCATCGGGGCCCTGGCGGGCACGGCCGTGGGCTACCTCATCCTGTCCAACATCCCGGAAATCACGGCCTGGCGCTGGATGTACGCCACGGCGGTTCCCCCGGCCATCGTGGTGGTGCTGGCCCGTTTCTCCATCACGGACTCGGCCCCCTGGCTGGCGGCCCGGGGAAGAATCGCCGAGGCCGAGCAGGAAACCCAACGTTTGCTCAGGCGCGATCCCCCCTACCCGGGAAAGGTCACCCTGTCCCGGCCCGTCTCCGCAGCGGAAAGCGGGGAGGCCAGCGGATTCCGCGCCCTGTTCTCCCGGCGCTACCGCAGGGCCACCCTGCTGGCGGCCATCCCCTGGTTCCTCCAGGACCTCGGCACCTACGGCATCGGCATCTTCACGCCCACCATCCTGGCCTCGGTCCTCGGGACCAAGGCGCGGTACGCCCGCAACCTGGCCGACCTGCTCCACAACGACATGCTGGCCGCCAAAGGGGCCGCGTTCATCGACATCCTGCTGCTGGTGGGAATCATCGGGGCCGTGCTGCTGGTGGACCGGGCGGGCCGCATCCGGCTCCAGGTGATGGGGTTTCTTGGCTGCGCAGCGGGGCTGCTGCTGGCCGCCCTGTCACTGGAGGCGTCCGGCCATGCCAGGACCACGCTGCTCTTTTCCGGGTTCATGCTCTTCAGCTTCATGACCAACCTGGGACCCAACGCCATGACCTACCTCATCGCGGGCGAGGTCTTCCCCACCCGCATCCGGGGCCTGGGCGCGGGCATCGCCGCCTCCACGGCCAAGATAGGCGCGGTGGCCACGGCCTTCCTCTTTCCCGTGCTCCTGGCCGATATAGGCACCCAGACCATCCTCTACATCCTGGTGGGCACCTCCCTGGTCGGCGCGGCCGTCACCTGGGTCTGCCGCATCGAGACCACCGGAAAGAGCCTGGACGCCATCGAATATGATCGGGAAAAGGGATAATCCGGAACCACGGCGGATCCGCACTTGATTTTCGCGCCAAAAAGCAGCAGTAGACGAGCCGGAAGCAAAATCGTACATATTTTACTTGGATTACCTGAAAGCAAAAGCACCATGAGCATCACGCCCTTCATCCCCCCGGACTCGGTCCGGGCGCATCTGGTCCACGCACTGAAAACCGGCCTGGCCGCGGCCATCGCCTTTGGCGTCGCCGAAGTCTTCAAGCTCCATTTCGCCTACTGGGCCTCGCTCTCCGCGGTCATCGTCATGCAGATCAACGTGGCCGACTCCCTGCAGATGTGCTGGTACCGCTTTTCTGGCACGGCCGTGGGCGCGGTCATCGGCATCCTGGTCATCCTGATCTTCCCGGAGACCACGGCCATGACCTACCTGGGCCTGTTCCTTTCCGTGGCCTTCTGCGCCTACATGACCCGCTACAACAATCGCTACAAGATGGCGGCCATCACCGTGACCATCGTGGTGCTGGCCAGCCTGGGCAGCCCGGAGCGCGTCACCTACGGGCTCTTCCGCGTGCTGGAGATCGGCATCGGCGTGGGCAGCGCATTCCTGGTCAGCCTGTTGCTCCTGCCCCAGCGCGTGGGCCTGGCCCTGGAGCGCCGCCTTACCGAACGATTCTGCCAGTGCGCCGCCCACTACAACGCCCTCATGGAGGGATTCCTCTCCCTGCAGGAGCACCTGGACCCGCACATGCTGGACGGCTTCACGGCCAACCTCCGCAAGGACCGGGAACTGTACAACAAGGTGCTCAAGCACGAGCGCATCATCTATCATGACGACACGGCCCTCATGGGCCTGAAGCTGACGACCTTGGAAAAGTGCACGGCCCACGCACAGGCCATGCTCGACGCCCTGAACAGCCACGTAGGCCATGGATATGAAATTCTGATGGCAAAGGAACTGCGGCGGCTGACCGAGGCCACCACCATGGTCATGCGACAGGCCTGCCAGGGTGAACTGCCCCATTCCGCAGGGCTGGCGGAGATCATCGAACTCTGTGAGGACCGGCTGGCCGAGCTGCGGGCCGAGGGCGTGACCAAGCGCTTCTACCTCCAGAAACTGACCCAGTTCTTCGCCTTCTATCACGGCGCCCACTTCATGGCCCGGGACATGGTCCAGTACGCGACCGACCCCATGCTCCTTAAGATGGCGGGCAGGCGCCCCAGCCGGGAAAAAGCATGAGCATCAATCATTCGGAAGCCGCGACCTTTGTCATCCGCCATTGCGTGTCCCCGAAGCACCGGGACCGGTACGAGCAGTGGCTCAAGGATATCGGCGAGGTGGGCAAGGGATCGAAAGGGCACCTGGGCGTCCAGGTCATCCGCCCGCCCAAGGGGTCGGGCAAGTGCACCTACATCACCACCGTGCGATTCGACACCGAGGAAAACCTGCTGACCTGGGCCAACTCGGACACCCGCGCCGACCACCTGAAGCGCATCGACGACATTCTGCTGGACGGCGACAACGTGGAAATCCATTCGGGCATCGCCTTCTGGTTCACGCCCCAGGAATCCCACGCCCAGGCCCGGCCCTGGAAACAGTTTCTGGTGGTGCTTTCGGCCATCTATCCGCTGACCATCGTGGTGCCCTGGCTGCTGGGCCCGCTGTTCAACATCCTGCCCGAGCCGGGCTCGTTCTGGCTCTCCAAGCTCATCGGCTCGGTGTGCATCACCGGGCTCATGGTCTACGTGATCATGCCCCGCTATACCCGGCTGGTTTCCAGTTGGCTGTATCGATAATCTGACGAAGGGTTTCCCGCGCTAGCGCGGCAGAAGCAGCTTTTCCTTCCAGACGCCGAGCGTATAGCCCTGCTCCGGCGCAACCATGCGGCATTCCAAGCCCGCCGCGAGGGCGGCCTTTTCGCCGGTGGCGCTGTCCTCCACCGCAATGATCCTGTCCGTGGAAACATTCACCCGGCCGATGGCCGCCAGGTACGGCTCGGGAAAGGGCTTGCGCTTTTCCACCATGTCGCAGGTCACGCAATGGTCAAAGGCGGTCTCCATGCCCTCGGCGCGCAGGAAGTTGTCGACCTTTGCCCGCCGCGAATTGGTGACGATGCCCAGCGTATACCCCGCATCGCCCAGGTACCGGACGAATTCCCTCGCCCCGCTCATCCATTCGTAGCTGCGCCGGATCTCCTCGGCCTCGAAACGGTCGCAGGCCTCCACGGCCCTTTGTGTCCGCCCGAAAAAGTGCTCGGCAATGGCGGACGCGGGGAGCCCCAGAAATTCCTCTTCGGCAATCTCCCTGGTGACGCCTTCGGCGCGCAGGATATCCAGCCAGATCTGCCTGTGCACCACCTCGCTATCCACAAGGGTGCCGTCAAAATCAAAGAGAATGACCTCGGGGTCCACATTTCGCAAACGCATATCGTTCCTCCGTGTCCGACAGTCTCATCGGGGTGTGTCCAGGATACATTTCGCCGATCATCACATTCCAGCCCGCTAATTCACAAGCCGCGGCACGTCAATTGCCCCGTCTTTATTTCGTGACTGAAATTACCCCGAGACTGCGGCATGCGGGCACAAAAACGCCCCGGAAAACAAATCCCCGGGGCGCACAGGATGATCAGCGATTTTCCCTGCCAGGGCACGGAATAACGGGGCCCTATTTCCGCTTCTTCCTCTTCTTGGAAACCATGCCCTTGTACCGGGGCCTGTCGCGCTGCTTGCGGCGCTGCTCGGCCAGGGCCTCGGCGGCCTCGGCGGCCTCCTCCAGCAGCTTCTGGAAATTTTCCACACGGCGCGGGTCCAGGCAGCCGGACTCAAGCGCCTCGGTGACCGCGCACCCCGGCTCGTGCCGGTGCCCGCAATCCGCGAAACGGCACTGCTCGGCCCGCTCCACGATGTCGTGAAACGCCAGGCGGATGCCCTCCTCGCACTCGTAAAGATGCAGCTCCCGGATACCGGGCACGTCCACCAGCAGCGCGCCGGACTCCATGATGTGCAGGGACCGGGTGGTGGTGGTATGGCGGCCCTTGTCGTCCTTTTCGCGCACGGCCCCGGTCTTGTACCGGTCCGTGCCGTTGATGGTGTTCAGCAGCGTGGTCTTGCCCACGCCGGACGAGCCCAGCAGCACCACGGTCCTGCCCGGCTCGCACCAGTGCCGCAGGGTTTCCACGCTGGCGGCGTCATGGCCGTTGACCGTGCGCACGGCCAGCCCCGGCCAGAGAGTCTCGGCCTGGCGGCGAAACTCGTCCGGGTCCCCGACCGTATCCGCCTTGGTCAGCACGATGACCGGCTCCACCCCGGCGTCCAGGGCCAGGCACAGATAGCGCTCCAGCCGGTTGAGATTGAACTCCTGGTTGCAGGAGGAGACGATGAACAGGGTGTCCACGTTGGCGGCAATGGGCTGGGCCTTGGTATCCGTGCCCGGGGCCTTGCGCTTGAACAGGCTGCGCCGCTCCAGCAGGCGCACCGGCAGATGGGTCGTCTTGTCCAGCAGCAGCCAGTCGCCCACGGTGGGCTGTTCCGCAAGCCGCAGAAGGCCCTTGTCGGCAATGGGGATGAGGTGCTCTTCCGCACCGGTGCGGGCCACCACGTGGCCCCGGTGGGTCAGGGTCACCCGGGCGGGCTCGGCCGCCTCCAGGTCCCCGGACGTAACCTGCTTCTCGAAAAAGGAATTCCACCCCAGCTGGGGCAGGCTGTACTGCTGTTCACTCATAGACGGGCTTGTATCACCGGTCTGCATGCCAGGCAATGGAACAGCCGAAGCCTAGCCCAGCACCATGTCGTCATAGGACTGCCGCCAGTTCCGGGGATGCAGGGTCACGCCGGGCTTGAGGTGGCCCACGGCAATGAGCATAGGAATCCAGTAGTTGTCCGGAATGCCGAAGGCCCGCCGCACGCCGTCATGGTCGAAACCGTCCATGGGGTGGGTTTCCAGGCCGTGGTGGCTGGCCGCATACATGAGGGACATGGCGAACAGGCCCGCGTTCTTGTTGGCAAAGGCCTGTACGGCCTCGGCGTCTCGCCCGTACAGTCCCTGGGTAACGCCTTCGAACCATTCCTTCTGGTCGGCCTGCATCTTGCCCGATTTCACGAAATCCCTGAACACGCTTTCCAGGGTGGCGTTGCCGCCCTTCCAGCCGTCGCGGTCGGCCAGCAGCATGAGCACCACCGGAGCCTCGGTGATCTTGGGCTGGTCAAAGGCCAGCGCGCGCAGCTCGGCCTTTCGGGCCGGGTCGCGCAGCACCTTGAGCTTCCAGGGCTGCAGGTTGTAGCTGGAGGGAGCCTTGGCTGCGGACTCGACAACGGCCCGCAGCAGGGTTTCGTCCACGTCACGGTCCGGGTCGAAATAGTTGATGGCCCGTCTTTTTTCCAAAATATCCTTGAAATCCATAGGTTGCCTCCTGGGTAAGCATGGTTCTCGGGGAATACGGCATGGCCGTCAGTTCCGGGCATGGTACCACGCAACAGGGGAAGGGCAACCGGAAATAACCGATCAATGGCCCGGAAGAAATTCCGAAAGAAAATTTACGCGGGGGGAGCTATGCCGGCACCTTGACGATGACCTTGCGGATCTCGCCGTGGCCGGTCATGGGCTGGTGCGCGTCCCAGGGAAAGAATATGGCGAACATGCCCGGCCTCACGGGCGCCCACAGGTCGGGCGTGTCCGTGAAAAAGCCCACGTCCTTGTCCGCATCAAAGGGGACGGAGACCCGCCCGCAGGTGGCGGCGGGCTTCCAGCCCATCTCGTCCGATCCGGAAACAACGTACTGGATGTCGATGTATTTGCGGTGGACCTCCAGCGGAGCTTCGCGCCTGTCGCGCCCCGGCCCGTGCGCCACCACGGCAAAGAGATCGCCCTCGATGTCGTGCCGGCCCTCGGCCAGCCCGCCCAGGTCGGCGCGGCGCAGGAATTCAAAGGCAACGGCAAAGCCGGGATTCAGCGCCTCGTATCGGGCGGCGTTTTCCAATATATCGATGATCATGGTTGCTCCATGGGCTGCGGGTTCTTACCCGGCAAACCTATCCCAAAGAAACGAAAAGAAAAAGGGAGAGCCGAAGCCCTCCCCTGTGTTTTCAGTTCGTTTAGAACGGCTGGCCGTTGTTGACGGGGAATTGGGCCTCAAAATTGTTGCCGCTCTTTGCGCGGGAACGGAAACCGGCGATAAGAGCCTGGCGCAAGGTTTTGTTCTCGGATGTCCACTCAATAACCGCATGGCCCATGACGAATTTGTTCAGATTGTCATAATGGAATGAGAATACCCGGGTTGCCTGCGCCGGAATGATGAATGTGCTGACTCCGGTGGCTATGACCTCGCCATTGGTGCCTGCGCCGAAAGAATCCTTCAAAAGTTTTGAATAAGAGGAGACATCATTACCGTTGCCGTCGTAAACGATCACCCGGCAGGTCACTTCGCTGTCCGTGATGTTGGAGATATGCAACAGGCTTGTACGCCAATTTGTATTGGAAATGTAGTAGGTGTACATGCTGGGAACAAGGGCGCTCCCTTTGGTATTGAAGCACTCCTGGGCCAATACATTGGCGCTCATGAGCATGAGCAGAGCAACAGTGGCGAGCATCAGTTTCTTCATCAGTAGTCTCCTTGTGAGTATGAATTGAGAGAGGAGCCTCTCCCCTCCCCTTGTTTTGTCGTTTCGCTTAGAACGGCTGGCCGTTGTTGACGGGGAATTGGGCCTCAAAATTGTTGCCACTCTTTGCGCGGGAACGGAAACCGGCAATAAGCGCCTTACGCAAAGTTTTATTTTCAGAGGTCCATTCGATGACAGCATGGCCCATGACGAATTTGTTCAGATTGTCATAATGAAATGAGAATACCCGGGTTGCCTGCGCCGGAATGATGAATGTGCTGACTCCGGTGGCTATGACCTCGCCATTGGTGCCTGCGCCGAAAGAATCCTTCAAAAGTTTTGAATAAGAAGACACATCGTTGCCATTGCCATCATAGACAGTGACCTTGCAGGTCACTTCGCTGTCGGTGATGTTGGTAATGTGCAACAGGCTTGTACGCCAATTTGTATTGGAAATGTAGTAGGTGTACATGCTGGGAACAAGTGCGCTGCCTTTGGTATTAAAGCAATCCACGGTTGCAGACGCACTGGCGCTCATAAGCAGGACCAAAGCCAATGTAGTCAGAATCAGTTTCTTCATCAGTCGTCTCCTTGTGAGTATGAATTAAGGGAGGAGCCTCTCCCCTCCCCTTGTTTTGTCGTTTCGCTTAGAACGGCTGGCCGTTGTTGACCTGCATGAACCCGCCCCAGCCAGTGCTACCGCTGCCACCGATCAAGCGAGTGGAAGCAACAAGGGCTTTTCTCAACGTTGTATCACTGGACTTCCAGTCAAGGGTCGCATGACCATAAAACATCATATTGGGCACATCATTGATATGCAGTTGGAGGGTACGGGTTCCATGAGGAGGAATTTCAAATTCGCCATCTGTCATGGGAACCTGTGTTCCCCAGTATGCATGGGTGTTACCATTTTTGTACGCCTTAAGTTTCGAGGTCACATCCACCCCTTCGGAATCATTGAGCACAACCTTGCAGGTAACCGTTGTACTGGTGATATTGGTAACTTGGATGTAAAAACAATCCCACCATACACCTCCGCCCAAATTCCTGGCGGTGATCCCGTTAACAATGGCACCGCCCTGGGCATTGAAGCAATCCACGGTTGCAAACGCACTGGCGCTCATGAGCAGGACCAAAGCTAATGTAGTCAGAATCAGTTTCTTCATCAGTCGTCTCCTTGTGAGTATGAATTGAGAGAGAGCCGAGGCTCTCCCCTGAATTGCAACGGGAATTAGAACGGCTGGCCGCCGTTGAGCACGTATTCACCGCTGTAAGTACCGGCGGCACCATTCAGACCATAATGGCGGACCGTGCCAGTAAGGGCCTTGCCCAGCTTTTCGTCGGCGCTGCACCATTCAATAATGCCGTAACCCATGAAATATTCACCGTCCTTGAATACCGTGAGCATACGGGTCTCCCCGGCGGGGAGAGCAAATGTTTCCACTCCGGTTGCGACAGTGTTGATGCTGGTGTCCGTGGTGGACCCTTTATAAACGCCAAAGCGGCCAGCGACCCGCCCTCCGGCATGGTCATAAAGCTTCACAGTCACAATCACGTCGCTTCCTGAAATATTGCTCAAGTTGATTGTATCCCAGAACCTGTTGTTCGCAGCGCCTTGATTGCGATATTGAATATGGGGAACAATGGCACTCCCCTTTGATTCGCAGGTTTCCACGGCAAACGCGCTGCCGCACAGCAGAACAGCCAGCACCGCAGACACAATAACAGTCATCATCTTCCGCATGATAAGAATACTCCTGTTTCAGTAAGTAAAATACGAGATTCCACAGTAATTACGTAATGAAGTATAGGTGAATAAAACCAGAGTCAACAGGTCTTCAATAGACAAGTGTTACAACACGAACATATTCAGACGATTGTTACCGGATAGGAGAAATTGCGGGACCGCTGTACAGCGACAGACGGCAGGAAAACGAAAAGGACATGAAAAAGAACTGGATCAGGCGCTACTGCCCTGAAAGCGCCTCGACCTCCCGGAACATGTTTTCCGGGTCCACCACCACGGTGGTCTTGGTGACGATCCGCTTTTCCACCGGCTTGCCCTCCAAGGCGTCGCAGGCGGCCATGACACCCAGGTAGCCGATCTGGTAGGGGCTCTGCAGGACCGTGCCGTTCAGGGAGCCCTCGACAAGGGCCTCATGAATCTCCCTGGTGAAATCAAAACCCACCAGCTTGACCGTGCCGTTCAGATGCATATCCCGGAGGGCGCGCAACGCGCCGATGGTGGTGGATTCGCCGGGCGAGAATATCCCGGAGATGTAAGGATTGGACACAAAAGCCTCCATGGTCGCGTAATACGCTGTCCCGGCGCTGACGCCCGCCTCCTCGGCTTCGACCACCGTAAGGCACGAGCCCCTCTCGGACGCGGCGTCCAGAAACCCCTTTTCCCGCGCCATGGTGGAGGCATTGTCTTTCGCATAATGCAGCAGCAGGGCGGTGCCCTTGCCTCCCATCAGGGAGATCAGATGCTCGGCGGCCTGCTTGCCTGCAAAATGATTATCCGAGGCCACGAGGCTGACACGATCCTCGAACTCCATGTCCGAATCGATGAGCACCACCTTGATGCCCTTTTGAACGGCCTGCTCCAGAAGCTCGGCTGAATAGCTGGTGTGGTTCGGGGCAATGACGATGGCGTCCACGCCCTCCTCGATGCCCGCCTTGAGAATTCCGAATTGGGCCACGAAATCGTCGGACGCCCAGGGACCGCGAAAAATGATCTCCACATCGCGATCGTGCCCGGCCCTTTTCGCCCCCTGCTCGACCCACTGCCAGTACTTGACGCGCACCCCCTTCGGGATCACCAGGATCTTGGCCCTTTCCGCCATTGCGGGAAGGGAGACGCACAAGGCCAGGCAGGCAAGAAGCAGCGAAAACACATGTTTCATGACGCACCACCGCAGGTTTTTTCCGCTATATCCACCATCCGCAATCCGCGCATTGCAGGCTATTATTATCGATTCGGAAGCCTTGGCTGCGTTTTGCGCAAGGGTGGTTGACAATCGATTTCGAAGGGGGTAGGCATTTTGGTCATGCAGACAAAGAACGTTTTTACTCTCACCGACGGCAACTGGTGGTGGCGCTTCTAAAAAGCGCCGTGGGTATCTTACGTCCTGACATCTGGCTCAAGAAAAGACGAAGAATTAAACGAACCGCGGCAGTGCAGACTGACCGCGGTTTTTTCTTGGTCGAACTGCACCCCGCTGGAAAAAAGAGAGGAGATTTCAAATGACTGCGAATGTAACTGCTGACGGATTCTTTGGCGAATATGGTGGACAGTATGCACCGCCGCCGCTGGTGCCCATTCTGAACGAACTTGCCGCCGCATTCGAAAAATACCGCAACGACCCGGAATTTCTTGAAGAGTACAATTACTACGTCAAGCACTTCTCGGGCCGCGAGACCCCCCTGTACCTGTGCAGCAACCTGACCGAGAAGCTGGGTGGCGCAAAGATCTATCTCAAGCGCGAAGACCTGAACCACCTGGGCGCCCACAAGGTCAACAACACCATCGGCCAGATCCTGCTGGCCAAGCGCATGGGCAAGAAGAAGATCATCGCCGAAACCGGCGCGGGCCAGCACGGGGTCGCCACCGCCGCCACGGCGGCGCTCATGGGCATGGAATGCACCATCTACATGGGCGCTGTGGACGTGGAGCGCCAGAAGCTCAACGTCTTCCGCATGCAGATGATGGGCGCGAAGGTCGTGGCCGCGCAGTCCGGCCAGCGCACCCTCAAGGAAGCCGTGGACGAGGCGCTCATCGCCTTCGTGGAAGAGGCAGACACCGCCTTCTACCTGCTCGGTTCCGCCGTGGGCCCGCATCCCTATCCGCTCATGGTGCGCGAATTCCAGGCCATCGTGGGCCGCGAGGCCAAGCAGCAGATCCTGGAGGCCGAAGGCCGCCTGCCCGACTACTGCATCGCCTGCGTGGGCGGCGGTTCCAACGCCATCGGGCTGTTTGCCGATTTCATCGAAGACAAGGAAGTGAAGCTGGTGGGCGTGGAGCCCTCGGGCCGGGGCCTGGATTACGGAGACCACGCCGCCACCCTGTGCCTGGGCGAACCCGGCATCATGCACGGCTTCAATTCCTACATGCTCAAGGACGACAAGGGCGAACCCGCCGAGGTCTATTCCATCTCCGCGGGCCTGGACTACCCCAGCGTCGGCCCCGAGCACGCCCAGCTCAAGGACCTGGGCCGCGCCGAATACGTCTACGCTTCCGACAAGGAGGCCGTGGACACCTTCTTCATGCTTTCCCAGATGGAAGGCATCATCCCGGCCCTGGAAAGCTCCCATGCCCTGGCCCACGCCATCCGCATCGCGCCCGAGCTCTCCAAGGACACCATCATCATCGTCAACCTGTCCGGCCGAGGCGACAAGGACGTGGCCCAGATCGAGCAGATGGTCGCAAACGGCGACTTCGAACTGCCCCACTACAAGAAGTAGCCTGCCGGAATAACAGAGAATCAAAGCCGCACACCTCGATGGGTGTGCGGCTTTTTCATTGATCGGACCAATATTTTCCCGCACATGGTTCACCTCGCGAACAAGTCGTGATATCCCCATGAAACACGACATATTCTTTCGGAGGTTCATCCATGTTCAGACGCTTGTGCGTATTATCCTTCCTGTTCCTGCTCTGCCTTTTCCTGCTGGCCGGATGCGGCCGGGAACCGGAAACAACCGAATTCAACGCCGCCCAGAGCTGGGCGAAAACCCTGGACCAGGCTAGAGGCAGCACGGTGCGCTTCTACATGTGGGGAGGCAGCGCCAGCATCAACCGCTGGGTGGACACCTACGTGGCCGGGGAGCTCAAGAAGCGCTTCGACATCACCCTGGTGCGCGTGCCCATGAACGCCGAGGCGTTCGTGAACAAGCTGCTCACGGAAAAGGGCGCGGGCAAGCAGACCGGCACCATCGACCTGCTGTGGATCAACGGCGAAAACTTCAAAAACACCAAGGAAGCGGGAGTACTCTTCGGCCCCTTTGCCCCGCAGCTTCCCAATTTCAAGACATTCGTGAACCCGAAATCCGCGGAAACCGACTTCGGCTACCCCGTGGAGGGGTACGAGTCCCCTTACGGCCGCGCCCAGTTCGTCTTCGAGTACGACTCGGCACGGGTGAAACAGCCGCCCCAGAGCTTTGCGCAGCTGGCGCAGTGGATCAAGGAGCACCCCGGAAAGTTCACCTATCCCCAGCCGCCCGACTTCACGGGTTCCGCCTTTATCCGCCAGGCGCTCTACGCGACCACGGGCGGGCATGAGCAGTACATGCACGGCTTCGACAGGGAGCTTTACGAAAGAAACGCCCCCAAGCTCTGGGCCTATCTCAACGAGATCAAGCCGTTCCTCTGGGAACAGGGCAGGACCTACCCCAAGGAATCCGCCACCCTGGACACCCTGTTCGCCCGGGGCGAGGTGGACTTCTCCATGGCCTACCACCCCACCCATGCCCAGAGCATGATCCTGCAGGGCAGCTACCCCGAAAGCGTGCGCACCCTGGTCATGAAGGACGGCTCCATCTACAACACGCACTTCACGGCCATCCCGGCCTCGGCCCCCAACAAGGCCGGAGCCATGGTCGCGGCCGATTTCCTGCTCTCGCCCGAGGCGCAGCTCTCCAAGTACGACCCCAAGAACTGGGGCGACTCCCCGGCCATCTCCATGGGCAAGCTGCCCACGGAAATGCAGGCCAGGTTCCGCGAAGTGGACCTGGGACCCGCCACCCTGTCGCCCGAGGTGCTGGCTTCGGTGGCCGTGCCCGAGATACCGGCCGCATACCTGGAACTGCTGGAACGGGATTGGGATAAATACGTGCTCAACGCCCAGTAACGAAATCGGACACCAAGGAGGCCCGCAATGGTCGAACTCAGCTCCCCCTATTTCATTATCCCCGTCACTCTGGGGGTACTGATGACCATTGCGGCCTCCCTTGTTCTGGCGTTCCGAGCCGGGAGCGATCCCGAGCGGCAGCAGTGGCTCCGGTTCGCCAAGTTCGCCCTCGGCTCCTTTGTGCTGGCCCTGGTGTCCATTGCCGTGAACCACCAAATCCAGCTCCGGAGCGTGGAACTGGAGGAGCAGAAGCACCTGACCACCCTCATCCCCCACATCGTGGACAAGAGCCCGGCCACCCGGCTGGAGCTGGCGCGATTCTTTTCCACGGTCACGGTTTCGCCGAACATCAGGTCCGGATGGCGCGACTATTACGCAAAGGTGCAAACCGAGGTGGAGCAGGCGGAACAGGCGCTGGCGGAAAAGCAGCGCCAGGAGGAGAAGCAGGCGGCGGAACTCAAGGCCCGTCTTTCGGTTCCCGGAGAAGCGTCGCCCGCAAAGGACCCGCTCACCCAAGGCCTTTATGAATCCCTCAACGCCACCAGAACCGACATCAAGATGCTCAGGGAACAACTCCAGGTGCAGCAGATAGCACCCATCTGGAAGGAGCAACAGGCATACGAGCCGTTCAGGTACAGCTACCAGCCCCCGGAGCGGCAATAGCCCGAACGGACGAAAGCGACTTTCACCTTTCCGCCTTTGCAAAACCTCAAGCCATGAGGCATTCTGGAACCATGAGCATTCCTGTCATCCTGGACATGGACAATGCGGCGGGCATCCCCGGCCGCGACGTGGACGACGCGCTGGCCCTGGCGCTGGCCCTGGCCTCGCCGGAAATCAGTCTCGTAGGCTGCACTGCCTGCGCGGGCAACTGCCGCACGCACGAGTCCGCACGCAACACCGCGCACCAGCTCTTCCTGGCCGGGCGCGAGGACATCCCCGTGGCCGCCGGGCGCGAGGAGCCGTTCCTGCGCGACCGCAGCGCGCATTTCAGGCACATGGAGCAGCCCCTTTCCGGACAGGAGGCCGCATTCTGGCGCGCCATGCCCGCACCTCCGGCCCAGGTGCCGCCGCTCTCCCCCCTCAAAGCCCACGAACTGATCATTGAAAAGGCCCGGGAATACCCCGGCGAACTGGTGGTGGTCATGGTGGGGTCGCTCACCAACCTGGCCCTGGCCCTGCTCGCGGAGCCGGGCATCGCCCCGCTCATCCGCGAAGTCATCCACATGGGCGGCGCGTACCGGGACGACGACATCCGCTGGGAGGACAGCACCCCGGACATCCCGCCCGAGGTCTGGCGGGACACCCTGCGTTTCAACCCGCTCCACGATCCCGAGGCCTCGCTCATGGTTTTCCGCTCGGGAGTCCCGGTCATCGTGGTCCCCGCCAACGTGACCATGAACGTCTTCCTGCGGCCCGGCGAACTGGAGCCGTTGCGCGAATCGCAAAGCGCCTTTCACCGCCACCTCTTTAGCTGCTGCGAACCCTGGATCGAATGGTCCCGCGCCTGCCGCAGGCTGGAGGGCATGCACCTGCACGACCCCCTGGCCCTGGCCCTGAGCTTCCTGCCCCACCTGTGCTGCACCCGGCCCATGCGCGTGGACGAGGCCGTCCTGCTCGCCCCGGACGGCACCTTCCTGACGGATTCCGGCGACGGCCCGGAAGTGCGCGTGGCCTGCAACGTGCAGCGGCGCCACTTCGAATCCATCCTACGCAAAAGAATAAAAAAATAGGGAGGCGATATCTTCGCCTCCCTATTTAGTCGAGGGGCAACCTAGTCAGTGCGTCGGACAAGCTTCCAACTCTGCGAACCACACTTGGAACACGGAGCAAAAGGCTTGCCTTCTACATGAGTTTCCTCATTACCACATTTGGTGCACTTGTAGATGCCAGAGGGGCTATTCGGATTCATATTGAATCTCCTTTATACTTGATTAATACAAACCAGCCTGTATAGGCTGAACTACCTCTGCCGTTGTTCTCTAAATAACAACCACATTCCCCTATGAGGTAGGGACAAATGAAGAACCAAGACCCCACTGACTACATAACCTACTTGGAATCTTGGAAAATTCTCTACGAAATAAAAGATTTAATCGGTTCAGGACAACTTAGAAACCATTTGCAATGTAGCAAATCGCAAATTGCTAGGTATTGTACTTCTCCACAAAACTCTGAGGGCCAACACAATCCGATGGACCGATTGAAAAACCTCTTTTGCCAACTGATACAGCATGGGGAAGAAGGGGAAGCCATGGCTAAAGCGGCATTAAATTATATGGCAGAACCCCTAAAATGTAGAGTTCGTAAAGTTGGAACAGTCTTACCCGACAAAAGTACCGTTCAACTTGAATGCCTTGATGACTATCCAGAAAAAGTAAAGTTAGACAATATGATAGACCACAACCGCCTTCCAGAGGAAGTCAGACAGCAAGGTGAAATATGTAAACGTGAAATAGATGAAACCGTTGTAAAATATGTTGAATATTACGCAAATAGGCGTTCATAGCGCCCTTCTAACCTGATATTCTCCCCCCCCTCCTTAGGCTCCTAACGTCAGGAACGGTTCTTGCTTGAGATTTGTGGTCCAATCGACAGGAAAGGCCGACAAAATCATTGTTGACGTGTGTGCTGCATGAATATTTCAACAGCCCGCACCGAGGAGAAACGCATGAGTGAAAGAATCTGGATCAAGAATCCCCTGGCAATATACACCGGGACCGACATGGACGCGGGCGCGGGCATCGTGGTCGAGGGCGACACCGTGGCCGAGCTGGTCCCTGCGGGCGGCGAACCGTCCCGGCCCGTGGACAGGACCGTCGACGCAGGCGAGCACGTGCTCATCCCGGGCCTGATCAACACCCATCACCATTTCTACCAGACCCTGACCCGGGCGTTTCCCCCGGCCCTGAACAAGAAGCTCTTCCCCTGGCTCCAGACCCTGTACCCGGTCTGGGCGGGCCTCAAGCCCGCGCACATCGAGGTTTCCACCGAGCTGGCCCTCACCGAAATGATGCTCTCGGGCTGCACCTGCGCCTCGGACCACCACTACGTGTTCCCCGAGACAGCACCCAACTGCATTGACATCCAGGCCGAGGTGGCCAAACGCCTGGGAATGCGCGTCATGCTCACCCGGGGCTCCATGAGCCTGGGCCAGGACCAGGGCGGCCTGCCCCCGCAGTCCGTGGTCCAGAGCGAGGAAACCATCATGTCCGAGAGCGAGCGGCTCATCAGCCAGTGGCACGACGCCTCCGAAGGCTCCATGTGCCGCATCGTGCTGGCCCCGTGCTCGCCCTTCTCGGTCACGGCCGAACTCATGAAGGCCTCGGCCGATCTGGCCAGGGAAAGGAACGTGCTTCTGCACACGCACCTGGCCGAAACCCAGGACGAAAACGATTTCTGCAAGCAGTTCGTGGGGCAGCGTCCCCTGGACTACATGGAGTCCCTGGGCTGGCTGGATTCCAATGTCTGGTACGCCCACGGCATCCACTTCACGGACGAGGAGATCCGGCGCATGGGCAAGGCCGGCGTGGGCGTGGCCCATTGTCCGTCCTCCAACATGATCCTGGCCTCGGGCATCTGCCGCACCAAGGAACTGGACGCGGCCGGGGTTTCCGTGGGCTTGGCCGTGGACGGCTCGGCCTCCAACGACTGCTCCAACATGATCCAGGAAGTGCGCATGGCCCTGCTCATCGGCCGCCTGCGCTACGAGGCCGACGAGATCACCCACTACGACGCCCTGCGCTGGGGCACGGCGGGCGGCGCATCCGTGTTCAACCGCGACGACATCGGCACCCTGGCCCCGGGCAAGCAGGCCGACCTGGGCATGTTCAAGCTGGACGAGCTGCGCTTCTCGGGCGCGGGCGACCCGCTGGCCGCCCTGGTGGTCATCGGCCACGACCGCGCGGACAAGGTCATGATCAAGGGCCAGTGGAAAGTGGAAGACGGCATGCCCGTCGGCACGGACCTTGCTGATCTCATGCAACGGCACACCAGAGCGGCGCAGGAGCTCATCGCACCGCACCGCTAAATCATATTGCATCTACCCAACCGATGCCGCGCCAGGGACCGCAAGCCTCCTCCCAAAAACCTGGCGCGGCATTCGCTTTGGTTCAGCTGGAACGCGGCCGTTCCGGCTGGATCGAGGCTGGTTTCCATTCTGAAAGCGGCCCCCCCCTTCCCGGCCCTGAAATCTCTTCTCGAAATGAGAAATTTCTCACCCTGATAAGGATCCTAATCATTGTTGGAATCCGGCCGTCCGGACTTGACCTTGCGATGCGCAATATTTAGGCTCCAAAACACGATGACGCGTAATGCAGGCAATGTATTTTTACGCCTTATCAACCTGATAAAACGGCACTATTCTTGCCTGCATGCGGGCTTTGCCATTGCGTTTTGAGACTGTGTTATTCGCAATGGCAAAGGAACATATAAAGGCAGGTCGGCCGGAACTGGATACACCGGCGGCCTGAAAGGATAGTTGCGCAATGAAATATTCGTATCGGTGCACGGATTGTGACGCCGTCTTCGAGATCAAACCGGAACTGACGGTCTGCCCCTACTGCGCCGCGAAGCAGGAGCCCGAAACCCCGCTCATGGGCGTGCTGGAAGTGGTGCTCGAAGGCAAGGCCCCCGAGAACTGGAAGGTCATGGACCTGCTACCGGTTCCCGAGGAATTCTTCCCGCCCGCCCCCGTGGGCGGCACCCCGCTCTGGGAGCCGCAGAACCTGCGCAGGGAGCTGGGCACCCCCAACCTCTACATCAAGGATGACGGGGCCAACCCGACCTCGTCCTTCAAGGACCGCGCCTCCTACCTGGTCTCGGCCTTCGCCAGACAGCACGGCATCGAGGACATCGTGCTGGCCAGCACCGGCAACGCGGGCTCGTCCATGGCGGGCATCGGCGCGGCCGCGGGCCAGCGCATCACCCTGTTCCTGCCCGAGGCGGCTCCGCCCGCAAAGATCATCCAGGCCCTGCAGTACGGCGCGCGCGTGTTCAAGGTGCGCGGCAACTACGACTTCGCCTATGCGCTCTCCCAGGAATACAGCAAGAGCCACGGCGGCATGAACCGCAACACGGCCTACAACCCCATGACCATGGAAGGCAAGAAGACCGTGTCCCTGGAGATATTCCGGCAGCTCGGCCGCGTGCCCGACCACGTCTTCGTGCCCACGGGCGACGGCTGCATCATCGGCGGCGTGTTCAAGGGCTTCCTGGACCTCATGCGCCTGGGCATCTCCGACCGCATGCCCACCATCTGGTGCGTGCAGTCCGACAAGAGCGACGCCATCAACCGCGCCCTGGAAAGCGGCAGATTCGAAAAGATCAGCGCCTCCACCCTGGCCGATTCCATCTCCGTGGACGTGCCCGCCAACGGCCGCCCGGTGCTCCGGTGGATGAAGGAGCACGAAGGACGCGCCGTCACTGTTCGGGACGCCTCCATTCCGGTGGCCCAGGCCCGGCTTTCCGCCAGCACCGGCCTGTTCACCGAGCCCGCCGGGGCCACGGCCTTTGCCGGATTCCTGGATGTGGTGAACGAGCTTCCCAAGGATGAGACCTTCGTTGTCCTGGCCACGGGCAACGGACTCAAGGACACCAACACGGCCATGAAGGGTGTGGATGCGCCCGATGTCGTGATTGAATCGCTGAACGATATTCCCTAGCCCCAAGGAGAATTGCATGATCGACCTGACTCTCGACAGAAAGAAAATGGAAGCCAACGCGGCCTACTGCCGCGCCAAGGGCATCAAGCTGCCCACCTTTGAAATGATGCGCGACCCGGAAAAGGTTCCGGCCGAGGTCAAGGACAAACTGGCCAAGACCGGCCTGTGGGACATCGACCCCGTGAACCTCTACCGCATCTGCTGGAAGAACGAACCCAGGGAAAAGGGCGGCCTGTTCGGCGGCGTGAACCACCTGGTGCTGCCGCCGGAACTGACCGGCTGCAAGGCCTCCATCGTGCTGCTGCTCGGCAAGTGGTTCCCCACGGGTGCGCACAAGGTGGGCGCAACCTACGGCTGCCTGGTGCCGCGCCTGGTCACCGGCCAGTACGACCCGCAGACCACCAAGGCCGTCTGGCCCTCCACCGGCAACTACTGCCGCGGCGGCGCATACATCTCGGCCCTGCTGGCCTGCTCGGCCATCGCCATCCTGCCCGAGGGCATGAGCCAGGAGCGCTTCGACTGGCTGCGCAGCGTGGCCGGCGAAGTCATCGCCACCCCGGGCTGCGAGTCCAACGTCAAGGAAATCTTCGACAAGTGCAACGAGCTCTCCGCCTCCGGCGAGGACCTGCGCATCTTCAACCAGTTCGACGAGCTGGGCAACCCGCTCTGGCACTACAACGTCACCGGCCCGGCCGTGGAAGAGGTCATCGAACCCATGCTGGCCAAGGGCAAGCGCTTTGCGGCCTATGTTTCCTCCTCGGGCTCCGGCGGAACCCTGGGCGGCGGCTACTACCTGAAAAACCGGTACCCGAAATCCAAGCTCGTGGTGGCCGAGGCGCTCCAGTGCCCCACCCTGCTCACCAACGGCTTCGGCGACCACCGCATCGAAGGCATCGGCGACAAGCACGTGCCCTGGGTGCACCACTGCCGCGACACCGACTTCGTGGTGGCCGTGGACGATGAAAAGCCCATGCGCCTCCTGCGCCTGTTCAACGAGCCCAAGGGCCGCGACATCCTGCGCAAACAGGGCGTGGACCCGGAACTGGTGGAGCAGCTCGACCTGCTGGGCATCTCCGGCATCGGAAACACCCTGGCCGCCATCAAGTACGCCAAATACAGCGAACTGACCGAGGACGACGTGGTGGTGACCATCGCCACCGACTCCATGCAGCTCTATGGTTCCCGCGTGGCCGAGCTCGCCGCGGAGCGGGGCGAATACACCGAGGCCGTGGCATGGCAGGACGTGCAGCTCATGAACGACATGACCTACGACAACGTTGAGGAACTGCGCCACTACGACAGAAAGCGCATCCACAACCTCAAGTACTTCACCTGGATCGAGCAGCAGGGCCGCGAACTGGCGGAACTCAACGCCCAGTGGTACGACGCCGACAACTACTGGTTCGGCACCTTCAACCAGGCCGAGCAGATGGACGAACTCATCAACGAGTTCAACGACATGATCGGCTAGCCCGCTGTCCAAAAAACAATAAAAAAAGCCCCCGACCGCGTATGCGGACGGGGGCTTTTTTAAATATGTATCCTCAGCTCCGGCATGCCTTCCTGCCGCAGGGCCTCCAGCCGGCTTCGCAGCTCCTTCCAATAGGCATGTTCCCGGTCGAAAACCGCCTCCACCACACGGTCCTTCCGGTTCGGAAAATATCTGCCGAGAATGGCTTCCATGTTCTTCCAGTTGAGCCCGCCACGGTCGCTGATGTTCAGCCCGTAGATCCAGATGGTGTCGGTGATGGGCGCAAGCTGCTCCACCAGGGTCATGACGTCCGTGATATGTGGAATGATAGGGCAGAGCAGCGCCGAGGTCTTGAGTCCGGCCTCCCTGGCCCTTTTGAGCGCCGCCATACGCTTGTGTGTGGGCGTGGTGTTGTATTCGAACTGTTCGCGGACCTCATCCACGGTGAAGGCTGCGGAAATGCTCGCGCGGGCCTCCATCATCCGCGTCAACAGGTCGAGGTCGCGCACGAAGAGGTCTGACTTGGTCAGGAAGCTCACCGAATGGCCGGTCTCCATGAAAAGCTCCAGCACCTTGCGGGTCTGCAGCTGCTCGGCCTCCACGGGCTGATAGGGATCCGTGTTGTAGCCCATGTAAATGATCTGGGGCTCGACGGATTCCAACTCCCGCCGCAATTGCCCCACGATGTCCCCATGGATGCGCACCTCTTCACGCCAGTCGGTTTCCGCCCGGGCCAGGGCGTAGCAGTAGCGGCAGTAGTGGCCGCAGCCCACGTACGGGTCGATCTGGTAGTTGAGATTTTCCAGGCCGCAGGGCTCCAGAATGGGCCGTTTGGAGCAGGTGGTCACTTTCACGGCTGGCCTCCTTTGCAGCGACCATACATGAAAGCAAGACAAGGGGCTTGATCTTTTCCGTCAGCCGACGGGATTCTCCAGCGCGCCGATGCCCTCGATCTCCACGCGCACGCTGTCGCCCCTTTCCATGGGACCGATCCCCGGAGGCGTGCCCGTGATGATCACGTCACCGGGCAGCAGGGTCATGACCTGGGAAACAAAGGAAACCAGCCGGGGAACCTTGAAGATGAAATTGGAGATGTTGGAGGACTGCCTTTCCTCGCCATTGAGCGTCAGCCGTATGGCCGCATTGTCCGGCTCGAACACGGTCTCAATGCACGGCCCCAGGGGCATGAAGGTGTCGAAGGACTTGCAGCGCGTCCACTGGCCGTCCCTGGCCTGGAGGTCGCGGGCCGTGACGTCGTTGGCGCAGGTGTAGCCCAGCACGCATCCCAGGGCCTCGTCCTCGGGGATGTCCTTGGCCCGCCCGCCGATCACGATGCCCAGTTCGGCCTCGTAATGCAGGTTGCCGGTCATGGCCGGGTAGACGATGGTATCGCCGGGCCCGCACACCGCCGTGGGCGGCTTCAGGAACATGAGCGGCTCGTCAGGCAGGGCCATGTTCAGCTCGGCGGCATGGTCCACGTAGTTGAGCCCGATGCAGACTACCTTGCTCGGCTCGCACGGCGCCAGGAGCCTCACCTCGCCCGGGGCGACCCGCTCGTCAACGAGCTTCCAGCCGCTGAACGGAGTCCCCTCCGCAAGGCGGACGGAATCGTCCTCGTGCACGCCGTAGCGCACCTCCCCCGCATATTGGAATCGAACGATCTTCATCTCTCAGCCCGCCTCCCCGTCACTTCTGTTCATCCGCCGCGTTTTCCTCTTCCTCGATGGCCTGGGCCACGGCCGCCCCGACCTGGCGCACCTTTTCCGGATCCCTCTTGATCTCCTCGGGCAGGGCCACGGACACCTTGCGGTAGGCGAACTGCAGGCCGTGCTCCTCGAACTTCCTACGCAACTTGGCCAGGATGAGCTTGCGGATGGTGAACTGGCTTCCCGGCTTGGTCATGAACTTGATGCGCATGCGCATGCCGTATTCCTCCATGGCCTTGACACCCTGGGACTTGATGTCCGTGAGCATGCCGCCCGCCAGTTCCGGGATGGACTTGATCTCCTTGTTGATCTCCTTGACGATCTTCTTGACCTGCTGGATGTCCGTGTCGAACGGCACCAGGTACTCGAGCTTCATGATGCTCCAGTCGCGGGTCATGTTGCGCACTTCCTTGATGGAGCCGTACGGGATGGTATAGAGCATGCCCAGATGGTGGCGCAGCTTCATGGAACGCACGGAAATCTGCTCCACCGTGCCCTTGGCGTTGCTCACCTGGATGTAATCCCCCACCCGAAAGGCATCGTCCATGAGGAAGAACACGCCGGAAATGATGTCCTTGACCAGGGTCTGGGACCCAAAGCCGATGGCGATGCCGAACACCCCGGCTCCGGCCAGCAGCGGGCCGGTATCCACGCCCAGGCTGGAGAGCACGATGAGCACCACCACCACGATGAGCACCGCGAAGATGAAACGTTTCAGGAGCTCCAGCAGCGTGGTCAGCCTGTCGCCGCCCGCGCCGCCCTCCTCGCTTTCCTCGTCCGCTTCTGCCTGGCCGCGCAGCTTCTTTTCGATGGCCGCCTTGGAGACCGCCCAGAAGATATAGGCCAGCACCAGGGTCACCAGCACGCTGAGCGCGCCCTCGGCCACCCGCATGGCAACGGGCAGGTCAATGCCCCATATCCGCAGGACGACCAGCACCATGGTGGAGAAAAGCACCACGCTGAACATCTTGTGCAGGAAGCGGCGCATGCGGGCCACCGGGCATTCCGTCACCAGGGGGCTGCCGTCCTCCTTGACCAGGAAGTCCGTGGCCGGGTCGGCGGGTTCCTGCCCCTCCTCCAGCAACGCGCCCCTGGCCAGTTCCCCTGCAAAAACCACGGTGCGGTCCACCACCCATGTCAGCAACAGGTACACGGGAACGGCCACCAGGGTCAGGACCCCGGAAACCATGGCCCCGTAGCCGAAGGCCAGCAGGTCGATGACCCAGAAGGCCCAGAAGCCCAGGACATAGGCCACGGTGAGCCAGTGCCACGAGGAGGCCAACCGATGCCGGACCGTACCCGGAGGGAAAGCCCGGCGCAGGGCCTCGGCCCCGCTCCTTGCATGGCCCAGGGCCATGGCCCCGAGGGTCAGGACCACCAGGAAGCCCAGGGAGGAAATGACCAGAAGATACAGGGCCTCGCTGCTGCCGTGCAGCTGGACAATGCCCACCAGGAGCAGCCCGAGGGCCAGTTCGCAGCCGATGACCTCCGCATAGCGGAACAGGCGCACTGCGCCCTGGTCCGGCACGGGAACGAGACGCAAGGCCGGAGCGCTCGGGGAAAAAAGAAAACGCGCGCCCATGCGCAACAGCTCATGGACCAGAACGGCCAGGAGCCAGACAAGCAGCAGGGGCCGCTGGCGCATGGGATCGTGGAAGAAAACCATGTAGATGACGCCCAGCAGGGCCATAACCGCCAGCAGGGTCCCGATGTCGATTCCCAGACGAAGGAACAGCCTCCCGGCCCTGTGGAACCAGCTGGACTCGCGGGGGTGCCGTCGATATCCCGGCGCAGCCCAACCGTCATCCTCTTGAACAGCCATTTGGTGGCGAACCAGAGCAGGGTGAGCACGGCCAGCCCCAGCAACAGCCGTCCCAGGGGCATGCGCCGCTCTTCCGGCTCCGAAGATCCCAGGAGCTTGGGATACAGGGCCGGCACCAGCGCGGCCCCGGAAAGCACGTATTCGACGCGGGCCCGCACATGCCCCAGCTTGTCGCGCATGGCGTCGAGCTGCGCCCGGATGCCCGTGCGTTCCTTTTCCGCCTCCTGCCTGGCGGCGTCCTTCTTGAGATAGGCCAGCAGCACCTTACGGACCTGCTCGTCACTCATGCCGCCGAGGATCTCGCCCACCTGCTCGGGGGTGGCGTCCGGCGGGATGACGATCTCCCGGGGAGCCTTGGCGGACTTGCCCGTGGTCATGAACATGGTCTGGGCCCGGACCGGGACCACAGAAAGGACAAGGATCAGCAGGACGGCAAAGACAGGGATTTTCCGGGCCATGGTTCCTCCTCGGGCGGCGCAAAACGACATGGGCTGCAAGACCGGCACAATGCCCCGACATCAACAATGATACAACGGCATTATTTTCAAGTCCCGGGCCCGTACGAAACGCCAGCCCCGGAACGTCAGGAACCGGCCGGGGATTTCGGCTTGCAGGGCTGCTCGCCCAGCCGCCGCAGGAACGATTCGAACTCGGTGCCGGGCAGGGGCTTGCTGTACAGGAACCCCTGGGCCTGGGCGCAGCCGAAGGACAGCAGCAGTGCCTCCTGCTCCCTGGTCTCCACGCCCTCGGCCACCACGCCGATGCCCAGGTTTTCGGCCATGAGCGTGATGGTCTGCACGATCTGGGCGTCGTTGGGGTCCTCGTTGATGTCGCGAACAAAGGAACGGTCGATCTTGAGGGTGTCGATGGGGAAATTCTTGAGATAGTAGAGCGAGGAATATCCGGTTCCGAAGTCGTCGATGGAAATGCGGATGCCCATGTCCACCAGCTCGTTGAGCTTGCGGATGGTCTCGTCCACGTCCTTCATGAGGGTGGATTCCGTGATCTCCAGCTCCAGGCGCTCGGGCGGCAGCTCGTGTATCTTCAGGGTTCGGGCCACCATGCTCACCAAGTCCTTTTCCCGGAACTGGAGCGGCGAGAGGTTCACGGCCACGGAAAGGCCCCTGTACTCGGTTTCGTCCAGCAGGCGCAGGAAGGCGCAGGCCTTGTCCAGCACGCGCTCCCCGATCTCCACGATCAGCCCGGTCTCCTCGGCCAGGGGAATGAACTCGCCCGGATTCATGAGGCTGCCGTCCAGCCGGATCCAGCGCACCAGGGCCTCCATGCCGCTGACACAGTGATTGCACAGATCGATCTTGGGCTGGTAGTAGACCATGAATTCGTCGCGCCGCAGCCCCTTGCGCATGTCGCTTTCCATCTTGAGCCGCCGGCTGACCTTGTCGTTCATGGCCGGGGTGAACAGATGGTAGGAGTTCTTGCCGCTCTCCTTGGCCTGGAACATGGCCATGTCCGCATTCTTGATCAGCGTGCCGGGATCGTCACCGTCATCGGGATACAGGGTCATGCCGATGCTGGGGGTGATGTAAAATTCCTCGCCCTCCAGCCTGAACGGCTTCTGGAACAGGGAAAGGATCAGGTTGCCGTAGTCCGCCATGCCCCGCGCGTCCACTTCGCCCTCGACCATGATCACGAACTCGTCGCCGCCCAGGCGGGCCACGGTGGCGTCCGCTCCCAGCTCCAGGGAGAGCAGGTTGCCCACCTCCTGCAGGAGATGGTCCCCCTTGGCGTGCCCCAGGGAATCGTTGACGTTCTTGAAGTTGTCCAGGTCGATACACAGAAGCCCCACCCGCACGTCCTTGCGGGCCGCATGGGCAATGGCCACGGTGAGCCTGTCGCAGAGCAGGTCCCTGTTGGGCAGCCCGGTCAGGGCGTCATGATAGGCCTGGAACTGGATGCGCTCCTCCTGGAGCTTCATGTCCGTGATGTCGTGGAACACCGAGACGTAATGGGTCACCTCGCCGTTCACGTCGCGGATGGCGCTGATGGACATGATCTCCGGATAGGATTCGCCGTTCTTGCGCCGGTTCCATATCTCGCCGGTCCAGCGTCCGGAATCGGCCAGGTCGTCCCACATTCTCCGGAAGAATTCCGGCTCATGCCGGTCGGACTTGAGTATCCGGGGCGTATGGCCCATGACCTCGTAGGGCTCGTACCCGGTGATGGCGGAAAAAGCCGGGTTCACGGCCACGATCCGGGCGTCCCTGTCGGTGATGAGAATGCCCTCCAGGGCGCTTTCGAAGACCTTCTCGAACAACTTGTGGCGGTACTCCACTTCCTCCCGGACCTCGGTTTCCTTTTCCAGGGCGTCGCGGGAAAGTTCCAGCCGTCCCATGAACATGTTGAACTGGCGGGCCAGCAGGCCCACCTCGTCCCGGCTCTCGATGCCGCTGCGCAGGCTCAGGTCGCCGTCGGCGGCCCGCTCGAAATCCCTCATGAGCCGGTACAGGGGCTTGGTGACGCTCTTGCCCAGCACCAGACTGATGGACAGCACCAGCAGCAGGGTCGCCAGGCCGGTGGAAAGAATGATCCACGAAAGCTTCCGGAGGGGGGCGTACATCTCCTCCACATAGCTGGTGGAGCAGACGATCCAGTCGAACTCGGGGAGATAGCGGAAGACGAGGATCTTGTCCCGGGCCTGTTCTTCGCCGGGGTTCTTCCACTGGTAGAGAATGCTTCCGGACTTGCGGGAAAGCAGGTCCCGCACGGTATCCCGTCCCTGGGCGCGGGCCAGGTCGAAGAGGTTCTCCCCGGCAAAGGGATGGATGACGGTCCGTCCGGAGCCGTCCACGATGAAGGAATACCCGGACTCGCCCATCCGGAGCCGGGCAATGCTCTCGCGGAAGTCCTCGGCGTCCACGAGAGTGGTGAATTCCGAACGATAGGCGGACACGGAAATGATCCAGTCCCAGGGATCGAAAGAGACCATGTACAGGGCCTTGGGCCTCGGGCGTTCATCCCCGGGGCTCTTCCACTGATACTCCAGAAAGCCGTTGCGCCGCTCCAGCTGTTCCCGGATGAAGTCCAGGTCCTTGATATCCTCCCCCACCAACTCCCGCATCGGATGAACCCGGACGATCCCCTTCCCGTCCAGACAGTAAATGTAGCCGGTCTCGCCGATGGTCTGTCCAAGCAGGATATCCGAGGCTTTCCGCATGGCGGCCTGTTTGTCCAGGTCGCCCTTTTCGTATTGCTGATAGATATTGGTGACGATTTCGAGATTCTTTTCGGCAATGGCGCGCAACCGATTCTTGATGGAAACCGAGGCCGCGGTTTCCACCATGTTGACCACCGTGTCCGTGGAAACCTGCAGTTCGTTTTCAATGCTCTGCTTGAGGACGTCGCGAACAAGGGAATGGACGATGAAGCCGGCCGTGACAAAGGCCACGATGAACAGCAGCGAATAGCCCACCATGAGGCGGGAGCTGATTCTTATGTTCTGCAAAAAGGTATACATCTGCGGGCGCACCTATGCTTGGTCAAGGCACGATAACAGAATCTTCAAGGTTTCCGCAATAAAACAGGCAATGATTATAAGCCTCTGCTCAACCGCCGATGGCCGACATGCGCGTGTGACACACCCCGCCCCCGAGGGCATGGATTCAAGCAGTTTGTGGCCCATGGGCTTTTCCTGAGTGGCGGCGCGGATGATGCGGTCCACAAAGGGCAGCCCCAGCGCGGGATGGCGCAGGACCGGACGCAGGCGGTAGACCCGGTCCGAGAAGAGACAGGTGCGCAGGTTGCCGTCCGAGGTCAGTCGCAGACGGTTGCAGGAGGCGCAGAAATGGTTGCTGTAGGGCGATATGATCCCGATGCGGCCCTTGCCGTCCCTGAGGTCGTACATGCGGGCCGGGCCCCGGTTGCGTTTTTCGCCCTTGACCGGCTCCACCTCGGCCAGTTCGCACACCCCGGCGAGGATGTCCTTGGCCAGCCAGACCGAATCCCGAGACCAGCGGGTGCCGTCGCCGATGGGCATGAACTCGATGAACCGCAGGTCTATGGGCAGGGTGCGGGCCAAATCCACGAAACCGGGCAACTCGTCCTGGTTCACGCCGCCCATGGCCACCACGTTGACCTTGACGTTCAGCCCCGCCTCCACGGCGCGGTCGATATTGGCGCGCACCTCGCGGAAAAGGGGCCGTCCGGTGATGCGCTCGAACTTGTCCGGATCCAGGGTGTCCAGGGAGATGTTGACGCGCCGGACACCGGACGCGGCCAGCCGGGGAATAAACGGCTCGATGAGCGTGGCATTGGTGGTCACGCACAGCTCCACCCCGGGGAATCGCTCGGCGGCGGATTCCAGGAAATCCATGAAGCCCTTGCGTACGAACGGTTCCCCGCCCGTGAACCGGATCTTGTCCACCCCCAGGGATGCGCCGATGCCCATGAGGTCCAGGATCTCCTCGTAGCGCAGGATGGTGGGGTGAGGAATGAACTCCATATCCTGGCTCACGCAATATCTACATCGCAGGTTGCAGCGGTCGGTGACGCTGACCCGCATATAGCTGACCCTGCGGCCGTATTGATCGGTCAATGGGGCTTCAGACATCTTTTTCATCTCCTCGTTAAACCCTTCGCCCTGCGAAGGCCGCTCACCACGGCGCATGCGCCGGGAGCAGAAAAACAACGGGCAGCCTACCTCCCGAAGGGGCACTTGGGGAAGGTGCACGTACGGCAGCCCAGGCAGAAACCGCCCTCGGCCAGCCGCGCCAGATCCCTGCGGGAAACGGTCCTGCCCGCAAGCAGCCTCGGCAGCAGCAGGTCGAGGCTGGTGGTCTTGTAAAAGAGCGCACAGGCCGGAACGCCCAGCACCTGCACGTCCCGAATGCGGCCCACCAGGGTCATGGCCCCGGGCAGCACGGGCGCGCCGTAGAGAAAATCCTCCAGGCCCGCGTCCACCAGCGCCGGACGGGTCACGTCGTCCGGGTCCACGGAAAGACCGGCCGTGGTCACGATGAGGTCCACGCCCTTGTCCAGCAGCCCCCGGACGCGGTCGGCAATGGCCGCGCGGTCGTCCGGGGCCACGTCCGTGGCCACCACCTCGGAGCCTAGCGCATGTACCTTGCTGGTCACAACCGGAATGAACTTGTCCTCAATCAGACCCTGGAACACCTCGGTGCCGGTCACCAGCACGCCGACCCTTGCCTTGCGCAGGGGCAGCACCGAAAAAAGCGGTTCCTCGCCCAGCACGGCCAGCGCCTTGCTGAGGTTCCTGAGGGAAAGATACAGGGGGATGGCCCTGGTCCCGGCCAGATTCTTGCCGCGCTGCACCACGGTATCGCCCTGCCGGGTGGCGCACATGACGTCGGGCACCAGGTTGAAGGCCTCCAGCCGCTCCCGGTCCACGGTCAGCAGGCCGTCACAGCTGGCCCGGAAATTGATCTTGCCCTCGTGGGCGGGCAGGTCGTACTCGACGCCGGGCCCGGCCATGCGCCGGGCAAAGGCCTCGGCCACCTCGTCCTCGTGGACCCATTCCGCGCCCGGGTCGGCCAGCTCCTCCACATACAGGTTGGAACGGCCCATCTGCTGCAGGCGGCAGACATCCCCCGCCGTGATCCGCTGGCCCGCCTTGAATTCCGCCCCCTTGCTCTCGCCGGGCGCAATGCGGGTCATGTCGTGCAGGGCGGTCCTGCCCACGGCCTCTTCCACGGGCACGGCAATCATCTCGGGATCCGAGGTCTCGGCAATGCGCCGCTCCAGGGAAACATGCTGCGCCTCGCCCTGGCAGCCGCGGCAGATGCCGCCGTCCACCGTGGGGTAGGCCTCGCCGCAGGACGGGCACAGGTCGATCCCGGACATGTGCTTGTGCCCGAGGAAACGGCCCGGAATGCGGATTTTCTCCAGGGAACA
The DNA here is from genome assembly GCF_008001235.1 of Salidesulfovibrio onnuriiensis. GTDB lineage: Bacteria > Desulfobacterota > Desulfovibrionia > Desulfovibrionales > Desulfovibrionaceae > Pseudodesulfovibrio > Pseudodesulfovibrio onnuriiensis. The sequence continues at coordinate 1,268,546 of NZ_CP040751.1, read as the reverse complement.
GATGGTGTCCCCGGCTTCCTCGATCTCCCGGAACAGCCGGTCCGAATCCTGGTCCCGCTTGGCCTTGCGCTTGAGGAACCAGTCATGGATCTCCCGGTAGGGGCCGAGCTTGGCGGCGTCCAGCCAGACGCGCACGCCCTCGCCCGTGAACTTGTCGTACATGCACAGGGCATAACGGCCCAGGTTGTTGATCTTCATCCAGTTGTTGCCGATGCTGCACAGGGTCAGCATCTGTACTGCGTCGGGCAGGCACTTTCCGGTCTCCACGATGACGTCGAACAGGGTGCCTTCCGGCATCTCGCGCTTGGCCATCGCCACCATGTAGCCGCCGATGAGCAGGCCCGGCGCTGGGTAGCCGTGGAACTCCGCTGCACGGCGCTTGAATTCCCCGAACGTGTATTCACCAATGTTCATGAACTCTCCTTGGGCACGGGACAGGCAAAGGCAGACCGCCGGAAGCTCCCGCAAACCGGCGGCCCGCACTGCGTGAAAATCGAAAAACTATTCGGCGAAGATTTCCCGCTTGGTCACGGCCTCGGCCTTGACCCTGTCCAGCAGGTCGGAAAGGGCGGCCTTGACGTTTTCGCGGATATCGCCCGCCACAATGAGGAAGAGCACGTCGTCCCCGGGCTGCATCCTGCCCTCATGGGCCTTGCAGACCACGCGCCAGATGCCTTTGCGGGCCTCGATCTCCTTGCGGATCTCCTCCATGCGCTCGTAGTCCGGGGTGATCTCGATGGCGGTCACCGTGGAGCGGTCCGCGCGAGACCAGCCGCGCACGATGCCGTTGTGCACCAGCACCATGCCCACGTTGTCGCTGAATCCGGGCTCCCGCTTCAGCCGGGCGATCTCCTTGCTTATATCCATGACGGCTCCTTGTTTGCTGCGTTCAGACGCCGGACGAGAATTACGCTCTTTTCGCCGCAAGAACAACCTGCGGCGGGCCGGTCGGACCCTTCATCACAAGGCGTTAGAATCGGGGAATATAATACTACCAGACCTTGATCCGTGTATACTCGATCATAAGAAAAGGAATAACCATCGGATTGGCAACAGCTTACGCGGCAGACAAAACGAACATTCCTCCCTCATGCGCGTTCCGGCCCGGTGCCAGCCAGCCCGATTCCATCCGGCAAGCGGATCAGGCCCGAGTCCGAAGGATGGAAAACAGACACCGGGAAACAGTGTTCGGCAAAACGGCTCCAAACGCCTCCGGCAGCCCAAGCCTGTCCTCCACCAGGCTACACCGGAGCATGAGCCGGGGCAGCATGACAGCGGCCCGCCTCCACTGTCCGGATCGCAACTGATATTAGGGGCCAGGCAGCTTCCGGAAATGCCCGTCTTCGGAACCTCCTGGCCCCACTTTTTCTGGCAATCCATAAACGCATGATCGCTGTGTTGCTGCAAAAAGCTCAATTCCGATCATCGGCATGATGCATTCACATTCCACCTTACGACCGGCATGGTACTTCTCCAGCATGAGCCATCAAGCCAACTCATCAGCCAGGAAACATCAAAGCCGTTCAGAAAGGTTCAAATGCGCGGCGCAAAAAAACGCCGGGCCGCAGCGTATGCTACAATACGTGAGGACCCGGCATTTTTGCAGCAACAAAGCAGATGGGCCTTTCGGGCGGCTTTAAAAAGACTCGAGTCGGGCGATGACCGCCTCCACCAGATCGCGGGGCGTGGAAGCCCCGGCAGTGACGCCCACGCGGGAAACGGCCCGGTAGGCATCGGGATCCAGTTCCTCGGCGGTCTCCACATGCACGACCGGGGTGCCCTGTTCCAGGACCACCTGGGCCAGCCGGCGGGTGTTGCCGCTGTTCTTGCCGCCCACCACCACCATGGCGTCCACTTCCCGGGCCAGCTGCATGGCCTCTTTCTGGCGCAGCTTGGTGGCGTCGCAGATGGTGTGCAGCACGGTCACGTCCAGCCCGGGGTCGGCGTCGAGCTGCGCGGCCAGGCGGTCGAACTGCTCGCGGTCCTGGGTGGTCTGGGCCGCCAGCACATACTTGCCGCCCTTTTCCAGGGGACATTTGTCCAGCTCCTCGGGAGCGCCGAAGACGCAGGCCTCCCCGGCCGCATAGCTCATCAGCCCGCGCACCTCGGGGTGGTCCTCTTCGCCGAAAAGCAGCAGATGGCGGCCATCCCGGGTATGCCGGGCAATGAGGACCTGGGCCTTCTTCACCTTGGGACAGGTGGCGTCCTTGATGGTGATGTTGCGCGCCTCCAGCTCGGCCTCCACCTCGCGGGGGATGCCGTGGGCGCGGATGACCACGTGGCCGCCTTCGGGAACGTCGCACGGTTTTTCGGCAATGACCACGCCCTTCCGGGCGTAACGCTCCAGCACCTGGGGATTGTGGATGATGGGGCCGAGGATGTGGATGGGCCGCCCGCCCAGTTCCTCGATGAGCCTGTCGAGCCGCTGCAGGGCCAGGTCCACGCCCATGCAGAACCCGGCGGTTTCAGCCAACCGTACGGATAATCGCGTCATTTTGTCTCACCATGTATTACTTTATTCAAATACAAGAACATTTTTTTACAATTGCCTGCTTGACTCCCGGCATGTTTCTGCCCTTTACACTATTCCAGCCTTGACAAAACGCGCAACTCCGTGAACACTCTCTTGTTTCAAACGCATGTTTTAAACGTTTTGAGACAAGAGGGAGCACGTATGAGCAGAAACGACATGGATACCAAGACCGCACTGCTGGAAGCCGCGGTCAAGGTTTTCGCAGCCAAGGGGTTCGCCTCCGCCACTGTGCGCGAAATCTGCCAGCTTGCCAATGCCAATGTGGCGGCGGTCAACTACCATTTCGGCGGAAAGAACACCCTGTACACCGCAGTGCTGGAACATGTCATCGGCCGGCGGACAGAGCTTTTCCGGCAGCGGGAATACAACGGCGACGCCTCGCCCGAGCAAAGGCTCGAGGCCTACATCCGCCGCAAGCTGCACGACATATACGTCCTGGACGGGACAACGGGTCTGGCTTCGGACCACTGGTCCATCTTTCTCATGGAAGTGGCCAACCCCAGCGAAAACCTGAACCTGCTGGTGGAGCAATACGTCCAGGCGGCCGTGGAGGAGCTTCGCGGCATTGTGGCGGAAATGCTCGAAGTGGCCCCGGTGGAGCAGGTGGTGCAGGACTGCGCCCTGAGCATCTGGGGGCAGCTGCTCGACCCCCTGGTCATGACCCCGCTCACGGACCGGCTCTCCCCGCCCCGGGCCCGGGTCCAGGAAGACCTGGAACGGTTCGCCGACCACATGGTCAAGTTCACCATCGGCGGGCTCAAGGCAATCCGGGACTCCTAGCATCGCGTCGAATCGTGCGTTGAGGCGACCGACGCGGACCGGGAAAACAGGGGACCGGCGCAATCTTCAACGCAACGATTTGAACGGGACGCATCACAGCGTCCCGGCGATACCATACAGGAGCCTTTCGCAATGCATTCTCTGCACAAGAGACTTTCCATCCATACATTCAAGAAGAAACGATACCTGTTCGCAGGCATCGCCGCCCTGGCGGTGCTTGTGGGCGTGGTGGCCCTGGGCGGCGGGGAATCCCCGTCCAAGGCCAACGAGCCCCGCGCCGTGGAAACGGTCAAGGTCACCATCCAGAAGGTGGAACCCAGGGCCATCCGCGACGAACTGGTCCTGCCCGGCCAGACCGAGGCCTACCACGACCTGACCATGTCCGCCGAACGCGGCGGCCGCGTGGAAACCGCCAACTTCAGGGAAGGCGACGAGGTCAAGGCGGGCGACGTCATCGCCACCATCGACCTTTCCGCGCTCCAGGCGGCGCTGAACCGCACCCGCGCCAACTACGAGCTGGCCCGGAAGCAGGCCGACCGCAAGGCCCGGCTGCGCAAGAGCAAGGTGGTCTCCATGGAGGAACTGGACAAGGCCGAAACCGAGCTCAAGGTTGCGGAAAACAACCTGCGCGAGGCCGAGGTCAACTTCCGCCAGGGCCAGATCATCGCGCCCGTGGACGGAATCATCAACGACCTCGCCGTGGACCCGGGCGAATACGTGAGCGCCGGGGACAAGGTAGTGGAGCTCGTTGACGTCAAGACCATCCGCATCAACGTGGACGCGCCGGAAATGGACGTGCGCTACCTCAAGAAGGGCGATCCCGTGTCCGTGACCATCGACGCCTGGAGCGACGGCGCCTGGCAGGGAGTCGTGGACTTCGTGGCCTACAAGGCCGACTCGGCCACCAACACCTTCAAGACCCGCGTGGTGGTCCAGAATCAGGACTGTCGCATCCGCCCGGGCATGCTGGCCCGCGCCACCTTCCAGCGCCGCAACATCGAAGCTGCCGTCACGGCCCCGCTCTTCGCCCTGCAGGACAGGGGCGGCGAACGCATCCTGTTCGTGGAAAAGGACGGCGTGGCCCAGGCGCGCAGCGTGGAGATCGGCGTCATCAGCGGCGACACAGTGCAGATCCTCAGCGGTCTCGAATCCGGTGAAAATCTCATCGTCACCGGCCAAACCGACATCGAAGACGGAACCAGAGTCACAGTACAATGATCATCAATTCTGCCGCGCTCCAGCGCAAATCGGCAGTGATCGTCCTGCTCGTGTTCATCGTGCTGGCGGGGTTTTCCTGTTACTATTCCCTGCCGCGCGAAAACTCGCCGGACATCACCATCCCATATATCTTTGTTTCCACCTACTACGAGGGTGTGGCCCCCGAAGACATGGAAAAGCTGGTCACCATCCCGCTCGAGCGCAAACTCAAGGGACTTTCCGACCTCAAGGAGCTTTCCTCCCTCTCGGACGACGGCGTCTCCCTGATCCGCTGCGAGTTCGAGCCGGACATCGACATCGACGACGCGCTCCAGAAGGTGCGGGAAAAGGTGGACCAGGCCAAGCCGGACCTGCCCTCGGACCTGCCGGACGACCCGGAGATCAACGAGGTCAACCTCTCGGAACAGCCCATCCTGAACATCATCCTGTCCGGCCCCTACAGCCTGAAGCGGCTCAAGGTCTTCGCCGAAAACCTGGAGGACCAGATCGAGTCGGTCCAGGGCGTGCTGGACGCGGAGATCTACGGCGGCCTGGAGCGCGAGATCCACGTGCTCTTCGACCTGGACCGCGTGGCCTACTACCGCATGCCCCTGAGCTCGCTCATGGACTCCGTGGAATCGGGCAACGTGAACATGCCCGGCGGCTCCATGGACATCGGCAAGGCCAAGTACACGGTGCGCGTGCCCGAGGATTTCAAGCACCCCTCGGAGATCGAGAACATCGTGGCCTTCGTGCGCGACGGCAAGCCCGTGTACCTGCGCGACGTGGCCAGCATCCGTGACCACTACGCGGACCCCACGGACCGCAGCCGGTTCAACGGCCAGCCCAGCGTGACCATTGCGGTAAAGAAGCGCTCGGGCGAAAACATCATCTACATCAACGACGCCATCCGCGAACGGCTCAAGAATCTCCAGGGCCAGCTGCCCCCCAACCTGAAGATCGACCTGACCTCGGACCAGTCCGAGGACATCCGGCGCATGGTGGCCGACCTGGAAAACAACATCATTTCCGGGCTCATCCTGGTGCTGCTGGTGGTCTTCGCCTTCATCGGCGGCCGCTCGGCCCTGTTCGTGTCCCTGTCCATCCCCATCAGCATGCTCATCACCTTCATCGCACTGAGCGCGCTGGGCATCACCCTGAACATGGTGGTGCTCTTCTCGCTCATCCTGGCCTTGGGCATGCTCGTGGACAACGGCATCGTGGTGGTGGAAAACGTCTACCGCCACATGCAGGACGGCAAGACCCGGGAGCAGGCGGCCCAGATCGCCACGGACGAGGTGGCCTGGCCGGTCATCTCCTCCACCCTGACCACGGTGGGCGCGTTCTTCCCCATGGCCTTCTGGCCGGGCATCATGGGCGAATTCATGGCCTTCCTGCCCAAGACGGTCATCATCGCCCTGGTGGGTTCCCTGTTCGTGGCCCTGGTGGTCAACCCGGTGCTCTCGTCCCGGTTCCAGACCATCCGCAAATGCGACCTGGAAAAAAGGCCCACCCGCGTGGACCGTTTCCTGGAACGGCTCAAGGACGCCTACCTGCCCCTGCTGGAATGGAGCCTGGAAAACAGGCTCAAGACCCTGGGCTTCGCCTTTGCCATGCTCGTGGCCAGCATCGCCATCTTCGCCCTGTTCGGCAACGGCGTGGAATTCATGCCCGAGACCGAGCCACAGCGCGCCTGGATCAAGATCAAGGCACCGGTGGGCACCAACCTGGACACCTCGGACGCCCTGGTGAAGCAGGTGGAAAAGGTCTGCGCCAAATACGACGACATCAAGTACACCATCGCCAGCGTGGGGGCCACCAACAGCTCGGACGAGCGAGGCACCCACTACAGCCTAGTGACCATCGAATTCCCGGACATCCATGACCGTTCGCGTCCCTCGTCCGAACTCATCACCGAGATCCGCGACCAGCTGAACAAGGTCATCACCGGAGCCGAGATCATGGTGGACAAGGAAAAGCACGGCCCGGAAACCGGCGCTCCCGTGAACCTGGAGATATCCGGCGAGGATATCCGCGTGCTGGGCGAGCTGGCCCACACCATCCGCAAGCGCATCAAGTCCATCCCCGGGTTGGTGGACCTCAAGGACGACTTCGTCAAGAGCAAGCCCGAGATCACCGTGAACGTGGACAAGGAAAAGGCCGCCCTGCTGGGGCTGGACACCCGGACCATCGCCACCACGGTCAAGGCGGCCATCAACGGCTCCAAGGTGGGCACCTTCCGCGAGGGCAAGGACGAGTACGACATCGTGGCCCGGCTCCCGGAAAAGGACCGCCAGAGCGTGGAGAACCTGCGCCGCATCACGGTCTCCGGCCAGGACGGCCAGCCCGTGCCCATCACCAGCCTGGCCCGGATATCCCTGGCCTCGGGCCTCGGCGGCATCAACCGCATCGACCAGAAACGCATGGTGACCATCTCGGGCGAGGTGGACGGCCGCAACGCGGGCGAGATCATCCGCGACATCCAGGAAGTGCTCCGGGACGTCCAGTTCCCGCGCGGCTACGGCTATTCCTTCACCGGCCAGCAGGAGGAGCAGGACGACGCCAGCGCCTTCCTGGGCAAGGCCTTCGTGGCCACCATCTTCATCATCTTCCTGGTGCTGGTGACCCAGTTCAACTCCGTGGCCACCCCGTTCATCATTCTGACCTCGGTCATGCTCTCGCTCATCGGCGTGTTCCTGGGCCTGGTGGTCACCGGAACCGCCTTCAGCGTGATCATGACCGGCGTGGGCGTCATCAGCCTGGCGGGCGTGGTGGTCAACAACGCCATCGTGCTCATCGACTACTACGAACAGCTCGTGCGCGAGGGCATCGCGGCCCGCACGGCCATCATCCAGGCGGGCATGACCCGCTTCCGGCCCGTGCTGCTCACGGCCATCACCACCGTGCTGGGGCTGCTGCCCATGGCCACGGGCGTGAGCTTCGACTTCATCAACTTCCGCTGGGACATCGGCGGCGAGTCCTCGCAATGGTGGGGCCCCATGGCCGTAGCCGTGATCTTCGGCCTGGCCGTCGCCACCCTGCTGACACTCGTCGTGGTGCCGGTGCTCTGCTCGCTGAAAGCGACCTACCTGGACAGCAGAAAACAGCAGGCATAACCAGATCGTATGGAATCCCGGGCGATTGACCATCGCCCGGGATTCTGTTTATTTGGGCTATGGCTAACCGTCTCGTTTCCACCACCCTCGTACTGCTGCTCGCCTTGTGGAGTATCCCCGTTCTTGCGGGCACGCCGGTCATCCCGGCCGAGGTGCTGGCGCAGTATCCGCACGACCCGCACGCCTCCACCCAGGGGCTGGCCTGTCTCGGCGACGTGCTCGTGGAGATCACCGGTGAGTACGGACATTCCTCCATCCGCAAGGTGCGGCCAGAAACCGGCGAGGTGCTGCGCAAGACGGCCCTGAGCCCGGACCATTTCGGCGAGGGCGTGGCCATCGTGGACGGCAGCGCCTACGTGCTCACCTGGCTGTCCGGGGACGGCTACATCTTCGATGTCTCGGATTTCGACGAGTCCTGGCCGGATTTCGTGCAGCTCGGGACCTTTGCCATCCCCGTGGCCGACGAGGCCGCCGAGGGCTGGGGCCTGGCGTTCGACGGCCGCAGCCTGATCCTGAGCAACGGGTCCGCGGTTCTGCAGTGGATCGACCCGGTCTCCTTCGACGTAACCCGGACCGCAAGGGTCATGAACGTACGCAAGGAAGTCCGCTTTCTCAACGAGCTGGAATGGGTGAACGGCTGGCTGCTGGCCAATGTCTGGAAGCGGGACAGCATCGCGGTCATCGACCCGGAAACCGGCCTCGTGGCCGCCTGGATCGACCTGACCCCGCTGCTGACGCCGCGCAACAAGCGCGCCGGGGTGGCCAACGGCATCGCCTATGACGCCGCAAACAACCGGCTGTTCGTCACCGGCAAGCTCTGGGACACCCTCTACGCCATCAAGGTCCCGGAGTTGCTGAAAGGCAAAAAGTAGGAAGGCCTCCGGCGGCCAAAGGGTTAAACCCTTTGGGATCCTGGCTGTCAGCGCGTCTTTGTCCCGGCTTCGCCGGCTCAATTCCGCGCTGACGGGAATGGGAAATATTTTAGGCAATTACAAAAGTCAGACCACCCCATCAGGCAATTCGCCTTTCCCCGCCCATCCCGAAGGCGGCTCAAAAAGATTTGGATGCCAGGAGCAGAAAAAAAGCAGACCCGACGCGTACAAAGCGGTACGCGAGGGGCCTGCTTTTTCTCGCAGCGACGAAGCAGACGGGCCTTTTTCAGCCGCCTTGCTTCCTGAACATCAGCCAGAGGCCGAACAGTATCATGGGCAGACATAGAACCTGCCCCATGCTCATCCAGTTCAGGGCCACGAAGCCCAGCTGCGCGTCGGGCTGGCGGGCGAATTCCACGGTGAACCGGAACACGCCGTAGCCCACCAGGAACAGGCCGCCCACTGCCCCGCGCGGCCTCGGCCTGGCCGAATAGAACCAGAGCAGGAGGAAGAGCGCCAGGCCTTCGAGGGTGGCCTCGTAGAGCTGGGAGGGATGCCGGGGCAGGCTGCCCGCGCCCGGAAAAACCATGCCCCACCAGCCGTCCGTGGTGCGGCCCCAGAGCTCGCCGTTGATGAAGTTGCCGAGCCTGCCGAAGAAGATGCCCGGCGGCACCAGCGGGGCCACGAAATCGCCCACGGCCAGCAGCGGCTTGGCCTTGTTGCGGGCGAACAGCCAGCAGGCCGTGATCACGCCGATGACCCCGCCGTGGAACGACATGCCGCCGTTCCACACGGCAATGATCTCGGACGGGTTGGAAAAATAGTAGGACGGATTGTAGAAACACACGTACCCCAGGCGGCCGCCCAGAACGATGCCCAGGATCAGGTAGGTGACGAAGTCGTCCATTTCCGCGGCGGTCCAGCCGCTGCCCGGCCTGCTTGCGCGCCAGCGGCCCAGGGCCCATCCCACCAGCACGCCGATGACGTACATCATGCCGTACCAGCGGGCCTGGAACGGGCCTATCGTGAAAATGACCGGGTCGAAATGGGGATATTGCAGCATGTATTCTCCGGAAAATAGGGGCGGTTGCGATTTCTCGTGCAGGCTCTGTCATAGTCTCATCCCCGGTGCATGACAAGGCGGTTGCACCTCCGGAAAATCCCCGCGCCGCACCCGCACCCCCATGTCTTTGTTTTTTCGGAAGATTGCGCTAAAGTCGGCAAAGAATCACACCCACGAGGCACGCGCATGAGCACCGAACAGGAACTCGACATACTGGAAATGCCCTTCGAGGGGCTGGCCGCCTACTGGCTATCCATCAAGAAGATCTTGGATGGCCGCAAGGGCAAGACCATCATCAAGGACGAGATCGCGGGCACGCAGGAATCCTACATCCGGCACCTGCTGGAGACCGTGTTCTCCAAGATGGACCTGGCCTTGGTGCGCCGCCTGGCCGAGGTCAAGCGCGACACCCTGCTGGACGACTACCGCCGCAAGATCGACCTCATGCGTCTGGCGCTCTTTGCCGTCGCCTCGCGGGAAAACCCGCGCGTGACCCTGGTGCGCATGGATTCCAAGTTCGCCCACGCTCCCATGAGCGAGAAAAAGGCCTTTGACATGGCCCAGGGCCTCATGGACGCGGTGCAGGAAAAGGGCGCGGACCGCGCCACCCTGCTGGCCGTGGACCACAAGATGCCCTTTGACCGTCTGGTGGTGAAGCTGCTCTTCTACGTCATGTACGCGCGACCCGACAAGCACCGGCTGGACGGCCTGCTGCGCTACACCAAGTCCCGCTATTTCACCGAGGGCCTTTCCCTGGCCATCGACAATTTCGAGCCGGACTTCCTGGCCTATCACCTGGAGGGCATCCGCGACCAGACCATGGCCGAGACCCTGCGCAAAATGGACATGTCCCTGGAGATGGCCGTGGGCATCCGCGACAAGCTGCCCTATGACGACATCTTCAAGATCGCCCGGGCGTACATGCCGTCGTAAACAAAAAGGGGACACCTTATGAAAGGTGCCCCCAAGTTTGCGTCCTTCGCACCATCATTTCTGCCCCCCCCAAAACCAAGCCTTGCCATCTAATGCTCAAGATCAAAAAACATATCTACTTTATTATCGCTCGCACATGATGCTCGATTTAGATAGGATCTAGCCATACGCTGATCACAAGGAACAATTATTCCTTCAGCATACAGATACGCAAGCTTGTTCATACAGTCTACATTCCCAAGAAAAGAGCCTTCTTTATACAAATTAATAGCCTTAACAAAGTCCCTCTGCACGCCTATGCCGCTAAAATAACAGTCAGCCAATCTCGCAATAGCATGATGGAAGCCAAGATCATGACTGGTTTTTATATATTTAAAATAGTCTTCATCACTGCAGCCATCATCATCAGAACAAATCAAAGCAAGCAAAAAAGACGAAGGAGCACTCTCTTTATATATTTTTTTTAAATATTCTTTAGCAAGGCGTAAATTATAAACTGAGCTCGACTCAATACAGTACAAGTATCCAATTTTAAAATTAGCTTTTTTACACCCACTCAATGACGCTTGCTTATAGTAATATAACGCTTTATTATGATCTATTTTAACATCAAGTCCACTTAAATACATATTACCTAAGTAATATTTTGATTCAGCATCACCTGCATTGGCTCCAATTTCAAACATTGCACGCGCTGCATCATATCTCTTAACGTCTAAAAACCATCCATTATAGTATATTAAGCCCAGCTCTCTTATTGCTTTTATGTTACCGGAAGAAGCAGCTTCACGCAAAAGATTGGCCCCTTTAGTAGGATCTTTTTCCCCTTTTCCACTATAAAAAATAATTTTACCTAGTTCATATTGTGCTTCATGGTCATTCTTATTTGCTTCTAACTCTAAAATATGAATAGCTTCTTCAAATCTATTTTCCTCTACTAAATGCATAGCATCTTCCACAGAAGCCGCAAATGAATTCGTTCCAATAATGATAAAAAGCAGTACGCAAAAAGGTAATCCTCTCATTGATTCTTCCCTCATTTCATCCCACATATGTCCAATCCCAAGCTCTCAGCCGGGCGACATGGATGGCAGCCAGAGTGTTGTCCAGCCCCTCGATATCAACAAGCCAATGCAACCGCAACAGAACTCCTTTTGCGGGGCCACCACACTTTTTTTGAAACGGGCAATGCCGCCCCATATAATCATGGCTGTTCCCGCCGGATCGTGCCAGCGTACAGGCTGCACACAAGGAGGAACCATGCGCTTCATCCCAAGTCTTTTCATCCTGTCCGCCGCCCTGCTCTTCGCCGCCCCAGCCCTGGCGACCCCGCCCGGCGTGGTGGGGCAGCGCAACTTCCAGCGCGGGCTGCGCGCCGAATGGGCCAACAAGGACGCGGCCAGGGCAAAGGAATACTACACCACCGCGGCCAAGGCGTTCCGCGAGCTCATGGAGGAAAACCGCAAGGACGGAACCAGCACGCGCACCTCGCGGCTGGTCATGGCAGGCATCTGCCAATTCAAGGCCGGCATGTACGCCGATGCGGCCGCCACCATGCAGGTGGCCGGGGCCATGGACGCCCACATCTGGGAGGCCTGGCTCTACGGCGGACTGGCCAAGGCCATGCAGGACGACGCCGAGGGCGCGCTGAACATGTGGAAACGGTTCCCGCAAAACGCCTTCCAACGAAAGCTCAACCCGGTGATCGGCGCGCAGGTCGCCGCCCTGGAGGCCGGGGAAACCACGCCCCGGGATGCGGCAGAGGCCGTGCTCAAGGCCGAAGCCGAGCAGTTCCGCTGGAACTACTACAGCCCGGGTGGCCGCAACAACCTGGCCCCGCCCGACCAATGCGACGGCCGGTTCTGGTGGCGCTATTTCTTCGAGCCCTGCGAACTGAACGCCCTCGACTGATTTCCCGAAGACCCTTGCAAAAGGGCCTTCTTCTTTCCCTTGGCCCGAAGTTTTCTTGTCCACATAGACCGGACCGCATCTTTCCTCCCACCCAATTGCAACGGAGCCCCAGCCGTGCTACCGGTAAAACAGTCAGAAATACGGCTGGTTGCTCCGGCATGGAGCCCGAAACGACTTTCACGCCGGATCAGTCCTTTACCAACGTCTAACGTGTGAGGTCAGTCCGTGAATTTCATCAAGAGCTTCTCCCCCGTCATCGTCGCAGTTCTCATGGCCCTGGCGCCGACGCCCCAGGGGCTCACCCCCGAGGCCTGGTATTTCCTCTGCATCTTCGTGGGCGTGGTGGTCGGCCTGATCATCGAGCCCGTCCCGGCGGCCCTGGTGGGCCTGGTCGGGGTATCCGTCGTGGCAATGCTCGGGCTGGTGGACCCCAACAACGCCACCGCAAACCGGAACTGGGCCCTGTCCGGCTTTGCCAACGGCGTCATCTGGCTCATCTTCGCGGCCTTCATGTTCGCCCTCGGCTACAAAAAGACCGGGCTCGGCAAACGCATCAGCCTGCTGCTGATCCGGTATCTGGGAAAAAACACCCTCGGGCTCGGCTATGCCGTGGCCTTTTCCGACGCCATCCTCGCGCCGTTCATGCCCTCCAACACCGCCCGCAGCGCGGGCACCATATATCCCGTGGTGAGCAACATCCCCCCCATGTTCCAGTCCACCCCGGAACTGGCGCCGCGCAAGATAGGCTCCTACCTCATCTGGGTCGGCATTTCCGCAACCTGCGTCACCAGCTCCATGTTCCTGACGGCCCTGGCCCCGAACCTCCTGGCGGTGGACATGGTCCAGAAATCCTCCGGCATCGCCATCAGCTGGGTCCAATGGGCCAAGATCATGGTTCCGGCCATGCTCCCGCTCTTCCTGCTGACCCCCTGGCTCGCCTACGTGATCTATCCGCCGGACCAGAAGACGTCCCCGGAGGCCCCGGCCTGGGCGGCCGAGGAGCTCAGGAAGATGGGCAAGATCTCCGCCAAGGAACTGCTGATGCTCGGCTACGCGGTCCTGGCCCTGGTCTTCTGGGTCTTCGGCAAGCGGCTCGGGATCGACAGCACCGTGGCCGCCGTGTTCGTCCTTTCCCTCATGGTGCTGACCAAGGTCATCTCCTGGGAGGACGTCATCACCAACAAGGGGGCCTTCAACGTCTTCATCTGGTTCGCCACCCTGGTGGCCATGGCCAGCGGCCTGAAACAGACCGGCGTGCTGGCATGGATGGGCAAGCTCGTCGGCATCTACCTCCAGGCCATGCCCCCGCCCACGGTGGCCGTCATGCTGGTGCTGCTCTTCTTCCTGCTGCATTACTTCTTCGCCAGCACCACGGCGCACACCACGGCGCTGCTGCCCCTGTTCATGGCCACGGCCGCCCCGCTCATCCCCGCGGAAATGCTGCCCAGGCTCGCCCTCATGCTGGCGGGCTCCCTCGGGCTCATGGGCATCATCACCCCGTACGCCACCGGCCCCTCTCCCATCTGGTACGGGGCGGGCTTCATCAGCCAGGCGCGCTGGTGGGCCCTCGGCGGGATCTTCGGGGCCCTCTATCTCGCCACCATGATCGGAGTGACCGTCTTCTATGTCTGACCAGGGAGGGGCCGAATCCACCCCGGCCCTTTTCAACACCCTGATGAAAACTTGACACAGTTCATAAATATATTATGACCAGCGGGGCCGCAGCCGATGCGGCCTCATTTTTTGCGCACAAGGAATCACGACGTGGAAAAGATACTCAGGAAAGAAGTGGAACGCCGCCGCACCTTCGGCATCATCAGCCACCCGGATGCGGGCAAGACCACGCTCACGGAAAAGCTGCTGCTCTTCGGCGGCGCCATCCAGATGGCGGGAACCGTCAAGTCCCGCAAGGCCGACCGCCATGCAACCTCGGACTGGATGGCCATGGAACAGCAGCGCGGCATTTCCGTGACCTCCTCGGTCATGAAGTTCGAGTACGAGGGCTTCGAGATCAACCTGCTCGACACCCCGGGCCACCAGGACTTTTCCGAAGACACCTACCGCGTGCTCACGGCCGTGGACTCCGCCCTCATGGTCATCGACTCGGCCAAGGGCGTCGAGACCCAGACCCGCAAGCTCATGGACGTCTGCCGCCTGCGCGACACGCCCATCATCACCTTCATCAACAAGCTGGACCGCGACGGCCGCGATCCCCTGGACCTGCTGGCCGACATCGAGGAAACCCTGAACATCGAATGCGCCCCCCTCTCCTGGCCCATCGGCATGGGCAAGCAGTTCAAGGGCGTGTATTCCATCTTCGACAAGAAGCTGCATATTTTCTCCGCCACGCACAACGGCGGCATCCGGCAGGGCGTGGTCATCGACTCCCTGGACGACCCCAAGCTGGACGAGGAGCTCGGACCCCAGGCCGACCAGCTGCGCGAGGAGCTGGAACTGCTGGAAGGCGCGGGCTATCCCTTTGACGCCGAACGCTACCTGGCGGGCAAGCAGACCCCGGTCTTCTTCGGCTCGGCCATCAACAACTTCGGGGTCAGGGAACTGCTGGACACCTTCGTGAACCTGGCGCCCTGCCCGCAGCCGCGCCCGGCAGTGGAGCGGGAGGTTTCTCCCCTGGAAACCCAGTTCTCGGGAGTGTGCTTCAAGATCCAGGCGAACATGGACCCGCAGCACCGCGACCGCATCGCGTTCGTGCGCATCAACTCGGGCAAGTTCACCCGCGGCATGAAGGTCAAGCACCACCGCGTGGGCAAGACCATGCAGATCTCCAAGGCCACCATCTTCATGGCCCAGGACCGCGAGGGCGTGGAAGAGGCCTGGCCCGGCGACATCATCGGCGTGCACAACCACGGCACCATCAAGATCGGCGACACCTTCACGGACAAGGAAACCCTCAAGTTCACGGGCATCCCCAACTTCGCCCCGGAAATCTTCCGCCGCGTGATCCTCAAGACCCCGCTCAAGGCCAAGCAGCTCCAGAAGGGGCTTCTGCAGCTGGCCGAGGAAGGGGCCGTGCAGCTCTTCCGCCCGATCCAGAACAACGACTACATCCTCGGGGCCGTGGGCATGCTCCAGTTCGACGTGATCCAGTCCCGCCTCAAGGACGAATACGGTGTGGACGCCATCTACGAGCCCGTGGAGCTGCATACCGCCCGCTGGGTCTCCTGCAAGGACCAGAACAAGCTCAAAACCTTCAAAAAAGAGACCGAAAGATATCTGGCGCTGGACTCGGACGAGAATCTCACTTACCTTGCTCCGAGCCGCTGGCGGCTGGATGATGCGGTCGAAACCTGGCCGGATATCCAATTCCACAAGACCAGGGAACACGTTTAATCGCCATTTATGACTGTTGTAGAGATACCAGAAGAACATCTGCGGGCGTTCACCAAGGACGAGATCAACGCCATGCCCCTGCGCCGATATGAAGGCCCGGTGCATGTGGTCCGTACCGAAAAGCAGCGTGACGCCGCGGTCAAGGCCCTGCGGGAAGAAACCGTGCTCGGCTTCGACACCGAGACCCGTCCGGTGTTCAAGAAGGGCCGCAAGCCCAACCCGCCCTCGCTGATCCAGCTGGCAAGCGCCGACGAGGTCTACGTCTTCCAGATCAACCTGCTGCCCATGGACAACGGGCTGCTGGAGCTGCTCGCGGACAAGCAGGTCATCAAGACCGGCGTGTCCGTGCACGACGACATCATCGGCCTCAAGAAGCTGGCCAAGTTCAGGCCCGCCAACTTCATCGACCTGGGCGAGGTCTCCCAGCAGCACAAGATGCAGACCCACGGGCTGCGCAACCTGGCCGCCAACCTGCTCGGCTTCCGCATCTCCAAGTCCGCGCAGTGTTCCAACTGGGCCAAGGAAAAACTTTCCAAGCAGCAGGTGGCCTATGCCGCCACCGACGCATGGGTCAGCCGCGAGATCTACCTGGCCATGCAGAGCCTCGGTCTGGTCTAAGAAGAAATATAAACCACCCATTCAACTGCGTGGAACTTATTATGGACCCCTTGCATCAGCGCCACGCCACGACTCCGCCCTACCGCGCCTGGCTTATAGGCCTGATAGCCGCTGTTTTTCTCATCGCCGCCAACATGGCCTGGCTCAACCCCAATCCGGGGTTCAAGGTCTACCGCACCCATCCGACCATTCCCCTGTTCTGGCAATACAATCCCGACGCGGGAGTGGAAATTCTCACGGCGGCCTACTTTCCCGAAGTCTTCAAATCCTACCGCATCCGCATGGACCGGCCCACCTACCCGGCCGTGGCCAAGGGTCTGGCCCTGTGTATTCAAGCTGCGGCAAAGCCGTTCAGCCCCCTGAGTGACCTTGAGGCCGCCGGACTTGCCTACCTGGCCATGAAGCTGGCCGTTTATTCCCTGGGAATCCTGGCCCTGTTCAGCCTGTTGTCCCGGTACACGGGGGATCGGGCGGCCTTCATCGGTTGCTTTCTCTGCTTCAGCCATTTCGTTTCCATCGAGTACATAGCGGCCTTCCACACAACCGAACTGCAGTTCATCACCCCCATCTTCACGCTCTACCTGCTCCAAAAACTGGCCGACAATTATTCAACGCCCCGGAACATCCTCTTTTCAGTTCTCATCGGGGTGTTGATGCTCTGCAAGCCGAACTACGCAACCTATCTTGCGGCGCTGGCCTTTTTCTTCCTCTTCAAGCGGCGATACCTGGCCGTGCTGGCAAGCCTTGCCGCCCACAGCCTGCCGATGCTGGCATATCTCGGCTATCTCAAGCTGCTGGGGATGGAATATTACAGTTTCAATGCCGACTATTACAAACAGGGCGTCTGGGTGATTGAGCTGTTCAGGCAGGACTACACGCAAATTTTCCCGCTCATGCTCGATTCACTGGGGCGCTTCGCGCACCTGTCCCTGGAATACTATTCCATCTGGATCGCCGTGGCGATTGCCGGTCTTGCGCTCTGCCGCAAGACCATCCCGCTGCCCAGACACGCATGGTTCCTCATGCTGGGGATCATTGTCATGACCTGGGTACAGATGTTCTTTGCCCGCCAGTACTCGCCGCACATGCCTTCGGATTACGCCTTTCTCGTTTTCGGGCTGTCCGGGCTGGCGCTGGCGCACTGGGCGGATCAGAGTCGTTTCATCGAACGGCTGGTCCCGTTGGTCCTCGCGGCCTGGATCGTTTGCAACACGGTTCACTTCCTGCACCTGCCGTGGGTTCACCCCATTGACCAAGCACACCGTTCCGAGGAAAAACTCAGCCAGCGTCTTGATATGGCTGTCAATCCCGAAAACTACACCGCCGAAGACCATGAGTGGTGGCGCAAACAAGAACAATAAGGGCATTGCATGACCCCCATCACCCTGAGCATTGTCATCCCCTGCTACAACGAGGAAAACACCCTGGCGCTCTGCGTTGAAAGGGTCCTTGAAATAGCTGACGAGGAAACCCGGCTCGAATTGATCATCGTGGATGACTGCTCCACGGACAAAAGCCTTGAGGCGGCGAAAGAACTCGCCAAAAAGGATGGCCGCATCCGGATTGAAACGCACCGGGTCAACCAGGGCAAGGGCGCCGCGATCCGCACGGGCATTACAAAGGCCACGGGAGACATTGTCGCCATCCAGGACGCGGACCTCGAATACAACCCGCAGGAACTCATCAAGCTGACCAAGCCCATCCGCGAGGGACACGCCGACGTCGTCTTCGGCTCCCGGTACCTGAGCAGAAGCAGCAGAAGAGTGCTGTACTTCTGGCATTCCCTGATGAACAAGGGCCTGACTTTCTTCTCCAACATGTACACGGACCTGGGCCTGACCGATATGGAAACCTGCTACAAGGTCTTCAGGCGGGAGCTCATCCAGTCCATCGAGATACAGGAAAACCGTTTCGGCTTCGAACCGGAAGTGACCGCAAAGATCGCCCAGCTTCGCTGCCGGGTTTACGAGATGGCCATCTCCTATAACCCACGCACCTTTGAAGAGGGCAAGAAGATCAATTGGAAGGACGGACTCCGGGCGCTATACTGCATTCTGCACTACTCCGGGCACAAGGCCCCGCTGCCGGTCCAATTCCTGACCTACTTTTTTATCGGCGCAGCATCCTGGCTGGTGAACATCCTGACCTTTTCGCTGTGCATCTCGTCCGGTCTGGGCATTGCCGGGTCAGTCGCCGTGGCCTACATACCGGCCATCGTGGTTAACTACTTCCTGTGCATCTTCCTGTTGTTCCGCCACAAGGCGCAATGGAGCACCAGGGGGGAACTGGCCATGTTCATGCTCATCACCGTGCTGACCTATCTGCTGGATACGGGACTCACCGTGGGCCTTGCCAGTGCGGGCGCATCGGTCATGTTCGCCAAGATGCTGGCCAGCGCGGCCACCATCGCCTTCAATTTCCTGGGCCGCAAATATCTTGTCTTCCACGAACCGTCCCCGCCGGAATGGCAGAAAACCGGCATCCTGAACCCGAGCGACGACGAGTAGACTTTTTGTTCCGGCTGCTCGGAAAGCGCGCTGACCAGGCACGAGAATATTCCTGCTGCTGGTCAAAGCCGTGCGAGAGCAAGGCATCAAAACAAGAAAAAGCCCTCATGTATTGAAACATACACGAGGGCTTCTTTCTTTTTGCAGTACACCTAGGGCGTAAGGCCTTGTAGGCTCGCTAGCTCGCCAACAATTCACTTAACGCCGTCAGCGTGGGCCTAGGAGCAGCCGGAACCGCAGCCGCCTTCGCTGGAACCGCAGCAACCGCCGGAACCGCAGCCGCCGCCACCGGGAAGCTGCTTTTCGCTGGCGACCTGGAATCCATGCTCGTTGGCGTGGATGTTGATGTCGCCGGTGTATTCAAACAGGCCTTCCTCGGCAATGAAGGTGAAGCCGTCGATGTCAAAGGACTTGTCGCCGTCCTTGGCGCTGTCCAGGGCCAGGCCCAGCATGGGACCGGCGCAGCCGCCCTGGGCCACGTAAACGCGGATGGGCTGGCGATCCTGGCCTTCGAAATGCTCTTCGAGCTTGCCAATGGCTTCCTTGGTAACTTCGATCATAAAGATCCTCCTTGTTGTCTCCCTGTTCAGGTAGGGATGATCATGGGGTTCGTCAAATGGAAAATCAATGCTGTTTGCGACGTTTCCCATAGGAAAGGCCAATAGCATCTCTCGACCCAACAGACTGACTTCATACCTAAACATCATGGACGCCCGCGTCAAACGCGCAACCATAAAAAAAGCGCCCCCAAAGGGGCGCTCGAGAATCAGCGTGGCAACGCGCTAGCAGGCGCAGGAACCGCTGGAGCAGGAACCGGAGGAGCATCCTCCCCCGCCGCCCACGGGCTTTTCGGAATCCACGGAGAATCCGTAATAGGTCATGTCAATCTTGATGCCGCCGGTCGCTTCGGAAAGATCCTTGTCCAGCAGGAACTTGAACCCGGCCACATCAAACACCTCGTCAGTATCCTTAGGCTCATCCAGAGCCAGAGTCAGCCTGGGGCCAGCTCAGCCGCCGGATGCGAGATAAACCCGGATAGGGGAAGATTCTTTGTCCGCGAAGTAGCCTTCGAGCTGCTTCTGTGCGGATTCGGTAACGTTAATCATAGATGCCTCCTTTCAAACATAGGGAAATGAAGAGGTAAGACCTATGAACGCCTTTGTCAATTCATTAATGAGAAGAATTCCTAAAAGACAATGTTGACCGGTGCTGCCGCTTGGATTATCCCTTATATTCCTATAATGATCATCCCCTTGCCCCCTGGCAAGAAGAAGGCGGAAAATATGCGCGAATGCGGAACCATCCTCAACGGCAAGGACATGAACCGGACCATCGAGCGTCTGGCCATGGAAGTTATTGAACGCCGGGGCGACTCCGAGAGCCTGGCCATCATCGGCATCCAGCGGCGCGGGGCAGACCTGGCCGACCGCCTGAAGCGGATCGTGGACAAGGAACTGGGCCGCAAGGTGCCCCTCGGCAAGCTGGACATCAACCTGTACCGGGACGACTGGACCACCCTGGACATCCAGCCGGCCATCAACTGTACGGAAATCCCCTTTGACATCGAAGGCGCGAGCATCGTCCTAGTGGACGACGTGCTCTTTTCCGGCCGCACCATCCGCGCGGCCCTGGAAGCCATCCTCGACTACGGCCGTCCCAAGCGCGTGGAGCTGCTGGTGCTCATCGACCGGGGCCTGCGCGAGCTGCCCATCCAGCCCGACTACGTGGGCAAGCACGTCAAGACCGTCAAGGGCCAGCACGTGAACGTCAAAGTGCTGGAACGCGACGCCGAAGACCAGGTCTGCATCGTCGAGGAGTAACCGGAACACATGGCTTTCAAAAAGGTTGAGCAGGAAGAGCCCAAGGTTCCCTGCGTTTCCCTCATCGGCATGGCCGGGGCGGGCAAGTCCACGCTGGCCCCGCTGCTGGCCGAGGCCCTGGGCTGGGCCCACCTGGATTCGGACCGCCACATCGAGGCCTACTACGCCATGCCCCTACAGGCCATCTACGACGAATACGGGCACGAGCGGTTCCTCCAGATCGAGGGGCAGCTCGTGAGCGAGCTCATGCTCCACCGCACAGTCATCTCCACGGGCGGCAGCGTGGTCTATTCCCAAAAGGCCATCACCAGGCTCAGGGAACTCGGCACCGTGGTGCACCTGGACGTTTCCGAGGAAACCTTCCTGGATCGCGTGGGCGACGGCGCGGAACGGGGACTGGCCATCGCGCCGGGCCTGACCATGCGCGCCCTGTACCGCGAACGCGAGCCCCTGTACCGCGAGGCCGCGGACATCACGGTGCGCACCGACGACTGCGACCCGGAAGAATGCGTGCGGCGAATTCTCGAACAAGTGGATCTTTCATGAAAAAATTGACCCCCAAGGCAGCCTTCCGCAAGGTTGCCGCCATATACAAGCGCATGGCCGAGGGTTACTCCCAGGCCGCCGAGGCCATGGGCCTGACCTGCGAGGGCTGCACCGACAACTGTTGCTACAGCTTTTTCCAGCACCACACCTACATCGAATGGGCCTATCTCTGGGAAGGGCTGAACCAGCTCCCCGAAGACCGGCGCAACGAGTTCATCCGCCGTTCCGAGGAATACGTGCAGCAGGCGCAGGCCGCCCTGCAGCGGGGCGAGAAGCCGCACATCATGTGTCCCCTAAACATGGAGGACGGCAAGTGCGGGCTTTACGACCACCGGCTCATGATCTGCCGCATGCACGGGGTGCCCAACTTCATGACCCGTCCCGACGGCCGGTCCGTGACCTTTCCGGGCTGCTGGCGCTGCCAGGAGATCACCGAGGGGCTGGAGGCAGGGGGTGGACAGGCCCCCATGGTCAACCGCACCCCGCTCTACCGGGACCTGGCCGAGCTGGAGATGGCCTTTGTGGGCAAGAACCTGCGCAGCCTGCCCAAGGTGGACCACACCATCGCCGAGATGATCGTCATCGGCCCGCCCAGGCTCAAGTAGTACATGCACCGACCTTTCCGGGCGGCCCCGCAACAACCACCCGGGGCCGTCGCGGGGAGAAACGGCATTACTCCGATCCGACCTGGTCCAGTTTTTTCCCATTGATATAGATACAGTTTCGCCCGGCCTCCTTGCTGAGGTACAGCTGCTTGTCCGCCCGGGCGATCACTGCGGCAGCCAACTCGCCTTTCCCGGAAGCGGCTCCCCCGAACGACGCCGTGACCTCCACCCTTTGCCCTTCATGCTCCACCCAGGACTGGGCCACAAGCATCCGCAACCGCTCGGCCACTATGGCAAGGCCCTCCGGAGTGGTATTGGGGATGAGGACAACAAACTCCTCCCCGCCCCAACGGCAGGCAACATCCAGCGGCCTCAGGGAGGCCGTCAGGGTCCTTGCAACCATTGCAATGACCATGTCGCCGACATGGTGCCCCCACAGGTCGTTGACCTTTTTGAAATGATCAATGTCCGCAAAGACAACCCCGAACGGGATCCCGCTCTCCTTCATGGAGGCATCCAGGCGGTCCGATGAAATCTCCGCGTACCGGCGATTGCCGATTCCCGTCAGCTTGTCCGTGAGCACCTCTTTGCGCAGCTTTTCCATTTCCTCGAGGATGACGAGATGCTTGCTGTTGTCGACAAAGACCTCCACCGCACCGACGATGTTCCCCAATTCGTCCCGCATCGGAGAGGCCCGGACAAAAACCGGAACCCTGTGCCCGAACTTGTGGTGCATGTACACGCTGGCTTCCCGCACTTCGCCGTCATTCATTGTCGCGGCCAGCGGGCATCCCTGAAGGCACAGCTGGTTGCCGTCTTCATCGACGTGGCGCAGGTAATTGTCGGCGCAGCTCTTGCCCATGATTTCCTCGGCCGCGTACCCGCTCAGGCGCTCCGCCGCCTTGTTCCAGTAGGTCACCTTCCGATCCAGATCGACGAAATAGACTCCCTCCGTGAGTGAATCGAGCACCTCTTTGTAAAAATCCTGAACCATACACACCTCCATCAGACCCAAGCATGCGATCCGTTGTAACACGGCGCAAGGATAATATTGCGATTTCCTGCGTGCGCCTTCGAGCGGACGCCCTGCCGGCAAACCTCCCTTGGCCGCCTTTTTCTTGGAATATCGGCAGCCTTGCGCTACGGTATTCACCATGGCCCTCAGACTCATCGAAATCATCGTTCCGTCCAAGGCATCCGAAGCCGTGCTCGAGCGCATGGCCCAGGAGGGCGTGGACGACACCGGCACATGGATCACCCCCCTGCGCGGCGGCCGCCTGTCCATCAAGCTGGTCATGGACATGGAAGACACCGAGCAGGTCACGGACATGGTGGAAAAGCGCTTCCTGCTCACGGGCGACTACCGCATCGTCATCCACCCGGTGGAGGCGGTGCTGCCCCGGCTGGAGGAAAACGGGAACGGCGGCGCGGAAAAAAAGGCCGGGCGCGCCAGCCGCGAGGAACTCTATTCCGATGCCGAGGACATGTGCGGCGCCTCGCGCAACTTCATCATCCTGGTGCTGCTGTCCACGGTGGTGGCGGTCATCGGCCTGATCAAGAACAACCCCACCATCACCCTGGCGGCCATGGTCATCGCTCCGCTCATGGGCCCCAATGTCTCCCTGGCACTGGCCACAACCCTGGGCGACCCGGCCCTGGCGCGCAGGGCCCTCCTTTCCAACGCCTCGGGCGTGCTGGCCGCGTTCCTGCTCTCCCTGCTGCTGGGGCTGGTCCTGAATTTCGATCCGGCCGTGGCCGAGATCGCCGGACGCACCGAAGTGGGCATGGCCGACCTGGTGCTGGCGTTCGCCTCGGGCGTGGCGGGCGTGCTCTCCTTCACCATGGGTTCGGGCTCGTCCCTGGTGGGGGTCATGGTGGCCCTGGCCCTGGTGCCGCCCCTGGCCGCTTCGGGCCTGCTGGCCGGGAAAGGACTCTATGACCACGCCCTGCGGGCCGGGCTGCTGTTCGTGGCCAACGTCACCTGCCTCAATCTTTCGGGCATGGGCACCTTCCTGTTGCAGGGCGTGCGGCCCATGAACTGGTGGGAGGCCAAGAAGGCCGCGCGCATCACGGTCCGGGCCGTCATCATCTGGCTGACGATCCTGGCCGTGCTCGTTTCCGCCATCGTGCTGCTCTCGCGGGGAGACGGGAATCCCCTGTTCTGATACGCTGGAATTGGATCATTCAATGAAGACGCTTAATTACTTTGGCTGTTCAAAAAGGTTCAAGTGCAAGGCGCCAGGAAAAACCGCCCGCGGCGTATGCAGCAATACGTGAGGACTGTTTTTCCCGCGGCAACAACGCAATTGGGCCTTTAGGGACAGCCGCCAAGGAGCCTGATTTGTCCGAAGAAATATCCCCGGTCGAGGAACACGGCATCAACATCTTCCCCTATCTCGACGCCAACGCGGTCTACCATGTGGCGGATCAGCCCGTGAACGGCCAGCGGCTCAAGAACGACGTGCTGGCCCTGGCTTTGATCCGCGCCACCCCGGAAACCCGCGAGGTGGTGCTGCGCGGCCTGAACGTGATCCGACGCGAACGGGTCCGGGAAATGCTCGCGGCCTACGAGGCCATCGGCCTCGAGGACATGCGCCAGATCGAGCCCGCCGTGGACCGGGCCGTGGAAAACATCCTCATGACCGTGCAATACCAGATGGTGCGCGAACGGGTCTTTCTTGGGGACGGCCCCGACCCCGAACAGAATCCGCTGCTGGAGCGCCCCCTGCCCCATTGCAACATCGCCCACTATTCCCCCGAGGGCTTGCTGGGATTCTGGGTTTTCCTAGCCTTCAAGTACCGCCACCGCTTCAATCCGATCATCGACGAGGCCATAGAGGCCATAGAGGACGGTTTTTCCGCAGGCGTGCTGGCCCTGGCCTCCGACGACCTGGACGACACGCGCTTCATGGTGGAGGCCGAGATCCTGCAGCGGGAGATGACCGGGCACCATGCGGACATGCTGGAGCTGGTGCGCCGCGCCGTGCTGGGCATCTGCCGGGGCGCGGGGCTGGAAGAGATCCTGAACTCCCTCTGCGACACCACACCCCTGCTCTTTCTGGAAAAGGACCGGCTGCCCAATCTGGCCGCCGAGCTGACCGCGTTCCGGGGCACGCTGCTCACCGAGGAGCTCCACCTGGCCGCCGAGCTGTACAAGCTGGCCATGCTCGTGGACGAGGGCGGGCTGGCCGCGCTGACCCCCTATGTGCCCAATATGGAGGACGCCTACCTGGGGGCGGGCCTGGAACTGGTGGTGCAGGGATTCGGGCCGGACGTGCTGGTCGAGGTCATGACCCGCCGCAAGCAGACCCTGATGCACGAAATGGACATCAAGACCCAGATGGTGCTGCGTTCCTGTCTCTGCCTGCGCGAGGGCAGCTCTCCGCGCGAGCTCAACGAACTGGTGGGCGCGTTCCTGCCCCGGCCGCTGGATTACGAGGCCCTGCTCAAGGCGCTGATTCAGGAGCTTTGAAGAATTAAATCGGGGGAAGGCCTTTGAAAAGGCCCTCCCCCGTGCCCCCTCCTCCAAACCTTTTAGCGAAACCGCCCGGCCGCTCTGCGGGCAACCGGGCGGTTTGATTCACAACAGGGGGACAACCACTTTTTCTTGAGCCGCCCCGACTTGCCGGGCGCTCGTTTTCGCCCGATTTTCTGTGTAATATATTCTAACAACCTGCGGTCTTTTCATTATTTCAATGATGCTGAAACCGCTGTTGCTTATGCCACACCTGTCCAAAAAGCTACTTCAAATCATCAAGACGTTTTTGCGCTCTCTTATCACCTAATTTGACTGCCTTTTGGTAATACTCTTTTGCCTTGGTTAAATCCTTGCCAACAATCTCGCCGGTCTCGTACATGTACCCCATGAAGGTAAGCGCCTTGGGCAAATTTTTATTCGCAGCTTTCTCCATCCAAACAAGTGCTTCCTTCTTATCCTTCTGCACACCATATCCGTTATATAAAAATATTCCCACATTATATTGAGATGAAGCGTTACCAGCCAAAGCAGATAATTTAAAATGCTTAAATGCTTTTTCTTTACTTTGCTCTACCCCATACCCATTGGAATATGCGACTCCATAAATATACCCAGCATCAGCTGCAAAATTATAATATATATCATCAAGCAGCAATAAAGACTTTTCATAATCAATTTTGCCAAATCTTCCCCAAAATAAACTCTCTGCCTCTTTCAACCTTGCGTAATCAGACTCACTCTCTATAACCATTTCATAATATTTTTTACTTTTATCAATATCCTTTGGAACACACTCTCCATTCTTATACATAATTGACAAACTATTCATGGCATACAAATCACCACCATCTGCGGCTCTAACAAACCAATAAAATGATTCCTTACAATCATTTAAATAACTACTATATATTTTACCTATGTTATACATTGAGCTAAGATGACCGCGATCAGCTGCACTCTTATACCACTTCAACGCATGCTCAATATTTTGCTCAACACCAAGTCCATTCAAATACAAATGCCCTACCCCAAATTGTGCCTCAATGTTACCATCTTCTGCACACTTGAGCATCAATTCGAATGACTTCTCAAATTCACCCTGCTCAAAATATTTATGTGCTTGAATGTAATCAGCATCGCCTTTTACCTGCTGTTTACAGCCAACAACAAGCAACAGCAGTACTAAAATCAAAACACGGAAATTCATCAAAACTCGCATGATACTTCTCCCCACACTTTATTGGGACACCACACCAAATAACAAAGAGCCCCTTAAAAAAATCCCCCCGTCAGGACGGATTCGACCGAGCAAAGCGAGGACAAAGACGCGCTGACAACCAGGGGTGCAGGGGGATTATCCCCCTGCCCGCCGGAGGCATTCCTATCGCACCTGCAAATAGCCGATGAAATCCTCTATGCCTGCCAAACGGGCCTCGATGTAGCAGGCCGCGTATTGCACGAAGGTCTTCTTTTTGCCGTAGACCTCGTATTCGGTGTCCGGGCCCGCGAACTCCAGATGATGAAACGCGGCCACCTGCGGATGAATGGGCTGCACGAACTCCGGAAAGGCGTCGGGCATGGAGAAAAGATTCTCTGGCGGCTCCAGCTCCAGATGCAGCAGGACCTCGGCGGCCATGTGGTTGAGCAGCCGGGGGCCGGGATGATTGACGGTATTGAACAGCCGCTCCCCGCGAAACTCCCGCTCGATGAGGTCCACATACTTGACCGGCGTGTGCGCCTCGCGCTCCCGCTCGCGCGCAAAGGTTTGCTCCAGCAGGGCGGCAAGGTCGTACCTGTCCGTGAGCCGGGAACGCAGGTACAGGGTCAGAATCTCCTCGCCAGAAAGCCCCTTGGCAATGAGCTCTTCCAGGGCCCCGTCCCGGTAGTTGAAACCGGGCTCGCTGTTCCAGAACGGCCAGTAGCCCAGGAAAAACATGTTGGGGATGCACAGGCTGCGCGCCGATTCCGGCAGCCGCGAGCGCAGGAAGTCCGACCCCAGCTCGCCCCAGCCCGGCCCCAGGTGCTGGTACAGGAACAGGCCGCAGCCCTCCAGCACGCTGGCGGGGATGGGCTCGCGCACGTAATTGGTGAACAGGCGGCATTCGTAGCGGGCCGCAAAGCCCGGGCAGGCCAGCAGCCGTTCCATGAGCGGCTCGCCCTGGCAGTTGGCGTGGATGACGCAGAGCTCTCTGGACATGGGATCCTACTAGCACTGAACACCGCGCGCTTCAACAGTGATACCCCGTGTTTACATCGCAAGGCGCCGGGTGTATCCACAATGCACCATACCAAAATACACATCGGAGAAACGGATGCAGCAACAATTCGATACCGCCATCAATGCAATCGAACCGGTGGACCAAAGCCTTGCGCCCCAGGGCCAGGCCCACCTGGACAACCTGACCAAACCCCAGGGAAGCCTCGGCAGGCTCGAGGAACTGGCCCTGAAGATATACCTGGCCCAGGGAGGGAAGACGCCCGTTGCCGACCCGTGCCGCATCTACACGGTGGCGGGCGACCACGGGGTCAACGAGGAAGGCGTGAGCCTGTTCCCGCAAGAAGTGACGCGCCAGATGGTGCTCAATTTCGTGAACGGCGGCGCGGGCATCAACGTGCTGGCGCGCACCGTGGGGGCCGAGCTCTTTGTGGTGGACGCCGGTTCCTGCGGCGGCGCCTACGACGAGCACCCCAACCTGATCCAGCGCAAGATCGCGCCCGGCACGGCCAACCTGGCCAAGGGCCCGGCCATGACCCGCGAGCAATGCCTGCGGGCGCTGCTCCTGGGCATCGAGCTGGCGGACAGGGCCCACGCCGACGGCATGCGCACCCTGGGCACCGGCGACATGGGCATCAGCAACACCACGCCGTCCACGGCCCTCTACTGCGCCTACCTGGGCCTGGAGCCCGAGGACATCACCGGCCCGGGAACCGGCCTGGGCAAGGACGCCGTGGCCGCCAAGGCGCAGGTGGTCCGCAAGGGCCTGGCCGCCAACGCCGGGGCAGTGTCCTCCGGCGACCCGGTGGAGATCCTCGCGGCCCTCGGCGGGTACGAGATCGCCACCCTGGCGGGCCTGATCCTGGGCGGGGCGCGCAACCGCCAGATGATCTGCGTGGACGGATTCATTTCCACGGCCGCCTACACGGCCGCCTACAAGATCTGCCCGGCCGTGGCCGACTACTGCGTGCTCTCCCACGCATCGGCAGAACCCGGCCACGCAGCGGCCGTCCGCGCGCTCGGCCAGGAGCCGCTGCTGCATCTGGGACTGCGCCTGGGCGAAGGCACCGGCGCGGCCTGCGCCCTGTTCCTGCTGCGGGCCGCCGTTGCCGTCTTCAATGAAATGGCCACGTTCGCGGACGCGGGCGTCTCCGAGGCCACCGAATAAGAAATCAAACCGGGGGAAGGGGAAGAAAAACCTTTTGAAAATGGTTCTCTCTCCCCCTTCCCCCGTACTCTCCATCCCACGGGCCGATTCACACGCACAAGCCATGCTCGAACCTTTTGGGACAGCCAGCCGCAAATGTCCTGTTCCTGCCGCCGGTTGGAAGTGCACTTGCTTTTCCTGCCCAAAACTGTAGTTTATGACCGAATAATCTTCAGCCGCAGGACCGTCCGGGTTAATATTCCCAATCGGTCCGCGCTGGGCTCCCCGAAACGGGACGCCATGTCCTCTTTGAATTTTCCGGTACCCCGTTGCGGCTCCCCGCCCGCAACGCCATAACCCGAAAACCACGCATGCGTGTTTGGATCATCGCCGCACTATCGCCAATATCCCCGCAATCAGATTTCCGCCGCCCCGATCTGCCCCTGCACCATGCAACCAGGTGAAGCCATGAGCAAAAAAAGAAAATTCAAGCTTCTTTTCAAGGACCGTATAGGAATCGTCTTCGACATAACCAAGCTCATCATCGCACACCGGCTGAACATCGTGTGCATGGAGGTGGAGCAGAAAAACGGCTATGCCCTGGTCTCCATCGAGATCGATTTCGGGGACACGGACATCGGCACCCAGGATCTTCTGAAGATCTTCGCGACCCTGCCGGGGATCGAGGACCAGGCCGAGCTGAAACGGCTGCCCCAGGAAAGGCGGGAACGCTGGTTCCGGACGCTGTTCGACGGAATGAGCGAGGGGATCGTTTCCGTCAATGCGGAGGGCATGGTCAACACCGTCAACAGCGTGGCCTGCCGGATCCTGAACCTGCCCTACGAGGACCTGCTGAACACCCATGTGAGCGAACTGAGCCCGAAGAACAACCTGCTCATGGAGTGCGTCCAGAAAAAGGTTCCCGTCAGCAGGCGAAAGACCGTGGTCACCAGCACGGGCCGGGTCGAGTTCTACGGCTCGGCAAAGCCCATCAACAACTCCCAGGGCGAATTCGTGGGTGCGGTGCTGCTGATGAAGGACCTCAAGGAGGTCAAGGCCATGGTCGATGCGGTCCTGACCCCCATCGACGTCAACTTCGACGACTTCATCGGCGAAAGCCGGGCCATCACCAACCTGATCTCCTTTGCGCGCAAGATTGCCGAGCTGGACACCATCATCTCCATCACCGGCGAAAGCGGCACCGGCAAGGAACTCTTTGCCAAGGCCATCCACTTCGAGAGCGGCAGGACAGGACCGTTCATCCCCATCAACTGCGCGGCGCTCCCGGAATCGCTCATCGAAAGCGAGCTGTTCGGCTACGTGGACGGGGCCTTTACCGGGGCCAAGAAAAAGGGCAAGCCCGGCCTGTTCGAGGCGGCCCGGAACGGCACCATCTTTCTCGACGAGATCGGCGACATGCCCCTGGGCCCGCAGGCCAAGATCCTGCGCGTGCTCCAGGACGGATTCGTGCGCAGGATCGGCGGCGTGGAGGAAATCCCGGTCAATGCACGGGTGATCACCGCCACCAACAAAAACCTGGCGGACATGGTGGAGGCCGGGGATTTCCGCGAGGACCTGTTCTACCGCATCAACGTGCTGACCATCCAGATTCCCCCGCTGCGGGAACGCATGGCCGACATCCCGCTCCTGGTGGGCACCTTCCTCAAGCAGTTCAACCAGCGGCTGCAGAAAGAGGAACAGACCATCAGCCAGAAGGCCCTGGACAAGCTCTACAACTACAGCTGGCCGGGCAATGTGCGCGAGCTGCAGAACGCCATTGAACGGGCCTCCATCCTCAGCGATTCCTGCGAGATCACGGCCGAAGCCCTGCACCTCAGCGCGGCCCCGGTCTGCGGCACGGAACAGTGCCCCCGGTCTCCGGTGCCCAAGACCGACAAGCCCCTGAAGGACATGGTCGGCAAGTTCGAGATGCGCATACTGCTCGACGCTCTCAACTCCACGAAAAGCATCCGCAAGGCCGCCAAGCAGCTCGGGCTCTCCCACACGGCGCTCATGCGCAGGATCAAGAAATACCAGCTGCGCAACGAGGACAACGCCATCCCCTGGGAACCGCCCGTGCAGCAGCAGAGCCCCTGGTAGATCCTCCCCGGTCCGCCCTCTGGAACGCTTTCGTTCCACCATGAAAATTCCGCCATCTGTCCGGTTTGCCGCTCCAGGCGAACCACATGCCTCTGACATGGAACGTTTTCGTGCCAGCAATAAAAACATTTGATATCGGATAGTTAGATATTCCCACCATCCCTTTTGGCAGGAAAACATACCACTTCCGCTATTCCCCTCCCATTGCACATTGCTTGTTTCGCAACGCCTGACGGGACGAACCCAAAAAAGGAAAAGCCTTGTCCCGCAGGCCTTTCCGCAGACCTCCTCCTGAAAAACAGGGGCGTGAAATGCTTTGTCCGAAAGGTTGGCATGGCGATTGCGATATGGAGAAAAAAAACACCAGCGCCGCATACCCGGCCTGGCGAAATTCCGTGAAAACCCATTACTCAGGAGCTTTGAAAATGAAAGTTGGAATCTTGAAAGAAATCAAGGCAGCGGAAAATAGAGTCGCCATGACCCCCACCGGAGTCGAAATCATGTGTGCCAACGGGCACGAGGTCATGGTCGAAGCCTCGGCAGGGGTTGGCAGCGGCTTCCCGGACGAGGCCTATGCGGCCGCGGGCGCCAGGATCGTCGAAACCCCGGCCGAAATCTACGCCGCCTCGGACATGGTCATGCACGTGAAGGAACCGCAACCTTCGGAATACGACATGGTCCGCGAAGACCAGATCGTCTTCACCTATTTCCACTTCGCCCCGGACGAGCCCCTGACCCGCGCGTTCGTGGCCAACAAGTCCATCGCCATCGCTTACGAAACCGTGGAAGGCCCCGCCGGTGACCTGCCGCTCCTCACCCCGATGAGTGAAGTCGCCGGCCGCATGTCCATCCAGGAAGGAGCCAAGTACCTGGAACGCGACTTCGGCGGACGCGGCCTGCTCATGGGCGGTGTCACCGGCGTGGCCCCGGCCAACGTGGTCGTCATCGGCGGCGGCGTGGTCGGCACCAATGCGGCGCAGATGGCCTGCGGCCTGGGCGCGAAGGTCTCCCTGCTGGACATGAACCTGGCGCGGCTCCGCTACCTCTCGGAAGTGATGCCCAAGAATTGCTTCCCCATGATGAGCAGCCCGGCCCTGCTGCGCGAGCTGGTTCTTGACGCGGACGTGGTTATCGGTGCAGTACTTGTCGCCGGGACCAAGGCGCCGAAGCTCGTCACCCGCGAGATGCTCAAGTCCATGAAGAAGGGCGCCGTCATCGTAGACGTGGCCATCGACCAGGGCGGTTGCTTCGAGACCTCCCAGCCCACGACCCACCGCAACCCGGTGTACGAGGTCGAAGGCGTGATCCACTACTGCGTGGCGAACATGCCCGGCGCAGTGCCCGTCACCTCGACCATGGCCCTGACCAACGCGACCCTGCCCTACGCCCTGGAAATCGCCAACAAGGGCTGGAAGCAGGCCGCCATCGAAAACAACGCCATCAAGACCGGCCTGAACATCGTCAACGGCAAGGTCACCTACAAGGGTGTGGCGGACGCCTTCGGTCTGGAATACGTCCCCGTGGACAACGTGCTGTAAAGGAAAAGGCTCACGGCAATTCAACAACGATGCTTATCAAGGAGTTTGCCCTTCGGAATCCAAGGTAACCAAACCAAGGAGATGAGATGGAATTTTTGACTATATTGGATGGAGTGGTTGGAAAAATAGGAGCGTTCGCCTGGGGGCCGCCCATGCTGATCCTGCTGGTGGGAACCGGCGTATGGCTCACCTTTGCCCTGCGCGGGCTCCAGATCAGGAAACTGGGCTACGCCCTCTACCTGGCGCTTATCAAACGCAAGGAAGCAACCGACGAACCCGGGGATATCACCCACTTCCAGGCCCTGATGACCGCGCTTTCGGCAACGGTCGGGACCGGGAACATCGCGGGCGTGGCAACGGCCATCGCCGTGGGCGGACCGGGCGCGCTGTTCTGGATGTGGGTCACCGGCCTGGTCGGCATGGCCACCAAGTACGCCGAAGCCGTTCTGGCCGTGAAATACCGCGTCGTGGACGAAAACGGCGAAATGAGCGGCGGGCCCATGTACTACATATCCAAGGGCCTCAAGAAACCCTGGCTGGGTGCGGTCTTCGCCTGCTTCGCCTCGGTGGCGGCCTTCGGAATCGGCAACATGGTCCAGTCCAACTCCATTGCCGACGCAGTGGAGGCGACCTACCAGGTCTCCCCGTTCGTCACCGGTGTGGTTCTCATGGTCTGCGTCGCCGCGGTCATCCTGGGCGGCATCAAGAAGATCGGTCAGGTAACCGGCTTCTTCGTCCCGATCATGATCGTCTTCTACATGACCGGCGCTTCGTACATCATCTTCACCAATATAGGCGGCATTCCCGCAGCCCTCGGGCTGATCATCGACCAGGCATTCCATCCCACGGCCGCCGTGGGCGGCTTTGCCGGGGCATCCATCATGATGTGTATCCGGATGGGGGTCGCGCGCGGCGTGTTCTCCAATGAATCCGGCCTGGGAAGCGCCCCCATCGCGGCGGCCGCTGCTCAGACCAAGCAGCCTGTCACCCAGGCCCTGGTGTCCATGACCCAGACCTTCATCGACACTCTGGTGGTCTGTACCATGACCGGCCTGGTGCTCATCCTCACCGGGGCATGGTCCAACGGACTGACCGGCGCGGAACTGACCACAGTCGCCTTTGCCGCAGGCATGCCCGGCGGGGACCATGTGGTCACCATCGGCCTGATCCTGTTCGCCTACTCCACCATTCTCGGCTGGAGCTACTACGGCGAAAAGTCCATCGAGTACCTGCTCGGCGTGAAGGCCGTCATGCCCTACCGCCTCCTCTTCATCTGTTTTGTGGGGGCAGGGGCAGTGGCCAAGCTCAGCCTTGTCTGGAACATCTCGGACGCCCTGAACGGGCTGATGGCCATTCCCAACCTCGTGGGCCTGCTCCTGCTGACCCCGGTCGTGGTCGGGGAAACCAGGAAGTACTTCGAGGCCATACAGCGGCGCGGCCGCTCCGGCAGCCTCGAACCGGCTTCGCAGACCGAAGACTAGGCCCCAAGGCCCGGCGACAACAAAAGCACGCCCCCTCCGGACTTTCCGCCCGGAGGGGGCTTTTTCATGCGCCCGCTGTTGCGGTTCCTATTTCGAATGCATCCCGAAGAGAAAACGGACCGGATTCAAGGGCCTGATCAAAACTCCGTAGGTCACAAGAATCATGGTCAGGCTCGCTATGGTGTTGATCACGCACTTGACCAGCATGGGCAAATCCAGCTGGACCACGTACCAACCCGCGATCAGTATGGCGGTCTGATGAAGGATATAAAACGGAAGCACGGCCTCGTTGCCCCAAACCGTCCAGTCGCGCTTTTCGGTCAGCAGGCGGGAACCGTAGCCCAAAATGACGACAATCCAGCTCAGCGTCTGCAGGCTCATGGTCACCTGGTACAGGGTATACGGCAGGAAGGGGAAAAAGGACTGGGCATGCATCGGGTAGCCCGTCCCGAGAAGAAAATGCATTTCCGCGCCGAATCCCGCCACGCCCACCAGCAAGGCCCACGGAGCGCACCGCTGCAGGGCCGGAACAAACCGTTCGTCCGAGGCGAAGATGTAGCCGATGATCGAGTAAAGCGAGAAATACCCGAAGTCGGCCCAGGTATGCTCACCATGAAACACGCCGCGCAGACTCATGAGCACCAGAAAAAGGGGAATGACGAGCAGGAACGGTCCGACGCCTCCGGTGCAGGCGGCCGCGATGCGCTTGCGGACCCTTCCGCCGGATTCCGAGCGCAGCCACAGGAATACGGGCAGCGTCGCCAGCGAGACATAAAACAGGAACCACAGAAACCAGAGATGCCCCGAAAAGAAACGCACAAAGGGCGGCTCGAAGTCAAAGCCCATGCGCTGGAAGAAATACCCGTAGCCCTGCAGCCAGCCGCCAAAGGTCATGCCGCTGGTGATGCGATCCAGGGCGAACTGGGGCGGCAGAAGCAGCACCACCCCCACGGTGTACACGGGCACGAGCAGCCGCAGCGCCCGCTCCTTGAGGAACAGCCCGCCCGTGCGGCGGCCCAGTGAATACCATGCGGCCATGCCTGAAAGCAGAAAGAAGAGCGGCATGACCCACGCGTCGATAAAGCCCACAAAAAGGGAAAAATAGACGGAAGTCTGGGCGTTCTTCACGTGCCAGCCAAAGGTGTCGAAGAGCCGGGCATTGTGGAACAGGAAAATGACCAGCGTGGCCAGGATGCGGATGTTGTCGATATCGTATCTGCGGGCATTCATAGGGATCCAAATAGTAAACAAATGATTTTATGGCAAAGTATTCCGCGCGAAAAACTGTAAACAATTGTTAGCCGGGTTAGATTCCTTCGCTTTCTATTGCAGTGCGTTTGATCGATGCTAGGATATGCGAAATCCAATTTCAGCCGAGAGGTGAACATGAAATCCAGAATCGTCACTTGCTGCATGGTTATCGGTATCCTGATGATCGCCGTGTGCGCCCGGGCCCAGGAAAACTTCGGCCCGCGAATCCCCACGGCCTATTTCGCGGTCACCGGCGTGGGCCAGTCCGACGACGGCATCCCGCCCGACCCGTACGAAACCTTTTCCTACGACCTGGCCCTGCTGGACGCGGGCATCGAGAATTTCAATGTGGTCTACTACACCTCGGTGCTTCCGCCCGAGTCCTATGAGGTCCCCTTTGAAAAGGCCAAGCCGTACATCCGCCACGGCTCGGTGCTGGAAACCATCATGGCCAAGGCCGGAGGCGTGAAGGGAGACACCGTGGCCACCGGCGTGGGCCGGGTCTGGGCAGTGGACAAGGACGGCAAGTACATAGGCGGCTTCGCGGCCGAATACGAACGCATCTACAGCGGCGAGACCGTGGACAAGGACAAGGCCTATGCGGATGCCAAGGCCCAGCTGACCAAGTCCCTCAACCACGAGCTTTCCATCCGGGGGCTCAAGCAGAAGGGAGACATGACCTTCGACATCACCTCCCTGCAGATCACCAAAAACTACGGCATCGCGCTTTCGGCGCTGGGCTTCGTGGGCTTCATCTACCCCGAGCCCTTCCCTCTCCAGAAGTAGGACATGAAAAAGCCCCCGGCTCGCTTGAACCGGGGGCTTGCTTCTTGCGTTCGCTTGTGGCGGATCAGTTCCAGTTGCCCTGGAAATCCTGCGGTTCGACCAGCTTGAAACCGCGCTCCCTGAGTGCGGTCTCCACGGGCGCGGCGTCCTCGGTGGCCACACGCAGCACGATGAGGCGACGTTCGCCCTTGAAGAAGGTGGACGAGGAAATGATGGAAAGCTTCATGTTGGCAATGACCCCGGCGGCCTCGTAAAGCACGCCGGTCTTGTCCTCCACGTCCACGGTGATGCGGCAGCCTCCCTCGCGGAAGCCCATCTCCTCCACCAGAACGTCGAGCATGGCGTCGCGGTTGACGTAGCCCAGGATCACTCCCGCGCCGTCCACCACGGCCAGCCCGGCCAGGTTCATCTCGTGCATCATGTCCGCGGCGGCCTCCACTTCGGCCTCGGGGGAAATCTTCCGGATGTCGCGGCGCAGGATGTCCTCGATGGTCAGCTTGTCCAGGAATACGGTCTCGCCAAGGCGCTCCATGGCTTTGACCACGCCGGGCAAGGCGCCGGCAATATCCTCCTTGGGAACGTATCCGACCAGTTCTCCTGCCTCATCCACCACAAGCAACATCCAGAGCTTGTCCTCTTCCAGCTTTTTCTGGGCGTCCTTGACCAGGGTCTGCGGAGTGACGGTGGCGAAATCCTGCAACATCTTGAATCCTACGAACATTCAGCATCCTCCTGAAATGGCGTCCACAGGCGGGGTGAACGCGTGGCTCTCTTGGGGCTCCAATGGGTATGCACCTATGAAGCAGGGTCCGGGAAGGAAGTCAAGGAGTAAGTCTCCAGAACATCAGCCCCCGAACGACATGTACATGCGCCGCACCATGTCCGCGGGCATGCCCGTATCCCAATGGCCCGTGGCCCGTGCCGCCGCATAGGCCAGCAGCAGCACGCCCACCGCGCCCAGGGCGGGCACCCAGAACGGCAGCCGCCTGCTCCCGGCGCTCACGGACAGGCAGCCCTCCACGGGACAGGCCCCCACGCAGGCGGTGCAGCCCATGCACTCGGGCGAATTCACGCTGATCTTGCCCGACACCGTGATGCCGCCCGGGCAGATGCGGTCGCACTTGCCGCAACCCACGCAGCGGTCCGCGTCCCGGCGGATGCCCAGCGGGCTGAGCAGGGAGCACAGGCCCAGCAGCGCGCCATAGGGGCACAGGTACCGGCACCAGAAGTTGCGCACCACCACGCCGAGCACGGCAAGCACTGCCAGCGCGCCCAGGGCCGTGGACGACGGCGCAACGAAGAAGTCGAGCATCTTGGCGTCGGCCACCATGTTGTACGGTGCGCGGATGAACTGCTCGATGCCCCGCAGGCTCATGGAGACAAAGGTGGTGTACAGGAAAAAGCCCAGCATCACGTATTTCACGGCCATGAGCGGATAGTCCGCCCACCTGGGCGGCACCAGGGCCAGACCCAGCCTGCGCCCCAGCTTCTCGGCCATGTTGGAGACCAGGCCCACCGGGCAGATATAGCCGCAAAAGCCCTTGCGGAACAGCCAGGCCATGACCAGGGCCGCCACGAAAATGGTCAGCCCGGCCGGGTGCACCGGGTCCCACTGGCCCGTGAGCAAAAGCCGCTTCAGGCCCAGCAGGGCGCTGATGGGCAAAAATCCCTCCACGGAAGCGGGCTTGGGAACAAAGGTCTGCGAGCCGCCCCTGGCCCACTCCACGAAAAGGAGGAAGCGCCAGCCCGCATAGAGACAGAACAGGGCGAACGAAACCTGGATGATGCGCCGGAGCGAGAACGGATTGAAAACGCGGTTGGACGTGGGCATGTGCATGAGGGCTGGTATACGCCGCCCTCCCACAACGTCAACCCATGACCGGAACCTGCGCCCAAAAAAACAAAGAGGCGCTGCATGGCAGCGCCTCTCCGTCATTGGGAATGGAGGTGTCTATAGGGAACGCCGACTAGTGGTCGCAGGTGTTCTGGCCGGTGACCAGGGAGCCTGCGAGGAACTTGTTGACGATTTCCTCGGGAGCGACGGCGGGAGCGCCGGTGATGACCTTGACGCCCCTGTCGGTGAACATGGCCTGGGCCCTGGCGCCCATGCCGCCAGCGATGACCAGGTTGACCTTCTGGTCCGCGCACCATGCCGGAATCACGCCCGGCTCATGCGGCGGCGGGGTTTCCAGGGTGGTGGCGATGATGGACTTGAGTTCGGTGTCCACGTCCACGATGGCGAATTTTTCGCAATGGCCGAAGTGGTTGCACAGGGTCATGCCCACCACCGGAATGGCGATGCGGACCTTGCCGTTTTCGCTGGGCAGATCGTCGATCTTGGGCATCATATTGTTCTCCTGAAGAAGGTCGGCCATGCCGAGCATGGGCTTGATGATGGCGTTCATGGCCTGGGCGGTGGCGCTGTCGTGGTCCACCTTGACCAGGGGGAAGCCGTCGTCGCCGGAGCGGGCCACTTCCGGGTCCATGGGAATGCGTCCCAGGAACTTGGCGCCCATTTCAGCGGCCAGGGCTTCACCGCCGCCCGTGCTGAAGATGTTGTGTACAGTGCCGCACTCGGGGCAGGCGAAACCGGACATGTTCTCCACGATGCCCAGCAGGGGGTTGCCCAGCTGGCGCACAAAGGAGACCGAGCGGCGCACGTCGTCCACGGCCACGCCCTGCGGGGTGGTGACGATGACCGCGTGTGCGTCCTGGCCCAGGGTCTGCAGGGTGGAAAGCGGCTCGTCGCCAGTGCCCGGAGGGCAGTCGACGATGAGGTAGTCCAGGTCGCCCCAGGCCACGTCTTCCACGAACTGCTTGATCAGGCCGATCTTCACCGGACCGCGCCAGATGACCGCGTCGTTCTTGCTGGGCAGCATGAAGCCCAGGGACATGACCCAAAGGTTGCGGCTCCAGGAAATGGGTTCGATGACCTGGTCGCCGATATGCGGCTGCTGGCCTTCCAGGGAAAGCAGACGCGGGATGGACGGGCCGTGCACGTCCACGTCGAGCAGGCCGACGCGCTTCCCGGCCAGGGAAAGGGCCACGGCAATGTTGGTGGCGACGGTGGACTTGCCCACCCCGCCCTTGCCGGACATGACCACAATCTTATGCTTGATGCGGCTCAGGGTTTTCTCGAGCTTGAGATTCTCGGGGCCCTTGTCGCAACCGCCGCTGGAGCATCCGCCGCCGGGGGTGGCGGAGGAGCAGCTTCCACATGCGTCACTCATGTTCTTTTCTCCTAAAAAAGTGGGATTCCGGCCAAGGCCGGTGCAAAGCAAGAAATAAGCACTGGGGCGGTCGTGTCAAACCGCCCCGGCAATCTTTTTCCGGCAGTCTCCTACCAGTGGCCTTCCTTGTCCGGACCCGCGGCTTCCTGCAGCGTTCCAGCCTTGTAGGCTTCCACCAGTTCCTGGATGGAACCGCCCGCGCCGAGAAACACCCCGATGCCGCCGTGGCTGAGCGCCTTGTAGGCCTTGGGGCCCACGTGCCCGGTAACGACCGCCTTGGCTCCGGTGGCCGCGACGTTCTGGGCGGCCTGTATGCCGGCGCCCTGGGCGAGCGTCAAATTCTGGGTATTGTCCACAAATTCATGCGCACCGGTTTCCAGGTCGAAGATGACGAAACCCGCCGCACGTCCGAAACGGGGATCCAGGGGACCGTTCAGGTCCGGACCGCCGCTGCTGATGGCTATTTTCATGACCGCCTCCGTTTGTTATCCATATTCAGGACACCGTCCGCCCCGGCCCGTCGCCGTCCCAAACCTCTGCCGGCCCGGCAGCAGCTCATTCCCGGCGTGGCGCTGCTGTCGGCCGCGGCACGGCAGCCGGGCATGGCCAGCGCACTCAAGGTGTCGCTGCGGAACGCTTCGAGTACTTCCTCGACGCCGCCCCTGACCCAGGGACGGACGGTGATGCCTGCGTTGATGAACTGCTGTTGCGTCCGCCTGCATACAGCACCACAGATGAGCGTACTTACCCCGCAGGCCTGTATGGCGGATGTCCTGTCCATTGGGTCCTTTGAGGGAAGGGATAGGTGGCCTGCGGGGTAAATTCCGTCGCCATCCACCTTGTAGAAACGGAACTCGTCCGCATTGTCGAAAACGGATGCGAGCCGGTCGCCGTAACAGGCAAGGCAGATGATGGTTTCGCTCATACTGGTCATAACTCCTGCAGGCCCCATAGCACAGCCTGTGCCATTCACTTTCATCTGTTATTTCAGCTAAATAAGAAAACGCACCCAGGTGCGGAGCGGCGCAATCTACGCCGCAGGGGAATTGCGGGGCGTATTATTCGCCCGCCGAGAGCTCGTCGCAGCGCTGGATCATGCGGCGCAGGGTGTCCTTGGATATGCCCAGCTCGCGGCAGGTGGCCATCTTGCGGCCCTGGTTGCGCTCCAACGCGCTCATGACCGCGCGGCACTTGATCTCCTCCAGGGTGCCCACCATGCCCAGGCCCGCGTCCTGCCCCAGGCTGGGGCGGATACTGTCCGGCAGGTGCTCCAGCTGGATGAAGCCCGAGGAACAGAGAATGAAGGCGAATTCGAGGATGTTCTCCAGCTCGCGCACATTGCCCGGAAAATCATGGCGCAGCAGCAGGGCCATGACGTCCTCGGAGATCCCCTCCACGCACTTGCCCTGCAGGGCGTTGTACTCGCGGATGAAATGGTCCGTGAGCAGCGGGATATCCTCGGGGCGCTCGCGCAGGGACGGCAAACGGAGGGTGACCACGTTGAGCCGGTAATAGAGGTCCTGGCGGAAGCTGCCGTCGGCCACCAGGGATTCCAGGTCGCGGTTGGTGGCGGCCACCACGCGCACGTCCGTGGGCTGGGGCTTGACCCCTCCCAACGGCTCGTAGACCTTTTCCTGCAGCACGCGCAGCAGCTTGACCTGGAGCTTGGCTGGCAGGTCGCCGATCTCGTCCAGGAAGATGGTGCCGCCCCGGGCCAGCTCGAAGCGGCCGGGCTTGTCGCCCTTGGCGTCCGTGAACGCGCCCGCCTTGTATCCGAACAGCTCGGATTCCAGCAGGGTGTCGGGCAATGCGCCGCAGTTCACGGCCACGAACGGGCCGTCGCGCCGGTCGCTCAGATTGTGCACGGCGCGGGCGAACAGCTCCTTGCCCGTGCCGGACTCGCCCAGCAGCAGCACCGTGGCCTCGCTGCGGCTCACCTGCGGCAGGATGCGGAATATCTTCCCCAGCGCCTCGCTGCGGCCCACGATGTCCTCGAAGGAATACAGGTCCTCCACCTTGCGGCGCATGAGGTGCAGTTCGGTGAGGTCGCGAAAGGTCTCCACCCCGCCCACCACATCGCCCCTGGCGTTGCGCAGGGGCGCGGCGGAAATGGACACGGGCACCCGCTCGCCGTCGGGCCGGACAATAAAGATGGACTTGCCGGAAATCACTCCCCCGCAGTCGATGCATTCCTTCAGGGCGCAGGACCCGTCGCAGAGACTGGAATGGAACACGTCGCGGCATTTCTGGCCCATGGCCTCTTCGGCCGGGATGCCGGTGATGCGCTCGGCGGCCTCGTTGAAATAGGTGATGTTCCAGTCCGCATCCACCGTGAACAAACCGTCCGCGATGGAGGACAGCACATCTTCGAAAGGGAGCTCTTTGGGAAATGACATGGGCGTACCCTACGCCCGATTCATCCCTATGAAAAGTACTGAAATACCCGTTTTGGGCAAAAAATTTGCCCTCTCGAAAAAATAGGCCTCCGGAGGGCATCGCTGCTGTCCTCATCCGTAAGGCCCGAAGACTCGCCAACGGCTCATCCCTTATCTGTAAAAAGAGACCCGGCCTCGCTTTGCGAGGCCGGGTCTCTTTTTATTATCCAGAATTCCAAAAGGCTTGGCCCTTTGGTGGGGTGCAGGGGCAACGCCCCGCCTGAGCAGCCCCTGTTTAGGCTTTCTTTTCAGCCCTCTTCTCTCTCAGCCATTTGTACCACGTTTCCAGCCCGTCGCCGTTGCGGCAGGAAATGGGCATTACTTCGATGTCCTTGTTCAGGCGCTTGGCGTGGTTGGCCGCAACGTCCAGGCTGAAGTCCACATAGGGCAGCAGGTCCACCTTGTTCAGCAGCATGACGGCCGAAATGTGGAACATGAGGGGATATTTCTCGGGCTTGTCGTCGCCCTCGGTGACGGACAGGAGCGTGACCTTGTAGTCTTCGCCCACATCGAACTCGGCCGGGCAGACCAGGTTGCCCACGTTTTCCACGAACAGGATGTCGATACCGTCCAGGTTCATGGACTTCATGGCATCCAGCACCATGCCGGAATCCAGGTGGCAGCCGCCCTCGGTGTTCACCTGCACGGCCTGTGCGCCGGTGGCGGCCACGCGGCGCGCGTCATTGTCGGTCTGAAGATCGCCTTCCACCACGGCCATCTTGAACTCGTCCTTGAGGTCCGTAAGCGTACGCTCCAGCAGGCTGGTCTTGCCAGCGCCCGGCGAACTCATGAGGTTCAGGCACAGGATGCCCTTTTCGCGAAAAATCTTCTTCAGGTCTTGGGCGATCCTGTCGTTGGCTTCCAGAACGTTTCTGACAATGGGGACTTCCATGCTCATCTCAAAAGCTCCTTATTCGGCCGGGTCTTCTTCGTCTGCGGGTTCCACGAAATCAATATACAATTCTTTGCCCTCCAGGACCTCGTGACCGAGCATGGCCTCGCACTTGGGACACGGCATGTACTTGGTGTCGTCGGGGTGGAATTCCTCCCCGCACTCACCACACTTCACCTTGAGCGGAATCTCCTCCAGCTCCAGGATGGTGCCGTCGAACCGGGTGTCGGGAGTCAGGGCGGTCCAGGCGAAATGGAGGGCGTCGGAAACCACTCCGGCCAGGGCGCCGTTCTTGATGACCACCCGCTTGAGCTTGGCGATGTCTCGCTTGGTCATCTCGTCCTCGAGAATGGACAAAATGCTTTGGGCTATGGACATTTCATGCATAGGAAGAATGGCTTACCGCAAATCCCCATCCACGGCAAGACGGCCGCCCATATAATCCGCCATACCATGCCGCCCCGCTC
Organism: Salidesulfovibrio onnuriiensis; assembly: GCF_008001235.1. Classification (GTDB taxonomy): domain Bacteria; phylum Desulfobacterota; class Desulfovibrionia; order Desulfovibrionales; family Desulfovibrionaceae; genus Pseudodesulfovibrio; species Pseudodesulfovibrio onnuriiensis. The sequence continues at coordinate 1,225,674 of NZ_CP040751.1, read as the reverse complement.
TGGAATGCAAAGCGCCCTCCCGCCGTTTTTTCCAGTCCATGAATAGAGCAGCGGCAGCCACGCGACACAAAAAAAGCAGGCCCGACGCGAACCCTGACAGCTATGGATGCCGAAGCCCAGAAACCCCAACCCCAGGCGGTTCAGAAAATGCCGGATACGCGGCACAAAAAAAAGCCAGACCCGACGCGTATATGACATACGCGAGGGTCTGGCGTTTTTGCAGTAACAAAGTAGACGGTGCTTTCTGGGCCGCCTAGCGGGCGATCATGTTGCGCAACGTATCAACGCAGTTCTCGCAGTTGTGTCCCATCTGGCTGAGGCAATCGATGAAATGGGTCAGCTGGTAAATATCCTTGAAGTCGATATCCGAATTGTAGATCTTGCTCTGCAGCCTGTAGGCGGCCTTGCGGATCACCTCGCGCTCATGGCGCACCTTGCGGTAGCTCTCCTTGGTGCCCTGGCGGTCCAGGGATTCGCCGTGCACCAGGGCGATGGTGTTCTTGAGGGCCGGGCCAAGCAGTTCGGTGGCGTGGCGCACGCTGTCCAGCAGGTTGATGAGATCCTTCTGGAACGCGGGCGGCACCGGAACCGGGCGCATGCCCAGCCAGTGCAGGGCGTCCTGGGCCGCATCCAGGATGTTGTCCTGGAACTTGGTGTAGTTCAGGAACATGCCCTTGTCCACGGCCATGAACAGGCCGCGCGGCAAATGGTTGCGGATGTTGCGCTTGATCTTGTCGGCATGGTTCTCGATGGTGTCGATGGTCTTTGCCAACTCCTCGAATTCACGACAGACGCCGCCGGAAACATAGCACTCCAGGGACTCGTCGATGGTGGCGATGCACTCGGCGATCTTGTCGTAGTGCTCGATGAGCCCTTCCATGGGGGGACGCTTGGCAATGAGGCCGAAAAAGGGAATCTTCAAGTACATGTAATCACTCCGTAAAAAATGTATGCAATCAGCAAGTTGCCGGTATCTTGAATATTAAAGGCACATCCACTTCAATAACTCGAATATCAGAATACTGGTGAAGGCCGCAATGGGAACCGTAAGCACCCAGTAGAAAACGATCTTGCCCAGCACCCGGAAATCCACGGCCCCGAAGCCGCGCGCAATGCCAACGCCCACCACGGCCCCCACGGCCGCATGGGTGGTGGAAACGGGCAGCCCCAGGTTGGAGGCCACCAGCACGGTGCTTGCCGCACCAAAGTCCACGGCGAAACCGCGGGTATTGGTCAGGGTGGTGAGTTTCTGGCCCACGGTGGCCATGACCTTGTGGCCCAGCACCGCGATACCCACGGCAATGCCCAGGCCGCCCAGCACGAGCATGACCAGGGGCACTTCGGCCTTGGCCAGGAGCTGGTGTTCCTTGGCAATGAGATAGATGGCGGCCACCGGTCCGATGGCGTTGGCCACGTCGTTGGCGCCCTGGGAAAGGGCCACGTAACAGGAGGTGCCCACCTGCATCTTGCGGAAGACCATTTCCACGCCCTCGGCGCCCTCTTCCACGTTCACCACGATGCGGTTGACCCACATGCGCGCCAGCAGGAACACGACTGCGGACAGGGCCACGGCAATGCCGATGGAGACCGGCCAGGGCAGTGCGAGGCTTTTGCCTATGGGAGTCTTGTACAGGAAGGACAGGGAAATCAGGATGGCGGTGACGGCCACCCAGAACGGCGCCCAGCGCCGGGCCTGCTCGATGAAGTGCTTCTTGTAGAGAATGAAGCGCCGGATATGGCTGAAAACCACGAAACCGATGATGGCTGCAAAAAACGGGGAGATGACCCAGGACATGACAATGCCGCCCATCTTGAGCCAATTGACCACGTCCATGCCCCCGGCGGAGATGCCGAAGCCGGTGATGGCCCCCACGATGGAGTGGGTGGAGGAAACCGGCAGCGACGTCAGGGTGGCGATGAGCACCCAGACCCCGGCGGCCAGGAGCGCCGAGAACATGCCGATCATCATGACCGTGGCGTCGATGCGGCTCGGGTCGATGATCCCCTTGCTCACGGTGGCCGTGACGTGGGAGCCCAGAAACACTGCGCCGGCAAAGTTGAGGACCCCGGCGATGAGGACCGCCTGCCGGACGGTAATGGCCTTTGCCCCCACGGCCGAGGCCATGGAGTTGGCGACATCGTTGGCGCCCAGGTTGAACGCCATCATGAAGCCCGCAAACAGGGACATGTAAAAGAACAGATCGTATAAATCCATCAATCCCCCTCCTGAGGGGACGGTTTATGGAAGATTCAGGACGCCCTGGGCGCTTTCAGGCGGAAACAGAACCGCGCGCCCCGTGTATCCTCACCATAGCCGTCATGCCAGATTTCGCCGCCGAAGTTCTTGACGATGCGCCGGCAGATGGCAAGGCCCAGCCCTGCGCTGCCATGGCCGTCGATGGTATTCTCGTCCACGCGGAAGAACCGCTCGAACACCTTGAGACTGTGCTCCTTGGAGATACCCGGCCCCTGGTCCTCCACACAGAAGGATACGGAGCCGTCCCCCACCTCGGCGGAAACGGTGATGACCCCGCCCTCGGGGCTGTACTTGACGGCATTCTGCATCAGGTTGTGAAACACGTGCAGCAGTCCGTCCGGTTCGCCCATGACCTCCAGTTCGGCTTTCTCCGGGAGCGCCAGCTCAAAGCGAATGTTGCGCTCCCCGGCCAGGAGGGTCAGGTCATCAAGTGCCCGATGCAGGACTTCCCTGCCGGACACGGGAACAATTTTCAAGGCTTTTCCCATCTGCTCGGATTTCGCCAGAGCCAGCATGCTGGAGATGACCTTGTTCATATGGTCGGCATTCTTGACGATGATCTCAAGAAAGCTGCGTGCACCTTCGAAGTCTTTCGGAGGATTGTCAAGCAGGGTTTCGGAGTACCCCTTGATGCTGGTCAGGGGGGTGCGAAGCTGGTGGGAGGCGTTGGCCACGAAGTCGCGCAGCCCCTTTTCCGCCCGCTTGATCACGGTGATGTCGTGGAAGACGAGGATGAGCTTCCGCGCGCCGTGATGGTCGTTGTAGGGCAGGCCGGAAACGTCCACGATGCGCCCGTCCATGAGCTCTATCTCGGTCTTGACGAAATCGATGTCCTCGGAAAGGAGCCTGTCCACGAGATTCTGGATCTCGTAGCGGCGGGTGACCTCGATGGGCGTGCGGCCCACGGCCGTGCCGGGCATGGAAATCATCTCATCCATGGCCGCGTTGTAGGACATGACCCGGCCTTCGTGGTCCAGGGCCATGACCCCCTCGTCCATGCCTTCGAACATGGCCCGAAGACGTCCCTTCTGGTCCTCGATGGTCTGGATGTGCTTCTCGATCTTCCGGGCCATGGCGTTGACCGAGGAGGCCAGGGGCTGGAACTCGCCCCCCGGAAACGAGCGCAGGCGCATGGAATAGTCGCCCTCGCCTATCTGGCGAGCCACCTCGGAAAAGGCGCGGATGGAACGACCCATGTTATGGGAAAGATAGGCGGAGAGCCCGGCCGCTGCGGCCAGGATGCCCAGAAAAAGCCACAGGAAATTGATGCGCAGGCTGTTGAGGCGGTCCTGCACCTGGGAAAAGGGAACCGCCAGGCGCAGCACACCGGAAGGAAGACCGGCAAAGGCGTCCATGGCGCAGGCCACATAGATCATGTCCTTTTCCAGGGTGGTGCTGTAGCGCAGGTGCATGCCCACGCCGTCGGCCACCGCGGCGAGCACCTCGGGCCGCTTGCCGTGGTCCTCCATGGCGGACACCCTGTCGTAGGGCACTTCGGAGTCGGCCACCACGCGGCCGTTGACGATATAGGTGATACGGCTGCCCAGCTTGGAGGCAAGGGTCTTTGCCCAGGAATCCAGGGCCTGTTCGTCGGCAAAGGACGCATGCCCCCGCAGCAGCCACTTGACCGTGTCGAGCTGTTGCCGGGACTTCCGCTCGGTCTCCCGGACCAGTTCGGAGCCCACCAGGGTGGAGGAATAGAAAAAGGCCACCGCAAGGGCGAGAAGCAGCATGGCCCAGCCCCACACAAGCAGCCGCATCTGAAAGGAACGCAATCTCATTCTCTTTACCCGTTTCCGATACTCGACATCCTGGTATTCGCGAACGCACTCCGCTCGCGTGCGCACCCCTACCACACTTGTTACGGCAACGTTACAAGAAAAATGTTACAATTGCGTTACAGGTGGCGCAAGAGCCGATATCGCCTGGCTGATGATTAAGGAAAGGCGGAACGCCGCCACAACCCCTCCGACAGGAGTCGCGAAATCCATCCCGCTTCCGGAAATTCCATAGCATCACGGCGTCGCGTCATTGTCACAGGGGCATGGCGGTTGGCAAAAATTCCTGCCCGAAGGCCACAAAAAAGCCGCCCGAAGGCGGCCCTTGGCAACTTGGAAGTACGAAAACTACATCATGAAGAGATGGACGCCGAGCACCACGGCCAGCGCCAACACCAGCGAACGGACAAAGCCCATGCTCAGGCCCAGGAAGGCCCCCATGACCCCGAAGGCCAGGGTCAGGAATTCATCGTTGACGCGCATGCCGCAGGCAAAACCGGCGGCCATGCCGCAGGCGCCGCCAAAGACGCGGCTCAATAAAATGTTATGGTTCATGGTCAGGCTTTTCTGATAGCTGCCGTTCATGTTTCCCCCTCCGGACGGGCCGGGGCACGATACGGGTTAAGCGAATATTTATTGCACATTCTATCGAGGAAAAGCGCAAACCTGTCAACACGCCTGCACGGAAAAGCCCGTATTTGCACACAAAAAGGGGGAATCCCCCGTACAGCCGGGAGAATCCCCCAGAAACATGTTTCCGTTCCGCAAGCGCCGCAGGGAACGAAAAGACGGCAGCCCCGCGTTTGCATACGCTTCGGGCCGCCGTCCTTGGAAACAGCATACTATGTATATAGTAATGGGACTCTTACATGCCGCGCATGCAGGCCATCAACTCCTCGGAAACCTCCAGAAAGCAGACGCCGTTGCGAATCTCCACGCGTACGTTGGTTTCAGGGATAAGCGCCATATCCTCGGCCACATTTTCCCATTTGCCGCGCAGCCAGTCCGGGCTCACGCCTTCCTTTTCCATCTCCTCCATGGGATAGCTTTCAGCCACGACCCAACCCATATTGCTCGCTCCTTGTAATTAATAGCTTCTCGGGTTCATTCCCAAGAGACAAAAGACTTCGTAGGGGATGGTTTCCCACCATTCGGCCAGTTCGCCCGGCAGGATGCGCCCCGGCGCGGGACCGCCCAGCAGGTGAACGACATCGCCCACGCGCACGGCCTCGCCCTTCCCGGCAAGGCCCGTCACGTCCACGCAGGTCATCTGCATGCAGACCCGGCCCACCACGGGCACGCGGTGCCCCCTGAAATTCATCCAGCCCCTGTTGGAAAGCCCTCGGCTGTAGCAGTCGGCATACCCGACCCCGACCACGGCCACAAGCATGTCCTCCTCGGCCACATAGGTATGCCCGTAACTGATGCCCTGGCCTTTGTCGAGGGCGTGCACGCTCAGCACCGGGGCGGAGACCTCCATGGCCGGAAGCAGCGCTTCGCCCACGTGCCTCCATTCCGTACCTTCAAAGGGATTGGCCCCGTACAGGGCGATCCCGGCGCGCTGGCTGTCGCACAGGCACTGTTCGTGGCCCAGGATGGCTGCGGAGTTGGCCAGGCTGGCCTCCACCGCGTACCCGGCGCCGCGCAACTGGTCCACCACCTCCAGGAAGACAGTGCATTGCTCCGTTGTCAGGCCGCTGCGCTGCGGCTCGTCGGCGACGGCCAGATGGGAGGCGACCATGACCGGCCGGATATGCGGATGGCGCGCACAGAAATCCAGAATTTCCGGAAGCTGTTCCGGCCGGAATCCCAACCGCGACATACCCGTATCAAATTTGAGGGCTATGTCCACCGGGTCCGAGACTTCCCTGCCCAGGGCGCCCAGGGTATCGGCATGGCCAATGAAGGGAACGATGCCCCTGGGACCCAGGGCCGCGAAATCCGGGGCGTCCACCGGCCCCAGCAGGCTGATGATGCGGCCCGCATAGCCCGAATCCCGGAGTTGCACGCCCTCGTGCACATACCCCACGGCGCAGGTGTCGGCCCCTTCGGGTTCCAGGGCCCGGGCCACCTCGCACAGGCCATGTCCGTAGGCGTCGGACTTGATCACCGGGATGATCCGCCCGCCGATCTCCTTCAGCAGCCGGTAATTATGAGTGATGGCCTCCAGATCGACACGCACCTGCAACTTGGAATAGGCAATCATGGCAGCGGTCCTATTTGCGCTTGAAAAGTTTTTCCAGCTCCGAAGCCCCCCAGCGGATGGTCACGGGTCTGCCATGGGGGCAGAACTCCCGGTCCGGCGTTGCCAGCCAGGCCTCGAGCAGGGCCATGACCTCGTCGTGGGCCAGAGACTGCCCGGCCTTGATGGCCGACTTGCAGGAGAGCATGATCCACAGGTCCTCCAGACCCTTTGCCCTGGAAACCAGGGCGTCCGCAAGGTATTCCCGGGCCTGGCCCGCCTCCAGGGTCGGGGGCACGCCCTTGACCAGCACCCGCTCGCGTCCGGCCATCTCCAGCAGAAAGCCCATGGAACGCAGACCGTCCCACAGCTCCTGGAGCTGATCGGCCTCGCTGGGGTGCAGAGGAATTTCCAGGGGAATGGCCAGGGGCTGGGAATTGCCGGAAGTGCGCTCGCGCTTCATGGCCTCCAGCAGCACCCGCTCGTGGGCCGCGTGCTGGTCCAGCAGCACCAGCTGCCCGCCCTGCTTGAGAATGAGATAGGTGTCCGCGAACTGCCCCAGGTAGGTAATGTCCGTGCCCGCCAGCTCCATGGGCCGGGGGCCCTCCATCCTTGCCGAGGGTGCCTGCGGTTCGAAACCGTCGGAAATGTCCTCATACACCGGAGGCGCAATGGGCAGGCCCACGGATGTGGCCACCGGCTCGGGTCTCGGCGAGGACGTCACGGACCGGTACTCCCGGTACGAGGCAAACTTGGGTTCCCCGGCCGGAACATGCGACCGTTTGGAGGGCTCCGGGGAGTCCGGCCGCACTCCATACTCGCGCAGGGGCTCGCCCGGACGCACCGGCACGCTTGGCGCCTCGGGAACGAAGGTGGCTTCGGTCGAGGCCAGGGCCTGCATGATGCCCCGGCGCACCGTGGCGAACACGGCGCTCTCGTCCATGAAACGGACCTCCATCTTGGCCGGATGCACGTTCACGTCCACCTCGGAGGGCGGCAGCTCCAGGAAAAGCACGACCTGGGGATATTCGCGGGAAAGCAACATGCCCTTGTAGGCCTGGCGCACGGCCTGGAGCATGACCTTGTCGGCCACGGGCCTGCCGTTGACGAACAGGAGCATGCGGTCGCCGCGCCCCTGGGCCGTATTGGGAGAACCGGCCAGCCCGTGCACGCGGTAGCCGTCGCGCTCGGCATCGAAGGAACGCAGACCCTGGCAGACGGCGGGCGGCCAGAACTCGGCCATGCGCGCCTCCAGGGTCTGGTCCGCGGGAAGCCGGAAAGACTGGCGGCCGTTGACGGAAAGGGAAAAACCGGCCTGGGGGTGCGCCAGGCTGATGCGCATGAGGCTGTCCTGGCAGCGCTTGTTCTCGGTGCTTTCGGTCTTGAGAAATTTGAGACGGGCCGGGACATTGGAAAAAAGCCCGCGCACTTCCACGCGCGTGCCCGCGGCCAGGGCTGCCGGCCCCTCGGCCTCCACCTCGCCCGAGCGGACCTCGATGAACCAGGCGCTGGCCGCGCCCTGCGCCCGGGAGGTCATCCTAAAATGCGAAACCGAGGCAATGCTGGGCAGGGCCTCGCCGCGAAAACCAAAGGAGGCGATGGACGTCAGGTCGGCCAGTTCGCTGATCTTGCTGGTGGCGTGCCGGGTCACGGCCAGGCCGAGTTCCTCCTGGTCGATGCCCCAGCCGTTGTCCTGCACCACCATGAGCGAACGCCCGCCCTGCTCCAGGGTCACGTCCACCCGGGTGGCTCCCGCGTCCAGGCTGTTTTCCACCAGTTCCTTGACAACGCTGGCCGGGCGTTCCACCACCTCGCCCGCGGCGATCTGGTTCCGCAGGCTCGGCGGCAGCGGCTGTATTCTCTTTCTTTCGGACATGGATTCGCTTCCTAGAAATTGAACAGGTCGAACCGGACGCCGTAGCTGGTGTCGCCGGGCTCGGACTTGAAGTACAGGATCATGTCCCAGCACTCCTGCATCCAGCGCAGGTTGACCTCGGTTTCCAGGTTCCTGTTGTCGTCGATATTCTGCCGCCAGTCCAGCCCCAATTCGAAGTTTTCGGCAAACTGCCAGGTGGCCCCGGCGCGCAGGATGTTCATGCGTTCGTCGCGGGTGCGCTTGTACTCGTCCACGGGCTCCCGGAAGTCCAAGCCCATGTAGACCTTGCCAAGCCCCTCCTTGTACAGGGTCAGCAGATGCTCGTGCTCGGTGATCTTGCCCATGTAGGGCGAGAACCAGGCCCGCATGGTCAGGGAGACATAGTCCTCGGGCTGAAGAATGACCTCGGCCATGAAATCGGAGAACGGCCTGCGGTCGTACCTGTCCTGCAAGTCCTTGCGGGTGGCCTCGTTTTGATCATAGGACTGGGCGAAACGCACGGTCAGAAAATCCAGGTAATCGGTCTGGAGCACCGGCGTGGTGGTACCGTCCGCATTGGCCACCATGACCACCTGGTCCCGCCTGCGGTCGAACACGTTGGTCAGGGAATAGGTGGTCTCGTTTTCCCCGTAGAGGCGGTCGCGGGAATCGAAATAGGGCAGCTTGGACTGCCCCGTGCGATTGGGCCGGTAGGAATATTCCACCCGAGGTTCGACCGAGTGGCGCAGCCGGGTCCAGCGGCTGACGCCGGAATTGCTCAGGGTCGGCTGGACCGGCTCGTTGAGCATATAGATACGTTCCAGTTCCGAGAACAGGGAAACCCCGCCCTCCCAGACCGTACGCGAATTGAAGCCGTCCTCGGTACGGTCGCTCACATAAGTCACGTTATTGATGGTTATGCTGGCGTCTTCCTTGTCGGTATCATACAAGGTCTGGTAGCCCGTGGCCTTGGGAATGACCGTGAGATAACGGCTGCGCAGAGGCAGGCTCACCGACGGGCGCAGATCCAAACGATGCCCGGAATCGCCATAGTTGCGGTGGAAATAACTGTACTGGGCGTCGGCCTCGAACTCGAACATGGACCCGAGCAGGGAATCCTTCCACAGGAAACCCTCCAGCTGTGGCAGGGTCTGCACCGTGAAATTCTTGCTGTCGTTGTAATTCCCGTTCATGAACATCAGGTTCTGCAGATATTCGGCCCGGGCCACCACCCCGCCCTTGTCCCAGCTGCGGGACAGGAAAATCTGGTTGGTGCGCACCAAGGAATCGGCGTCATCAAGACTGCGGCCGAGCTTGTCCTCCAGCTCGGAGGAAATCTTGTCGTAGCCGATCATGCCTTCCTTGAACTCGCGCAGATAGTTCTGGTCGGACACGAGATCCATATCGGCCTTGACGCGCCATTGGGTGCCGCCCAGCCAGCCGGTATACTTGCCCACCATCCACCAGCGGTTGCGGTTGGGGCGGGTCAGGCCATCGTCGTCGAACTGGCTGTCCTCGTCGGCCTCGGTCCTGTCCACGCGCGCGTCATTGAGCCAAGTACCCAGGAACATGGCCTTGGTTTCGGTGTTTGGCGCATAGCGCAGCTCCACCCCCTGCATGAGCCCGCGCTTGCTCATCCAGTTTTCGTAAAAGGTGGCGTCGGCCTCGTCGTTGATGACCCAGTAGTACGGCTGGTTGATCTTGAAGCCGAGCCGGTTGCTGGACCCGACCTCGGGCATGAGGAAACCGCTTTCCCGCTTCCCGCCCGTGGGCAGGGAAGCCCAGGGCCAGTAGGCCACGGGCACGTCCTTGATGCGGAATGCGCTGTGCCAGATGCGTACGTTGCCGTCCAGTTTGATATCGCCGTAGGCCGCGGTCATGGACCAGTCCGGCCGCTCGCCGCTGCAGCGGGTCACCCGGGCGTTCTTGAAGGCATAGGTGTCGCCGGGTTTGCGTTCCAGCAGCTCGGCTTCAACGAAGACATGGGGCTTGGCCACGAAGATTCGGCCGTTCTTGAGCCAGCCGAGCATGTTGTTCAGGTCGAACTCTGCCTCGGTGGCCTCCAGGAAGTCGCCCTCCCACCGGGCGCGGATGTTGCCGCGCAGGTAGATCCAGCCGGTATCCCGGTAGTAGCGGGCATAATCGGCGCGGATAGAGTCCTCGCCCATGGTCAGGGTGCAGTTGCCGGTGGCCGCCAGGTATTCGCTGACATGGTCGCCCACCACCTTGTCGGCGGTGAAGACCCACTTGTCCGTTTCCACGGGCTTGGGAATATCCTGCATGGGCACGTACCGCCGCACCTCGGAGATGCGGGGGGACTTGCCCAGCAGCACCAGCGGCAGGCATAGCAGAAGGGCGGCGATCACCATCGCCAGAAAGACAGAGCGCTGCGGTTTAAGTCTCAAAAAAACCTCTCGGCCGACCCGTTACGATTTCAGGTAGGGGTCGTCCTGAGCCAGGTAGTTTCTCACGTAGTCCTTGGCCGCTTCCTCAAGAGGCGTCATTTCCACGTCGCAACCCGCGTCGCGGAGCTTTTGCATCTTGGCCTCTGTAAAATACTGATATTTATCCCGAATCTGTTCAGGCATCTCAATATATTCAACGTTCGGCTCACGTTCCATGGCGGCGAAGACTGCATTTGCCAAGTCATTCCAGGTCTTTGCAGTTCCCGTGCCGACATTGAAAACGCCGCCCGCCTCCCGGTGCTCCAGGAGCCAGGCCATGATGTCCACGCAGTCCTTGACATAGACGAAATCGCGCCTCTGGCCGCCGTGCTCGTATTCCTCGCGGTAGGATTTGAACAGCTTGAGCTGCCCGGTTTCGCCGATCTGCCTGTAGGCCTTGCAGATGACGCTGCGCATGTCGTCCTTGTGGTATTCGTTGGGGCCGAAGACATTGAAGAACTTGAGGGAGGCGATCTGATTCAGGAGACCGGCCTTGAGCGCCCACATGTCGAACAGCTGCTTGGAATAGCCGTACATGTTCAGGGGCTGAAGCCGGGATATGCCCTCGTGGTCGTCATCGAAGCCATGCTGCCCGTCTCCGTAGGTGGCGGCGCTGGAGGCGTTGATGAACCGGGCGTTGTTCTCGATGCAGAAACGGCACACGTACTGGGAATAGCGGTAGTTGTTCTCCATGAGGAAGTCCGCGTCCAGCTCGGTGGTGGAGGAACAGGCCCCCATGTGGATGACGCCCTCGGTCTCGAAGGGGTCGTCCCCTTCCAGGATCAACTTGAGAAACTGGTCCCGGTGCAGATAGTCCTCGTAGCGCAGGTTCACGAGGTTCTTCCACTTCTCGGACTTGGCCAGGTTGTCCACAACCAGGATGTCGTCAATTCCCATCTGGTTGAGTTTCCAAACCATTGCGCTGCCGATGAATCCGGCGCCGCCGGTGACGATATACATATTCGCTCCTTGCGTGTGTCTCGTAATGAACGCCATGCGCGGGGCACTCCCCTGGACGCCATGGCCATTAAGCAGCGAATCATACGCTGAACACCGCCGCTTCGCAACCCGTGGCCGCTCAAGGATTTTTCACGGCTTGCCAAGCGGGAAAACCACAGGGGCGTTATTAATTTCCCTATGAGCTTGCGCAGCACCATGAACTTGTTTACAGCATAAAATAACATGGCTTTTTTGAACTGGCCGCCGGATTCCTGGCGAATATCAAAAAGGAGTTAGAAAATGAGTCACCGGAAACAAATCACGAAAACAGCACTGCTTTTGGCGCTGGTCGTCATGTTCGCTTTCCCGGCCATCGCCAATGCCGCCAACATGGTGCCCAAGATCGACAACTTCATCTTCTTCGTGGACCAGTCCGGCTCCATGGCCCAGGCCCACAAGACCCTGGGAACCAAGAAGCTCGACATGGCCAAGGACACCCTGGCCCGCATGAACAAGAAGATCCCGGCCCTGAGCTACAACAGCGCCCTGTTCCTGTTCGCGCCGTTCGAGGCCAAGCTCCAGCCGGCCAAATACAACAAGGCCGCCATGTGCAGCGCCATTGCCGGCATCAACAGCGACCTCGGCATCTTCAACCGCCTGACCCCCATGGGCGACGGCCTCATGGATGTGGATCCGGTCATCTCCGGCATGCAGGGAAAGACCGCGCTGATCATCTTCACTGACGGCGCATCCAACATCGGTGCAGACCCCATCGCCCAGGCCAAGGCCCTGTACGCCAAGTACGGCGACCGCCTGTGCATCCACGTGGTCAGCTTTGCAGACACCGACGCCGGCCAAATGGTCATCGATGAAATCCGCGGCCTGTCCGGCTGCACCGTGCCCGCCGACGTGAGCAGCCTGTCCGACGACGCCGCCATGGCCAAGTACGTGCAGGACGTGTTCTACGGCATGGCCGAAGCCCCGATGACCCCCGAGGGCGGCGAGGTCATCACCTTCGACCTGCACTTCGGCTTCGACAAGTACCAGATCACCGACGAGATGATCCCCATCCTCGAGCAGGCCAAGATGATCCTGGAAGAAAATTCCGCGGCAGCCTACATCATCGAAGGCCACACTGACTGGACCGGTACCGATCAGTACAACCAGGGCCTGTCCGAACGCCGCGCCAACTCCGTGAAGAAATGGCTCATCGATAACGGCATTGGTTCCGGACGCTTGCAGTCCATCGGCTACGGCGAACTCAAGCCCAAGTTCGACAACTCCACCAAGGAAGGCCGCAGGCTGAACAGAAGAGTTGAAATCCACACCAAGTAACAGTACTATGGCCGGGCCGGGAAGGCGACTTCCCGGCCCGAATTCTGTTAAGTGGTGGAGAACCGATGCCCAAAAAAATATGTCTTTTCCTGATGATGGCCCTGATTGCCGTCCCCTGTTTCGCCCAGGATGGAACCGACGACGCCCAGACCGTCGAGATCGCCATTTCCAAACCGGCTGACAGGACCAAGCCCATGGCCGGCAAGGACCTGCCCCTGTATCTGGACGAGGAGCTGGCGGCACGCCACAAGGAATTCCGTTCCTTTGCCCGGCTCAAGATCGGGGCCCTGAATCGCAACCATCGCTTTTCCCGCTCCCGCATGCTCATCGAGCAGCAGGCCGACGGCAGCTGGAAGGCCCGCTACCACCAGATAGAACAGGCCACCATGACCTGCCAGGTTCGCCGCTCCAAGTCCAAGAGCGTTCCCTACGTGGGTGTCCTCTCCTACAAGGAAAGCATCTACGAATCCACCGGGGCCAGCCCGGCGGAATGCAAAAAAGGCACGTTCGAGGCCGTGCGGGTCATCCCCAACAAGCACATCTTCTGCTACAAGAAAGGCGGCTGGAAATAGTTTCGAACAACAAGGTTCGAAACAAGCCCCCGGTGAATCCGTTCACCGGGGGCTTGTTTTATGCGCGTTTTGACTTGCGGAAAAACGTTGCGGCAAAGGCCGCGATGACAAAAGCCGCAAGCCCCAGGGCTGGCAGCGGCGTGGGCGCAAGCACCAGAAGCGTCCAGAGCCAGGCAAGGCTCAGGACCGTGGGAATCAGATATCCGGCCACGCCACGCCCCATGAAGACGAGTAGCAGGACACCCAGGCCGGAGAGGAAAATCCCACCGAACCACAGGTAGTCGGGCAGCGGTGAGAGCCTCACGCCGGGCCCGGCCTCCACGCGGGCCTTGATGCCCAGCAGCATACGCCGCTCCATGATGTAATGCAGCGGCATCATGATCTCGTAGCCCGCCCGGTCCACCCACGTGGGCGTGTCCCAGCCGTGGGTACGCACCAGCAGGCGGCTGTTGCCCCCCGGCGCGTCCCTGATCACGAACGGTCCCCAGCCTTCCAGCACGAAAGAGACTCCGGGCTCCACGCTGAGCACCCGCCAGCTCAGCTCCCGGGCCTTTTGCGTACCGAACGGAGACGAAGGCACAATACGACCCACAGGCATGGCCTGATGCTCCGGAACGATATTGACGGCGTTGTCGTTTTCATACCCGATCAGCTTTTCCAGGAAGGTATAGCTGTAGAACCCGCCCCGGTCCGCGCCGAGCTGCACCAGCCAGGGCCAGACAGCCGCCCTGGGGGCCGCTATGCCGATGGCCCGGGTGGAGCTGACCAACGGGGCAATGTCGTCGCCGGGCAGGGATGCTGCGGCCTCTTCCGGTGTCGCGCCCCAGCGCATCATGTCCGGTTTTATAAACAGGCCGTAGAACAGGATGTCCACGACCAAAATGGCGGCCAAAACAACAAGGGAGCGTCTGAAACCGGGCATGGCGAATTCCTTGAGGGTTGCGGATGCGTTATCGGATATCGCCCCACCTAACACAGGGGGCGGGTTGCGTCAGCAGCCGTTTACAAGGTTTTACAGAATATGGTTCGGGAGGATGTTTGCCGGGTGCGCTGACGCGCAGGCACCAAGCGGAAGGCATCTCTCCCTGGTGGGGTTTCGCCCCCGTGGGCGACCTTCTTTTTTTGCTGGCGCAGAAAAAAAGAAGGCAAAAAACTGCGCTTGCTCTCGTCCAGCCCGCGGACGCCCTCTGCAAGAGCTGCAAAATCGCCCTTCGGGAAATTCAAATTCGCTTCGCTCAGTTGAATTTCTAATCCTACGGACGATCTAAGCAGCTCTGGGCTTCGGCCTATTGAGCGGGCTACACGCGTCCACACCACTTAGAGGTTCCCGCCCTGTAATGCACGCCTGTCAGTAGCCAACCTCCCAAGGCTTCATTCTTAGCCTACTGCAAAACATAGTGATGCTAAAATTGAAAAACTGCGAAGCACTCTCCCCGACGGCCAAAGGGAATACTCAATGTATTAGGCAAGAGGCCGACGCACGGCAAAAGCGGGGAGGGAGAGGAGGATAGGTCGCAGGAAAGGAGGAGAGGGAGGGGCTGCAAGCTCCTCTCTTTCCGCCCTTTCCTCAAATGGTTCTTGAACCGGTAAATACGAACGCACTATTGGGATTGCCCTGAAAGGGCACAAGCTGAATTTACAGCAAACTCCCCTGCTCCACCTTCTTCTCAGGAACCACACCCCTGAAGGTCATCCGGTGCATCCGGCACGGTCCGTGCGCGGAAAGCGCCTCGTAATGCACCTTGGTGCCATACCCCATATGCACGTCGAACCCGTAGCCGGGGTACCGCCCGGCCAGCTTGCACATGAGCCGGTCGCGAAAGGTCTTGGCCATGATGGAGGCTGCGGAAATGGCCGGAATCTTGCCGTCGCCCTGTATGACGAACTTCTGGGCGATGTCGCGCTCCAGCGCATGGGGCGGGATGGTCTTGTTGCCGTCGATGAGCAGTTGCAGGGGATCGGCTTTAAGATGCCTGACGGCGCGGCCCATGGCCATGAACGTGGCCTGGAGGATGTTGATCCTGTCGATCTCCGTGGGCCAGGCAACACCCACGGCCCAGCACACGGCCTGCGTGCGAATGGCTTCGTACAGGGTTTCGCGGGTCGCCGCAGTAAGCTTCTTGGAATCGTTGAGCCCGGGCAGGTCGTAGGATACGGGCAGGATGACCGCACCGGCCACCACGGGACCGGCCAGGCAGCCGCGCCCGGCCTCGTCCACCCCGGCGACGCGCTCCGGGGCAAGGGAAGAATCGTCAAGCAGGGAAAGCCTGTTCATGGGGCCACCTTACAGCGTTGCGAAAGAAACAAAAACAACTCCGCCGCCGCACCGGTGATTCCGGTACGGCGGGGAGCTCAAAATCGCTTCAGGAAGTCCACCCGGCATGCGGGCCGAAGCAGGGGAATTATTCCCAGATCTGCTTGGACTTGATGCGGGCGGCCTTACCGCGCAGGTTGCGCAGGTAGTAGATGCGGCTCTGACGAACCTTGCCCTCGGAAACCACTTCCACGCGGTCGATGAACGGGGAGTGCATCGGGAAGACGCGCTCAACGCCAACGCCGTCGGAAATCTTACGGACGGTGAAGGTGGAGTCGGTGGTGCCGCGACGGACGCGGAGGACTGCACCCTGGAAGACCTGGATGCGTTCTTTTTCACCTTCGATGATGCGGAAGTGGACCTTCACGGTGTCACCGGCCTTGAATGCGGGCATGTCAAGGCGAAGGTGTTCGGATTCGATTTTCTTCATGATATTCATGACTGATCTCCTTTCTCGGAAAACTATTCTAAAATTCATCTCCCAGCAGCCGGTCCACCGTGATGGTCACTGCGCTGCGCACGGAGAGATGATTGTATTCATCCAGGTAACGGATCGGCCGGATGATTCCAGCGGCCCTGTCCAGCACTTCGTCGGCAAGGCCGTGCCCCGTGCCGAAAATCAACAAAACCGGCTGTTTTTCCAACTCTTTTCTGACCCATTCATAGGTCAGGGGAGCCGGCGCGTTCTTTCTCCGATCCAGTTTCGCAGACGTTGCCGCGAGCAGGGGACTTTGCCCTGTTCTGGATTGGATGTCAAGGACTGCGGACTGAATATCGTCCACGACCTTGACTGCGGACAATGCCTCGGCCCTGTCCGGGTTGGCCTTGCTTCCGGCCCCTGTAAGCCAGTGGCTTAACAGGCTTTCCGCCAGCGCCTTCTGATCCTCGATGGGCGTTACCGCGTAAAACCCTCCCGCGTTGTAGGAACGGGAGACGCGGGAAATATCGTGAATGTCGAGGTTTGTCAAAGACACGGCCACCTTTTCCCCGAACTTGTTCAGCACCGGGTAGTGCACCAGGGCCAGGTACAGGTTGCGGCCCAGCATGGAGCGCTTGAGGGAACGCAGGTGGTCGATGTCCTCCTGCGCCAGCTCGGACACGGGCAGCAGGTCGGGCCTGCGGTGCAGGGTCTGCTCCAGCCCCTGTTCGCGCCGCCATCGGGCGATCTTCCCGTGGTCGCCGCAGGAAAGCACCCCGGGCACGCCATGGCCCCGGTATTCCTCGGGCCGGGTATAGTGCGGGTACTCCAGCAGGCCTGCGGAATGGCTCTCCTCTTCCCCGGAATCCTCATGCCCCATGAAATCGGGCAGCAGCCGCGCCACGGCCTCCACCATGCACACGGCAGCGGCCTCGCCGCCGTTGAGCACGTAATCCCCCACGCTGACCAGCTCCACCGGATACAGATCCAGCAGGCGCTCGTCGATGCCCTCGTAACGGCCGCAGAGGATGGTCACATCCTCTTCTCGGGAGAGTTCACGGGCCATGGCCTGGTCGAATTTCCTGCCGCGCGGCGACATCATCAGGATGCGGCCGGGCCGCTCGATGGACTCCAGGGCCCCGACCAGCGGGTCGAGCATCATGACCATGCCCGGGCCGCCGCCATAAGGGCGGTCGTCCACGGTGCGGTGCTTGTCCGTGCTGAAATCGCGAGGATTGACGCGGTTGAAGCCCACGATGCCGGACTGCACGCCCTTGCCCATCAGCCCTGCGCTGAGCGGGGAGTCGAAAAACTCCGGGAAAAGACTGACCAGATGGAAATTCATGGGTGTGCCCCGCTCCGGCCGGGAGCTACTTGGAGGAAGGTTTCTTCTTGTTGGTGCGGCGGGGTGCCGGGTTCTTCTTTTTCGGCGGTTCGGGGTTCTCGTACAGGTCGATGAGCCCTTCGGGCGGATCAATGACGATGGTCTCCCCTTCCATGTCCACGTCCAGGATGAACTCAGGCACCGCAGGCAGAAGGATTTCCTTCTTGGCGGGTGTGGCGATGGCCCAGACGTCATGGCCCGGGGCCTCGATGAAGCCCTTGAAGCGGCCCACGACAGTGCCGTTCTCCAGCACCACGTTAAAGCCCTCCACCTCGTGGAGATAGAACTCGTCCTCGCCGATGTCGGGCAGGTCCGCCGCGCGCACCAGTACCTCGGCGCCGCGCAACTCTTCGCTTCGGTTGCGGTCGGCGACCTGATTGACGGTCATGAGCACCATGCCCTTGTGCATGCGCCATGACTGAACGGTGACGGGTTGTGGCCGCCGCTTGCCTTCCCTCAGGAAGATCCGCTTTATCTCATCAAAGAGAAAAGGGGAGTCCGCAAAGCTCTTGATGCAGAACTCCCCTCGGATGCCATGCGGCTTGACCACTTTCCCGACAAGGACGAACTCCTTGTCGCTGCGGGCGGTCATATCACTGGAACCTATTCGAGGATCTCCAGAACGGAACGCTTCTTGGCCTTGGTGGATGCGGCGCCCAGAAGGGTGCGCATTGCACGGGCCGTCCGTCCCTGCTTGCCGATAACCTTGCCAAGGTCTTCCTTGGCAACCTTCAGCTCGAGAACAGAGGTCTGTTCCCCCTCGACTTCGGTCACTCTCACTTCGTCCGGATTGTCCACGAGGGACTTGGCAATGTACTCAATCATCTCTTTCAGCATGTCGAACTACCTCCAGGTACAGGCACAATGTTCACGAGCGCCTAGGACTAATATGAGCTATCTGCCAAGCGTACCGGAACGAGGCCAGCGAGTGACTACTTTCCAGCCTGCTTAAGCAGCGAACGAACGGTGTCGGAGGGCTCTGCGCCGCGCGCCAGCCACTGTTCCACCTTTTCCATGTCGATCTTCACTTCAGCAGGATCAACCATGGGGTTGTAGTGTCCCAGGTATTCGCTCGGGCGGCCGTCGCGACGCTTGGCGCCGTCAATGGCCACGATGCGATAGAAGGGACGCTTCTTGGAACCCATACGGGTCAGTCGGATTTTCATTGCCATGGTGTTATTACCCCCATTAAATTATTTGATAAGTTTTCAACCCTGAAATAGCAAGGTCATGTGCAAGTTTATAAAAGCCAATGCCTTTCTGCCTGATCATTAACGCTTTTTCTTTTGGCGCTGCTTCTTGTTAAGCTTCTTCTTCTTGCGCTCTTTAAGCGTCTTCTTGGAGATGGAACGCCTGCCGCCCTCCTCCATTCCATCCATGCCGGGCATTCCGGGCATCCCCGGCATTCCAGGCATTCCCGGCATTCCACCGGGCATGCCGCCCATTCCGGCCATGTCCATGTCGGGCATGCCCTTGGGCAGCTTGGGAAATTTTCCTTTCTTGCCTTTGCCGCCGCCCATCATCTTGGACATCATCTTGGACATCTGGTTGAAGTTCTTCAACAGCGCGTTGACGTCCTTGACTTCGTTGCCCGAACCGAGCGCGATGCGCTCCTTGCGGCTGGCGTTGATGACCTTGGGGTTGCGGCGTTCCTGCATGGTCATCGAGTTGATGATGGCTTCTGTACGCTTCATCTCGTCTTCTGGCAACTGCGCATCGCCCAGCTGCTTCATGAGGCCACCCATGCCCGGGATCAGCTTCATGATCCCTTCCAGGGAACCCAGCTTCTTGATCTTGCGCATCTGATTGCGGAAGTCCTCAAGATCGAACTGGGCCTTGGCCATCTTCTCGGCCATGTCCTTGGCCTCGTCCTCGTCGATGGTGGCCTGCGCCTTCTCGATGAGGGTGAGCATGTCACCCATGCCCAGGATGCGCGAAGCAATGCGGTCCGGGTAGAACAGCTCCATGTCGGAAAGTTTTTCGCCCACGCCCACGAACTTCACGGACTTGCCGATGACGGACTTGATGGACAGGGCCGCGCCGCCTCGGGCGTCGCCGTCCATCTTGGTCAGCACCACGCCGGAGATGTCGAGCTGCTCGTTGAACTTCTCGGCAACGGTCACGGCGTCCTGACCGGTCATGGCATCGGCCACGAAAAGTATTTCATCCGGCTTGCACTCGGCCTTGATGTCGGAAAGCTCCGCCATCAGGGGCTCGTCGATGTGCAGGCGGCCGGCGGTGTCAAACAGGATCAGGTCGCAACCCTGCTCCTGCGCCTTGACCAGCGCGTCCTTGCAGATCTCCACCGGGTTCATGTCCGGGGTGGACGGATAGGCGGGAACGTCGAGCTGCTTGGCCAGGGTGTGCAGCTGGTCGATTGCCGCCGGACGGTAGACGTCGGCCGGGACCAGGTACGGCTTGCGCTTGTGGTTCTTGCGCAGAAAAAGCGCGATCTTGCCGGACGAGGTCGTCTTCCCCGAGCCCTGGAGGCCGACCATCATGACCTTGAGCGGCGAGGCGTCCAGATTCAGGCCGGCCTGCTGGCCTCCCAGCAGTTCGGTGAGCTCCTCGTTGACGATCTTGACCACCTGCTGGCCGGGATTGAGCCCCTTCATGACGTCTTCGCCCAGGGCACGATCCTTGATCTGGTCCACGAATTGTTTGACGACCTTGTAGTTGACGTCCGCTTCCAGCAGGGCGAGACGGACCTCGCGCAGTCCCTCCTTGATGTTGTCTTCATCAAGGCGGGCCTTGCCGCTGAACTTCTTGAACGCGTTGCTTAATCTATCTTGAAGGCTGTCGAACAACTCACATCTCCCGGTATTCTCTCATTTTCCACGCGCGTAGAATCCCTCCGGCGCGGGCAAAGAGTTCGTGAGTTATGATATTGTCAAGGATTAGTCAAGCACTGGCTGGCCGCCGCCCCATGATGCCGCTTCCCGGCGCTCAGAACAGACGCCCCTGCCGGGGCCGTCCCGCCAACCTTTCCAGCAGTTCCGGGCCATCGTACCCCACCTTGTTCACCCCGCAGGACACGGGCCAGAGTTCGAGCTCTTCCGGGGGAAGGGGCTCGAAGACATGCTCGAACCAGTGCGGCTCGGTGACCGAAGGGTCCAGCCACAGGTCGCGGTGGCCTTCCCGGACAATGACCGGCATGCGGTCGTGGATGGGGGCCATGAGCCGGTTGGCCCGGGTGGTCAGGATGCAGCAGGACCGGAGCACCTTTCCCGTGCCGGGGTCGGCCCACTGGTCGCTGACGGCCGCGAACCACAGGGGGCGTCCCGAGGCGCGGGCAATGGCGTGGGGATAGCGGGCACGCCCCCGGCGCTGCCACTCGTAAAAGGCATCGGCCGGGATCAGGCAGCGGCCCCGGAGCACCGGCTTCCGAAAGGCGGGCTTGTCGAAAACGGTTTCGCTGCGGGCGTTCATCAGGCGCATCCCGATGCGGTTGCCGGCATCCGAATCCTTGACCCAGTGCGGCACCAGCCCCCAGAGGAACATGGAGCACCCCGACGATGTCTGCGCCGGAACCCGCGTGCCGGGAGCGACATTCCAGCTGGGGGAATATTCCCCGGGCACGGACGAGCCCACCAGCTCTTCCAGCCTCTTCTTCGGCATACCCAAAGCAAACCGACCACACATATATACCCTACCTAGTTACCCGCCCGTTCACACAGTTCGTCTATCCACCGGCAATCCCCGCCCTTGCGCAACTCCTTCTCGGCGTGTTCGGCAAAACCGGCCCCTGCATCCAGGAACAGGTTGAAGGCCGCGTCCGCCCCCGCCCCAAGCAGCTCGGTCACTTCGTCCTCGTAGCGGGCCACGGCCACCAGCCGCCCCGCATAGCCCATGTCGCGGGCCATGCGCAGCACGCGCAGGTTGGCCTGGTGGCCCAGGGTCAGCAGGATCAGCCGGGTCTTGCCGCCGTCGCTGCGGCGCAGTCTTTCGAGAAGCTCGCGGTCCGTGGCGTCCCCCAGGAAGACGTTGCGCCCCGCCTTCCGGTTGGCCTCCACCGCCGAGGTCTTGATATCCGTCCCGATCAGCACGTCGCCGTAGCGTTCGCGCAGCCAGTCGTAGGCCCCCTGCCCGACTCGCCCCATGCCCACGACAATGACCGTGGGGGCCCCGATATCCACGGGCCGTTCCTCGGGATGCACGCGCCGGCTCTCGAAGCGCACCAGCGTTTGCCGAAGCGCGCCGAAAATCCTCAGGGCCGCGCCGTTGAGCG
This sequence comes from Salidesulfovibrio onnuriiensis, assembly GCF_008001235.1. GTDB lineage: Bacteria > Desulfobacterota > Desulfovibrionia > Desulfovibrionales > Desulfovibrionaceae > Pseudodesulfovibrio > Pseudodesulfovibrio onnuriiensis. The sequence goes on along the minus strand of NZ_CP040751.1, from coordinate 1,203,968 downwards.
GCGCCGCCACAACAAAGGACAGGGCCACGGCAATGGCCATGGCGGTGAGCCACATGGGGTCGAGCCAGCCGTTGCGCACGGCCAGGGCCCCCACGATGAGTCCGAACTCGCTGTAGTTGGTCAGGGCCATGGAGGAAAGAAATGAGGTCCGGGCCCGCAGGGAAAAACGGGTCAGCAGGACATGGTAGAGCGGCCCCTTGAGCAGGATGACCGGGAGCAGACACAACCCCACGACCAGGGCCTGGCGCGTGGGCTCGCCGGAAAGGCCGATGCTCAGGAAAAAGCCCACCAGAAAGACGTCCTTGAAGGACAGCAGGGACTTGGAAACCTCTCCCGCCTTGGGATGGTTGGCCACCAGCAGGCCGATGACGAGCGCGCCGAGATCGGGCTTGAGCCCCACCAGCTCGAACAGCCCGGCCCCGACCACCAGGGCCAGGGTGATGCCCAGCAGCACCACCAGCTCCCCGTGCCCGGTGCGGTCCATGATCCTCATGCATGCCCAGCGGATGAGCGGCAGGCCCGCAATGAGCGCCAGCGCCCACCAGGACGGGACCTTGCCCGAGGCAAAGGTCAGAAAGACCACGGCCGCGATATCCTGCACAATGAGGATGCCCACGGCGATCCGGCCGTACAGCGCGGCAGACGCGCCCTGCTCCTCCAGGATCTTGACCACGAAGACCGTGCTGGAAAAGCTCAGGGCGAACCCCAGCAACAGGGACTGGCCGACGCCGAGCCCGGCGAACGGGCCACCCCCGGCACGGGAAAGCCACAGGAACAGGGCCGCGAAAAAGGCGATGGAGGCGGCCATGTGGATGACGGTCGTCGCCCAGACTTCGGGCCGCAGGAGGCTTCGCACCTTGAGCTTGAGGCCGATTCCGAAGAGCATGAGCTGCACGCCGATGTCGGCCAGCCGTTCCAGGGTGGGACCGCCCTCCACACCCATGGCCTGCAGCACGAAGCCCGCCGCCAGAAAACCGACCAGGGGCGGCAGATTGATGAAACGGGCCCCAAGGCCCAGCAAAAACGCCAGCGTCAACCACAACGGGTCCATGACTCTTCTCTCCGGAATGCTGAAACCACCCGCCACAAAACGAATGATCTTGCTTGAACACTGTGCTATTTGACGAAAAATCCGAAAGCGTATTCTAGGTCCAGAAAACTTTCATTGCAACGATATAACGGTATCGATTGATGGAAACCGCACACGAACCAGCCTCGCGCATCATGTTCCGGCACGCAGTGCCCTCCTTTTTCCTCGGATACATCCTGCTGGCCGTGGCCTCCCTGCATGTGGAGAAAACCTACCACGCCGCCGGGGCCTCGACACAGATCACGATAGCCCTGCTGCTCTCCCTGTTCAGCGGCGCGGCCACCGCACTCTTCAATTATGTCTGCCAGCGCTTCCTGCGCCGCAGGATGATGGCTTCGCTCATGAACGAACGCGTCCGCGAAGAGCGCCTGCGCCATGCCAACATCAGCGCACTGACCGGCTTCCTCTGCGGCGGGTCCACGGTCTTCCTGCTCGTCAGCGACCTGGGCCTGGCCGTGTCCACGTTCCTGCTGGTGACCCTGACCTGCTCCCACATCCGGCGCTTCGGGCGCAACATGCGGGAGATGCTCAAGCCGAACCGCTACTCCATGTGGTCCGAGGTCATGCGGCTGGTGGAAATCTACGTCAACATCATCGCCAGCTTCACGCTCATCAACGCCACCCTGGAGATAGCCCACACCACGGGGCTGCTGGCCGGGAAGCAATTCCCCTTTGCCACGGGGGCGCACCTGTTCATCGACGCCTTCTATTACACGGTGGTGACCATGACCACCCTGGGATACGGCGACCTGACCCCGGTCTCGGCCGGGGCCAAGCTGCTGGCCACCTTCGAATGCATTGTCGGCTATGTCATGTTCGCCCTCACCGTGGGCATCATCACCCGAGGGGTGGTCACATCGGACTGGCCGGGAGAGGAATGATGGAAGAGCAAAGCTTGCGGCAGGCGCTGGCGGACATGCCGGTCTTCAAGGACATGAACGCGTCCCAACTGGAAACCCTGGCATCCCGTTTCCGCGTGCAGCGCCTGGAACCGGGCGAACTCCTCTACCGCGAAGGAGGAAGCTGGGACTACATCGGCATCATCCTCGAAGGCTCGGTCAACGCCAAGGTCCGCAACGAGGACAACCGCCAGGTCGTCATGGGGCAGACCCATTCGCGCTCGGCCGTGGGGCTCTTCAACCTGCGCCGCGCCCAGCGCGCCCCGGCCACCATGAAAGCGGCCACCCAGGTGCGCCTGGCCGTGCTGCCCGTGGCCGACATGGAGGAGCTGAAAAGGGAAATGCCCGCGCTGATGCTGCTCTTCTACGAGGGCATGCTCCTGCACATCACCGAGATCAGCCGCCGCATGGCCGCCTACATCAGCGACTATTGCCCGCCTCCAGCACCTTGATCTCGCCGGTCATCTCCACAATCATGCCGCCCCGGAGCACCTTGAGCTTCAGGGCCCCGCGCTTCTGGATATCCCGGATGAGATCGTCATACTTTTCCTTGAATTCCCCCACGGGCACATCGTTCATTTCCAGGATGATATCCCCACCCAGAAACATCTTCCTGCCCGCGATCTCGGCCTGGATGGTTCCGGCCAGCAGCCCCATCTCCTGACCCAGGGAGCCGTCGGCCACCTTTTCCACCAGATAGCCGTGCTTGGTGGGCAGGTTGAGCACCCAGGCCATTTCCTCGTCCAGGTACTTGCCGCTGAAGCCGGTCCAGACCGCCGGCTTGCCGATGAGATATTCCTTGGCCGTGTCGGTGGTCACGGCAAAGGCATGGCCCTCGAACCCGCCGGTCTTGCTCTTGAGGTGGCTGACGATGCCGATGCAGCGGCCCTTCATGTCGAAGAGGGGACCGCCCGAGCTGCCCTTGTTCACGGCCGCGTCCACCTGGAGCATCTCGGCCTGCCAGAACTTGGGATGCGCCCCGGTCTCGTACCGGGCGCTGACGATCCCCGAGGTGATGGTGGAACGCAGGCCATAGGGCGCGCTGATGACGAAAATCTCGTTCCCGGCCTGCACGGATGCGGCGCTGCCCAGGGCGACCGGTTCGATGCCCGGGGGCACGGATTCGGCCCGGACCAGGGCGAGGTCGGCCGAGGGAAGCGCTGAAATGACCCGGGCCTCCACTTCCTCGTCGTTGTAGAACTTGACCCCCACCTTGTCCGCCACCTGCACCACGTGGGCCGCGGTGAGTATCAGCCCGTCCCTGGAGATGAGCACGCCCGACCCGAGGCCGCGCGCCGCGGTGTATTCGCCCTCGGGACCGCTCAGGGTGCGGCCCACGGTCATGAGCGTAACCACGGACTTGTACAGATTGCGGTAGTTCTTGCTCAGGTCCGCGCAAAAGGCGGAAGAGGAAAACAGGACGACCAGCAGGACGGCGCACAGAATACGTTTCATGACGGGATGCTCCTTCTCGTTTGGCGGATACTACAAAGGCGCGTCAAAAAAACAAATTATATTGGGAACAAAAAAAGCCCGCGCAGAGCACGGGCTTCCTGAAATCATTGCATGGCGAAACTAGTCTTCCAGTTCGCGGGCCAAGGCCGCTATCTCCTCGCGGATGATGCGCGCCGCCTCGACAGGCACCAGACGCTCCACTTCCCTGCGGACAACATTCTCCACATCGTCGAGCTTGGCTTCCAGGGAATCGATGCGTTCCTCCAGGCTGCCGCCCCCACATCGCCGCCCATGACGGCGAAGCGTTCTTCCAGGGCGGCCATGCGCGACTGGAGATCGTCCACGCTGGCGCTTTCGTGGGTCACGCCCTCGAGCAGCGCGTCCATGTCCACATCGCCGGAGATGTCGTGCCCGGCCTCGTGCGGAATGTCCTCTTCGGAAAGGTCGATATCCGTCATGTCCATTTCGGGGATGTCGACATCTTCCTCGTCCGGGCTTTCATCGATGAGATCGGAGACGTCCACGCCCTCGAGCAGGTGTTCCATCTCCTGCAGCTCGGCCTCGTCCTCGGGCTCCAGGCCGGCGAGCTCGTCCATCTGCTCATCTTCCACGCCCTCGATGGCCGGCCCCTGGTCCTCGACCGGGGTTTCCAGCTGAACCGGAATTTCCAGGTCCATGGCCTCTTCAAGGACCGAGGCGTCAAAAGCGGTATCCGAAGCCTCGGTTCCTGCGGCGTCGTCCGCTGCGGATCCCTCTTCCTCGGTTTCCAGTAAAATTTCCTCTTCTTCGGTCGCCGCCTCTTCCAGTGCGGCTTCGCCGGTCACCGGCTCCTCGGCCACCAGATCTTCGGCCAGGGCCTCGTCCAGGACAAGCTCCTCGGCGGGTTCTTCCGCAGCTTCCTCGGCCACATCCTCAAGAACCAACTCTTCCTCGACCTCCTCGGCAGGTTCTTCCACCACCTCGTCCAGGGAGATTTCCTCGGCCGGGGAGATATCCTCTTCTTCCAGGAGATCCATGGCCGCCTCCTCGATGGGAGCGGCTTCCGGTTCCGGGGCAGCTTCGGGTTCCGGAGCGGCCTCTTCCAGCAGGTCGTCCAGATCGGCCACGCCCTCGTCCGCCTCGGCGGAGCCTTCGTCCAGCAGGTCGTCCAGCTCTATGGCTTCCTCGTCGAGAGCAGCCTCAGGCTCGGGTTCGGGCTCATCCTCTTCCTCGATACCGTCGAGGAGGGCGTCAAGGTCTGCAGCGTCCGCAGGGGGTGCGGGTTCGGTTTCGTCCAGCAGGGCGTCAAGGTCCATGTCGCCGGGCTCGTCCTCCGCCTCGTCCGCAGGGGCTTCCGGGACGGATTCCCCGGCGACCTCATCCAGGAGAAGGATATCTTCTTCACCCTCGTCTTCTCCACCTTCATCGACGACCTCATCCAGCAGGATGGCGTCGTTCTCTTCCTCGACAGCCTCGTCGAGAAGCAAAATGTCTTCGTCTTCGTCCGCGGCGTCGGCACCGCCACTCACGTCCTCTGCGATATCATCCAGCAGGACGGGCTCGTCATCCGCATCACCGGAATGGCCATCATCAAGCTCCTCGGAGAAAAGATCCTCGAGTTCCTGCTCGAAATCGGCGTCAATGCCGTCCTGGCCGGCTGCATCCTGGGCGTTTTCGGTAATATCGTTCAATTCAAGGATGTCCTCGGGGGAATCGGACGGGGGAACCGGTGGCATATGCTTCACCTCCACGGAAGGGTGAACTCTCAAAAAAGGGGGGCCGCATCAGCAACCCCCCTCGACAACCCGAAGTTACTTCTTGGGGTGGCATTCCTTGCAGGACTTGGGGCCCTTCTTTTCGGCCTTGTGGCAGCCGACGCAGGTCTTGGTGTCCTTGCCATGGAAGGCCTTGTAGTAGGCCATCTGGTCTTTCTTGCCGTCCTTGTCGTGACAGCCGGCTGCGGAGCAGCCCTTCACGTCACCGGAACCTTCGAAGGTGTGGTGACAGACCTTACAGTCCTTGAGCATGGCTTCATGCTTGCCGTGCGGGAAAGCGACCGGGGTCTTCTTCATTTTGATGCCGTCAGGGGCCTTCAGGACCATGTCGGCGGGTGCCTTGGTGGCGGCAGAAAGGTTGGGCAGTGCAAAGGCACACACCAGTGCTGCAACCACGAGGCCGATCAGAAATGTCTTCTTCATTCTCCTCGTTCCTCCTGTAGCAAAAGGTAAAACGTCACACTCTCTACTCTAGTCGGGATAAATGACATATGCCCCACTGTCAAGCCGCTACGGCTTGGTAGAGGCTTGTTTTCTACTCAAAAAACGCATGGTTGCGCAAGGGGATTGTTACAAAAATCACGACCTCACCCCACCTGATACTTGGTGTGGTAGCCGCGCGGGGTCAGCATGCGCTCCCCGGCCAGCCGTGTGGAGGAATTACCAATGATCACAAGAGATTGCATATCCACCAGCCCGGGGTCGAATTCGCCCAGAGTGGAGGTCAGCACCTCCTGTCCGGGCCGCGCGGCCTGCTTCACCAGCCCCACCGGAGTCTGCGGCGAACGCACCTGCCCGACAATATCCAGGGCCTTTTGCAGATGTCCGCTGCGCTTGCGGGACCGGGGATTGTAGATGGCCAGCACAAAATCGGCCTCGGCCGCAAGGCGCAGCCGCTTTTCAATGGTTTCCCAGGGCGTAAGCAGGTCGCTGAGGCTCACGGAGGCAAAGTCGTGCATAAGCGGCGCGCCCAGCAGGGCCGCCGCCGCGGCAAAGGCGGGAATGCCCGGCACCACCTCGAAGTCCACGCGCTCCAGCAGACCGCGCGCCTCCAGGGTTTCGAGCATGAGCCCGGCCATGGCGTAGATGCCCGCGTCCCCGCTGCAGACCACGGCCGTGAACCGTCCCTCGGCCGCGAAATCCACGGCCCTGTTCACGCGCTCCACCTCACCGGTCATGCCTGTGGAAAACACTTCCTTGCCCTCCAGCAGTTCCGGCGAAACCAGATCGATATATCCCTTGTAGCCCACGATGACCTCGGCGCGTTCGAGCGCCTTTCGGGCCGCCGGGGCCAGCAGGGATTCATCTCCGGGCCCCAGGCTCACGGCTATGAGCATGTCTTTCTCCTGGCCACGGCCACCGTGACCCTCTCGGTTTTCTGTTTTGCCACCAGCAGTTCGCCACCCTCGCCCAGCAGCAGGGCCGCGGCCTCGCAGACGCCCGGCGTGCCCACGTGCCGCTCCACCATGGAGGAGGGAGTAGGCGCGGCAACCGCAGCCAATTCCTCGGCCGTGTAAAATTTCAGGGGCAGCCCCAGTTCCCGGGCCGCTTCCAGAATACCCTGCTCGTCGCGCTTGATGTCCGCCGTGCCCATGGCGGCCACGCTTTCCCGGGCCAGGCCGTTTTCCTCCAGCACCCGGAGAATCAGCCCCAGAATTTCCTCCCGGGGAGTCCCCCGGCGGCAGCCCACGCCCAATGTCAGCACGGGCGGGCGCAGGCGCAGGAGACCGGGCCCCGGCGCGCCCTCCCGCCAGTACACCCACACGCCGGGCTCTTCCCTTGCAAGGTCTTCGGGGCGGTCCACCCGGCGAAATGCGGCGGCATCCAGCTCGCCCAGGCAGCCCAGCGGATCATAGACCCGCACGGCGCGGCCCTCCAGGAGCGCGGCGTTGATCGCCTTGACCTCGCCCAGGTCCGCGATATGCAGCCCCCGTTCCGAGGCCAGCATGTCCATGGAGACCACCCCGGCCGAGTCCGTGGCCGTGGTGATGACCGGCGTTCCGCCCGTTGTCTTTGCACAGCGCCGGGCCAGTTCGTTGGCCCCGCCCAGGTGCCCGGAAAGCAGGCTGATCACGAACCGTCCCTCCGGGTCCATGGCCACCACGGCCGGGTCGCTGTCCTTGGAGCCGAGCAGCGGCGCAATGGTGCGTACCACGATGCCGGCGGCGGCAATGAACACATGTCCGTCAAAGCGGGCAAAGGTGGTCTCGAGAAGCTCGCGCAGGGAATCGAAGCCGTGAATACCGGCTTCGGCAAAACGACTGGGCGCATGGATCGAGGCATCCAGCTCGTTCCCCAGGGAACGGGCCAGGGGCAGAGCCGGGCGGCTCAAGACATAGACGGCGTATCGGGGCATAAAATCATATACCAGACCAAAGGCCTAGTTGTCCTCCACCCGACGCATGATGATGCAGTAGGGATCGAAACCATGACGCCGGTAGAAATTCATGACGTCCTCATTGCCGGAAACCACACAGATGATGACATCCCTGGCCCCCTGCTCCTTGAGCCAGTCCATGGACCGCTCCATGAGCGCCTCGCCGATCCTCCGGCCCCGGTGGCTCCGCTCCAGAAACAGGGATTCGATCTCGCTCTGCTTCCTGCCCCGGAAGGAACTGACGCAATAGCCCACGTCCCGGCCCTCGGCAGGGTCATGGGCGACGAAGATACAAAGCTCACCGTCCCGGGCATCCTCCAACAGGGACTTCTTGCGCTGCGCAAAGGAGTACCCCTTGAACCGCTCCCCGAAATGGGAAGAAACATCGGCATGCAGACCATTGAGCTGCTCCCAGAGCCCCTGGATCTCGTCGATGCACTCCGCGCCGATCCTGCGATACTCGATTGCAGACATTGACTCGACCTCCCTATGAAAAAGGGCCGGCCGGAAACCCGACCGGCCTATCTCTCATATCATTGAATTCCGTTTCCTTGACCACAGACTGTTCAAAAAGGTCTGGAGGCCAGGCGCAAGAAAAAGTCAGGGCCGAAGCGTATTAAAACATACGTGAGGGGCTGACTTTTTTGCAGCAACGAAGCATACGGGCCTTTTTCAACAGTCTAGAACTGTACTTTGCTTGCCGCTTCCAGCGTCTTTTCGAAGTCCTCATCAGTATGAACGAAAGAGGTGAAGGCGCACTCGAAACCGGCCGGGGCCAGATAGATTCCCTGGGCCATCATCTGCTGCCAGAAGGCGGCGTACTTGTCCGCGTCGCAGGCCGAGGATTCGGTCATGTTGGTCACGGGCACGTCCGAGAAATAGATGGTGAAGGCCGAGGCGATCTGGTTCAGGTGCACGGACTGGCCCTTGGACCTGAGGATCTCGGTGAGGCCCTCGGCCAATCCCCGGGTGCGGGCCTCCAGCGCGTCGTAGTCGCACTGCTGCAGCCCCTTGAGGGTGGCCAATCCAGCGGCCATGGCCACGGGGTTGCCGGAAAGGGTTCCGGCCTGGAACACGCCGCCGCACGGAGCCATGTGCTCCATGATTTCGCGCTTGCCGCCGTAGCAGCCCACCGGGAAGCCGCCGCCGATGATCTTGCCCAGGGTGGTCAGGTCCGGGGTGATGCCGTAACGCTGCTGCGCCCCGCCCGGGCTCAGGCGAAAACCGGTGATGACCTCGTCGAAGATGAGCAGCGCGCCGTATTCGGTGCACAGGTCGCGCAGGCCCTGGAGGAAGCCATCCCTGGGCAGCACCAGGCCCATGTTGCCCGCTGCGGGCTCCACGATGACGCAGGCGATCTCCCCGCCGCGGGTCTCGAAATATTCGCGGACCTTGTCCAGGTCGTTGTAATGGGCCAGCAGGGTGTGCCGGACGATGTCCTCGGGCACGCCGGGGGTGCCGGGCACGGCAGCGGCTGCGGAACCGGCCGCGGCCAGGAAGGCGTCGTTGTGCCCGTGGTAGTTGCCGATGAACTTGACCACCTTGTCGCGGCCCGTGTAGCCGCGCGCCAGGCGCAGGGCGGACATGGTCGCCTCGGTGCCCGAGGATACCATGCGCATCATCTCCATGGACGGAATGAGCTTCTGGATCTCCTCGGCCAGGGCGACCTCGCCGTAGCAGGGAGCGCCGTAGCTGGTGCCCTTGTTCACGGCCATGTAGACGGCCTCGGCCACGGAAGGATCGCAATGCCCCAAAAGCATGGGGCCCCAGCTGAGCACGTAGTCGATGTACTTGCGGCCTTCCACGTCCCAGAGATACGCGCCCTCGGCGCGGTCGATGAACACGGGTTCGGAATTGACGTAGCGGCAGGCGCGCAGCGGGCTGTTGACGCCGCCGGGCATGAGGGTCTGGGCCTTGGCGTAGAGGGTCTTGGAATCCATTGTCGGCTCCTACTTGAAATAGACCATGGAGGTCTTCTTGAGTTCCTTGATGCTGTTGAGAACGCAGTTGTCGTCAATGCCGGTGGCTTCCTCCAGCTCCGTGACCACCTCGGCGCAGTGGCCGGGCCGCTCGCCGTGGATCATGGTGTAGAAGTTGAAGGTCCACTCCGGATAGGTGCGGCGCACGTAGCAGTGGCTGATCTCCGGACGCGAGGCAAAGATCTCGCCCACCTCTTCGATGCGTTCCTCGGGCACCCGCCAGGCGACCATGGCGTTATGGCCGTAGCCCGCCTTCTGGTGCCGCAGGGTGGCCCCGAAGCGGCGGATGACCTTGCTGTCGCGCAGCCGGGTCAGCAGATCGATGACCTCGGCCTCGTCGGCTCCGGCCTGTTCTGCAATAATCTTGAATGGTTCCGGGTGGTCGGGGATATCCCCGCCCGCCAGGGCCAGTATCCTTTCCTCGGTCTCGGTGAATATCATGCGTGCCATGCGGATGGGTATTACCCGCATCCCGGCCCGGTTGCAACCGGAGCGCACACAACAAACCGCTTATAATAATGGAATCCTTCCCCGCCCTTTCATACTCTAGCAACATGAGAGAACCACCGTGCCGCCACACGGTCTATCGAACCAACGAGGGGGAGTTTTCATGAAACTGAACATCAAGACAAAAATCATCCTGGGGTTCACTTCGGCCATGGTGCTCATAGGGCTCACGCTGTTCACCATCGTGTCCCTGAACACCTACTCGGGCACCTTCAACGCCAAGACGGAGTCCATGCGCAGCCAGCTTGCGCAGGTGGATACGGCAGTGAACATCTTCCTTGAGGAAGCGAAGATGAACGCCACCATGCTGTCGCGGTACAAGGGACTACAGCGGGCCGACGAGATCACGACCTCGTACGTGTCGGCCACCCAGCAGCTGAAATCCGTACCGGACCCGGGCGACACGGTCGGCGAAGAGGCCGTGGAACTGTTTTCGCTGGCCCAGGGAACACACCCCAGCTATGTCGAGGTATTCATCGGCACCAAGAACGGCGCATTCGTGACCGCCGTGGCCGACAGCATGATGCCCGCCGGCTATGACCCGCGCAAGCGCCCCTGGTACACCGAGGCCCTCAATGCCGGCGGCAAGCCGTCCCTGTCCAAGGCCTATATGTCCACCACCGGTGCCGCCGTGGCCAGCGTCGTGCACACCGTCACCCGTGGCGGCGAAACCATTGCCGTGGTGGGCATGGACATCTCCCTCGCAAACCTGACCGCCATCACCGAGGCCATCCGGCTGGGCGAAACCGGATACGTGGTCCTGGTCCAGGATGACGGCGTGGTCCTCGCCGACCCCAAGACGCCGGACAACAACTTCAAGAACGTCTCCGAACTCGACGCCGCCTACAAGGAACTCTTCAACCTTGCCAGCGGCGAGACCGAGGTGAGCCTGAACGGCGTGGAAATGGTCGCCGTGGTGCACACGTCGAAAAACGGCTGGAAGATTCTGGGCATCATGGAAAAAAGCGAGATAATGGCCCCGGTCTACAGTAACCTCTGGCAGTTCTCGGTGGCCATCATCATCTGCCTGGGCGTGGTCATCGCACTCATCTGGCTGTTCATCGAAAGGATGCTCATCAGCCCCATCCAGGCCATTGTCGGTTTCCTGAACCGCGCCGCGGGCGGCGATTACACCCACCGGGTGGATGTCCACCGCAGGGACGAGATCGGCACCATGGTGCAGGCCCTGAACACCATGTCCGACAAGCTGGTGGAAGTGGTGGCCCAGGTGGTGGAAGGCAGCGCCGAAGTGGCCGCTGGAAGCGAGCAGCTTTCGGCCACGTCGGAATCCCTTTCCCAAGGGGCCACCGAACAGGCGTCCTCGCTTGAGGAGGTGTCCTCATCCATGGAAGAGATGGCCTCCAACATCGAGGCCAACGCCAAGAACGCCCACGACACAGAAGGCATCGCCCGCAAGAGCTCGGGCAATGCCGAGGAAGGCGGCCAGGCCGTGGCCGAAACCGTTTCGGCCATGAAGCAGATCGCGGAAAAGATCTCCATCATCGAGGACATTGCCCGCCAGACCAACCTGCTGGCGCTCAACGCGGCCATCGAGGCGGCCCGCGCCGGCGAGCACGGCAAGGGCTTTGCCGTGGTTGCCGCCGAAGTGCGCAAGCTGGCCGAACGCTCGGGGGCCGCGGCCGCCGAGATCAGCGAGCTCTCCTCCAACAGTGTGGCCGTGGCCGAAAAGGCGGGGGAAATGCTCAGCTCCCTGGTGCCGGACATCCAGAAGACCGCGGAACTGATCCAGGAGATATCCGTGGCCAGCAGCGAGCAAAACAGCGGCGCGGACCAGATCAACTCGGCGCTGCAGCAGCTGGATCATGTGGTGCAGCAAAACGCCTCGGCCTCCGAGGAGATGGCCTCCACCTCCCACGACCTGGCGGACCAGGCCAGTGAACTGCAGCACATCATCTCCTTCTTCAAGGTGGACGGCGGCGGCAGGGCAACCCCGCTGCGCCAGGCCCCGAAGGCCCAGCGCAAGCAGCAACAGCTGCCTCCGGCGGCTCCGCCCAAGAAGAAAGCCGCCCCGGCGGCCCCCAAGCGCTCTGCGGCGGCCCCTGACGCGGGCAAGGGCGTGGCCCTGGAAATGGACATGTCGGACGACGACTTTGAAAAGTTCTAAGTAAGACAGACACCCCTCGTGACAAGGAAGGCCGCGCCGCAAAAGCGGCGCGGCCTTCCACTGTAACCGGCAATTTCCGGAAATCTAATGACGCCTTTCCCCGTGGTAGGCCAGGGTCTTCATGAGCTGGGAAATCTCCAGGGGCTTGTGCAGCAGCCCGTCCATGCCCACGGCCTCGAAGCGTTCGCGGTCCTCGTCGCCCGCATAGGCGGTCAGGGCGATGACCGGCACGTTGAGGGACATTTCACGGATGCGCCGGGTGGCCTCCAGGCCGTCCATGACTGGCATCTGAATGTCCATGAGCACCAGGTCGTACTCCTTGTGCGAGAGGGCCTCCAGGGCCTCGGCCCCGTTGGGGACCACCTCCACGCTGTGCCCGGCCCGGTCCAGGAGGGTCTTGACCAGAAGCTGGTTGGCGTCCTCATCCTCCACATAGAGAATATGCATGGGCACCGTGGTCTGGCTGAGCTGTTCCACCAGCCCGGCGGAAATCCGGCTCGGGCACTCGCGCATTTCCAGGGTGAAGGCAAAGGAACTCCCGGCGCCCACCTCGCTGCACAGGTAGAGACTGCCGCCGAGCAGGTCCACCAGCCGGGCCGCGATGCTCAGCCCCAGCCCGGAACCGCTGTACCGCTTGGTCATGTAATGCTCGCCCAGGGCGAAGTTCTCCAGGACCGAAAGCTGCTTGTCCGGGGGGATGCCGATGCCCGTATCCGAGACAATGAACCGGATGCGCCGGACGCCTCCGGCCTCCCTGCCCGCGTCCTGGACCCGCAGGGATATTTCCCCGGCAAAGGTGTACTGGACCGCATTCTTGAGCAGGTTGATGAGCGCCTGCTTGAGATGCAGGATGTCGCCATGCAGTTGGGTCGGCAAAGACTTGTCGTAAAAGACGTTGAAATCTAGCCCCTTGAGCTTGGCCTGCACCGAGGCGGTGGCCAGCATGGGCTCCAGGCTCTTGCGCAGCCCGAATTCGCTGTCCCGGCGCTCCATGCGCCCAAACTCGATGCTGGACAGGTCGAAAAGGTTCTTGAGCAGCTCGAGCAACTTGTCCGAAGACAGCTTGAGCATTTCCAGGTATTCGCGATGCTCCGGATCCAGCTCCTGGCCGAGGAGCAGCTGGACCATGCCCACGATGCCGTTGAGCGGCGTCCGCAGTTCATGGCTCATGTTGGACAGGAACTGACTCTTGGCCTCGCTGGCGATCTCTGCCCGGTCCCGGGCCTCCATCAGTTCGCGCTCAATGCGCTTCTGCTCGCTGATGTCGCTGAAGGTCACCACCACCCCGGACACGCGCCCCTTCTCCACAATGGGCATGCACTTGTAGGACACCGGGAAGCTGGTGCCGTCTTTGCGCCAGAAATATTCATTGCGCCCGCGACTCGGCTTGCCCGTTGCCAGGGTCCTGCTGATGGGGCAGCTTTCCTCGGGGTAATGACTGCCGCCCAGGTGGGTATGATGGCATGCCTTGTGGGAGCTCTTGCCGGTGAGCTCCAGGGCGTCCCAGCCCAGCATTGCCGCCGCCGCCGGATTGACGAAGGTGATGCGCCCGTTGACGCCGATGCCGAAGATCCCCTCGCCCGCGGCATTGAGGATCATGGCGTTCTGCTGGCTCACCTTGGCAAAGGACTCGTCCGCGCGCTTGCGCAGGGTCACGTCCACGGAAATGCCGCAAAAGGCGTAGGCCTGCCCCAGGTCGTTGAACAGGGGGAAAAGACTGGTGGAATAATAATTCTTCCTGCCGCCCACATCGATGCAGTCGTCCACCATCATGGACTGCTGGGAACCGGTCAGCTTGGCCAGGCGGGCATGGAAGGTCCGCGCCACCTCCACGGGCAGCAGGTCCGCAAAGGTCTTGCCCACGATTTCCGTGCCGGGCAGCCCGATGACGTCGCTGCAGGCCTTGTTGACCATAAGGTAGCGGCCCTCGTTGTCGAAAATGGAAATAAGCATGGGGCTGAAGTCCATGATGGCCTGCAGCTTGCGGTGGGCCTCGCGCGATTCCTCGGTGCGCTCCTCAACCCGCTGTTCCAGTTCCGCCTTGGCCTGGCGCAACTGCCCTTCCACGTTCTTGCGCCGGGTAACGTCGTTGAACACGAGCACCGAACCCGAAAACTTGTCCGACACGTCCACCATGGAACTCCAGTCCACGTTGTAGGTGCGGAGCTCGCCCCGGACCTCGACCTGCTGCTCGAACGACTTCTGCTGGCCGAAACGCGGCCCGAACCGGAGCGCATCCATGAAGGGCAGCAGGGATTCCACGGGCCTGCCCATCCAGGACTGCTCCTCCACATCCCCGGCATGATCCACGCCGCCGTAATGCAGGGGGCCCTTTCCGGCCTCATCGGCGCAAAGCCTGGCCCCGGCCTCGTTCATGTGCATGACCAGGTTGTTCTCGTCCAGCAGGAACACCGGAGAGCGCAGGCTTTCCAGCACGGTCATGAACTGGTTTTTCTGATTGGTGACCTGGCGGTTCTTGTGCTGCAACTCGGCGATGAACTCCCGGTCCTCCTTGCCGGTCCATTCCACGCTGATGCCCAGCTCGAACCGGTCGAAGCAGCCGATGACGAAACGCCTGTAGTCGGGAAGGCTGGGGAATTCGGCAAAGAACTGGTCCGCGAAATCGAGATAGGTCTGCCGGTAATACTTGAGCAGGCCGAGAAACATGCCGATGGGGATGCCCCGCTCCCGGTGCCGCTGCCCTTCCAGAACCCCGAAACGGGCAATGGGGTCGCCCGTGAAATTGTCGCCCGCTCCGAACGGAGGCAACGCGCCGCCCTTGGATTCTATCTGGCTGACTATGGCGTCCGTGAGCCCGGAAATGGAAACCTGCCAGGCCTCCACCAGGGTCGAGGTATAAGGTGTGTACCCGTATTCCTTGGCATAATGAAGGATGCGCTGCATAAGCCACGCTTCCTTTTCCTGAAGGCGTTTTGCCAGGACCTGCATGTCACGCTCCGTGCAGTTTGCCTGTCCGCCCCCTTCCAGCGGACAGGACATGCTCCCCTACTATCCTTTTTTCCACCGAAAGCCACAGGCTGCAATTAGAATCCCCTTTTCCCCGGAAAAACAAAAGGCCGCCCCAAAGGAGCGGCCCAATCGTCATTGCGGCAAAAAAGGAGCTATTCGCCCAGATAGGCCTTGCGGATGTCCTCGTTGTTGAGCAACGCCTTGGCGTCATCCTCCATGACCACGGAACCGGTTTCCAGGACATAGCCCCGGCCGGAGGCCTGCAGGGCCAGGTTGGCGTTCTGCTCCACCAGGAGCACGGTGACGCCCTGGCTGTTGATTTCCTCGATGATCCTGAAGATCTGCTGCACGATGAGCGGGGCTAGGCCCATGGACGGTTCGTCCAGGAGCAGCACCTTGGGGCGGCTCAGGATGGCCCGCCCGATGGCCAGCATCTGCTGCTCGCCGCCGGAAAGGGTGCCGCCCAGCTGCCTGCGCCGTTCACGCAGCTTGGGGAAGAACTCGAAGGCCCGCTCCATGTCCTCCTTGATCCCTGCCGGGTCCTTGCGGAAGAACGCGCCCATCTCCAGGTTCTCGGTGACGGTCAGTCGCGGGAAGATGCGCCGCCCCTCGGGAACCTGGCACAGGCCCATGGAGGGCAGCACGTCCGAACCCACGTCGTTGATGCGCTCGCCCCGGTAGAGGATGTCCCCCTTCCTGGCGTGCACGATGTTGCAGATGGTCATCAGCGTGGTGGACTTGCCCGCGCCGTTGGCGCCGATGATGGAAACGATCTCGCCCTTGTGCACCTTCAGGGAGATGCCCTTGAGCGCCTCGATGTTGCCGTAGGCCGAGGTCACGTCCCTGAGTTCGAGAATGACTTCTTTGCTGTCGCTCATATTCTTCATATCCAGTTGGCTTGAGAACTAATCCATTTCCTCGGACCGGCGGCCCACCCGCTTGGCGGGCCAGATACCCTTGGGACGCACCAGCATCATCAGGGTCATGACCCCGCCGAAGACCAGCATGCGGTAAAGGTCGAACTCGCGGAAGACCTCGGGCAGGGCGATGAGGGCCAGGGCCCCGAGGATGACCCCCGGAATGGACCCCATGCCGCCGAGCACCACCATGGCCAGCACCATGGCCGACTCCAGGAAGGTGAAGGACTCGGGGCTGACAAAACGCATGCGGGAGGCGAAGAAGGCCCCGGCAAATCCGGCGAACACCGCGCCCGAGGCATAGGCCAGCAGTTTGAGCAGGAAGGTGTTCACGCCCATGAGTTCGGCTGCGGTCTCGTCCTCGCGGATGGCCTCCCAGGCGCGCCCGATGCGCGAATAGTTGAGCCGGTAGACCGCGATAATGGTGCAGATGGCGATGAACAGGATCACGTAGTAGTACATCCAGACCTTCTTGACCCAGAGGTGCTCCAGGGAAAACCCGTTGGTGGGGTCCAGCCAGGACAGGCCGGGCCGCTGGATGCCGGACAGGCCGTTGGGGCCGTTGGTCAGCTCCATCCAGTTGTTGAGGATGAGCCGCACGATTTCCCCGAAGCCCAGGGTGACGATGGCCAGATAGTCCCCGCGCATGCGCAGGGTCGGGTAGCCGATGATGCAGCCGGCAATGGCCGCCAGGGAGCCGGCAATGGGCAGGCTCATCCAGAAGGAAAGCTGGAAGTGGATGGACAGCAGCGCGTAGGTATAGGCCCCCACGCCGTAGAAGGCGATGTAGCCCAGGTCCAGCAGACCGGCCAGGCCCACCACGATGTTCAGGCCCAGCCCCAGGCAGACGTAGATGAGCACGTTGCAGGCCACATCATGGCCGTAGCGGCCGGTCATGGCCGGGAAGGCCAGGGCAAAGGCCAGAACCATGAGGATGGGAATCCACTGCGGCACGGCAGAATAGACCTTCTGGGTGCCGTCGGCGAGGGACGCCCCCACCTTCTTGGCCCCGTCGAACACCCCGCGTATGTTCAGTTCGTAGACGATCATGATGCACAGGGCGGCCACGGCCAGCTTGCTCCACAGGGCGATGGTCGGACCGAACTCGAAGCCTTCCGGTTTGATGCCCAGGAGCGGCCACAGGATGATGAACAGCCAGATGAGGCCGATCCCGAAGGAGGCCCACCTTTTCTTAAACTCTTGTATCATCGACGTTCTCTCCCATGATGCCGGTGGGCCTGAAGTACAGGACCGCGATCAGAATGATGAAGGCGAACACGTCCTTGTATTCGCTGGAAAGATAGCCTGCGGCGAAAATCTCGACCATGCCGATGACCAGGCCGCCGATCATGGCGCCGGTGATGTTGCCGATGCCGCCGAGCACTGCTGCGGCAAAGGCCTTGATGCCGGGCACGAAGCCCATGGAATAGTTCACCGAGCCGTAATAGAATCCGACCATGATGCCCGCTGCCGCGGCCAGCCCCGCGCCGATGGCAAAGGTCAGGGAAATGATCTTGTTGGAATTGATGCCCACCAGCGCGGACATGATCTTGTCCTGGGCCGTGGCGCGCATGGCCTTGCCGATGCGGGTCTTGAACACGAGCAGGTTCAGGGCCACCAGCAGCCCGGCCGTGATGAGGACTATGTAGATCTGCATGTAGGAAAGGACCACATTGCCGAATTCGAAGCCCCCTGCGGTCATCTCCGTGGGATAGGCCTTGTCGTACACGCCCTGGGTGAGCATGAGGCCGTTCTGGAGGAAGATGGACATGCCCAGGGCCGAAAGCAGCACGGACAGGCGCGAACTGCTGCGCAGGGGCTTGTAGGCCACCTTTTCCACGGCCATGGCCAGCAGGGCGCAGTAGGCCATGGTCAGGCCCAGGCCCAGGCCGATGCACAGCACCGGGCTCACCCCCTGCGCCGCCAGGTAGCTGATGATGATCACACCCATGTACCCGCCCGCTGCAAAGAATTCGCCGTGGGCAAAGTTGATCAACTGGATGATGCCGTAGACCATGGTATAGCCCAGGGCGATGAGGGCGTAGACCCCGCCGAGGGTGATACCGTTGATGAGCTGTTGCAGAAAGTAGTCCATGGAATCTCTTGCGAAAAAGTGTTGGCGGGGCCCGGCGGGGCCCCGCGTATCAAGCTTCAGCTAGTACTTTTCACCGGTCTGGGCGTTCCAGAAGTTGATGTATTCGCCGTTCTGGATCTGGCGAATGATGTAGTTGGAACCGGAATCACCGTTTTCCAGGTACTTGAACTTCTTGGAAGCGCCGTCAATCTCCAGGGACAGCAGGGCTGCGCGGACCTTGTCCAGGTCGGTGGAGCCGGCCTTCTTCACTGCGGCCAGGTAGGCCATGGCCGAGTCGTAGGCATAGGCGGAATATGCGCCGGGCTTGCCGTACTTGGGTTCGTAGGCCTTGATGAACTTCTGGTAGGAAGATGCCTCGGTGTCCACGTAACCGAAGGTCAGGTACATGCCGTTGGCTGCGTCCTTGGCGATCTCGATGAGCTGCGGGTGGTACACGGCGTCCTGGGCCAGGTACACGGCGTCGATGCCCATGCGCTTGGCCTGGATGACCAGGAGCGCGCCCGTGGCGGAGTTCTGCAGGGAGACGTAGAAGACGTCCGGGTTGGCGGCCTTGACCTTGGTCAGCACGGCGGAGAAGTCCTTGTCGCCCTGGTTGACATGGTCATGTCCCAGCACCTTGATGCCGGCGGCGGGGCTCGCCTTTTCCACGTTGTCGGCCAGGCCCTGGGAGTACGCGGTCTTGTCGTCCACCAGGTAGATGCTCTTGGCCTTGACGAAATCCTTCATGAAGCGCACGGCGGCCTTGGACTGGTCATCGTCGCGGCCGCAGGTGCGGAACATGTTCTTGAGGCCGCGCTCGGTCACCTTCTCGTTGGTGGAAGCCGGGGTCAGCATCATGATGTCTT
The DNA here is from genome assembly GCF_008001235.1 of Salidesulfovibrio onnuriiensis. Taxonomy (GTDB): domain Bacteria; phylum Desulfobacterota; class Desulfovibrionia; order Desulfovibrionales; family Desulfovibrionaceae; genus Pseudodesulfovibrio; species Pseudodesulfovibrio onnuriiensis. The sequence continues at coordinate 1,184,955 of NZ_CP040751.1, read as the reverse complement.
CCTCATCCAGGGTTTCGGATGCGGGCAGGGTGGCGCTGGAGCAGTAGGCGCCGATGACGGCCACCACTTCATCGTTGATGAGCTTGTTGGCTGCCGCAACGGCCTGGCGGGGGTCGCATGCGGTGTCCTGTGCGGACAGGGTGATGTCGTCGAAGCCGGGGATGCCGCCGTCGGCCTTGGTGACTTCAATGGCGGTGCGCACACCGTTTGCAATGTCGTTGCCGTCGGCTGCGTAGGGGCCGGTCAGGGGACTCATGCTCCCGAGTTTCAGGGTTTCCGCAAAGGCGGAGGCGGCGGCCAGGGTCATGGCCAGCACGAGTATCAATGCCAAGATGCGTTTCATTACAGCACTCCCGTGGTTAATGGTTTCCAGCCAAGGTGGTTATTGGCCGAGATATGCCTCGATCACCTTCGGGTCCCTCTGTATCTCCTCCGGTTTCCCCTCGGCGATCATCACACCATGGTCCAGCACCACTATCCTGCTGCAGATGCCCATGACGACCTTCATGTCGTGTTCCACCATGAGCACGTTGATGCCCAGCTCGGAAATGCGACCGATGGTCTCCATCAGCTCATGGCTTTCGGCGGGATTAAGCCCGGCGGCGGGCTCGTCCAGCAGGATGGTGTGTGGTTCGGATGCCAATGCACGGGCGATCTCCAGGCGGCGCTGGTGCCCGTACGGCAGATTGGAGGCCACCTCGTCCGCATAGTCGGCCAGTCCCATGAAACGCAGGGCCTCCAAGGATTTCTCCGCGATGCGTTTCTCTTCCCGCTTCTGGCCGGGAGTGCGGAATATCGCCCGGAACACGCCCGCCCTGCTGCGGCTGTGCTGCGCCACCATGCAGTTTTCAAGCGCGGTCATGTTCTGGAATAGACGAATATTCTGGAAGGTCCTGGCAATGCCCATGGAAAGCACCTGATAGGGACGCAACCCGGTGATGACCTTGTCGTCATAACTCACCTGGCCGTCCGATGCCTTGTACACGCCCGTGATGACGTTGAACACGGTGGTCTTGCCAGCACCATTGGGGCCGATCAGGCCGACGATCTCTCCTTCCTGAACGGAGAAATTCACGTCTGTGAGCGCCTGAAGCCCGCCAAACCGAACACTAATGTCTGAAAGAGTGAGATTTGCCATAATTAACTGTTAGCTTTACGAAAAATATCAAAAAAAAACAAGATGAAAAATATTTTTTGGCATATCGGCAGTTTGTCTTGCTAAATTCGCGCAATACCCCACCTATAACGCACAATAATCAGCAAAGAATACTTTTTTTGTAAAATCATTCTGTTCGCACCCTAATCAGACCGAACATTCCATTGACTGATCGCCCAATCAAACACATTTGTCGTCGCCACCCTCAATCCAGGGGGGTCAAATGTTCTTTTCAGGCAAAACAGCACCCTGAAAATGCGCAATCATGATATTCGGCCAACGCCCGTTTGAACGCCCTGCCGGGAGGGGCTTTCGGATCCCCCGCCCGGCTTTCCGAAAAAAAAGTCCCCCAGCCCGAAGGCTGGGGGACATGCATGCATCAAACGCCGCCGAAGCGGCCAATGCGCCCTTTCGACTACCAGTCGGAGTCGGCAAAGGGGTTGGAGCCGAAACCGAAGTCGGCTTCGGGCTCGCCGCCGGTGGAGGGGGCGTCGCCGGAAGCGCCGGAAGCGGCAGCATCGCCCGCGGGGGCTGCGCCGTCGGCAGCGGCCACACCGGCCACCACAACGCCTTCCTTCTTGACCTTTTCCACTTCGGCCAGCAGATCGTTGAGTTTCTTGATGTGCTCGTCGATCTTGGTATTGGAGCTCAGGATGGCCTTTTCAGCACCGGCGGAAGCAGCCTCGAAGGTCTTCAGCTTGGCTTTGATGTCGGCAATTTCCTTGTCCTTGGCGGCAACGTCGTCCTTGGCCTTGGCCAGATCGGCCTTGGCGGCGACGTTTTCAGCCTTCATGGTCACCATGGCTTCCAGCACAGCCTGTGCGGCGGCCGGGTCGCCCATGGGAGCGATCTTGATCTGGTTGCCGAGCTTGGCGATATCGCCTTCGGCATACTTGGTCAGTGCGGGCTCGGTTTCATAGATGTAAGCCTTGCACAGGGCCTGTGCCACGGGGGCAACGTCGGCGTCCACCACATCGACCTGCAGCAGGTAGGCGAGCATTTCCAGTTGGGAAGCGTCAGCAGCCTGGCCGCGAAGGACGGACACGAAGGTGTTCATCGGAAAAACTTTAGCTTCAGCCATTTCAATCCTCCTTAAGAGAATAGCTTTCTAATATTTCCAATCCCATGCAGCCTTACTTCGCGGCGCCCATGGGGATACGACCAATAGTCTTGGCGTAGGACAGAGCCACAGTCCTGTAAACCAGGTGGCCCAACTTGGACCAGGGCAGGTATGCCAGCAGCATGAACACTGCCACCAGGTGCAGGAAGTAGGTGGGGTACGCCAGGACAGCGATATTCAGCAGCCGGAAGATCTCGGAGCCGATACCGGTGAGGGCGATGGCCCAGATCACCAGCAGCAGGTACCAGTCGTAGAAGCTGGAGCCCTGCTTTTTCGGGTCGAGGGACTTGCGGCGCTGGGTCAGCTGCCACAGGCCGTAGACCATCATGATCGCGCCGAGGTTGGCCAGCACCTTGATGACGCTGTGCTGCGGCATCGGGGTGGAACCCAGCAGGGAGAGCAGCTTCACGGGACCGATTTCCAGACCCATGATGTGCTCCAGGAACCAGGCGCCGAACCAGTGTCCGGTAGCCACGACGCCGGTGACGAACATCAGGATGATGAACGCGTACATGAGCATCTTGTGGCCGAAGGAACGCTTGGCGTCGGCAGCGTCTTCACCGCAGTCGTTGAACTGGGTGTGCTGCAGGACCTCGTTCTTGAGGGTGTCGATGAAGGCGGCCAGGAAGCCGGGCTTCTCGGCGCCGGTGAGGTCGTACACTGCCGGGGAGCTCTTCAGACCCGCCAGCAGCTTCTTCACGCCAGCGAAGAAGCAGAACGCCATGAAGGCGAACACTGCGCCGAAGATGGGGTCGATGAAGAAGTCGCCCGGGAACAGGCCGCCGTAAATGACGGCGCCGTCCGCGGCGGGCACCCAGCCGTGTGCGCCGTCAGCGGCGAACAGCGGGAAGGCGCTGCCGAACTTGGCTGCCTGCAGGGACCACAAGAAGAGGTAAAGGACGGCCGGGACAAGGGCGAGGATCAGGGTCCCGCCGAGGTTGGACATCAGTTTACCGATGAAGCCCAGAGGAGCCATCTGGCGGTAGGCCATGTTCCGCAGGGCGGCCAGCAGGTCGCCCGGCTTTGCGCCGCGGGGGCACAGGTCGGAACAGGTTCCGCAGTTGTGGCAGAGCCAGATATCAATATCGTTGACCAGGCGGTCCTTGAGACCCCACTGCGCCCAAACCATCTCCTTGCGGGGATAGGGGCTGTCAGCCGGGGACAGCGGGCAGACCACGCTGCAGGTCGCGCACTGGTAGCATTTCTTGAGGGAATCCCCTCCAACTGCCTGCAACTCTTTTACGAATTTCAGGTCCGGTTGTACCCTGACGTTGTTCGACATGGTCCGTACCTCCTAGTAGCCCTTGAAGGGGTTGGGGCCGAAGTTGGTGGTGATGTTGGAAACGAAGTCCTCGATCAGTCCGGGTACCTTGTCGTACTCGTCGATGGACAGTTCGTACTGTTCCACACGCTCGGGCTCGACGCCGAGGCGGCCAAGGGATTCCGCAATGTTTTCCTTGCGGCGGCTGCACAGCTCGGAGCCCTTCATGAAGTGGCACTGGTAGTCATCACCATACTTACAACCAAGCATCATCACGCCGTCCACGCCCTTACTCATGGCGTCGGCAACCCAGATGGCGTTGACGGAACCGAGGCAGCGCACCGGAATGAAGCGCACGTACGGGTTCCACTTACGGCCACGCATGGCGGCCATGTCCAGAGCCGGGTAAGCATCGTTTTCGCAGGTGAGAACGATGATGCGCGGGCCGCCTTCCTCGATCTTGTCGGGGACGTTGACCTGCTTGATGGTCATGCCGATCTGGCCGATGTTGTAGTTGTCGAAGGAGATGACGCGTTCCGGACACGCACCCATGCAGGTACCGCAACGGCGGCAGCGGGTGGGGTTCGGCTTCGGAGTTCCCTTTTCATCGTCATCCAGGGCGCCGAACGGGCACTCTTCCGTACACCGTTTGCACTGGGTGCAGCGGGTGAAGTTGAAGATGGGGAAGCTCAGGTCGCCGGAGCGCGGGTGCACTGCAACGCCGTGGTTGGCGGATTCGATGCACTGCACGGCCTTGAGGGCCGCGCCAGCGGCGTCTTCCCGGGCAAGGCCCAGGCCCATGGGCTGGCGAACCGCGCCTGCGGCGTACACGCCGGTGCGGCGGGTTTCGTACGGGAAGCAGACATAGTTGGAGTCCGCGAAACCGTCGAAGAGTTCCAGGTCCGGGAATGCCGGGCCCTGGCGGTAGACCAGGTTGATGGTCGGGTCGGCAGCGGTGGTCGGCACCATTGCGGTGGGCAGGACCACGATGTCCGCGGCGATCTCGATGCTGTCGCCGAGCAGGGTGTTCTTGGCCACCACAACCGGGGAGCCGCCCTCTTCCTTGACAGCCACGACCTCGGCCTTGGAAAGCATGACGGCCGGGTTGTCCTGGGCAGCCTTGTAGTACTGCTCATTGATGCCCGGGACCATCATGTGGTCGTACAGGATATAGGCCATGCCGCCGGCATCGGCGACGTAGTTGGCCTGCTTCAGGGCCACCAGGGAAGTCAGCTCGGAGCTGTAGGCCAGGTGTTTGGCGGATTCCTTGTTCGAGTAGGCAAAGGATTCGCACTCTTCGTCCGCGCCTTCGGCGGTTTCGTCACAGGGCAGCTCTTCCACGGGCTCGCAGGCTTCGCCAGCCACGTAGGAAACGCTTTCCATGAACTTGCCGGGATCGCAGATGAAGCACACGGTCTTGGAACCCAGGCTGCCCGCGGCGGCCATTTCTTCCAATTCCTTGGTGGTGATGACGTTCTTGATCTTGCCGTAACCCAGGGGAGCGAGATACTTGGCATCGCCGGGCACCCAGCCGGTGGCCAGCACGATGGAGCCGATCTCGAAGTTTTCCCCGTTGGCCAGGGTCACGTTGTAGTTGCCCGGAGCGCCTTCCACGGTCTTGACCGTGGTGCCCTTGAAGACCTTGACCTTGCCGTTGCCTTCGACTTCGGCGATCAGGGCCTCCACACCGGTTTCCTGGGTGCGGTCATAGGGGTAGGCCAGGGGGAAGGAGGCCTTGAAGCCGGCGGCCTTGCCGCCCAGCTTGCCGTCCTTTTCCACCAGGACCACGTCGTAGCCGAGGGAGGCTGCGTTCAGCGCGGCGTTGAGGCCGGTGAAGCCGCCGCCCATGACCATGACGGTCTTGACGGTGGTGGGCAGTTCGGGATCGGGATTCTTGCTGCCGTTGATCTTGGCGATGCCCATGTTGACGTAGTCCTTGGCGATGACTTCCATCTGACCGGGCAGCTTCGGATCGTCCTCGAAAGACCAGACGCAGTGTTCGCGAAGGTTGACGCGCTCGACCTGGGTCGGGCCGTCAAACTTGAACACATCCCATTTCACGCGCGGGGAACAGGCGCAGCAGACAACACCGTCGAGCTCGTGCTCGGCGATGTCGGCCTCGATCATGGCCTTGCCTTCCGGGCTGCAGAGCACCTGGCTGGACTTGGCCACCTTCACCAGGGAAGAATGCCTGCCGTTCTGCGCGAATTCGGCAAGGGCATCGATATCGAGATTGGCCCCGATATCGCAGCCTCCACAAATATATACACCAAGCTTTTCAGCCATTTCTCATTACCTCCCAACAACGGTTTGGATCGCTTTCATCGCGGCGCTGGTGCCGGACTGGGCGGTCTTCATGACGTCGAGCGGCTGCTTGGCGCAACCAGCGGCGATAATGCCCTGCTCGTCCCCGCCGACAACGAAGCCTTCTTCGTCCATGGGGGCGCCTGCAGGCACCTGTGCGCCGGCCATGCTCGGCTGCATGCCGGTGGCCAGCACCACCATGTCGAACTGCTCGTCGCTCTTGATGCCGGTGACGGCGTTTTCGACGGTGACGATGGGGTTCTTGGAACCGTCTTCGACGATGGCGGCGACCTTGCCCTTGACCAGGCTCAGCTTCGGATCCTTTTCGGTCATGGCCTTGAACTTGTCGTAGCGGCCCGGGGTACGAAGGTCGATGTAGTAAACGGTGACGGACGCATCCGGATACTGTTCACGCAGGTAGCGCACGTGCTTCAGGGAAGCCATGCAGCAGATGTAGGAACAGTAGTTCAGATGGTTCTGGTCGCGGGAGCCCGCGCACTGCACAAAGGCGATGCGCTTGGGCGCGGCCTTGTCCGAGGGGCGGACAATCTTGCCGCCGGTGGGACCGTTGGGCGCGGCCAGGCGCTCGAACTGCATGTTGCTGACAACGTTGGCCAGCGTGCCGCCGCCCAGGTTGTCCAGGTTGGACAGGTCGTAGGGCTTCCAGCCGGTGGCCCATACAACGGAGCCGACCTTGAGGTCGAAAACCCGTTCCTTGTCGTCCAGGTTCACGGCGCCGTAAGAACATGCGTTCTTGATGGCTTCCAGTTCCCCTGCATCGCAAGCGTCCTTGTCCAGGACATAACGCTGCGGGAACGCGAACGGATGGGTGATGTAAGCGGACTTGCGCTTACCGGTACCGAAATCGAATTCGCTCGAAACGGTGGTGCTTGCAGCCTTGGCGCATTCGCCGCAGGCAGTACATTTTTCGTTGATGTACCTCGGGTTCTGCTTGATTTTCACATCGAAGTTACCGGGACCGCCGGACACGGACTCGACCTCGGCCATCGTGAAAACCTTGACCCTGGGATTCTTCTTGATGCGCTGGAACTGGATTTCCAGGCCGCAGGAAGGAGGACACATCTTCGGAAAATAGTGCTTGAGCTGCGCCACCCGCCCACCGAGGTAGGGTTTGGTCTCTACAATGTACACCTCGTGCCCTACTTCGGCGGCTTCGAGGGCGGCGGTGATTCCAGCGAATCCTCCGCCTACAACGAGAATACTGTTATTCGACATTCTCACACTCCTCCCTAATGATGTTGAGGCTCAGCCAACAAAATGGCCTAAACCCAGACTGGAAATCCCCTGTTCCAGCCTGGATTCAGACCATTTTCACCAGGTCTGAGAAAGGTAAAAAGGCGGCTGCGGTCTCGCCGCAGCCGCCTTGGAACTCATCTCTTATGCAGGGATGATCTGGTAGTACGCGCGCTTGAAGATCTTGGTTTCTTCGGTAGCGGGATCGTACTTGGAGTTGCAGAAGCACTTCCACTTGCTGTCGTCCAGACCCATGAAGTCGCCGCGGTAGTAGAAGCCCGGGTAGCGGGATTCTTCGCGGAACTCGATGTGCTGCATGTGCAGGCGGACAGTCCACAGGCGGTGGAACTGTTCCCAACAACGCATCAGTTCGTGCAGGTCGCGGGCGGCCAGTTTCTTGGAGTCTTCTTCCAGCATGCCGAGCAGCCAGAAACCGGTGTTCAGCAGAGCCTTGGAAGTCATGTACAGGGTAGCGACACCGCCGCCGTATTCGTCGGTGGCCTTGATCAGGCGCATCATGAAGTTGTGCGGGGTGATGTAGTTCGGGTTGACGACCGGGTCGGTGGAGATGGCAGCACCGGCCTTGTAGGTTTCCCAAGGCTGGTAGATCTCTTTGGCCAGGTCGGCAGCGTTTTCTTTCAGGGTCGGCTTGAAGTCCTTGTGGTCAACAACCCAACGGACCATCTGCTTGCCGACGATGCGGCCTTCAGCGTGGGAACCGGAGGAGAACTTGTGACCGGAGGCGCCAACGCCGTCAGCACAGGTCCACAGGCCGTTAACGGTGGTCATACGGTTGTAGACCTTGCCGTTGTCAGCCTTGACCTTGTATTCGTCAGGCACCCAGGATTCGTCCGGACCGGAAGCCCAGATACCGCAGCAACCGGAGTGGGAACCCAGGAGGTACGGTTCGGTGGGCATGATTTCGGAACCGCGGTCTTCAGGAGCGCAGTTGGTGGCTGCCCAGAGGTTGGCCTGGCCAACGCACATGTCGAGGAAGTCTTCCCAAGCTTCGGACTCAAGGTGCTTCCACTCGGGGCTGGTCAGGTCACCGTTGACGGTGTTCAGCAGAGCGGTCTTGGTGTCCATGTAGATCGGGCCGCGACCTTCGCGCATTTCGCGAAGCATCATGTGGTTACGCAAGCAGGTCGGGATGATGTGACCCTTGGCGTAGCCGCGATCTTCGTAGGGCTTCAGCATTGCGCGGTTGGTTTCGCAGTAGTCTTCACCCTTGTAGTTGGTGGCTTTGGCCTTGAAGAGCAGGAACCATGCGCCAACCGGGCCGTAACCGTCCTTGAAGCGGGCGGGGACGAAGCGGTTTTCCATCATGGTCATTTCTGCGCCAACCTGAGCGCACATGGTGTAGGTGGAACCAGCGTTCCAGACCGGGTACCAAGCACGACCCATACCTTCACCAGTGGAGCGCGGACGGTAAACGTTCACGGCGCCACCGCAGGCAACGACAGCGGCGTTGCAACGGATCAGGTACACTTTGTTTTCACGGGTGGAGAAACCAACAGCGCCGGCGATGCGGTTGGGCTCGTTGGCGTCCAGGAGCATCTTCACGATGAAGACGCGCTCGAGGTAACGCTCTTCACCGAGGGCGTTCTTGGCGGCTTCAGCAACGATGCACTTGTAGGACTCACCGTTGATCATGATCTGCCAACGGCCGGAACGGACCGGAGCGGAACCGGTGCGGATGGAAAGACCTTCGGACTTTGCTTTTGCGCCGTCGAGGTTCTTGCCGTCTTTCTTGACCCAAACGGGGAGGCCCCATTCTTCGAAGAGGTGAACGGAATCGTCAACGTGGCGGCCGAGGTCGAAGATCAGGTCTTCGCGGACCAGGCCCATGAGGTCGGTGCGGACCATGCGGACGTAATCGTCAACATCGTTTTCACCGCAGTAGGTGTTGATTGCGGACAGACCCTGTGCAACAGCACCGGAGCGTTCGAGGGCAGCCTTGTCAACCAGCAGAACGGAGATGGACGGATCAACTTTTTCGACCCAACGGACAGCTTCGAAAGCGGCGCCGCAGTTGCCCATACCACCGCCGACCATCAAAATGTCGACGTCTTTTTCAATGATTTCGGGTTCGGCCAGGGCCACACCCTTAGGGGCTTCTTTAATGGGAAGCAGAGGCATAGTTTCCTCCTACTGTTATCGGTTCAGTGTATCAAACCAGTTAAGCAAGTAGCGAATAAGTTAGAAGGAACTAACCTTCCAGTTCGCCGGCCTTCCACACGCGGGTCATGTCAGCGTCGGAAACTTCAGCCTTCTGGGCCAGGGCTTCCTTGGGCGCTACCAGTTCGGTCTCGGTGAACAGCAGTTCGTTTTCGAGATCGCCCGGCTCGGGCTTGCCTTCAAAGGGTTTGATGGAACCTTCGGGGGTGGTGCGGATGGGGAACTTGAACCGCTTCACACTGCCGTTACGGAACTTGATGGTCCACATGATGTCTTCAGCGGAACGCATGGGGATGGAGGTACCACCCATGGGTGCGAAGTCAGCATAGGGGCGTGCTTCAATGGCGCCCTGCGGACAAATCTTCACGCAGGAATAGCATTCCCAGCATGCGGACGGTTCCTGGTTGTATGCCTTCATTTCATCGGCATCCAGGATCATCAGGTCGTTGGGGCAAATGTACATGCAAGCGGTCTTTTCGCCACCCTTGCAGCCGTCACATTTTTCCGGGTTAACAAAGGTCGGCATAACTTCTCCTCCTAAAGGGTTTATTGATGAAAACAATTACCGACATCCTCTACCGTGTTGGTGTCCACCTAACTCATAGGTGGAGTTTGCGAAGTAGCAAGACGGCACGCCAATGTCAACGTGAAAGTGAATTTTTGAACAAGCTTCGAACGCAGCCGCGCCAAAACGGGATGTCGTGCGTAAAAGCCTTGTCCACAAAGGGTTTTTTCTCATCAGACACTACGTCGCCACACCGGCGCACCACCAAGCAAACCACTAAGGCTCATAGTTCATCCCGCCGTTTTTCCGCAAGGAATAATTGAATAGGAAAAGATATAATAACACTAAAATATTAACTTACTGAAATTGATAGCTTTTTTCAAAAAGAGTCTCTTCGGACTTTCTAGACTTTGTTTTGATATAGTCTAAGAGCCTGTTTTCGCCATTTAGCCTGTGATTCCGAGGCTTGCAGCCCGAGAAAAATCTGCTTGACACGACTTTCACAAACTGCAAGAAAGGGTTGCCTTATTCGGGTGAAAAAGTATGGCTGAAATTGCTCCACGTGGGAGTCTGGTCATACAATTGTTAGGTTATTAAACCTTAATAAATCAAGAGTGTTAGGAGGCTTACACATGTCCAAGCTGGTACCCCCTCATGGAGGCAAAGGTCTTGTTTGCTGTCTGCTGGAAGGCGCTGATCGCGACGCAGAACTGAAAAAGGCTGAAGGCCTGAAGAAGCTCGAAATTTCCGCCCGCGCCAAGGGCGACCTGATCATGATGGGCATCGGCGGCTTCTCTCCGCTGGATGGCTTCATGTCCAAGGCTGACTGGAAAGGCGTCTGTGAAAAGTTCCTGATGGCCGACGGCACCTTCTGGCCCGTCCCGGTCACCCTGGACACCGATGACGACTCCATCAAGGAAGGCGAAGAAATCGCACTGGTGAACAATGGTGAAGTTTACGCCACCATGAAGGTCACCGAAAAGTACGAAATGACCGACGCCGATAAGAAGTGGGAATGCGAAATGGTCTACAAGGGTGACGGCGAAGACTCCGCAGACGACAAGTTCTGGGAAGTCGCCATGGAAGATCACCCGGGCGTCCAGATGGTCATGGCTCAGGGCAAGTTCAACCTGGCCGGTCCCGTCAAGGTCCTCTCCGAAGGCGACTACGCCGTGCGTTTCCCGGGCGTCTACCTCACCCCCAAGCAGATCCGCGACGAAATGGAAAAGCGCGGCTGGGCCAACGTTGCCGCTCTGCAGCTGCGTAACCCCATGCACCGCTCCCACGAATTCCTGGCCAAGATCGCCATCGAAGTGTGTGACGGCTGCGTCATCCACTCCCTGATCGGCAACCTGAAGCCGGGCGACATCCCGGGTGATGTCCGCATCAAGTGCATCCAGACCCTGATCGACAACTACTTCGTTGCCGACAACGTCATCAACGCCGGTTACCCGCTCGACATGCGTTACGCCGGTCCCCGCGAAGGCCTGCTGCACGCCACCTTCCGTCAGAACTACGGCATCAACAACATGCTGATCGGCCGCGACCACGCCGGCGTCGGCGACTTCTACGGCCTGTTCGAAGCTCAGGACATCTTCGATCGTATTCCGTACGTGACCGAAGCCTGCCCCGCACCGGGCAAGGCTCTGCTCTGCAAGCCCATGAAGATCGACTGGACCTTCTACTGCTACAAGTGCGACGGCATGGCCTCCATGCGTACGTGCCCGCACACCAAGGAAGACCGCGTCATCCTGTCCGGCACCAAGCTGCGCAAGGGCCTGTCCGAAGGCGCAGAAATCCCGGATCACTTCGGTCGTGACGAAGTTCTCGTGATCCTCCGCGACTACTACGAGAACCTGACCGAAAAGGTCGAAGTCAAGATGCAGAAGGCCGCTTCCGGCGCCACCATGAAGTAAGCACCGCTTACCTCAGCATCGATCATACAGAGGGGGCGGCCATTCGGCTGCCCCCTTTTTTTGAAGGATGCCGGGCATGAACGTCCCGGGCCGCCTTCCGGATCCATGAACTTTTCGCCCTCGGCTTTCCCTTAATCATTTATTTGATGCTTCCGAAGCTTGCCACCCGGACTTTTTCCGGCTACACGGGTCTACCTTCCCTGCGGGGAAGAAAAATCACATAGGAAGACACGGTAAGACCAATGACCAGAGAAATGTCTGAAGAGACTAGCAAGTCTCAGATCGTCAAAGACAAGCGATATCGGGAAATTGCCGATATGGATCGGAAGATTCTCTCCTTTATCGAGCAGCGCGCGGCCATCCTGCGCAGGGAAGGCTCCTGGCGCCGCTCCAAACAGATGTCCAAGGTGGACCCGCAGCTCGAAAAAATGCTGCGCGCCTCCTGGGAGGAAGCCGGCACAGGCCTCGGCCTGGATCCGCGCCTTTCCCGCCAGGTATTCGGACTTCTGAACCAGTTCGCCCTGCAGCAGGGCCGAACCGCCAGCCCCACAGGGGCCTACAACCTCGCCCCCGGCCGCGAGCCCGCCCAGGCGCGCATCGACGGCCCCCGTTCCCGCCGACTCTCCTGCATGTGGGCCGCCATGGCCGCTTCCGCGGGACAATCCATCACTCTTGAAAACGTTTCCGAAGCCGGATCGGTCAAGGACTTCGCCAAGGCGCTGAGCCAGGCTGGTGTGGCTTCCGAATGGCAGGACAACGCACTTCGCATCCTGGAAGGCGACGGCATGGCCTTTGAAAACGCCATGATCTTCGCGGGCGGCGACAAACTGAATTTCTACCTGCTGCTCACCTTTGCCATGGGCTACATGGGCCGCTGCAAGTTCACGGGCCAGCCCCTGCTGCAGATGCTGGACCTGGGCCCGCTGAACAAGCTGCTGCCCAAGCTGGGCGCGCGCCTCGCAACCATGAACCCCAACAACCCCGGCCTGCCCGCGCGGTTGGAAAGCGGCGGCCCCATGGACGAGGACGTGACCATGCTCCCCGGCATCGACGCCGAATTCACCGGCGCCCTGGCCCTGGCGGCCTGGAGCTTCCCGGGCGGCTTGACCATCAAGGGCATCGCCCCGGCGCATCGCCCGGCCGTGGAAGACGCGGTCTGCGTGCTCCGGGCCTGCGGCATTGACGCGGAACTCAAGAAGGACACCTGCACCGTGTCCGACGGCATCCCCGAAATCCCGTCCGCTCCCGAACTGCCCCTGGACGTGGAGCTTGCCTCCACTCTGCTGGCCCTGCCCGCCTTTTCCGGCGGTTTCGTGGAAATAGCCGGAGCCTGGCCCGAAACCGCCCAGGCGGCCGTAGTGCGCGAAAGCCTCGAGTCCATGGGCGTCACCCTGGAGGCTGGCGACGACGGCATCAAGGCCACGGGCGGCGACGTCCCCCGGGGCGCGGAGATCAAGCTCGGCGTGTACCCGGAACTCTATCCCCTGGCCCTGGCCTGCGGCCTGCGCAGCGGCAACGCAGTGCTCTCCGGCGGCCCGGTGCCCGAGGTGGCCGTGGAGCTGCTGGACCGCATGAACGCGGACTATGACGCGGACGAGGAGACCCTGACCCTGCGTTCCAGCAGGCTGGACTGGGGCGGCGCATGGGACAGCCCGGGCATCGGCTGGACCCTGGCCTGCGCCCTGCTGGCCTATGTGCGGCCGCAGATCGCGCTGACCAACCACACCGAGGTGACCTCGGAGTGGCCGCAGTTCTGGAATTTCTACAACTCGCTTCCCACGGGCCGCATGAAACCGAAGCCCGTCAAAGAGGATCCCAATGAAAAACGCAGGCGCATCAAGGTCAGATAGCGAACCGGCCCGGCTTTCCGACGATGTGAACGTCCTGGAATCCGAGATCGCACGGTTCACCCTGGAAAGGGAAAAGGCACTGACGCGCGTCAAGGAGCTCATGGCTGCGGAAGATCCGAAACAAGGCATCAGCCACCACGAGGAAATCTTCCGACTCCAGCAGGACAAACTGCGCTTTGACGTGGAGATCAAGTTCCGGCAGAACAAGATCAACCGCATCAACCTCGGCATGGACGAAAACGAGGCCGCATCCGGCGGCCCGGCCGACGGTTTCCTGTTCTGAAAAGACACCACCTCCCCTGCCGGTTTCGGCGACCGGCAGGGGATTACCGTATATTGATTGATAGGAGTGCAACACATGGGCAAGAACATCACCCGGAAGATCATCGAGAAGCACCTTCTCGGCGGCTCCATGGTCCCCGGCAGCGAAATCGACCTGAGAATCGACCAGACCCTGACCCAGGACGCCACCGGCACCATGGCCTACCTCCAGTTCGAGGCCATCGGGCTGGACCGCGTCAAAACCGATCTGTCCGTCAGCTACGTGGACCACAACACCCTGCAGATGGGCTTCCGCAACCCGGACGACCACCGCTACCTGCGCACCGTGGCACAGCGCTACGGCGTGATCTTCTCGCCTCCGGGCACCGGCATCTGTCACCAGCTCCATCTTGAAAATTTCGCCAAGCCCGGCGCAACGCTCATCGGCTCGGATTCCCACACCCCCACCGCGGGCGGCATCGGGGTCCTGGCCATGGGGGCGGGCGGCCTTTCCGTGGCCCTGGCCATGGCGGGCGAGCCCTATTCCATCCCCATGCCCAAGGTGGTCAAGGTCAACCTGACCGGCAGGCTCCAGGGCTGGGCCGCAGCCAAGGACGTGATCCTGAAGCTGCTGGGCATGCTCACGGTCAAGGGCGGCGTGGGCAAGGTCTTTGAATACGCGGGACCGGGCGTGGCCACACTCACGGTTCCCGAGCGCGCCACCATCACCAACATGGGCGCGGAACTGGGGGCGACCACCTCCATCTTCCCCAGCGACGAGCAAACCCGGCGCTTCATGGCCCAGATGGGCCGCCCCGAGGACTTCTCCGAGCTGCTGCCCGACGCGGACGCCGAGTACGACGAGGTCGTGGACATCGATCTTTCGGCCCTGGAACCGCTGGTGGCCCAGCCGCACATGCCCGACCTGGTGGTGCCCGTGCGCGAACTGGCCGGCCTCAAGGTGGACCAGTGCGCCATCGGCTCCTGCACCAACTCGTCCTACGCGGACCTCAAGACCACGGCAAAGATCCTGGAAGGCAAGCGCATTCCGCCGAGCACGGACCTGCTCATCTCCCCGGGCTCCAAGCAGGTGGTCAAGATGCTGGCCGCGGAAAACCTCATCGAGCCGCTGCTGGACGCGGGCGCGCGCCTGCTGGAATGCACCTGCGGCCCGTGCATCGGCATGGGCGGATCCCCCACTTCGGCCGGGGTGAGCGTGCGCACCTTCAACCGCAATTTCGAGGGCCGCAGCGGCACCCAGGACGCCAAGGTCTACCTGGCTTCGGCCGAAACCGCCGCGCGCCTGGCCCTGGACGGCCAGTTCACGGACCCGGCCACCTGGGGCGAGCGTCCCGAACGCGTGGAGCTGCCTGACTCGGTCCCGAGCATCCGCGACCTGTTCGTGTTCCCGCCCGAGGACGGCTCCGGCGTGGAAGTGCTGCGCGGGCCCAACATCGTGGCCCTGGAAAAATTCGAAACGCTGCCGCAGAGCGTGAAGGCCAAGGTGCTGCTCAAGGTGGAGGACAACATCACCACCGACCACATCCTGCCTGCGGGTCCGCAGATCACGGCCCTGCGCTCCAACATCCCGGCCATCAGCGAATACATCTTCTCCCGCGTGGACGAAGGATTCGTGGGCCGCATGAAGGAGGCCGGCACGGGCGTCATCCTGGGCGGGGAAAACTACGGACAGGGCTCCAGCCGCGAGCATGCGGCGCTCGGCCCGCGCCACCTGGGCGTCAAGGCCGTGGTGGTCAAGTCCCTGGCCCGTATCCACCGCGCCAACCTGGTCAACTTCGGCATCCTGCCGCTGCTGCTGGAAAACCCGGCGGACTACGACAGGCTGGAACAGGGCACGGGCCTGACCATCCCCGCGACCGAGATCAGACCCGGCCAGACCGTGGCCCTGGTCACGGACAGCGGCGAATCCATCCCGGTCATAAATGATTTGACCGAAAAGGAACTAGAGATTATCCAATCAGGTGGCCTGTTGAACGCGGTCCGCAACAGGCAGAGTCAACAGTAATCGATTAAAACGTATTGGGGTTCAAATGCTGGATATAATGCGCGAAAACGCTCAGAGCTGGATTATCAAAATCCTCTTCGCCATCATCATTCTCGCCTTCGTGCTCACCTTCGGGGTCAGCAGCTTCGACGACAAGGGCGACCCGATCTTCGCCTATGTGGATGATGATCCCATCACCCGCCAGGAGTTCGACGTCGCACTGGCGCGCCTGGTGGAAAACCTGCGGAGCAACAAGCAGTTCACCGCCGAAATGCTCAACAGCCCGCTGGTGAAGCAGATGGTGCGCGACGAACTGATCAACACGCGCCTCATACTCCACGAAGCTAAACGCCTGGGCATCTCCGTTTCCGACGAAGAGGTCTACAAGGTCATCAGCACCATGCCCGCCTTCCGCGGGCCCACCGGAGCCTTCGACCAGCAGCGCTACGAGGCCCTGCTGCGCGCCCAGCGGCTGACTCCCGCCCAGTTCGAGCAGGACTACAAGCTGGAAGTGCTCAAGCACAAGCTCTACGCCCTGGTGACCAAGACCGCCCAGGCCACTCCGGAACAGGCCCGGTCCATCTACGACTGGCAGCGCGAAACCGCGCGTATCAAGTACCTGAAGGTCAACACCGCTGACTTCATGGCCCAGGCCGAGGTCACCGAAAACCAGGTGCAGAAGTTCTATCAGGACAACCTGGACAAGTTCCAGAAACCCCTGACCGCATCCTTTGAATACATCGCCTTCACTCCCCAGCAGCTCGCGGCCCTCCAGCAGGTCAGCGACGAGGAGCTCCAGGCTTACTACGACGCCCACAAGGAATCCTTCCAGCAGGAAGAACAGGTCCGGGCGCGCCATATCCTCATCGCCCTGGACGAGACCGCGTCCCCGGCCGAGGTGAAGAAGGCGGAAAAGAAGATCAAGGGCATTCTGGCCCAGGCCCGCTCCGGCAAGAACT
Source organism: Salidesulfovibrio onnuriiensis (assembly GCF_008001235.1). Classification (GTDB taxonomy): domain Bacteria; phylum Desulfobacterota; class Desulfovibrionia; order Desulfovibrionales; family Desulfovibrionaceae; genus Pseudodesulfovibrio; species Pseudodesulfovibrio onnuriiensis. The sequence continues at coordinate 1,168,186 of NZ_CP040751.1, read as the reverse complement.
TTGCCAAGCTGGCCGAGAAATACTCCGAAGGCCCCTCCGCCCCCTCGGGCGGCGACCTGGGCTGGTTCGGACGCGGCGCCATGGTCCCGGCCTTTGAAAAGGCCGCCTTCGCCCTCAAGAAGGGCAAGGTTTCCGATCCGGTCCGCACCCAGTTCGGCCTGCACATCATCCAGGTGGAGGACCGCAAGGACGCAAAGGTGCTCTCCTTTGACGAGGTCAAGGACGACATCAAGGACATGATCGCCCAGGACAAGGCCTCCGACAGGGTCTCCGACCTCCTGGACGACTCCATGGACCGCCTGTTCTCGGGCATGAGCCTGGCTGATATCGCCAAGGAACTGAAGCTGGACGTGGCCAAGACCCCGCTGGTCTCCGCTGCCCAGGTCCAGCAGGTCTTCGGCATGAGCCCGGACACTGCGGAAACCCTGTTTGCCGCAGCCAAGGGCGAAAGCCCCAAGACCCCCCTGAGCATCCAGGGCGGTTACCTGCTGGCAGTGAAGCTGGATGAGAATCCGGCAGCGCCCCTGGCCATCGAAAAGGTCCGGGAATTCATCGTCACCGAGCTCAAGAAGCAGGAGGCCGCCAAGCTGGCCGAGGCCAAGGCGGGTGAGGTCCTGGAGGCCCTGACCGGCGACCAGGCCGAGCAGGCCCTGGCGACCTACTCCAAGGACATCAAGGAATCCGAACCCTTTGACCGCAAAGGCTCCATCAAGGGCCTGACGCAGGCTCCCCAGCTCGCCTTCGCGGTGTTCGCCGCGGAAAAGGACGGCTGGCTGCCCAAGGTCTTCAATGCGGGCGACGGCTTTGTGCTCGCCAACCGCATCCAGGTCATCCCGGCTCCGGAAGAGGCCTGGGACAAGGAAAAGAACGCCTGGATCCAGCGGGCCACGAGCATCTACGCCCAGGAACTGTTCGATGCCTACGTGAAGGACCTGCACGCCAATGCCGACATCGTCATTGAGCGCACGGACCTGATGAACTAGCCAGCGTACAACACACATGAAAAGGCCTGCATCCCATGGGATGCAGGCCTTTTTTTACGACAGTTCTCCACATGAAATCAGCCGGGCAGCATGACGCATCGGGACTGACGCCCATCCACCTTGACCGTGCAGGGTTCGTCCAGGGCGGCCACGGCCAGGAACTCGCCGTGCCGCTTGGCCGGAATCGAGGTGATCCAGTCCCAGTCCAGGCGGCTTTCGCCGGTCTGGGGCACCATGACGTAGTTGATCCCCAGGGTGGTGATGTTGTGAAAGAAGTGCGACCCCTGGGACGGCTCCACCCGGAGTTCCTCGCACCAGGTCTCGATGATCGCTGAAACGCCGGAAATATCGGCCCAGCCCACGGGAATCCCAAGCCAGCGGTCCGAAGACCCCCACCGGCCCGGCCCGATGAGCAGGTACTTGCGCCCCTGCTCCACCATGCGGACGTTGATCTCCCCGATCTCCCGGGCGATCTGCTCGGTTTTGGCCGCGTCGAACGCATCGGGCCGCACGTAGACGATGTCCCTGATGTCGCTCTTCTCTGCGTTGCCCAGGGCATGTTCGGAATAGCAGAACGCCCGTTCCATATCCTCCGGCTCGATGGTGACCTGATGCAGATCGGCCAGGGCGCTCATGGGCCGCACCTGCAGAAGCGAGAATTCCGGGGTGCGCCCATCCGCATACATGTTTACCGCGAACTCGATCTCCACGGGCCCGCCCATGGCCTCCTGAGCCACCTCGAGCACATCCCCGAGCACCTCGGCCAGGGGAACGGCCTTGTGCTTGAGCACCGGGGCGAAGACCATGACCTTGGGGCCGTCCACGGCAGCGGTATCGCGCAGGATCCCCTGTTCCGGAAGATAGGTGGAGGCCAGCATGGACAGGGGACCGTTCTCCTCGGCCTCGGTCACGTCCCGCCGCACCACGTTCTCTCCCTCCAGAAAACTTTTGACGGTGCATTCCCCGGGCATATGCAGGCTGAAAAAGGTGTTCTGGGCGTTCTTGAGGGTCTCCTCCATGGTGGGGCACTGGGGCAGCACCTTGGGATAGCGCGGGGAGAAGCGCAGGCATTTTTCCCCGTCCACCACGGTCTTGCCCAGGCCCATGGCCACCGAGGCCACCCCCTCCTCCGGCTTCATGCGGCCAAAGGGATAATAGTTGTAGGACTGGGCCACCCCGCCCATGGCCGGATAAAAATAGTCGCCGTAGCGCTCGCCCACGATCTCCTGGATGATCACACCCATGCGCTCCTCGTCCGTACGCAGGTTTACGCGCCGGGAAAAGGCCTTGGGAGCCTTGAAATAGGTGGAGGCGAAAACCATCTTCACGGCATGGACGAGTTGGTCCAGGCGGCAGTCGATGTCCGGGTGGTCGTTGGGAAGCATGAAGGTGGAGTACAGCCCGGCATAGGCCTGGAACTGGGCATCCTCCAGCAGGCTGGATGAACGCACGGCCAAGGGATGCTCGATCTCCATGAGATAGGCCCGAAGCTGTTCCCGGATCCAGCCCGGAAACTCGGCCAGCTCGAAGATGCGCGCCACCTCCCCGTCCTCCACGTCCTTGTCCGCCAGGTACTTGAGGTCGTTGAAGGTCACGAACTCGTCAAAGCACTGGGTGGCCATGGTCAGGGTCCTGGGGGCGGAAATGGTCATGCGCCCGGAAAACTTGGTCTCCAGATCTTCGGCCCTGTCCAGCAGGGCGAAGAGAAAGGCCAGGCCACGGGCCTTGCCTCCCAGGGACCCCTCCCCGATCTTCATGAAGTCCGTGGCCGGGTCAAAGTCCTTGGGATTGAAATTGACGATGACGCCCTTCTGCCGTTCCTTGCGCCGCTTGCCGATATCCTCCACAAGATAGGTGCGCATGTTGTCCACGTCCGTGAAGTCCTGTTCGGTGAGGGGCCGCACCTTGCAGGCCAGGTCGAACTCGGTGCGGGCAAAGAACCAGCGCGAGAAATCGTTGTCGCGGCAGTGGCGCAGAAACACATCGTCCGGAACCACCCGCATGAGCTTTTCCAGCACGTAGAGGCTCCCCGCACGGGCGATCTCGGTGCCGTCCGGCCTGCGGAAGATGAAGTCGCCGAACCCGAGCTGGTCCGAAACGAAGCGCTGCACGTCGGCCAGGAGCAGCGGTGAATTCTTGTCCACGAAAAAGGCGGGGAGGCGCGCGGCCTTGCCCTTGTTCCGGGGTTCGTTGCTGGCCATGAGCAGGGGGATGTCCTGCCGGTGTTCCTTGACCTGCCTGAGAAAGCGCACCCCGGCCTCGGGGTCCTTGCTGCCGTTCATGGGGAAACGCACGTCCGAAATGACGCCCTGCACGAATTCCTCGTAGGTGTGAAAGAGCTGCACGGCCTGCTCGTAGGTCTCGGCCAGAAGGATCTTGGGCCGGGCGCGCATGGTCAGGAGACGGTGCTCCTGGTTCAGCCCCACCTCGATGACCTTCTGGGTCTGGAGCACCAGTTCCTTGTACAGGATGGGCAGCAGCGAGGAGATGTAGCGCGGCGAATCCTCCACGAAGATGATGACCCGAATGCCGATGCTCCGGGTGTCGAAATCCACGTTCCAGGCGTCCTCGGTGAGCTTGACCAGGGCCACCAGCAGGTCGGCGTCGCCGGACCAGACAAAATGGCGGTCGAACCACGGGGGCCTGCCCTCGGGAAAGTTCACGTCCCGGTGAGTCAGCAGGATGATGGGCATGGCCGGGTCCTTTTCCTTGATGGCCCGCCCGGCGTTGACGTCCTCCATGTCCTGGAGCTGCGGCATGTGAATGACCAGGTCGTAGCGCCGCTCGTCCAGCTTGGCCAGGGCTTCGGCCACCGAGGAAACCCAGGTGAGGCGGGGTGGATGGCTCAGGTTGAGGCCCCGGTATTCGCTGACGATGCGTTCGGAGAGCTTGCAGTCCTCCTCCATGACCCAGGCGTCGTAGGGCGTGGAGATGAGCAGAATGTCACGGACCTTGTGGGCCATGAGATCGTGGTAGGTCCTGAACTTGGATTCGGAGCCGCCGATGGCGCAGAAGTCCCAGCCTCGGTTCATGGTGCCGCCTTTGATGTTAAAAAGGGGACGGCCGAAGCCGCCCCCGATAGTTCATCGGAGTATGGTCAGTATGACATCAGACCACGCCCTGGTCCAGCATGGCGTCGGCAACCTTGACAAAACCGGCGATGTTGGCGCCGTTGACGTAGTTGAACGGGGTGCCGTAATGCTCGGCTGTATCCAGGCAGTTCTTGTGGATGGTCTTCATGATGATGCGCAGCCTGTCGTCCACTTCCTCGCGGGTCCAGTTGAAACGCATGCTGTTCTGGCTCATTTCCAGGCCGGAGACGGACACGCCGCCGGCGTTGGCGGCCTTGCCCGGGCCGTAGAGCATGTCGTTGTTCAGGAAGATGTCCACGCCTTCCGGGGTGGTGGGCATGTTGGCCCCTTCGGAGACAACGAACACGCCGTTGTTGACCAGGTTCTGGGCGTCCTTCGCGTTGATTTCGTTCTGGGTGGCGCTGGGGAAGGCGCAGTCGGCCTTGTGGTTCCACAGGGGATTGTGGTCCAGGGCGGGATCCACGGCGGTGTATACGGCCTCGGGATACTTTTCCGCGTATTCCTTGATGCGGCCGCGCTTCACGTTCTTCAGGTGCATGATGAAGTTCAGCTTTTCACGGGTAATGCCCGCCTCGTCGTAGATGTAGCCGGACGAGTCGGAAACGGTCACTGCGGTACAGCCAAGCTCCAGGAGCTTTTCAATGGTGAACTGGGCCACGTTGCCCGAGCCAGAAACCAGCGCAACCTTCTTGTCCAAGCTGTCGCCCTTGGCGTGCAGCATTTCCGCCGCGAAGTATACCGAGCCGTAGCCGGTGGCTTCCGGGCGTATGAGGCTGCCGCCCCAGTTGAGACCCTTGCCGGTGAGAACACCGGTGAACTCGTTGCGCAGGCGCTTGTACATGCCGAACAAATAGCCGATCTCACGGGCGCCCACGCCGATGTCGCCCGCGGGCACATCGGTGTTGGGGCCGATGTGGCGGGAAAGCTCGATCATGAAGCTCTGGCAGAAGCGTTCCACTTCCGCATCGGACTTGCCCTTGGGGTCGAAGTCCGAACCGCCCTTGCCGCCGCCCATGGGCAGCGTGGTCAGAGCGTTCTTGAACACCTGCTCGAACGCCAGGAATTTGAGAATGCCCAGGTTCACGGAGGGGTGGAAGCGCAGGCCACCCTTGTAGGGGCCGATGGCGCTGTTCATCTCGATACGGAAGCCCCGGTTGACGTGCACATCGCCCTGGTCGTCAACCCAGGGGACCCTGAAGAGGATCACCCGCTCGGGTTCTACGATTCGTTCCAATATGCCCGCGCTTCTATACTGCGGGTTGCGGTCCATGACAGGCTTGATCGATTCGACCACTTCGCCTGCCGCTTGGTGAAACTCGCGCTCGTTCGGGTCCCTCGCCTTGATCAGTTCCAGAATTTCCATGTATTCCGGTCTCCTGTTTTGGTCGCGGTGCGACAAGACATACAATTCCGGGCGTCATGCGGCCCGGCCGCCCAAACACTTTCCAACCCTCATTGCGCCATTTCAATGTTTCGTCAACCGTTTTCTACAAATTAACTGGTTAAAACGAAAAAAACGAGATCGTTTTTTGTTCAATCCCCAATCTTTGCCCGAGACATATTCACCAAACAGCCTTTTTTTGACAAAAACAGCCCATAATTTTCAGCGAACAGCCAACCTTTTAACATCAATGTAATTTCGAACCGCAAATCGCGCGTAACAAAACAATGTTAGGTGTTTTTGAAAAACATCCTAACATTTGTAGGCTGATTCCGGCTCAACCCGTCATATCTACTGTTCAAGAAAAATCAGAAGTCCACGGAATGGAAAGAACAGTCCATGTCGCCGTTCTCCTGCACCGTGATCACGGCCAGGGAACCGGATTCGCCGAGGCTGCCGGGGTTGCACAGGCGCACCCCCTCCACCACGGACCAGTCGCGCTGGTGGGTGTGCCCGTAACAGACCAGGTCGTATTCCGGCCCAAAGGCCCGGGCCACCTGAAGCGGCACCTGGGGACGCGGTCCCCAGCCATGGGTCAGCCCCACGGTCAGCCCGCCCAGGTCCAGGGTGACCATGGGCTCAACCATGTCCACCAGCTGCGGATCCCAGTCGCAATTGCCCCGGGCCGCATGGAAGTTGGGATGCTGCAGGAGGAAGCTCCAGCAGTCAAAGGAAGTGATGTCGCCGCAATGCAACAAGAAATCCGCCGGCTCAAGCCAGGTCTTGTAGACCGACTCGAGTCCGGCGGGACAATTCGTGAAATGGGTGTCTGAGATGACCGCGATCTTCATGCGGCCGGTTATTCCCGGACCTTCTTGGCGCGCAGCTTGATGTAGGCGTCGCGCACGGCGGCGTAGGGATCCACCGAGCTGTCGGTCAGGGATTCGTAGCGCCCGAACTCGAAGGTCAACCGGTTGATGCGGTCGTAGGACTTGGCGGCCACGGACCAGTACCAGGGATTCAGGTAGCTGGTGGGGGTCAGGAAGTAATCGCCCACGGACCCCACGGAGTCACGCAGGGTGCTGGGCCCCAGGAAGGGCCAGACCAGGTAGGGACCGTTGCCGATGCCCCAGCGGCCAAAGGACTGCCCCATGTCTTCCTCTCCGGTGGCGATGGGCCGCACGGTCTTGCGCCCCTCGGTCAGGTCGGCCAGGCCGCCGAGACCGATGGTGGAGTTGATGATGAACTTGGAGGTTTCCATGCCCGCGGAATCGAACTTGCCCTGCATGACGCAGCCCACAAAGCGAACCGGGTACATGAGGTTGGTGAAGAAATTCCTGACCCAGCCGCGGGGACGTTCGGGAATGATGAAAGCGTAGCCCTGTGCAACAGGTTCCAGAACCCCGCGATACATGGCGTCGTTGAAGGTGAACCAGAAGTAGTTCCAGCCCTTGAGCGGATCGCTGACCTGGGCGTCTTCCCGGTCGAGCTTCTCGGTGATGATCTGCCCGGAATCGTCCCAGATCTCGTCGTCGTCGAACTGGGCAATCTGGACGCCCTCCACCGTGGTGTCGCCGTCCTGACCGGCCATGGCCGGAAGCGCAAACAAGAGCAGGACCGTCACCAGCACCGCATACCAGAATTCGCTACGCATATCCTTCTCCCCGTGGGGTAATGTGCCCTATTGCTGCTCGGGCTCGTCCTTGGACGCCTCGAGCTTGGCAACTTTTTCTTTTATCTTTTCAATAAGATCCTGCACCGAACCATCATGCAGAATCTCGTTGAACTGCTGGCGGTAGTTCTTCACCAGACTGATGTTCTCGCCGATGATGTCATAGACATACCAGCGGCCCTCGCGCTTAATGAGCTTATAATTAACGGAGTATACACTATCCTTGGCAAGGACATTCGTCAAGACCATGGCCTTGTCACCCTTTACAAGCTCCCTTTTGTACTCGACTTTCTCGTCATCGTACTGACGGATCTTCTGCAGGTAGGTAAGTTCAAGCAGCCTGCGGAAGGACTTTATGAACTCGGCGCGCTGCTCCTCGCTCATTGCGAGCCAGGGCTTGCCCACCGAACGCATGGTCAGTTCGTCAAAGGCAAAATAGTCGTCCGCCATGTCGCTCAGGACATGGATGACATTGCTCTTGCCGTCCTTGGTGTTGACCTTGGGGTCCTTGAGCACCACAATGATTCTATCCACGGCCTCCTGGATGGTCTCGGTGGGCGACATGTCCGCCGCAGCCGGGACCGCTGCCGCCAAAAAGCAACAGAGCAGCAAAGCCGCAATTCCGGAATAATATGCTTTTTTCACTTGTATTCTCCACTCCTAAACGGACCCGATCGCGAACTTGCTGATCAGGTCTTCAAGGTCGATGGCCGGCTGGGTATCGAAGAGAACACCCCCGTCTCCCACGGGGTCCCCGACGCCGCCGGGCGAAATGCTGACGTACTTATCACCGATAAGTCCGCTGGTCTTGATAGAAGCAATGGCATCATCTGTCAACTGGATCCCCTTGTGGATCATCAGCTCCAGATGAGCGGTGCCGTCCTTCTGGTTCAGGGTGATGCTCTCCACGAAACCGACCTCGACGCCGTATATCTGCACCGGGGCATTGACTTTGAGCCCGGCCACATTGGTGAAATCCGCCTTTACATTGTAGTAATCGTCGGAAAACAGGGTCACGTTGCCGAGCTTGATGCTCATGTAGGACACGGCGACGATGCCCAGAAAAACGAAAATGCCCACAGCGGTCTGCTTGTTGTACTTAGTCATGATGCCTCGCTCTTCCACGTTGTTGGAGCCTATTCCTCACCCAGAAGTCTGGTGCAGTTGAGTTTCATTTTGGTGCGGTCCATGGGCGGCATGGTCAGGCGCGGGGTGTCGCGGTCTTCGGCCATGCGGTCCAGGAACCTGCGCAGATAGGGATCCTGCTGGGTCTCCAGCTCTTCCACCGTGCCCTGGAACAGGCAGCGCCCGTCCCCCAGCACCACCACGTAGTCGGCGATGGCGCGCATGCTGGCCAGGTCGTGGGTCACCACCACCATGGTCATGTCGAAATGGCCCATCATCTCCAGGAGCAGCTGGTCCAGTTCGGCGGACATGACCGGGTCCAGGCCGGAAGTGGGTTCGTCGCAGAACAGCACCTGGGGGTCCATGACCAGGGCGCGGGCCAGGCCAGCGCGCTTGCGCATGCCCCCGGAAAGTTCGTTGGGATACAGGTCCAGGGCGTGCCCCAGCCCCACCAGCTCCAGCTTGTGCCGCACGATGTCCCTGATCTCCGCCTCGCTGAGCCGCGTGTGCTCGCGCAGGGGCAGGGCCACGTTGTCCAGCAGGCGCAGGGACCCGAGCAGGGCGCCGTCCTGAAACAGGACGCCCATGCGCTGGCGCAGACATCGGAAGGCCTTGCCGGACAGGGAAAACACGTCATGGCCGCCGATGCCGATGCTGCCCGCGATGGGCGCGTGCAGACGGAGGATGTGCTTGAGCAGGGTGGATTTGCCGCAGCCGGAACCGCCGACCACCATGGTCAGCTTGCCGCCGGGGATCTCTATATTCATGTCGCCGACCACGGTTTTTCCCCCGTAGCCCACGCTGAGATTCTTGAGTTGTATGCCAGGTGCCGTGGTCATTGCTTCGTCCTTACCAGAGCAGGGATGTCAGGATGTAGTCGGCCATGAGGATGATGACGCAGGACTTGACCACCGCATTGGTGGTGGACTGGCTGACGCCTTCCGGACCTGCGTGGCCGCGGGTATGAGTGAAATATCCCTCGTAGCAGCAGATGGTGCAGACCAGCGCGCCGAAGACCAGGGCCTTGAGGAAGCCGCCCTCGATGTCGTCCCAGCTCAGGGCCGCGTTGACCCTGTACCAGTACACGCCCGCGTTGGCGCCCAGGAGCTTGACCCCGGTGAGCCAGCCGCCGCCGATGGCGATGAGATTGAAGAACGCGGTCAGGATGGGGAAGCTGATGATGCTGGCCGCCATCTTGGGGGCCACCAGATAGCGCATGGGGTTGATGTCCATGATGGTCAGGGCGTCAATCTGCTCGGAAATGCGCATGACCCCGATTTCCGCGGTCATGGCCGAACCGGCGCGCCCCGTGAGCATGATGGCCGTCAGCACCGGCGCAAGCTCGCGAACCATGGACAGGGCCACGCCCGTTCCCAGGAAGCCGTCCGCGCCGAACACGGAAAGGGCGAAATAGAGCTGCATGCCCATGACCATGCCCGTGAACAGGCCGATCAGGGCGATGACGCTGATGGACTGGACCCCGATGAAGTAGATTTGCCTGACGGTCTTGGCAAACTGGCCCCAGCCCGCAAAGACGAGCCGGAGGGCATCCAGAAAGAAAATGAACAGAGCGCCCATTTCTCCGAGCACATGCAGGCTGAACCTGCCAAGTGTGTTGAACGGGGCCGCCAGACCCCGGGCTTCATGCGACATATGACCCTTCCCCAGAAATATGGGAACCAGCCGCGCCCTTTCCAATGCTCCCCAGCCGGACGTGACTCAATGACATTTGCTTGCCGAAGGCGCGGAATATATCCATCGCCCCGAACCAACCCGTCCTTACAAAATGTGACGGAAAACGGCAAGTGGTATAGATATATGCTTGGCTAATCCAACATATTTTTACAATTAGCCCAATTATTCTTTTTTGTGGCCGCCGTTCTTGCGGGTCCACCATGCCTCGTCCCGGGCCAAAAACCACCATTCCTTGTGGTCGGTTTCCGCAATGGTCTCGGCCAGCTCCCTGCCCCACTCGGTGCGCACGCGCTGCAGGGCGATCTCCAGCCATTCCACGGCGTACCGGTTGCCCATGTCCGCCTCTTCCTTGAGGTTGAGAATGAAGTCGAGCTGATCCGCATCCTGGGCCAGCCGGGCCTCCAGGGTCTCGGTTTCCTCCAGCTCCTTCCAGTAGCCGAGCATGTCCTCTTCCAGGCCGGTGCCTGCCACCGCATGCTTCACGGCTTCGGTGCGTTCCGAGCCGTTGTAGATGCGGTTCACGTAGTTGAAGTCGCCGGTGCGGGCCTCGTGCAGGTCGTGAAACAGGCACATGTAGGTGGTGCGGGCGGGATCGGCCCCGGCCATCTTGGCCAGCACATGGCCGATGACTGCGGTGCGGAACGAATGCTCGGCCACGTTTTCCGATCCGGAACCCAGGAATTGGTAGCCGGTCCTCGGCGTCTTGCGGAGCATGCCGCACTCGAAAAGAAAGTCCGCCAGACGCGTCATCCGGTTACGCCCATTGCCGCCACTCATGTTTTCTCCTTGTATGCTCGGGAACCTCTTGAAAGAGAGAGGGAGTCTATATCCATATATCCAAAGGCTTGCAACCTTGGGGAAGCCCTTCCATACAAAAAAGCGGCCCTGTTGAACAGGGCCGCCTGCTGCTCTCGGAAGGAAACGGGCTAGCCGATCTTTTCCTTGATGCGTTCGGCCAGGGACACGCCCAGGTCGTAACACTGCTGGTAGTCGTCGTGGGTGGGCACGTGCTTGACCTTGAGGTTGGGCTCGACCACTTCCATCTTCATGTCTTCCAGCCAGCCGTTCAGGATCTTGACGCATTCCCCGGACCAGCCGAAGGAGCCGATGGCGGCGCCCAGCTTGTTCATGGGGCGCAGGCCCTTCATGTAGGTGAGCATGTCGGCCATGAGCGGCAGGATGCCGTTGTTGTGGGTGGGAGAGCCCACCACCACGGCGGCCGCGTCGAAGATCTCGGTCATGATCGTGCTGTGGTGGTCCGCCTTCACGGACATGATCTTGACGCTCACGCCCTTGTCGGCCAGGCCCGCAGCCACGGCCTCGGCCATGTGCTCGGTGGAGTGCCACATGGAGTCATAGACGATGACGGCCTTGTTTTTGGGCTTCTGCTCGGCGTATTCCTTGTACTTCTCGATGACCCAGGCCACGTCGTCGCCGCGGAAGATCAGGCCGTGGTCCGGGCAGACCGTGTCGATCTCGATGCCCATGTCCTCGATGGCCGCCAGGGTCTTGAGCACCACGGGAGAGTACGGCAGCACGATGTTGGCGTAGTAGTGGCGCATGCTCTGTTCCAGCACGTGGCGATCGTACTCGTCGGCAAAGCGTTCGCTGCTGGCGATGTTCTGGCCGAAGGCGTCGTTGGTGAACATGAGCTTGGCCTCGGGCACGTAGGTGGCCATGCTGTCGGGCCAGTGCAGCATGCGGGTTTCCACGAAATTCAGGGTGTGCCTGCCTATGGAGACCTCGGTGCCGGTGGGCACCACCTCGACGGGCCAGTCCTTGTAGTGGAAATGGGCCTGCATGGCCTTCTCGCCCATGGGAGAGGTGTAGATCTTCTCGGGCTTGTAGTATGCAACGGCCTCGGCCAGGCAGCCGGCATGGTCCGGCTCCAGGTGGTTGATGACGAAATAGTCGATCTTGCGGTCGCCCAGCACCTGGGCCAGGTTGCACTTGAGCCTGCTCCAGAAGCTCTTGTCCACCGTATCCACCAGCGTGACCTTCTCGTCCACGATCAGGTAGTTGTTGTAGGTGGTGCCCAGGGGGGAAAGGGAGTAGCCGTGGAAGTTGCGCCGGTTCCAGTCCACGCAACCGACCCACCAGATGTCTTTTTTCAATTCAACGGGTTTCATGAAAACTCTCCGCCATAACGCTTGTGCCGCGGGGCGCGGCGTTGAAAAAATACAAAACGCGGTCCACCAGTAAGGTGGACCGCGATCCTTACTTCGTCAAGAAAATACGGGTTCCAAGGAACCGGTTCTAGACTTCGGGCGAGAAATCGTCCTTGGATGCGCCGCACACGGGGCAGGTCCAATCGTCCGGGACATCGGCAAATTTGGTGCCCGGCTCCACGCCGTTGTCGGGGTCGCCCACTGCGGGGTCATACACGTAACCACAGATGTTGCAAACATATTTTTCCATACCATTTTTCTCCTGTTTATCTGCCGTATCGGCAGGAGTGGATTCACCGGGGCCGGAAACCGTGGGCAGCTCGCAGTCCGCCTTGGTGGAACCGGGACCGACCAGGGGCCTGAAACATTTCTTGGTTCCGCCGCAAACCGGGCAGCGCCAGTCGTCGGGAAGATCCTCGAACTTGGTGCCCTTGGGGATCTTGCCCTTGCGGTCGCCCTTGTCCGGGTTGTAGATGTAGCCGCAATTGACTGTCTGGCATTGCCACATGTCTTCGGGTGCCGCCATGCTTCCTCCCGCTGTTTGCTTTCCGGAAACGGGGGCCAGAAGCCCCCGACAGTTCCTTTTCGCCTAAGCCTCTGCGGCCCACAGGCCATGCAGATTACAGTATTCGCGTGCCTTCAGGGCGCCGGAAAGGCCCTTGACGCAGAAGGTGGCTTCCGGAGTCTCGCCCGGCTTGAGCATCTTGTACAGGCAGGTGTCGCCCACACAGAGCTCGATCCACTCGATGTAGTGTTTTTCTTCCATGGGATGCGCCACGGAACCGACCTTGACCGTGACTTCGTCGCCGTTCCTTTCGATGACCGGCACGTGCTTTTCCTGGGCGGCGTCCACGGTGTTTTCCTTGAAGAGCTTCATTTCCTGGCCGCAACAGACCAGATCGCCAGCGCCTTCGTGGATGGCCATGACAATGTTGCCGCACACTTCACATTTGTATACTTCGCCGAGTTTGATAGCCATAGTCTCTTCTCCGTATGCTGAGGTTTACCAGTTGGTATCCTTGATCTCGAAATGGGCCTGGGGATGCGCGCAGGCGGGACATTTTTCCGGGGCCGTGGTGCCCTTGTGGTTGTAGCCACAGTTGCGGCAGCGCCAGACGATCTCGTTGTCCTTCACGAAGACCTTGCCTGCCTCGATATTCTTGACCAGGGCAAGATAGCGCTCTTCATGATAGGTCTCGGCCACGGCGATGTTCTCGAACACGGCCGCAATCTCGTTGAAGCCCTCCTCGCGGGCGATGCGGGCGAATTCGGGATACATGGTCTCGTATTCGTAGTGCTCGCCGCCGGCGGCTTCCTTGAGATTCTGGACCGTGTTGCCCAGCACGCCCGCCGGATAGGAAGCGGTGATCTCCACCTCGCCGCCCTCCATGAACTTGAACAGCCGCTTGGCGTGCTCTTTTTCATGGTTGGCGGTCTCCTCGAAGATGGCGGAAATCTGGACGTATCCTTCCTTCTTGGCGATACTCGCGAAATAATTGTACTTGTTTCTTGCCTGCGACTCGCCTGCAAAGGCCTTGAGCAGGTTCTGTTCGGTACGGGTGCCTTTGATGGACATGTATTCCTCCTTGAGGTCGTTCAGCGTGAACCGCCCGGCGCGAATGCCGGGTCAACAATTGCAATAGCACAACGAAAACTTGAAAGTCACCCCTCACGGCGAAATGCTAATGGGATTCTCCCTGGCACTTGGGGCACAGGCCCACGAACTCCACGTTGCAGTTGTGGATTTCGAATCCCCGGGCATATTCCTCGGGGAGCGCGGGGACCATTACCTCGCACATGACATCCTCAATCCTGGAGCATTTGGCGCAGCGGATATGCGGATGGGGGCTGGAATTGCCGTCAAAACGCTTCTGGGTTCCGGGCCCGCCCAGCTTGAGCACCAACCCCTGGCTGCTGAGAAACTCCAGGTTGCGGTACACGGTCCCAAGGCTGATGCGCGGTATGATCTCGCGCACCATGTCGTAGACCTCGTCGGCTGTCGGATGGCTGGTCACCTTCCTCAATTCCTCGAGGATGACCTTACGTTGTTTGGATAATCTGAAACCCATTTCATTGGACATGGCACTTCCCCATATTTTCGTTAACGATAATTATTCCTAAGAAAGATTCTTTCCTTCGTCAAGAAGAATCCGCGATATCTTGAACAAAAAGGCCGCGACCGCAAACAGCCACGACCTTTTGGTTGGTAACAGTGTTTCGGGGAAAAACGCAACTACCGGGCTAGTTCTTGAATTTCTCCACCAGAGTGGCGAGCTTCTGCGACATCTCGGCCACCTCCTGGATCCCCCGATTGGATTCCTGAATTCCGCCCAGCACCTCCTGCGAGAGATCGTTGATCTGGGTCACGCTGGAGTTGATCTGATCACTGGTGGCGGACTGCTCCTCGGCCGCGGCGGCTATGCCGGAAACCATGGTGGCGATGGTGCCCGCCTCCTTGACGATCTTGCTCAGGACCTCACCCGAGCCCTGGGCCATTTCCGAGGCATTGACCACCCGTTCCTTGGTGCCGTCCATCTCGCCCACCACCTCGCTGGTGCTCTGCTGGATGAGATAGATGGCCTCCTCCACCTCCTTGGTGGCGCTCATGGTCTTTTCGGCCAGCTTGCGCACCTCGTCGGCGACCACGGCAAAGCCGCGACCGGCCTCGCCCGCTCGGGCCGCCTCGATGGCCGCGTTGAGCGCCAGCAGGTTGGTCTGGTCAGCGATATCGTTGATGACGTTGATGACCTGGCCGATGCCCTGGGCCCGGTCCGAAAGGTCGCTCAGGGAGGCCGCCAGGCTCTCCGTGGTCTTGGCCACTTCATTGATCTCGGAAACGGTCCTGCGCACCACTTCCCCGCCCTCCACGGCCACCTTGTTGGCCGTGTCCGAGGCGTCGGAGGTTTCCGCTGCGTTGCGGGCCACCTCCAGCACCGTGGAGTTCATCTGCTCCATGGCCGTGGCCACCTGGCTGGTCTGGTCGGCCGTGGTGTCCACGCCGCCCGCCAGCTGGTCCATCTGGGCCGAGAGTTCCTCGGAGGCGCGGTTCAGGGCCATGGCCACCTCGGTGACCTCGTTGGCCACCACCAGCAGGTTCTGGCGCTGGGACTCGATGTCCGCCTTGTCCCGTTCCTCGCGGGTCAGGTCGATGAGCACGCCGATGGCGCCCACGGTCCTGCCGTCCGCATCCAGGAGCGGTGAGCACTCGAAATGCAGAGGATAGGTGACGCCCTCCGGGTTGGTGTAGCGGAAGTTGCCGCTCAGGGTCTTGCCGCTCTGGATCACGTGGGCCGCATCGCAGGACTCCTCGCCCTCCAGGCAATCGAAGACCTCGGTGACCGTCCGGCCCTCCACCTCGGCGACGCTCCTGCCCAGAATGGCCTCCAGGGGCTCGTTCAGGTAGGTGAAACGCTCGAGCTCGTCCGTGACGAACAGCGGCACGATAATGCCGGAAAGCACGGACCGGTTGTACTGGAGCTGGTCCTTGATCTGGTCCACCATCTCGGCCAGGTAGTTGCCCAGCTTGCCCAGCTCGTCCTCGCCCCTGACGTGGAACTCGGCGTCCAGGTTGCCCCGGCTGACCTCTTCGGTGCTGGCCGTGATGGTGGCGATGCGGCTGATGATGTTGCGGTTCATGAACAGGATGAGCGCCGCCAGGAGCGCGGCCACGCCGAGCACGGAAATGCCCGCGGACCGGATCTGGTTATCCCGGAGGGCGCTGAACTGCGGGCTGACGTCCACCGCCAGGACCATGGCGCCCAGAATCTTCCGGGACTTGCCGTGGCAGTGGTGGCAGGACGGGCTGTTCTCGATGGATTTGACCTCCACGAACTGCTGCCGCCCATCGATCTCCATGAGCCTGCCCCGGGTCATGGAGATCCCGAGCCCTTCCTGGATCATCTCGGGCAGTCCCGCCTCCCTGCGAACGTCGAACACGCTCTGCCGGAGGGCCTTGTCCTCCGTGGAATAGGTGATCTCGCCCTTGTAATCCGCGAGATAGGCCTTGGTGTCCGGGTAGCGCTCGGCCATCTGCAGGAACTTGAGCTCCGTGCCTTCGTTGTCCCCGATGCTCATGGGGTCCTCGATGGCCATGTACAGCATGTCGGCCACGCGGGACGAGGCGGATTCCACCTCATGCAGCGCGTGGTCGTAATTGGTATAGGAATTATAGATGAACAGCCCTGCGAAAGCCACTATGGTGAGCAGCGAGGAAAGCAGGATAACCTTGACTCCCAGCGACTTGCGAATGAAATCCATGCCCGCCTCCTAGTGCGCGCCGCCGTAGAGTAGCGGCTTGTAGTCGAACGCGGACACGCGCTCGGCGTTGTGGCAGGATTCACAGTCGGAAATCTCCAGACTGCCCTTGATGAGCTCGGGGTCCCCGTCGGCCTCGATATGGTCGTACCCGGGACCGTGGCAGACCTCGCATCCGGCGTCGGCCATGGCCGGGGTCTCCTCAAAGGAGACGAACCCGCCCGGCTTCCCGTAGCCGGTCACATGGCAGGCATAACATTCCTTGAGTTCCGAAGGCGTCAGGTCCCCGGCCATCATCTTGACCGACTTGCTGGAATGCGCCTTCTTGGAGAATTTCTTGTAGTTTTCGTACTGGGTTTCATGACAGTCGGCGCACGCCTCGGACCCCACGTACCTGTCCGAACCGGCCACCCCCGCCGACGCCTGGAAACAGACCCAAAGCAGGGCTGCCGCCGCACACGCGAGACAGCCCGCCCTCCACCGGTTGGTATCTCCCATTTTGCCAGCTCCCTCTCCGCGCATCACGCCCGGAATCATTGAAAAATTAGAACCTTACAGAATCTCACCCTTCCCACCCGTATAGCGGTTTTTCCACATTGAGTAAAGGGCCTATCCCGTAACAATTCCCTTCTTCAGGGGGGCTGAAATGTTGCGGAAAGCTACCAGTCCAGGGTGGCCTTGAAGGCCTTTGCCAGGCCCTCCACGCCCGCCTGCACCACCGTCTTTCCGGCTCTGGTCATGGTCAGTTCCTCTTCGGCGACCACCTGTCCGATTCCGGCGAATTTCTGACCCGCGAACAGGGCCTCGAATTCGCCCTTTTGGGCCTGGGGCACCGTGACCAGGAACCGGCTGGCCGACTCACTGTACAGCAGCCCGGTCAGGTTCATGCCGCCGCAGGTGGGCACCCGGTCCAGATCGATTGCCGCGCCCAGGCGTCCGCCGATGCACATTTCGGCTGCGGCGCAGGCCAGGCCGCCGTCGGAAAGGTCGTGGCAGGCCGTGATGAGCCCCCGCTGCAGGGCCGCGAACACCGAGGCGTAGCGGGCCTTGGCCGAGAGCAGGTCCACCTGGGGCACCTCCGCGCTGGAAAAACCGAGCTGCGAGGAGACCTCGGAACCGCCCAGCTCGGGCCGGGTCAGGCCGAGCACGTAGACCAGCTCGCCGGGACGCTTGAAGTCCGAGGTGGTGCACTTGTTCACGTCGGGCACCACGCCGATGACCGAGAAGAGCACGGTGGGCGGAATGGAAATCTTGTGGCCGCCGCCCTTGTAGTCGTTTTTCATGGAGTCCTTGCCCGAGACGCAGGGAACGCCGAAGCCCAGGCAGTAGTGGGACAGGGCCTCGTTGGCGCGCACGAGCTGGGCCAGCTTGTAGCGGCCGTCCGGGGTGGACTCGGACTGGACCGGGTCGCACCAGCAGAAGTTGTCCACGCCGGCCATGTAGTCCGGGTCCGCGCCCACGGCCACGGCGTTGCGGATGCCCTCGTCAATGGCGTTGGCCATCATCCAGTAGGTGTCGATGTCCGAATACTTGGGGCAGATGCCGTGGGAAACCACCAGGCCGCGCTCCGAGGCCAGGTCCGGGCGCAGCACGCCCGCGTTGGACGGGCCGTCGCTCTTTTTCCCGACCATGGGCTTGACCACACTGCGGCCCTGCACCTCGTGATCGTACTGGCGCACCACGTATTCCTTGGAGCAGATGTTCAGGCGGCCGAGCATGTCGTGCAGCAGCGCCCCGTGGTCGGCCACGTCCGGCGTCCCGCCCTGCTCGATGACCGGGCGCTCCCACACGGCCTCCAGTTCCATCTGGGGAACGCCGCCGTGCAGGAACTCCATGTCCAGGCAGGTGACGATCTTGTCGTTGTAGCGAACCAGGTACCTGCCCTTGGAATTGAAGGTGCCCAGGGCCGTGGACTCCACGTCCATCTCCCTGGAAAGGGCCATGAACTCGTCCAGCTTGTCCGCGGGAACGGCCATGGTCATGCGTTCCTGGGCCTCGGAAATGAGGATCTCCCACGGGCGCAGGCCGTCGTACTTGAGCGGGGCCTTGGCCAGATCCATGTCGAACCCGCCCGAGTCCTCGGCCATCTCGCCCACGGACGAGGACAGGCCGCCCGCGCCGTTGTCTGTGATGGCGTTATACAGGCCCCGGTCGCGGGCGCGCATGAGAAAGTCGTACATCTTGCGCTGGGTGATGGGGTCGCCGATCTGCACGGCAGTGGCCGGGGAGCCCTCGTGCAGTTCTTCAGACGAAAAGGTGGCGCCGTGGATGCCGTCCTTGCCGATGCGGCCGCCGGACATGACGATGATGTCGCCGTCCCGGGCCTTTTTCTCATGGCTGGGGCGTCCGGCCACGGTCTTGGGCATGGAGCCGATGGTGCCGCAGTAGACCAAGGGCTTGCCCAGGTAGCGCTCGTCAAAGACGATGGAGCCGTTCACCGTGGGGATGCCGGACTTGTTGCCGCCATGCTCCACGCCCTCGCGCACGCCTTCGAACACGCGGCGCGGGTGCAGCAGCCGGGGCGGCAGCTCGCCCTCATGGTACGGCGAGGCAAAGCAGAAAACGTCGGTGTTGCACAGCAGGTTGGCGCCCATGCCGGTCCCCATGGGGTCGCGGTTCACACCCACGATGCCGGTGAGGGCCCCGCCGTAGGGGTCCAGGGCGGACGGGCTGTTGTGGGTCTCCATCTTCACGCAGACGTTGAGGTCCTCGGAAAAGTCGATGACCCCGGCATTGTCCTTGAACACGGACAGGCAGTAGTCGCCGTACTTGCCGGACTCGGCGTTGCGCTGACGGATGGCCTTGGTGCTGTTCTGGATATAGGTCTTGTACAGACTGTCCACCGAGGAAATCTTGCCCGTGTCCTTGTTGGCATAGGTGATCTGCGAGCTGAAGATCTTGTGCTTGCAGTGCTCGGACCAGGTCTGGGCCAGCACCTCGACCTCCGCGTCCGTGGGGTCGGCGGGCAGCCCCAGGGCGGCGCGCTCCTCCTTCACCTCAGGCCGCGCATAGTAGTCGCGGATGGTGTGCAGTTCCTTGAGGGACAGGGCCAGGGTGTTGGCCCGGGAGAAATCCATCATCTCCGCGTCGCTCATGGCCGAAAGATTGATGACGGCCACCTCGTCGCTGGCCCGTCCCGTGACTTCGGCGGCCTTGGCCTCGAAGCCGGACTGCGCCTTCCACTCGGCGGCGGACTTGTATTCGAAGCGCTGGATCAGCTCGTTGGCCAGCAGGTCCTTGGCGACATGCTCCACTGTGGCCTCGTCCAGCGCGCCGGAGATGAGATACTGGTTGGAGGTGTAGACCCTGACGCCGCCGGTGGGGATGCCCAGCACCACGCCCAGGGTCTCGCGGGCGGTGCGGCCCGCGTTGTCGGTGACGCCGGGGCGGAAGCCCACCTCCAGGGCCCAGTCGAAGTCCCGGGCCAGGGGCGCAAGCGAGACCTCGTGCAGCACGGGGTCGTGCAGGGCGGCCCGCTCCAGGGCCAGGTCCACCTGTTCCCGAGTGAGGCCTTCCAGTGTATAGACGTTGATGATGCGGATCCCGTCCACGGCCAGGTGCAGTTCGTTCTCGATCTTGCGGACCACCCGCTCGCCCAAAACGTCGCGCACGTGCGCCTTCAAACCAACTTCAACACGAAACAGCATTGTCTTCGCTCCTTAGCGTCCTTATTAACTGAAAAGGCCGATCGGTTTCCCGATCGGCCTTGTTTACTTTGTCCTGGTCAGCACGTAGTCGGCTGCCTGTTTGAGCACGGTCACTTCCCGACAGTCCGGGAAGCCCGCCAGGGCCTGCTTGGCCCGCTCCACGTATGCCGCGGCCTCCTGCCGCGTCCTGTCGGCGTATCCGCCGTCCACCACCTGCTCCACGATGGAAACACACTGGTCCGGGGTAAGCCGTTTTTCCCGGAGCGCGTCCAGCAGTTCCTCGTTGGCGGCCTCGTCCGCATCCTCCATGAGCAGGATGAGGGGCAGGGTCACCTTGCCCTCCTTGAGGTCTCCCCCTTCGGGCTTGCCGGTTTCGGTGGTGGGGGAGGCGTAGTCCAGGGCGTCGTCCACCAGCTGGAAGGCGATGCCCAGGTTCAGGCCGTATTCCCCGGCGGCGTCCTCCGCCTCGGTGGAATCCGTGGCCATGGCCACGCCGCAGCGGCAGGCCGTCTCGATGAGCCGGGCGGTCTTGCCGATAATGATATCCATGTACACGTCCCTGTCCAGGGCCGGATTCTTGGAAAACTGGATCTCCTCGATCTCGCCCACGGCGGTCTCCATGGTGCCCTTGGCCAGCAGGGCCGAAAGCCGAGCCTTGCCGTAGCGCGCGCCCATTTCATTGGCCAGGGCCAACAGCGCGTCGCCCGCCAGGATGGTCTCGGTGCGGCCGAAAACCAGATGGGAGGCCTTGCTGCCGCGGCGCATGTCCGCGTCGTCCAGGTAGTCGTCGTGCAGCAGGGTGGCGGAGTGCAGCAGTTCCAGGGCGCAGGCCATGGGCAGGAAGTCGTCCTTGGCGTAGCCCTGGGCCCGGGCCATGAGAATGGTCAGCATGGGCCGGATGCGCTTGCCCCCGGATTTGAGGATATGCAGGGCCACCTCGCGCACCAGGCCGTTCAGCCTGGCGGCCTCGTCCACCAGAAAGGCGTTGACGCCCGGCAGCTCCCTTTCGAAATATTGCAGCAATTCTGTCATGTCAGCTCGCTTGTAGTACTCGGGAACAGGCATCCCCCAACGCGGTCAGCGCCCCCTCAAGATTCCAGTCCTCCTTGCTCCTCGAACCCACCACATTGGACACGGTGCGCAGTTCGAGGAACGGCGCACCCGCCTGGGCGCAGCCGAGTGCAAAGGCAAACCCTTCCATGTTCTCCAGCCGCACGTCAAACACTTTCCTCAGCTTCTGCGCGCGCTTGCCCGTGCCGGTCACCGCGCTGACGCTCAGGAAGGCGGCCTCGGGGATCCCTTGGGCCCCGGACAGGTCCATGGCGGCGGCCGCAGCGCGCGGATCCAGGCCCACCCGGTCGAACACGGGCTCGCCTCCGGATTGGCCCAGGGGAAAGCCGATGCCGCGCGGATCAATGGAACCGTCCTCGCGTTGCAGCCCGTACTCGGGCCAGACCTCGACATCCGCCAGCCAGGCCGAGCCCATGGGCGCGGCGTCCGGGGCAAAGGTGCCGGCCACGCCCGCATTGAGCACGCCGCGAGCGCCCCGCTCCAGGATGCGGCCGGTCATGATCCCGGCATTGACGAGACCGACGCCGCTGACGCACAGCAGCCAGTCCCGGCCCATGTACTTCCAGGAGACCATGCCGCCCTGCTCCACCACGGGCGCCCCCAGCCCGGAAAGGGCCGCGCGCATCTCCTTGGCGGTGGCGGTGACGAAAGCGAGCATGGGGTTTTCCCGTTACAGCCGCCAGCAGGCGACGTTTTCCTTTTCCAGCTCTTCGCGGTCGAAGAAGCATTTCACGTCGATGATCGTGGCCTTCTCCGGCTTGCGGAACCAGGTCTTGATCTCGGAAAGCGGAATGGAGCGGTAGGCGTCGTGGGCCACGGTCAGGATCAGCGCATCCAGATCGCGCAGGTCCTCCAGGGGCCGCAGGTGCATGCCGTATTCCTCCTGGGCCTCCTCGAAGTCGGCCAGGGGATCGGTGACGATGACGTCCACGCCATAGTCCTTGAGCTCGGCCACCACGTCCACCACGCGGGTGTTGCGCAGGTCGGGCACGTTATCCTTGAAGGTGAAGCCCAGGATGCCCACGCGCGCGCCCTTGATGACCGCGCCGTCCCTGATCATGCGCTTGACCGTGGCCTCGGCGATGAACTTACCCATGCCGTCGTTGATCTCGCGCCCGGCCAGGATGACCTTGGGATGCAGGCCCATGGCCTCGGCCTTGAAGGTCAGGTAGTAGGGGTCCACGCCGATGCAGTGGCCGCCCACCAGGCCCGGCCTGAAGGGCAGGAAGTTCCATTTGGTTCCCGCGGCCTCGAGCACGTCCATGGTGTCGATGCCCATGCGGTCGAAAATCACGGCCAGTTCGTTCATGAGCGCGATGTTCAGGTCGCGCTGGGTGTTCTCGATGACCTTGGCGGCCTCGGCCGTGCGGATGTCGCGGGCGCGGTGCGTCCCGGCCCGGATGATGGAGGAATAGACCTGGTCGAGCAGCTCGGCGCTTTCCTCGTCCATGCCGGCCACCACCTTGACGATGGTTTCCAGCCGGTGTTCCTTGTCGCCCGGGTTGATGCGCTCGGGCGAATAGCCCACCTTGAAATCCTTGCCGCAGGTGAGGCCGGATTCCTTTTCCAGCAGGGGAACGCAGATTTCCTCGGTCAGCCCCGGGTAGACCGTGGATTCGTAGACCACCACGCTGCCCTTGGCCATGTGCCTGCCCACGGTGGTGCTGGCTCCCACAACCGGACGCAGGTCCGGGGAGCGGTATTCATCGATGGGCGTGGGCACGGCCACGATGATGCAGCGGGCCTCCTTGAGGCGGGAAACGTCGGCCGTGAACTCCAGGTCCACGTCGCTGACCGCGCTGAAATCCACTTCTCCGGTGCGGTCGAAGCCCTTGGAGAGCTCGTCCACGCGCTGCTGGGAAATATCCACGCCCAGCACATGAAAGTAGCGGCCCAGGGACACGGCCAGGGGAAGCCCCACATAGCCCAGCCCCAAAACGGCGATGCTGTCTTTTTTTCTTTTCAGGTCTTCAAAACGGACCATACTCATATTCATGACTCCAATGGTTTTGCGATATCACTGGTGGACAATAAGGCTTTGCCCGGTTTAGAAAAATAGCATGAATATCGACTGGACACTCTTTCTCAGCGCCCTGGGGCTGGCCTTCGTCTTCGAGGGCATCCCCTATTTTCTGTTCGCAGAACGCATGCCCAAGGTGCTCCTGACCCTGGCGGCCCAGCCCAAGCGCCACCTGCGCATCCTGGGGCTGACCTCCATCATCCTCGGCATCCTCGTGGTGTCGTTCGCACGCTCCGCGGCCGGCTAGCCCGCCTTCTCGCCGACATGGAGATACACAATGCCCGACATCATGGGCACGTGGTAAACCCTTTCGAAGCCCGCGTCCACCATCTCGGCGGCCAGGCTGCGCTCGTCCGGAAAGGACCGGATGGTGTCGGCCAGATAGCGGTAGGCCCCGGAATCGCCCGAGACGATCTTGCCGATGAGCGGAAGCAGCCTGTCCAGATAGAAATTGTACACCCCCTTCCAGACCCGGCGGCTGCCCGTGCCGAACTCCAGAATGCAGAAACGCCCTCCCGGCTTGAGCACCCGGAGGACCTCCTTGTAGGCCGCCTCGCGCGGCAGGATGTTGCGGATGCCGAAGGCGATGGTGACCGCGTCCACGCTTGCGTCGGGCATGGGCAGGGCCCGGCCGTCTGCCCGCACCGGAAAGATGACGTTCTCACGCCCGTGGCGCAGCTTGCGCTTCCTGCCCTGGGCCAGCATCTCGTAGGTGTAGTCCAGAGCGGCCACCCGGATGCCGGGGTACTGGCGCAGCAGTTCCACGGAAACGTCCATGGTGCCCGCGGCCAGGTCGAGCACCGTGCCGTCCGGGGCCGGGTTCGCGGCCCGCGCCAGGCGGTAGCGCCAGTAGATGTCCTGGCCCGCGCTCAGGAAATGATTGAGAAAATCGTACCAGCCCGCGATGCGGCTGAACATGTCCACCACCTGGCGGCCGTGCTCGCGGTGCGCGCCGGATATTTCGACGGATTTTCCGTCCTGGTCGGTCATGGGCCGGTTATTCCTCGCCTTGCTCCGCTTCCGGTTCGGAAACGGTCTTGAGGACGTCGGTGTATATGGTGTTGAAGTGCTCGCCGAAGTTGGCGGGGGAAATGCGGCCCACCTCGATGAACTTGATGACCACTTCCTTGGCCACCTGCATGGCCTGCTTCTGATACTTTTCCATGGATATGCTCCCGCTGATTGTGTGCAAAAACCCGCCCGGCGGGAAATGGCCTCGACCAACGACGGTAAAGGTGTCCGGGCGGGAAAAGGAAAGAACCGGTAAGCCCTCTCCATTTTTCGGCGGTCATTATCACGGGCCGGGGCGGAAGTCGAGTTGGTTGTGAAAGCCCGGCCTTGACGAACCGCGCCCGAAACTGGAACAAGGGGGAGCGCATCCGGCCATGGCTTCCCGGCAAGAAAGCCAGGCACGGCAAGGGCGCGCCAATGCTTCTTTCGAGGTTATACATGAAAAAAAGCGCACTTATCCTGTTCCTCTGCCTGCCGCTCCTGGTGACGGCCTGCAAAAAGATCAAGCCCGCGGACCTGTTCGCGGATTCCCATACGGCCACGTACATGGACTGGATCGACGCGGAAAAGGTGGCCCAGACCCTGCACAAATCCGCCGACCGCCAGAGCGTGAAGTGGGAAAACCCCCTCACCGGCTACCAGTACTCCGCCTTCGTGCTCAAGACCGCCCAGAAGGACAACTACCTGGAGCGCAAGGTCACCCTGCTGACCATCTCGCCGGAGGGCCAGGGCGAAAGCCTGGACCTGGTGGGGCGCACCAAGGGCGGCGGGGTCTGGCACGTCTATGCGGAAAAACACGCCTCGCCCGTGGGCAAGGTCCTGCGGGAAACCCTCATGGTGGAAAGGACGCCTCCCGGCCCCGAATGGGACTTTGCCGGGTACCCGGTCCTTTCCCTGGAATAGCGGGAAGCGCCATGGAAAAGCACCTCAAGGCGGTCAAAAGGCTGCTCGCGGAACAGGGGGCCGACCCCTCCCTGGCCGAAAAGTCCCTGGACACGGAGGGAACCATTCCCGAAAGCCTGCTGGACACGGTGTCGGCCGTGCTGGACGGATTCGATGCGGGAATGAAACAGCCCGAAGGAAAAAACGAAAAAAAGTAGCATCTTACCCCTGTAAATCCGCGCAAGTGGTTGACTCAACGACCCATAGAAGCTACCAATAGTCCTCAAACGTCACCCAAGAGAAGGACTATGGACACTCCCATTAAAAGCGCATTATTCATTGATTTCGACAACATATACATCAGGCTCTACGATCAGGACCCGGATCTGGCCGAGAAATTCGCCACCCAGCCCCAGCGCTGGCTCTCCTGGCTGTGCAAATACGCCATGCCCGAGGGCGCCGAAGACCGCAAACGATCCATCCTGATCCGCAAGTGTTATCTCAACCCCCAGAGCTTCCATGATTTCCGGCCCCACTTCATAACCTCGGCCTTCGGCGTCACCGACTGTCCGCCCCTGACCAAGCAGGGCAAGACCAGCGCCGACATCCACATGGTGCTGGACATTCTGGACACCCTGAACCGGGACATCCACTACGACGAGTTCATCATCTTTTCCGGGGATGCGGACTTCACGCCCGTGCTCATCAAGCTGCGGGAAAACGCGCGCATGACCACGGTGCTGCCCGTGGGCCCCACCTCCCCGGCCTACAAGGCCGCATGCTCCATGCTCCTCAGCGAGGACCAGTTCATCGAGGAGGCCCTGGACTACGCCGAAATCCCGGCGGCCATGCAGGATATCGCCTCGGTGCAGACCCTCAAGGACCAGGTGAGGGACTTCATCGTCGACACGGTGCGCGGCTCGGGTTCGCCCGTGGTCATGGCCACCCTTGCGGCCAAGATCCGCCAGCGCTTCACCCGCTGCCTGCCCTGCGACTCCTGGTTCGGGGCCGAGAAATTCCGGGATTTCCTCTATGCCCTGGACCTGGGCGACCTGCTCATATCCTCGGTCATCCCCGGCTACGTCTTCGACCCGGCCAAGCACGAGCCCCCCAAGGAGACCTCGCCCAACACCGACTTCGAGCTGAGCCATCCGGAACTGTTCCAGTTCGCCAAGCTGGTGCATCAGGTCACGGACGTGCCGCTCCTGCTGCCCAGCCACTACAAGGCACTTTTCGATGAGATTTCCCGGGAGGTCTCGGAGCACGGTTTCCAGCTCACGGCCACATCCAAGACCGTGCGCGACAATCTGGTGGAAAAGGACATCCCGGTCTCGCGCCAGCACGTCAACTTCGTGCTCATCGGCATCGGCCGGTCCGGGTATGTCTATCGAAAGGACGGAAGCGATACGGCCCTGGAACTGGCCAAGGCCTTTGTGCAGAATGTCAAGAACCTCTGCGTCGCCGCCCAGCTCAACCTGGACGACGACCGCATCCAGAAGCTCTTCACCTGGCTGCTGCCCACAAGCAACGGGCGGGCCTGATCAATTGAGCCTGAGCAACGGGGAGGCCGCGCGCCGGGTTTCGGGGCGGCCTTTCCGTTCATCCATCTCGTCTTCCTGGTCGGAAGCGTTTCCGGAAAAATCATTCTGGTGGACGCGTTCCACCAGCGAGGCCTCCGCTTCGCCGTCCTCCTCGCACAACTGCTTCAGCAGGCCGCGCCAGGCGTTCAGCACCCCCAGGTCCGAAGGCTTTTCCGTTCTTGGGGCTTCGACGCTGGACAAGGGAAAGGAATTCCCGGGGACCGCATCGTCCAGGACCACCGCAACGCGCCCGTCCGAGAGGGATTTGCCGTCCACATGGGCCAGGCAGATGCCCGCCAGCGACACCAGCAGCACCGCGCACAGCAGCAGATATGTAAGTCTGTTCTTCTTTCTTCTCATGATATTATCAATATATTCACAGCAGGAACAATTCTCCTGATATCCTTATAGCCCGGAAACATCCCCAGGGTTTTGCCCGAAGGCTAAAAAGTGTAAACAAGTGTAAAACCTCCTGAATGGCCCTGTTTTTTTGACCGAAAGGGCCTATAGGGGATTTCGGGGAGGAGAACATGAACGAGACGATTCTCATTGTTGACGACGATGTGAAGCTCAGGGAAATCCTGAGGGAATATTTTGAGGAATACGGCCACACCATCCTGGAGCTTCCGGACGGAACCACGGCCGCAAGCACGGTAGCGGCCAAGCGTCCGGACATTGTGCTCCTGGACGTGATGATGCCCCGCATGGACGGCTTCGAAGTCCTGCGCGAGATCAGAGGCGTTTCCCGCGTGCCGGTGATCATGCTCACGGCCAAGGGCGAGGATTCGGACCGCATCGTGGGCCTGGAGCTCGGCGCGGACGACTACATTCCCAAGCCCTTCAACCCCCGCGAACTGCTGGCCCGCATCCGGGCGGTCCTGCGCAGGACCGTTGCCCCCACGGCCTCGGAATTCGACGGGGCCACCCAGCTCCAGGCGGGCGGCCTGACCCTGGACACCCCGCGCCAGATGCTCCTGGTGAACGGCGACGAACACGAACTTTCCTCGGCCGAATTCAACCTCATGTCCGTATTCATGCGCCACCCGGACGTGGTGCTCTCCCGCGAAAAACTCATGAACCTGGCCTGGGGCCGCGATTACGAGGCCTATGACCGAACCATCGACGTGCACGTGAGCAAGCTGCGCGGCCTGCTCAAGGAATACGAGGGCCACGAGAAGCGCATCCGCACGGTCTGGGGTTCGGGCTACAAGTTCGTGGGGAGCGCATGAGAATCAACCGCCTGTACATCAAGTTCTTCTTCTCGGTCATGATCATGCTGGTCCTGCTCACCTTCGTGGTGGCCATGACCTTCACCGTGGTTTCCCGGAAAATGAAGACAGAACACGACCGGCCCGTGGCCGACGTCATCTCCTTCATCATGGCCGACGACCATGGCCGGCTCCCACCCCTGAACGACCCCGAGGTGGTCAAGGTCTTCCACAAGATCGCCATCGGCATCCAGGGCAAGATATGGATCACGGACATACACGGGGGAGTCCGGTTCAAGAGCTTCGACGGCCCGCTTCCCGACCTCGAGGAGGCCGGGGACTGGGATGACGAGGGCTATGTCCCGGTCACCCTGCGGGACGGCACCCCGGGCACCATGTCCTTCATCTTCGACGACTTCGTGCACAAGGAAGGGGAACGGCTCTTCTTCACCGGGCTGGTGGCGGTCATCCTGACCATCGCCCTGCTCTCCTGGCCCATCGCGCGGCACATCACCCGCCCCCTGCACCGGCTGCGCGAGGTCATGGCCCGCTTCGCCGAGGGCGACCTTTCGGCGCGGGCGACCAAGATATGCTGCGGCAAGGGAGAGATTTCGGTGCTGGCCGACACCTACAACGCCATGGCCGACAACATCGAGGGCATGATCGAAAGCGGCCGGGAGCTGACAGCCAACGTTTCCCACGAATTGCGCAGCCCCCTGGCACGGCTGAGGGTCATCCAGCAGATGCTCTCGGAAAAGCTCTCGGGCACGGACAATGAACGGCTGGTCAAGAACCTGGACGACATGGAGCGGGAGATCGAGGCTATGGACCGGCTCATCGGCCGCATCCTCCAGCTCTCCAAGGTTTCCCTGCGCCCCGAGGAGCGCTACCCGGTCAACCTGGCCCAGCTCTTTGCCTCCATTCTGGAATCCTACGGCCATCTCATGGCCGCCAAGAACATCGAACTGCACGTGGATTCGCAGGAGGACTACTACCTGGAGGTGGAGGAGGAATCCATGGCCTGGATGCTGGACAACATAGTGGGCAACGCCGTGAAGTTCACGCCCCAGAACGGCCGCATCACCTTCCGGGGCATCGACGAGCCGGACCGGTGTGTCCTGGAGGTGATCAACTCCACGGCACGCCCGCTCTCGGACAAGGACCTGGAAACCATTTTCGAGCCGTTCCGCCGCGGCCCGGGCGAGACCGCGCCCGGCACGGGCCTCGGCCTGGCTTTGGTCAAACGCATAGTCGAGCACCACGGCGGCACGGTGAAGGCCCAAAACACGCCCCAGGGGTTCATGCTGCGGGTGGTGCTGCCCAAGGTATAGGGCCTCGGACGAGCCTGAAGAAAGAAAAGGCCCCTGCCGCACAATGCGGCAGGGGCCTTTGGTTGTTCCGTAAGAAGTGCGGAACGGTAAAACCGCCCCGGCCATTGTCAGTTTATCCGCAGCAGACAGATTCCATGGAATATTCAGTGCGTTCTTCGTATTCCCGGCGCTTGCCCTTGTTCCAGCGGGACACCGGGCGGTAGTAGCCCACCACGCGGGTGTAGACCTCGGCCTCCTTGCCGCAATGCGGGCAGTTGAAGTGCTCGCCCGCCAGGTAGCCATGCTCCTCGCAGATGGAGAAGGTGGGCGTGAGCGATATGGACGGGATCTTAGTGTGGGTCATGGCCTTGATCAGAAAGCTCTTGACGCTTTCCTCGTCCGGGGCGGCCTCGCCGATGAAGGAATGGAACGCCGTGCCCCCGTTGTACAGAGTTTGCAACTGGTCCTGATGCTCCAGGGCGAAGAGTATGTCCGTGGTGATGCCCACGGGCAGCAGCGTTGAGTTGGTGTAGTAGGGCATGTCGCCGCCTGCGGTGACGATGTCCGCATAGAGTTGTCTGTCGATCTTGGCCAGACGGTAGCAGGTCCCTTCGCCCGGGGTGGCTTCCAGGTTGTAGAGGTTGCCGGTTTCCTCCTGGAATCGGGCAATGAGCCCGCCCAGATGCTTGAGGACTCTGCGCATGAGGCGGATGCCCGCCTCGGTCTCGATGCCCTTGCCCAGCAGGTTCAGGCAGGCCTCATGCCCGCCGATGACGCCGATGGTGGAGAAATGGCCCTTGTAGCCATTCTTGAGGTAGCGGCGGGAGAACGGGAACATGCCCGCATCCAGGCTGCGCTGGACCATCTTGCGCTTGTACTCCAGGGAGTCGCGCGCCATTTCCGCATACTCGGTGATTTGGTCCAAAAAATCCTCTTCATTGTGCGCCAGGTAGGCCAGCTTGGGCAGATTCAGGGTGACCACGCCGATGGAGCCGGTGAGGTCGCCCGCGCCGAACAGGCCGCCGGTCTTCTTGCGGATCTCGCGCAGGTCCATGCGCAGGCGGCAGCACATGGAGCGCACGTCCTCGGGATTGAGATCCGAGTTGATGAAGTTCTGGAAGTTGGGCGCGCCGTACCGGGCCGTGAGTTTTAGCAGCAGGCTGCCCGGACCGGTTTCCCAAGGGAAATCCTCGGTCACGTTGTAGGTGGGGATGGGGAAGGAGAAGATGCGCCCGTCCGCATCGCCTTCGAGCATGACTTCCAGGAAGGCCCTGTTGATCATGGCCATTTCCTCGGCATATTCGCCGTAGGTGGAATCCTGGAACGCACCGCCTATGATGATGGGCTCGTTGGCCATGTGGGCCGGTGGAGCAAAGTCGAAGGTGAAGTTGGTGAACGGGCTCTGACCGCCCCAGCGGGACGTGGTGTTCAGGTTGAAAAGCAGCTTCTGCATCTGCTGCTTGACTTCTTCGTGGTTGAGGCCGTCGTGGCGGATAAACGGAGCCAGGTAGGTGTCCACGTTGTTGAAGGCCTGTGCGCCCGCCCATTCGTTCTGCAGCGTGCCCAGGAAGTTGACGATCTGGCCGCAGGCCGCGTCAAAGTGGTTGGCCGGGGCGGAACTGCACCGGCCCGGCAGGTTGAAGCCTTCCAGCAGCAGGTCGCGCAGGCTCCAGCCCGAGCAGTATCCGGCCAGGCCGAAGGAGAGGTCGTGAATGTGCATGTAGCCGTGGGTGTGTGCGTCGCGGATCTCCACGGGATACTTGTCCAGTACGTAGCGGGCCTGCACCGATCCGGCCATGTGCAGGATCAGGCCCTGGAAGGAGTGAACCATGTTGGAATTCTCGTTCACCCGCCAGTCCGAGTTATCCAGGTAGGCGTCCACGGTGCCGGCCACGTCCATGTAGGTCATGTCCTGCCTTCTGAGTTCACGACGTTTTTCGCGATAGATGATGTAGCGCTCGGCCACCCGGTAAAGCCGGGCCTCCATGAGCACCTGCTGGACCGTGTCCTGCACCTGCTCCTGCTCGGGAATTTCCGCGTCCCCGAGTCTGTCCTCCACCTTGCCGGCCAGCCGTTTGGCCAGGAGGGGATCCTTGATGTCGCTGCTTTTCAGGGCCTTGAAAATGGCTCCTGCAATGCGGTCCGTGGACCATGTTTCCATGCGTCCGTCACGTTTGAGAATCTGTTGAGGCATGTAAGAAAACTCCGAAAACGACACCAGGCGCAACAAGTCATGCGCTTTCTGTGTCGCAAGGGGGCCATGCTGTCTTGTCGGGCGGCCGCACCGCTCGACCCATGGCCGGTGAAGGGAAAAGATGTTTCGCAGCCTGAGGCGGCATCCTCGTACCGCGTCGGCGGGGAAATACTTCTGGCAGGGCTTCTGGCTTTCGCGGCAAATCCATTTTCCAGGGTTTTGACCGCAATTCACAGTGGCGGGACCGCTCCGGGGTTGCACCGGATTTCCTGATGGCGTCCGACATGGATGGACGAACGCCGCCAAAAGTTGGCTCTTTACGCATCGTATTATACGCGCAAATAAACACAGGTCAATCGATAATTTTATTTAATTCTTTGATATTACAACAAAAAAAAGGCTCCCGCACCGTCTGAAACAAACGGTGCGGGAGCCTGTGATGCATATAAGAAGCGCGTGTTCAGTCGCCGTTGGAGCCGTTCATCTTCTCGGCAATCTCCTGAATGGTCTTCAGGGCCTGCCCCCGCTCCTGGGCCAGCTTCTTCCACTTCTTCTTCTCGCGTTTCATGGATTCCACGGTCTGCAGCAGGTCGCGAATGGTGTGCGCGGGGTAGCCGTGCTTGGCGTATTCCCCCTTGCGCAGTTCCTCGTCGTTGCGCTGCTGCAGGGCCTTGAGCTGGTTGGAGTTGAGTATCATGGGCCTCCAAAAAGCCCGGAACGGCAAAACCGCCCCGGGCCATTGTCAGTTTATCCGCAGCAGACAGAGTCCATGGAATATTCGGAACGTTCCTTGTATTCCTCGCGCTTGCCCTTGTTCCAGCGGGACACCGGGCGGTAGTAGCCCACCACGCGGGTGTAGACCTCGGCCTCCTTGTCGCAGTGCGGGCAGTTGAAGTGCTCGCCCGCCAGGTAGCCGTGCTCCTCGCAGATGGAGAAGGTCGGCGTCAGGGAGATGTACGGGATCTTGGTGTTGGTCATGGACTTGATCAGGAAGCTCTTGACGCTTTCCTCGTCCGGGGCGGCCTCTCCGATGAAGGAGTGGAACACGGTGCCGCCGTTGTACTGGGTCTGAAGCTGGTCCTGGTGCTCCAGGGCGAAAACCACGTCCGTGGTGATGCCCACGGGCAGCAGCGTGGAGTTGGTGTAGTACGGCACCTCGTCCCCGGCGGTGGCGATGTCGGAGTAAAGCTCCTTGTCGATCTTGGCCAGACGGTAGCAGGTGCCTTCGCCCGGGGTGGCCTCCAGATTGTAGAGGTTGCCGGTCTCTTCCTGGAAACGGACGATGATGCGGCGCAGGTGCTGCAGCACGCGGCGCATGAGCCGCACGCCCGCCTCGGTCTCGATGCCCTTGCCCAGCAGGTTGATGCAGGCTTCGTGGCCGCCGATGACGCCGATGGTGGAGAAATGGCCCTTGTAGCCGTTCTTGAGGTAGCGGCGGGAGAACGGGAACATGCCCGCATCCAGGCTGCGCTGGACCATCTTGCGCTTGTACTCCAGGGAGTCGCGCGCCATTTCCGAATATTCGGTGATCAGGTCCAGGAAGTCCTCTTCATTGTGGGCCAGGTAGGCCAGCTTGGGCAGGTTCAGGGTGACCACGCCGATGGAGCCGGTGAGGTCGCCCGCGCCGAACAGGCCGCCGGTCTTCTTGCGGATCTCGCGCAGGTCCATCTGGAGGCGGCAGCACATGGAGCGCACATCCTCGGGATTGAGATCCGAGTTGATGAAGTTCTGGAAGTAGGGAGCGCCGTAGCGGGCGGTCATCTTCAGGAGCAGCTTCCCGGCCTCGGATTCCCAGGGGAAGTCCGGGGTCACGTTGTAGGTGGGAATGGGGAAGGAGAAGATGCGGCCGTCCGCGTCGCCTTCGAGCATGACCTCCAGGAAGGCCCTGTTGATCATAGCCATTTCCTCGGCGTATTCGCCGTAGGTGGAGTCCTGGAACGCGCCGCCGATGATGATGGGCTCGTTGGCGATGTGCGACGGGGGCGCAAAGTCGAAGGTGAAGTTGGTGAACGGGCTCTGTCCGCCCCAGCGGGACGTGGTGTTCAGGTTGAAGATCAGCTTCTGCATCTGCTGCTTGACCTCTTCGTAGGTCAGGCCGTCGTGGCGGATGAACGGAGCCAGGTAGGTGTCCACGTTGTTGAAGGCCTGTGCGCCCGCCCATTCGTTCTGCAGGGTGCCCAGGAAGTTGACGATCTGGCCGCAGGCGGCGTCAAAGTGCTGGGCCGGGGCCGAGCAGCAGCGGTCGCGCAGGTTGAAGCCTTCCAGCAGCAGGTCGCGCAGGCTCCAGCCCGAGCAGTAGCCGGCCAGGCCGAAGGAAAGGTCGTGGATGTGCATGTATCCGTGCTTGTGGGCGTCCCGGATTTCCTCGGGATACTTTTCCAGCACGTAGCGGGCCTGCACCGATCCGGCCATGTGCAGGATCAGGCCCTGAAAGGAGTGAACCATGTTGGAGTTTTCGCTCACGCGCCAGTCCGAGTTGTCCAGGTAGGCGTCCACCATGTCGGCGACGTCCATGTAGGTCTCGTCCTGCTTGCGCATTTCGCGGCGCTTTTCGCGGTAGATGATGTAGCGCTCGGCCACCTTGTAGAGCCGGGCCTCCATGAGAACCTGCTGGACCATGTCCTGCACCTGCTCCTGCTCGGGGACATCCACTCCCTTGAGCTTCTCCTCCACCTTGCGCGCCAGGCGCTTGGAAAGCAGGGGGTCCTTGATGCCGCTGCCCTTGAGGGCCTTGAAAACTGCGGCGGCGATGCGGTCTACGGACCAGGTTTCAATGCAGCCATCGCGCTTGAGAATCTGTTTGGGCATGTAAGTAAAAACTCCGAAACGACACGAGGAGTGAATCCCAATGTCGTGCTTTGGGCCATCGATGAGGACAGGACGGCGGAACCGCCCGGCCGGGTGGCCGTTGTGATTAGCAAATATTTCGTGCCCGCAGGCAGTATCCTCGTACTGCGTCGCGTTCGGAAATGCTTCAGGCAGGTCTTCTGGCTCTCCCCATCCTGCTTTCCTTCCCGCCTTGCGGCAGTGGTTCCGCAAGCAGGACTGATACGGGGATTACAGCGGCGGGACCGCTCCGGACTTTCACCGGATTCCCTCTTGGTTACGGCGTGAAACGCCACCTGAAGTGAATAAGCTCTGACCAGGAGAATATAACCAAAGACCGGGGCCGAAGGTCAACCGAAAATCCCCGCCACGGCCTATCAACAGGCTGTTCAAACAGAATTTTCGCAGCGTTCCCGGCGGACAATGAGGCACCGAAAAATTTACGCCGCCAGGTTTTCAACAGCTTTGGATCCAGCCCCCAAAAGACTGAAATCCTCGCGGCTGTTCAGAAGAGCTTGGATGGCAGGAGCAAAGGAAAGGCAAACCGGACCGTATTTCATCATACGTGAGGATTTGCCTTTCCTGAAGCGACGAACCAGACAAGCCCTTCTGGACAGCCGTTACCGGAGGATGGCCATCAGGCCATTGATAGCCGCCATGACGCTCTGCGCCTTGACCGCGTCCCTGCCGCCGTCGAACCTGTAGATCTTGGTCTTGGTGCCATAGGGCCAGGACCAGGCCATCCAGACCGTGCCCACGGGCTTGTCCGGGGTGCCACCCGTGGGGCCGGCAATGCCGGAAATGGCCACGGAAACATCCGCGCCCACGGCCTTTTTCACGCCCTCTGCCATGGCCTTGACCACGGCTTCGCTCACCGCGCCATGATCGGCCAGGTCCCGCTCGGGGACGGAGAGCAGCCCCTGCTTGACCTCGTTGGAATAGGCCACCACGCTGCCCCGGAACCACTGTGAACTGCCGGAAACGTCCGTGAGGGTGCTGGCCAGCAGGCCGCCGGTGCACGATTCGGCCGTGGCCAGCGTGTATTTTTCCAGGCCGAGCAGCTCGCCCACTTCCTGGACCGCGCGCTGGATGAGCATTCTGTCCATATATTCCTCCGTGAATGTGAATACGAGATTGATCCCAACTCTCTAAAAGAGGGGACAATCAATTGCAATAAGCCTTTTTGAAGCCCTGCCGGCAAAGGGAGGCACAACCCGCGGGCCGTTCAAAAGCGTGAGGTGCGCGAAAACACAAAAATCCAGGTTACGCAGTGTATTGCACAATACATAAGCGGCCTGATTTTTTGCGAAGGCAAAGCAGATTGCGATTTTCAGGCGGCCTGCTAAAATCGGCTCATGCTCACCCCGCGCGACCTCCTGGACCTGGCCGTCAGCCGCCACCGGCAACCGTGGAACTTCACGGCGCATTGCTGCGGCCTGTGCCTGATGGGCCTGGCCCTGCTCCTGCACAGCGGCCTGTGCGTGGCCGCCGGACTCATCCTACTGGGCACGGGACTGCTGATCCTGCCCCTGCCCCCGATGCCCCCGGGCCGGTGGCGCCGGAGCGTGGACCGGCTCATCGCGGCGGAAGTGCAGTGGATCAACACGCCCATGAACGGGAAAAAACTGTTCCGGACGCTCGTCTGGGCGGTGATCCTGGGCTTCACGGTCTGGACGCTATGGGCGCGGGAGCTCCTGAGCCTGACCCTGCTGGCGGCCATGCTGGCCGTGTACCGGGCCTACCTCTACAACAAGACGACGGGGATCGATTAAATAGCCAGACGGCTGACGTGCCCTTCCTCTCTCCACCATTCGAGGAATGAGCTTTCGCCCGTGCGGAAGGGATTCGGGAACCGCTGCAGCATGCCGGGAATGCGGCGGTAGGCCATGCGCATCTCATTGGCGACGGGTTCGCCGTTGTCGAAACGACCGTAGAACCAGGGCGCATGGCCCAGCTCACCCTGCCCGTTCTGTTCCAGCTGCCCGTCATACCAATCCCAGAGCTCCACCAAAGCTTCGTTGTCCGGGTGCTCGCGCTGGATGATGGCCCTGCCCTCGCCCGAGTCGTAGCTGGTGTAGTGGTAGCACTTGAGGGGAGACCCGTTGACCGTGAAACCCTTTGCAAACGAGCCCCGCACCAGACGCCGGGTCAGGTTCCAGGTGGAGACATTGCAGGCGGGGTCGCGCAGCACATGGGTTTCCGGGAAAAAGACCGGCACGAAGTCGCACCATTTCTGGTCCGTGTACATGCCGTTGCAGACCTCGTCGAAGCACAGGGTGGTCAGCCGCTCGCGCCAGAATTTCGCGAACCCGACGCCCTGCCCGCGATTGGCCACGGCCAGAAAACCGAGATTGAAGACCCCGTATTTCATGCTGTACAGCTCGTGGTGCATGACGTTGGCAAGCCCCTGCTGGGGAACGATCTGATGGGGGGTGAGGATGACCGGGCTCCGGTCCAGCAGGTCCACGGCCTCGTCCAGGGGGCCAAACACGGCCATGTCCGGGTCCAGGAAAACAACCTTTTCCGCGCCCTGGTCAAAAAGCTTCTGCAGTGCAATGCTCTTCACGGCCGTGCACAGCTCCACCACGTTGTGCCGAAAGACCCACCCTGCATCCTTGGCCACGCCGAGATCGTCCAGGGTCATGAGCGCGTCGAACGGCTCGGCGGCCCAGTCGATATCAAGCTCGCACCGGTCGGCCAGCACGCAGGTGAAATGCCAGTCCGGATGGACCGCCTTCAGTGTCTTAGCCAGCACCCGCGCCTTGGGCAGGTAGCAGCAGTTGACGGACGTATAGCAATAAACGGGATACATGCTCTTTCTTCTCTGATATGGTTCTGGCTGCGCTATAAGCCGCTCCGCCGCAACCGTCAACCGGACGCGGATTCGCATTCCCCTGCTTCCGGGGGCTTCAATTCCTCGCCAAGTTCGGGTATCAGCGGGGGAGCAAAACGAACGCAGGAGTAATATTTACCATGCTTGACCTGAAACTCATGCAGAGCAACCCGGAGATCGTCCGGGAGAGCCTGAAAAAGCGCGGCTCCAAGCTCGACGTACAGGAATTTCTGACCCTTGACGAAAAACGCAAGGAAATCATCGGCCAGGTGGAAGAGCTCAAGGCCGAGCGCAACAGGGCCAGCAAGGAAGTGGCCGAGCGCAAGCGCAACAAGGAAGACGCCTCCGACCTGATCCAGGCCATGGGAGAAGTTTCCGGCCGCATCAAGAAACTGGACGCCGAGCTCTCCGAAGTGGAGGCCGCCGAACAGGAATGGCTCATGGCCATTCCCAATATCCCTCATGAATCCACGCCCTTCGGAGAATCCGAGGACGACAACCCCGTGGTGCGCTACTGGGGCGAAAAGCCGGAAATGAACTTCACGCCCAAGGAACACTGGGAACTGGGCGTGGAACTGGGCGGTCTCGATTTCGAACGCGCGGCCAAGCTCACGGGCGCACGCTTCGTGGTCAGCCGCAAGTGGGCGGCCCGCCTGGAGCGCGCCCTGGCCACCTTCATGCTCGACACGCACCTGGAGGAGCACGGCTACACCGAGATCATCCCGCCGTTCATCGTCAACCGCGAAACCATGACCGGCACGGGCCAGCTGCCCAAGTTCGAGGAAGACCTGTTCAAGCTGCGGGGCACGGAATACTACCTGATCCCCACGGCCGAGGTGCCGCTGACCAACCTCTACTCCGGCGAGGTGCTCGACGAGGACCAGCTGCCCCTGCTGCTGACGGCACACACCCCCTGTTTCCGTTCCGAGGCCGGCTCCTACGGCAAGGACACCAAGGGGCTCATCCGCCAGCACCAGTTCATGAAGGTGGAGATGGTCAACCTGGCCCATCCGGATAAATCCTACGAGGCCCTGGAAACCATGACCGCCTGTGCGGAAAAGATTCTCCAGAAGCTCGGCCTGCACTACCGGGTCATCTCCCTGTGCACCGGCGACATCGGCTTCTCGGCCGCCAAGACCTACGACCTGGAAGTATGGCTGCCCGGCCAGGACAAGTACCGCGAGATCTCGTCCTGTTCCAACTGCGAGGACTTCCAGGCCCGGCGCGCCAACCTCAAGTTCCAGCCCAGGGATTCCAAGAAGAAGCAGTACGTGCACACCCTGAACGGCTCGGGCCTAGCCGTGGGCCGCACCCTGGTGGCCGTGCTGGAAAACTACCAGCAGGAAGACGGCTCCCTGGTGATCCCCGAAGCGCTGCGCCCCTACATGGGCGGCCTCGAGGTCGTCAGGCCGGAATAACGGCTTCATACGCAAATAAAAAGGCGGCTCCATGCCCAAGACGCTTTCCGTGAATGTTGACGAAAACGCTTAAAAATCAAACGCCCCCCTGTTTGCCATAACGAACAGGGGGGCGTTTTCATGGGCGAAACATTATTCCAGGTTACCTGATCGGCAAACCTTACCTTTTTCAAGGTCTATGACCGGCTTCCACATTGCGCCGTCACGAAACGGAACCTTGTCGCCTTCCGAGTCTTCAACGCCGTTGATAGCGGCGTCTTCCCAATATCTGACCTCGGCCTCAACAATGAGATACTTTGCTTCTGTTATTTATTTTCCCTCTATCGATTTTGAAATCTGAGATTGCTTTTTTGAATAGAAGACAACGGATGTATTTGGCGTTATCGTTCTTGAAATAATGCAAAAGCAAGGATGCCTACCATGACTGACCAAGAAGACAAGAAGGCCCGCACCGACTACATGAAGGAAAATCCCTTCATTGAGTTGAGTTCGCAAACATACAGGACTAGGCGAAACATGCTTATCTTCAGCATGCTTTGCTGGTTTCAAATTTTTTATGACTCTCAACTCGGCGGAGAGTTCTCTATTTGGGGTGTGACATTGACGATCCCGAAGGACCATATCAACGTCATCCTGATAGTTTTTACGCTCTATTTTATGGTTTATTTCTTCATGCTTGGGTGGAATACTTTTGATCATTGGAGGCTTCGCTCGACTGGACTCAAGAATTCTGAGGCTAATCGGCCACGCGGTAGTGAACTGGGAATGAGCTCTGTAAGTTCTCCTGTCGAGCAGACTACGTTCAGGACCATCTTCATGGACGAGCAACAACATGGGTTGATACAAGCTATTGAGAAGGTGAATGAAATAGACCCTCAAAAATTGGACGTAGACACGAATAACAACCCAAATTTGATAGCACTGTCGAGTCTCTCCAGTAACATTGAGGCCTTCAACCGTCTTGCAGGGAATCAACTCCTCGGTTTCGAAAAAGGATTTTGGAAACACCAGTATAAGACCTACTGGACGTTCATGGTTTTTGATTATTTTGGTCCAATTACTGTCACCTGCGCGTCTATTTTGATACTGACGACCTGTACATTTCAGGCTATTGCTTGTTAAGTTCAACACTGCATTCCTCCAAACCTACTATCAAAAATACGACCTCTCGGAGAAACACAACTATAAGACCTTCAAAGAATGGATGCCTTTTTCTGTCTTTTGTGGGAAACTCCTTGTTTCGAAAGTGGCCGCTTTTTAGAGAGCACGGTTTGCCTAGGCTATGCTAAAGCGCCCGGGTGAAACCAGCACACGTTCTACGGCTGTCTTATAGATGGTTTTTATCCTCTTTTATCCTATTTATTGACAATTATATATATTTTAAACGATACTACTGAGTCGACATGACTATAAATGCCAACCAAGCTTTATCAACGCGAAATAAAAGGATTTTTTATGATAGCAAGATGGATAGCCCAAAACGAGGGTTTTGATAATCCCAATCAGGACTTCTCTTATGTGAGTGATTTTGTATTGATGTGGTCGTATGCCGAAAATAAAATCGTCAATAGATTTGGCGACAACGGAGACAGCCTTGGATGCAAGGCTTTTGATCGCTATATGAAAGAATTTGCAGTGTCATCAAATGAATATGTCGATAAAGCCTATCGTTTTTATGCACAAAGATACTCCGGAGAAGATGGTGCAAGATATTTTGATGGATTATTTCAAATGGGTCACGAACGCCGGTTTGAAGAGGAAACAATTCATATCATTGAAAATATAAACGCAGATGAAACAGCCAGAGTAAAAGCCGTTGCCTTTATCTGTTCACGCATCCGAAACAATCTTTTTCATGGAGCAAAGGATCTGCCAATGATCGCTGCACAAGAAGACGTCTTGCGTAATGCGACAGTTGGCATGAAAGGATTAGCTATTGCATTCCATGTTGCTCAATAACTAGGAAGCTATGTACTCCTTGGCCTTCGTGAATAGAGAATTATTTTAGAAACAGTTCAAAAAGAATCTTATTGAAATCGCGAAAAAAGGCGGCTCCATGCGGGGCCGCCTTTTTTCGTGATCAATACTCCCTGGGCTATGCGGAAAGCGCCCGGGT
Source organism: Salidesulfovibrio onnuriiensis (assembly GCF_008001235.1). Lineage (GTDB taxonomy): Bacteria > Desulfobacterota > Desulfovibrionia > Desulfovibrionales > Desulfovibrionaceae > Pseudodesulfovibrio > Pseudodesulfovibrio onnuriiensis. Next base: position 1,127,700 of record NZ_CP040751.1, on the reverse strand, counting down.
CAGAAATTTATCCAGCTGGTTGGTGAATTCCTGCCTGTCCCTGGGGCCTATGGGCGCGGGACCGCCGGCAGTCATGCCCCCGCTGCGCAGCTCCTCCATGAGGTTGCGCATGCGCAAGAGCCCCTTGATGTTGTCCTCGGTGTAAAGCTCGCCGCGCGGGTTCAGGCCCGTGGCTCCCTTGTCCACGATCTTGTCGGCTAGCGGGATGTCGGCGGTGATGACCAGATCGCCCGGCTCGGCCAGTTCGGCTATCTTGTCGTCGGCCACGTTGAACCCGGCCCCGACCCGAAGCGTGTCGATGTGTGGCGAGGACGGCACGGACAGATGGGTATTGGCCACCAGGGTCACCGCCACTTCGCGGCGCACGGCCACCTTGTACAGGACTTCCTTGATGATGTTGGGACAGGCGTCGGCATCGACCCAGATGTGCATGAATGATTCCCGTTGGTTGAGGTGATTGCGGCGCAAACCGCGCTGGTTGGCCTTACCATGGACCGCCCCGGGAGGAAAAGCCCCGCCGCCCCCGAAAAACTAACGCGTTTGACGGCAATGCTCCCTTCGGTCATAGAATGGGGTAATACCGGAAAAAGGTGGACGCCATGCGCCAAGCCGTCATTGTCCGCGACGCCGTCTTCGGATGGTGCCGCAGCCCCTTCGGGAAACTGACCCTGCTCATCCTGGGCATGCTCTGCTTCGGCACGCTCGGTTTCTGGTTCTTCGAGCACGTTTCCCGGGGAGCGGAGCACGACGTGTTCGGGGCGCTGTGGTGGACCGTGGTCACCCTGACCACCGTGGGCTACGGCGACATGGTGCCCGGCACCGTGGGCGGCAAGCTCATGGGCGTGGTCGTCATGATCTGCGGCATCGGCCTGGTCTCCACCCTGACAGGCAACCTGGCCTCCATGCTCGTGGAGCGCAAGGCCAGAAAGCGCAAGGGGTTGCTCAAGGTGAACATGTCCAATCACGTGATCATCGTCGGCTGGAACGACTTCGGCCTGGAACTGGTGGAGGCCCTGCGCGGCAACGGCGTGCTCGGCCATGGCGACTCGACGGCCTCGGGCCTGGTGCTGGTCAATCCGCTGGGCCCGGACGAACGGGAATCCATCGCCTTCAAGCTGGACATGGGCGACAGGCTCCATTTCGTCTGGGGCGGCGTCACCCAGGAGGCCGTGCTCCAGAAGGCTCGGCCCCACAGGGCCAAGGTGGTCTACCTCCTTTCCCAGACCCAGAACCAGTCCGCCAAGGACGCGGACCAGGAAACCCTGTACGCGGCCCTGGCCGTGCGCGAGCTGGCCCCCAAGGTGCCGCTCTACGGCGAGGTGGCCCTGCCCGAAAACCGCAAGCACCTGCTGCGCGCCGGGGTCAACGAAATCCTGGTGCTCGGGCGGCTCACCAGCCAGATCCTGGGGCTCATAGGCGCCAACCCCTCCATGTGGAGCCTGGTCCAGGAGATGCTGGGCATGGCCGGGAGCAACCGCATGGACTTCCTGCCCCTTTCCGGCGAGGAGCGGCTACTCAACTGGGGCCAGCTCATGGCCCGGTTCCGCAGCGACGGCAGGCTGCCCCTGGCCCTGTGCCAGGTGGGCAGACAGCTTTCCCTGGAGGACGTGCTGGACGAGGGCGCGGCCCTGGACCAGTTCATCCTCGAACTGTTCGAGTACTCGGGGCAGGACACGAGCATGGGAGACATGGGGCCGCGCGTGCTGGCCAACCCGCCGGACGACGAACGCCTCGAGGCCTACGACGCGGTGCTCTTCCTCAAGCCGGGAGCAGCGCGATGAAACACGACATCGCCTGGGAAGCCATCTCCCTGTTCCACGGGCTGCCCGCGCCCATGATCGAGCGGGCCAAGACCATCTTCGAGCCCCGCTCCGTGCCCGCCGGGCAGGAGATCATCCGCGAGGGCGAGCAGGGGGACGAAATGTTCGTTCTCGTGCACGGCCGGGTGCGCGTGACCAAGTCCATGCTCCTGCCGGGCATGAGCCTGCCCATCCTGGAGGCGGGTTCCTCGCGCAAGGTGCTGGCCACCCTGGACGAGCACGACTACCCCCTGTTCGGCGAGATCGCCCTCATCGACCGCGACATTCGTTCGGCCACCATCCAGGTGCTGGACGACGCGGAATTCCTGGTCACGGACCGGGATCGCTTTTTCCGGCTCACCGAGCAGGAGCCCGAACTGGGCGCGCGGCTGATCATGGCCATTGCCCGGCGCATGGCCGGCACCGTCCGCAAGGGCAACAGCGAGCTGATCAAGGTGTCCACGGCCCTGGCCCTGGCCCTTTCCCGGACCAAGGCAACGCGCTGACCAGGTCCTCTATAATTGTCGGTAACGTCGGTCCGTCCTACGGTCCGGCATGCCCTGAAACCCAGGCTTGGATTCGTATGCAACGGGGGAACGCCCATGAATCGCTTGATATGTGTCCTCATCCTCCTGCTTCTTGCTCCGGCACCGCTGTTCGCCGAGGAAACAGTGATCAGGGTGCGTCCGCCCCAGGGGCCGGATGACGCCAGCCACGACTATTACCTCAAGCTCCTGCAGCTGGCCCTGGACAAGACGTGCGCCAAATACGGTCCGGCCAGCATCAAGGTGACGAACTTCAATGTGGCTCAGGGCCGTGCGCTCATGGAACTGGGAAGCGGAGGGGCAATCAATGTGGACTGGGCCGGGACCAACCGCCAGCGCGAGCAGGATCTGCTGCCCGTCAGGATACCCCTGATCGGGGGACTGCTGGGATACCGGGTGCCGGTCATCTGCAAAAAATTCACGGCCGACTTCTCAAAAATCCGGTCCCTGGCGGATCTGCGGAAATACACGGCGGTGCAGGGGTCGCACTGGCCCGACTCGGACATCCTGGAGCATGCGGGGCTCAAGGTGTACCGGGTGCCCAACTTTTCCTTCATGTACGACATGGTCCAAAAATGCCGGGTCGACTATTTCCCCAGGGGAGTGAACGAGGTCTATGCCGAACAGACCCAGGTCGCGGACCGGGGATTGGTGGCCTTCGACTCCCTGCTCATCGCCTACCCGCTACCCATGTATTTCTTCACCAGCCGGGCGGACGGCCCTCTGGCGAAGCGGATCGAGACGGGGCTGCGCGAGGCAATCAAGGACGGTTCCTTCCTGGAACTGATGAAAAATCATCCGGTGACGGCTCCGCTTTTCCCCCTCTCCAAATACGACGACGCCGTGATCCTGCACCTGGAAAACCCCTTCCTGCCCAAGCAGACACCGCTCCAGGACGCGACCCTGTGGCTCAGGCTGGGCCGGGATGCACGCCCCTGAACACTCGCCCGGGCCTCGACACCGCCTTCCGCCTTGGGTACAAGATGCGAGATCATTCACGCATTCAATTCACAGGAGCATTCATGCCTATCATGCGCGTCGAGACCTGGGAGGGCATCACCAAGGCCCAGAAGCTGGACCTGGTCCAGTCCATGACCGAAACGGCCTGCCGCGTGCTGGGCTGCCCGCGCGAGGCGGTCTCGGTCATCATCGTTGAAATCCCAAAAGAGAACTGGGGCGCGGCGGGCGAGCTGTGCTCGGAACGCTTTCCGGACCAATAAATGTTCATCGGACGCTATCGCATACTCGGCCTGCTGGGACGCGGCGGCATGGGCGCGGTCTACAAGGCGGCCATGCCCGTGACCGGCCGCGTGGTGGCGCTGAAGGTCTGCAGGCCCGCCGAGATCATGGAGGACCTCATGGGCAGGAAGACCGTGGAGCGGATGTTCCTGCAGGAGGCCGTGACCATGGCCTCCATCGGCCACCCCAACATCACCGGCATCTTCGATGTCTGCGAGCGCGACAAGGACAGGCCGCCCCACTTTGCCATGGACTACTACTGCAACAACCTGGGCGTGGTCATGGGCGAAAACTACGAGGTGGAGCGCCCTTCCCGGCTGCTGGGCGTGGACCGGTCCCTGTCCATCGCCCGCCAGATGCTCGCCGGGCTGGACCGGCTGCACTACGAGGGCATCATCCACCGCGACGTGAAGCCCTTCAACGTCATGCTGACCGAAACCCAGGAGGGCCATGACGAGGTCAAGCTCATCGACTTCGGCCTGAGCCGGCTGCGCGGCGAGGAAACCCCGCGCCACAAGGGCATGGTCGTGGGTTCGCCGTATTACACGGCCCCGGAGCAGGAGGCCGACCCCGAAAGCGCGGACGCCCGGTCCGACTGCTATTCCGTGGGCGTAACCCTGTTCCGCATGCTTGTGGGCAGGCTGCCCAAGGAAGGCGCCATCGGCACGGATATTTCCAACCTGCATGCGGACCTGGATGCACGCTGGGACACGTTTTTCGCCAAGGCCCTGGCAGACAAGCCCGAGGAGCGCTTTGCCGACGCCCTGGACATGCTCAAAGCCCAGGACGAACTGGCCCGGGCCTGGGCCGAGCACAAGGGCGAGGTCTGCTCCTATTTCGACGAGGACATGGTGGAACGCCACGACACGGGCTGGCGGCCGCGCCGCGCCCCCGGGAAATTCACCACCGCACAGGCCCGCGAGGCGTTCGGCCTGGACGAACTATGGCGGCCCCTGGAATACGGCTGCGGCGGTTTCCAGGACGCGGGCGACGGCACGGTGCACGACCGCTGCACCGGACTGGTCTGGGAACAGTCCGGCTCGCGCTATCCGCTGACATGGCCGCGGGCCGTGCAGCACGTGGAGCGCCTGAACAAACGGAATTTCGGCGGCCGCAACGACTGGCGGCTGCCCACGGTGGAGGAACTCTCCACCCTGTTCACGGGCAGCACCGAACCGGGCAGGTTCTGTATCGAAACCGCCTTTGACCAGGCCCGCTCCCGGCTCTGGAGTGCGGACCGCAAGGCCTTTACCGCCGCATGGTATGCGGACGCCGAACTGGGCTTTATCTGGTGGCAGGATTTGACGTGCCGATTCTACAGCAAGGCTGTGGCGGGCTGATGAAATTCAGCCCAACAAAAAAGCTTGAAGAGAAAATATAAATGAAGACAAAACAGATATACCGCTGCTCCGAGTGCGGGGCCCAGTCGTCCGTATGGGCGGGCCAGTGCCCCAAATGCAGGGAATGGAACACCCTGGAGCCGCTCACCGTGGACAAGAAGTCGTCCCGGGCCGTGCGCGACCCCAAGGTGGTGAACAAGGCCACCCTGCTGGAGGATCTCAAGCCCGAAGACCATCAGGCGCGGCCCACGGGCATCGACGCCCTGGACACGGTGCTGGGCAAGGGGCTGGTGCCCGGCGCGGCCATCCTGCTGGGCGGCGAGCCCGGCATCGGCAAGTCCACCCTCCTGCTCCAGCTTGCGGGCAAGCAGGCCGTCATGCACGGCAACGCCGTGTATCTTTCGGGCGAGGAATCCCTGCCCCAGCTGCGCACCCGCGCCGACCGTCTCGGCTTGCTGGGTCCGGGACTCATGGCCCTGGCCTCCAACCGGGTGGAGGACGCCCTGGACATCCTGGAAAGCGACCCGCCCGAACTGCTCATCGTGGATTCTGTGCAGACCCTGGCCTCGCCCAGCGCCGAAGGCATCCCGGGCAGCGTCAGCCAGGTCAAGGCAGTGGCCCAGGAACTGGTGGAAAGGACCAAGAAGACCGGCACCACGCTCATCCTGGTGGGCCATGTGACCAAGGACGGGCAGATCGCCGGCCCCAAGCTCTTGGAACACATGGTGGACACCGTGCTGTATCTGGAGGGGGACCGGAAACATTTCTCCCGCGTGCTGCGGGTGCTCAAGAACCGCTTCGGCCCCAGCGACGAACTGGTGGTCTTCACCATGCGCGACACGGGCCTGGAGGTGGTGGAGGATCCGTCCACGTTTTTCCTGGGCACGCGCGATTCCGGGCTTTCGGGCACGGCCGTGGCCATGGCAGTGGACGGACAGCGGCCCTTTGTGGTGGAGGTGCAGGCCCTGGTGAGCCGCTCCTACCTGTCCATCCCGCGCCGCACGGCCCTGGGCCTGGACACCAACCGGCTGCATCTGCTGCTGGCCGTGCTGGAGAAACGGCTGCGCCTGAACCTGAGCAACTACGACATCTATGCCAAGGTCAGCGGCGGCCTGGCCACCAAGGACCCGGGCCTGGACCTGGCCGTGGTGGCGGCGCTGCTGTCCTCGCTCTTCGACCAGCCCCTGCCCGAGGCGGCCGTGTTCTGGGGCGAGGTCGACCTCAACGGACAGGTACGCCCGGTCACGGCCCACGAAACCCGGCTCAAGCAGTGCGACCGGCTCGGCTATCAGGGCGTGCATCCGGATTCCTGCCGCACTCTCGCCGCCCTGCAGCAGCGGCTGTTCGGCAAGGGAAATGCACCGACTTGAAGAGTGAGGCCCGACGGGCTATACCAAGTCGTTACAAACGAATTCAACCTCGCCTTTTGGAGATATAATGGCCGCGAACATACTGGTTCTCGACGACGAAAAAAACTACCTGCTGATCCTCGAAAGCATCCTGGACGACGAAGGGTACAACGTGACCACCCTGTCCGACCCGGAAATGGGCCTGGCCTACCTCGAGGATTCCGAGGTGGACGTGATCCTCACGGACATGAAGATGCCCAAGCTCACGGGCCAGGATGTGCTGGAGCACTGCAAGAAGAACTACCCGCACATTCCGGTGCTGATCATGACCGCCTTCGGGTCCGTGGAGTCCGCTGTGGAGGCCATGCGCATCGGCGCCTTCGACTACATCACCAAGCCGTTCGCCAACGAGGAACTGCTGCTCTCCCTGTCCAAGGCCGTGAGCTACGCGGAAACCCAGCAGGACAACGTGCGCCTGCGCCAGCAACTGGCCGAGAAATTCGGGTCCGGCAACATCATCGCGCGCGGCAAGGGCATGCGCGAGGTGTTGGAGATGGTCAACCGGGCCGCGCCCACCAAGTCCACGGTGCTGGTCATGGGGGAATCGGGCACGGGGAAGGAGCTCATTGCCCGGGCCATCCACGACAACTCCACCCGCAAGGACCAGCCGTTCATCTCCGTGAACTGCATGGCCCTCAACCCGGGCGTGCTGGAATCCGAGCTCTTCGGCCATGAGAAGGGCAGCTTCACCGGGGCCACGGCCATGCGCAAGGGACGCTTCGAACAGGCCAACAAGGGCACCCTCTTCCTGGACGAGATCGGCGAACTGACACCGGAGCTGCAGGTCAAGCTGCTGCGCGTGCTCCAGGAGCACCAGATCGAACGCGTGGGCGGCGCCGAGACCATCGACGTGGACATCCGCATCGTGGCCGCCACCAACAAGAATCTCCAGGAGGCCGTGAGCAAGGGCGAGTTCCGCGAGGACCTGTTCTACCGCCTCAACGTGGTTTCCATCTTCCTGCCGCCCCTGCGCGAGCGGCGCGAGGACATCCCGTTCCTGGCCGACCACTTCCTGGACAAGTACTCCAAGGAAAACGAAAAGAAATTCACCGGGTTCACGGCTGCGGCCATGGACTATCTCTCGGCCTACGAATGGCCGGGCAACGTGCGCCAGCTGGAAAACGTCATCGAGCGCTGCACGGTGCTGTCCCGGACCGAAACCATCGACACGGACGACCTGCCGCCCGAGATCAAGGACGAGGAATCCCAGTTCAAGAGCGCCGTGGACCTCCTGCCCGCGCGCCTGAACCTGGCCGACACCATGGACAAGATCGAGGGAGCCCTGGTGCGCCGCGCCCTGGTGCGCAGCGAATTCGTACAGGTCAAGGCCGCCGAGATGCTCGGCCTGTCCAAAAGTAACCTGCAATACAAGCTCAAAAAATACGGACTGTTGGGAAAAGCCAAATGATTGTTCTCGCTCCCCCCTATGTTTCCGACATTCTCCGGGCCTCGGTCGAAAGACAGGGGCTCGCGGTTCTTGATACGCCCGAGGCCCGCGCCCTGTGCGGCGACGAACTCAAATACGCGGACGCCAAGACCTTTGCCGCCGGCCTGGGCAGGCGGCTGTACACCAACTCGGAAAGCACGCTCCAGGACGTGTTCGAACTCTTCGGGCACACGGACATCCCGCGCATGGCGCACGCCTGTAAGGACAAGGTCCGGTTCCGCGAGCTGACCGCCGCCATCTTCCGCGACTACTGGTTCACGTCCGGCTCCCTGGACGAGCTGGAATCCATGGACGCGGACACGCTGCGATTCCCGCTGGTGGTCAAGCCCGCCCGCGGCTTCTTCAGCATGGGCGTGCACTGCGTGGATACCGCCGAGGACTGGCTTCCTGTCCTGGAAAAACTGCGCACCGAGATCGCCGCATTCAACGCCAACTACCCGGCCGACGTGGTGGATGCGGGCAGATTCATCGTGGAGCAGGCCATCGACGGCGACGAGTACGCCATGGACGTGTACTGGGATAATGACGGCAACGCCGTGCTGCTCAACATCCTCAAGCACATCTTCGCCTCGGGCGACGACGTCGGCGACCGGCTCTATCTGACCTCGCCGGAAATCATCGAGGCGCATCTGGAACGCTTCACGCGCGTCATGCAGGACATCGGCGATGCCTGCGGGTTCCGCAACTACCCATCCCACATCGAGGTGCGCGTGGACCGGGACGGAAACGTGCTGCCCATCGAGGCCAACCCCCTGCGCTTTGCGGGCTGGTGCGTGGCCGACATCACCGCCCACGCCTGGGGCTTCGACCCGTACGAATACTATTTCCAGGATCGCCGCCCGGACTGGCCGTCCATCCTGGCCCCGCGCCGGGGCAAGACCTACAGCATGGTCGTGGCCGACCTGCCCTCCTCCGTGGACCGCAACGCCATCCGCTCCGTGGACTGGGACGGCATCGAGCGCCTGTTCGAGAACGTGCTGGAGTTCCGCAGAATCGACTACCGCGAATTCCCGGTGCTGGCCTTCATCTTCGCCGAGACCTCGCAGGAGAACCTGCCCGCGCTGCACCAAATCGTGCGCGAGGATTTCACCAAATATCTGAAGTGATTGCTTTCAATCTGGGGTTGGGAATGCTCAGAACGACTGTCGATTCTTGTGAACTATACATAGGACGAAACGCTGGGAAAGGACTTGAAGAGGCACTTAAAAACGCACGGAAAAGCGTGAAGGTCTTTTCTCCGTATGTCTCTTATTCTTTCCTTGATCTCCTTGTGGACAAATGCTCCCGCAACATTGATGTGAGCATGATTACCACCAGCGAAGCCGTTAATAATGGGTTTTATAAGAAACTCATCAACCAGCATCGACATGCCCGTGAAGATGCTTTGCAAAAGCGCAAGCAGGGGCGTCTTGTCACCCTGACCCTTGGATTGGTTTTTCTCCTCCTTTTTGGCGCTTCCTTTAATTTTGAATTTGGCTCTTTTCAGATTGCGGAGCATTTCATTCGGTGGAGATGGGCATTCCTTGCCGCAAGCGTGCTAAGTTTCATAGTTCGGAATTTTTACGGAAAGATTCGAATTTACGATTATACGTATTCTCAAAATCTCAGATTTGCGGTTGTAGTTTCTCCCAATGAAGTTAAAGCAGACGAAGCATATCTCGCACATGCTAAGTACTACATCATCGATGATGAAATTGCTTTCTTAGGGTCGTTAAACTTCACCTATAGCGGGTTTAACAAAAGCTACGAGTCTTGCGTACGAATTCAGGATGGAAAAGTAATTGAAAAGCTGAACAGCGAATTTGAATGGATGTTCAGCAATGATCGCACACTATACGAGGCTGTTCAGACACTCGGACCAAAGATTTACAAGGAACCTCCGTATTAACTGATGATCAACCATGTCGAGGAATACATCCAGGCCCTGCTGGAATCCGAGAAGCTGGGCCATCAGGTGGCCCACCACCGGCTGCTGCCCGGCAGCGAGGCGCGCTTTGCCGAGCCCAAGAGGCCCTGGCACAAGGCCATCCGCCACGCCCTGGAAACCCTCGGCATCGACCGGCTCTATTCCCACCAGGCCGAGGCCCACAACTACATCCGGGCCGGACGCAACGTGGTGGTGGCCACGCCCACGGCCAGCGGCAAGACCCTGACCTACAACCTGCCGGTCATCGAGGAATGCCTGCGCGACCCGGACGCCAAGGCCCTGTACATGTTCCCGCTCAAGGCCCTGGCCCAGGACCAGCTCAAGAGCTTCAACGGGCTGGCCGCGCTCATGCCCGAGGAACGCCGCCCCACGGCGGCCATCTACGACGGCGACACCACGCCCCACTTCCGGCGCAAGATCCGGGAAAACCCGCCCAACGTGCTGCTGACCAACCCGGAGATGGTCCATCTCTCGGTGCTGCCCCACCACGACAAATGGGCCGAGATGCTTTCCGGCCTGACACACATCGTGGTGGACGAGGTGCACACCTACCGGGGCGTCATGGGCTCGCACATGGCCATGGTCTTCCGCCGCCTGCTGCGGCTGTGCGAATACTACGGTTCCCGACCGACCTTCGTGTTCTGCTCGGCCACCGTGGGCAATCCCGGCGAACTGTGCGAGATGCTCACCGGTCTGGAGGTGCACGAGATCCGGGAATCCGGGGCCGCCCAGGGTGCGCGGCACATGGTCTTTCTCAACCCGCACGACAGCCCGGCCCAGGCCGCCATACAACTTCTGCAGTCCGCCCTGCACCGGGAGATGCGCACCATCGTCTACTGCCAGTCGCGCAAGCTCACCGAACTCATCGCCATGTGGTGCGCCGAGCGTTCCGGCCCGTACAAGAACAAGATTTCCGCCTACCGCGCCGGATTCCTGCCCGAGGAACGGCGCGAGATAGAGCAGCGCATGTCCGACGGCGACCTGTTCGCGGTCATCTCCACCAGCGCATTGGAACTGGGCATCGACATCGGCGGCCTGGACCTGTGCATCATGGTCGGCTACCCGGGCACGGTCATGGCCACCCAGCAGCGCGGCGGCCGCGTGGGACGCGCCCGGCAGGACTCGGCCGTGGTGCTCGTGGCCCAGGAGGACGCCCTGGACCAGTACTTCATGCGCAACCCGGACGACTTCTTTTCCCGGCCGCCCGAATCGGTCATGCTCAACCCGTTCAACCCGGTGGTCATGGACCGCCACCTCATCTGCGCGGCGGCAGAAATGACCATGCGCCGAGGCGAAAGTTTCTTGGCTCCCATTGAGATGTCCGAACGCGTGGAATTTCTCATACGGGACGGGCAGCTCTTCGAGGTGGTGCCGGACGCGCCCGGTCTGCCCATGGAAATCATTTCGCACCGCAAGCGGCCGCACCGGGACGTGGACCTGCGCAGCGCGGGGCACAGCCTGCATATCGAGGACGTGACCAGGGGCGGGGAAAAGGCCCCGATCATCGGCACCACGGACCAGTACCGGGTCTGGATGGAGACCCATCCGGGCGCGGTCTACCTGCACCGGGGCGACACCTACGTGATCCAGGAGGTGGATTCGGGCGCGGGCGCGGTGCTGGCCGTCAAAAAGAAGGTCGGCTACTACACCCGGGTACGCAAGAACAAGTCCACCCAGATCCTGCAGGTGCTGGGACAGAAGGCCTGCTTCGGCACCCGGGTATTCTTCGGCAAGCTGCGCGTCACCGAACAGGTCACGGGCTACGAGAAACGGGCCGTGCGCGGCGGCAAGCTGCTGGGCATCGTACCCCTGGAGGTTCCGCCCAACGTGTTCGAGACCGAGGGCGTCTGGTTCGAGGTGGGCCACGACATCCGGCAGCGCTGCGAGGACGAATTCCTGCATTTCATGGGCGGCATCCACGCCTTCGAGCACGCGGCCATCGGCATCCTGCCCCTGCTGGTCATGACCGACCGCAACGACCTGGGCGGCATCTCCACCCCGCTCCACGAGCAGGTGGAAGGCCCGGCCGTATTCATCTACGATGGCGTGCCCGGGGGCGCGGGGCTGACGCGCCAGGCCTTTGAAAAGGCCGACGAGCTGGTGAAAACCACCCTCAAGACCATCCGGGACTGCGAATGCGAGCTGGGGTGCCCCTCCTGCGTGCATTCGCCGAAATGTGGATCGGGCAACCGGCCCATTGACAAGGCCGCGTCCCAGTTCGTGCTGGAGGCCATCCTCTCCGGCGACCCCAAGACCATCAAACCCAAGGATATAGACGTGAATCTGCTCGACTACGACGACAAACCCGCCACGCCCAACCGCTACGGCGTGCTGGATATCGAAACCCGCTACAGCGCCGACGAGGTGGGCGGCTGGAACCGGGCCGACCGCATGGGCGTGTCCATCGCCTGCCTGTACGACTCCGAAACCGACCAGATGTATGATTACGAGCAGGAGCAGATGGACGACCTGGTCAAACACCTGCAGGAGCTCGACCTGGTCATCGGCTTCAACCACATCAAATTCGACTATGCCGTGCTGGGCGGGCTGCACCCGTTCAAGTTCCGCGCGCTGCCCAGCCTGGACCTGCTGGTCAAGGTGCACGAGCGTCTCGGCTACCGGGTCAAGCTGGACAACATCGCCCAGGCCACCCTGGATGCGGGCAAGTCCGCGGACGGGCTCATGGCCCTGAAATGGTGGAAGGAAGGCCGCCTGGACCTGATCACCGAGTACTGCCGCCAGGACGTGATCGTCACCCGCGACGTGTATCTCTTCGGCCGCGAGAACGGGTACGTCTTCTTTACCAACAAGGCCGGGCAAAAGGTGAAATTGCCGGTGAGCTGGTAGTGACGGAGGGTGCGCTGACGCGCAGTCACCAAGAGAAGTAACTCGGTCGCTCAGGGGTTTCGCCCCCTCGGGCGACCTTCTTTTTTTGCTGGCGCAGAAAAAAAGAAGGCAAAAAACAGCTCTAGGCTTCGGTCTATTGAGCGGGCTACAAGTGCACACTCTACGTGGAGGCTCCCACCAAGTATGTACCACCTGTCAGTTGCCAACGTGGTAGAGTGTAGATTGTTAGCTCATCGCAATTATAAGATTTTTTAAATTGCAGACTGAAGAATACGCGCCACGGCGAACAGGAGGGATACTCAGTGTATTAGGCAAAGGGCCGACGCACGGCAAAGGCGGGGTGGGAGAGGAGGATAGGTCGCAGGAAAGGAGGAGAGGGAGGGGCTGCAGGCCCCTCCCTCTCCTCCTTTCCTCAAATGGTTCTCAAACCAAGGAATGCTGCTGCACGGGGATATTGCCCTGGAAGGGCATGGAACAAAGAGGCGGGCTATTCCTTCTTCGGATACAAATCCTTTGCAAGCCCCCCTTCCAACCCCCAATTGGCCCGGTCCACCTCTTCGATGACGACCATGACATGCTCCTGCTTGCAGTCCAGGATGCGGCAGGATTCGCGGGTGAAGGTCTCCACCATGTCTCGCTTCTGGTCCTCGCTGATGCCTGCCCAGGTTTTTACGGTAAGTATGGGCATGGGCTAACTCCGGTAGTCCGCGTTGATCTCCACATACTCCTTGGTCAGGTCCGAGGCCAACAGCGATGCCGTGCCCGAACCGCTGCCCAGGGTCACGGTGATGGGAATATCCACCTCGTTCATGACCGGTTCCAGAAGCTTGTCCATGTCGCCGGGAACGGGCATGCCGTCCTTGAAGATGCAGATGCCGCCCACTTCCAGGCTCACGGCCTGGGGGTCGAACTCCGCGCCGGAATACCCGGCCGCACACATGATCCTCCCCCAGTTGGCGTCGCAGCCGAACAGGGCGGTCTTGACCAGGGGCGAACAGCCGATGGCCCGGGCCACCAGCTCGGCGTCGATCTCGTCGCGCGCACCGCGCACCTCGATGCGCGCCACCTTGGTGCCGCCCTCGGCGTCCTCCACAATCATGTAGGCCAGCTCTTGGGAGAGCCGCAGCAGCACGTCGCACAGGGTGCGCAGGTCCTCCTCGGACTCGGCCTTCACGCCGGACACGCCGTTGGCCAGGCCCATGAAGCTGTCGTTGGTGCTGGTGTCGCCGTCAATGGTGATGCGGTTGAAGCTGTTGTCCGCGCAGTACTCCAGGATCTCCTGCCAGCGCTGAGGATCCACGTCCGCGTCGCAGCACACAAAGGCCAGCAGGGTGGCCATGTTCGGGCTGATCATGCCCGCGCCCTTGCACATGCCCAACAGACGGACCTCGCCGCCCGAGAGGTCCACGGAGGTGGATACCAGCTTGGGCCGGGTGTCCGTGGTCATGATGGCCTCGGACACGTTCTCGGGCGTGGCCTTGCCCAGGTTTTCCGCCAGGGCGGGCATGGCCGCGCGCCACTTGTCCATGTTGAACTGCAGGCCGATGACGCCGGTGGAGGCCGGAAGGATCTCGTCGGCGGGCACGCCCGTGGCCTCGGCCACCAGGCTCAGGACCTCGCGGCAATTGTTCATGCCCTCTTCTCCGGTGCAGGCGTTGGCCGAGCCCGCGTTGACCAAAAAGGCGGACTGCTTTCGCGAACGTTCGAGCATGGCCTTGCAGTGCAGCACGGGGGCCGCCTGGAACTTGTTGGTGGTGAACACGCCCGCTGCGGAGGCGGGCGTATCGCTCACGAGCATGGAAAGGTCCTTGCGGCCGCTGTATTTCAGGTTGGCCTCGATGGCCGCGAACCTGAAGCCTTTAGGCATGACTGTCATCGTAATTCTCCGAAAAGGTTATGTGTCCGACGCTGCAAAATAGCGCAGCCAGGTCCGGCTTCCAAGCGAATTTTCGGTTACTTTTCCGCAGGGATCACGTCCAGTTCACGAAGCCGCGTCTCGGTCAGCGCGTACCGCTTGGCCGCATCGCTGCGCTGGTTGATCTCCACGTTGGTGGCGAAGAACCACGGGCTGCCGTCCTTTTCCACCCAGCCCACGAGCCAGCCCACCTGCGGCTTGGCGCGCTGGGCCCAGCCCGACTTGGCGTGCATGGTCCAGCCCTTGCCGCTGTCCCGGCGCATGAGCCGCTTCACGTAGTCCATGTGCGCGGAGGAAAACGGCAGGTCGTTCTGGTACAGGTGCGTGAGGAACCAGACCTGCTGGCGGGGCGTGATGCGCAGCTTGCCGTCCAGCCAGAAGGAATCCAGCTGCCCGGAAATATCGCCGTTGCCGTAGCCCACCAGGTCCACGTAGTTCTGCATGCGCTCCTTGCCGATGCGCTTGGCAATGCGCTGGAAAACCCAGATGGCGGAATGGCGGAAGGCCTGCTCCAGGGTCAGGTCCCGGTTCCAGGGCTCATAATTGCGCTTCACGCCGTCCCACTTGAAGACCTCGTCCTTGGTGACCACGCTGGACTGCAAGGCGATGAGCGTGTGCAGGATCTTGAAGGTGGACGCAGGCAAGAATGCCTCGGAGGCGCGGTCGTTGTTGTCCACGTCCCATTGCCGGGCCTTGAGGTCGTAAACGGCCACGCAGGAAGGCGACAAAGTGCGCTCCACCTGCTGCGCGGACGTATCCTCGGCAACGGTTTTTGGAGCGGTTTTTTCCGGCGCGGGTTCCACCGCCTTTTTGGCGCAGCCCAGGCACAGGCACAGGACAAGCAAGAGAATCACTCGTTTCATGGGTGTCTCCTATGGTGATTTATGGAAAGCAGGGTGCGGCAGGGCCGCGTTAGGGTTTTCGAATCCGTCTGCCCAGGCCGTACCGGTCCAGAAGCAGCTTGAGTCGTTCCTTGTTCGTTTGCAGGTATTCGTTCAATTCCCGGATTATTCTCGGATGCTTCCGCGTGGAAAGGCGGTAGGCAACCCTTGTATACGGCAAATTGGGTGCCAATGTAAGGGCCTCGGGCGAGCGTTCCATGTGCTCCAGGTTGTAGCGGGCCACGGCGAGACAGCCGAACCCGCCGTCCACCCTGCCCTGGAGGACCATCTCGATGAGCGAGAGATAGTCGTCGGTATACACAAGCTCCACCTGGCCGGAATCGATGAGGTTTTCATACCGGGTCGCCGTGAAGCCGCGAACGGTTCCGAGCACGCGCAGCTGCTCCACCTCCATGCGCTTGCGAAGCGGCAGGACCATGACACCGTCGTAAGCCTCGGATATCTGCTCGCTGTACCAGATATCCCGGACCGGGCGCAGGGAGCGCTGCCAATCGGGATTGTCCGGATACTTGAAATCCAGCTCGTCGGTCTTGAAGAAGCGCTCGTAAAGCCGAAGCACGGGAAGCGGGATGTATTCGAATTCATAGCCGCGGCTTTTGGCGAATCCGTCCAGCACCGAGCGACCGTAGCCCGTATAGATGCCGTTGTTGGTGGAGTACTGGGGATAGTAGCGGATGTCCTCCACGCCGACGAGAAATTTACCGCCCGCCATGGAGGGCGCGGTCATGCATACGGCGAATACTATCGCAAGGCCCCATCGAATCATGCTCGTCTCCTCGTGACTCCCCGAGACCATTAGCAATTATGCACGGTGGGCACAAGGAAGGACAAAATGTGAATCCCGCTTGCAACAAGCCGCCGGAGAGGGCATACAGGAACGAAAGCGCAACCCTGCATGGAGAGCTATCATGTTGAAAAAAATACTTATCGCCATATTCGCCATCCTGCTGAACGCCGCGCCCCTGGCCGCGGAAAGCGTCAAGCTGTCCCAGGGGCAGGACGTTTACGTTCCCGTGTATTCGCACATCTACCAGGGCATCAAGGGCAAACCCTACAATCTTTCCGCCCTGCTCAGCATCCGCAATACCGACCCGTCCAACACCATCAAGGTCACCCTGGTGCGCTACTACGATTCCGACGGCATCCTGGTGAAGAACCACCTGGAAAAACCCATTATCGTGCAGCCGCTGGGTACGGCCGAATTCTACATCCCCGAACGCGACAACAGCGGCGGCTCGGGCGCCAACTTCCTGGTGCACTGGAAGGGGGACATGGTGGTCAATGCGCCCGTGATCCAGGCGGTCATGATCGGCACGGCCTCCACTCAGGGCATCTCCTTTGTCTGCGAGGGCTGGGTCATCAGCGAAGACAAGTAGCCGTATCCGGGACAAAATCCGGCACATAAACAGAGTCCGCTGCTCGCATTGCGAGCAGCGGACTCTGTTTATTGAAAGGAGAGGCAAGGGGAAGTATTCCCCTTGCCCGCCGGAGGCGAAATTTATCCCTTGCCCTTGGTCTTGGTCTTGTTGGGCGCGGCGTTCTTTTCCATGTATTCGACAATGATCCCGGCAATGTCCTTGCCGGTGGCGTCCTCGATGCCTTCCAGGCCGGGCGAGGAATTGACCTCCATGACCACCGGGCCGTGATTGGAGCGCAGCAGGTCCACGCCCGCCACGTTGAGGCCCATGATCTTTGCCGAACGCACGGCCGTGGAGCGCTCCTCGGGGGTGATGCGCACCGCCGAAGCAGTGCCGCCCCGATGCAGGTTGGAACGGAAATCCCCTTCCTTGCCCTTGCGCTTCATGGCCGCCACCACCTTGCCGCCCACCACGATGCAGCGGATGTCGCAGCCCTTGGCCTCCTTGATGTACTCCTGGACCATGAAGTTGGCCTTGAGGCCACGGAAGGCGTCGATGACGCTCTCGGCCGCCTGCGGCGTTTCTGCCAGGACCACGCCCACGCCCTGGGTACCCTCCAGGAGCTTGACGACCAGGGGTGCGCCGCCCACCATGTCGATGAGGTCCTGGGTGTACATGGTGGAGTTGGCGAAACCGGTCACGGGCAGGCCGATGCCCTTGCGGGCCAGCAGCTGCAGGCTGCGCAACTTGTCGCGCGACCGGGTGATGGCCACGGATTCGTTGATGCAGTAGACGCCCAGCATCTCGAACTGGCGCACCACGGCCGTGCCGTAAAAGGTGATGGACGCGCCGATGCGCGGGATGGCCGCGTCAATGTCCGTGAGCTCCTCGCCCTTGTAGTGGATGGTGGGCTGGTGGCTGGTGATGTTCATGTAGCAGCGCAGCGGGTTGATGACCCGCACGCTGTGGCCGCGTTCCTTTGCGGCTTCCGCCAGCCGGGCGGTGGAATAGAGCTCCGGCTTGCGGGAAAGAATGGCAATGTTCATGAAAGGGCGTCCTCTTTATCGGGACAACGCCCGAGCAGATATGATTTCGAGGGGTCCACCACCGCGATCTTGCGCAGGGCCCGGCGGCCCAGCAGCATGCGGTAGGCGAGTTCCTCGCGGTTGGTCAGGGTCAGTTCAATGCGCTTTTCCACGCCGCCCAGGCGCATGAGCGTCCGGATGACGTAGCGCTCCTCGGTCTGGCCGCCGGAGTTGGTCACCTCGCGGCGGTCGTGCACCGGCGATTCGCAGATGATCTCCACGGATTCATCCTTCTGGAACGGATGCAGACCGAAACGCACCCATTCCTGGCCGTCGCGCTCGAAGGGCTCCACAAAAAAGGCGTGCAGGGCCGAGGTCAGGGCCCCGGTATCCACCTTGGCGCGCACCGCGCCCACACCCAATTGCGGCAGCTCCACGCATTCGCGCCAACCGACGATGATTTTTTCTCTATCCAATTAATATAACTCACTTTATCACTATGAAATCAAACCCTTTTCCGGGTTGCAGCGGGGATGTAGTTTTTTTTGAAGGGTATGTCCATAAAAAAAGCCCTGCTCTCATTGGCAGGGCTTTTTCATGGGCGACTGAAGATTTGTTTTTTATTCTGGGACTTCTCCAATGATATCAGCCCAACATCCCCATAATATCATCCACGGTCAGGTCCGCCTCCCGTTCCCACATTTCCGAGGCCTTGCCAAATTCCGGGTCCACATCCTTGAGTTCACGGCCCATGGTCCGGAAGTCCCTTTCCGTGTTCCCGGATTTGAGCAGCGTGGCGTTTTGCACTGTCTCCACCGTGTAAAGCCCCCGGTCGTCCTGCTTCAGGGTTTCGTGCATGTCGATCTCGCCCCGGGTGCTGACAATCCCGTTCTCGAAACTTTCGTCCACATGCCGGCTGCTGTGGAGCAGTTCCGGGATAGAGCCTTCGGTCAACCCTCTTCCCGTGCGGAAGCGGGATTCGAGGGGAAGCGTATTTTCCTCTGAGCGTTCCTCATCCACCTGACGGGCAACCAACCGGCCTTCGCTATAGACCTCGTTGGAAACGGATATCGAATATGGCGACCGTGTGTTTCGCAGCGTATCGGGATCGCCTGCATTGACGTAATCCTCTTCCCAGCCCGGATCGCTGGCGTCAGTGGATTGGCCAATGGCCTTGGCGAATTTTGCGGAGAGCAGTTCACCGGCGGACTGAGGCTTTGGTTTCACATAGTCCTCCTGGCTCAGCCCCAGGACGCCGAGCATGTCCGCGCGTGACGGGAGATTGGACGCCCTGGACTCTTCGACTTCGAGTTCTCCCTCGGTTCTCTTGACCAGTTTTCCGTCCGTATACCAGGAGACACGGGAATTCTGTTCCAGCAAGGCCACGCTCGGCTTGAACATGCCCTTGGGTTTGGTGCCGATCTTTTCGGAAAAAGCCGCTTCCCTGACAAGGTTTCCCTCTTCATCGTAGTCATTGATGACGGTCGAAAAAACGGGCTTTGCCCGGTCGAATTCGACATCCTTGTCTCTGGACCGGTTCAGGACTCCCTCGGCGGTAAGGGAATGGGATATCTCGGCGGAACGGATCAGTTTGCCGTTGCTGTATTCCCGGAAGCTCGCACCGTAGGAGGAGGACAGTTTGTCCCGGGTTGTGGCACCGATCATGCCTTCCAAGGTATCGGCGGACATGTGCTCCGGATCAACAGGCTTGTAATTGGCCTGCACCACGTTCCAATCCCGCATTTCCCTGACGACCTCCCCGTCCTTGAACCATTGCATGCTTCGCTGCAGCGAGGCGCGGCTCTCCTTGGAGGACGTGTCGTCAATCCCGCTGACGATGACGCTTGCCGTCTGTATGAGTTTGCCTTCTTCGTCATAGTATTCGGTATTGGTCGTCGCACTGGTGGAATCGGCGAATCCCGTGGTTTTGCTGACCAGCCGATCTCCCTGGTATTTCAGGATCTCTATCTCGTTGTCCTTGACCGAAACGATTTCCTTGCTCCCGTCCGCCTTGAAGAAGGTGCCGCTTTCCAGGCCGTAGCGGGAGGTCCAGAGGCTCTGGTTCGTCTCCCCGCCTTCGGCTCCGGAGCTTGCCTCGGCCTGCTCCATGGCTTTTCTCCAGGTCTGCTCCTCCAGCCGGGCCAGGCCTTCCTTGGAGATTTCGGCGTGGTCGAAGGTCGATTGCCGGGATTGCTGCTGCGTCGCCTTGGAAGACGCAGCAGTGTCCGTAAGGGACGTTTGCGAATAGAGAACAGGCGTGAAGCCGGATATTTCGTTCATGGATCTCTCCGTGTGATGCCGCAGGGGACAACAGAAGTCGCTTGGAAAACAATATCCTGTTTCCTATATTTCGGCGCACCGGATACGAATCTTTAGGTTTTTCATAATAATCGGTTTGTTTTTTTTCGGCCAATTAACACAAAAAGGCCGCCGTCCCAAGGGACGGCGGCCTCATATGCCTGAAACGCCTACGGCCTACTTGCCGCAGCACTTCTTGTATTTCTTGCCCGACCCGCAGGGGCAGGGATCGTTGCGGCCCACCTTGGGGGCGTCGCGCCGCACCGTGGTCTGCTTCCTGCGGGAGGATTCGCTGTCCTGGTATTCCACGTCCTCGTTGGTTTCGTGCTGAAATTCCTCTTCCTTGACCTCGGCCTCGATGCGCAGGTGGCAGAAGGCGCGCATGGCTGTTTCCTTGATGGTGTAGATCATCTCCTGGAACAGCTCGAAGCCTTCGCGCTTGTATTCCTGCTTGGGGTCCTTCTGGCCGTAGCCGCGCAGTCCGATGCCGTCGCGCAGGTGGTCCATGTTCAGCAGGTGTTCCTTCCAGTTGCGGTCCAGGGACTCCAGCAGGAAGTAGCGCAGGATTTCCTGGTAATGACCGGGGGCGGAAGCCTCCAGCACCTTGAGGATGTCCTTGGTCCAGGCCATGGCCTGATCCAGGCCCGGCAGTTCGTCCGAATTGCGGAAGCCCTCGTAGCGGCCGAAGTCGAAGACCTCTTCCAGGCGAAGGCGCACGGCGGCCTTGGTCTCGTCGTCCAGGTTCTTTTCGGCCAGGGCCGGGGAAAGGATCTCCTCGAACAGGTCCTCGGCGTATTCCTCGACAATGCCGTCCATGCTTTCCGCGGACATGAGGTCGCGGCGCAGTTCATAGATGGCGTGGCGCTGCTGGTTCATGACGTCATCGTATTCCAGGAGCTGCTTGCGGATTTCAAAGTGGTGGTTTTCCACCCGGGTCTGGGACTTTTCAATGGCCCCCGAGACCATCTTGTTCTCGATGGCCTGACCCTCTTCCATGCCCAGGCGCTCCATGATGCCCTTGAGCCGGTCCGAGCCGAACAGACGCATGAGATCGTCGTCCAGGGCCAGATAGAAACGCGAGGAGCCCGGGTCGCCCTGGCGACCGGAACGGCCGCGCAGCTGGTTGTCGATACGCCGGGATTCGTGGCGTTCGGTGCCCAGGATGTGCAGGCCGCCCAGTTCCTTGACGCCTTCGCCCAGCTTGATGTCCGTGCCTCGGCCGGCCATGTTGGTGGCGATGGTGACCTTCTGCTTTTCACCGGCTTCGGCCACTATCTGGGCCTCGTTTTCGTGGTGCTTTGCATTGAGCACGTTGTGCGGCACCTTGAGCTTCTTGAGCATGCGCGAGATGAGCTCGGACTTCTCGATGGACACGGTGCCCACAAGCACGGGCTGGCCGCGCTTGTAGCAGTCCTGAATATCCAGGGCGATGGCGTTGTACTTTTCCTGCTGGCTCTTGAAGATCGCGTCCGGGTGGTCCTTGCGGATCATGTCCTTGTGCGTGGGGATGACGATGACCTCGAGCCCGTAGATCTGGTTGAATTCCACGGATTCGGTGTCCGCCGTACCGGTCATGCCCGCCAGCTTTTCATACATGCGGAAATAGTTCTGGAAGGTGATGGAGGCCAGGGTCTGGTTCTCGGATTCCACCTTCACGCCTTCCTTGGCCTCGATGGCCTGGTGCAGGCCCTCGGACAGGCGGCGGCCCGGCATGGGACGACCCGTGAATTCGTCCACCAGCACCACCTGGCCTTCGGTGACCATGTAGTCCACGTCGAGATGGAAGCAGTGGTGCGCCTTGAGCGCCTGCAGGATGTGGTGCTGCAGGGAGATGTGCTGCGGGTCGAACAGGTTGTCGATGCCCAGCAGCTCCTCGCATTTTTCCACGCCCGCGTCGGTCAGGGTGATGGTCTTGCCCTTCTCGTCCAGCTCGAAGTCGCCGTCCGGCGGGGTGTCCTTGTCCTCGGGATCGCGTGGGGTGGACATCTTCAGGCTGGGCACCAGGCCGTTGATGCGCTGGTACAGGCCCGAGGCCGAGTCGGCCGCGCCGGAGATGATCAGCGGGGTGCGCGCCTCGTCGATGAGGATGGAGTCAACTTCGTCGACGATGGCGTAGTTGAGTTCGCGCTGCACGAGCTGTTCCTTGTAGAACTTCATGTTGTCGCGCAGGTAGTCGAACCCGAATTCGTTGTTGGTGCCATAGGTGATGTCGGAGGCGTAGGCGGCCTTGCGTTCCTCGTCGGAAAGCCCGTGCACGATAACGCCCACGGTAAGGCCCAGGAAGCCGTAAAGCTGCCCCATCCACTCGGCGTCGCGCTTGGCCAGGTAGTCGTTGACCGTGACCACGTGCACACCTTTGCAGGAAAGCGCGTTGAGCACCACGGCCAGGGTCGCCACCAGGGTCTTGCCCTCACCGGTCTTCATTTCCGAGATCTTGCCCTGGTGCAGGACCATGCCGCCGATGAGCTGCACGTCGTAATGGCGCATGCCCATGGCGCGTCGGCCCGCCTCGCGCACCAGCGCAAAGCATTCGGGCAGGAGGTCGTCCAGGTCGCGGCCCTGGTTCTGGACCTCGTCCTTCCACTGATTGATCTTGGCCGGGAAATCCTCGTCGGAAAGAGCCTGCATCTGCGGCTCCAGATCATTGATCTGGGCGATGATGGGCTCCAGTTTTTTCAGGTAGCGGTCGTTCTTGGATCCAAAAAGGAATTTGAGCATTTATATGATTCTCCTTAGGGGGTGGAGTGGGTATCGATGTCATCCGCCCGTATGCAGTTAAGACCTGTTCGGGCTCGGGTCAACCGCTTATACCAAAGAGAAAGGCAGGCCGCCATTGCCAATTGCCAAACCGGGCGAGTCGGGAATCAGGAATCGGTCAGTGTTTTGTACGCCGTGCTCAATCCGGCGGTCGCGACCATGAACGGCATCGATTCAAAGACCGAATTGACTGCCATCATGAGCATCCCGTGCAGCCACATTGGCAGAGTGTTTAAATTACTGAACCATATGAAAAAAAAGGCCGTCGGCCCCACTGCCAGCCCGAGGCTCAACAGATAAACGGGAATGACCGCCACTGTCAGGCCCATAAATATTCGAGTCACATTGCCACGCGTCAGTTTGCAGCCGGTTCTTAAGGGATAGCTTCGTCCTGCGACCATGGTTGGGAAAAAGAGAGCCACCTTGGTCACGCAATAGGCATAAATTAGTACCGATGCCGGACCTACGATCATCATCTGTTTCGAGAACTGTCTCCAAGCAGCGGAATCTGTTGGGTTGACCGGCTGAAGAAAAAAGTTGGGAAGCTTTAGACAAACCAACCAGTAGCCTATCTTGAAGACGAAAAGACTGGTCGCCAAAAGTACGGTTTTTTTACCGATGTCGTGCGGAATGTACAGCTTGTTTCGCTCATCCGGAGCAGCGAGAAATACCTGATACAGGGCCACGACCGCCGGGGCCAGAAGCAGACTGGTGAATAGTTTGAAAAACACATGCGATGAGGGAACAATGTGGTATAGGGGGACCAAGCTCACCAACGAATAGACCAATACGTATATCACGATGAACGCCCCGGCCATGCGGCGGTTTCGCCACAGCAGGGCATAGGATTCCTTTGCCAGGGAGAACGGATTGATCTTGGTCATGCGTCGTCCTTTTGTTGCTCCACTGCCGCATACGCCGCGCACAGCCCTCCGGCCAGCAGGATGAACATGAGCGCGCTCATGAACGCGCCCGCCGCGTTCATGCGCAGGTAGAAGGTGTCTTCGGAGATGCGGAAGAAATATTCGGTCCAGCGAAAGAGACTCTCCCAATACAGATCGAACAGCACGTAACTGACTGTTTCCAGCGGCACCACCAGGACAGCCAGGCCGAGGTACAGCCCGAGCGTCTGGCCGCGTCCCCGTTTCCAGGCGCGTACCAGCGGGCGTTTGCCGCCTTGCGCCAGGGCCGGAAAGAACAGCGCCACCCGGGAGAAACACAGGCAGCAGAGGGCCTGGAGTACGTACCGACTGGTGCGCATAACCGCGTCGTAGCGCTCGAACGCGGCATCGTCGGCCATGTCCTCGGGATAGGGAACCAGCACAGAGAGCAGCCCGTCCCCCAGCCAGAAAATCACCTTGATGAGAAACATTCCGGCCAGGAAGAGCAGCGCCCTGCGCAGCAGCAGAGCGTGTCCGCTCTCCACGCCGGACCGGGACAGCAGTTTTCCGTAGAACAGGATCGCCAACGGCGCCAGAAACAGGAAACTGAACAGATCCCCTGCCAGCCCCGAGACGAGAAACGGCATGTGATCGTGAAAAGGAATCAGAAGGGTCAGCAGATAGACTGCGGTGAACGCCAGCAGGTATGCGCCTGTCATGAGGCGGTTGCGCAACAACAGGGAGAGGGATTCTTTTGCGAGGGAAAGGGATGTCATTTATGTCGTAGGAAAAAGGCCCGCCCTGAGAGGCGGGCCGTGTTGGTTAAATCAGATCGGCAACTTCGTCGGCGGTGGATTCGGGCTGGAGCTCCGTTTTGGCTTCAAGCCTTTCCGCGTGTCTTACATGTAATTTCTCATACCAGACAACAATGGTGAGGAAGTTTACGGTGCCTACGAGTGTGTACAGAATATAGGATGCAATCGTTCCACCAAGAAGTATGTTAACATTCATGGGGTAGGTCAGCTGAAGATACCCGTGAATAATGTCCATCGTTATCGAAGGGATTTCAATGATGAAAAGAACCATGACCATCTTCAGGGTGAACCCTTTGGCCAGGTCCCATGCTCCTCCGATGGTTTTGGTCTCGTCCATGGCAATACCGGGAAACACGATGCTCATGCGGTAGATGATCGCAGATACAACGAACCCGAACGCAATGCCGCCCAGAATGCCTCCCGCCATGATAAGAGGTAAGGACTGCGTCGCGGTGAGAGTCGCTGTAAAGATAAGGCCGAAGGGGATGGCCGCTGCAAAGCTGACCAGTAGCGCGATGATGGCGAGAACAAACATGGTCAGACACGAACGCATGGTTTTTCGGGCCAGATTGGCTGGGATAAAGCGGGGTTCACCACGCAGTGCAGTAACGAAGTTATAATAAACGCACATCCCGAACGCTCCCATAAGGAATAGAAAAATCAGCCCCATCAGGACAGCTAGGGCGGCACTCCCCGCATCCGAGAGATTCAGAGGTTCAAAGATCCCCAGAAAAAACGCTCCGCCCATGACCACGGCCACAAGCACCGGCAAGGAAAAAAGCAGGAAAGCGAGGATAACCCATTTCCTGTTCCAGGCAAGTTTCAGTGAATCTTTGAGAATGCTTCCAACGGTTATGCTTCCAATCATGATGTGTACCTTTATCGTTTTGCTATAGTGATCATCCCGTCACCCGCCGGGGCCCTCGCCCTTCCCTTCGGCAGTGCCCGAGACAATGTGAAGCCCGCTTTCTAAGGCGGGCTATCGGTTTGTTTACAATTTCAGATCCACGGTTGCGGGCTGCATGACACCCCGTGTGGATATGGACCTTTGCGTCGGCCCAGCGCCCGCGCGCTTCAGCCTGATGCCCCTGAGCAGCAGTTCCTTGTACCAGACCGCATACATGGCGTTCCAGAGCACTTCGCTCAGGACCAGGATGATTCCCGCCAGCGACAGGAGGGCAATGCCCCCCATACCGTCCATGAATTGGGCGCAAACGGCCAGCGGCACGGTGAGCGCCATGAACAGGAAGAACAGCAGCGCGGAAACGAACAGCCGTATCCCGTGGCCTTTGGATATCTGCCAGACATCCAGCAGCCCGGAATTCCTGCCGTAGGCGATTGCCGGGAACACCAGGGACAGCCTGACATATAGTGCGGCGCTGAGCACGGCCCAGAGCGTGAATACCGCCGCCAGGAAGGTAATGTCCTGCGACAGCGACAGGAGTGCCATCATGGAGTTCATGCCCGCGTATTTCGCAACGCCCAGCAGCGGGATGGGCAGGGTGATGAACCCGGTGACGATGCCAATGGCATAGCTGTAGCCGACGCCAAAGATCGTTTTTGTCAGCAGCTTCGGCGGGAGATACTTGCTCTGCCCGGCCTGGGCGAGAAAAAAATGGTATTGCAGGCTCAGGCTCCAGGCCTTGTACCCGAGCAGAAAGAACGCAATGACCCCGAATCCGCCGAAAATGAACCACAGGGACGGCACCTGTTGCGTAAACTGTTCCCCGGTTGCGTTATCCGGGACAACCGTGCCCCAGAGCGTGAGAAATGCGAAACAGACGCCAAGCATGAGCACGCCGACGGCCAGATAGGCCAGAACAGCCAGCTTGCGTTTCCAGATCAGTTTAAATGAATTGCCGAAGACCCCGAGCGGAGAAATCTTTTTGATCACAGGTCCCACCCCATTTCAGTAAAAGTACATTCGAACCGCCTGCGGGACCGGTGCGGCCCCTTTTCTACTCCCCTACAAATCGAACATTTCCAGCCAGTGGCCCACCCGAACCCCTTCGGGAGCCGTGGCCGTGAGCTGCGCGGCGCAGGCCGAACAGCCCGTGATCACCGTTTCCGAGCCCGCGAGGCTCTGCCAGCAGCGCTCATTAACCTGGGAGCAGAGCTCGGGCGCGCCGAGCTGCATGATGCCGCCGAACCCGCAGCATTCACGCCCGTCCGGCGTCGGCAGTCGCTCCCCAAGGACTGACGCCAGCAGGGCATGATCCAGATCGTTCCCGGTCGCATGGCAGGGGCGGTGATACCCCACCCGCGCAGGAGCGTTTTCGGTTAGCATATAACGACCATCCAGTAAAAGCGCGGAAATGGGGGTCAGCGCCTCGGCCCACTCCCCTGCCTCGGCCGCGTCCTCGAAGCCGTCCGCATAGTCGGCCAGGCCCTTGTGGCAGGAAACGCACAGGGTCACGACCCGGGGCTTCCCGGCCCTGCGCCAGGCCCGAATGTTTTTCTCGCGCATCCTGGCCGCGTCCGGGCCGAAACCGGCGGACTCCAGGCCCATGCCGCAGCATTCGAACTTATCCTTGTGGAGCCCGGCGTTCATGGCCTCGAGCAGCTTCTCGGCCGCCCTGCGCCACTCCTTGCGCACATACCGGGCCGTGCACCCGGAAAAAAGCAGCACGGTTTCGCCCCGGAGATCGGGCAGCGCCTCCACGGCCACGAACGGCCGCACATGCGGGCCGCCCCTGAGCAGGGAAAGGGCCTTGAGAAACGGGGCCAGCCGTTCGGGCTGGAATTTTTCGGGAATCAACTTGGCGGCCATGCCGGAGCTGGGCCACAGCTCCCGAGCCCGCTTGAGCCAGGTCTTCCACAACCAGGCCCGGAAATCCGGATGCTCGGCGCGCAGCCCGGCCACCAAGGCCGGGACATCCACGCCCTGCGGGCATTTTTCCCGGCAGCGCCGGCAGCCCAGGCACAGCCCGGCCAGACGGGCCACATCCTCGGCGTCGAGCGCCACGGCGTCCCCCCGCAGCAGGGCGGACAGGTCCGCCTTGGCGCGCGGCCCCAGCTCCTCGCGGCCCGTGGCCCGCAACAGGGGGCAGACCTCCAGGCATTTGCCGCACAGGATGCAGTCCATTAGGCCCCGCTCCCTTCGCGCTCGCGCAGTTCACGCTTCTTGCGGCGCTCGTCCGTGACCAGCGGGAAACACATCAGCAGGGCCACGGCCAGGACCACGGCCGCAAAGGTCCAGGGCACGAACATGGCCCCGGGGGGCAGCTCGCCGGTAACGCCGTGGTGCGGCAGCAGGGCCGCGAAAATGGAAGCGCCCAGCGCCATGCCCAGGGTGCGCGAGGTGGCGTTGACCGCGCCCGCGGTTCCCTTGTGTTCCCGGGGGGCCAGCTGCATGATCAGGGCGTTGCCGCCCGGAAAGAACAGGCTGGTTCCCAGGCCGAAAACCAGCAGAAAAATGAAGGTGGTGGTCAGGCCCGGCATCTGGGCGGTATTGGCGAAAAACAGGGAGGCGCCTGCTCCCAGGACCATGGCCGCCAGACAGAGCCGCGCCGCGCCCACCTTGTCGGCCAGCCTGCCGGTGAAGGGACTGAGCACCGCGCCCACGCCCGAGAACATGGCCATGACCAGCCCGGCCGTTTCCACGGAAAGCCCCTTGCCCCAGATGAGGTGGAAGGGAATGATCAGGGCCACTCCGCCCAGGGTGAACATGAGAATCATGCCCACGCTCACGGCCAGGGGGAATCCCCGGTCCCGGAACAGGGCCGGGTTGACCAGCGGGCTGGAATGGCGGCGCTCCTGCAGGATGAACAGGACGGCAAGCGCCACGGCAAGCCCGGAAAAGATGAGGAAATCCGGGGATTGCCATCCCTGGCGCTCACAGGCCGAAGCGGCCCAGACCAGGGAAAACAGGGCCGCGGAACTGAGCAGCGCGCCCATGATGTCAAAGGGCTTGCCCACCTCGTTCCTCTCCTCGGTCCGGGGAACGGCCTGGCGGGTCAGCATCCAGGCCAGGATGCCGATGGGCACGTTGACCAGGAACACGCCGCGCCAGTCGAACAGGCCGGTGATGAGCCCTCCCAGGGGCGCGCCGAAGGTCAGGCCCAGGGCCCCGGACGTGGCTACCAGCCCGTAGGCCTTGCCCAGCATGTGGGGCGGCACGTACAGGGCCACGATGGTCATGCCGATGGCGAACAGGGAGGCCGCGCCCACACCCTGGACGCAGCGGGCCACCACCAGCATTTCCAGGCTGGAGGCCAGGCCGCAGGCCAGGGAGCTCAGGGTGAACACGACGTAACCGGCCAGAAAGAGCCTGCGGGCTCCCAGGCGGTCCGCGGCCTTGCCCCAGACCAGCATGGAACAGGTCATGAGCAGCGAATAATAGACCGTGACGGCCGAAACGCTGACCACGTCCGTGTTGAAGGCCGTGGCAATCTCCGGCAGGGATATGTTGACGATATAGCTGTCCAGGCAACTGATGAACGCGCCGAAACAGACGCTGAGAACAATGAGATCTTCCCGCTTGAGCATGTGATTACCAGCCTTTTCCGGGATTCATGATCCCGTGGGGGTCGAAGAGTCGCTTGATGTCGGTCATGAGATTCTGTTGCAGCGGGTCCAGTTGCCGGGCCACGTAGTCGGCCTTGGTCAGGCCCGTGCCGTGCTCGCCCGAAATGGTGCCGCCCAGGGAAAGGGCCAGCCCGAAGACCTCGTCCTTGGCCCGGGCCGCGCTGGCGGCCTCCTCGGGCCAGGAGGCATTGTGCATGATGTTTACGTGGATGTTTCCGTCGCCCAGGTGCCCGAAACACATGATGGTCAGGCTGTGTTTCGCGGCAATGGCGTGCACGCCGTCCACGGCCTCGGCCACGCGGCCGCGCGGCACCGCGATGTCCTCGCTCAGCTTGTCGGGCTTGAGGTTGAACGAGGCCGGGCTGATGCCCCGGCGCACGTCCCAGAGGGCTTCCTCGTCCTCTCCCCTTCCCGCCAGGAGCTGTGCGGGCGAGGTCCGGCGCAGGGCCGTTTCCAGCCGTTCCAGCTCGGCCCGTACCACGGCTTCGGAACCGTCCACGCGCACCAGCAGAGCGGCGCGGGCCTCCCTGGGCAGGGGCGAGGTTCCGGCAAGCTCCAGGGCCGAGAGCGTGGCCTTGTCCATGAACTCCAGGGCCGCCGGAAGAATGCCCGCCCCAAACACGGCGGCGGCACCTTCCATGGCGCGATGGATATCGGAAAAACCCGCCAGAACCGAGGCCGTTGTCTCGGGCCTGGGCAGCAGCTTCAGCGTCAGTTCGGTGATGAGCCCGAGCTTGCCAGCCGAGCCCGCGAAAAGTCTCGTGAGGTCCAGGCCCACCACGTCCTTGTGGGAGCGCCCGCCCGAACGCAGGGTCCGGCCTCCCGGCAGCACGGCCTCCAGGCCCAGCACGTAGTCGCGGGTCACGCCGTACTTCACGGCCCGCAGCCCGCCCGCACAGGTGGAGACATTGCCGCCCACCGTGGAAAACCCCGAACTGGCCGGGTCGGGCGGATAGAACATGCGTTTTTCAGCCACGGCCCGCTGCAGGTCGCCGGTGATGACGCCGGGCTGGACCACGGCCACGAAGTCCCGCTCATCGATGTCCAGGATGCGATTCATGGCCAGCATGGAAACCACGATGCCCGGCTGCGCGGGCACGGCATTGCCCACGGTGCCGGTTCCCCGGGCCCGGGGATACAGGGGCATGCGTTCGGTGTCGGCCCAGCGCAGCAGTTCCGCCACCTGCCCGGCGGTCTCCGGGCGCACCACGGCCAGGGGCATGGCGCGCAACCGGCTGGCGTCCGCGGAAAAGGGAGCCACCCGTTCGGGGGAGGTCAGCAGGCCCGTGCCCGGGAAAAGGTCGGCCAGAAAGGATTCCTGTTCAGGAGTGAGCTGCTTTGGGGGCATGTCGGTTATGTATATGGAAAGACAGTTTTGGGAAAGTATGTCCCGGCCACCGGCGTGTCAATGGATCGGGCGCGGGGAAAAAGGCCGGGGATTGCGCCCCGGCCCTGAAATCTACACCAGCCCCACCAGGTCGTAGGTCTGGGCCTGCTCGATCTCGGCCTCCACGATGGTGCCGGGAACGAGTTCCACGCCGGGCTCGGCGCTCACATAGGTGATGCCGTCCACCTCCGGGGCCTGGAACCAGGTGCGGCCCGTAAACAGGCCCGGCCATTCCGGCGAGGGCTCCTCCACGAGCACGGGAAGTTTTTCGCCCACGTATCCGGCCATGATCTCCTCGGAAATGGAGGATTGCAGCTCCATGAGCGCGTCGCGCCGTTCGATCTTGACCTCGTCCGGGACCTGGTTGTCCATGGCCGCGGCGGGAGTGCCGTCCTCGGGCCAGTACGGAAACACGCCCAGGTGATGGAAACGGGTCCGCTCCACAAAGTCCATGAGCTGTTGGAAATGTTCGTCGGTCTCGCCGGGATAGCCCACAATGAAGGTGGTGCGCAGGGCCGCTTCCGGGAAATACTTGCGCACCCGCTCCACGACCTTGTCCGGGTTGTGGGCAAAGGGCCTGCCCATGGACGAGAGCACCTCGGGATGGGCGTGCTGCAGCGGGATGTCGAAATAGGGTAGGAACGGCTTGCCCGCGTCGCGCAGAAAGCTCAGCAGGCTTTCGGTGAGCCCTGCCGGATAAAGATACATGAGCCGCAGCCACTCCAGGCCGGGCAGGGGCAGGAGCGCCTCCAGCAGCTGTTGCAGCCCGTTCTTGAGCCCCAGGTCCGAGCCGTAGTGGGTGGAGTCCTGGCCCACCACGATCAGTTCGGGCACGCCGCCGGAAACCAGCCGGGCGGCCTCTTCCGCCAGGTAGTCCACGGTCCAGCTGCGGTGCGCGCCCCGGATGGACGGAATGGTGCAGAATTTACAGTCGTGGGAGCACCCCTCGCTGATCTTGAGGTAGGCGTATCCCGGCCCGGTGCTCAGGCTGCGGGGCAGGCTCTCGTCGGCGGTGCGGCCCAGAGCCTTTTCCACCATGCCGGGCCACCGTTCCAGCTCGTCCGTGGACAGCCAGAGGTCCACCTCGGGCATTTCGGACATGAGGTCGCTGCCGTACCGGCTCACCAAACACCCGGCCACGGCCAGCACCGGACGTTTCCCGGTCATGTCCTCCATGTCCTGCACGGTTCCCAGAATGGTGGAGACCGATTCCTCCACTGCGGGCTCGATGAAGCCGCAGGTGTTGATGAGCACCAGGTCGGCCCCGGCCACCTCGTCCACGGGCCGCACGCCCGTACCCAGCGCGCCGAGAAGGCGTTCCGTGTCCACGCGGTTCTTGGGGCAGCCAAGGCTGATGGTCAGCACGGAAAGGGGTTTCGTCTCTATCATGAAAGGGTCCTGTTATACTGATTATAATATAGTGTTTTCGACATTGGGATAAGTCATAAAACAGTCTTGCGCATTGTCCAGCACCGTATAGAATGGTACGGTACAATCACTGCCAACCACCGGGAGTTTTGTATGGTGTCCAGTCAAGTAGTCGACGGCAAACGCTATTCCATCGGCGTGATCGGGGATCTCCCCGCGCTCATGGCCTTCTGGGAAACATTCCGGGACCAGGCCAATGACGCCGTCTTGGGCGAAATCGGCATCGTGGCCGCCGCCTTCCCGGGCCAGGGAGCCCTGCCCGGCCTGTACCAGCCGGTCGGGTCCATCCGCACCTACACCAATTACCAGGAGATGCTCGAAAAGCATCCGGAAATCAACCTGGTCATCGAGGCCACGGGGCGTCCGTCCTTTGTGGCCGAGCTCCGGGCGACCCTGCCGTCCCACATCACGCTGGTGGAACAGACGGCCGCCAACTTCTTCATCAAGCTGCTGACCCAGGACAAGATGTGGGTGGCCTGCAAGCTGGACCTGCTGCACACCCAGAGCATGCTCAAGACCATCATCGACCAGATGGACGAGGAGATCCTGTTCCTGGACCTGGACGGCCGGGTACTGGACTCCAACCAGAAGGCCCGCGACCGGGCCGACATGCCCAGCCGGAAGATCATCGGCCGCGACCTGCATGCCATTTTCACGGGCATGCATGCCATGGGCAACGAAGAGCACGACTGTCCCTTCCAGCAGACCCTGCATACCGACGAACGCGGCGAGGCCCTTGCCTCATACGTCGGAGAGGACGGGCGCGTCCAGTACTATCGCATCTACACCTACCCCATCCACGACGAGGCGGGCAACCTGTGCAACGTGGTGGCCATGCGCCGCAACATCACCCGCCGCATGGAAATGGAGCAGCGGCTGCAGCAGTCCGAAAAACTGGCCTCCATCGGCGAGCTTTCCACGTACATCGCCCATGAGATCCGCAACCCCCTGTTCACCATCAGCGGGTTCGCCAACTCCCTGGTGCGCAACAAGTCCGTGGACGACAAGGTGCGGGAAAAGCTGAACATCATTCTCGAGGAATCGCGCCGCCTGGACATCATCCTCAAGAGCATCATCAATTTCACCCGGCCCACCGAGGCCGAGATCACCATGGTGGACATCAACGAGCTGGTCACTTCCACCATGGAGGTCATGGGGCTCGGCCTGTCCCAGCAGCACATCGAACTGGTCAGGGAGCTGGAGGCGGGCATGGCC
Organism: Salidesulfovibrio onnuriiensis; assembly: GCF_008001235.1. Taxonomy (GTDB): domain Bacteria; phylum Desulfobacterota; class Desulfovibrionia; order Desulfovibrionales; family Desulfovibrionaceae; genus Pseudodesulfovibrio; species Pseudodesulfovibrio onnuriiensis. The sequence continues at coordinate 1,094,639 of NZ_CP040751.1, read as the reverse complement.
ATGGTCAAGGCCAACCCCGAGGTCATCAAGCAATGTCTCATCAACCTGGTCAAGAACGCCATCGAGGCCATGCCCGAAGGCGGGGTGCTGACCATTGCCACGGGCATGAACCGGGACTACGCAACCCTCACCGTGGAAGACACGGGCGTGGGCATCGAGCCCGAGGTGCGTGAAAAGATCTTCAGCCCCTTCTTCAGCACCAAGGGCAAAGGCTCGGGCCTGGGGCTGGCCATGACCCGCAAGATCATGGACGAGATCGGCGGCGAAGTGGACCTGACCAGCTCCGTGGGCAAGGGCACGCGCATCACCCTGCTCCTGCCGCCCATTCTTGCGGTTGCGGAATCCCCGGCTCCCGAGTAAGAAATCCTGTCGGTTGTTGTTGGGGGAAGAGAGGAGCGCCTTTTGAAAAAGGAACTCCTTTTTTCCTCCAATCCCCATCCCTCCCCACCAAAATTCCGGGGTTGAACACAAACACAAGGGCTGTTCGCCGGCGCGCCTGGAAGCAGCCGTGATGGAGATCATTCGTGGATACGATCGTTCTGGCTACCAACAACAAGGGGAAGATCCGGGAATTCGCGGAACTGCTCAAGCCTTTGGGCGTGGAAGTGAAGCCCCTGTCCGATTTCCCCGAGATCGGCGACATCGTGGAGGACGGCGAGACCTTCCGGGACAATGCGCTCATCAAGGCGCGCACCGTGTGCAAGGCCACCGGCCTGGTGGCGGTTGCCGACGACTCCGGCCTGGAGGTGGACCACCTGGGCGGCGCGCCGGGCGTCTACTCGGCCCGTTTCGCGGGCGACGGCCACGACGACCACGCCAACAACGAAAAGCTGCTCAAGGAACTGGACGGCGTGCCCGACGAAAAACGCACGGCCCGGTACCGCTGCATCATGGCGGCCGTGGCTCCCAACGGCGAGGAAATCACCACCGAGGGCTCCTACGAGGGCCGCATCGGCTACGAATATCGCGGCGAAGGCGGCTTCGGCTACGATGTCATCTTCGTGGACCCGGAACTGGGCAGGCACGTGGCCGAGATCTCGGCGGAGCTCAAGCATTCCCGCTCCCACCGGGGCAAGGCCATCCGCAGGATGCTGGAGATCTGGCCCGGCTTCTGGGAAAAGGCGCGGAAATAAGGACGCCTCCGGCGACCAAATGGCTCGCCCCTTTCAACTCCAGACGAAAAACAGCCCACGGCTTGCAAGGCAAGCCGTGGGCTGTTTTTTGAAACAACAAAGTAGATGCGTCCTTCTGGGCAGCCTTTACTTCGGGATGATCATGTCGATGCGCGCCCCGCCCTCGGCATTGTTGCCGATCTGGAACTGGGCCTTGTGGCTTTCCATGATGGAGTTGACGATGGCCAGCCCCAGGCCCGTGCCCGTGTCCTTGGTGGTGAAGAACGGGTCGCGCACCTTGCCCAGGCTCTCCTCGTCAAAACCCGGCCCCGTGTCCGAGACGGTCACGTGCACCACGCCATTGTCACCCACGGCGCTGACGCTGACCTTGCCGCCCTTTTCCATGGCCTGCATGGCGTTGGAAACGATGTTGTAGAAGGCGCGGTACAGAAGGTCCTTGTCCCCCCGGGCCGAAAGGTCGCCGTGGTAGATGCGGTCGATGGTCACGCCCAGCTTCTCGCATTCGGGCTCCAGAAACACGGCCACCTGGTCCAGGATCCGGCCCACGTCCAGGTCGAACAGGTTCGGATGCTTGGGCCGGGCGTAGTCCAGGAATTCCCCCACGGTGCGGGAAAGCCGCTTGGCCTCCTCGTGCACGGCCTCGATGAGCCGGGTGTGCGGATTCTCTTCCTTCCTGGCCTTCTTGAGGATCAGCTCGGAGCTGGAGCAGATGATGCCCAGGGGGTTGCGGATCTCGTGCGCTACCCCGGCCACCATGCGGCCCATGCCCGCCAGCTTTTCCTGCTGATGCAGCTCGCGTTCCAGAAGTTCCTTTTCCTCAATCCGCTGCATGTTCAGCCTTTCGGCCCGGCGCATGAGGGTCATGATCAGGATGAAGAGCACCAGGGAGGTGAGCAGGGAAAGGGCCACGATAAGCCGTTCCAGGTTGATGACGGCCATGTATTCCTCGGTGATGTCCTGCTCGAATTCCAGGATGCCCATGATGGGATTGTCCGAGATGGCGGCCAGGTTCTGCTCGGCCCGCAGCGGGTAGTAGGCCTTGAGCATGATGGACCCCGGCTTGGGGTTCCGGATGCTGACCAGCGCGCGGAACTTGGAGATGTTCTCGATGATCTTGGCTTTGAATCGTTCGTTCTGGTAGGCGTCGGCGACCGCGTCGAGATCCTTCTGGTCGCTGCCCGGCTTGCCCATCTCGTCGGTGTCCAGCGAATAGGTCACCGTGCCGTCCTTGGAGAAGATGTGCAGCTCGCGCACCCGGAAGCTGTGGATGGTGTTGCGCACCACCTGATCCAGACGGTTGAACTGGTCCTCCTCGCTCAGGCTGATGCGGCCATAGCGGATCATGACCGGCAGGGCGAAACGGGTGTAAACTTGGTGGCTGAGGTTTTCGGCAAGCAAAAGGCCGAACTGCTCCTGCTTCTTGAGCAGGGCGTTTTCGGCCGTTTTGGAAATGAAGATGGAAAGCGCCAAACTGGACCCGAGGATGAGGGTCATCACGCTCCAAGAGAGCAGCTTGACGAACTGAAGCGGCCTTTCGCCGCTGTTCTGCGTCTGGTTCAAGTGATCAGAACTCCCGTTCGTCCCTCTGCGACGTGAGGAAGGCGTTCAGGTCCGCCGTTTCCTCGGTGAGCCCATCCGCGCCCAGGCGCGCCTTGGCGAGGCGCTTGCCCAATTCCACCGCGGGTTGGTCCAGAGGGTTGATGTCCATGAGCCAGCCGGTGAGGATGGTGGCCGCGCCCAGCAGCACGATCATCTTTCCGGCCTGCCTCGCGTCGTCGTACTCGAGGCGGATCTCCACAAGCGGCACCCCGTTCTTCTGCAGGGCCATGCGGGTGCCGAGCCCTTCGGCCTGGATCAGCTCCCCGAAATCCTTGCCGCGCACATAGTCGAACTTGTCGGGCAGGTCCGTGGGAAACTTGGGGCCGGCCGGCAGCTTGGGGCAGGTCAGGAACAGGCAGGCCTTGTTGCGCTTGCCGTCCAGGAACATCTGGTTCACGGAATGCTGGTCCGTGACCCCGATGGCCGGGATGGGCTGGCTTCCCTTGCCCTCCTTGCCGATGCTTTCGGCCCAGAGCTGGGCAAACCAGTCGCCCCAGCTCGCCCAGAGGGGAATGTAGGCGAAAAAGATCAACTCATCAAATCCGGCCTTCATGAGCGCATTGCCCCAGGCGGCCAGATGGAAGGACGGCAGCCTGGAGAGCTTGTCGCCGTCCAGCGCCGGGTTGGCCAGGGCGTCGGCCATTTCCCGGGCGCCCTTGACCAGCATAGGCACGTCGATGCCCAGGAACACGGCCGGAATGAGCCCCACGGCGGAAAGCACGGAATAGCGGCCGCCGAGGTTGTCGGGCACGGGCAGGGACGTGATGCCGTAGCGGTTCACTTCCTCGCGCAGGAAGCCCTGCTTCTCGTCCGTGACCAGCAGCATGTGCTTGGACCAGGAGTCGCCCAGCTTGCGCTGCATCCATTCCTTCATGATGAAATATTGCCCCACGGTCTCGATGGTGCCGCCGGACTTGGAGACCGTGACCACCACGGTCTTTTCGGGCGGCAGCTTGGCCATGTAGGATTCCAGGGCGTAGGCGTCCACGTTGTCCGCGATCCACAGCCACGGTCCGTCGTGGCAGGGCTGATCCTGGCGCGGGAAAAACGCCTGCTGCAGGGCGCGGGCGCCCAGGGCCGAGCCGCCGATGCCCAACAGGAGCATGTGGTCGAACTGCTTCAGGAATCCCTTCAGCTCCTCGAGCTGGGTGAGGAGGTTGTCCAGGTAGGGCATGCTCAGAAACGGCAGCTTGCCGTCGGCCACTTCCCTGCGCAGCCGGTCGGCCATTTCACCCGCCCGGGTCTCGAAGGTGGCCATGTCCAGCTTTTCCAGTTTCGATCCGCTCCAATCAAGTATATCCGCCATGGGGTCCTCCTGAAGATTTTAACCGCGCGCCACGGGCATCCTGTTGTAATGCCTTGTTTTTATTTCCTGCGCAACGGGTATTCGCATTGATTTTGATTTACCATAGCCCATTTCCGGGACCGGGAACCATGATTTTGGATATATTTTACTAATTGATAAAACTCGGCCTGGAATTCCGGGCACTTCAGGAGGGATTTGCCTTGACGCGAAAGGTCCGCACGGCCCAAAGCGCCAGGAGCGACCAGACGAACAGGCCCGTGAGACCGGTATCCCCGCCCAGCATGGGGTTCACGTCCGGGAACAAAAAGTTCCAGATGCCGTAGCCCTGGGAATTGAGGGCCGCGTGCAGGAATGCGGCCAGGAACACAGAGCCGTATTGGAGCGTCATCTCGTTGAACAGCGCGCCGAACGCCGTGCATCCGAGGACCATCATGAGGATGCCGAGCACCGGATAGCCGGGGTAGTTGAATCCCACCCAGATGAGCGGCGCGTGCCACAGGCCCCAGACGAGGCCGAGCAGCAGGTAGGCGCGCAGCTTGCCCAGGCCCATGAACCGGGGCAGCAGAAAACCGCGCCAGCCCAGTTCCTCGCCCAGGGCGGGAAGCAGGTTGATTACCGGGCCCAGGAAAATGCTGGCGGGCAGCACGGTCAGGTAGATGGAGGCGATGTCCACTTCCTGCCCGGCCGGCTGAAGATCCGTCAGGGCCCGCAGCTGCCAGTCCGGCGCACCCAGCCCCAGGAGCCAGGTCAGCCCGAAGATGGCGACATAGGCCAGGGGCACGATCGCCACTGCCAGGGCGTACCCCTTCCAAGAGCCGAAGCGCAGGCCCAGTTCCCTAACGGGCCGTTTTTCCACGAGCCGATGTACGGCCAGGGCGCACAGGCCCGGGATCCACATGCAGGCCACCAGCGAGAGCATGTCGGCGGTGCCCAGAACGCCCCGGAAACCCAGCCCGCGGGCAATGAGCAGGATCTCGACGCCCCAGGTCAGGGCAAAGGTGATGGCAAGAAAGAGAAGGATCGGTTTCCAGCGCATGAATGTTCCGGTGGCTTGGGAGGAGTCAAAAGGATCAGCCCAGCTCCTCGATTTTCTGGAAATAGGCATTCCGGCAGGCGTTTTCCACGTCCAGCAATGTCTTGAAGGCCTGGTTGAAATCAAAACCGGCCGTGGTGAACAGGCCGTGGCCGTGCACAATGGCCGCGTCCGAATGTTCCAGGGCCGGGGGCAGGGTGTTGCACAGGCCCGTGGGCCCGGTGCCCACCTCGCCCGGCACGATGGGCACGTTGCCCACTCTGCGCGGCGTGGAGCACCTGATGTGGCACTGGCCGCGATGCGGGCAGTCCCTCTTGTCGCAGTCCATGGACATGATCACGGAAAAACGCGGGTGGCCGTGCAGGATGCAGCGGGCCCGGGTGCGGCGGTACACGTCGTCGTGGGCCGTGAGCTCGCTGGACGCGGTCAGCCCGGCGCAGGAACTGCCGTCCTGCGGGCAGGGATCGATGCAGCCCTCCAGCTCGTCCAGGGAGCTGCCGGTCTGGCTGATGTAGACGATGCCGTCGTGCAGCACCGAGATGTTGCCGAAAAAGGAATCCACCAGCCCGTAGCCCACCACGGCCCGCCCCGCTTCGGCCATGGCCGCCAGGATCCGTTCCTCGCTGTCCAGGGGACCGGCCATGAGCTGCGGGCGGTCGCCCCGCACGGGGGGCAGCAGCGAAACCACATGCTTGAACGCCTCCCGGTACTCGCTGTCCAGGGCGCCCGCCTTGGCCGCCTCCAGATAGCCGGAGAAAAAGAGCACGAAGCAGGCAAAACAGGTGGAGGAATAGAACACGAAGCCCTGCTCGGGCGTCACCGTGCCGGAGGAGGCTATCCCGTGCCCCGGAATGATGACCGCCTTGCGCCTGCGCAGTCCGTCCGCAACGGCCGGGCCCGAGAACTCCCGCATGATGGGGATGTCGTGCAGGAAGGTCCGCGTTTCGCAGTCCTCGGGCCGGATGCTCGATTCATGGCGCGTGCACAGAAAATCGATGATGGACCGGTACGGCTCGCCCGGGCGCGAAAAGACCAGGGAGTTGATGCTCAGGAGGTCAAAGACCTGCTCCAGCGCCTCAATCCGTTCGTCCGCGTCCCCATCGCGACGGTTCCAGACCAGGCGATCGTCCAGGCCGCCCACCAGCGGGTCGCCCGGTTCTGCCAGTCCGTGGGCCGCCAATTTGGCCGCGTATTTGTCCACCAGCTGTTTCATTTCATCCAACCGAAAACTGTTCAAAAAGGTTTGGAGGCAGCTTTAGCCGTTAGACGCGTCGTGTACGACGAATTTTTACGGATAAAGACAGCATCGATAGACGTAAGAAAAGCACTGCGCCAAAGTGTATGAAGCAATACATGAGGGGTGGGGCTTTTCGCAACAACGCAGCATATGGGCCTTTTTCAACTGTTTTGCTCTTCAACGATCGCGTTGGCTTCGATCTCAACAAGCCATTCCGGATGAATGAAACGCGACACCTCGGCAAAGGTGCAGGCGGGCTGGATGTCGCCGAAAAACTCGCCGTGGGCCCTGGCCGCCTCTTCCCAGCGAGTCATGTCCGTGACAAAGACGCGGGTGCGGATGACGTCCTCCAGGCTGGCCCCGGCCAGCTCCAGCACTTCCCGGATGATCTCCAGGCTGCGCCGGGCCTGCTCGTACATGTCGCCGGGCGCGTGCACGCCGCCGTCCTCGGCAATGGGGGCGGTGCCGGTGACGGCGATGGCGTTGCCGATGCGCCGGGCCCGGGAATATCCGATCCGTTTCTCCAGTTCGGTTCCGTGGGTGATGCTTTTCTTCATGACTCTTCCAGTCCCAGTTCCTTTGTTTTTTCCCGGGTGGGCCTGCCCTCGTCGTCCAGGCCGCGTATCCGGTAGTAGCGTTCCCGCGCCCGCAGGAATCCCTCGCGGTCCAGGGGGCGTATATCCACGCCCCCGCCCGAGTATCCGCCCTCCTCGAAAAAGCGCAGGGGCAGGTCGTCGTCCCGGGCGGAAAATCCGTTCAGGGAATTCATGATCCGTTCGTTGTAGCAGATGCGCTCGCCCGCGCGCAGCAGGTCGTTGCCGGAGATCTCTTCGCCGGTGACCGCGTTGTAGGCCTTGGTGTATTCCTCCAGGGACGCGGCCAGGAAAAGTAGCCTGCAGACCGCGAGCGAATCCACCGCCGCAAGGGTGTCCTCGGCTATCTTGATGATGCGCGCCTTTCCGCTGAAGCTGAAACGATCCGTGGCCACGGGCTTGCGCAGAATCTCGTGGCTGAGTGGGTAGGCCCGCTGATGGCAGCCGCCCCGCGTGTTCACGGCATAGGCCAGGGCCAGGCCATAGGCCCCGCGAGGATCGCAGGCGGGCAGCTCCAGCCCCTTCACGTCCATGCTCGCCTCTGGAATGCCGCAGGTTTTGGCAAAATGTCTCGCCCCCTGGCCCAGGGTGCTGCCCAGGGCCATTTCGCCCAGGGCCTCCAGCAGGGTCTCGCGGGTATAGTCCTCCCCGGAAAGCTCGCGCTTGCAGGCCAGGGTGGCCCCGGCCGAAACAGGATCCAGCCCCAGCTGGGCGCAGAGCTCGTTGGCCTCCATGACCGTTTCCATGTCCGCATTGCCCAGGAGCGCCGTGAAGTGGGACATGGCCTCGAATCCGGGCAGTGCCCTGCCGTCGCTGACGATTCTCTTGCACCGGATGTGGCAGCCCGCGCAGCCGTGGCCGTGGGGTTCGTACTGCTTTCCATAGGCCGGTGCGTTGAGCTTGCCGGCCCGCATGAACCGGGTGCGGCGGAAATTGTCCGTGGGCATCATGCGCCGCGAATCCATGAGGTCGAACAGGGCCCCCGTGCCCCAGCGGGAGATGCCGTGCTGGCCCTGCAGCACCGGGGAGGCCGCCGTGAGCCGGAGGATGTCCTCGCGGGCTTCCCGCAGCGCCCCGGGATCGCGCACGGCCACCGCGCCGGAGCCGCGCACGGCCAGGTACTTGCAGTTCTTGGCCGCCAGGGAAAGGCCCAGGCCGCAGCGCGCGGCTGCGTGATACCGGTCCACCATGACCGCCGCCACCCTGGAGCCGTTTTCCGCGGCCGGGCCGATACAGGCGACTCCCGCGCCGGGCATCATGGCTTCCACCGCGTCGAAGACCAGGTCCGTGGTGGCCTCCCGCAGGGGGGCGGCCTCCTCTATCCAGACCTCCCGGTTCGAAACATGGATGCCCACCAGGGCATTGGCCCGTCCGGTGACGACCACGCCGTCCCAGCCAGCGCGCTTGAGTTCCACGGCGAACCTGCCGCCAAAGGAGGAATCGCCCACCGCGCCGGTGAGCGGCGAGCGGGACATGATGCAGCCACGGGCCGAGGCCGGGGCGTCCGTGCCCGCCAGCGGCCCGGCGAAAAGCAGCACCGGCATGGACGGATCGTCCCAGGACAGGGTGCAGTGCGGCCGCAGGTAATGCCCGGCCATGCCCCTGCCGCCGATCCAGACGCGGTAGGTTTCCGGGTCCGGGTGTTCCGTGCGCCAGGTGCGGCGCGTGAGGTCGATGTGCAGGACCGAGCCGGTCCAGCCGTAACTGCTGGTTGTCATTACCGGAACACTAACCACGTGCGCGGTCCGAGGCAAGGACCGGTTGACCATTTGCACGTTTTGGGCAAGATTCCCGTCAGGAGCGATTATGGCAAAGAAAACAAAGGTCAACGCGTCACGGCGCAATTTCCTGTTCGGCGCGGTGCGCCGGCTCAAGGGCGAGGAAGTCGGAGACGGCCCCATTGCCGCCACCACCGAGACCATCCCGCTACTGACCCGGGCCAACGGGCATTACGCCGCGGGCGAATACGAGGAGGCCACCGAGGCCTACCGCGAATACCTCAAGATCGAAAAAAACGACCTGGACGTGCGCCTGCAACTGGGCAAGTGCATGTATGCGGCGGGCAAGTACGCGGCCTCGCGCGTGGAGTTCAAGCGTGTGCTCAAGGTGCGGGAAAAGGACAGCGAGGCCATCGTCTACCTGGGCCTGACCCATGCCCGCAACGGCAACCTGGAACAGGCCGCCGCAGCCTGGGAGGATTTTTTCGACATCTCCAACGTGGCGCTGCTGCGCGAGCTGAATCTCCAGAAAGGGCTCATCGAAACCAGGGACGCGGAGTCGCCCGAACTGGTGGCCGAGGCCGTGGAAAAGGCGCTGCGGGGGTAAATACATCACTTTCGGCGGAGATTCTTCATACCAACAAAAAAGCCCCTCACGCGCACTGCATGAGGGGCTTTCCGCTTTTCCGAAAGACGCGGCTACTTGTAGGAGGCCAGCTGGCGCGCGGTGTCGCGCTGGATGTCCCGGGCCTTGATGTCCTCGCGCTTGGAATGGACGTTCTTGCCCTTGCCGAGACCGATCTCCACCTTGACCTTGCCGCGCGAGAAATACATGCGCACCGGCACCACGGTAAGCCCCTTCTGCTCCACCTGGGCCTGCAGCTTGGTGATCTCGTAGCCGTGCAGCAGCAGGCGGCGGTCCCGTTCCGGGTCGGGCTGGTCGTGCGGGCCGGTGTTTTCATAGGGCGCGATATGCACGCCCACGAGCCAGGCCTCGCCCTCCTTGAACCGGATGTACCCCTCCTTGAGGGTCACGCGGCCTTCGCGCAGGGACTTGACCTCGCACCCACGCAGGGAGATGCCCGCCTCGATCTTGTCCACGATCTCGTAAAGGCGGTGGGCCTGCTTGTTCTTGGCTATCAATTTCTGCCCGGGCGTTGCCGGGGCCTTGTTCTTCTTGCTCATGAAATTCGTATCCGTATAGAAAATTGCCGGACTGCCCGGCCACAATGTGGAGGCAACTTACGCGGGAGCTTCGTCGTTTTCAAGCAGGGAGGCGAAAAAGGTCAGTTCCTCGGGGTAGGACTTGAAGATGCTGTCCATGACCAGGCTGTTGATGCGGTGCACGGTGCGGCACTGCATGACCTGCTTCAAAAGGGCGCGGCACTCGCGCATCTGGGTCTGGCGGATGATCCGCTTGATGCCCGGGATCGCCTGGGGGGTCAGGGACAGGGAATCGATGCCCATGCCCATCAGAAGCGGCACGCAGAACGGGTCCGAGGCCACTTCGCCGCACAGGCTGACCTCGATGCCGGCCTGGTGCGCGGCGTCTACCACCAGCTTGATGGACTTGAGCGTGGCCGGGTGCAGGGGCTGGTAGAGATAGGCCACGTGCCGGTTGATGCGGTCCACGCCGATGCTGTACTGGATCAGGTCGTTGGTGCCGATGCTGAAGAAATCCACTTCCTGGGCCAAAAATTCCGCCACCATGACCGCTGCGGGCAGCTCGACCATGATGCCCACGGACATGTCCGGGTCGTAGGCGACGCCCTCGCGCCGCAGCTCGGCCTTGGCCTGGGCCAGCCACGCCTTGGCCTGTCGGATCTCCTTGATGCCGGAGATCATGGGGAACATGATGGCCACGTTGCCGTGGGCGCTGGCCCGCAGGATGGCCCGAAGCTGGGTCTTGAAAAGCTTGGGGTGCTTGAGGCAGAAGCGGATGGCGCGCAGGCCCATGGCCGGGTTGGCCTCGTTGAGTTCCCCGTAATGACTGATGAACTTGTCCGCGCCCAGGTCCAGAGTGCGGAAGACCACCCGGCGCGGCGACATGATGGAGGCCAGTTCGCTGTAGCGTTCCGTGAGCTCGTCCTCGGAAGGCAGGGCGGTGCGGTTCATGTAGGCGTACTCGGTGCGGTAAAGCCCGATGCCCTCGCCCCCGTTGTCCAGCACCGCGGCGACCTCCTCCACCAGCTCGATGTTGGCGAAGACGTTGACCCGGAACCCGTCCAAGGTTTCGGCGGGCAGCTGGCAGCGGCGCTTGATCTTGCGGGAGTATTCCTCGAACTTGGCGGCGCGCTCGTTGTAGTCGGCCAGCACGTCGTCGCCGGGATTGATGATGATCTTGCCGGAAATGCCGTCGATGATGACCAGGTCGCCGTCATTGACATAGCGCTCCAGGTCGGAAACGCCCACCACCGCGGGGATGCCCAGGGTGCGGGCCATGATGCCCGTGTGCGAGGTCTTGCCTCCCTGCACCGTGGCAAAGGCCATGATCTTGTCCACTTCCAGGGCCACGGTGTCGGCCGGGCTGAGGTCGTGGGCCATGATGATGAACCGGCCCTGCATGGCCTTGAAGTCCACCGCGCGCCCGGCCAGCTTGCTCTGCACGCGGTCCGAGACAACGCGCACGTCCTGCATGCGCTCCCGGATATAGGGATCCTCCACGGCCCCGAACTTGACCTCCTGGTCGGAAACGGCCTTTTCCAGGGCCCATTCCGCGTTGAGGCTCAGGCTGCGGATGTACTCGGCGGCGGTTCCCTTGAGTTGCGGATCCTTGAGCATGAGCAGGTGGGTGTCGATGAGCATCTTGTAGTCCTTGAGCTCATCCGGCACCTGACTCCGGATCTCGGCCAGTTCCGATTCGGTCTCGGCAAAGGCCTTTTCCAGACGCTCCACTTCCTTTTCCACCAGCGACGCGGCCACGGTCTGCCGGAGCAGCGTGGCCTTGTGGCTGCGGTTCACGAAAATGGCCTTGCCGATGACAATGCCCGAAGCGACCGGGATACCGGAAATGGTCTTGCCTGGCACGTCTATTCCTCTTCGAACCTGCTGGCGAACAATTTTTCCAGTACATTGAGCGCCTGCTCGGCGTCCTCGCCCGCGGCCCTCAGTTCCAGGATGCTGCCCTCGCCCGCGGCAAGGGTCAGGATATCGAGGATGCTCTTGGCATCCACTTCCTGGCCATCAAGAACAATGGAGATGGACGACTTGAAGCCCAGGGCCTCCTGGGCAAGCTTTCCGGCAGGCCGCGCGTGCAGCCCGTGCGGGTTGGCCACCACCACCTGCCGGGAATATAGCTCTTCGCCATTCTTGGTATTGTTCTGTTCATTCATTATATATCAATCCTGTCAGATCGTCCGTTTGCTTTTGCCCCTGCGGCCCCTACCCCATGCCCCCGAGGAAGTCCAGTATAGTCTTCCGCAGCAGGGGGTACAGATGGATGAGCCCGAGAAACGCGGCCGCCGCAAACACCCGGGAGACCAGGCCGGTGCGCACGAACCGGCCGAACAGCATCAGGGCCACCACCCCCAGGAGCCACTGCCACCACAACAGCGGATGCGGCCAGACCAGGGCCCAGAGCCAGACCAGGAGCAGAGCGTTGACGTACTTGATGCGCGTGCCCCAGTTGATGAGGTCCCAGCGGCGCAACCGCTCCAGGAACCGGAACCCGTGGCGCAAACCGGCCACGAAGGTATACACCCGAAACGCCTGCAGCCCCAGGAAAAAAGCCAGACCAAAACCCAGGGACAGCCCGCCGTGCCCCGAAAGGTAGAGGCAGATGGAGGACAGGGCCCAGAGAATGAGCAGGCTCCCGGCAAAGACCGAATCGCCGATGGCCGACAGCGTGTACGTGGTGGTGTCCTTGACCTTGGAAAGCATCTTGGGGGGAAAGCGGTCCTGGCTGATGGATTCCTCCATGTGCAGGAAAATGCCCACCAGGCAGGGCATCCAGAACGGGTGCGACTGGTAGTGGCGCACATAGCGGCGCAGGGCCATGCGGTAGTCCTTGGGGTCGCGGTGGATGGCCGACAGCCCCGGCTGCATGGCAAAGGTCAGGCTGATGTTCTGCATGCCGCGGGTATTGAAGGCGGCCCCGGCCAGCAGGCAGCGGAAAAAGCTGCGGATCATGGCCAGGGTCTTGGTATCGGCCTGCGGCAGGCGCATGTTCTTCGCAGTGGTAATGATTCCGACCCCCGTCAATCAGATGCTGGGTGCAAGACCGTGCTTCTGCAGATATCGGCAGCAGGCCACCGCCGCGATCAGCTTGAGCTGGTCCCAGGGAGCAAAGGGAATCACCCCCAGGATCAGGCTCTCGCCCCAGGAGATGCCCAGGGAGAATTTAAGCCAGGCCGCACCCACGGCATAAATGAAAGCAATGGCGACAATGCCCCAGAACAGCCCGGAAAGCCAGAGAATCGGTCCTGTTTTTTCCCGGTTCGCCTGCCCGGTGATAAGCGCGGAAAGACAGAAAGCGATGAGATAGCCGCCCGTGGGGCCGAAAAGATGGCCTATGCCGGTCCCGCCGCCGGAAAAAACGGGCAGCCCCAGTATGCCCGCAGCAAGGTACAGCCCCAGGGCGAACAGGCCGTGCACCGGCCCGAGCAGAAATCCGGCGAGAAACACGAAAAACGGCTGCATGGTGAAGGGGACTGCCCCGACGGGAATGACCATGAAAGCGCTTGCCGCTGTCATGGCCGCCATGAGCGAAACCCAGACCAGCCGGTGCATTGAAGCCAGTTTCGTATTCACTCCGGGTTCCCCTTTCATTGTCGTTCGATGACCAGACCAGCCCGCTCTATATCGCCCAGGTCCGAACGGATTTCGCCGCCCTTGGTGGTCAGGTAGTCCCCGACCATGAGGCCGTCCGCCCCGGCGCGCAGCAGCTCGGCCTTGCGCCCCTCGCCAAAGACCGCCAGCCGTCCGCCGCAGATGCGGATAGCCCGGTCCGGGAGCAGGAAGCGGAACAGGGCCACGATCTTCAGGGCCTCGGCGGGCCGCAGGACCTCCCGGTGCTCCAGGGGCGTCCCGGGAATGGGGGTCAGGAAATTCACGGGAACGGACGGAACCCCCAGTTCGCGCAACATCAGGGCCAGCTCCACCCGGTCGTCCCAGGACTCGCCAATGCCGAAAATCCCCCCGCTGCACACGTACAGGCCGCATTCCAGGGCGGTTCTGACCGCCTGCACGTCTTCCTCGTACGAATGGGTCGTGCAGACCTGCGGAAAATGGGACGCCGAAGTCTCCAGGTTATGATGATAGCCGAACAGGCCCGCCTCTTTCAAGGCAAGGATCTGCCCGCGCGTGAGAATCCCGGGGGAAAGGTCCGGCAGGAGTCCGGCCTCCGCCACCAGGCGCACCGCTTCCAGATAGCCCTGGAAATCGCTGCCGCCCACGAACTTGCCGCTGGCCACGATGCCGAAACGGCGCGCGCCGTTCTGCGCGGCGCGGCGTGCGGCGCGGCCGATCTCGTCCGGGGCCAGCAGAGGATATTCCGGGGCCCGGGTGCTGTGATGGGATGACTGGGCGCAAAAGGAGCAATCCTCGGAGCACCTGCCGCTGCGCGCATTGACGATGGCGCACAGGGAAACCGTCTGGCCCGAGAAACGGGTGCGGATGCGGTGGGCCTGTTCCAGAAGCGCGGGAAGGCTCTCCTCGTCCGCGTCGATGATGGCCCGGATTTCCGCATCGTCGGGCGCCTGGCCGTTCATGGCCTTTTCTGCAATGGATAAAAAAATCATGGTTCTCAGCGCGACATGAGCGCGTATATTTCCTTGGCGGTCCAGCCCTTGACCCGCCCGGCTACGCGGCGGGCGATCTCCTTGGGCTTGCCGCCGCCCTCCTGCTCTTCTTCCACCAGGGCCAGAACCCGCTCGGACGAGGCCTTGTCCTCTTCGCGGGCCGGACCGATGACCACGGTAATCTCGCCCCGGAGGTCGAAATCCACCGCATCCAGTGAGCCTAGGGAACCGGAGATGAACTCCTCGAAATCCTTGGTCAGTTCCCGGGCAATACAGAACTCCCGGTCGCCCAGCACGTCCCGGGCCGCATGCAGGGCCGTTTCCAGCCGCGACTTGCGCTCGAAAAAGACCAGGGTGGCGCCGGTATCACGATGCGCCTCGAAAAAACGCTGGAGCTGGGAGTCCTTACGGGGCGGGAAGCCCAGAAAGGAGAACGGCAGGGGCGGCAGGCCGCAGGCGGACAGGGCCGCCAGGGGGGCGCTGGGCCCCGGGACCGGGGAGACCGGGAATCCCCGCTCGCGGCAGGCGCGCACCAGGCGGTAGCCCGGGTCCGAGAGCAGCGGGGTTCCGGCGTCGGAAATCAGGGCGATACTCCGGCCCTGCTCCAGCCATTCCAGCACGGCGGGCAGCTTCTTGTCCTCGTTGTGCTCGAAGAAGCTGACCAGGCCGCCCTCGCGCTCGATGCCCAGACGCTTGAACAGCAGCCCGGCGCGGCGGGTGTCCTCGGCCAGGATCACGTCGGCGTGGGAAAGGATACGGGCCGCGCGCGGGGAAAGGTCGCCCGCGTTGCCCAAGGGAGTGGCCACAACCCAGAGTCCGGGCCCGGCCATGGTTTCTAGGGATTCCTGGTTCATGGGCACTTCATGTAGCACTGAACGGCGCGGAACAAAAGAAGGGAAATCCGGGGTCAGCCCAAGCCGCCCGCGTCAAAGGCGTCGGGATAATGGACAATGTCCATGCCGTCCGGGTCCTCCACCACGGCCACCAGGTCGAACCGGCAGGGCAGCTCCCAGCAGTCATGCTCGGAAAGGTACAGACCGGCGGCCCTCACCAGCCGTTCTATCTTCTGCCTGCCCAGGGCGTCCTCCGGCCGGGTAAGCCCCCCGGCCCTGCGGGTCTTGACCTCCACAAAGACCAGTTCCTCGCCGTGGCGGCAGACAAGGTCCACCTCCAGACGGCCGTGCCGCCAGTTGCGTTGCAGAATCCGGTAGCCCTTGCTCTCCAGATGCCGCGCGGCCGCGTCCTCGCCGAGCTGTCCCCGCTGCTTGCGGCGGACCATGTCTTCCAGGAATTGTCGCATGTGTCCTCGGGATTGGATGGTCCGGAACAAAAAAAGCGGGGCAACCATGTCGCCCCGCCTGAAAGAACTTCCGAAGAGAACCCTCAGTTGAAGAGGCTCACGTCCCCGTCGGCCCCGTTGGAAAGATCCAGGGCGCGCACATGGCCGCCGCGCAGGGAAATATCCTTTTCCTTGGCCTGCAGGAAGGCCATCTTGCGCATTTCCAGGCGCTCCATCTGCACGCGGCGCATTTCGATACGCCGCTGGGCCCGGTCCTTGCGCGACATGGACAGGAATGTCTCCATGCGCTCGGACTCTGCGTCGGCCAGCACCACAGGGGCAGGCCCCTCCTCGACAGCCGGGACCTCGTCCTCGCCGTCAAAGACATCGGAAATGCTGTCCAGCTTGGCCTCGATGACCTCGTCCGGAGTCTTGCCGTTTTCCGCATACTCGTAGGTGAATTCCCCCACGGTGTATGCGGTGGAGGCATACTGCAACGGCGTGATCCAGGTGCCGCCCAAAGTCAGCAGCGGCCCGATCGCGGCGCAGCCGCTCATGCACACGAGCAGAAGCCCGCCTGCAACCAGTTTTTTGACCAGCCCCAAACCGCTGCCCAAAACATGACCTTTCATACCACCCTCCATGGATGAAATCACTCCCCAAAAGGCCTGATTTTTCAGCCCAAGCCAGTGTCACCATACACCATTTCTTTTTATCGGACAATATTTTCAAACAATTTAGACACTTGTAAAAACCGCTCAATATTAACGACATTGTTAAAACCATATGCTCAATAAATTCAACATATTATTAGATCAACAACTTATCGACCAATGTCATTGATTTGCAACGGGTGTAAACTTTTTCTAGAAAAAATAACGCCGGGAGCCCTTGCCCTCCGGGCGTTTTGAAAACGCTTTCCAGAGTCACGCGGTTCAATTTTTTGAACCTGCCGAAATTCCTGTTTCACACCCTTTACCGCATCGCCCCGAAAAGGTACTGATCTTCCATGGAGAAAGGCGACTTTCATACGGCCCTGCACCGCTGGGCGGCCACGCCCATGCTCACGGCATTCCTCATCGCCCCACTGGCCTTCACGGCCGCACGCGTTGCCGCCGGCCCCCTGCCCGACAGCGTAGCCCAATCGGCGGCCACGGGCCTCTGGCTCCTGCTCTGCGGCCTGGCCGTCATCGCCTGCCTGTTCAAGAAAAGCCTGGACCGGCCCGAACGGGAAAGCCTGGCCCGGCCCATGGCCGCCTCCGCCCTGTTCGGGGTTTCCGTGGCCTGCCTGTTCGTGTTCATGGCCCCCGCGCTTCAGGCCTATTCCGGGTTCGCCCCCTACCTGCGCGAAACAAGCCCCGCCATATTCTTCCTGTTCGCCCTGGCCTGGACCGCCACGTTCGGCGTTCCCGGACGCGCCGACATCCAGCGTCCGGCCGCCTGGCTCGGGGCGCTCGTGGTCCTCGACGCCCTCCAGGCCCTGCTGCGCATGACGCCCCAGCGCTTCCTGGGCGACCCAGACATGCTGGCAACCCTGCTGCTCATCGGCCTGTGCGCGGACCTCAAGCCCGCCCACCACGAAACCGACCGCAACGGGCTTGCCCTGCGGGTCTGGATTATGCTCGGGCTCCTGGCCACCCTTTCGCGCACCGGCCTGTTCACGGCCGCCTGGATCCACGCCTTCTTCGGCAGGGGCAGCGCCTGGAAGCGGCTGCCCTACGCCAGCCTGTGCGCCGCGGCCGTGGGGGCTTCGTTCCTGCTGGACGCCCATTTCGGCCTGGGCGGCGATCGGTACATGGAATACTGGGTCTGGCTGGAATGCTTCCAGCTGCTGGCCGGGCCGGGCCGCCTGTACACCGGGTTTGCCCTGAGCCATCCCCTGCCCGTGCTGCCGCCCCTGGAGCTCATGGGCCTGTGGCAGACCCTGTTCAGCACCTCGCCTCTGAACGGCCTGTTCATCGAACAGATCCCCAGCTTCTGGGTTCGAGCTGTTATGGCCTGGGGAATCATCCCCCCCTGACGCTGACCGCCTCCCTGTTCGGCCTGCTCATGCGCACCCCCACCCGGTTCGGCGCGGGGCTCACTGCCGTGATCCTGGCCCAGGGCATCAGCACGGACCTGTTCTATTCCCCGGGCCCGGCCATTGCCCTGTTCCTGGCATTGATGCTTGCCTTCCGCTCCGGGAACAAGTAGCCAGTGCCCATGTCCATGATCAACGAACCCACCACCATCCTGGCCACCTGCCCGCTGGGCATGGCCCCGTACCTGGAGGCCGAACTGCACGAGCTCGGCTACCGGGAGACCAAGCAACTGGAGTCCGGGGTGCTGACCCGGGGCGGCCTGGCCGACTGCATGCGCCTGAACCTGCACCTGCGCACGGCCCACCGAGTGCTCCTCGAACTGAAATATTTCACCGCCGCCGACGCGGACGGGCTCTACCGCACGGTCAGCCGCATGGCCTGGGAAGAGATCATGGACGTGGACGGCTACCTGTCCGTGTCCTCCAGCGTCCGCAACGACACGGTCAACGACAGCCGGTTCGCCAACGTGCGCATCAAGGACGGAGTGGTGGACCGGTTCATGGGCGAATTCGGCAGGCGGCCCGACTCGGGCCCGGACCAGGGGCGCGGGGTCTGCCTGTTCCTGCACTGGCGTGGGGACGAGGCCACCCTGTACCTGGACACCAGCGGCGAGCCCCTGGCCAAGCGCGGCTACCGCAAGATGCCGCACAAGGCCCCCATGCAGGAGACCCTGGCCGCCGCCTGCATCCTGGCCTCGGACTGGCGCGAACGCGCGGGGCAGGGAGGCAGCTTCGTGGCCCCCATGTGCGGCTCGGGCACCCTGGCCATCGAGGCGGCCCTCATCGCCCTGAACCGCGCCCCGGGAATGCTGCGGGAACAGTTCGCCTTCATGAACCTGAAAGGCTACGACCCCGCGGCCTGGAAGAGCCTGCGCAACCAGGCCCGGAAGCAGAACGTCTCCGCCCTCCCCGGCCGCATCATCGCCACGGACCGCGACCCGCACGCCGTGGAGGCGGCCCGCCGCAACGCCCGCGTGGCAGGGGTGGAGGAATTCATCGAATTCACGGTCTGCGATTTCACGGAAACCGAAATGCCCGAGGGCGGCGGCACGGTCATGCTCAACCCCGAGTACGGCAAGCGCCTGGGCGACATCAAGGCGCTCGAACCCGTGTACAGGGGCATCGGCGACTTCTTCAAGCAGCACTGCGGCGGCTACACCGGCTACATCTTCACCGGCAACATGGACCTGGCCAAGCGGGTGGGCCTGCGCACCAAGCGGCGCATCATCCTCTTCAACGCCTCCATCGAATGCCGCCTGCTGGAATACGAACTCTACGCCGGCACCCGCAAGAATTCATAAGATCGGGGAGGGAATCTTTTGCAAAAGGCTTCCTCCCCATCCCCCTCCTTCCAAAAGCATTTCCCGGTCGCGCTGCGCGCGATGCACTCTCCCATCTAAGGCTGTTCAGAAAGGTTCGAGTGCCAGGAGCAATAAAAGAAAAAGTCCGACGCGTATCGGGCATACGCGAGGACGCTTTTCTTTTTGCAGCGACACCGCAATCGGGCCTTTCTGGGCAGTCTTATACTTGACAATTTGCGTGCCATTCTGAAAACATTCTGAAGTACGAGGTGAAATCACACTTTTTTGCGGGGGTGGAAATGAGCAGAAAGGTCAAGTCAGTCAGGGTTCCCAAGGAACTGGAAACCCTGAACCTGTCCGGGGTCGTCCGGGAGTGCGAAAAATACCTGCGCGACCTGGAGTCCGCCACGCTGCTCAAGCAGCAGGGCAACAAGGAGGCCGCCGAAGCGCTGGTCAAGGCCCGCCAGGCAGACCTGGGCAAACGCATCGGCCATCTGGTCTGGGAGGCCCGGGTCCAGTACGGCAAGGCCAGGGGAGATTCCTAAGTGCAGCCCAAATCCGCAGCCGAATCCGCAGTGATCATGACCCATCTGGTGCTTCCCGGGGACGCCAACCCCGCGGGCAACCTGCACGGCGGGGTCATCCTCAAGCACGTGGACACCGCTGGCGGCGTGGTCTGCAAGCGCCACAGCCGCACCAACATCGTCACGGCCTGTATCGAACGCATGGACTTCCAGCAGCCCGCCTACGTGGGCGAACTGCTGACCTTCAAGGCCAGCCTCAACTATGTGGGAAAAACGAGCATGGAAGTGGGCGTGCGCGTGGAGGCAGAAAACCTGGAGACCGGCCACGTGCGCCATACCAACTCGGCCTACCTGACCTATGTGGCCCTGGATGAAAACGGCAGGCCCACGCCCGTGCCGCCCCTGCTGGTGGAGGACGAGGTGGGCGAACGCCGCAGAAACGAAGCCATTGCGCGCATGGAAATGCGCAAACAGCTCAAGGCCCGGGAAAAGTAAGCTATTTCCGGCCGCCGACGGTTCCCAGATAGATGGCGGCCAGGGCCAGCCCGGCCCCGGCAAGCTCGGCCACGGTCAGGGGCTTGGCGAAAATGAGCACGTCCCAGACATAGGAAAGCACGGGCTGCAGCAACAGGCCCAGGCCCACCAGGGCCGCGCTCACCGCCTGCATGCCCCGGGTGATGAACAGCCAGCCCGCTGCCTGGCAGATCACGCCCAGCAGCACCAGCCAGAGCAGGTCCATGCCCATGGGGACCGCCAGGGCCTGCCCGTCCAGCAACAAATACCCGCCGATGCACAGGCAGGTGGTCCAGGGAATCACGCCCATGAGCGCCTGGCGGCGATCCTCCCCGAGCCGGGGAATGCACAGCTTGAGACACAGCAGATACGAGCCGTAGAACAGGGCCGTCAGCAGCCCCCAGAAGACCCCGGTCCGGTAATCGGCCGAGGCCTCCTCTCCCCAACCCACGCCAACGACCAGATACAGCCCCACGAAGGCCGGCGGCAGGGCCAGGTAGAACAGCTTGCCCGGCCTTTCCCCCAGCACCAGGACCGAGGCGGCCGTCAGCACGAAGACCTGGAAATTGCCCAGCAGGGTGGCCATGCCCGGCCCGATAGCCAGGATGGACCGGTGCCAGCACATGATGTCCAGGGCGAACAGGACTCCGGCGAACACGGCATACTTGACCACCCGGACGCTGATGCAGCGCAGATGCCCTTCGCGCCACAGGAACACGGCCAGGGCCAGGCCCCCGAAAAACATGCGGTAGAAAGCCGAGACATCCGGGCTGACCTGGGCCAGACGCACGAACACCGCGGCAAAGCTGATCATGGCCGCGCCCAGTAGCAGACTGATCATGAGCGCACCACCTCCAGGCGTTTCCCGAGCGTGACGCCCCGCTCATCCACCACGGCCACATGGGGCCAGATCTCAACGCCCCGGCCCAGGGCCTCGTAGAAGAGCTCGGCATAGACAGGGTCGATGTAGTCGGCCGGGCCGAAACAGCGGGCGTCCGTGCGCTGCACCAGAAAGAACAGGGCCACGCGCACGCCGCGCCCGGCCAGGTCCATGAGCTCGCGCAGATGCTTCTGCCCCCGTTCGGTGACCGCATCCGGAAACGCGGCCACCTGGTCTTCCACCAAAGTCACGTTCTTGCACTCCACCCAGAGTTCTCCCCGCGTCCCGGAAAGATAGGCATCCAGGCGGCTGTCGCCCACCTTGGCCTCGGGCCGGAAATGCTCGAACCCGGCCATCTCGGGAATGGCCCCGGTTTCCCAGGCCGCCCGGATCATGCGGTTGGGGGTCGAGGTATTCACCCCCACCCAGGTCCCGGACAGGCGCACGGCCTCCAGGGTCCACTTGAGCTTGCGGGCCGGGTTGGCCGCAGGGGAAAGCAGGATCTCCCGCCCCGGCCGCAGCAGGCCCATCATGGACCCGGTATTGTTGGTATGCGCGGCCAGGCGCTCGCCCGAGGCGGTTTCGGCCTCCACGGTGAAACGCTTGTGGCGACTGAGGAAAAAGGCCCGTTGCATGGATGGGGGATACGGCAAAGTACAGTGGGTATTCATGGAAAATAATGGTTCGGGACTGTCGGGTATGGCAGATTCGCATTACAGATTAAAAAAGTCTTGAACAGTCTTTTCCCCTTAACGGACGGAAAAGGCAAGTCCGGTTTCGGGGAGCGCCGGTACAAGGGCAAATGTCCATGATGCGCACGCTTGGCATAGTGTGGGGGCTGGTTCTCCCGCTTTCCCCCCTGGCATCCCTGGCCGGGACCTCGGCGCCTGCGCCTCCTCCGGACGGCGTCATCATGCTCGGCGTTGCCCGGCAGCCAGGCCTTGCCGAAGCCTTTGCCGATCCCCTGATTTTTTCTACGACCCTGTCCGTGCTGGCCGCCCTGGCCGCGCTCCTGGCCATGGCCGTCCTGCGCAGGCAGCAGGCCGAAAAACAACTCTGCGCGGAAAGCGGCAAATACGTCAGCCTGTTTGAAAACGCCTCCGAAGGCATTGTGCTCGTCGACCGCAACGGCATCATCACCGACGCCAACCCCAAGGCCCGCAGCATCATGGGCCTGGAGCTGCAGCAGTTGCGGGGCATGACCGGCACCACCCTGCTCCACCCGGACGACGCACCCCTTTCCAGGGAACAGCAGCGCCGCCTCGATGCGGGAATGACCGCCCGCATGCAGCGCCGCATCCGCACCCGCCAGGGCTCTTACATCCCGGTGGATATGAGCATCAAACGCATTTCCGAGAACGTGACCCAGATCATGTTCCGCGACCTGAGCGAACTGGAGCTTTCCCGCCGCAAACTGGCCGAGGCCAACCTGGAACTTGCGGGCATGTACGAGCAGATGTCCGCAGCCAACCAGCAGATGATGGCCGCCAACAAGGAGCTGCAGTTCGAGATGGAGGCCCGGACGCGGGCCGAAGACGAGCTGCGCGAGCGTGAAAAGCTGCTGCGCACCGTGCTCAGGTCCGCCCCCCTGGGCATCGGCCTGGTCGAAGACCGGATCGTGGGCTGGACCAACGAAACCCTGCAGGCCATGCTGGGCTACAGCGCCGAGGAACTCGACGGCATGCCCTCCGAAAAATTCTATGAAAACAAGGCCGAATACGAACGGGTGGGCAGGGTCAAACACGCCGAGGTGCTGGAAAAGGGCTACGGCAGCATCGAGACCCGGTTCGTGACCAGGGACGGGCGGGTCCTGGAGGTTCTGCTCGCCTCGGGGTGCATCGAGCGGGGCGACCTGTCCAAGGGCCTGGTCTTCACCGTGCAGGACCTGACCGAACTGCGGCGGGCGCAGCAGGAGAGCAGGGACCTGCGGGAAACCCTGTTCCGCGAAAGCGCGGTGGTCCAGCTGCTCCTGCGCCAGGACAACGGCGACATCGCCGAGGCCAACCGGGCGGCCAGCGACTATTTCGGAACCGATCACGGCTCCCTCCAGGGCGCGCCCCTGGAAACCGTCTTCTCGGCCCCGCCGGGCCAGGTCTATCACTCCCTGCGCGCGGCCGCCCTTGACGGCCATCCGGCCCGTCTCGAGGTGCGCCGGGGCACGGGACGCAGCATTGCCGAGTTGCATGTCAGCCCGCTGACCATCGACGGGAAGCTCCTGTTCTACGCCATCCTGCACGACGTGGCCGAACGCATGCAGGCCGAGGAGGCCCTGCTGGAGGCCAAGCACCTGGCCGAAAGCGCCAGCCGCATGAAAAACGAATTCCTGGCCAATATCAGCCACGAGGTGCGCACCCCGCTCAACGGCATGCTGGGCATGCTCCAGCTCCTGGACGACACCCCGCTCAGCCCGGAACAGGGCGAATTCGTCAGGGCCGCCTTCCAGTCCGGCCAGGGGCTGCAGTCCATCCTCAACGACATCCTGGACTTCTCGCTCATCGAGGCGGGCAAGATCCCCATCAGCCGAGGCCCCCTCACCCTGACCCGTCTGGTGGACAACATCGCCCTGGTCTTCCGCAGGCAGTGCATGGACAAGAACATCGGCCTGACCATGCGCATCGACGACGACATCCCCGACCAGCTGGACGGCGACGAGGCCCGGCTGCGCCAGATCCTCTTCAACCTGGTGGGCAACGCGGTCAAATTCACGGAAAACGGGGGCGTGGCCATCGAGGTCAGCCGCCTTTCCCCGGACCGCCACGGCAACATGCGGCTCATGTTCATGGTCCGGGACACGGGCATCGGCATTTCCGAGGAGCGGCTGCCGTACATCTTCGATCCCTTCACCCAGGGGGACGGCTCCCTGACCCGGCGTTTCGAGGGCACGGGCCTGGGCCTGAGCATCGTCAAACGCCTCTGCGAGCTCATGAACGGCTCAGTGGCCGTGGACAGTGAAACGGACAGGGGCACGGACATCTGCGTGGTGCTTCCGTTCAAGGTGCCCGACACGCCACAACCGACAGCCCCGGAGGAACTGCCCCTGCTCAAGGCGGCCATACCGGAACGCCGCGTGCTCATCGCCGAGGACAACCCGGTCAACAGCATCGCCACCCGGCGCTTCGTGGAAAAGCTGGGTTTCGAGGCCGTCTGCGCCAAGGACGGGGCCGAAGCGGTCAAGGCCCTGCGAAAACAGTCCTTCGACTGCATCCTCATGGACATCCAGATGCCCGTCATGAGCGGCATCGAGGCGACCCGGCTCATCCGTTCGGACCAGAGCGGCGCATTCAACCCGGAGATTCCCATCGTGGCGCTGACCGCCCACGCCATGCAGGGCGACCGGGAAAGGTTCCTGGAGGAAGGCATGAACGCCTACCTTCCCAAACCCGTGGAATTCCCGGATCTGGCGCGGCTCCTGTCCCGTTTTCTCTGAACCGTTTCTTCCGCGTCGCGTTCCTGCGATTATCAACGCCTTGTTCTCTCCACCGGCATCGTATACCTAAGGAGGAAAAATCAGGCAGTGGCGGACACCTATGGGAAAGTGCATCACCGACCGACTCCAGCCGGGCATGGCCCTGGCATCGGACCTCGTGACCCCCGACGGGAGAGTCATGCTGCCCGCCGGTGCGGAACTGACGCACAACATCATCCGGGCCTGCAAGATATGGGGAATCTCCGAAGCCGACATCGCCGGACACGAACCCGGCGCAAGCCCGGAGGAGCAGCCAGGCCCCAGCACGGAAAACGACGAGGAATACAAACGACTGGCCGCAAGGCGCTTCGCGCTGACCAATACGCGGCATCCCGCGGTGCGGGCGCTGGCCCTGCACTTCCTGGAAAACGCCCGCAGCACCCTGACCCCGAAACAGGCCGAGGACCTGGCCCGGAGCTACGAGGCCCCGGACGAGCCCCAGGCGGCCGTTCCGGCCCCCTGCTCCCTGAAGGACGTCCTGTCCGGGGAGATCCGGCTGGCCTGCCTGCCCAGCACCTTCAGCGAAATATCCGAGGCCCTGAAAAACCCGCGCAGCTCCGCGGCATACGTGGCCGAAATCATCAGCAACGACGTCTCCCTGGCCGCCAAGCTGCTGCGCATGGTCAACTCCCCGTTCTACGGGTTCCCCGGCACCATCGACACCCTGTCCCGGGCCGTGACCATCGTGGGCACCAACCAGCTCACCAGCCTGGCCCTGGGCATCTCGGTCATCTCCGTGTTTCGGGACATCCCCGAAAGGCACCTGAACCTTACGGACTTCTGGCTGCACAGCATCACCTGCGGGGCCGTGGCGCGGCTCCTGGCCACCCAGCTCGGCATGGGCAACGACGAACGGTTCTTCGTGGCCGGACTCATGCACGACATCGGCAGGCTCATGCTGCTGCGCAACCAGCCGGAGATGGCCCTGGACCTTTTCCTGCGGGCGACCTCGGCCCGGGTGCCCCTTGCCGAACTGGAGCGGCGTCTCTGGGGATGGGACCACGCCGAACTGGGCGCGGCCCTGCTCAAGGAATGGAAGCTTCCGGGATTCCTGGAGGCCATGACCCGGCACCACCACAACCCGGGCGCGGCCCCCAACCCCCTGGAGGCCGGGGTGCTCCACGTGGCGGAATTCACGGCCCACGCCGTCGGTGCAGGCGCCAGCGGCAGCCCGTACGTACCGCCCCTGGACGAGGGGGCCTGGGACAGGCTCGGCATTTCCAGCAACGACCTGAGCGAGATCGCGGCGCAGGCGGTCCGGCAGGCAGACCAAGTGATGGCGGCTTTTTTCCATGAGTCCTAGAAGCGGGAAAGACTTCTCCTTTGACCCGGAGCATCTGCTCCGGCGCGTGGAGCACCTTGAGGAGGCCAGCCGGTTCACCCTGGAGGCCCTGGAAACGGCCGCGCGCCTCGGGGACTTCCACCAGCGGCCCGAGGGCTACGGCACGCCCGCCGCCATCCTGCAGGAAACCGCCCAGCGCATTTCCCAGATCCTGCGCCTCAAGGCCGTGGACATGTACCTGGTGGACGACCTGACCCTGGAATTCGAACGGCACTTCCGGAGCTCCGAACCCTACGGGGAATTCATGGACCACGAATTCGAACGCCTTGCCGAAAACCGCACCATTGCCTGGGCCCTGCAGCGCAAGCAGCCCACCTTCGCCCCCACCGAGGACGGCAACGACACCATCCTGGTGCACAGCATCGCCACCGCCGCCAAGACCAAGGGCCTCTTTGTCGGGCTGCTGGACGAAGATGTGAAGACCGTGCTGGACACCTCTCTCTCGGTGCTTTCCATCGTGCTGCTCAACAGCGCCAACACCCTGGAGAACTTCCAGCTCCAGCGGCTGAACATCGAGGCCAACCAGGCCCTGGAGGCCAAGGTCGCGGAGCTCAAGGACGAGGTGGAAAGGCGCAGGAAGACCGAGGAGGACCTGGAAAAGACGCGCAACTTCCTGGACCAGATCATCAACACCCTGCCCGCCCCCCTTGTGGTCAAGGACGCCAGCCACCGCTGGATCATGGCCAACGACGCCTTCTGCCTGACCATGGAGCGGACCCGCGAGGACATGCTGGGCAGGACCGCCCACGACTTCCTGCCCAGGGAAGAGGCCGACGCCATGCAGCGGGCCGACTCCCTGGTGCTGCACACGGGCAAGGCGCACCTCATCGAATTCACCATGACCCAGGCCACCGGGATGCCCCGCACCTTTTCCATCCAGACCGCCATGCTCTCCCACCCTGACACCGGGGAAAGCATTCTGGTGAGCATGCTGCGCGACCTCACCGAGCAGAAGATGGCCGAACGGGTGCTGCGCGGCGAAAGAGAGCGGTTCTTCTCCCTGCTGGAGGAACTGCCAGCCTATGTCTATGTCCAGAACACGGATTTTTCCGTCGACTACGCCAACCGCAGGTTCCGCACCCTGTTCGGCGAGCCGGGCGAGCGGCCCTGCCACGAGATCTTCCGGGACAGCGGTGCCGTCTGCCCGGAATGCGCCACCCAGCGCAGCCTGGTCTCCGGCACGCCCTCCATGGAGGAAACCGTCTACGGCGACTCGACCTACAACGTCTATGTCTATCCCTTTGTGGACACGGACGGCACCCGCCGCGTGCTGACCATGGGCATCGACATCACCGAGCAGAAAAAGGCCACCGAGGCGCTCATGGTGGCCAAGGAACAGGCCGAAATCGCCAACCGGGCCAAGACCGAATTCCTGGCCAACATGAGCCACGAGATCCGCACCCCGCTTAACGGCGTGCTGGGCATGCTCCAGCTCTGCTCGGACACGGAGCTGGACGAACTGCAGCGCGACTATGTGGAGACGGCCCTGGAATCCGGCCGCAGCCTGCTCACGGTCATCAACGACGTGCTGGACCTGACCAAGATCGAGGCCGGAAAATTCGAGATCGATGAGGGACGGTTCGACCCGCGCGCCATGATCCGCTCCGTGCTCCAGACCTTCACCCATTCCTCCGAAGACTCGGGGCTCGCGCTCGACATGGAGGTGGACGAGGCCGTGCCGCAGGTGCTCATCGGCGACGGCGGACGGTTCCGGCAGATACTCTTCAACTTGGTGGGCAATTCCGTGAAGTTCACGCCGCAGGGCGGCTCGGTGAAGGTCTCGGCCATGTCCCTGCCCTCGGGGGACCCGGGGCGGGCCAGGCTGCTCTTTTCCGTCAAGGACACGGGAATCGGCATCCCGGAGGACCGCATCGAACACGTTTTCGAGGCCTTCACCCAGGTGGACGGCTCCTTCCGGAGAAAATACGGCGGCACGGGGCTGGGCCTGGGCATCGTGCGCCGCCTGGTGGACCTCATGGGCGGCACCATTGCCGTGGACAGCATGTTGGACAAGGGCACCACGGTCTATTTCAGGCTCGACTTCACGCTGCCGGACCCCGACACCATCAGGCAGGAGCCCGAATTCGAAGGCGCGGCCTGCCCCATTCCCCCGTCAAAGAAGATCCTGGTGGCCGAGGACAACCGGGTCAACCAGATCATGGCCCGCCGGTCCCTGGAAAAGCTGGGATTCGTGGTCCATTGCGCGTCCAATGGCCGGGAGGCACTGGAACGGCTTTCCAGCGAGCCCTACGACTGCGTGCTCATGGATATCCAGATGCCCGAACTGGACGGCATGGAAGCGGCGGGACTCATCCGGGGCGGCGAGGTGGGAGAGGCCAACCGCAACATTCCCATCGTGGCCCTGACGGCCCACGCCATGCAGGGAGACCGGGAGCGGTTCCTGGAGGCGGGCATGAACGCATACGTGGCCAAGCCCTTTGAAGTGGACGACCTGTGCCGGACCCTGAGCCGGCTGCTGAGCCATCCGGACCTGGACGGCAAGGACTAGTCCTCCTTGCCCCGCCCTTGCAGAAAGGCGATCACCTTTTCCCCTTCCCCTTCATAGACTTCCCGCTCCTCCAAAGGCGTGGGACGCGTGACCAACGGCCATTTTCCCGGCTGCGGTTCCGCCCCTTCGCGGGCGGTCGCCGTGGGCCGGGAATCAACCATGGCCGGGGTCCGGTGCACGTCGTACCGCTCGACAACCACGCTGAATTCTATGGGGATGTTGTTGGGATCGAAGCTGTAGACGGAATGGATGAACCCGTGGTCCACCACCTCGGAAACCCAGAACCCGGCCGCCTCCAGCCGGTCCTTGATCTCCCACAGGTCGTCGGGACCGGCCACGCCGAAGGAGACGTGGTCGAAGGCCGTCGGGCCGCGCACGGGAACGCCGTGATCCTTTTCCGGGATCGGCTCCACACCGTCCCATTCGAAAAAGGCGATCATGTCCCGGTCCGTAATTTCGAAGAAATAGTGCCGGTAGCCCGGCCTCCCGAGCCCCGCAACCAGCCGCATTCCCAGCAGGTCGCGCCAGAAGCGGACCGTGGTGTCCATGTCTCCCGTGGCCATGGCCAGATGATTGATGCCCGTATAGTTCGCCATGTGCTGCCCCCGATTACATTTTTCCACCATTCTATGGCAATCCGTCCGAAACTCAAGCGCAGGGGGAATTATAAAAGCGTGCGGAAATCATTCTTAATATTCACATTCCCCGCAACACCACGTACGGTGGAAACATGCGGCGGTGTCGGCCCCGCCTGTTTTCGCTGAAATAACGAAAATAACGGGGATGGCAACGTCCGCCTCCTGCGGCATAGTCAGCATAGAGAAAACCCGGAACCGGCCAGGCGACAATGGCATTGAACCAACTCCACACCCTGCTCACGAACCATGAGGAATGGCTCATGGAACGCATCCTCGCCTACGCCAAAAAGCAGGGCTACACGCGCTACACCTCCACCCTGGTGGAGCCCTGGCGCATGTCCGTCAGCGGGCTGACCAAAGCCATCGGCAAAGGGCTGGAAAATTCCGAATCCCTGCGGGCCGGGCTGACCCCGGACGACTGCTACAAGGATGATCCGGTTTCCGAATTCGCAATAATGGAATCCCGGCTGCACCGCCAGCGCGGGGTCAACCTGTCCATGTTCCTGGGACTGCTCAAATACTACCGGGCCTCGTATTTCGACCTGGTGGAGGAAAAGGCTCCCCCGGAACTCCGGGCCAGCTTCCACGGTTTTCTGCTGGACTTTTTCGACCGCCTGGAAGTGGCGCTCTCCGGGGACTGGGCCGCGACCACCGACGATCCGCCCGAGGTCCAGGCCATCAACCGCCAGCTCGCCAATGAAAAGAATATGTTCCTGACCCTGGTTGCCAGCCTGCCCAACCCGGTCTTCCTCTATGACCGGCAGCGAACCCTGAGTTTCTACAACTCCGAGGCGGCCAAGCTCATCGGCCTGGCCTGCGACGCGGGCTCCGGGTACTACCACGAACGCTTCAACAGCGAACCGGCCTGCTTCGACGCACAGACCCAGGCCGCCCACCTGCTGCCCTGGATCGAAGACCGCGTGCACGAGGTCTCCACAGGGAAAAATACAGGGACCCACTTCGAGGAAGAGGCCCACATCTCCGGTCTGGACATGCATTTCAGCGTCTCCGTGGCCCGCATGTCCGACGTCTCCGGCAAGTTCGACGGGGTCATCGTCACCCTGGAGGACATCACCCGGCTGAAAAAGGCGGAAAACGCGCTCAAGGAATCCGAGGCCAAATCCAGGGCCCTGTTCGATTCTGCCGCGGATTCCCAGTTCCTCATCGACTTCGACGGCCGGTTCATCGACGTGAACAGGGCCGCGGCCATGGAACTGGGCTATTCCCGGGAAATGCTCCTGAACATGGGCCTGGAGGACATCGTCCCCGAGGAGGTCAAAAAGCGCATCCCGGGTTTCCTGAGCCGCATCACCGCCAACGGCAGCGCCTCCTTCGAAACCATGCACGTCCGGTCCACGGGCGAATTCTACCCCGTGGACGTCAATGCGGGCGTCATCGGCACTGCCGATGGAGAGGCCATCCTGGCCACGGCCCGGGACATGACCGAACGCAAGATCAACGAGGAAGCCCTGCGAAAGAGCGAGGAAAAATTCCGACGCATCTTCGAATCCATGGAGGACGGATACTTCCTCACCAGCCTGGACGGCACCATCATGCTTGTGAACCCTGCCGCGGCCCGACAGCTCGGCTACGAAGTGACCCAGCTCATCGGACTCAGCGTCACGGAACGGGTCTACCGCGATCCCGAGGACCGCAGGGAGGTCATCTCCATCCTGCAGGACAAGGGAAGCGTCACCGGATACAGGGTGGACTTCAAGCGCAGCGACGGGGGCTTCATCAAGGCCGAGATCAACCTGCACTTCGTCTACAACGAGGCCGGGCACCCCGTGGCGCTGGAGGGCATCTTCCGGGACGCCACGGACCGCATCCGGGCCGAGGAAATCCTCAAGGAGCGGGAGCAGCAGTACCGCGGTTTCTTCATGAACAACCACGCGGTCATGGTCCTGTCCGACCCCAAGTCCGGCGACATCGTGGACGCCAACCCCGCGGCGGAACGGTTCTACGGCTACGACCGGGACGAGCTGCTGCAGATGAACATGTCCGACATCCAGGCCATGGAGGAGCAGGAAATATTCCGGGAAATGGCCATGGCCCAGCAGGAACACCGGAACCACTTCCTGCTCAAGCACCGCGTCTTCGGCGGGCAGGTGCGCGATGTGGAGGTCTACAGCGGGCCGGTCATGGTCAATGAACGGGCCCTGCTCTATTCGGTCATCCACGACGTGACCGAACGCAGACGCCTGGAGACCGAGCTCCAGAGGCTGGCCACCACGGACTCGCTCACCGGCGCGCTCAACCGCCACGAGTTCATGCGTCGCGCCCAGGAGGAAATGGCCCGCGCCCGCAGGTACGGGCACCCCCTCACCGTGCTCATGCTCGACCTGGACCACTTCAAACGCATCAACGACACCTACGGCCACAGCGTGGGCGACGACGCGCTGCGCATCCTGACCGACGCCTGCCGCGAATGCCTGCGCGAGACAGACCTCTTCGGCAGGCTGGGCGGCGAGGAATTCTCGGCCGTACTCACGGAAACCGAGGCCTGGGCCGCGGAAAAGGCTGCGGACCGCCTGCGCCAGGCCATGGCCCAGGCGACCATCGACACCGGCAGGGGAACCACCACCATCACCGCCAGCATTGGGCTTTCGGCCATGACCGCGGCCGACGGCTCCATCGACGACATTCTCAGCCGCGCGGACAAGGCCCTGTACGTGGCCAAGGACAAGGGCCGCAACCGGGTGGAACGCCTCTAGTGAAAAGACGTTCGACACCCCTGTTTTTCAGGCCCTGAAATCCCCTGCGAAAACCCCTTGATTACCCGGTTTTTTTCTGGAAAAACCTTGACGTTTCCACGGTCGCGTGGAATATGACTTGTCAATCGTACGTGACGATTTTCACATGTAACCGAAGCAATCCCGAAGGCACCCTGTACGGCTTGAAAAAGGCCGCCCGGGGGACATGTCTTACGGGATTTCGAGACATATTATGACTATCGAGGCGCTCATCGCCGAGCACAAGGCCGACATGGCCGACAAGTGGGCCGACCTGATCTTCGGGACATACCCGGTCGAGACCCAGAAAATATGGAAGAACAAGAAGAACCGTTTTTCCAACCCGGTGGGCGCGGCCATCCGCGAGGCCACCGGCGAACTGATCGACCATCTCCTGCAGTGGGAGGACGCGGACGCCATCTGCACCTCCCTGGACAAGATGATCCGCATCCGGTCCGTGCAGGACTTTTCCCCGTCCCAGGCCCTCAGCTTCCTGTTCCTGTTCAAGAAGCTGCTGCGGGACGAATATTTCGAGAAACTGCGGAAGAGCGAGGAGCTTGAGCATCTTCTGCGTTTCGAGGCCAAGCTGGACAACATGGTCCTGCTGGCCATCGATATCTATTCCCGGAGCAGGGAACAGATATATCGGCTCAGGGTGGAAGAGGTGAAGCGGTCCCAGCACACCCTGCTGAAAAAAGCCCGCATGATTGTGGACGTTACGGCCGACAAGGCCGAGGAATAGTGGAAGGGCCCCCGAACGATTCGGAGGCTCAAACCATAAGCGAGGTGACGGTAGATGAATGCTTTGTACTCACTCGTTTTCGTTTTTATTCTGGTGCTGATCCCATTGTTCGGGGTAGGCGCGGGCCATATGGATTTTGGCTTCGGCGTCTGTATCCCGTACACGGCGTTCGCACTCTTCTTGAGCGGATTCGTGGCGAAGATCTTCGGCTGGGCAAAAAGCCCGGTGCCCTACAGGATCCCCACCACGGGCGGCCAGCAGCTGCCTTACGATCCGGAACTTTTCAAACAGAGCAAGCTGGACAACCCGTCAAACGGTTTCCAGACGGTGCTGCGCATGATCCTCGAGATCTTCGCGTTCCGGTCCTTGTTCCGCAACACGTCCACGTCTCTGCATGAGACCAAGGACGGCCCGGTGGTGGCCTACGCCTCCTCCAAATGGCTGTGGCTCTTCGCCATCCTGTTCCATTACTCTTTCTTCATCATTGCCCTGCGCCACCTGCGCCTGTTCCTGGAGCCCATCCCGTTCTTCGTCAACGGCCTGGAATTCATGGACGGCATCCTGCAGATCGGCGCTCCGGTGATGTACCAGACCGACGCCCTGATCGTGGTCGGCCTTCTCTTCCTGCTGCTTCGCAGGCTGGTGGACGCCAAGATCAGGTACATCTCTCTGGTGGCCGACTTCTTCCCCCTGTTCCTGATCCTGGGAGTGGCCCTCTCCGGCATCTGGATGCGCTACTACGCCAAGGTCGACGTCGTGGCCATCAAGGAACTGGCCATGGGTCTGGTAACCCTGCATCCGCATGTTCCCGCAGGCATCGACGTTTCCTTCTACGTCCACGTCTTCCTGGTCAGCGTGCTGATGGTCTACTTCCCCATCAGCAAGCTCATGCACATGCCCGGCGTCTTCCTGTCCCCGACAAGAAACATGCCCAACGACAACCGTTTCCATCACCACGAGAATCCGTGGAACCCGGACATCAAGCCCCTGGCCTACGAATCCTACGAAAAGGAATTCGGCCCGTTCATGGCTGAAGCCGGGCTGCCCCTGGACAACCCCGAGAATGCCAAGGCTCCCGAAGAGGGCTAGGGTTCCGGGTAAACGGTTCGACCACAACGACAGGAGAGAAGAATAATGTCGATGCCAAGCGCTGACGAACTCTTCAAAAGCATAGATTACAATCCGCCGGCCTCCGGCTGGATGGAGACCCCGGTGAACTTCGCACCGGGCAACTGGTGCTACCCGGCCAAGAAAGACATGGTCGCGTATCTGCAGGGCTACATGCCCGACGCCTTCGGCAACCCGCGGGAATGGTCCCCGGGCGAAGCGGACTGGAAGCTGCCGCCGAACTGGAAGGAAATCGTCATGAACGGCTTCCGCGAACGCCTGGACAAGTTCCGTTCGCTCAAGGTCTTCATGGACATCTGCGTGCGCTGCGGCGCCTGCGCGGACAAATGTCACTTCTTCATCGGCTCCGGCGATCCCAAGAACATGCCCGTTCTGCGCGCCGAACTGATGCGTTCCATCTACCGAGGCGAATTCACCCTGGCCGGCAAAATCCTGAGCAAGCTCACCGGATCCCGCGTCATGGAAGAGGACGTCCTCAAGGAATGGTTCATATACTTCTACCAGTGCACGGAATGTCGCCGCTGCTCCCTGTTCTGTCCCTACGGGATCGACACCGCGGAGATCACCATGATGGCGCGCGAACTGCTGCACCTGGTGGGCGTGAACATCAACTGGGTCCTGGAACCCGTTTCCAACTGCAACCGCACCGGTAACCACCTCGGCATCCAGCCCCACGCCTTCAAGGACATCGTGGACTTCATGGTGGACGACATCGAGGAAATCACCGGCGTGCGCGTCAAGGCCCCGCTCAACGAAAAGGGCCACGAGATCCTGTTCATCACCCCGTCGGGCGACGTGTTCGCCGACCCGGGCATCTACACCTTCATGGGCTACCTGATGCTCTTCCACTTCCTGGATCTCGACTACACCATGTCCACCTACGCATCCGAGGGCGGCAACTTCGGCCTGTTCACCAACAACGAGGCCATGAAGAAGCTCAACGCCAAGATGTACGCCGAAGCCAACAGGCTGGGCTGCAAATGGATCCTCGGCGGCGAATGCGGCCACATGTGGCGCGTCATCAACCAGTACATGGACACCATGAACGGCTACCTGCAGGGCTCTCACATGGAAACCCCGCGCAACCCGATCACCGGCACCGTGTTCCACAACTCGGCCGTGACCAAGATGGTCCACATCACCGAGTTCACCGCCGACCTGATCAAGCACGGCAAGCTGAACCTGGATCCCAGCCGCAACGACCAGTACAAGGTGACCTTCCACGACTCCTGCAACCCGGCCCGCGCCATGGGTCTGCTGGACGAGCCCCGCTACGTGATCAAGAACGTGTGCAACAACTTCGTGGACATGCCCGCCGGCACCATCCGCGAAGAGACCTTCTGCTGCGCCGGCGGCTCGGGCCTGAACACCGAAGAGATCATGGAAATCCGCCTGCGAGGCGGCCTGCCCCGCGGCAACGCCCTGCGCTATGTCCAGGACAAGAACGGCGTGAACATGATGTCCTGCATCTGCGCCATCGACCGCGCCACCCTGCCGCCCCTGGCCGACTACTGGGCCCCGGGCGTGGAAGTCTGCGGCGTGCACGAGCTCGTGGGCAACGCCCTCATCCTGCCGGGTGAACAGGAGCGCACCATGAACCTCCGTCAGGAATCCCTCCCCGGTTTCGAGGACGAGGATGACGACTGGACTCCCCCGAACATGTAGGAGGAATGAGGAATGCATTACGGCGGAAAAATCATACTCGGCATCGTCATCTTCGTCGGGCTGCTGCTTTCCCCCTTCGCGTACAACGCGCTGACGGTGAAAGCTTCCTACAAGCAGCCGGAACTGAAGTTGCCTGCCAACGAAAAGAAATGTGTGGAATCCCTCGAGTTCATGCGCACCAAGCACATGCAGCTCCTGGACCAGTGGCGTGACTGGGCCCTGCGCGACGGCAAACGTGTCTACGTGAACCACGAAGGCAAGGAATTCACCATCAGTCTGCAGAACACCTGCATGAAGTGTCACGACAACAAAGCGGAATTCTGCGACAAGTGCCACAACGACGCAGGCGTCTCCCCCTATTGCTGGGACTGCCACATTCAGCCGGAGGGGTTGAAATAATGAAAAACAACAGACGTAACTTCATCAAGTTCGCAGGCCTGGCAGCGGCCTCTCTGTGCATCGCCCCCAAGGCAATGGCCTCTTCCGGCCACGCCGCTCCGGTGAAAAAGCACGCGGACGGACTGAACGCCAAGCACTGGGCCATGGTGGTGGATACCCGCAAGCTGAACTCCGAGGAAGCCATCGCTCCCCTGGCCGCAGCCTGCCACGCCATCCACAACGTGTCCGAAATCGATACCAAGCAGAACATCAAGTGGCTTTGGGCCTCTCCCTATGAGGAGTGCTTCCCCGAGCAGCAGAACCCGTACATGGACGACAGCGTGAAGGAACGCATGTTCCCCATGCTCTGCAACCACTGCGAACAGCCCCCGTGCGTGCGCGTGTGCCCCACCAAGGCCACCTACCAGCGCCCGGACGGCATCGTGGCCATGGACTACCACCGCTGCATCGGCTGCCGCTACTGCATGGCCGCCTGCCCGTACGGATCCCGCTCCTTCAACTACAGCGAGCCCAGGAAATACCTGGACCTCACCAAGTTGAACACGGAGTTTCCGACCCGTATGCGCGGTGTTGTTGAAAAGTGTAACTTCTGCGTCGAGCGCCTTTCCGTGGGCAAGCTGCCCGCATGCGTTGAAGCCTCGAACGGCGCGCTGACCTTCGGCGACCTTACCGACCCCGAGTCCGACGTCCGCAAGGTCCTGCGCGAGAACTACACCATTCGTCGCAAACCCTCCGCCGGCACCGAGCCGAGCGTCTACTACATCATCTAGGAGGCACAGACATGCTGGAAAGAGCTCTCAAAGGTTCTCCCAGGTACTACGCCTGGATCGGCTTCCTGATGCTGGTTATCGCTGCAGGAGCCGGAGCTTGGATTTATCAGTTGATGGAAGGTCTGACCATCACGGGCATGTCCCGCGACGTGTCCTGGGGTTTCTACATCGCCCAGTTCACCTATCTGGTCGGTGTGGCCGCCTCGGGCGTCATGATCGTCCTTCCCTACTACTTCCACCACTACAAGCCCAACAAGCACATGGTCATCTTCGGTGAGTTCATGGCCATCGGCGCGTGTGTCATGTGCATGTTGTTCATTGCTGTCGACGTTGGTCAGCCCCAGCGCATGTTCAACGTCATGCTGCACCCCACGCCGAACTCCATCCTGTTCTGGGACATGACCGTGCTTATCGGTTACCTGACCCTGAACCTGCTGTGCGGCTGGGTCTGCCTGGAGCATGACCGCATGCGCCTGCCGCATCCCAAGTGGATCAAGCCCTTCATCATCATCTCGATCGTCTGGGCATTCTCCATCCACACGGTCACCGCGTTCCTGTACCAGGGCCTGCCCGGCCGCCACTACTGGCTCACCGCCATCCTGGCCGCCCGCTTCCTGGCAAGCGCATTCTGCTCCGGTCCGGCCATCCTGCTGCTGGTCCTGAAGGTGACCGAAAAGGTCACCTCCTTCCAGATGCCGCGCAATGCCGTGAGGACCCTGACCAAGATCATCGCCTACGCCATGGTCGTGAACATGTTCTTCCTGGCGCTGGAAATCTTCACCGCGTTCTACTCCAACATCCCGGGCCACAAGCACTCCATCGTGTACCTGTTCGCAGGCGTGCACGGTCATCACGAGCTCGTGCCCTTCATGTGGACCTTCGTGGTCATGGCAGTGGTCTCCCTGACCCTGCTCATTCCGCCCAGGTTCCGTGACAACCAGAAGCTGTTGCCCTGGGCGCTGGCCATCCTGGTGGTCGCCACCTGGATCGACAAGGGCCTCGGCCTGTTGATCGGCGGCATGAACCCGACTCCGTTCGAAACCATCACGCCGTACTGGCCCACCGGTCTCGAGCTCCTGATCTCCGCCATGGTCTACGCCATCGGCGCGCTGATCGTCACCGTCCTGTTCAAGATCGCCACCAGCGTGAAGCAGGACCTTGAACAGTCCCAGGCGCTTCCCTGCGGCTGTTCCACGGAAGACCACTGCGACTGCAGCAGTGAAGAAGAAGCACCCGCCGCTGACGAGGCTCCGGCCCAGGAAGCGGAAGCCGCTGCCTAACCACCTCGCATAGGCATAAGGCGAAAACGAGTACCAAGGCCCGTTCCCGAAAGGGAGCGGGCCTTTACTTTCGTGAAAACACCACTTGGCAGAATCTGCATATTTTTTGTCATTGCTGCCACCAATGTTATTTTCTACCTTGCTGTCATGACAAAGCAGATCGAGTTTTTCCTCTATCCTGGCGTGGTGTCCCTGGATGTCACCGGTCCTTTGGAGGTTTTTTCGTCGGCCACCGAGTTGCTGCATCATGACGGCCGCCTGAACGAAGGCTATGTTCCAGCCTTTTCCTCATTATGCCCCGGAGCGGTGAAAACCTCTTCGGGCCTGGTGCTGAATGCCGATGTACGCCCTGGACTAAAAGAAAGAAGCATTTTGCTTGTGCCAGGCGGTCTGGTTGCTGAAAACACCTCTACAGACCCCGAGGTTATACGGGCAATTCGAGCTGCGGCCCGCAAGGCGGATCGCATCGTTTCGGTCTGTAGCGGAGCCTTCATCCTTGCAGCCTGTGACTTGCTGGAAGGCAGACGGGCCACCACCCACTGGCTAGTCGCCGACAGACTGGCCGAACTATACCCGAACATCACTGTGGAAGCGGACGCCATCTATGTGCAGGATGGCCATATTTCCACCAGCGCAGGTGTCACAGCGGGAATCGACCTGGCGCTCGCCCTGGTGGAGGAGGACTACGGCCCATCCCTGGCCATTGAGGTGGCGCGTGTGCTGCTGCTCTACCGCAGACGGCCCGGGCACCAGAGTCAGTTCAGCACCCTCCTCTCCATACAGGCCAAGGCCGTAGAGAAGTTCAGTGGCCTTGTGAAATGGATGGAAGACAACCTTGATCAGAACCTCACGGTGGAAAGGCTGGCCGATCAGGTCCACATGAGCCCACGCACCTTTGCACGTATTTTTCCGTCGGAAACAGGTATGAGCCCCGCTCGCTTTGTTGAGCAGATGCGGATCGATCGTGCGCGCGAACTGATCGAATCCGGAACGGAAGCTCTGGAAGCCGTGGCACAGGAATCCGGCTTCGGCCGGGAAGAAAGGTTGCGCAGGGCCTTCCTGCGGAGGCTCGGCATCAGTCCGGCCCAGTACAGGGCCCACTTCATCAAAGGAGAACTCAATGACAAAACAACTCACCTACGGGATATACATCTATGAACAGGTCGCGGAGCTGGATTTCGTCGGCCCCCAACAGGTCTTTGCCGCTTCCAACCACATCCTGGGCGGCGGGCAGGTGGTGACCATCAGCCAGAACACCAACCCTTTGAATGGGTTCGGAGGATTGAAGATGATCCCGGACCACAGCTTTGAAACCGCACCCGAACTCGACGTGCTGTTGCTGCCCGGCACGGCGGATATCAATGAATATGCCCTGGGCAATAACGCAGCCATTGACTGGGTCAGCTCCCAGTATGATCAGGTCCAGTGGATGACCGGGGTCTGCACGGGTGGCCTGATCCTGCAGAAGGCCGGGCTGCTCAAGGGCCGCAAAGCCACCACACACTGGCAGCTCATGGATTCTCTAACGAATGACCCCGAGGTAACGGAGCTTCCGGACATGCGCTACGTGCGCGACGGCAAGGTGGTCACTTCGCAGGGGGTTTCCGCAGGCATCGACATGGCCCTGTGGCTGGTGGGCCAGATTCACGATCCCGACCATGCCCGCATGGTCAAAAAGATCCTGCAATACGATCCGGCTCCGCCCTACTCTGCTGAGGTATAAAACAAAAGAGGCCGTCCCTTTCGGAACGGCCTCTTCAATTCGTATCTGCAAGCTCTACTCTTCGGAAGCTTCGGGCTCGGCTGCCGATGCTTCAGCGGGAGCTTCGGGAGCAGCCTCTTCGGCCTCCGGAGCTTCTTCGACCGGCTCCTCGGGCTGCGGCTCCATGTAGCGCGAAAACACCAGGAAACCGGTGTGGGCCACCATGCGGTCGTCCGGACGCAGCCTGTCGGCCACGGGCTTCCAGTGACGCACCAGGATTTCCAGCACCTCGGAATCCTCGAAGGGACCGGCCTCCAGGGCGCGCAGCAGGTCGGAAACCTGATTGGTGGTGGGCAGCAGGAACCCGCACATGGCGCCGGGCTTCACGGCCGCCGGAATGTGATGAATGTATTCCCACGGGGTGCGCACATCCAGGAACAGGGCGTCCGCGCCGGTATGGTCGAAACCGTCCTCGATGTTCTTGTTGGTCTGGGTAACGCGGTGATCCAGGCCGACCCGGCGTAGGTTCTTGCCCGCCAGCTTGTAGAAATCCTCGCGGCGCTCGTAGGTATAGACATGGCCGGTGTCCCCAACGGTCCAGGCCAGGGCCGTGGTCAGACCGCCGGAACCGGTGCCGGACTCGATGACCGTGGTGCCGGGGCCAATGCCCAGCTTGAGCAGCACGTAGCCGATCTCCTTGGGATACATGATCTGGGTCTGGCGACGCACGTTCTTGATCAGATCGTGCAGGGTCGGCTTGAGCACCAGATAGGGCCTGCCCAGATGGCTTTTGGCCGGACGGCCGAAACCGGCGGCGCCAACGTCGGCCATGAGAATCTTGCCGTCGTTGGTATGAATTTCACCCTCGGGGTCGTATTTATACATGTACCGCTTGCCTTTCGGGCTGATGAGCAGTACCAGTTCACCTGTTTCGATCATGTCGGCCTCCAGTGGAAATTTGGACCCTTTCCCTACGGTGAGCGGGGCCGCAAGTCAAGAAAAGCGTGCGCAACGCACGGTCGCAACGGTTTCCCCTCTTGACAGGTAATCATTGCGAATTAAATAACCCCCTGATAACAATACCCCTTACATGGGCATAGCCAAACCACGGCCCATGAGGATTGGATACATGAAATTCAACTATGTTTTCGGACCGGTCATGAGCGGCAGATTGGGGCGTTCCCTGGGGCTGGATCTCCTGGGCGACCGCATCTGCAGCATGGACTGCATCTACTGCGAGGTGGGGGCCACACGGACCCTGACCCTGGAGCGCAGGCCTTACGTGTCCGGCGAAGACATACTCCACGAGTTGGAACAGTGGAAAGAAGAGGGCCATGAAACGCCGGACGTCATTACGCTCGGCGGCCTTGGCGAGCCCTGCCTGAACAGCGAAATGCGCTACGTCATCGAAGGGGTCCGGAACATCTTCCCGGGCCTTCCCGTGGCCGTGCTGACCAACTCGACCCTGATGCTGAACCCCGAGGTTCGGCAGGACCTGGCGCTGGCGGACATCGTGCTGCCGTCCCTGGATTCGCTGGTGCCCGATGAATTCCAGACCATCAACCGCCCCTGTCCCGGCATTGGCCCGGACGAGGTGGCGCAGGGCCTTCTGGAATTCCGAAACATATTTGACGGCAGGATCTTTTTGGAAATTTTGCTGGCCGAGGGAGTCAACGACAGTGACGCCAACCTCGGCAAGCTCGAGGCTTTTTGCAAGCGCCTCCAGCCCGACCGCATCGATGTGGTCACCCTTTCCCGGCCCGGCACCGTCAAGAAGGCCAAGGCCGTGGACAAGGAAACGCTGGAGCGCTGGCGCAAGGTACTGCACACCGGGGACGCCCCGGTGCGCGAACGGTTACGGACCAGCGAGGCCGCCTTTTCCGAAGCGCGCGTGGACGACATGGTACGCGCTTCCCTCGCCCGCAGGCCCCAAACCGTTGAGCAGCTCAGCCAGGCCCTC
Organism: Salidesulfovibrio onnuriiensis; assembly: GCF_008001235.1. Taxonomy (GTDB): domain Bacteria; phylum Desulfobacterota; class Desulfovibrionia; order Desulfovibrionales; family Desulfovibrionaceae; genus Pseudodesulfovibrio; species Pseudodesulfovibrio onnuriiensis. Next base: position 1,053,372 of record NZ_CP040751.1, on the reverse strand, counting down.
GGCATACCCGAGGCCCAGGCGGAACAGGCGGTCACCCGGCTCGTCCATGGCGGCGAAGCGACTTCATCAGATGAAAGCGGCACCCCGTATTATTATTCCGGCCGCCATACAATCGAGGGATAGCCGTGCATACCTTGCGTGAACCACACTTTTTTTCTCTGAGAGGTTTCAATGACCGCAAAAAAGAAACGGCAGAAGATGTTCATATCTGTCCTGCCGGGCGAACAGGTGGAAGTAGTCCTGGCCGAGGAAGGCCGCGTTAACGAATACTACGTGGAGATGCTGCACCAGGCCAAGACCAAGGGCAACATCTACAAGGGCTACATCCACAACATCGACAACGGCCTGCAGGCCGCCTTCATCAACTACGGAGCCGAACGCAACGGCTTTCTCCAGATCGACGAGGTGCATCCCGAATACTATTCGGGCGGCTACAAGATGAAAAAAGGCGCGCGCTACCCGCTCATGCAGCACGTGCTCAAGGCGGGCCAGGAAGTGCTCGTGCAGGTGGTCAAGGAACCCACCGGCAAGAAGGGCGCCTTCATGACCACCTATCTCTCCCTGCCCGGCCGCAGCTTCGTCTATACCGTGGGCCGCGACCAGATGGGGGTTTCCCGCAAGATCGAAGACGAAAAGGAACGGACCCGGCTCAAGAAGGTCCTGAGCCAGATGAAGCCCGAACCGGGCGTGGGGCTCATCGCCCGCACCGCGGCCATCGGCCAGAGCAAGGCCGCCCTGGAGCGGGACTTCAAGTACCTGAACCGCCTCTGGAAGGACGTGCGCGGCAAGGCCGGGACCGAAAAGGCCCCGTCCCTGGTCTACAAGGAAATGGACCTGGCGGCCCGCGCCGTGCGCGACTACCTGACCACCAACGTCACCGAGGTCTGGGTGGACGACAAGGAAACCTACGACCAGGTGAAACAGTTCGTGGAACTGGCCTTCCCGCGCAAGCCGGGCCTGGTCAAGCTGCACACCCAGCACGACAAGTCCCTGCTGGAACGCTTCAACCTCACCAAGCAGGTGGAGGAAATCTACTCCCGCGAGGCCACCATGCCCTCGGGCGGCCGTCTGGTCTTCGACCAGACCGAGGCGCTCACGGCCGTGGACATCAACTCCGGCAAGATCGGCGGGGAAAAGAATTTCCAGAAGATGGCTCTCAAGACCAACGTGGAGGCGGCCGAGGAAATCGCCCGCCAGCTGCGGCTGCGCGACATCGGCGGCCAGGTGGTCATCGACTTCATCGAGATGAAGGACCCCAAGCACTGCCGCGAGGTGGAAAAGACCATGCGCGCGGCCCTGAAGAACGACCGCGCCCGCACGGACGTGAGCCGCATCTCCAGCTTCGGCCTCATGGAGCTGGTGCGCCAGCGCCTCGGCTCCTCGGCCATAGCCATCAGCACCGAGCCATGCCCCTGCTGCAAGGGAACGGGCATCCGGCGCAACATGGAGTGGCAGGCCCTGCAGGCCCTCAAGGAAATCTACCGCCAGCTGCTGCGCGGCAACTGCCCGGATCCGCTGGTCCACGAGGCGGAGGAGGAACTGTCCATCTACCTGCTGAACAACAAGCGGGCCATGCTGGCCGAGATGGAGCGCCGCTTCGGCAACAAGATCCATATCGACATCAGCTACGAATACGACGAATAACCCAGTAGGCCTTTTGAACACATCAAGGCTGTTCAAAAAGGTCCGAGAACTAGGCACAAAAAGAAGCCAGGCCGCAGCGTATGAAACAATACGTGAGGACCTGGCTTCTTTGCAGTAACAACGTTATCGGGCCTGGAAGGACAGCCGACTAGCGCATGAGCTTCGCGACATCAACGCCGCTCTCCTGCGGATTGACGATGTCGGCGATAAGCAGCTGCTTGCCGTTCTGCCCTGCGGCCTGCTCCACCAGGTCCACCACCCGGGGGGTGATGGGCTGCATGGCCAGGTCAAAGGCGACCTTGACCACGGGGCGCAACGGTGCGTCGGCATGGTGGCCCACCACCACGCCGTGGCGGCCGTCGGTGAGCCGCACGAAGCTGCCCACCGGGTAGATGCCCAGACTCTTGATGAAATGCTCCACGATGTGGGGCTGGAAATCGGAAAGCCGCCATTGGTACATCATGCCCATGACCTTGCCCGGCGGCAGGGCGTCCTTGTAGGGACGGCGGCTGGTGAGGGCGTCATAGACGTCCACCAGGCCGATGACACGCGATATGATATGGGTCTCCGTGCTCCTGATGCCCTTGGGATATCCGGACCCGTCGCAGCGCTCATGGTGCTCCAGGGCCGCGTTCATGACCTCGGGCGGCATGTCCTGCTGAAGGCTGAGCACGTCGTAGCCCTTCTGGGCATGGGTGCGCATGATATCCATCTCCTCGTCCGAAAGCCTGCCCGGTTTGTTGAGGATGGACTCGGGAACAAGGGCCTTGCCCACGTCGTGGAAGACGCCGGCAATGCCCACCAGTCGGAGTTCCTCCGGGGTGAGGTTCAGGTGCTTGCCCAGGATGATGGCCAGCACGGACACGTTGATGCCGTGGGTATAGGTGTATTCATCCGCGTGGCGCAGCTTGCACAGGGCGGCTGCCGCGGATTCGTTGCGAAAAATGGACCCGATGAAACCGTCCACCGTGGGCTCGGCCTCGTGGTAGTCCACGGGCTTCCCCGCGCGCACGTTGTCCAGGAAGCGCCTGGCGTGCTTGAGGGCTTCGCCGTAAAGCCGGTTGGCAACGACTATTTCCTCCTCGATGGGCACCCGGTCCGAAGCGGCCGGCTTCGGAGGTGCGGGCTCCACCTCGGTCTCCCGGGCGCGCATCCGCTTCCGCAGCCGGGCCATGGCCTCGGCCCGCTGCAGGGACTCCTGCTCGCGCTGCTGAGCCTCCTCGGCCTTGGTGCGCATCTGCGCCTCGTGGGAAGGATCCAGCTGACCGAGCGCCTGGCGGGCGCGCTGCATGCGCTCGAACCGGACGCGGGCCTCCTGTTCGGAAATTCCCGGATCTTGCTGGGGGGATTTATTCTTCTGAGCCATTCTTCACGACCTTCATTTCGCAAAGCGCATAATTAAACTGCACTTTCTGCGGGACACGCGAAAAGAATAGCGCACTCCCCTATCGGAAGGCCATTATATTAAAGCAGATTGTCGCGCAGAAGACGCTTGAGCAGTTCGCCCGCATGCGGGGCGGTGAATTCGGCCCCGGCCTCGCGGAAGGCGGCCTCGGAAATGCGCCCCGTGGCCACACCCGCGGATGCGGTTCCGGCCCGATGCCCGGTTTCGATGTCCATGAGATGATCGCCCACCATGAGGGCGCGCCCGGGCCGCACGCCGAGCAGGCGCAGGGCCTGGTGCAGATGCTCGGGGTCGGGCTTGACCCGCACCGCGTCCTCCCGGGGGATGAAGGCCCCCACATGGCCGGGCAGGTCCGGGAAGACCTCCAGCACGGCCGGCGTGATGTTGCGGGTGATGACCCCGGCGGCCACGCCTCGTTCGCGCAGGGTTTCGAGCATGGGGCGGGTGAACTCGAACAGCTCGCCCTGCCGGGCCGCGTCGATCTCGGTGGCCGTGATGGTCAGCCGGGCCCGGCAATGGAACTCCTTGCCCGCGTCCCGTCCCTCGTGCCCGGCAATCTCGGCGGCCAGTTCGTCGATCCATTCCAGGATGGGCTGGCCGTCGGTTTCGGGCCGCACGGCAAGAAAACCCTCGGCCAGGGCCGCGATCTTGGTGCGCATGAGATCAAAATCCAGGGGCACGTTGGCCAGGGTCCCGTCGAAATCGAAAATGAGGGCGTCGAAGCGTCGCATGGCCCTGCACTACCCGAGGCCGCCCCGGCAGGCAAGAATTAAGGGTGTGGTGGGCCAAATCCGGATGTGGTAAAATGATAAAATCATGATCGTCAAAAACACCCTCTCCTCCCTGTGGTTGAAAATGCCCGCCGATGTTCCCGCCCGGCTGGACCGGGTCCTGGCCGAAGCGCCCGAGGGCAGAATATTCTTCCGGGCCGACGACGTGGCCGTGCCCGGCAGGAACATGAGCCGCATGCTGGAGGTATTCCGGGAAAGCGCCATGCCCCTGTGCATGGCCGTGGTGCCCGCCTGGCTGCACGACAGGCGCTGGCGGGAAATCCGGTCCGAGGCGGGCGATTCCGGCCAATGGTGCTGGCACCAGCACGGCTGGCGACACCGCAGCCACCAGACCCGGGGCAAGAAGGGCGAGTTCGGTGACGAGCGCAGCCCGGAGGCCAAGAAAACCGACCTGTCCAGGGGCAAGGCCAAGCTGCAGGCGCTCATGGGCAAGGACTTCGAACCCTACTTCACCCCGCCCTGGAACCGCTTTGACGCGGAAACCGGCGCGGCGCTCAAGGAACTCGGGTTCCGGGCCGTGTCCCGCTCCGCCGGGGAGCTGAAAAAAGTGCCCCTGCCCGAGGGCCTGCCCGACCTGTTCATCAACGTGGACCTGCACACCCGGAACGAGCCCACGCCCGAGGAGGGATGGGATGCGCTGCTCGCCGAGCTGAAGGCCGCCCTGGCAACGGGACGCTGTGGCGTCATGCTCCACCACCAGCGCGCCAACGCACTGGCCTTCGACTTCCTGGACCTGCTCCTGAAAAAAACGGCCGGTCACAAGCACTTGCAACCGGCCGCATTCCGCGATCTCGTCTGTCCCTGAACGCACGAGGGCTCTGTTGCCGCGATCAGACAGGTCCTTTTCCGCATTAAACGCATACGCTGCGGACCGTCTCAACCGTGCGTCTTACTCCCGCACATCTTTGAACAGCCTCTTTGCTGAGATTACTGTCGGGGAGGAGGGCCGCCCATGCCGCCTTTTCTTCCGCCCGGAGGCGGGCCGTCGGGGGGGCCGGTGGGCGCCTCATCCTCGTCAATGTAGCCGTCCTTGTTGCGGTCCAGGCGATCAAAATGGTCGGACGGGCCGTCAAACTCGGCGCGGGAAACACGGCCGTCCCGGTTCTTGTCGAACCGGTCCATGAACCCGCCTCCGCCTGGCCCCTGCCCCTTGCCGGGCCTTCGATCCCCGCCGCCCATTTCCGGACCGCCCTGGGGACGCGCGCTGCCGCCGTTTTTCGGCCCCACCTCCACGTGCCGGTACGGCACATCCACAAGCGAGGCCGCGCGGGCCGTAGCCCGTTGCCTGGCCTATGGCCACGTAGTAGGCCCAGCCGTTTTCGATATGGGTGGTGGAGGACCACAGCCAGGCCTCCTTGTCCGTGAGCTTGAACAGGAGATCGATGGCCGGACCCCGGTGCGAGGGCGAGCGGGAATTGCTGGAGCGGGAATAGTCCACGATGGACTGCAGTTCCTTGATGTTGGGCAGCCGCCAGTCGTCATGGCCGCCCATCCGGGACTTTCCTGCGTATTCCAGGGCCTTTTCCCAGGAAACCGGGCGGCCGTTGTCGGCCTTGGTCCACATGAGCCCCGTGGCCCGGTCCGTGACCGTACCGTCCCCGTTGTCCCTGAAGTCGTTCAGCCCGTAGTTCGCGGGCCCGCGCACGCAGCGCATCCAGTTGCCCTTGGTCACGGGATAGCCCTTGATGCGGCCGTCCGCGAAGTTGAAGCCGAAGGCGGCCCGCTGGCGGCCCATGACCGTGCCCGCATATTCGTTGGAGGACCAGAACTGGGCGTCGATGTCCCGCTGGCCGTCCGTGGGATAGCGGAAGTCGAAGAAACGGGTGTCGATGTACGGGGTCCGGGTGTGCATGTTGCCGTTGAAGTCGGCGATGGAGAACAGTTCCTTGATGGTGGGCACGCGCCAGTCGTCATGGCCGCCGAGGTGCAGGTTCCTGGCGTAGCCCCCGGCCTGGGCAAAGGTGTAGCGCCTGAAGTCGGGCGTCTTCTGCCACATGAGTCCGGTGACCAGGTCCGAGACCGTGCCGTCCCCGTTGTCGCGGTAGGCGGGGCCATTGCCCTTGTACTGGGCGTCCTGCCCGGAGAACTCCCGTCCCGGCAGGGGACAGCGGATGGAATCGCCCGTGCCGAAACACTGGTCCTGGCCGGTATCCACCACCGGCCAGGTGGGGCCTTCGGCGGCAAAGACGTAGCTGGAAACCAGCAATGCCACGGCGGCGCTCATGAAACACAGTATGGATAAACATTTCGACATGTCGAAACTCCTTCGCTCATTCTTCCCGGAAAGCAGGATTTCCGGATGGTCCTCTATTCTGGTCGCGGGAAGGAGCGACCAGGTTACAACGGCGCAACTGCCCTGACAATGGACGGAAAAAATAATTCTACCGCTCTTGTGCTGGTGGCGGCGGCTGCGTATTGTCTTCAAATATGAGTAAAAATGTGTTCACCGAGCCTGCGGGGAAGGGGCCGGGGATCCAGCGGGCCATCAGCCTGCCCTGGGGCAAGTCCCTGGAAATCAGCTTCAAGAGCCTGCGGGTGCGTTTCTTCCGCTCCATGATCACCGTGAGCAGCCTGATGCTCGCCGTGTCGTTCCTGGCCTTTGTGCTCGTAAACCTGGACGTGGCCGCTGGCATCCTGCGCTCCGGCGGCGAAACCGCCGCAAGCATGCTTACCAAGGCGGGGTACGACGTGGACCTGGAGGCCGCCCGGGTGGCCATGAGCGCCAAGGAGCGCTGGATCGTCATTCTCTCCCTGCTGGTCTGCACCGTGGGCATCGTCAATGCCCAGCTCATGTCCGTGACCGAACGCTTTTCCGAGATCGGGGTCATGAAATGCCTGGGCGCCCTGGATTCCATCGTGCTGCGCCTCTTCCTGCTGGAGGCGGCCATGCAGGGCCTGCTGGGCGCGGGCGCGGGCGCGGTGCTCGGGTTCCTCTTTTCCCTGCTGGCCGGGCTGTTCCGCTTCGGGGCAGCGGCGCTGGCGAGCCTGCCCTGGGCCGAGGTGCTGACCTCGGTGGGCCTGGCCATTCTCTCCGGCGTGGGCCTCAGCCTGCTGGGCGTGCTCTACCCGGCAATCCTGGCCATGCGCATGCGGCCCATCAACGCCCTGCGGGCCGAACACTGAAGGACAGACCATGACAGACGAACGCCACACCATTGTCCGCGTCATCAACGTGAAAAAGGACTTCCCCCTGGGCAGGCAGACCGTGCACGTGCTCAAGGGCGTGGACCTGGAAATCATGGCCGGGGAATACATTTCCATCATGGGCCCCTCCGGCTCGGGCAAATCCACCCTGTTCAACATGATCGGTGGCCTGGACAAGCCCACGGACGGCAAGGTGTTCATCGACGAGGTGGACATCTCGCAGCTGGACGCCTACGAGCTGGCCTGGCTCCGCAACCGCAAGATCGGGTACATCTTCCAGACCTTCAACCTCATCCCGGTCATGACCGCCCTGGAAAACGTGACCCTGCCCATGACCTTCGCGGGCATGCACGGGGACGACGCCCAGGAGAAGGGCATCGAGCTGCTCAAGCTGGTGGGCCTGGGCGAGCGCTTCCAGCACAAGCCCCTGGAGCTTTCCGGCGGCCAGCAGCAGCGCGTGGCCATTGCCCGCTCCCTGGCCAACGACCCGGCCATCATCCTGGCCGATGAACCCACCGGCAACCTGGACCTTTCCACGGGCGCGGAGATCATCGAACTCCTGAAGATGCTCTCGGCCGAGCGCGGGGTCACAGTCATTTCCGCCACCCACGACTACAAGATGCTCAATGTCTCGGACCGGGTGGTCTGGATCCGCGACGGCATGATCGACCGCATCGAGAACCGCGACGAACTGGATATCAGCGTGGGGGGCATCGCCGAAGCCGAAGGAGCGCCCGCCTGATGCCGAGCCGCCCCGCCCTGCGCCTCGCCGCGGTCCTGGCCGCGCTGCTGACCCTGCTGGCGGCGTCCGCCGCATTCGCGGGGGAGGACTTCCTGCGCCGCATGGCCGCCATGGGCGACCGCAGTCCGGGCACGCCCGGGGCGCAGGCCGCGGCGGACGCCGTGGCCGAGGAGTTCCGCAGGCTCGTCCCGGCCAACACGAGCGCGGGCGAAACCGGCCGGATCATCGGCCGCCAGTCCTTCCGGGTGCCCGTGGTCCGTTCCTACGGCGCGGACCTGGTGCTGCCCGAGCAGGGACGAATCCACATCAAGCAGCTGCGCACCAACGTGCTTTCGCCCGGGGCCATCGAGCCGCCGGGCCTCGGCGGCAGGCTGCTCTATGTGGGCCAGGGGCATCTCAAAGACTTCAACGGCCTTGATCCCGAAGGGGCCGTGGTCCTCATGGACATGGACTCGGGCAAGAACTGGAACAACGCGGCCGTGCTCGGCGCGCGCGCCCTGATCTTCGTGGGCACGGGCGGCGGCCCCACGCCCTCGGCGTTTTTCGTGAACAAGGTGGAGCTGACCCCGGTGGACTTCCCCATGTTCTGGATCTCCAAGTCCCAGGCTGCGGAGCTTTTCGGCGAAAACGTCAACGAATCAAAGCCCATGGACCTGGGCGACGTGCTGCTGACCTCCAGCGCCCAGTGGGAGCAGGCCACCGAGGAAAACGTCTACTGCTTCATGGAGGGCACGGACCCGGCCCTGGCCGACCAGCTGCTCATCGTGGAGGCCTTCTATGGATCGTCCACCTTCGTGGCCGGGGATTCTCCGGGCGCGGACGAATCCTGCTCCATCGCCACGCTCATGGACGTGGCCGAAACGCTGGGCAGGAAACGCCCCAAACGGCCGGTGCTGCTGCTGGCCAGCGGGGCGCATGCCCAGGCCCAGGCGGGCATGCGCGAATTCACCTGGGCCCTGGTGACCAAGAAAAAGGAACTGGCCCGGCTGAAGCAACACTACACCGAGCGTACCATCAACGCGGCCCGCGCCCTGGAGCTGCTCTTCCGCAAGGAGCCCCTGGACCTGTCCGGAATTTCCCCCGCCGACCTCGCCCTGCTGCGCAACGCCTACAAGACCGTGGTGCGCAATGCCGAGGACGACATCACCAGCCAGCTCATGCGCCTACGCCTGCTGGGCCGCCACAACCAGGCCATGCAACGCACGGGCAAGGGGCACATGCGCGGCAAAAAGACACAGAACCAGGACGTGGTGGACCTGCAGCAGGCCATCAAAAAACTGGCCGCCGAGCGGCTGGTCCTCAAGCGCCTCACCTGGGTGCAGGCCTCCCAGGCCGATGTCCCCCTGGGGGAAAAGGAAAGGGACGTGCTGGCCCGCTACACCCGCCAGGCCCTGGAATGGCAGGACCGGGTGCTGAACGACGCCAACGCCCGGCTGGGCGCGGTGAACTCCGCCCTGGAACTGCGCAAGGTCATGGGCGGGCGCTCCATTGCCGCGCACATGTCCCTGTTCCTTTCCAGCCACGGCAAGGGGGTGGGCGGATTCGACAAGGGCTGGCTCTACGACCTCAAGCCGGACGTGAACCGCACCCGGTTCTTCAGCCCCATCCACGACATTTTCGAGGCCAGGGCCAAGACCCTGCCCAAGGAATTGAAGCCCCTGTACCACGGCACCCTGCGTCCGAGCAGGCTGCGAACCTGGGAAAGCTACCTGCCCGACGGCCCGGAACTGGGCGGGGAGCCCATGGCCATTGCCGGATTCCCGGGATTCACCCTGGCCACGGTGCATGACGTGCGCCCGGCCTGGGGCACCCCCTACGATATCCCGTCCCGCGTGAACTTCAGCTACTTCAAGCGTCAGTCCCGGCTGGTGCAGTCCCTGGCGCGGGAACTGGCCGCCAGGCCCATCGCCGAAGCCGGAAAACGGGGCAAGGACCGTTATACCACCCTTGAAGGCAGGGCCAACCTGCTGCGCAAGGGCGAGCTGTTCCCGGACAAGCCGGGCACGGACACGGTCTTTCTCGCTTTCCAGTGGGGCACGCGCATGTACGGCATGGTGGACACCGAGGGCCGGTTCCGCATCCCGGGCCTGGCCGACAAGAAGATCAGCTACCACAAGGCCGTGCTCGAAGGCATGCGCTTCGACGAGCGCACCGGACTGGCCGTCTGGGCCGTGGACAAGCCCAAGACCGGCAAGGACGCCTACCGGGTCAAGCTGAGCCGCAGCGTCATGGAGACGGACATGATCCTGTTCTCCTGCACGCAGACCACGCTCTTCGACATGTTCGACCCGCGAACCTTCAAGTATCTCTACCGGCCCACGCTCATCGACGCGCGCACCGAGGCCCCTCCCGTGAGCTACTGGTACAGCCGCCTGGACACCCGGTCCTCCACCCTGGGGACCCTGTTCCTGGAACCGGACGTGCCCATCAAGCTGACCCTTTCGGACACGGTGCTGGACAAGAAGGAACTGCTGCTGAATTCCACGCCCGAGAACCCGCTGGGCTCGGGCTATCTGGCCCGGAGCTGGCCCACCATCCCCATGACCGAATTCCGCGCGGCCAACGACATGTGGAACCTGCTCACCCCGCGCGTGAAAAACCTGGAGCAGAAGGGCATCGTCAACGAACGGGTCCAGGCGCTGGCCGCCCTCGGCCTCGAGGAACTCCAGCAGGCCCGGCAGTACCGGGCGGAAAAACGCTGGGACAGGTTCATGGAGTCGGCCCGCTCCTCCCTGGCCAAGGCCTCCAAGGTCTACAACGACGTGGACAAGACCCAGAAGGACGTGCTCATCGGGGTGCTCTTCTACGTGGCCCTGTTCGTGCCCTTTGCCTACTGCATGGAACGGCTGCTCTTCGGTTTCGCGGACATCCGCAAGCGCATCGGGGCCTTCCTGGGGCTGCTGGCCGCCATCATTGCGGTGGTCTACATGGTTCATCCGGCCTTTGAACTGACCTACAGCCCCATGGTGGTCATCCTGGCCTTCTTCATCCTGGCCCTGTCCCTGCTGGTGAGCCTGATCATCTTCTTCCGCTTCGAGCGGGAAATGGTGGAGCTGCAGCGACGCTCCAAGCATCTGAAGCTCTCGGACATCAGCCCGGCAGCGGCCTTCACCGCCGCCTTCGTGCTCGGGGTCAGCAACCTCAAGCGCAGGCCCGTGCGCACCTTCCTGACCCTGGCCACCCTGGTGATCCTGACCTTCACCATCATGAACTTCACCACCGTGAAATCCGTGCGCGAAAAGGGATGGGCCACCTTCAGCCCCAAGGCGGGCTATGACGGGCTGCTCATGAAATATTTCAACTGGCAGGACCTGCCCGTGGAGGCCCTGTCCGTGGTCTCCGAGGCCTATGCGGACAAGGGCGTCGTGGCCCCGCGCGTCTGGTACGACACCGGGCTCACCGGCGACAAGTCCCGCGCCCCGCTCATCCCGGTTTCCTTCAAGGGCAAGGTGGCGCAGCTTCGGGGGACCGTGGGCCTCTCCCACACCGAGCCCCGGGTTTCCGGCCTGGACCGCATCCTGGTCAAAGGCCGCTGGTTCCGGCCGGGCGAACGGCACGTGGTGCTGCTCCCGGAACGAATCACCACGGCCATCGGCGCGGATATCGGCGACGAAATGACGGTCTGGGGAGTGCCCTACACCCTGGTGGGCATCTTCGGCGACACGGGCCTGCGGGACAACCCGGACCTGGACGGGGAACCCATCACCCCCATCGTCTATCCCAACGAGGCGGCCGTGCAGCTCTCCAGCACCGAGGCCGAAGCCATCGAGGAGGGCGAGGACGTGCTCGACTACCAGAGCCGCTACCAGCATATTCCCGGCTATGAAACGGCCATCCTGCCCGCCGAGCTGCTGCTTTCCCTGGGCAACACGGGCAAGCTCAAGGGGCTGGCCGTCAAGCAGACCGGGGAAAAGGACCTGGGCACGGCCCTGGGCGACCGCTTCGGGCTCATGCTCTTCCGGGGCGGCAGGGACGGCACCTCGCTGTTCTTCACCTCGGACGCGGTCAACTATTCGGGCGTGGCCAACATCCTCATTCCCCTGGCCATCTCCATCCTCATCGTGCTCAACACCATGATCGGCTCGGTCTACGAGCGCCGCCCCGAGATCGCGGTCTACACCTCGGTGGGCCTGGCCCCGCCCCACGTGGCCTTCCTGTTCATTGCCGAGGCGCTGGCCTTTGCGGTCATCGCCGTGGTCATCGGCTATCTCCTGGCCCAGCTTTCCGCGGTGGCCCTCGCGGGCACGGCCCTGTGGGCGGGCATGACCGCCAACTACTCCTCCACCGCCGGGGTCGCGGCCATGATCCTGGTCATCCTGGTGGTGCTGGTGTCGGTGCTCTACCCGGCCCGGGTGGCCTCGCGCATCGCCATCCCGGACGTGAACAGGTCCTGGACCATGCCCAAGGCCGAAGGCGACACCCTCACGGTGATGCTGCCCTTCCTCATCAACCTGGCGGAACAGGCCAGCGCGGGCGGCTTCCTGCGCGCCTACTACGACACGCACCACGACGTTTCCCACGGGGCGTTCTCCACCGCGGACATGGCCTGCTCCTATCTGGACAACGAGGCCCGGAAGGAGCTGGGGGAAAGGACCGTCCAGTGCCTGACCCCGGAGCAGCTCACGGGCGAGGACTACTGCTTCCGCATGAACCTGCGCGTCTGGCTGGCCCCCTTCGACTTCGGGGTGCGCCAAAAGGTGGACCTGACCTTCTGCCCGTCCGACCTGTACCGGGGCTACCGTCAGATCCGGGTGCAGCTCACCCGCGAGGCCGGAGAGCACAAGGCCTGGGAAAACCTGAACCGCAATTTCCTCAACGACCTGCGCAAGCAGCTTCTGGCCTGGCGCTCCCTGGACGAGGTGGCCGTGCAGGGCTACGCAACCGACCTGACAGAACATTTTGCCGAGCGCATGAAGCGGATCGAGGAGGCTGGCTGACATGACTGACCGAATCCGCTTCCGGGCCGTGCTCGCTGGCCTGGCCCTCGGCCTGGCGCTGTGCGTGTTCACACCGTACAACGACGCCTACCTGCGCAACACGCCCATAGGCAACGGCAACTTCCCCCTGGCCCCGTTCTTTGTCGCGGCATGGCTCTTTGTCCTGTCGGCGGCCGCAAGCAGGCTGAGCAAAAAGCCGCCCCCGCTCAACGGCATGGAGATTCTCACTGCCTGGGTGCTCATGATCCTGTTCACCAGCATCGGCTGGAACGGGCTGGCAGAAACCTTTTTCGTGAACATCACCGCGCCCCAGCATTTCGCCAAGGACGCCTTCCGCTGGACCGAGGTGCTGCGTCCCCTGCTGCCGGACGCATGGTTCCCGGACAGCGCCGCAGCCGTGAAAACGCTCTACAACGGGCTGCCGAACGCCAAGGCCATGGGCGTGGGCGAGGTGCTCTCCCACGTGCCCTGGGGCGTCTGGCTCCAGCCCCTGCTGGTCTGGGCCGCCTTCATCCTGGCTTCGTTCTTCGTCATGGTCTGCCTCATGCGCCTGCTCGGCAAGCAGTGGGTCATGAACGAGCGGGTCATGTTCCCGCTGTTTCGGGTGCCCCAGATCATGGGCCAGGCCCTGGACCAGGGTCGGTTCGGCTCGTTCTGGGCCGACAGGTTCCTGATCGCCGGGCTGTTCCTGGCCGGTTTCCTGCACCTCATGAACGGCATGCACTACTATTTCCCGAGCGTCCCGGAACTGCCCACCATCATCCTGGCGGGCAAGTACTTCCCCAAGTTCGGCCTGTTCTCGGGCTTCTACAAGCTCAAGCTGTACATCGTCCCCGCGTTCATCGGCTTCGCCTTCCTGACCACGCGGCAGATATCCTTCAGCTTCTGGGTCTTCTTCATCCTGGCCGGGCTTTCCTACGGGCTGCTCTACGTGCTGGGCCTGCAACTGCCCGAGGCCGCCCTGGGCGTGACCTTCGGCGCGGACCTCTACCGGCCCGAGGGCGCTCAGTCCATCGGCGCGTATATCGTCTTCTTCCTTTTCCTGGCTTGGCTGGCGCGCCACCACCTCAAGGAAACGTTCCTGTGCCTGTACAAGCCCCTATGCCGCAGAAGGCTGGGCGAGGACTCCAGGCCCGGCACGCCCGAGGATTGGCTGCCCCCGGTCTGGCCCCTGTGGGGGCTGCTCTTCGGCGTGCTCTTCCTCGCGGCATGGGGCTGGTGGTTCGGGCTGCCGCCCGTCGCGGCCCTGATCCTGCCCGTGGCCTTCATCATAGTGGCCGTGGTTTCCGCGCGCGTAGTCTGCCAGGGCGGGCTGCCCTATTTCACGCTCACGGCCGCGCCCATGGACGGCATGGTGGGATTCTTCGGCACGGGCATGTTTGGCCAGGCGGGCATCGCCTGCGCCGCTGTCATGCAAAAGATGCTTTTCCTGGACATGCGCAGCGCGGTGCTGCCCACCCTGTTCCACGGCTCCAAGGCCTGCGAGAAAAACCAGGCCAAGTGCGTGGTGGTCCTCGGCGTGACGGCGGCCCTGCTGCTGGCCGTGGGCACGGCCTTCGTGACCATGCTCTACCTGGGCCACAAGTACGGGCTGCGGGACCTGAACCTGGAATGGGCCACCCAGACCGTGCTGGCCAACTACGAAAACGCCCAGCGGCTGGTGGACGTGCCCACGGGTCCCAACAAGTGGACCCTCATCTACTCGGGCGCGGGCGCGCTGATCATGGGCCTGCTGATTCTCTGCTACTACCGACTGCCCTGGTGGCCCCTGCATCCGCTGGGCTACCTTGTGGCCTATTCCACGGGCATGAAGGTGCTCTGGTTCAGCTTTTTCCTGGGATGGATGTGCAACCACCTCTGTCTGCACTACGGGGGCACGGCCCTGTTCAACCGGCTGCGTTTCCTGTTCGTGGGCCTGATTCTGGGCGATTTCCTCATGGGCGGCTTCTATGCGCTCCTGAGCCTGTGGACGAAAACCGTGTACAACGTGTTCCCGGTGTAGCTCAGGGAACCGTTTACTGAAAACTACGATATGAGATAGAAAAACAACCGGCCACCCCCCATCGCAAAGCGATCGCCAGGGATTTTCGGGAAGGGGGTTGGGGGTCCGGGGGAAGGGGGAACCCCCTTTGCAAAGGGGGTTCCCCCTTCCCCCGGCAACACAAGGCTGCATATGTACGACGACAAGGAACTCAAAGAGTATCGCGACCTGATGAAGCCGCCGGACCGCTTCGAGGAGGGCTTCGATTGGAAGACCTTTATCGGGGCCATCTTCATCGGCTTCCTGATGATGCCCGGCAGCATGTATCTGCAGTTGGTCATCGGCCAGGGCATCGGTCCGGCCGCCCGCTGGGTGACCATCATCCTGTTCGCGGAAATCGCCAAGCGCTCGTACTCGGAACTCAAGCAGCAGGAAATCTTCCTGCTCTACTACATGGCGGGCGCGGCCCTGGCCTCGCCGTTCCAGGGCCTGCTCTGGAACCAGTATCTGGTGCAGTCCGACGCCGCGCGCATGCTCGGCCTCACGGAATTCATCCCCCACTGGGTGGCCCCGGGCCTGGAATCGGCCTCCTACCTGGACCGGAGCTTCTTCCACGGCGACTGGCTCATCCCGATCCTGCTGCTCATCGGTGCGCAGCTCGTGCAGCGCATCGACCACTTCGGGCTGGGCTACAGCCTCTACCGGCTGACATCGGACGTGGAAAAGCTGCCCTTCCCCATGGCCCCGGTGGGCGCGCTGGGCACCATGGCCCTGGCCGAATCCACCGAGGACCGCAAGACCGGCTGGAAATGGCGCGTCTTTTCCATCGGCGGCATGATCGGCCTGGCCTTCGGCTTCTTCTACGTGCTCCTGCCAGCCCTCTCGGGATTATTGTTCCAGGAGACCATACGGCTCATTCCCATCCCGTGGATCGAACTGACGCGGCACACCGAGGATGTGCTGCCCGCAGTGGCCACGGGCCTGCAGTTCGACCTGGGCCTGGTGTTCATCGGCATGGTGCTGCCCTTCTGGGCGGTCATCGGCGGACTGGTGGGGCTGATCATCACCGTGGTGGCCAACCCGGTCCTGTACCACCACGGCATCCTGCACCGCTGGCACCCGGGCATGGAAACCGTGGAAACGGTCTTCGCCAACAACTTCGACTTCTACATGAGCTTCGGCATCGGGCTGGGCCTAGCCATCGCGCTCATCGGCGTCTACTACGTGGTCAAGTCGTTCAAGGGCTCGGGCGACGGCAAGCTGGACTTCTCGGTGCTGCTCAAGACCAACATGAACCGGGGCGACATCAACATCTGGGTCTCGCTGTCCATCTACGTGTTCTCCACCCTGGCCTACATCTTCCTGTGCGTCTGGCTGGTGCCGTCCTTCCCGTGGATATTCTTCGTGCTCTACGGCTTCGTGTACACGCCCGTGGTCTCCTACGTGACCGCACGCATGGAGGGCGTGGCCGGGCAGTTCATCAGCCTGCCCATGGTGCGCGAATTCTCGTTCATTGCCGGGGCCAAGTTCTTCGGCTACCAGGGCATCGAAATCTGGTACGCGCCCATCCCCATCCACAACTACGGGGAGGCCACGGTGCAATTCCGGCAGATCGAGCTTACGGGCACCAGTCTCAAGGGCATCATCAAGGCCGAACTGGTGGTTTTCCCGGTGGTCATGGTGGCCTCGCTGCTCTTTTCCCAGTTCCTGTGGCAGCTGGCGCCCATCCCCTCGCCGCAGTACCCGTTTGCCCAGGAACTCTGGCATCTGCAGGCCCTCAACACCCTGCTTCTGCAGACCTCGACCCTGGAAGGCAACTCCCTCTTTTTCGAGGCCCTGTCCGGTCCCATCGTGCTGGGCGGCATCGGCCTGGGGGTGGGGCTGTACGCCCTGCTCAACGTGCTGGGGCTGCCCGTGCTCCTGGTCTACGGCGTGGTGCGCGGCCTGGGCCAGTCCACGCCCCATGGCCTGATCCTGGAGGTCATCGGCGCGCTGCTGGGCCGCTTCTACTTCCTGAAGAAATACGGGGCCCAATGGCGGCATTACGCGCCGGTCCTCCTGGCGGGCTTTTCCTGCGGCATGGGCCTGACGGGCATGTTCGCCATGGGCTGCACGCTGATACTCAAATCCCTGGGCAGACTGGCGTATTAAACGGACGATTGCCGCAACCATTGATTCTAATGGCGCACACATGACGCATGTTGTTAGGCTGCGAGCATGAAGTACTTCCGTCTGTGCCTAACCATATTGCTGGCAACCCTGGCCCTGCCCGCATGGGCCTACGAAACCACGCCTCTGCGTCTGGGCATGGATATCTGGCCGCCCTACGAATTCCAGACCACATCGGGAAGACCCGCGGGCATTGCCTTTGAAACCACCAGGACCGTGCTCGCGGAAATGGGCATCGAACTGCGCAGCGTGGAGGTGCTGCCCTGGGCTCGGGGCCTCAAGATGCTGGAGCACGGGGAAATCGACGTGCTCATCAGCGGGGTGCGCACCAAGGAGCGGGAAAGCATCTTCCACTACCCCGAAGAATCCATCATCACGGCCGAGTGGCGGGCCTTCGTGCACTGCGGCCAAAGCAACCCGGCCGCCTTCACCACCATCGAGACCCTGGACAAAAAGACAGTCGGCACGGTTCGCAGCTACAACTACCCTGAAAAATTCATGAAAAAGCTGGACAGCATTGCCCTCATCGACAAGGTGAACACCGACGAGACCAACTTCCGCAAGCTGGTCACCGATCGCGTGGACGTGGTGCTCAGCGATTATCTCAACGGGCTCTGGCTCCTGCACGTGCTGCAGCTCAACTCCCAAATCTGCGTCACGCCGCTGCCCATCGGCAGCCGGGAACTCTATCCCCTTTTCAGCCAAAAGACCGTCGCCAAAGATATCGTGGATCGATTCACCGAACGGCTCCGCAAGTTCAAGGCCACCCCGGAATATGCACAGCTGCTCAACAGGGTCGAAAATCTCGACCGATAGCCCCGAGCATCATTCTAATAGCGAACACATGTCGCATGCTGTTAGGCTGCAAGCATGAAGTACTCCCGGTTGTTCCTGGCCATACTGCTGATCATCCTGGCCCTGCCCGCACAGGCGGAAGGGACCGCGTCGTTGCGCCTGGGCATGGATATCTGGCCGCCCTACGAATACCAGAACCAGCAGGGACAATCCGCAGGCATCGCCTTCGCAGCCACCAAGGCCGTGCTCGCGGAAATGGGCATCGACCTGCGCAGCGTGGATGTGCTGCCCTGGGGCCGGGGGCTCAAGATGCTGGAACACGGGGAAATCGACGTGCTCATCAGCGGGGTGTACACCCCGGAACGGGAAAAGATCTTCCACTATCCCGGAGAATCCATCATCACGGCCGAATGGCGGGCCTTCGTGCACTGCTACCGCAGCAACCCGGCCACCTACACCTCCATCGAAACCATGGACAAAAAAACAGTCGGCACGGTGCGCAGCTACAACTATCCTGAAAAATTCATGAAAGACCTGGACAACGTCGCCATCATCGACCAAGTGAACACCGACGAGACCAACTTCCGCAAGCTGGTCACCGGCCGCGTGGACGCGGTGCTCAGCGACTATCTCAACGGCCTGTGGCTCCTGCACGATCTGGAGCTCAGCTCCCAAATCTGCGTCACGCCGCTGCCCATCGGCAGCCGGGAGCTCTACCCCTTTTTCAGCAAAAAGACCGTCACCAGGGATATCGTGGATCAATTCACCGAACGGCTCCGCAAGTTCAAGGCCACCCCGGCGTATGAACGCCTGCTCCGGAGCACCAAGTCCTACGGCCAATAGCCCGTTCCGAATTCCCCCCTTTTCTTTTCCAAAAACTAATGGCGCACACCGTTTCCCTGCTGATATCCTGTAACCATGAGCACGGCTTGCCGTATTGCGGCCATCCTGACACTTTCCCTCTGCTTCGGCCTCTTCGGCGCGGTCTTCGGCCGCGCGGAGTCCGTGCGCATCGTCTATGACCAGTGGCCGCCCTATGAATACACCGACAGCCGCCAGCGGCCCGCAGGCATCTCCTATGAAGTGACCAGGGCCGTGCTGAAGGCCATGGGTATCGAAATCTCCTCCGCAAAAGGCGTTCCCTGGAGCCGAGGGCTCCAGATGCTGGAACTGGGCCAGGCGGACATCCTGCTCAGCGGCATCCGCTGCCCCAAGCGGGAAAAATTCGCCCTGTTTCCATCGGAATCCATGCTCACGGCCCAATGGCGAGTCTTTGTCCCCTGTTTCCGCTCCCGGGAGCACCAGTACACCTCCCTTGAATCCCTCCGGGGAAAACGGGTGGGTGTGGTCCAGGATTACGCCTACTCGCCCACCCTGCTGAAACGCCTGGGGGAAATCGCGGAAACGCAGACCGTGCTCACCGACGAGGCCAACTTCCGCAAGCTCATGGAAAACCGCATCGACGCGGCCCTGTGCGACCACCGCAACGGCCTCTGGCTGAGCCACCAGCTCGGCCTGGAATGCGACGTCTGCCCGGCGCCCTTCCTTCTGGAAGAACAGCGCATCTATACCCTGTTCAGCAAGGAAACCGTGAACAAGAGCTTTATCGGACGCTTTTCCGAGGAATTGCGCATCTTCAAAACCACCCCGGAATATGGCCGAATACTCGAGCAGACCGCGCCGAAAAGCGAATGACGCGCCGTGCGCAAGAATTTCACGGACTTGACTCTTGACGGGATATGGGAAAAAGGTTCGCCATGAACGAGAAAATATTGCTGCACATGTGCTGCGGACCGTGCAGCATCACCACCGTGCAGACCCTGCAGGACCAGGGGTATGAAGTCACCGGGCTGTATTACAACCCGAACATCCATCCCCTGACCGAATACGCGAAACGCCGCGACGGCTGCCTGGAAGTGGCGGAAAAGCTGGGTTTCAAGGTCCTGGTCAAGGACGGCGAATACCGGCCCCAGGACTGGTTCCGCGCAGTCGCCTACCGGGAGAACAACCGCTGCTTCCACTGCTATGCCAACAGGCTGGAACGCACCGCGTCCATTGCCAAACGCGGCGGGTTCGACTGCTTCAGCACCACCCTGCTCTACAGCAAGTTCCAGAAACACGATGACATCGCGGCGCTGGGGCGCGACCTGGAGGGCGGCAAGACCCGGTTCCTGTACCACGATTTCCGGGAAGGCTGGAAAGAGGGCATTGCCCTGAGCAAGGAATGGGGCATCTACCGGCAGCAGTACTGCGGCTGCCTTTACAGCGAAAACGAACGCTACCACAAGGAACTCAGGACGGAGTAAGCCATGCCCAGGTTGGAGGAAAGCAGATTCGGATTCCTGTTCCGGCAAGAGGCCTTTCTCATAGGCTTCGTGCTCATGGCCGTCCTGAACGCGGCCCTGGCCTGGCTCCAGCCCAGCGAAAACAATCCGCCCCATGTCTGGCTCATCTCCATATTTGTCTATTCCGTTCTGGGCTGGTTCACCCATCAGAAGCAGAAACTCGCCACCTGGGCACTCTGCCTGCTCATGCTCTTCAGCGGCCTGCTGCACCTGGTGGCGGGCACCGAGGGAGATCTGGGCATGAAGCTGGTGAACCTGTTCGTGGGCGGCTACTTCACTTACGGAGGCATCCTGATCTTCCTCAACCGACCGGGCAGGGACGTCTAGCATGGCCATCTACAGCGGCGACGAACTCTCCATACGCCCGGCCTTTCCCGGTGCGGCAGGCACCCGCAAGAAGGCTGTCCGGGACGAGGCTTCCGGCCTGCTGCTCTACATCCACGTGCCCTTTTGCCGGTCGCGCTGCCACTACTGCACCTTCCACTCCCAGGCCTTCAACCAGGTGACCTTCGCCTGGTACCACAAGACCCTGCTCAAGGAGATCGAGCTCTGGGGCGAACGGCTCAAGCGCCCCCGGCTCAAGACCGTCTACTTCGGCGGCGGTACCCCCAGCCTGATCCCGCCGCACCAGCTGGACTCCATCATGAAGGCCCTGCGCACGCACTTCACCTTCCAGCAGGGCATGGAGATCACCCTGGAGGCCAATCCGGACTCGGCCACGGACATCAGCTATTTCCGCGCGCTCCTGAGCATGGGCGTCAACCGCCTCTCCCTCGGCTTCCAGAGCCTGGACGACGGCGAGCTGTACATGCTCGGCCGTCCGCACTCCGCGTCTCAGGCCGTGCAGTCTTACAGGGACGCGCGCAGCGCCGGGTTCCACAACATCAGCGTGGACTTCATCTGGGGCCTGCCCGGCCAGCGCATGCAGGCCTGGATCAAAACCCTGGAAACCGTGGTCAAGCTGAAGCCCGAGCACCTCTCGGCCTACAACCTGACCCTGGAGCCCTACACGGTCATGGGCAAGAAGTTCGACGACGGCGAATTCAAGCTGCCCAAGGAAAACGAACTGGGCCGCATGTTCATCTACGGGGCCGAGTTCCTGGAATCCCACGGCTACATGCAGTACGAGGTCTCCAACTTCGCGCGCATGGGCTTCATGTCCCGCCACAACAGCGGCTACTGGTCCGGAGAGGACTACCTGGGCCTGGGGCCCTCGGCCGTTTCCACCCTCGGCAAGCGCCGCTTCACCAACCCGTGCTACATGGACGAATACGACGCGGCCGTGCGAGGCGGGTTCGTAGGCGAGGACTTCGAGGAACTGACCGACCAGGACCGGCTGCGCGAGCTGGTCATGCTCAGCCTGCGCACCACCAAGGGCCTGGATCTCAAGGAATTCCGCAAACGGGCCGGGTACGACCTGGTCAAACGCCAGGAGCCGCTCCTGAGCGCCTTGCACCGGGAAAACCTGGTGCGCATCAACCGGGGCCGCCTCAAGCTGACCAAGAACGGCATGCTGGCCTCCAACCCCATCATACGAAGACTAGTCTTCGACGACTGATCCGCTTGCCCCGCCCCGCCCGGTGCGGTAGAACCTCCCCATGGGCAAAACACTGATCACCGGCGGCGCCGGATACATCGGGTCGCACACGGCCAAGGAATTGGCCTCCCGCGACAAGGACGTGGTCGTTCTGGACAATCTTTCCTACGGCCACCGCGATTTCCTGCAATGGGGCGAATTCGAGGAGGGGGACCTGGAGGACAGGGCCTTTCTCAAGGACGTCTTCGCCCGGCATTCCATCGACGAGGTGGTGCATTTCGCGGCCTTCATCGCGGTGGGGGAATCCGTGGAAAAGCCGCGCATGTACTATGAAAACAACGTGCGCAACACCCTGAACCTGCTGGGGGCCATGCAGGACGCCGGCGTGGGACGCATCGTGTTTTCCTCCACGGCCGCCGTCTACGGCGAACCGCAGACCCCGACCCTGGCCGAGGATCATCCCCTGTCCCCGCTCTCGCCCTATGCCTGGTCCAAACGCATGGTGGAGCAGGTCATCCGGGACTACGGCAAGGCCTACGGACTCAAGAGCGCCATCCTGCGCTACTTCAACGCGGCCGGGGCCGACCCGGAAACGGACGTGGGCGAACGGCACCAGCCCGAGACCCATCTCATCCCGCTCATTCTGCACGCCGCCCTGGGCATCCGGGACAGCATCAAGATCTTCGGCACGGACTACGCCACCCCGGACGGGACCTGCCTACGCGACTACATCCACGTCACGGACCTGGCCGAGGCCCACGCCCTGGCCCTGGACCATCTGGCGGGCGGCGGCGATTCCGACATCTTCAACCTGGGCAACGGCAACGGGTTTTCCGTGCGCGAGGTCATCGACATGGCCCGGGAGGTGACCGGCCGGGAGATTCCCGTGGAAACCGCCGAGCGAAGGGCGGGCGACTCCCCGGCGCTGGTCAGTTCCTCGGAAAAGGCCCGGCGCGTCCTTGGCTGGCGGCCCAGGCACGCGGACGTGCGCGAAATCATCGAAACGGCCTGGCGCTGGCACCGCAAGGACCTGAAACGATAGCCGCATCCCCCTGAATCCGAGCCGAATTATTATTTGGCCCGGGGCCATGTAAATATTCCGCTTTTTCGTGTAGGCTGTCTGTAAGCCCTTGGGCCGCACAACAAGGACGGAAGACCATGCGCACGGCATCAAGACTCAGCCTCTGCCTTTTCATCCTCCTGCTGCTCGCCGCAGGATGCGATTCCTTTTCGCCCGTGGACATCGGTTTCGTGGGCCAGCTCACCGGCAAATTCTCGGACCTGGGCGTCGCGGGGCGCAACGGCGCGCAACTGGCCGTGAAGGAAGCCAACCTCCAGGGCGGCATTGACGGCCGCGACATCCGGCTTTTCCCCAAGGACGACGGCAACACCCCGGCCACAGCCATCCAGGCCGTTCAGGAGCTCATGGACCAGGGCTGCGTGGCCGTGGTCGGCCCCATGACCAGCGGCATCGGCGTGGCCCTGGCGCCCCATCTCGAAACGATCATGATCTCGCCCACCTCCTCGTCCCCGGCACTGAGCGACAAGGACGACTTCTTTTTCCGGGTCGTGGCAGTGAACACGGCCCGCGCCCGATCCCTGGCCGAGTACGCCAGGAACAGGGATATCACCAGGGTGTTCATCATCGGCGACCAGGACAACGCCGACTACGTAAACACCTTCAACAACGCCTTTGCGAACCGGTTCGCCGAACTGGGCGGAAGCATACCGGGAACGCTCGAATATTCCTCCAACGAGCTGCGCAACTGGGACGAACTGCTGGAGGCCATCGCGCAGAGCAATCCGCAGGCCCTGGTCATGTCCGCCTCGGCCCGCGACGTGGCCGCCCTGGCCAGGAGGCTCAAAAGCCGGGGGCTGAACCTGCCGGTGTTCTGTCCGGCCTGGTCCTACACCCCGGAGGTGATCCAGGCGGGCGGGGACTCCGTGGAGGGCTTCATCTTCGCCACGGTCTATTCCGCGGACAACCAGCGCAAGGAATTCCAGGACTTCAAAAAGCGATTCATCGACCGCTACGGCGCGCCTCCGGGATTCGCGGCGACCTACGCCTATGAGGCCACCACGGCGCTCATCACCGGGCTGCGCAGGACCGACGGCGGCCTGGAAGGGCTCAAGCAGGCCCTGCTGGAGGAAGATAATTACCCGGGCATCATCGGAGAATTCCGCTTCAATGAATACGGCGACGTCGAACGGGAGGACTTCATCTCCACCGTGAAAAACGGCCGCTTCGTCCTGCTGAACCAGGAGTGATCATGGCGCGTCCCACCTTTCTGTCCATACTCAGAAAAAAACTGCGCATCTGGATATTCCTGCCCAGCCTCGTCTTTGTCCTCGGCCTGGGAATCCTGATGGCCAACAGCGCCTACAACGAGGTGAAAAAACGCAACCGAACGGTCTCGGGGGCCATCTCCTACTATATTTCCTCCTACATCGACGGCTCCCTGCACGCCCTCAGGTATTTTTCCAAGCGCATCGCCCCCGGGGAAAGCGACATGAAAAAATCCTTGGAGAACTTCTACGGCGCCTATCCCCATTTCGAACGCCTGCTCTGGCTTTCCAGGGAAGGCACCATACTGGCGGCCGCACCCGCCGGTGCCGAGGGGCTGCCGTTCCCCATCAAGATCGCCCCGCAGCCGGGCGGCTCCATCATCACCAGGCCCATCGTCTCCCCGGAATCAGGACACCCCGTCATCTACCTGGGCGTGCCCCATCCCGCCGGCAACATGCTCGTGGGAGAAATGGACACTCTGACCCTTTCCCAACACCTGGGAGGCATGCTTCCGCCGGGCAACATCATCATCCTCACGGACGCCTTCGGGAATATCGTCTCCCATCCGGACAGGGCCAAGGTGCTCCGCCAGGAAAACATCGGCGATATGCCCCTGCTACAGGCCCGGGAGCAGGAGGGCCGCGTCCTCACGAAAATGTTCACCCACGAGGACCGCCTGTATATCGGCTCCCTGGCCCGCATCCCGGGCGAAGACTGGAAAATCATGATCCTGAGTCAGGCCTCCACCGTCTTCATTCCGGTCATCCAGGCCGTCCTGGCGCTGATCGCCCTGGTGACCACCCTGTTCCTGATCGCCAGGGCCCTGCTCGGAAATTCCATCAAAACCGGCCTGGTCCTCCCCCTGGAAGACTTCATCGACGACATCAAGCAACTGGCGGCAGGCGGAGACATTGCCGACGCTCCCTTCCGGGCGACCTACCGTGAGCTGGAAGCCGTGGAAGAGGAATTCCGAACGATGTCCCGGGAGGTTCGGGGCAGAGAAGAGGAACTCTGCGAAAACGCCGAACGGTACAGGGCCCTGTTTGAGGACAACCAGCTGGTGCTGCTCCTGGTGGATCCGGTCACGGGCGGGATCATGGACAGCAACAAGCAGGCGGCCCGGTACTACGGCTACACCCGCACCACGCTCAACGCCCTGACCATCCACGACCTGGACGCCAACTCCCGCGACACGGTGCAGGGAATGATCGACACCGTGCAGGCCAATCACGACGCCTCCCACTTCCGCACCCGGCACAAGCTGGCCGGGGACGTGCTGCGGGACGTGGAGGTCCATGTCAGCCCCATGACCATCCGGGGCGAGCCGAGAAACTTCGTCACGGTCATCGACATCGCCCGCGAATCCGAAGTCCCCGCCGATCCGGACGACGCATAAAAAAAGGCGGCCCATGCCGCCTCGTTTTTTCAGCCTACTGCTCGTCCGGAAGAAGATTCCTTCCCGACGCCGCCGTCCTGGCCAGTTCGTCGCACCGCTCGTTCTCCGGATGCCCGCTGTGGCCCTTGACCCAGCGGAAATCGATCCGGTGCTTTTCCAGAAGCGGCATGAGATCCCGCCACAGGTCCTGGTTCTTGACCGGCTTCTTGGCCGCGGTCTGCCAACCGTTTTTCTGCCAGTTCTTGAGCCAGCCCTTGGTGATGGCCTGCTGCACGTATTTGGAATCCGTGTAAAGCTCCACGGAACAGGGACGGGTCAGGGCCCGGAGTCCCTCGATGACGGCCCGCAGCTCCATGCGGTTGTTGGTGGTATCCTTGAACCCCTGGGCAAGCTCCTTGCGGTGCTCGCCAAAGATGAGCACCGCCCCGTAACCGCCCGGGCCGGGGTTGCCCAGGCAGGAGCCGTCCGTATACAAAGTAACGTCACTCACTGAGTGCTTTCCTCCAGGGCCGCAAGACGCGACCAGATCATGGTTGTCAGTATCTGCAGCTCGCGCCCCCACTGCCCGGTGTCAAAGGCCTCGGCAAAGAACTCGTTGTTCACCGATTCGATGAAATCCGCTCCCAGGGCGGGCCGAAGCAGGGGCGGAAACTCCACGGCCACCTGCCGCCCCGCCGGGGACAGGCCGATGTAGATGGTCTTGGAATCCAGTTCGGGCATTTCCACATCACCCTTGAAGACCTGAATCTTGACCGCCACGCCGAACCGCTCGCGCATGCTCTTCACGAAATCGCGCAGATAGCTGATCTCGTCCTTGTCGAGCTGGCCGGTTTCGTCCCATACGGAACGGTTCTTCTGGACGCGCTCCAGCACGTTTTCATTGTTCTTGTAGAAAGCCCAGATGACCACGAGAAAGACCAGCAGCATGCCCAGTGTCCTGAGCGTGCGCTCCATGACGGTTTTCCCCTTGGGAGCAGGCAGATTGATTTTCATGGAAACTCCGTTGGCTGCGTTTATCTTCCCTGATTAACCGCAGACGCCGCCCTATGCAAGCTCCCTTCCCCCTTGCCGAAACAGGATTTGCGGGTACAATGCCCGAAACCGCAACGGAGTTGATACATGTATCTTGGATCGCACATGTCCATTGCCGGGGGCCTACACAAGGCCTTTGCCCGCATCCGGGCCGTGGACGGAACCGCACTGCAGATATTCACGCGCAACCAGCGCCAATGGAAAATACCGCCCCTGGAGGAACGAGACATCGCCCTGTTCCGGGAGGAATGGCGGGCCTGGGGGGACTATCCCGTGGCCGCCCACGACTCCTACCTCATCAACCTGGCCAGTCCCAAGGAGGACGCGGCCGCCAAGTCCTCCGCCGCCTTTGCCGAGGAGCTGCGCCGCTGCGAGGCCCTGGGCGTCTCCTGGCTGGTGACCCACCCTGGCTCGCATTTGGGAGCGGGCGTAGAGGCGGGCATCGAGCGCTACGTGCAACGCCTGGACCGGACCATCGAGGCCTCGGACACCGAGAACGTCACCGTGCTGCTGGAAACCACTGCCGGGCAGGGCACCAACCTGGGCTCGCGCTTCGAGGAGCTGGGCGAAATGATCCGGGCCAGCCGCCATAGGGACCGGCTCGGGGTCTGCTACGACACCTGCCACACCTTTGCGGCAGGATACGACATCCGTACCCCCGAGGCCTATGCCGCAACCTTTGCCGAGTTCGACCGCATCGTGGGGCTGGAGCGCATCCGCTTTTTCCACCTCAACGACAGCAAGACCGAACTGGGAGAACGCAAGGACCGGCACGAGCACATCGGGCAGGGCGCCATCGGGCTGGAGGGCTTTCGCAGCCTCATGAACGACCCGCGCTTCCGGGAAGTGGGCATGAGCCTGGAAACCGACAAGGAAGAGGACCTCGAGGACGACCGCCGAAACCTGGCCGTACTGCGCGGGTTGGTGCAAAATGATTGACAGGTTTTACAAAACCCGCTCATGCGGGTACACACATGTCCATGGTTGAGGTGCAACATCTATCCTACAATTTCGGTTCCCAGTGGGCGCTCAAGGACATCAGCTTCTCCCTGGGAAAAGGCGAATTCCTGTTCCTGACAGGTCATTCCGGCGCGGGCAAGACCACCCTGCTGCGGCTGCTCTACGGCGCGCTGCCCCTGACGCGGGGCCGGGCCGCGGTGGCCGGGTTCGAGCTCAACAAGCTCAAGCGCCGCAATGTGCCGAGCCTGCGGCGGCGCGTGGGCGTGGTCTTCCAGGACTTCAAGATCCTGCCCAGACGGTCCGTTTTCGACAACGTGGCCATGGCCCTGGAGGTGCGCGGCATGCCCCGTTCGCCCCTGGAACGCCGCGTGCGGGCCATCATCCGGGCCATGGGCCTGGAATCCAAGAGCTACACGCTCTGCGAACGCCTTTCCGGTGGCGAGCAGCAGCGCGTGGCCATTGCCCGCTCCATGGTCACCAACCCGGAACTGATCCTGGCCGACGAACCCACCGGCAACCTGGACTTCGACCTGACCATGCATCTCATGGACATCTTCAAGCAGTTCCACACCTACGGGACCTCCATCATCATGGCCACCCACAGCCGTGAAGTGCTGGAGGCCGTGCCCGACGCCCGCATCCTGCATCTGGAGCAGGGGCGCGTGGTGGAGCTGGACGGGGAAGCCATTCCCGGGCTCGATCCGGAAACCGGGGAGGAAACCGAATGATAGGGCAACTCCTCCGCCTCACCGGACGCGGCCTCGCCGACTTCAGGATCCACCCCTGGGCGCACCTGCTGACCCTGGTGGCCGTGGCCATGGTCTCGCTCCTGGCCGGGTTCATCCTGCTGGCCCTGCACAACATAGACCTGCACCTGCTCAAGTCGCGCGGGGAAGTGCAGTTCCAGGTCTACTGGAGCGCCGACGCCACACCCGAGCTGATCCAGACCCAATGGGAAACCATCGGCGCCATGGACCATCTGGTGGAAATCAAAGGATTCACGCCCCAGGACGCGCTGCTGGAGCTGGCCGACACACTGGGCAAGACCGGCGACTTTTCCTGGCTCAAGGACCAGAACCCCCTGCCCTATTCGGCCCTGACCTCGTTTGCCGTGCCGCCCGAGGCGCAGCAGGAGGGCTGGGCGGCGGACATCCTGACCGGGCTCAAGGCCATGGACGGCGTGGAAAAGGTCACCTACACCCCGCTGCAGGCCGACCTGGCCCGGGGATGGCGAGTCATCAGCCGGGCCATCATCTGGCCCATCATCGGGTTCCTGGGGCTGGTCGTCGGGCTGGTGGTGGGCAACACCATACGCCTCTCCCTGCTCACCCGGATGGACGAAATCGAGATCCTCTCCCTGGTGGGGGCCAAGCCATGGTATGTGCGCTGGCCGCTCCTGACCGGGGGCATGGTCCAGGGGCTGCTCGGCAGCGCCGCGGGCATCGGCCTGCTCAAGCTGGCGCAAAACGCGCTGGCCGAAACCCTGAACATCGCGCCCCTGTTCATCGAGATCCGCTTTCTGCCGTGGGAGCACTGCGCCCTGATGTGCGGGGCCGTGACCCTGGTGGCCGCCCTTTCCAGCTGGGTTGCGGTTCGGTAGCCACGCCACGTGCAAATTCCCGCACATGCGGCAAAGGCCTTTGCGCAATCTTGCCAAGAGCCGCATTGTGATCTAGTAGACAGCATACTTTCCCAGAGGGGAATCGGGCGGACGGGAGCCCGAGCGCCTTTTTCCAATCCCGCCGGAGTTTTTTATGAACAAATACATCAAACTGTTTGCACTGTTGTTGCTGGCAACGGCCCTTGCCGCCGCCGGGTGCGCCCGCAAGTCCATTGAGACGACGCCCCCGGTCACGCAGCAGCCGGCCCCTCAAAAGCCGGCCAAGGTCGTGAAGAAGCCCGCCGTGGTGGAGAAACCGGCCCCCAAGGTCGTGAAGGAACCCGCCATCCAGGAAACGGACATCATCGAGCAGGACCTGGGGCCGTTCAAGCCCTCCAACAAGGGGCTGGCCTATATTCAGGTGGGTGCCTACGCCGATCAGGTCGGCGCCAAGGCCGCCATGTCCCGCCTCATTGCGGACGGGTACAAGGGCTCGAGATTCTCCAAGAACGAAACCGACGGATTCTTCCGCGTCCAGGCCGGGGTCTTCCCGGACCGGGAAACCGCGGAACGGGCGCTCAAGAAATTGCGCGTCATCTATCCCGACAGCTTCATCCTGATCGAAAAGACAAAAAAAGAAGCGCAATAACGCGCTTCTTTTTTTCCTGCCCCCAGTCCCCCGTGCACAAGCATGGGTTTCACGCAGGCGAGCAAGGGAGCTTTCCATTTCGGAAAGCTCCTTTTTTCGTCATATCTTCGCGGCTCCGGCGGCCTAGGGGTTCAGCTCGGAACGAAACTTCCTGGACAGGCGGAACACGACCACCTTGCGCGGCGGCAG
This sequence comes from Salidesulfovibrio onnuriiensis, assembly GCF_008001235.1. Taxonomy (GTDB): domain Bacteria; phylum Desulfobacterota; class Desulfovibrionia; order Desulfovibrionales; family Desulfovibrionaceae; genus Pseudodesulfovibrio; species Pseudodesulfovibrio onnuriiensis. The sequence continues at coordinate 1,023,769 of NZ_CP040751.1, read as the reverse complement.
GGTGATGGTGGCGCTGGTCTGCGGGTTGCGGCCCTTGCGCGCCTTCTTGTCATAGGCTTCGAATTTGCCGAAACCGCTGACCAGCAGGGCATGGTCCTTCTTGATGGCGCCCTTCATGACGTCCAGAATGGTTTCGACGAGGTCCTTGATCTCGGCCCGGTTCTTGTCGGTACGCTCATAGATGTAATCGACGATTCCGGCCTTGGTCAGTGTTTGTCCACTCATCATAGCCTCCAGTATCGGGTTGCGGGTGCTACCCCAATGTGCTGCGGATCCTTTCCGCAAGCGAATTCATCTCATCGTTGTCTTCATAGGGCGTTTGCGCCCAAAGCTCCAAACCATCGTTCTCGAACCGGGGAATCAGATGAAAATGCACGTGCGGCACCAACTGCCCCGCGGCTTCGAGATTGTTCTGCATGACATTGAGCCCGTCCGCGCCGGTGGCATCCTTCACGGCAGCCCCGACCTTGGCCAGAGCGTCCATGAATCCTTCGCCCAACCGGGAGGGCAGCTCCCAGATGGTGGCGTGGTGCTCCTTGGGCAGCACCAGGGCATGGCCCTTGTTCACCGGGGCGATATCCAGAAACGCCAGGCAGGTTTCGGACTCGTATATCTTGGCGCAGGGAATCTCCCCTGCAATGATTTTACAAAAAATACATTCTTCGCTCATGGAATCCTCAAAAGCCCGGCAAAAGCCGAGCACCAGTCGCCTCCCCATGTAGAGGAGAAAATTCATAGTTAATCAAGGTATTAACCGACAAAACCAGTTAAATCAAGTCAATTTGAAAATTTCACGAGACTTTTATAAGGGGCCGTCGGGAGCCCAGGACTGGCAAGGGATTTCGAACCCGCTGAAAAAACAGGGACTTCTCTTCAGAAAAAAATTGAGCGCCGGTTGTGCCCGAACCGACGCTCACAAGGGAAGGGGGGAGCCCGCCGCTCAAGGCGGTTGCCTTCATGCCGTGAGGGTCTACGCAGCAATCGGGCGAGAGGCTCCGAATACAAAGTATTCGATACAGAGATACCACATTCCGATATGCGGTCAACACTTTTTTGCAGAAAGATTCACTACCCACCGGGGGTGTATTCGGGAACCAATATGGCCAGCAGTTCCCGGATTGCCGCGCCGTCGTGGGCGCTGGCGGCGGCAAGAAGATCTCCGACGGCCCTGCCGAGGTCCGGCGATGGGGACCCGACCTCGGCAGCGGGGCCGAGCACGAGAATCTTGTCGTGCTCGGTGCGCACGATGCCCTCACCCTCGGTGATGAGTTCCTCATAGAGCTTCTCGCCCTCGCGAAGCCCGGTGAACGCGATCTCCACGTCCACGTCCGGCTCCTTGCCGGAAAGCCGGATCAGGTCACGGGCCATGTCCGCGATTTTCACGGGCACACCCATGTCCAACACGAAAATCTCGCCGCCGTTGCCCGGCTCGCCCATGCTGCCGGCCTGGAGAATGAGCTGGGCCGCCTCGGCGATACTCATGAAGTAGCGGGTCACTTCCGGATGGGTCACGGTCACCGGGCCGCCCTTTTCGATCTGCCTGCGAAACAGGGGCACCACCGAGCCGCTGGACCCGAGGACATTGCCGAAGCGCACGGCCATGAACCGGGTGCCCCGGCCCTGGTATTCGCGCATGAGCAGTTCGGTGACGCGCTTGCTGGCCCCCATGACGTTGGTGGGCCGCACGGCCTTGTCCGTGGAAACCACCACGAAACGGTCCACGCCGTGCGCCACCGCCGTTTCCATGACCACCCTGGAGCCCAGGATATTGTTGCGCACGGCCTGCCACGGATTGCGTTCCAGCATGGGCACGTGCTTGTAGGCGGCGGCATGAAAGACCACCGAGGGCCTGTACTCGGCAAAAACCCTGTTCATGAGCTCGGCGTCGGTGATGTTGCCGAGCACGGTCACCAGATTCCCGACCCCGAACTCGTGCACCAGCTCCATCTCTATCTGGTAGAGGTTGTATTCGCCGGCATCGACGAGCACCAGGCGGGAAGGCTTGAAGCGCACGATCTGCCGGCACAGTTCGGAACCGATGGAGCCGCCGCAGCCAGTGACCAGCACGGTCCGGCCCGAAAGATAGGACTGGATGCGCCCGGTATCCAGATTGACCTGGGACCGGCCGAGCAGGTCCAGGTACCTGATGTCGCGCAGGGCCTTGACGTCCACCCGCCCGTCCATGATTTCGGACATGGCCGGCAGGATGCGGTAGGGCAATCCCGTGCCCTTGCAGCGCTCCACCATGGCCCGCATGGCCTCGGGCGTGGCCTCGGACACGGCAATGAAAATCTCGTCCACGCGATACTGGTCGACCGCATCCTCGAGGCTGTCCAGCCCGCCCAGCACCGCCGCGCCGTGAATGGTTCTGCCCCGCTTGGCCCGATCCTCGTCGATGAGCCCCACGGGCTCGTAGTTGAGCCGGTGGCTGTCCATCATCTCCCGGATGATCTTCTCGGCATCGTCCCCGGCGCCGATCACCAGCACCCGCTTCCTGTCGGCAACGGACACGGCCCGCCCCAATGACCGGGCGTAAAAGACCCGGATGGCCACGCGCAGGGCAGCGGTCATGCCCAAGGAGAGCCCCCAGTCGAGGATGAACACGCTGCGGGGAAAGGCCTCGGCCTGAAACACGAAGAGCATGAGGGAAAGCAGGGCCCCGGACTGGAGAAAGGAAAGCCGCAGCAGCTTCCAGAGATCCCCGAGGCTGGTATAGCGCCACATGCCCCGGTACATGCCGAAGATCAAGAAAACGCCGAGCTTGACCGCCACGGCATAGGGCAGCAGGCGCAGAAGCTGCACCGCAAAGCCCGAAGGAATGGAAAAATCGAACCGGAACAGGTAGGCCGTCCACAGGGAGAGCCCGAAAACCAGCGCATCCAGCAGGAGCATGATGTAGAAATTGGTGTTGCGCAGATTGGGCATCAGGGCTCTCATCGGCCGCACCTCCGGATCACCGCCGCCACGCGCTCCAGGTCGCCCTCGGTCATGGCCGTGCCCGAAGGCAGACACAGCCCCCGGGTAAAAAGGTCCTCGGCGACCGCTCCGCCCACCACGGCGGCGTCCCTGAACACGGGCTGGAGATGCATGGGTTTCCAGACCGGCCGGGACTCTATGTTTTCGGCCTCCAGGGCCAGGCGCACCCGCTCGGGTGCGGCCCCGAAGGACTCGTCGAACAAGGCCACTGTGAGCCAGCGGTTGTGCACGCCGTAGTCGGCTTCCGGAGCCAGGGTCACGCCCGGCAGGCCGCCCAGGGCTCGTTCGTACCAGGAAAAAATCTCGCGCCTACGGGCAACGCGGTCCGGCAGGACATCCAGCTGCCCCAGGCCGATGGCCGCAACCACGTTGCTCATGCGGTAATTGTAGCCGATGGTGGAATGCTCGTAGTGCGGGGCGGCGTCCCTGGCCTGCTGGGAAAGCCAACGGGCCTTGTCGATGAGCTCTCCGTCGTCCGAGGCCAGCATGCCGCCGCCGGAGGTGGTGATAATCTTGTTGCCGTTGAAGGAATAGATAGCGGCCCGGCCGCCGCGCCCGGCGGGACGGCCCTTGTAGCTGGCGCCCACGGATTCGGCGGCGTCTATGACCAGGGGAATGCCGTGACGGTCGCAGATCTCCCGGATGCGGTCGTAGTCCGCGCACTGGCCGTAGAGATCCGTGGGAATGACCGCGCCCACGCGCCTGCCTTTGTCCGTGGCCATGGCAATGGCCTGTTCCAGCAGGACCGGGTCCATGTTCCAGGACACAGGATCGCAGTCCACGAAAACAAGCTCCGCGCCCAGGAAGGTGGCCGGGGAAACAGAACCGATAAAGGTCAGGGTGGAGGCGATGACCACGTCTCCCCGCTCCACGCCCAAACGGCGCAGGGCCAAATGCATGGCCGCGGTGCCGCTGGCCAGGGCCAGACAGTGGCCAAAGCCGGTCAGTTCGCAGAACCGTTTTTCGAATTCCGCCAGCTGGGGGCCTGCGGGGGCGATGAAATTGGCCTCGAAGGCTTGGTGCACATAATCGAGTTCGTGGCCGCCCATGTGCGGCGGGGAAAGAAATATCCGGTCCGGCTTGCTCACGTTGTGCTCATGATTCCCTGGTCATGCCCAGCAGGAGTTCCCGAAGCGCCTCCACGCCCTCCACCGTGTGCGAGGGCGCGGCCAGGGGGGTCGCCTCCTGGTCCCGGAACTGACCGGGTTGCTCCAGCAGCACGGAACTCCAGCCGAGCTTTTGTGCTCCAAGAAAGTCTTTTACTGGATTATCGCCCACATAGACAAGGGTTTCATTGAGCAGGTCCATATTGTGGGCCACGAAGTCCAGGCACAGGGAGGAAAGCTTCCACGGTTCCCGGTCGAAACGATGGGTCAGAAGCACCGCGTCAAAGAGCTCGTCCGCGCCCAGGGCGCGGGCTTTGCGCTCCTGCACCTCGCAGTCGCCGTCGGACACCAGCCCGCATTTGACGCCCCGGTCCTGGAGCTCTTCCACCAGTGCGCGAATGGATGGCAGCAAAGTGATCTCGGGCTCGTGGGTCCAATAGATCTCGCCCAGGTCCTCGGCCGTCCAGCCGCCGCCCAGTTCCGGGCGTTCGCTCAGCAGACGGCTGAACACGTCCTGCCCGCATTCCTGACCGAGCATGGTCCACAGCAGGTCGAAAATCTCCCCGTTCCTCTCTTCCGACAAGGCGCGCGCCACGGCCTGGAAGCCGCTGCGCACGTATTCCCGTTCCAGATAGACAACGTCGTCCATATCAAAAACGACACCCTTGAATCCCACGTCGCTTCCCTCGCTTACCCGTCTTTCATCGTGTCGAGCAATGCCGACAGCTCTTCCGTCGAATGCACCTCGTGGCCGGGGGCGGCCGCCTCCTCCGAGGCTTCCGCGGCGCAACGCAATTGTTCGCGCAGCCTCAGGCGCACAGTGGCCCAGCCCAGCCTGTTGGGTGCAATGAAATCCTTTTCCACGTTGTCGCCCACGTATACCAGCTCATGGCCGGAAAGGCCCAGTTCGGCCTCGAGCCTCAGGAATCCCTCCGGCGAGGGTTTCCAGCACTCCCGGCCCAGACTGTCCGTGAGCATGACCGCATCGGCAACCTGATAGACGCCCAGGGCCACGGCCTTGGCCTGCTGGGATGCCAGCGGCCCGTCCGAGAGGACTCCTATCTTGATATTTAGGCCCCGTAAAGTCGCAAGGAGCTCCCCGATGCCCGGCAGGAAGGAAACAGAAGGGGTGTGATTGCGGTAGACGCTCACCAGTGTAGGTATGTCGAACGCCCCGGCCACCGTGGGAAACCGGTCCATCAAACGATTGAAGGTGTCACCCCGGACACCTTCCTCGAACATGGCCCACAGGGCCCCGAACACTTCTTCCGCATCGGCCGCGTCACGCACGTGGTCGGCCACGGCCCGAAAGCCGCTCTTCACATAGTCACGCTCCAGGCAGAGCGTGTCGTCCATGTCGAAGACAACGCCCCTTACCGCCACTTGGGCTCCTCTGTAAACACCTCGCAGTAGTAGCGGGTCATGGACAGACCCACCTTGTACTCGCCCAGCCGGGGCGCGACCTTTTCGCCGCGCAGCAGGTTCACCAGCCATTCGGGATAGGAACCGCCCGCGGCCCTGCCCAGGGGGTAGCCGCCGCCGAAACGGGGATTGATCTCGAAAAGCACGAAGCCTTCCGAGGTGAGGAACGCCTGCAAACACATGGGGCCCATGCCGCCCATGCGGCCGATGATCTCCAACAGGCCCTCCAGCCATTCGTTCAGGCCCGGCTCAGAAATGGTCACGCCCTGCACGGATTCACCGCCCACGGTCTTGATGCGGATGCGCGGCACGTAATGCAGGGGCTTGCCGTCGAAATCCAGGAAGGCGTCGATGGTGATCTCGCGGCCCTGGATACGCTCCTGCACGATGGCGTTGGGCACGCGGCCCATGATGGCCTTGAGGCCCTTCCGGTCTGTGGCGTAGGTATGCACGCTGGCGCTGCCGTCGCGCGGCTTCACGAACAGGTTGTCCGGCAGTTCGGCAATGGCCTCGTCGTCCAGGTCCTCGGGCAGCCAGGACTTGGGCGTGCGCACGCCCAGCCGGTCGAAGAAGGTGAAGGTGTTCCACTTGTCGCGGCAGGCGCTGATGAGCTCGGGCTCGGAAATGAGCAGCCGACAGCCGCGCGAAATGAACCGCTCGGCATTTTCGGCAAAGACCTGCAGCTCGGTATCGATTGTGGGCACCACCAGTTTGATGCCCTGCTCGGTCACGTAGTCCAGCAAAAAGGTAATGTACTGGTCCGAGAGCACGGGCGGCAGCTTCACGGCTTCATCCGCCAGGTACAGGGACGGGGCCAGGGGGTCCATGTCGCCCGCAAAGACCTTGCAGCCGCCGGGGTTGGAAACTTCCTTGAAGGCCTTGACCAGTGAGGTGCGGCGTCCCGCCGAGGTAATGAGTACGTGCATGCTGTTACGCTCCGAGAGATTGTTTCACTGCCTGGATGACATCGGCCGCGTCTTGGTCCGTGAGCTTGGCCGAGAGCGGCAGGCTCAGGGTCTGGCGACCGATGCGGGTGGCCACCGGAGTCTCCTCCGGCTTCCAGCCGTAATTCTGCTGATAATACGGGTGTTCGGGAATGCTCAGGTAGTGCACGCCCACCCCGATGTTTTCCTTTGTCATGCGCTCCAGGAACCGGTCCCGGCTCACGCCGCATTCCGCCTCGTCCACCAGGATGGTGTACAGGTGGCGGGCATGGCGGGTGTCCGGCTCCTCCGGAGCCGGGATGCCGATGGGCAGGTCCGCGAAGGCCTCGTCATACATACCCCAGATTTCCCGGCGGCGCACCAGGCACTCCTCCACCCGCTTCAGCTGGTGGATGCCGATGGCGGCCTGGATGTCCATCATGTTGTACTTGAATCCGGCCTCCACGACCATGTAATGCTTGTAGCCCTCGTCGCTGAACCGCTTCCAGGCGTCCGCGCTCATGCCGTGCAGGCCCAGCACCTTGATGCGCTGGATGTCCTGCTCGCTGCGGGTGACGACCATGCCGCCCTCGCCCGTGACCACGTTCTTGGTCACGTAAAAGCTGAAGCAGCCGAAATCGCCGAAGGTCCCGGCGTGCCGGCCCTTGTAGCGGGTCTCGATGGCGTGGGCGCAGTCCTCCACCACCCGGAGGTCGTACTCCCGGGCCAGGGCCATGATGGCGTCCATGTCGCAGGCGCGGCCCGCGTAGTGCACGGGCAGGATGGCCCGGGTGCGCTCCGTGATCTTTGCCCGGATGCACTCGGGATCGATATTGCCGGTGACCGGGTCCACATCCGCCAGCACCGGGGTGGCCCCGGCGTGGATGATGGCGTTGACCGAGGCGCAGAAGGTCAGCGGCGTGGTGATGACCTCGTCGCCGGGCTTGAGATTGAGCGCCACCAGGCTCAGGTGCAGGGCCGCGGTGCAGGAATTGAAGGCGGCGGCGTGTATGGCCCCGGTATAGGCGGCGAAATGGCTCTCGAACCGGGCCACCTTGGGGCCGGTGCCGAGCCAGCCGCTCTTCATGCTGGCCACGACTTCGTCGATCTCCTCCTGCCCGACGAGCGGGGAGCCGAAGACAAGAAAATTATCTTTTGACCGAACAGGCATGTTCGTTTCTCCTTATAATACGTGGGTACGGAGTAACAGAATACGCTCCGCCCCACAATGAATCTAGATGATAATCAGGGGTTTTCCCGGTTCGGCGGGAACGGCGCGGCCGATGTGCGCGACCAGGTCCCCGGCCGCCTCCAGCATGGCCCGGGCCTGGTCGAGCCTGTCGCCCGGCACGGCCAGGATCAGGCCGCCCGAGGTCTGGGCGTCGAAGACCAGGTCGAATCGGATGGGATCGCAATGTTCGGAGGCCCGGGTCTTGGGCCGGTAGTGGTTGCGGTTGCAGAGGCTGCCTCCCGGCAACATGCCCATGCCCGCCAGCTCCACGGCCTCGGGGATGAACGGCACGGCCTCCAGGCGAAGCTCAATGGACACCTTGCTGGCCTCGGCCAGCTCGATGGCGTGGCCGCCCAGGCCGAATCCGGTCACGTCCGTGGCGCCCTTGAGGCCCAGCTCCCGGATGACCTTGCCGCCCGTCTTGTTCAGGCGCGAGGCCCACTTGTACAAAATTTCCTCCAGCTCATCGCAGCCTTCCCATTCGGCCTTCACCGCCGTGGCCAGCACGCCCGTACCCACGGGCTTGGTCAGCAGCAGTTCGTCGCCGGGCCGCACGCCCCGGTTGGAGGCGAACCCGTCCGGGTCCACGACCCCGGAAACGGCCAGCCCGTACTTGAGCTCCTCGTCCTCCACGCTGTGTCCGCCAGCCAGAACGGCGCCGGACTCGGTGATCTTGTCTTGGCCGCCCTGAAGCACCTTGGCCAGCACTTCACCGGGCATGGACTTGATGGGAAAGCAGACAATATTCATGGCCGACCAAGGCTCACCGCCCATGGCATAGACATCGGACAAGGCATTGGCCGCAGCCACCTGTCCGAAGCGGTAGGGATCATTGACGATGGGCGTAAAGAAGTCCACGGTCTGCACCAGCGCCTTCCCCGCAGGGAAGTGCAGGATGACCGCATCCTCATTGTCGCCGCCCATACCGGCGATGATCCTGTCACTGTGAAGAGCTCCCAACCCGGAGAGCGCCTGCTCCAGTTCACCCGGAGCAATCTTGGCGGCTCAACCGGCTGCCTTCACGGTGTCCACAAGCCTGAGCTTGGCCATTGCTTTCCTCCTTTGAAGCGATGGGGCAACCTAACAAAATGGGCTTTGCAACGTAAAGTTAATATGCAAGCTGCCGATATGAACAGGTGAAGGATTGAAAAACATGATCATCCAGGCGAGCCATCTGAACTTCAACTACATGCAGAAAGTGCAGGAACAGCAGGACGGGAAGACCTCCGCCCTGGGTTTCGGCGCGAGCGCGGGTCTGGCCAAACAAAAGGCCAAGACCGAGGTGGCTCCCCAGCTCTCCACCGTCCCCAAGGCCGAAAAGCAGGACTCCCAGATCCAGGACCGCGTGGACGTGTTCGGCGACCTCATGGGCCGCTACCTCCAGGGATTCCAGCAACCCGCCGACGACGGGCAGGAAGGCGAATCCAAGGATCCCACCGCTCTGGTTTCCTCGCTCAAGGACACGGTTCGCTGGGTCGAGGATCAGTACGGCAAGGACGCGGCCACCGCCGCCATGGGCATGATCGTGCAGTCCGCCTCCCGGGGACAGTCCGAGGAGGCCATCGGCGACGGACTCCTGAACGTGCTCAAGATGGTGGACCGCAACTTCGGCATTGCCGCGGGCGACGCGGCCATCGCCAAGTTCAACTCCGGGGTCAACAAGGATCTCAACGCCTTCTTCGACAACGGATCCCAGGAAGTCTTTTTCGCTGCAGAGTCCTCCTCCACAGTGGGCGAAGCCGCCTCCCTGACCAGCCGGGTGCTCACCCAGGCCCAGCAGGCCGTGGAAACCGACAAGGAAGAGGTCGACCCCACCAAAGAACTGCTGGACGCGCTCATCAACGACATCATGGAAGAGGGCGGCATTCCCTCGGCCAAGGAGGAGCTTGACGAGGCCGCCAAGCAACAGGGCATGCAGCAGGCCATGGCCGCATACACCTCCATGCCCGCGCCCGACGCACAGCTCCTGAGCATGTCCATCTGATCCTTTCCGGAAAACAAGATCCCCACCCTGCTTCCCGCACGGTGGGGCTTTTTTTGTTTTCGCTGCCTCCGGGGGCCAATGGGAAGAATCCCCATTGGTCTCTGACTCATGCGTGCGAATCGTTGACGTACGGTATCGGAATCCAACGATATCCCGTAGCGGCCTTGGCCACATGACCTATGCCCGGGAAAGAAATGTGAGCGCCGGCGACCAGGTATCCCTCTTCCGAGGCCTCCGCAAAGGCCTTCCGGCGTTGTTCGACGGCCCCGTCCGGATCAATGTCATATTCGATGGCCAGCTCCGGACTGGGGAACTGGACCTCGCCCACATGGACGGTGTCGCCGAAAAACACCAGCTTTTCCCCTCGGCTCTCCAAGGCAAAAAAGGTGTGCCCCGGCGTATGTCCAGGCGCATTGATGGACGATATCCCGGGAAGAACCATGTTCCCTCCCTTGAAACGGGAGACCTTACCGGCGGAAACATAGGGGGCCAGCGCCTTGTCCGCCTGGACAAAGGACCATTTGCGTTTGTCCGTCGCCTTGTCCTGGTTGACGGGGGAAAGCCAGAAATCGGCCTCCACGTCGTTGACATGCACGGTGGCATTGGGAAAGACCCGCTTGCCGCCTGCGGTCAGTCCGCCGGAATGGTCCGCATGGATATGGGTAAGCAGAATGTCCGTGATCTGTTCCGCGGCAAACCCGGCGGATTCGAGGCTGGTCGGCAACTTGTCGAGCGTAGGACCGAGCAGCTGTCCGGTCCCGGCATCGACAAGGATACGCCGCTCACCCATAAGAATGAGGAATGAGTTGACCGAAGTCACTCGTGGTGTCGGTGCATGAGATTCCTCAAGCAATTTTTCCACCTGTCCAGGCTGGCCGTTGAGAATCCGTCCATTGGAATTCAGGGTCCCGTCGGACAGCGCCGCCACATCGTATTCGCCGATTTTCAGCCAATAGTATCCGGCCTGCTTATGGCCGGTGTACGCTCGGGCAGACTGGTCGGCCTGCGCCTTTCCCGCCCAAATGGCGGTATTCGCAACTGCGGCGGAAGCCACTGCCGCCTGCTTGATGAAACTTCGTCTGTTCATGCCGGTTCCTCTCTGTGGAAATGAAGCTGCCGCCGCAGGCAGCGATGCGTAGGCTATATGCCATCCTTGTTCACCACCGAACAAAAGGGTATGCATTGACTCCCCACTTCGGACAGGGATGCAAACCGCATTGTTCGTTTGTTCGGTTTATATGAACTAATTGATGCCATGTCAATGGCCGCCCCATACGCTTGTCGTGGGGGAATGATTCCGGCCACGGAAGGAACACACTCATGAGGCCACTTACCCATCCTGCGATAGAAGACGTGACGGTCACAGGGCTCCTTCATGCCCTGTCCGACCCCATCCGGGTTCAGATATTCAAAGAAATCATGGGATCCGATTCCCCGAGGATGTGTTCCGAATTTCTCAACACGCTGGGGCGCACCATACCGAAAGCGACTTTATCACAGCATTTCAAGGTACTGCGCGAGGCAGGCCTCATCCGAAGCGAGCGAATAGGCGTCAAGGTCCAAAGCACCGCGCGGCACGAGGAACTCGAACCGAGATTCGGCCAGATGATAGCTTCCATTCTGGCCGCCTATTCAGCGGAATTCGATACATAAGAAAACTCCCCACCCTGCTTTCCGCACGGTGGGCTTTCTTATGTGATGCTGTCCGCATCCGTAAGACTTGAAGCCTCGCCTCCGGCGGGCAAAGGGGATAATCCCCTTTGCAAACCCTGGTTGTGTTTTGGTTTGCTCAGAGCAAATCAAAACGGCCCGCCGAAGCGGGCCGTGGATAAAATTTCTTATGTGAGAATATCGTGGCTAACATAGGAAATTAGTATTGTGTCCCTAGATTTACAAGGAGCACTACCAGCGCAATGATAAATGGGTGGATTGCCATATAGGGACAAAAACGAGGGGAGAGAAAAAATGCGAGTTTTGATGAATTTTCGTGTTTTGCTTTTCGTGCTGCTGTTGCTTGCCTTTGTTGGGTGTAAGCAAGGAGGCAATGATCCTTTAGGAAATGGGTTCTCTGATGACTTCACGGTTGATGGAACTTCTTTTGCCGAGCTACTCAAAGACGCCAAAAAAGGTAATGTAGATGCCCAATATTATGTTGGGAAAATGTATTACAATGGATTTGGGACTTCGCAGGATACTGAAAAGGCTTTGTTTTGGTATAAAAAGTCTGCAGAGGGTGATAATATAGAATCAATGAATGATCTTGGAGTTATTTATTCAAAGGACATTGATTGTATTGATTGTGAAAAGTCATTATATTGGCTGAATAGAGCTATTAAGTTAGGGAGCGATAGCTCAGCCGCAATATTATCTGGAATGTATATGGCTGGCGTTTGTGTTGAAAAAGATATTTCTAAAGCTGAATATATTAATTCAAATTATCTTAGAAGCGATATTTCTAAAAAAGTGTATGAAGCAAATAAATATTTTTGGGTTGCTGAATATAGAGATTATGAGAAAGCTATAAGTATCGCAACAAACTCATTTGAAGAAGCAGTTTCAACTTTTGGATATATGCTCGGTGTGGCGTATAAAAATGGATATGGTGTCGATGTTGATTATTCAAAATCGCATTACTATTATTTGCGTTCTGCTTTAACTGGTAACACATCATCGCAGTATAATGTTGGGGTTAACTATTATACCGGAGAAGGTGTTAAGATTGATAAAAAAGTTGCTTTAAAATGGGTTAGAATGGCAGCACATAAAAATCATGCTAAGGCTTTGTTGTTGTTGGGATATTTTTATGAGCTTGGAGATTGTGTGGCTCAAAATTATAATGCTGCTATAGAATACTATAAAAAAGCTGCAAGTCTTGGTGATGCACAAGCAATTAAAAAATTGAATGTGTTAGCCAAATAGGTCTGTTGGGAGTACGATATGGGAAGCAATGGCAGTAGCAGTAGTAATGGCAAAAAAAATAATGTTCCTAAAGAAAAGCAAAGCTCATGGACCACTCCAAGAGAGGCTTTAAGTATTGATCCTAATGATTTTGCGTTAGATCCTGATAAAATGTGCGAAGCAGACAAGCTTCGTATGAGTACTTGGAAAAGTAAGTCTTACCCGGGTGGATATGAGCCTGGTAGTATGCCCGGAATGGTGAATAATCGTTCCGTTAGCTGGGAAGGTACGGGGTATGGAAATGTCGAAAATCTGGGAAAATCTGGAAATCTGGGGACACAATACCTATTTTTGACCACCCGACACTTGAATTAGAGGTACACCATACCTATTTTGCCATAGGGGACACCTTTGGAAAGGTGTCCCCATTAAATTTCGTAACCAATACGTGAGAAGCCCTTTTTTTTGAAGCATGCCAAAGATATACCGCCCCGACCCCGCTTTGCGGGGTCGGGGCGGTTTTTTAGCTCGGATTCCCAAGGGCTCGCCCTTGGGCGGGGTGCAGGGGCAGCGCCCCTGTGTCTTGAGGGGATACCTTTCCAAAGGCGTTCCCCTAATCACAACATCCCCATTCACATCGGCAGGCGTATCTACCTGACGATGGTGCCCAGGCGGCTCCAGCGAATATCCGTGAACGACCTCCACGACCAGTGGATGATGAGCGCCTTGCCCACGATCTGGCTGCGGTCCACGAAGCCCCAGAAGCGGGAATCGTGCGAACCGTCGCGGTTGTCGCCCATGACGAAGTACTTGCCCTCGGGCACGGTGAGCTTGGGCATGTTGTCGCGCTTGGCCAGGTTGTTGGTGCCGTTGAAGTAGGCGTCGAACATGTTCGGGGTCAGGGTTTCGGGCATCTGGTCGGGATGCGGGTAAATCATGGAATCCTTGTAGTGCACGTAGGGTTCCTCTTGCAGCTCGCCGTTGACGTAAAGCTTCTTCTCGCGGATCTCGATGGTGTCGCCGGGCAGGCCGATCACGCGTTTGATGTAGTCCACCGAGGGATCCTGCGGGTACTTGAAGACAATGACGTCGCGGCGCTCGGGATCGGAGATCGGGATGATGATCTTGTCCGTGAACGGCAGCTTCACGCCATAGAGGAACTTGCTCACCAGCAGATGGTCGCCGATCTGCAGGGTCTCCAGCATGGAGCCGGACGGAATCTTGAAGGCCTGGACCACGAAGGTGCGGATGAACAGGGCCAGGATCAGGGCCACAATGAGAATTTCAAAGGAATCGCGAACGGATTTTACCAGGTCTCTACTCATGGGATGTCCTCAAATGGTTCGGGGGAGCGCACTCCCCCGTCAGAATACAAATTAATCTTCGTCGGCCTTGAGCACGGACAGGAAGGCCTCCTGCGGAATCTCCACGTTGCCCATGCGGCGCATGCGCTTTTTGCCTTCCTTCTGCTTTTCCAGAAGCTTGCGCTTGCGGGAGATGTCGCCGCCGTAGCACTTGGCGGTCACGTCCTTGCGGAAGGGCGCGTTGCGCTCCTTGGCGATAATCTTGCTGCCGATGGCGGCCTGGATGACCACCTCGAAAAGCTGGCGCGGAATGGAACGCTTGAGGCGCAGGGCGATGGCCCTTCCCTGGCGCGCGGAATTCTCGCGGTGCACGATGCAGGAGAAGGCGTCCACCGGGTCCCCGTTGATGAGGATGTCCAGCTTGACCATGTCCGCCTCGCGGTAGTCGATGATCTCGTAATCCAGGGAGGCGTAACCCTTGGTGCTGGACTTGAGCTTGTCGAAGAAGTCGTACATGACCTCGGCAAAGGGAATCTCATAGGTGATCATCACGCGGGTGGGCGTGATGTAGCCCATGTTCTTCTGGATGCCCCGCTTTTCCTCGCACAGGGCCAGCACCGGCCCCACGAATTCGTTGGGAACATGGATGTCCATGCGCACGAACGGCTCGTGGATCTTGTCGATCTTGGTGGGATCGGGCATCTTGCTGGGGTTGTCGATCACCAGGTTCTTCCCGTCCACGGTGTCCACCTTGTAGACCACGGACGGCGCGGTGGTGATCAGCTTGGCCCCGAATTCACGTTCCAGGCGTTCCTGGATGATCTCGATATGCAGCAGGCCCAGGAAGCCGCACCGGAAACCAAAGCCGAGCGCCTGGGAGACCTCGGGCTCGAAGGTGAAGGCCGCGTCGTTGAGCTGGAGCTTTTCCAGGGCGGCCTTGAGGGTCTCGTACTCGGCGGGTTCGATGGGATACAGGCCGGCAAAGACCATGGGCTTGACCGGCTTGAAGCCCGGGAAGGGATCTGCGGTGGGCCGCTCCACGTGGGTGATGGTATCGCCCACGGGCGCATCGCCCAGTTCCTTCATGCTGGCGCACAGGAACCCGACCTCGCCCGGTCCCATTTCCTTGATGTCCACGGGCTCGGGCATGAATGCGCCCAGCCGGGTGACGTCAAAATCCTTGCCCGTGGAGAAGATGCGGATATCGTCGCCCTTGCGCAGCCTGCCCTCCAGAATGCGGAACAGCACCACCACGCCCTGGTAGGAATCGTACCAGGAGTCGAAGATGAGAGCCTTGAGCGGCGCGTCCGGGTCGCCCTTGGGGGCGGGCAGTTGCTCCACGATGGCGTCGAGCACGCGCTCCACATTGAGGCCGGTCTTGGCCGAAACATGCAGGGAATCCGAGCAGTCCAGGCCGATGACCTCCTCGATCTCGGCGGAGATGGCCTCGGGGTCGGCGCTGGGCAGGTCGATCTTGTTCAGTACCGGGATGACCTCGAGGTCGTTGTCCAGGGCCAGGTACACGTTGGCCAGGGTCTGGGCCTCCACGCCCTGGGTGGCGTCCACCACCAGCAGCGCGCCTTCGCAGGCGGCCAGGGAACGGGAGACTTCGTAGCTGAAGTCCACGTGGCCCGGCGTGTCGATGAGGTTGAGCACGTATTCCTCGCCGTTCGCGGCCTTGTAGGGAATGCGCACGGTCTGGGCCTTGATGGTGATGCCGCGCTCGCGCTCCAGCTCCATCTTGTCCAGGTACTGGTCCTTTTTCTCGCGGTCCGAGACCATGCCCGTTATCTCGAGGATACGGTCGGCCAGGGTGGACTTACCATGGTCGATATGAGCGATGATGCTGAAATTTCGTATATTTTTCGTGTTCATTTTTTAGCTCGGTTGAATTGCGCTGTGCACATGAAACGGCGTGAGACGCAGACGCAAAAAGACCCCCGCCGCAACTGATCACAGCGAGGTGTGTGAAAGCCTTTACGGCATTTGCCCGCAGGAGTCCACTATAATGGGATCACATGCTGTTGATCAGAACATTGCCGCCGCTGGTGCGCAGCTTGCCGCCGTGCATGGCGGCATAGGCCTTGAGATCCTTGTCGATCTTGCGGGTGGCCATGGGAATGAGCTGGCCCCAGGTGGTGCGCCGGACCGGGGTTTCGAGCCGCGCGCCGCCTACCAGCCGTATATGGATCTCGAACAAAACCTGGGTGCCGGGCTTGAGCTCGGCATAGCTGTCGTCCTTGGAGACGCTGATCTCCACCCGTTCCAGGGCCTCCTCATATTTGCCAATGAACGAGGAGATCTGCTTGAGTTGCTCGTTGCTGAACTCGGTGCTCTTGACCTGGCCCACGAAATGAAGCTTGCTGGACATCTTGGGCCCGAACAGCCCGCCCTCGCCGTTGTCCTCGAACAGGTCCAGGGTAAAGAAGAAGGCCACGCCGCCCAGTGCGATGACCACCAGGGCGATGTTGCGGATGATGTGAATTGTCTTGGTTTTCTGCCGTGCGGTGTTCATGAACCCTCCCTTCTCGCGAATACCGACGCGCCTGCATACCACAGGATGCGCAAAAGCCAAAATCGCAAACGCGCGTCTAGCCTTCGCCCTTGAGGGCCCGGATGGGATCCAGGCCGGCGGCATGGCGGGCGGGCTTGAGCCCAAAGACGATCCCCACGGCCAGGGCGCTGGCCAGGGACAGGCCGAAGGCCTTCCAGGAAAAGCTGATGACCAGGATATCCAGCCGGCTGAGGAACTGCCCCAGGCCGTAGCCCATGGCCAGGCCCAGCACCCCGCCCAGCAGGGTCAGGAGCGAGGCCTCCATGAGGAACTGGAGCATAATGGAGGAGCGGTGCGCGCCCATGGCCCGCTTGAGCCCGATCTCCTCGCTGCGCTCGGAAACGCTGATGGTGAACAGGTTGGCCAGCACAAACCCGCCCACGAGCATGGCGATGGTGGCCGTGACACCCAGGAAGATCGTCAGCCCGCCCTTGAACACGGAAAGGAACTTGAGCACCTCGTCCGCCGTGAGGATGGTGAAATCGTCGTCCTCCTCGGGCTTGAGCTGGTGCAGGTGCCGCAGCAGGGAACGGAGATTTTCCACGTGGGCGTCCATGTACCGGGGTTCGTAGAACTTGACCCGCAGGGCCCGGAAATACTTGCGGTCCATGTTGAAGCGGCTGGTGAGGGTGGACAGGGGGATGATGATGCGGTTGTCCAGGTCGCCGCCCCCGCCGGAAATGCCCCGGTTCGAGAGCCGACCCACCACCTGGAAGGGAATGCCGTTGATGTAGATGACCTTGCCCACCGGGGAGCTCTGGCCGAAAAGCTCGCTGGAGGGCTTGTCGCCGATCAGGGCCACGCGCGCCCCGGTCCGCTCGTCCTCGGGCCGGATATCGCGGCCCTCGGCCAGGGGCCAGTTCCAGACCTCGGCATAGTTTTCCGTGGCTCCGACAATGAGCACGTTCTGGTAGTTCTTTTCCCGGTGCTTGACGGTCTGGCCGTGCTGGGCGCGCATGGGAACCACCAGGTAGGCCCCGGGCAGGGACTGGCGGATGCGCACGGCGTCCTCCTGGCTGAGGGTCAGGGTGCGCATGCCCACCGCGCGCTTCTTGAAGTTGCCGCCCAGCACAAAGGCCGCGTCCGGGCCGAACATTTCCACGATCTCCATGGCCTTGCGGTTGGCCCCGTCCACGGACATGACGATGAGCGACAGGGAGGCGATGCCCAGGGCCACGCCCAGCACCACAAAGAACGACCTGAGCTTGTAGGCCCAGACCGCCTCGAAGGCCATGCCCTGAATACGTGCAAGAAGCGTAATCATTTTGAATACTAAACGATTAAACGTTTTCTAGATTTTCTCTAAAACTTCTGAAAACGGATTCCGCCCCTTCGAACGCGGAACGCCGCAACAGCCGCGTCATGCGATTCTGCCGTCGGACAGGTGAATGGTCCGCCGGGCAATGGCGGCGACCTCTTCGTCATGGGTCACCAGCACGATGGTCTTGCCGCCCTGGTTCACGTCCCGAAACAGGGCCATGATCTCGGCGCTGGTGGCCGAATCGAGCTGGCCCGTGGGCTCGTCGGCCAGAATGATGTCCGGCTCGTTGAGCAGGGCCCGGGCCATGGCCACGCGCTGCTGCTGGCCGCCGGAAAGGCTGGCGGGCTTGAAGTCCATGCGATCGCCCAGGCCCACGCGCTCCAGCAGCTCGGCCGCTCGGCGGCGCAGGTCGGAACGGTGCGCGCCCGAATACAGGCCGGGCAGGATCACGTTCTCCAGGGCCGTGGCATAGGGAATGAGATAAAAACTCTGGAAGATGAACCCCAGGGAACGGTTGCGCAGGTCGGACTGGGCGTCGTCGTTCAGCCCGGAAACGTCGTCGCCCATGAGCCGGTACTCGCCGCTGGAGGGCCGGTCCAGCAGGCCGATGATCTGCAGCAGGGTGGACTTGCCCGACCCC
Organism: Salidesulfovibrio onnuriiensis; assembly: GCF_008001235.1. Lineage (GTDB taxonomy): Bacteria > Desulfobacterota > Desulfovibrionia > Desulfovibrionales > Desulfovibrionaceae > Pseudodesulfovibrio > Pseudodesulfovibrio onnuriiensis. The sequence goes on along the minus strand of NZ_CP040751.1, from coordinate 1,005,470 downwards.
GAAGTGCCCTGCAGGGCCACGAACTCGCCCCGCTCGATCTCCAGGGTGATGTCCTTGAGCACGCGCACGCCGCGGCGTTCGGCAGCGGCGCTTCCGTCTTTTTCGGGCTCCTGCCAGAAGGTCTTGGTGACGTTTTCCAGGCTGATGGCCGCAGTCATGCTAAATGCCCTTTTCCCCGAGCTTGCGGCCGGGGATGACCAGTTGCGTGGCCACGGGTTCCCCCTCCTTGAGCCCGGCAAGGACCTCGCTGCGCTCCAGACCCTGCAGGCCCAGCTCGGGAACCACCTCGCGGGGCTCATTGCCCTCGGGCTCGCCCACATAGACCACCTGGCGGCCCGCCACCCACTTGAGGGCCGAGTTGGGAATGGAGAGCACATTGCTCCGGGTCTCCACGATGATCCTGCACTGGGTGGTCATTTCCGGGCGCAGGAAACCGGCCTGCTCCCCGGTCACCGTGACCAGGGCGCGGTAGTAGACGATGTTGTCGCGGATCTCCGGCTCGGGATAGACGCGCTCCACCGAGCCCTTGAAAACCTTGTCCGCAAAGGAGTCCACCGTGAATTCCACGGGCATGCCCTCGGCCACCCGGCCGATGTCGGTCTCGTCCACGTATATCCACATCTCCAGCCGTTCCGGGGCCAGGATGGTCACCAGGTTGGAAACGTTGAGCCCGGAAACGATGGTCTCGCCCTCCTGGGCCGCCACCTGGCTGACAATGCCGTCGATGGGGCTGTAAATCTTGCAGTAGGTCAGCTGTATGCGCAGGGTCTCCAGGGTGGCTTTGGCCGCCTCCAGCTCGAAGCGCGCCACCTGGGTTTCCTGCTCGGCCTGGTCCAAGGTGTCCTGAGGCTCCAGCTTCTGGCGCACCAGCTTGCGCTGGCGGGGCAGGTTCTTGGCCGCGTAGGCGTACTTGGCCTCGGCCAGCTTGATCTTGGCCTTGGCCTCGGCGACCTTGGCCTGGATCTCGCGGTCGTCCACCACGGCCACCAGATCGCCCTCCCGGACCGGGTCGCCCACCTTGACCTCGACCTTTTCCAGGGTGCCGGTGGCCCGCGCGCCGATCTTGAGCATGGCGCCCACCTGGGCCTTGATGATGCCCGTGGCCTCCAGCACCTTGCGCACCGTACCGCGCTCCACGGCGGCGGTCTTGATGATGCGGATCGTCTCGGAATTTCCGGAAAGCAGGAAATAGGAACCCCCGGCAACCACGGCGGCAATGAGAATGAAGATGAGGAAATACTTTTTCATGAGCCCGTATCGTCCTTGTGTTGCAGGTCCAGCTTGCCTTTGAGCACCTCCCCGAACGGAGGCGAGGTCTTGCCCCGAAACTGCCACCAGGCCCGGCGAAAGGTCAACGCCCGGAAGGAATACCCGCAGTCGGCGCGCAGGTCGCAGCCCCGGTAGTAGATACGCGGCGAGGGATAGCGCCTGCATATCTCCGGCCGGTTGTCATGGTCCAGACAGATCCCCTCGTCGCTGAGATAACGGCAGGTGAAGCACAGCGGTCCCCGGTCATCCGTGCAGGTGACGAAAAAACGCGCATATTCCGGCTTCCTGTCCACCAGCTTCCGGAAGGCCCGTTCGCTGCTCACCCAGGTGCCGCCGTCCAGGATCATGATGTCGCGGCAGCACTCGCCGCACATCCGGCAATGGCCGGTGACCACCACCTCGCTGCGCAGCAGCTTGGCCCGGAGCCAGCGGAAAAGGCCATCCCAACGAAAAACGACCGACATGGTTAGGCCTCGAGTTCCCTTATCCAGCGCATGAGCGGTTCCTCCATGCCTTGGCGAATCTCCTGCAGCCGCTCCGGAGATTCCGCTTCGAAACGAAGCACCAGCACGGCCTGGGTATTGGAGGCCCGAACCAGGCCCCACCCGTCGGGAAATACCACCCGCACGCCGTCCATGTCGATCACTTCATGATCCTTGGAGAAATGTTCCCGGGCCCGGCGCACCACCTCGAACTTGACCGCCTCTGGGCATGCCATGCGTATCTCCGGGGTGCTGCTGGTCTCGGGCCAGCCGTCGAGGAGCCCGGACAGGGGCCTGTCGCCCCGGCTGAGGATCTCCACCAGGCGCAGGGCCCCGAAGGTGGCGTCGTCGAATCCGTGAAAACCGTGGGAAAAAAACATGTGCCCGCTCATCTCGCCGCCCAGGGCCGCCCCGGTTTCGAGCATGCGGGCCTTGACGATGGAATGGCCGGTCTCGCACATGACCGGGTTGCCGCCGTGCGCGGCAATGTCGGCGAACAGCAGGTGGCTGCATTTCACGTCCCCGAGCACGGTGGCTCCGGGAACCTCCCGGAGCAGTTCCCGGGCGTACACGGCAAGGAGCTGGTCCCCGAACAGCAGGCGGCCCTGCTCGTCCACGGCCCCGATGCGGTCGCCGTCGCCGTCCAGGCCGACGCCCACCTCGGCCCCGGCCTCCAGCACCCTGGCCTTGAGGTCGGTGGAATACTCCTCCACCACCGGATCGGGATGATGGTTGGGAAAATTGCCGTCCGGCTCGCAATACAGGCGCACCACTTCTGCCCCGGCCTGCTCCAGAAGACGGGCCGTGATCTCGCCGCTGGTGCCGTTGCCGCCGTCCACCACCACCCGCACCGGCCGCTCCAGGCGCACGCGGGAAAGCAGGTCCCGTTCGTAGGCGGGCAGGATATCGTGCCAGGAGGTCAGGCCCGGGCCCGATGCGAACTCGCCGGAGACCATAAGGTCGTGCAGGGAGACGATATCCTCGCCCAGGATGGTGGACCGGCCGCCCCAGACCTTGAAGCCGTTCTGGTCCGGGGGGTTGTGGCTGGCCGTAACCATGACCCCTGCCTGGAAATCCAGATGCCGGGCCGCGAAATAGAACATGGGCGTGGAGACCTGCCCCAGCAGCACCGCATCCACCCCGGCGGCGTTCATCCCCCGGGCGAGGCTGCGGGAATATTCCGGGGATGTGGCCCGGCAATCGTGGCCCACAAGGGCTCGTTGCCAGCCGCGAGCCCTGAAAAAGGTGCCGCAGGCCCGGCCCAGGCGCTCCACCCATTCGGGGTCGAAATCCCGGTCCACCACGCCGCGTATGTCGTAGGCGCGGAATATCTCCCTGTTGATCGATTTCATGTTCGGTTCCCCGACGTTTTTCGCGTATCAAATGTTATTATTTTCGGGATTTCTTGACCAATCCCGCGCAAATGCCTATTTCTGGCCTATTATGAACTGGGACTGGGACAAACTCCAAAAGCAACGGCAGGGGAACTCCGGCGGCACGCCCCCCGGATTCGACGACTTCAACGAGCAGTTCAAGAAGTTCAAGAACTTCAAGCTGCCCGGCGGGAAACTCATTTTCCTGGCCCTGGGCGTGCTCTGGCTCCTCTCCGGCATCTACATAGTGGAACCGGACGAAGTGGGCGTCGTCAAGCGTTTCGGCGAATTTTCACGCATCACCACGTCTGGGCCGCACTACCATATTCCCTATCCGGTGGAAAGCGTGCTGACCCCCAAGGTGACGCAGATCCAGCGCATCGAAATGGGCTTCCGGTCCATGACCCGCAACCGCTCCGTGCCCTTCCGGCAGGGGCAGGAACGCGGCGTGCCCGATGAATCCCTCATGCTCACCGGCGACGAGAACATCGTCAGCCTGCAGTTCATCGTGCAGTTCATGATCAAGGACGCCAAGGAATACCTGTTCAACGTCATGGACGTGGAAGGCACCATCAAGAACGCGGCCAGCGCGGCCATGCGCGAGGTCATGGGCAAAAGCAGGATCGACGACGCCCTGACCACGGGCAAGCAGGAGATCCAGGCCAGCACCCGGGAACTCATGCAGGGCATTCTCGATTCCTACAAGTGCGGCATCAGCATCGTGGCCGTGCAGCTCCAGAACGTGCATCCGCCGGATCAGGTGGTGGACGCGTTCAAGGACGTCGCCTCGGCCCGCGAGGACAAGAGCCGCCTCGAAAACGAGGCCCAGGCCTACGCCAACGACATCCTGCCCAAGGCAAGGGGCCAGGCGGCCCGCATCGTCAATGCCTCCCAGGCTTACAAAGAAGCCAAGGTCCGGCTGGCCGAGGGTGACGCCTCCAAGTTCCTGGCGGTGCTCAAGGAGTACAACAAGGCCCGCGACATCACCAAGAAGCGCCTCTACCTCGAGACCATGGAAGAGATCCTTTCCAACCCCGAGGCGGAAAAGCTGATCCTGTCCGACGACGCACTCAAGAAATCCGTGCCCTACCTGCCCCTGGACAGAATCCAGCGCGGCAAGGGCGAAAGCACCAACACCAAGCAGTAGGCGCGGAGGCACAGCATAATGAAGAAACAGACAATCATATTGATAGCGGGCATCCTGGTGGGCGCACTCTTGCTGACCCAGATCATGTTCACCGTGGACCAGACCGAGCAGGCCATCGTGCTCCAGCTCGGCAAGCCCGTGCACCCCAACGCCCTGGGACCGGGCCTGCACTTCAAGCTGCCCATTGTCCAGGACGTGGTCTACTTTGACTCGCGCATCCTGGACTACGACGCCAAGCCCGAGGAAATCACCACCGAAGACAAGAAGTACATGAACATCGACTCCTACGCGAAGTGGCGCATCGCCAACCCCCTGCTCTTCTACCAGAAGGTGCGCACCATCCCGGGCGCGCAGGCGCGGCTGGACGACATCATCCGCTCCCAGCTCCGCGTCAGCCTGGGGCGCTACACCCTCATCGAGGTGGTTTCCCACAAGCGCAGCGAGATCATGTCCAACGTGACCGAACGGACCCAGAAACAGCTGCTGCCCTACGGAATCGAGGTGGTGGACGTACGCATCAAGCGCACCGACCTGCCAACGGAAAACGCCAGCGCAATCTTCGGCCGCATGAAGGCCGAGCGTGAACGCCAGGCCAAGCAGTACCGCTCCGAAGGCGAGGAAAAATCGGCCCGCATTAAGGCGCAGGCCGACAAGGAACGGTCCATCATCCTGGCCGAAGCCAACAAGGAAGCGGCCATCATCCGAGGCGAGGGCGACGCCGAAGCCACCCGTATCTACGCAGAAGCCCTGGGGCAATCCCCCGAGTTCTACGCATTCAAGCGCAGCCTGGACGCCTACCGCAAGGGCCTCAAGGACAACTCCCGATTCATCTTCACTCCGGACAGTCCGTTTTTACAGTACTTCCAATAATATTATAAAAGATCCATATATCGGATAAAACCCAACAATTTCGGGGCCATTCATATGAATGGCCCCGTTTTCGTACGTTCACCCGATTAAGAATACTTATCATTACCTTGACAAATCTGGGGGAATCCCCCAATTTGTCTAGGGGTTCACCCCGATAAACTTCGAGGAAAGAATATCCTGGTTACAGCCATGAGTATTCTGTCCAGGAAGGCATAGAGAGAGCCGTGAACCCCGCCCCCGTCATTATCCGTCATCCCTCGGGGGCCCAAACGATAGCGAACGCTATGCAACCGTAACAGGAGTGCCCACCATGCCCAAACTGAGAAAAAAATGCGACGAGGCGCAGCGCAAGTGGTTTGAGGAAGCCCTTGAACGCATCAAGAAAGCCACGGGCGCGCGTACCCAGGTCCAACTGGCCGAGGTTCTCGATGTCCGCCAATCCAGCATATCCGACGCCAAACGCCGGTGTTCCATCCCGGCAGAATGGTTCCTGAAACTCTACCGCAGCCACGGTCTGGACCCGGACTGGCTGGCCGACGGCGTTGAGCCGGTCTACCTCAACGCAAGCAAGGCCAAGATCCCCGCAGACACCATCCTGCGCGAGGCCCCGACCCCGTATGGCCGCATGAACTCCCGCGGCCGCGTGGTGTCCGTGTCCTCCATGGCCGGCTCCTCGGCCAACGGCTCCTGGGAGCCCCAGCCCCTGGAAGAGCTGTCCATCCCGGAATCCTACGCCCGCCCCAACCTGCAGGTGGTCAAGGTGGATTCCGCCAGCATGGAACCGGTCATCAACCGCGGCGCGTTCGTGGGGATCGACCAGAACCAGAAACAGCATCCGGACGGCGATCTGGTGGCCGTGCATTTCCCGCACCAGGGCCTCATGATCCGCCGCGCCTACCTCAAGAACGAAGAGTTCGTGCTCAAGGCCGACAACGACCAGCATGCGGACCTGACCATTCCGGCCTCGGAAATGGCGGCCCGCACCGTGGGCCGTGTCGTCTGGGTGCTCCAAAACTTCGGCACCATGTAAGCGACTCACAAGGGAAGAGCCCAAGCCGCTGCCTTCGGGCAGCGGCCTTTTTTTTGCCACCGCCCCCGCGCCCTTTGCCACGGGGCGCACATTGGTTTAAGAATTCCTTCGGAAGGCCCTTCCCCACAAACAACCTTTTCGGAGATGCACATGAGCAACACCTCCCAGCCCTACGGCGCGGGCAAGGCGCGCAAGACAGTCACCGCCCCGGACATCCAGGCCATGAAGGGCGGAGATTCCAGGATCGCCTGCCTGACCGCCTACGACTACGCCACCGGCGTCACCGCCGACGAAAGCGGAGCCGACCTGGTGCTGGTGGGCGACTCCCTGGCCATGGTGGTCCTCGGCCACGAGGACACCCTTTCCGTGACAATGGAGGAGATGATCCACCATACCCGTGCCGCCAGCCGGGGCGTGAAAAAAGCCTTGCTCGTGGCGGACATGCCCTTCATGTCCTACCACGTCAGCCTGGAGCAGGCCGTGGCCAACGCGGGCCGCCTGGTGCAGGAAGGCCGCGCCAAGGCCGTGAAGCTGGAGGGGGGCCGGAACATGGCCGAACGCATCCGCGCCATCGTGGACGCGGGCATCCCGGTCATGGGGCACCTGGGGCTCACCCCCCAGAGCGTCAACGCCTTCGGCGGATTCAAGGCCCAGGCCAAGACCGCCGAGGCCGTGCAGACCCTGGTGGAGGACGCCCTGGCCCTGGTGGACGCGGGGATATTCTCGCTGGTGCTCGAAGCCATGCCCGCCGAGGCGGCGGAACTGGTCACCGCCCGAATCCCGGTGCCCACCATCGGCATCGGCGCGGGCAACGTCACGGACGGCCAGATCCTGGTCTGGCACGATGTGCTGGGCATGTTCGACCGCTTCACCCCCAAGTTCGTGCGCCGCTATGCAGAACTGGGCAAGGAGGCCACCACGGCCCTTTCGCGCTACTGCGAGGACGTGCGCCACGGCAGGTTCCCGGCCGAAAAGAACACCATCCGCATGAGTGACGAGGAGCTTCCCGGCCTCAAGAAAATCAAGCCCAAGAAAAGGAAATAGGGCCGCATGGATTCGCTTACCTGGCCCGAGATCTACAACGGGCTGCTCTGGCCGCTGGTGCGCCTGATCTTCTTCATCAGCGTGGGCCTGTTTGCGGGCATCCTCATTGAGACCCTGAACTGGACGCGCCATGTGGCCGTGCTGGCGGCGCCCCTGGCGCGCCTGGGCCGGCTCAAGGACATTGCCGCGGCCAGCTTTTCCATGGCCTTCTTTTCCGGATTCACGGCCAACAGCATGCTGGCCGAGGCCTACGACAAGGGCCAGATCAACGACCGGGAGCTGCTCTTTTCCAACCTGTTCAACAGCTTCCCCACCTTTTTCCTGCACCTGCCCAGCCTCTACGGCATGATCCTGGGCTATTTCAGCGCCTCGCCCTATGCGGGCTGGGCCTATGTGGGCCTGAGCGCCTTTGCCGCGCTCCTGCGCACCGGAGGCATCGTGCTGGTGGGCCACTTCGTGCTGCCGCCCCTGCCCGAGGGCTGCGTGCCCTGCCGCCTGGACGAGGCCGCCGAAAACCGCAAAAACGAACATCCCCTGGCCCGCGCCTGGAAACGGTTCCGCAAGCGGCTGCCCAAGATCGCCTACGTCACCATCCCCATCTTCACGCTCATCTTCCTGGCAAAGCACTGGGGCGTGTTCCAGTGGCTGCAGCAGACCATGGGCGACAACATGGGCGTCTTCGACTTCCTGCCGCCCGAGGCCATCAGCATCATCGCGGTCTACCTGCTGGGCGAAATCCACGGCGGGCTGTCCACGGCCGCGGCCCTGCTCACGGCCGGGGTGCTCCAGCCGCACCAGGTGGTGCTGGCCCTGCTCATCGCCAACTTCCTGTCCTCGCCCATGCGCGCCTTCCGGCACCAGTTCCCGTACTACGCGGGGATCTTCAAGCCGGGCATGGCCGCCAGGCTCATCGCCTGGAACCAGACCCTGCGCGCCCTGAGCATCGGCCTTGTGGCTGTGGGCTATTACCTCCTAGTCATGCCGGAATAACAGCTCTTCCTGCACACAAGTGCAATATGCCTGCACCTTATTGTGCAGCTTTGTGCAAGAGCTGCACAACCGCCTTGATCACCCGATCAACTCAACCGGCTGTTTTTGCTGCTTTTCCGTGTTTGGCACGCCCCCTGCTTATAGGGATCCAACAAGGACAGAACAGCATGAATACCGCTACTCTCACCACTCTGACACAAGCAGCTAGAAGGCTCCTGCGCCTTCTCAAGGATTGGAGCCCGGTGCGGCTCCGTCCCGGAAGGCGAAGAGCGCGGCTCAGGATTGTTACGGGGACCTGTCATTCCGCCCACTTCGTGGACGGGGCCATCCCCTCTCTGGCCAGGGTGCACGTCCGGACCTCTCCCCACCCCCTCGTACCGGACTACTCCCCACCCAGCGCCCTGGTTGGAAAACCGAGGCCCTGAGGAAAGACAGGTCATTACCATACAGCCCGCATCCGTGGCGGCCCGGCCCCCGAACCAGCCGGGCCGCCCAAGCGGCCCCCTCACAAGGCCTCCTCAGAGCAGGCCATGAAAATACAAGAAACATCCTCCACTTGATTCAGGAAAGGGACCGACAACGGTCCCTTTCTTCATTGCGCCGGGCGCAAAAAAAGGCGGCCCGAGAGCCGCCTTTGTTCTTCCGACGTTTACGGAAGACTACTTCTTCTTGCCAGCCTTGACTTCGCGGATTTCCGCGACGCCTTCACCCAGGGAACGGACGTGACGCTGACGCTCCAATTCCACGTCGAGCTTCTTTTCGGCCTTGTAGACCACGCGTTCCCTGTCCTTGGTGATGATAACGAGTTCAAACATGTGACAACCTCCTCAAGGCGGCCTGCGGACTAACTGACGCCGCCCGCGGCTTCGGCCTGCTGTTCTTCTTCGGTTTCCTCGGGGAATTCGTCCGCGAACTCGGCTGCGGGAGCAAAGTCGGCGCGGACCACATTGTCGGCGCTGGGCGCCACGGTCCGCACAAAGCCCCCGGTCATGGAAATATCGCCCTGGAGCACGGCGCCCTGTTCCACCACGAGCTTTTCGGCAACAAGGCTGCCTTCCAGGGTCGAGGTCTGCTGCAGGACGGCCTTGCCCTGCACCGCGACGTCGCCCAGGATCTTGCCGCAGGAACTGAGTTCTCCGACGCGCACGGTGCCCTTGATGGTGGCCTCGCGGCCCAACACCAGGGTGCCGTCGGTGGAGATTTCCCCTTCAAAGGAGCCGTCTATACGCACTGTGCCCACGAAGTCAAGCTTGCCCCGGTATTCGGTGCCCACGCCCAGAAAGGCGTTCAACTCGCCCGGGTTGCCTTCGGCGATGTTCTTTTTATTGAAAAGAGCCATGATTACCCTCGCATTCGTTATTCCAGCCCGAAGCCGGTTTGTCCGGGCTCTCTATATCGTCGGTTTTCAGAAATGGCTATAGCTTTGTGCAGGCGAGGGTATAATTCCCCCCGTCGTTTGTCCACAAGAGTCTTGAAGATTTCTCAACCGCACGCGAAAAATCGCCACAGGACGCATTCTGGCAAAATAATAATCCCCAGGCACTCCCTGCAGAAAAGCAGCCAATTGTTGTACTTTTCCGGAAATAATGGCTAAATAAGAACGAAATTTCCTATGGTTCGGAATATTCACTCTACAGGGCTGCATGAAGGGATGCCATGACCAGCAAGCAAAACGTCCAGAACGTGAAAACCTTCTTCAAGGACCAGGTCATCTTCAAGGAAGGCCAGCAGGCCGGATACGCCTATATGGTCAAGAAGGGCACGGTGACGCTCTACCGCACCGTGGACAACCGCAAGATCGTCCTCGACCAGGTGGGCAAGGGCGAGATATTCGGGGAGATGGGGGCGCTCACCGGGCTGCCGCGCTCAACCTCGGCCGAGGCCTCGGAGTTCTGCGAGCTCATGGTGCTCACCGAGAACATCATCCAGAGCCTTCTGGAAAAATGCCCCAAGACCATCCAGCACCTGACCCGGCTGCTCATCGAGAAACTCCGGAAAAAGACGCGCCTGGACGCCTCCCGGGCCGGGGAAAACACCTTCCTGAGCATCTGCCGCATCATGGAGATGGCCTGGAGGGTCCACGCCCATCTGCCGCCCATCGAACAGAAGAAACACCCCAACTACAAGGCGGGCATGAGCCTGACCGAGCTCTCGCGCCAGATCAAGGACATCCTGCTCACGCCACAGAGCGAGATCCGCTCCACCGTGGACCAACTCCAGCGCCTCAAGATCATCGAAGTGACCAAGGGCAAGGGAGCCAAGGCCTTCGACGACCTGTTCATCCGGATCAAGGACGCGGAAAACTTCTTCCAGGTGGCTTCCAACCTGTACAAGGAACTGAACAAGAGCGGGGCGCTCAACCTGGAGCTGGAGCTCATCGACATCTTCGACCTGGCCGAGGAGCTGGGGGCCGATCCCCAGATCCTCTACAAGAAGATGGCCAACAGCGAAGTGCCGGAAAGCCTGTTCCTCTTCCACAAGAAGAACGCCCTGGCCTGGGCCGCCGAACAGCCCGCGGACTTTTTCAAGAAGGTCCAGCGGAAGAAAAAGAAGGTCGAGGACCTGGAGGACGTCAACGACATCATCTTCGTGGACAACGCCACCCTGAAGCAGGTTTTTGCCGATCTGGGCTACTACAAGCTCGGAGTGCTCATGTCCCTGGCCGACGGAGACGCCAACAGGAAGATCCAGGCCAACCTGGCCAAGAAGATCGCCCAGGTGGTAATGGAAGAGGCCGAGAACCGGGGCCCGGTGGACGACATGGAAGCCGACGACATCCAGGAAGAACTCATTGAACTGATCAAGGCCGCCAAGGGGGTCAAGACCTCGTGAACATAGCCACCATATTCGGAATCATCGCCGGGATCGTCATCCTGTGCACGGCAACCTTCTTCGCCACCGACTCGGTGGCCGTGTTCATCAACCTGCCGGGCCTGGCCATCGTCCTGGGCGGCACCGTCGCGGCCACCTTCATCTGCTACCCGCTCAAGGAAGTCATGCGCGTGTTCGGCCTGTTCATGACCGCGTTCACGGCCGAGGAACTGCCCATCGCCAACTACATCAAGGTGCTGGTGCAGATCTCCAAGGAAGCCGCCAGCAAGGGCGACGACTACCTGGAGAAATCCCTGAAAAAGATCGACAACGAATTCCTGCGCGACGGCCTGCAGATGCTGGTGGACGGCTACGACAAGGAAGAGCTCCGGGAAATCTTCGACAACCGCATCCAGCAGTACCACGCCCAGGAGACCTACGCGGCGGGCATCTACCGCACCATGGCCGCCCTGTCCCCGGCCTTCGGCATCATCGGCACGCTCATCGGGCTCATCGCCATGATGCAGGGCATGGGCGACGACATCACCCGCGTGGGCCCGGGCATGGCCACGGCCCTGACCACCACCCTCTACGGCGTGCTCTTCGCCAACCTCTTCTATCTGCCCATCGCCAACAAGGTGGAACGCCGGGTGGAGGAACGCACCATCCTCATGTGCGTGTTCCGCGACGGCATCCTGCACATCAAGGACAAGACCCCGGCCGCCATCATCACGGACAAGCTCAAGGGCTACCTGCCGCCGCGCAAGTGGTCCTCCATCGAGGCCCGCTAGGGGTTGGCCATGACCGGACACAAGCCCCCATTCTTCACCACGGAGCGCCGCCAGCGGCAGGAGCAGGGCAACTGGGCCCTGTCCTTTGCGGACATGATGACCCTGCTGCTGTGCTTTTTCGTGCTCATGGTCACAGTTTCCAAGGTGGACCCGGCCCGCTACCAGACCATGTCCTCCATCATGTCCGAGGCCATGAAGGGCAAGGCCGCGCCCGCCGAGACGGCCAAGGACCCGGCCGGAGAAAAGAGGAAAAACCTGTTTGCGCTCCAGAAGGAGCTCAGCAGGAGCATCGGCCAGGAGACCGAGGCCCTGTCCCTGAAGCTGCGGCCCGACGCCGTGGCCATCAACCTCAAGGGCGCGGTGTTCTTCAAGCTGGGGGACGCCACGCTCACGGGCCGGGCCAAAACCATCCTGGACCGCATCGTGGGGCCGCTCACCGAGCAGCAGTATGAGCTGGTCATCGAAGGACACTCGGACAACATCCCCATCCATTCGGACAAGTACCCGTCCAACTGGGAGCTCTCCTCGGCCCGCGCCTCATCCGTGGCCCGGTTCTTCATTGCCCGGGGTTTTCCCAAGGACGACATCAAGGTCATGGGCCTGGCAGACACCCGGCCCATCGCGCCCAACACGGACGGAGCGGGTGCTCCGCTGCCCGACAACCAGAGCCGCAACCGCCGGGTCATCATCCTGGTGAAGCCGGGCGCGACGCCCTGATCCCCGCACGGGCTTGTCCTGTGCCGAAATTCTGATATCAAGGCGGCATGGACACCATGACGAAAACCATCAAGGCCATGACCGGCCCGTTCCTCGAATCCGACCCCGTGGCCATGCTCGTGGCCCTGGGACTGCTGCTGGCCGCCCTGGCCGCAGCAGCGCTGCTGCGGCGCCTGGCCAAGGTCCGCCTGAACCGCTGGGCGCAGAAGGACGGCTCCCGTCTGGACCCGCTGCTCGCGGACATGCTCCTGGGCTCCCTGTACTGGCTGCTGAACCTGTTCGCGGCCTGGTTCTTCTGCGAATCCCTCTTCCTCGGGGCCGCGGCGAGATCCTTCCTGGACCACCTGTTCCTGATCCTGTTCACCATCACCACCATCTCGCTGCTCTTCAACGGGCTGCGGCTGTTCCTGGACATCTACCTGCGCGCCCGGGGATCCTCCCTGGCCGAGCACCGGGGCAAGGTGGTGCTTCCCGTGGTCAAGGGCGTTGCCTGGGTGCTGGCCCTGGCCTTCATCCTGGACAACTTCGGGGTCAAGGTGGGCACCATCCTGGCCGGTCTCGGCGTCGCCGGCGTCGCCGTGGGCTTTGCGGCCCAGGCCATCCTCGGGGACCTGTTCAGCTATTTCGCCATCCTCTTCGACCGCCCCTTCGTCATCGGCGACTTCGTCATCGTGGGCGACCTCCTGGGAACCGTGGAGCACATCGGACTCAAGACCTCGCGCATCCGCAGCCTTTCGGGCGAACAGATCATCCTGCCCAACTCGGACCTGACCGGCTCCAGGGTCAAGAACTACCGGCGCATGTCCCGCCGCCGCGTGGTCTTCGGCTTCGGCGTGCTCTATTCCACCCCCTCGCACCAGCTTGAGGCCATACCGGGATACGTGAAGGCCATCGTCGATGAAACGCCGCGCGCCACCTTTGACCGGGCCCATTTCGCCCGCTTCGGGGACAGCAGCCTGGACTTCGAGGTGGTCTTCTACGTGGAATCCCCGGACTACAACGAATACATGGACGTCCAGCAGCGCATCAACCTGGCCATTGTCCGCAAGTTCGAAGGCGAGGGCGTCGGGTTCGCCTTCCCCACCCGGACCATCCACCTGCAGCAGGAAACGGAGTAGCCCATGTTCGATTTTCTCCAATGGCGCTCGGTCAAAAAGGACTCCGCCCCCGGATCGCTCATCTATGCCGGGGCCGTGCAGGACTTCACCCCAACCTTGTGCATGCTCTCCTACAACCCGGACGTGTTCGAGGACATCTGCCCCTGCCCGGCATGGCCGGGAAGCCCGACATCCACGCGGACAGGACGACCCTGCTGCGCCTTGTGGGGGTTCACGACCCGGAGATCATCCGGGCCATCGGGGAATGGTTCTCCATTTCCCCCCTGGTGCTCGAAGACATCATGAACACGGGCCAGCATCCCAAGCTGGAATGGCAGGAGGACGACTCCCTGTTCATCGTCCTGAAGGACGCCGGATTCGACCGGTCCCGGGGCTGCATCACCCACGAGCACATGGCCATTCTTTGGAAGGACGACGTGGTCATCCTGTTCCAGGAAAAAAAGACCTCGCGCTTCGACGGGGTGTTGGAACGCGTCCGCAAGGGCCGCAAGATCCGCGCGGCCGGGGGCAGCTACCTGGTGGTGGCCCTGCTCGACGCCATCATAGACAAATACTACGGCACCCTCGAACAGATCAGCTCCCGCGCCGAGGAACTGGAAACCGCTCTGGAACGCAGGCAGTCCCAGAACAAGCTCCAGGAACTCTACCGGCTGCGGCGGGAGAACATCATCCTGCGCAACACGCTCATGCCCATCCGGGAGATGGTCTCGGAACTCATCCGGGACGAGGAGAACGGCTTCGGCCAGGATGCGCTCCCCTACCTGCGGGATGTGGGGGACCACGCCAACCAGGTAGCGGACGCCGTCAAGGCCCTCACGGAAATCATGCAGGGCATGATCGAACTCCAGATCTCCCTTTCCGGCATGCAGGCCAACCGCATCATGCAGGTGCTGACCCTGGTGGCCACCATCTTCATCCCCCTGACCTTTGTGGCGGGCATCTACGGCATGAACTTCGAGTACATGCCCGAGCTCAAGTGGCACTACGGCTATTTCATCATTCTCGGCGTCATGGGTGTCCTGGCCGTGGCCATGGCCGCCGTCTTCGTGCGCAAGCGCTGGTTCTGATCCGGAAAAAACCTTTGATAGCGGGCCGGTTTCCCCTTACCCTGTGGGCGACCAACATCGATTTTCCGGAGGACCGCAATGTACTGGATCGCGTTCGGCGACATCCACGAATCCACCAGCGTGCTGGCGGAAATCCCCGAGCTCGCCGGGGCCGAGGGCGTCATCATCACCGGCGACCTGACCAACCACGGCACCCCGAGCGCCATCAAGGGCGTCATCGGCGCGGTGGAGGCATACAACCGCACCATCCTGGCCCAGCCCGGCAACATGGACACCGAGGCCGTGGCGCGGCACCTGGACGACCTGGGCATCAACCTGCATCTGCAGATCCGCAGGCTCGCCCCGGGCCTCGGCATCATGGGCATCGGCCATTCCACGCCCACCCCCTTCGGCACCCCCGGCGAGGTTCCCGAATCCACCATCGAGCAATGGCTGGAGGAATGCTTCGAACGCGCGGAATCCATGCGCTTCGACACGCTCATCCTGGCCATCCACGAACCTCCCGCGAATACCCGGCTGGACATGATCGGCAACGGCCAGCACGTGGGCAGCCCGGTGGTGCGCCGCTTTATCGAGGAAAAGCAGCCCGCCCTGGTGCTCACCGGCCACATCCACGAATCCAGGGGCACGGACACCATCGGCGCGAGCACGGTGATCAACCCCGGCATGCTGGCCGGGGGCGGCTATGTGCGCCTGGACTACATCGGCGGCCGACTCACGGCCCAACTCAAGAACGTCTAGGCCATGAGCAAGATCGGTTTCATCTGGGTGGGCAAGCCCAAGGAAAAATTCTACGCCCAGGGGTGCGAGCACTACTGGAAAAAGCTTTCGCGCTTCTTCAAGCTGGAGGAAAGCATGGTCAAGGACGGCCCGGGCAAGCTGCCCGCCGCCGACCGCAACAAAAAGGAGGGCGAGGGAATCATGGCCAAGGCCAAGCCCTCGGACATGCTCATCATCCTGGATGAATTCGGGGACCGGATCACCTCCAAGAAGCTGGCGGCCCGGCTGCGCACCTGGACCGAGGACCCCAACCTGCGCCCCACCTTCGTCATCGGCGGTCCCTTCGGGCTCTCGGACGAGGTCAAAAACGCGGCCCGGGTCAAGCTGCGCCTGAGCGACATGACCCTGCCCCACGAGCTGGCGCGGCTCGTGCTCCTGGAACAACTCTACCGCGCGGGCACCATCCTGCGCGGCATGCCCTACCATCACGAATAAGGAAGGCCCCTATGCTGGACATGGACTATCTCGACAGGCTGGAAACATATTTCAAGGACGGCGACTGCAAGTTCGAATTCGACAACGGCGACGAGGAAAAACGCCTCCAGATCCTGGATTTCCTGGAAAGGATCATGGACCTGGCCGAGATCGCCGACGAACTTGCCACCAAGCTGATCTTCAAGGACGGCCTGAACGCCATGCTCGGCGCGGGGAAGCAGTAACATGCTGCGCGTGGAAATCCACGGCATCGGCGCGGTGGAACTCAATCATCTCGTGATGGACTACAACGGCACCATCGCCCATGACGGCGACTTGCTGCCCGGAGTGGCCGAGCGCATCCGGGCCCTGGCCCCGCTCCTGGAGATCACCGTGCTCACGGCAGACACCCACGGCACCTGCGAGGACAAGCTGGAAGGCCTGCCCTGCACGGTGCACGTCATCAGCGAAGGGGACGAGGGCAAGGCCAAGCGCGACTTCGTACGCGGCCTGGGCGTGGACCACTGCGCGGCCGTGGGCAACGGGCGCAACGACTGCCTCATGCTCAGCGAGTGCACCATCGGCATCGCCGTGATCCAGGGCGAATGCGCCTCGGCCCGGGCCGTGGCCTCGGCCGACCTCATCGCCACGGACATCCTCTCGGCCCTGGACCTGTTCCAGCATCCCCAACGGATCAACTCCTGCCTCCGATTCTAGCAAAGACAAAGGCCCCGCTTCCCGAGGGAAGCGGGGCCTTCTTTTTCTCAAACAATTCCCAGGCTAGGCCTCCTGCATGCGCTCGATGAGTTCCTTGAGCTGGCCAGCCAGCTGCGACAGGGACTCGATGGCGTTCTGGGACTCCTGCATGGCCGTGGCCGTTTCCGCGGAAATGACGTTGATCTCCTCGGTGGCCCGGTTGACCTCCTCGCTGGTGGCCGACTGCTGTTCCGCTGCCGTGGCTATGTTGCGGACCTGGTCCGCGGACTGTTCCACCAGGGAACGGATTTCCTCCATGGCCTCGCCGGACTGGTTGGCCAGCTCGGTGCTGGTGCGCACCGATTCGCGGGCCACCTCCGTGGCCTCCACGTTGCGCATGGCCCCGTCCTGAATGTCGGTGATGGCCTGGCCCACCTGCTTGGTGGCGTCCATGGTCTTCTCGGCCAGCTTGCGCACCTCGTCCGCGACCACGGCAAAACCGCGACCGGCCTCGCCGGCGCGGGCCGCCTCGATGGCCGCGTTCAGGGCCAGCAGGTTGGTCTGGTCCGCAATGTCCTCGATGACCTGCATGATGGCCCCGATGCTCTCGGTCTGCCTGCCCAGGGCGTCCATGCTGTCCTTGAGCTCCGCGGAACGGGCATCCACCTGGGCGATGGCTTCCACCACCTTGTCCACCAGTTCCGCACCGGTGCCGGCCTTGACCCTGGCCTCGTCCGCATTGGCGGCGGCGTCCGCGGCGTTGCGGGCCACCTCCAGCACCGTGGCGTTCATCTCTTCCATGGCCGTGGCCGTTTCCGCCGCGCGCTCGCGCTGCACGCCCGTGCCCTTGGAGGATTGCTCCACCTGGGCGGAAAGCTCTTCAGCGGCCGAGGAAAGCTGCTCGGCGATCTCGTCGGCGGAACGGGCGGCCTGCACGATGCGCTCCCGCTGTTCATTGGCCAGGCGTTCATTGGCCTTAATGGCCGTGGTCTCGGTCACGATGGTGAAAGCGCCGATGACCTTCCCGTCCAGGTCCTCCAGGACGGCCATATCCACAAGAATGTCGTATTCGCGGCCCTTGGCTCCCTGCCCGTGGGTTTCCTGGCCCACGATGACGCACCTGTCCTTGATGCACTTGCCCATCTGGGTTTCGCGGCCCGGGTCGCCGTACACGAATTCGGAGAAGCTCATGCCCATGTAGTCTCCGGGAATGCCGTCCTTCTGGAGCAGGTCCAGTTCCTGCTGGTTGACGAAGGAAATCCTTTCCTCGGTGTCCACCACCACGCAGGGGTAGGTCAGGCTGCGCAGAATGCCCTCGGAAAAGCCGAGCTTGTTCTTGAGCTCCAGGATCATGTCCCGCACCGACTCGATGGTGTCGCCGATGGCGTCCCTGACGTCATAGGAAATCTCCGCGTCGAAGTTGCCGTGGGAAACCTCGCCGGTGAAGGCGGACAATTCGTGCAGGGGCTTGGTGACCACCCGTATGAGCAACAGGAGCACGCCCACCACCGCAACCAGGGAAAGCACGGCCACCGTGATATTGGAAAGAAGCAGCTTGCGGTCCACGCCGTTGAAGATCTCGTTGCCGGTCATGGAAAACCCGTAGGACCAGCCCCAGGGCTCGAAATACTTGATGAAGACCTGCTTGTCCTGGCCCTTGAACTCGTAGGTGGCGTATCCGTCCTTGATGCTCTTGAAGAGCTCCCAGAACGGATATTCGACCAGGCTCTCGCCCTCCAGGCTCGGGTGCAGCACCAGGCCGCCCTTCTGGTTGAAGATGAACCCGTAGCCCTTGCCGCCGATCTTGGCGGCCTCCACGGCCTTGCGGAATTCCGGGGTCAGGATCTTCCGGCCCACGTAGATGACGCCCACGATCTTGCCGAAGGCGTCCTTGAGCGGCATGTAGGCGGTCTGGTACCAGTCGTTCACCACAAAGGCGATGCCGTAGTAGGTCTCGCCGTTCATGATGGACTTGTACACCGGGCTGCTGTCCGGAATGTAGGTGCCCACGGCGCGCTGGCCGTCCGTCTTCAGCACGTTGGTGGAAATGCGCAGCAGCTTGCCCGGAAGCAGCTGAAAGATGGTTGCGGTCCCGCCCACCTGTTTCTGGATCATGTCCACGAAATCATAGGTCCCGCTGATGACATGCCCCCCGAACTGCATGGTGGGAATGGTCACGTTCTCCTTTTCCTTGGTCACCTGGTTGACGATGTCCATGGTCACGGAGTTCCCCGCATTGATGAACGGGGAGCCGTACTTGGCCATTTCCTTCTGCATGAGATTGAGATCGGTCTTGACCTTGTCGGCCAGCAGGGAATGCTGCATTTCCATGAGATTGTACATGCTCTCGCCAAAGGACTGCATGGACGTTCGCCCCATCTCGGTGAGCGAATCCTTGACCTGGAACTGCGTCACAAGAGTCATGGTCAGAATGGCAGCGGCAACGATACAGACGGTACCCGCCAGAAGTTTGGTCTGGAAAGGCAACTTGAGCAACCGTGACATAAGCCCCCACTTTGGTATGCAATGTTCAACAGAAAGGAGAAATTCGAAAAAGCCCGATATTCGAAATTTCTCCGATTATGAACAGTACCGCCATGGGCAAACAATGTCAAAGCATTACAAATACGAAGGAAAAAAAGGGCACCGAAAAGAGGGGAAAAGGGCTCAGCCCAGCATGACGGAAAGGACGCCGCCCGCACAGACCACCCAGAGGATATCCACCCGCAGGCGCAGGGCGGCCAGGGCCCCGGCGCAGATCAGGGCCGAAGTCCAGTCCCACTGGGCGATGAGGGCGAAGCGCACGGCCACGGCGGCCATGAGCCCCACCAGGGAGATGAGGCTGCCCCTGAGCACGCGGCGGGCCACTGCCGACGCGGAAAGACGCTCGTAGAACGGGGTGGTCGCCAGGAGGATGAGCAGGGAGGGGGAGAACACGGCCACGGTGGCCGCGACCGCACCTGGAAGGCCCTTGACCGCATAGCCCACGAAGGTGGCGGTCATGACGATGGGGCCGGGCGTGACCTGGCCCAGGGCAATGCCGTCCATGAACTGAGGCTCGGTGAGCCAGGACCGGGCCTCAACCACCTCATGAAGCATAAGGGGCACGGACACGTAGCCTCCGCCAAAGGCGAACAGGTCGATCTTGGCCATGAGCGCGGCAAGGTCCCCCAGGGAGGGATCCAGCAGAAAGAGCGCTCCCCCGGCGACAAGCATGAACGCGGCCATGCCCAGGGCCGCACGGCGGTGGTCGCAGTGCAGGGCGGAGTGCTGAACGGCTGAGGATGCGCCCCGCTCCCCGCGAAACACGAACACGGCCAGCGCGCAGACCACGACCAGGGCCAGGATGGGGTTGCCCTTGAGCCCGAGCCAGACGCCCGCCAGCAGGGCCAGGGCCCATGCGGCCGGGGTATCCAGGTAGCGCAGGGAAAAGCCCAGGGCCGCATTGGCCATGAGCGCGATAACCACGGCCTGGAGCCCCGCGAACAGACGCTCCACCCAGACGATGTCCCGGGCCGAGAAATAGAGCGCGGACAGGACGAGCATGAGCGCAAAGGCGGGCAGGCTGAACCCCAGATAGGCGGCCACCGCCCCCCAGGCGCCCCGGGCGCGCAGGCCCGCGTAGGCGGCCATCTGCATGGCCGTGGCCCCGGGAATGAGCTGGGTGATGGACATGCCGAAGGCAAAGGACTCTTCCGAAAGCCAGCCCTGCCTGTCCACGGCCTGACGGCGGATATAGGGGATCATGGCCGGGCCGCCAAAGGCGGTCAGCCCGAGCCGCAGGAAAATGATGAATATCCGCCACAGCGCCGGTCGTTTCACGGTACACCTCTCCCCGCTCATTGCCACGGCAAGGCGGCCAATGCAACCCACTGCGGCGGTTGAGTAATCGGCGGCGTCCTGATACCAAGAAAAATCATACGACAACCCCAACACGGCGGTGACCATGTTCGACAGCGACAGACCCTATACCTTCGACCGCGTGGTGCGTCTCGCCCTGGCCGCGGCCCTGCTCTGGGCGGGCGTGAGCCTTGCCGGGTACCTGAGCGAGGCCCTGCTCCCGTTTGCGGCCGCCCTGGTGCTGGCCTACATGATCAACCCGCTGGTGGAACTGACCCAAAAGCTGATCAAGTCCCGTCCAGCGGCCGTGGTCCTGACACTGCTGCTGGTCACCGCGGCCTTGGTCGGCCTGATCTGGGTCCTGGTTCCGGTCATCGCTTCCGAGCTTTCCCACATGGGCTCCACGCTTTCGGAGCTGGTCAACAATTCGGCCCTGGCGCAAAAGGCTGCGGACCGGCTGCCGCCCGACCTGTGGCAGGCCATTCGCGACCTGGCCAAGAACGAGGACGTGCGCAGGTTCTTCAGTGAAACCGGACTTTCCGAGATGCTCCAGGCCGGGGCGAAAAAGGCCCTGCCCGGCATGTGGAAGATCATCAGCGGCACGGCCAACATCCTGCTGGCCCTGGCCGGGCTGGTGGTCGTCGGCCTGTACCTGAGCTTCATCCTGCTGGACTTCGGCAAATTCCGCGACAACTGGCAGGAGTACATCCCGGGCAAGTACCGGCAGACCGTGGTGGACTTTTTCGAGGAATTCACCACGGCCATGAACCGCTATTTCCGCACCCAGGCCCTCATCGCCCTGATCATGGGCGTGCTCTTTTCCCTGGGATTCAGCCTCATCGGACTACCCCTGGCCGTGGTGCTGGGCATGTTCACCGGGCTCCTGAATCTGGTTCCCTATCTCCAGATCGCCGGGCTCATACCGGCCTTTGCCCTGGCCGGGGTGGACGCCGTGATACACGGCCACAGCCTGTGGTACGGCTTCGCCCTGGTGGGCGGCGTGTTCGCAGTGGCGCAGCTCACCCAGGACGCGGTCCTGGTGCCGAGGCTGCAGGGCAAGGCCATGGGGCTCTCCCCCTGGCTCATCCTGCTCTCCCTGTCTGTCTGGGGGCAACTGCTCGGCTTCCTGGGCCTGATCATCGCCCTGCCCATGACCGTGCTCTGCCTGGCCTACTACCGGCGCTTTCTCAAGCAATCCCCCGCGCAGGGCTACAAGGGCTGACCCCCTTTTTGCGAAAAGGAACGTCCCGCACTCAAAACGCCCGGCGGCCAGATGGCCGCCGGGCGTTTTGAGTGCATGGTCTCCCCCTGCCGGAACCCGCTCATTTTCGCACGACAGTGAAGGGTCCAAAGAATGCTCAGGCGGCATACTTGGGCGGGAAGACCGGAGTGGGTTCCCCCTCCAGCTCGAAGGGCAGAATGAAATAGAACTCGTTGCCGTACTCATAGGGCAGGTAGCCCACCTCGCCCCGGTGCAGCTCCACCACCTGACGCACAAAATAGAGCCCGTGCCCGGTGCCGCTTTCCGCGGGCAGGTCCATGGCGCGGAATCCGGGATCGAAGATCTCCATGGGGTTGACCAGCCGCAAGGGCTCGCCCGTGGAAAAGACATGCATGCGGATGCCGTCCAGGCCCTCGGCAAAATGGTTCTTGAGAATCTTCCAGCCGTAGGACAGGAAGCGTCCCGTGCGCCCATCCGGCAGCTCGGCATCGCGGGTGTATTTCACGGCATTGGAAAACAGGTTGGCAAAGACCTGGGAGATGAGCCCCATGTCCATGAGCATGCGGATAGTCTGGTCCGGGGGCGCGCCGCCGATGCCCAGATCGACCTGGATGCCGCGTTCCTCCAGACGATGCCGGTACCGTTCCAACTGCGGCTCGATGACCTGGGTCCGGGGGTTGCACGGCTTCTTTTCCAGCACGTAACGGCCTTCCTCGAAATGGCGTCGGCGCAGCAGGGTTTCCAGAAACATGCTGGTCTGCACGTAGTGCCGGTAGATTTCGTCGAACTGCGACTTCATCCTCTCGTGCACCTGGAGGATGCGGTTCGCGCAGTTCTCGCAGGCCCCGCCCTCCACGGTCTCCACCCGCTCCATTTTCTCGCCTATGCCCTCCAGCTCGGTAATCATGCGCCGCAACTGGTTGAAATAGAGCTTGAAATAAATGTTGGGCACGATGACGTTGTGGCCGATGTCCTCCACCAGGTTGCGGATGAAGTTGAGATGCTCGCGGTTGCGGGCGCGCAGGATGCGGTTGTGCAGCTGGTAGCCCACCCGGTTGACGTACTTGCCCAGAAACAGCTTCATGTCCGGAAAAATCTCGCGGCCCTTGTGGATCACGAAATTGCCGATGATGTTGTCCGGCGGGATAAAGGGCAGCAGATCGTTGTATTCGGGATTGCAGCGGATGGGGAAATACAGATGGGTATCGGTCTCCACCTTTTCCCCGCAAAATTCGTCGTCCCAGCCGCGGATCTTTTCCCGGTCCGGGCCGTAGCCGTCGGAACAGGCTCCCAGGGAAAAGGTCTCCTCGTCCTCCAGCACGTAGATGCAGCATTCCAGGCCGAACATGATGCGCAGGATGTTCAGGCTGGTGGCGTAGAACATCTCACGGGTCCGGAATTCCTGGCTGAGATCGAAGAAAATGTTCAGGGCCCGCACCTGGCGGGGCGAAAAGTCGTATTCGTCATAGTCGGCGAGCTTTTCGCGAATGCGCTTGGAAACATAATTGAACCGCTCCGCACTGGAGATGAAGCAGAACTCCCCGTCTGCGACCATCTCGTCGTTGCAGCCAGTGACCAGGCTTTGGGAGCTGTCCGATTTCATGCCTCCTCCATGCGGGGACTCGGGTGACGGGTTTCCTTCTGTATAGCTTGCCCCCGATTTTCTGACAAGGCGGATGGCATTCTATTCTATTATTATTACGGTTTTTGTCCCCCGGCCGTTACAGCGTCCTGTCCAGGGCATCGAAGAACGCCTCGATGTCGGCCTCGTTGTTGTAGAAGTGCGGCGCGACGCGCACCACACCCATCCTGGCGGTGCAGTAAACCTCGCGTGCGGCAAGATCCCGCACGACCTTGTCCGGATCGTCCACAAAAAAGGAAACAATGCCGGAACGTTCCCCGGCCCCCAGGGGCTGACCACCTCCAGGCTCCGGCTGTCCAGTTCGGCCTTGACCATGTCCGTGAGGTCCATGATCCGGGTATGAATTCCGGCCATTCCCGCCTCGGCGATGATGTCCAGGCCTGCCTTGGCGGCCAGCGCTCCCATGATGTCCAGGGAACCGGGCTCCAGCCTTCTCGCCCCCTTCTTGGGGGAAAAATGCAGTTCCCAGCCGTCCACGGCCATGGTGCGCCACCCGGCCCAGGGCAGGGAAACGAGATGGTCCGCCTCCTCGGAAACATAAAGCAGGGCAGCCCCGCGCTGACCCAGGAGCCACTTGTAGGTGCCCGAGGACAGAAAGTGGATGCCGCATTCCCTGACGTCGAGCGGCAGCACGCCCAGGCCCTGGATGGCGTCCACGCAGAACAGCAGCCCCTTTTCCCGGCAAAACGAACCGATGGCCTTGAGATCGGCGGCGAATCCTGTCACGAAATCAACGGAACTGAGAGCAACCACCCTGGCGCCCGGCACCAGGGATTTTTCCAACTCCTCCACGCCGAATCGGCCGTCCTCGCGCTTGGGCACCTCCACGATGCGCACCCCGTCCTGCTCCAGATTCTTCCAGGCAAAGACGTTGGCCGGGAAATCCGGCACCGGCACCAGCACCGCGTCGCCCGGGCCGAGCTTCAGCCCTTGAGCCACGGCATTGAGTCCCATGGAGGTGTTGGAGACAAAGGCGACCTCCTCGCAGTCGGCCCCGATGAGATCGGCGACCGTCCCCCGGGCCTCCTCGGCCTGATCCATGTAGTAATCCACGCATTCGCGCCCCTGCATGGCCCAATCCTGAAAGAAACGGGCCATGGCATCCACCTGCCGCGTGGAGGCCGGGGTGGATGCGGAGTTGCTCAGGTAGACTTTGTTCTCGGTAATGGGAAACAGATTTCTATAGGAATGTATGTTCATGCGTCACAGTATCATGTTGAAGAGATACCCCACAATCAATATCCCGCAGCCCACCACCGAGGCAAAGGTGACGATGAGCCGGACCTTGAGCACCTTCTTGAGAATGAGCATTTCGGGAAGCGAAAGCGCGATCACCGACATCATGAAAGCCAAAGCCGATCCGAGCGCCGCTCCCTTACCGATAAGTGCATGAATCACCGGAACCACGCCTGCGGCGTTGGTATACATGGGGATGCCGATAACTACGGCCAGGGGCACGGACCACCAGGCCTCCCTGCCCATGATGGAGGCCATGAAGTCCTGAGGCACGTAGCCGTGAATGCCCGCGCCCACGGCAATGCCGAGCACCACGTAGACCCAGACCTTGCCCACGATCTCGCGCACGGCCTCCACCCCGGCCCGCGCGCGGTCGGAAAGGGTCAGGACGCCATGGGCGGGAGCGCCGCCCATGGAGAGCTGGTTGCGCACCCAGTCCTGTAAATGTTTCTCCATATGCAGACGGCCGATGACCCAGCCGGCCGCCATGGCGATGGTCAGCCCCGTGACCAGATAGAGCAGGGCCACCTTCCAGCCGAACATGCCGTAGAGCAAGACAAGGGCCACTTCGTTGACCATGGGCGCGGCAATGAGAAAGGAAAAGGTCACGCCCAGGGGAATGCCCGCGGAAACGAAACCCACGAACAGGGGCACGGCCGAGCAGGAGCAGAACGGGGTCAGCACGCCCAGGCAGGCGGCCATGCCGTTGCCCACCACTTCGCGCTTTCCGGCGAGCATGGCCCGTGTCTTCTCGGGCGTGAACCAGGACCGGACCACGCCGATGAAAAAGACGATCAGGGCCAGCAGCAGGAGCACTTTGGGGGTGTCGTAAACAAAGAATTCCACGGCTGCGCCCATGTGCGAGGCAGAGTCGAGCCCCAGCAGGGACTCGGTGACCCAGGAGGCAAAGGGCCGAAGTTGGGAATATACGGCCATCCAGAGCAGGAGCAGGGCTCCTCCCGCAAGGGTCATGCGGCCCGTGCTCCACTGTCTGGCCTGCGGCTTTCCGCCGCTCATGCAGGCGCACGGCTGTTGCGGCGCCATCTTCAGTTCCTGCATTGCGAACACCTCGTCTTCTTTCCCGATTTTGCGGTTTCTATACAATCAATGAACGCGCCCACGCACTCCAGCTCCAGCCGGTAATAGGCCCAGTTGCCCTGCTTGCGCGAAGAAACCACCCCGGCCCGCTTGAGCACGGCCAGGTGCCTGGACACGGTGGACATATCCAGCTCCACCAGCTTCTGCAGCTCGCAGACGCACTGCTCTCCCTGGCCCAGGGCCGCCAGCATGGCGAGCCGGGCCGGGTGGCCCATGGCCTTAAATACCTCGGCGGTCAGTTCGTAGGACTTGTCCGATTCCATCTGTTTCAACATGCGTTTCCTCGTCGTTTGTCTATTTGGCAAAATAGACAAATAGGTCCATGGGGTCAACCCTTGAGTGCGCGATTTACTGCCGCAGGAAATTATGCGAAGGTTCCCGGGAATTTCACGAGAGGGAGCCGCCCATGCCCAACGAACAGTTGATTCTCATACACGTCACCGGACAGGACCGCCCCGGCCTGACCGCCACCCTGGCCGAGGTTCTCGCGGACTTCGGCGTGGACATCCTGGACATCGGCCAGTCGGTCATCCACGACTTCCTGACATTGGGAATCCTGGTGCGCCTGCCCGCCGACTCCAAGCCAGTGCTCAAGGACATGCTCTTCAAGGCCCACGAACTGGGCGTCTCCATGAAGCTGCATCCCCTGGAAAAGGAAAAATACGAGAGCTGGGTCGGGGCCGCCAACCGCCCGAGGCACATCGTGACCCTGCTGGCCCGGCACATCACCTCCGCGCAGGTGGCGCGCGTCTCGACCATCATGCGCGACAACGGCCTGAACATCGACACCATCCACAGGCTTTCCGGCCGCATGCCGCTGGACAGCGACCGTTCCCTTTCACGCGCCTGCGTGGAATTCACGGTCCGCGGCACCCCCCGGGACATGGCCGCGCTCCGGGCGCAGCTCCTGGACCTTTCTGCGGCGCTGGGCGTGGACATCGCCTTCCAGGAAGACAACATCTTCCGCCGCAACCGCAGGCTGGTGGCCTTTGACATGGACTCCACCCTGATCCAGGCCGAGGTCATAGACGAACTGGCCAAGGAGGCCGGGGTGGGCGACAAGGTGGCGGCCATCACCGAGGAAGCCATGCGCGGCGAACTGGACTTCAGCCAGAGCCTGACAAAGCGTCTGGCCCTGCTGGAAGGGCTGGACGAATCCGTGTTGGAAAAGGTCTATGACCGGCTGCCGCTCACCGAGGGGGCCGAGCGCCTCATCCGGGTGCTCAAATCCGTGGGCTATACCGTGGCCATCCTTTCGGGCGGGTTCACCTACTTCGGCAACCGGCTCAAGGAACGCCTGGGCCTCGACTACGTCTACGCCAACCAGCTGGAGATCGTGAACGGCAAGCTTACGGGCAGGGCCGAGGGATACATCGTGGACGCCAACAAAAAGGCCGAACTGCTCAAGCACATTGCGGACAAGGAAGGCATCAGCCTGCAGCAGTGCATCGCCGTGGGCGACGGGGCCAACGATCTGCCCATGCTCAACCTTGCGGGGCTGGGCATCGCCTTCCACGCCAAGCCCAAGGTCAAGCAGGGGGCCCGCCAGTCCATCTCCACCCTGGGGCTGGACTCCATCCTCTACCTCATCGGCGTACGCGACCGCGAAACCGTGCACTAACTAGCGGATCTCCATCCGAAGTTCCGGGGCGCTGGTCTCCGCCGTCTCGAACCGCCCGGGTGACAACTCCACCACCCGACCAGACACCGTGGCAAGGACAGGAACATCCGTCTGCCGCGCCCTGTCCATGACCCGCCGTATGGGTTCGTCCCAATCGTGCAGGGCCAGGTTGAAGGTCCCCCAGTGAATGGGCAGCATAACCTTTCCCCCCACGTCCAGGTGGGCCTGGACGCTCTGCTCGGGCTGCATGTGGGCATAGGGCCAGTATTCGCTGTAGGCCCCGGACTCCATCAGGGTCAGGTCGAAGGGGCCATACTTTTCGCCGATCTCCCTGAAATGGGATGAATACCCGGAATCCCCGCTGAAGTAGACCCGTTCCTCTTTCCCGAGAATAGACCAGGAGCACCACAGGGTGGTGTTGCGGCCAAAGATCCCCCTGCCGGAAAAATGGTGGGACGGCGTGCAGGCCAGGGTCAGTCCCGACGGATGTTGCGCCTCCTCCCACCAGTCCAGTTCCACGATCTTGTTTTTGGGTACGCCCCATTCGGCGAGATACGCACCGACTCCGAGAGGGACATAAAAACATCCCACCCTGGGGTGGAGAGTTTCAATGGCGGCCCTGTCCAGGTGATCGTAATGATCGTGGGAAATGACCACCACGTCGATGGAAGGGAGACGGTCGGGCTCAATGGCCAGACGATCGTGGAACCGGCTCGGCCCGGCAAAGGAGAACGGGGACACCCGCTTGCTGAACACCGGATCCGTGAGCACGGTGACCCCTTCCACATTGAGGAGCACCGTGGAATGCCCAAGCCAGGCCACCTTGAGCGAGGATCCCTCGGCCATGGCAAGCGGGTTCAGCGGCTCGACAACGGGCGGCGTCCGGGGAAAGCGCTCCCCTTCACCGAACAGGTAGTTGAAAATCATGGAGGGATAGGAAACAACGACGTCGGCGGAAAGGCCCGTGGGGTTTCGGAACTTGCCGTCCGCGTAATTGCTGGAACTTTGCATGCGTCTCATCTGTTCTCCGGTAAAGTTGGGCCGGGCCGCGCAGGCCACCACAAGGCAGCCCAATACAACAACGGCCAGCGCGAATACAATCCTTTTCATGGCTCTTCCTCGCCGTACGAGCATCCTTCCGGCTCGAATTCGTTTTCCACTCTTCTCAAGACAGCCTTACAAAAAATCGAACGAATGTTCATTCGGTTTGTTGTAAAAAAATGTACGTTATTGTTTTCGGATGGCCTGCCAGCAGGCTTCCTCGGTCTGGGCGGCGAGCTCCTCGGAAAGCTCCGCGCCGAACCAGGTGCACAGATGGGACAGGCTGTCCACCGGGCCGAACAGGGCAGCCATGATGACCACCGGGCTTCTGTCCTCCAGGACACCCTCGTCAATGCCCCGCCGCAGGAACGCATTGAAGGGCTCGTTCATGGCGCTCAGGGCCTCTATGGTCTCCCGCTCGATATACGGCGAGTTCTTGTACTGCTCGGCAAAGCGCATTTCCACAGGGTGGGTCAGCCGAAAATCCAGATAGTTGCGCCAGACCAGGCGGATCCCCCGCTCCACGGGCATGGCCGGGTCAAAGCCCTCGGCAATGCGGCCCATGATGAAGAGCTTCACTTCCCTGTAGAGCTCGTTGATGAGCGCTTCCTTGCCGGAAAAGTGATGATAGATGGTGCCCACGGCCACGCCGGACTCCCGAGCCACCTGCGACATGGGGGTGTTGTGGAACCCGTGCTCGGAAATGAGCCTGAGCGCTGAGCGCAGCACCAGGTCGCGCTTGGAGGCGCTTCCTTCCATGAAGCCGGGCGAATTCCTGCGGGATGACCGAATGCTCATTCGGCCTGTCTAGGAAATTCCCATCCGCCTGTCAACGGACCTGTTCGCCCTTTGCGCGCACCTGCGCAAAAAGGTTTCTCAACCGCAGTCATTCGCCTCACTCAAAACACATCTATTTTAATTATTACAAGAAGATAACTTTTTTGGCACGCAGGTTGCCTTAGGAAGGGCATGAGGAAAACAGCCATGAAACATTTCATCCTGCTCGCGGCGCTTGCCCTGCTGGCGACCGGGTGCGCCAACAAGGCCCAGTCCGGGGCCGGGCTGGGCGCGCTCACCGGGGCCACCATCGGCGCGCTGGCCAGCAAGAACAAAATTTCGGGCGCTGCCATCGGCGCGGGCATCGGCATGGCCGCCGGGTACATTGTCGGCAATGAAATGGACAAGACAGACCGGCAGCAGGTTTCCAACACCCTGGAAAACACCCCGTCCGGCCAGGTGACGCAATGGCGCAACCCGGACACGGGCGTGAACTACCAGGCCCGTCCCAGGCCAGCCAGGGAGCATGACGGACGCGTCTACCGCGAGGTGGAGCTTCTGGCGGAAATGCCCAACGGCAAGAAGGAAACCGTTTACGCCGACGCCTATCGCGGGCCCGACGGGCGCTGGCACCTCGTGCAGTAAATCTCATCCACCCCAACCCGCCGCACAGCGGCAAAAAACCTCCTCCCTGTCCCGGCTCCTCTCCACCGGGGCAGCAGACAGACCACGGGGACCTGCCATTGTGGCGGGTCCCCGAACCTTTTGCGAAGAACTAGTCGTTTTCGATAGACAGGGTGAAGATGAAGGAACTGCCCTTGCCGAGCTCGGACTGGACCCAGATGCGCCCGCCATAGTGCTCGATGATCTCGCGGCAGATGGTCAGGCCCAAGCCCGTTCCCTGGGGCTTGTCCTTAATGGTGTTGATGCTGGACTGGTGGAACTTCTCGAAGATGGTCAAGCGGTCTTCCGGGGCAATGCCGACGCCCGTGTCCACGACCTCCACACGGATGTAGCCGTTGTCGCGGTGGGCCTTGACCGTGACGCTGCCCTCCTCGGTGAACTTGGCCGAGTTGTTGAGCAGGTTCATGAGCACCTGCTGCAAACGGTCCGGATCGGCCACGACCGAGGGCATGCCGTCCTCCACCTCGTGAAGCAGCTCCACCTGTACCTTCTGGGCAAACAATCCCTTGACCGACTGAAGCGACTTTTCCACGATATCGCTGACCCGGACAACCTCGTCCCGCCAGCCCATGCGGCCGGATTCGATCTTGTTCAGGTCGAGCACGTCGTTGATGAGCCGGGTCAGGCGTTCGCCCTCCTCGGTTATGATGGACAGGTTCTCCTGGATGCGCTTGCCGCGCTTTTCCAGCAGGGAATCGCCGGTAGCCTTGGGCAGGAAGGAGCGCACGAAGTCCTTGGTCAGCAGCTTGGCGAAACCGAGGATCGATGTGAGCGGCGTCCGGAGTTCATGGGAAACCGAGGACAGGAACGCGGACTTCATTTCGTCCAGTTCGCGCAAGCGCTTGTTGGCCTGTTCCAGCTCGTGGGCCTTGCGCACCAGATCCTCGGTGCGGGCGCGGACCAGCTGTTCCAGGTGACGGTTCAAGTCGGCCAGATCCTGCTCGGCCTTCTTGCGTTCGGTGATGTCCTCGAGGATACCCTCGATGGAATGGAACACGCCACTGTCGTCATACACGGCGCGGGCGTTGAGGGAGCCCCAAAACTTGCGGCCGTCCTTGCGCTTGTATTCCGTCTCCAGGCGCAGGACCTTGCCGCCCTGCTGGATATCCTCCAGGAAGGCCCGGGACTGCTCCGGATCCACGAACATCTTGCTGCGCATGGTGCGCACGTCCTTCACGAACTCGTCCACGGTCTCGTACCCGAAGAACCGGGCCAGGGCGGGGTTGGCGTTGGTCAGGTCGCCCTCGGGGGTCATCTGGAAAATGCCTTCCACCGCGTTCTCGAAAATTCCGCGATATTTTTCCTCAGCCTCCTGCAGGGTGCGGTTCATGGCCTGGAGCTTGCGCTCGCGGGCCTCGATCTCGGCGCTCATTATCCGGAAACGGCGGGCGATGTCCAAAAGTTCCGCGTGATGGATCTCTCCGAAATCGTAGGAGAAGTCGCCTTTTGCAACCCGGGCGATGCCGTGCTGTAGAATGGAGAGCGGCTTACCCAGGAACACGCGTAGCAGAATACCGGTCACGGCCAGAATGACCACCACGGAAACCATGATGAGCATGACCGAGACGAGCATTTGCCCTTCCAGGCGTTCCTTTTCGCCGCGCAGGGTGAAATCGATTTCGGCCCGGCCGATGTTGCGGCCTTCAAAGACGATCTTGCGCACCCGCTTCACATCGGGCTTGGAGCCGATGAATTTTTCGTGGGCGTAAATGACTTCGTTGCGGGAGCCATAGATGCGGAAGCCTTGGACCATGTCGTTCTGGGCGTAGACCGAGCCGATGAGGCGGGCGTTTTCGTAATCCAGATTCCAGATGGGCACGGCCAGGATCTCGGCCACGCGCTCCACGGTCTCGTCCGCCTTGGCCCGGGCCGAGGCCATCATGTCCTCGGACTGACGCCAGTAGGTATAGGCGGACATGGCCGTGGCCACCATGACCACGATAACCACCAGGCTCGCGGTCAGGTCGCGTGAGAGAGAGCGCCCTCTGGCAGGGAAAAAAGGCCTTCTCGTGCCTTTCTCTTGCGGATCATCGCTCATTGTGGCCTCAATTGATTTGCAAATTCCATTGCCCAGTTAAGACAACCTAGCAACGCTTGAAGGTTTGTGCAATGAGTCCGGTACTTTTATAAAAGACTTGCCGTATTCGATATGCACAAACAAAAACGTCCGCACTGCCCAATATTAGGACAAGTGTGGACGTCTCACAATCGAGTTCGCCAAATAATCACGCCGGGAATCAGTCCAGATCGAAAGACTCCCGCCAGTCTCCCTGCTCGCTCCAGTCGGACTGGTCCGCCTTCGCGAACAGACAGTCCCCCAGCACCAGGTAGTCCATTTCCGTGCGCATAAAACAGGTAAAGGCGTCCTCCGGCGTGCAAACAATGGGCTCTCCGCGAACATTGAAGCTTGTATTGACAACAAGTCCGCACCCCTGTTCGCTTCGAAACGTATCGATAAGTTGCCAGTATCGCGGATTGGTGCGTTTGCTCACGCTCTGGATCCGCGCGGAGAAATCCACATGGGTGACGGCCGGTATATCCGAACGCTGCACATACAGCCGCTCGTACATGGGCATGGATCCGTAGTTCTCCGGGAGCGGGTTGCAGCGCTTTCCCTCCACCGGGGCCACGATGAGCATATACGGCGAAGGACGGTCCAGTTCGAAATAGGAGGGGATTTCCTCCTCGATCACCGAGGGGGCGAAAGGACGGAACCCTTCGCGGTACTTGATCTTGAGGTTGAGCTTCTTCTGCATCTCGGGATGACGGGGATCGCCGAGAATGGAACGGTTGCCCAGGGCGCGCGGGCCATACTCCATGCGCCCCTGGAACCAGCCGACCACGTTGCCTTTCGCCAACAGGCCGCCCACCTCGGAGCACAAGGCGGCAAAATCATCGAACTTCCTGAACCGCGCGGAATGCTTGCGGGCCATCCTTTCAATGGAGACCGGCCCGAACTCCGGGCCGAGATAGGCGCCGCACATGGCGTCATGCGGCTCGGGAGTCCGTTCGCGACCGCGCCAGATATGCCAGCCAGCCAAGGCAGCGCCGAGCGCGCCACCGGCGTCCCCGGCAGCGGGCTGGATCCAGACATCCTTGAATATTCCCTTGCGCAGCAGCTTGCCGTTGGCCACGCAGTTGAGGGCCACCCCGCCGGCCATGACCAAGTTTTCGCATCCGGTCAGTTCGCGGGCGGTCTCGGCCAGCCGGAGCACAATATTTTCGGTCACCTGCTGAATGGCCAGGGCCAGGTCCATGTATTCCTGGCCGATCTCGGTCTCGGGCCGCCGGGCCGGGATGCCGAACAGGGCCTCCCATTTCTCGTTGCAGCACATGGTCAGGCCCGTGGCGTAATTGAAATAGTCCATGTTCAGCAGCAGGGACCCGTCCTCGCGGACATCGATAAGCTGCTCATAAATGCATGCCTTCCACTCGGCAATGCGCGGGGATTCCGAATTGCCGTAGGGAGCAAGGCCCATGAGCTTGTATTCCCCGGAATTAACCCGGAAGCCGCAAAAGGAGGTGAAGGCCGAATACAGCAGCCCCAGGGAATGGGGAAAATGCAGCTCACGCAGAATGGAAATGTCCTTGCCCGCCCCCTTGCCGATGGTGGTGGTCGCCCACTCTCCCACGCCGTCCACGGTCAGGATGGCGGCATCTTCAAACGGGGAGGGATAAAAGGCGCTGGCCGCGTGGGAAAGGTGATGTTCGGGGAAAAGCAGCTGCGGCTTTCCCTGGCCAAGACGCGCCAGTTCCTCCCGGAGCATCTTGCGCATGAACAGCTTTTCCTTGACCCACACCGGGATGGCGGACAGAAAGCTTTTCAGGCCACGGGGAGCAAAACCGTTGTAGGTTTCCAGGAGCCGCTCGAACTTGAGGTACGGCTTGTCGTAAAAGGCCACTGCCGCCAGATCCTCCAGGGTGTATCCCCCCTCTTCGAGGACATACTTGGCGGCGTGATGGGGGAATCCCGCATCATGCTTCTTGCGGGTAAACCGTTCCTCCTGCGCGGCCGCGACAATGCGGCCGTCCACCAGCAGCACCGCTGCCGAATCGTGGTAAAACGCGGAGATGCCCAAGATAGCTTCCGGCATGCCTTCCCCCTAAAATACCGTATAGATGAAGGGGGCGATGGCCGAGCCGCCGGTGAGCACGATCAGCGCGCCAAAAAGCAGCAGCACCAGGATGACCGGCAACAGCCAGAACTTTTTGCGCACCTTGAGGAATCCCCACAGGTCTTTCAGAAAATCCATATTATCTCCTGGCCGTTAAAAGGGCCGTTCTATTTCTTCGGAAGTGAATGCGTGGTCGCGAACCACGAAAACGCTCGAGGCTCCCTTTTTCCATTGGCTCAAGGCCATGGGATCGTGACCAAAAACCCGACGCACCAGCGCCAGGGGAGTGACCAGCCCGAAGAAGACCACCCCCAGCACCAGCTTGGACATGACCGTGCCGAGCACATGGGACAACCCCAGCCAGACCTTGGCCACGGGAGTGAATATCACCGGCCAGACCA
The DNA here is from genome assembly GCF_008001235.1 of Salidesulfovibrio onnuriiensis. Lineage (GTDB taxonomy): Bacteria > Desulfobacterota > Desulfovibrionia > Desulfovibrionales > Desulfovibrionaceae > Pseudodesulfovibrio > Pseudodesulfovibrio onnuriiensis. The sequence goes on along the minus strand of NZ_CP040751.1, from coordinate 971,194 downwards.
TGTTGACCACCAGCACGGCCACGGCGGCGACGGTCCAGCGGGCGTCGCGGGTAGCGAACCAGGCAATCAGGCAGATCAGCACCATGGCCATGCCCGTATCCACGGCCTCGCGGCGGCTGATCGAGGCGGGGATGAAACCATCCCGATTTTGTTTTCCTGCGTCTATCATGGAAACCTGTGTCCTCTTATTGATTAAACGTTGTCTTAATGCCAAAGACCCCTCGGAAACACAAGCCTGTCCCTCTTGCCCGCCCGCAAAGATACGGGTACACACTGCCCATCATGCACCGCACACTGAACAAGACGCTCCTTACGGCCCTTTTCCTGCTGCTGGGTCTTGCCACCATGGCCCAGGCCCATCCCCACGTATTCGTGGACGCATCCCCGACCATGGTCATCAACGAGCATGGCCTGGCCGGCATCCGCGAGCACTGGCTGTTCGACGACATGTTTACCAGCGCCATCCTGAGCGACATCGGCGTGGACCCGACAACCGTCAACACCGAATCCGGCCAGTCCATCATCCGGGACGGCGCCTTCGCCTACCTCAAAAATTTCGACTACTTCACGGCGGTCCACCTGGACGGGAAACCCGTGCCCATCCCGGAGGCCACGGACTTCGCGGCCTCCATCACCGAAGACAACCGGCTGGTCTACGACTTCTTCCTGCCCCTGGATATCCCGGTGAGCGGCGCTGAAAAGCTGCGCATCGTCCTCTACGACAAGGAATACTACACGGACATCCTGCTCAAGGAAGACGAGATCTCCTTCGAGGTGGACGGCCAAATCTCCGTGAGCCACACCATCGGCCCGGCCAAGGACCTGGCCTATTGGGGCGGCTACGTCATCCCCCAGGGCATCAACCTGAACCTGAGCCCGACGGGAACGGCGGAGCCTGCGCCGCCGCCCGTCGCCGTCAAGCCCGCGCCCAAAGAGGATGCCGGCCTGAACCTGCGCCAGACGGTCATGAAATACGTGACGGCCCAGCAAAAGGCCCTCAAGAAACAGATGACGGCCCTGGGCAACGACATCCGGGAAAAACCGCTGGGCCCGGCCTTCTGGATGTTCCTGCTGCTCTCCTTTTTCTACGGCGGGGTGCACGCCATCGGACCGGGGCACGGCAAGACCGTGGTCTGTTCCTATTTCCTGGCCCGCCCCGGTTCCCTGTGGCTCGGCGCGGTCATGGGCAACGCCATCACCTTTGTGCACGTGGGTTCGGCTGTGCTGGTGGTCACCGGGGCCTACCTGCTGCTGGGCCAGGGCATGGGGGGATTCCACCAGGCCGACCGCTACATCCAGCCAGCCAGCTATGCCCTGCTGACCCTGGTGGGGCTCGGGCTGGCCGTGAAGATCGCCCTGGACCTGCGCAAGGGCGGCCTGCTGCGGGGCCCGGCATGTCCCGTCGACACAAGGGACATGGCCCGTGCGGGGGACACCCGGAGCGTACTGCTGGTCTCCTTTGTCACCGGCATCGTGCCCTGCCCGGGCGCGGCCGTGATCCTGGCGTTCGCCATAGGGCTGAACATCCTGGGAGCGGGCATCGCGGCCATGCTGGCCCTGGCCCTGGGCATGGGTCTGACCACCACCCTGTTCGCCTGGACCGCGGTGAGCGCCCGCGGCCTGGCCCTGAGCCTATCCAGCCGCAACAGAACCTTCTTCAACTGGCTCTACGCAGCCGTCTCCGTGTGCGGGGCCCTGACCATCGCCCTGTTCGGCGCGGCCATGCTGACGGGAAGCCTTTCCTGATCCCCACGAATCGGTTTGCTGTCCAGCGGACCGATTCACAGTTTTCACCGCATTTTCCCAACCATTCCCCCCTCCGAAGTATCTATTATTATATATATTAATTTGTTCACCGAATTTAAATAAATTTATTGATACTAAGCCACGGATAGAACATTCAGCCAAAAGTGGAGAATTGTTTAGCGGCAATGGAGGCGCCGCTCTGGCACACCCCTTCAACACAGGAGAGGAACTGATGAATGCCATGATTCGATTATCTGGCTATGTTTTGATCTGCCTGCTCGTGAACGCGCTTACCGCCCCTCTGGCCAGCGCCATCACCCAGCAGGAAATGAACGACTTTGCGGCTTCGGCGACAATCAAACAGAAGGTCATTTCCAACTTCGGGGCGAACAGTACCGCCACCATCAAATTCATCTTGGAGAACAAGAGTTCCGTACCGCTGGTACCCGGTGCGGGAAATTGGGAGATCTGGTTCCATTATGCGCGGAAGTACGAGCCCCAGATCTATGACGGCATGTCCCTGGAGCACGTCAACGGGGACCTGCATGTGATCCGCCCCACGTTCGGATTCCCGGGTCTGGCCCCGGGACAGAAGATGGAGCTGTTCTATTCGCACCCCTGGGACTCCGCCAGCACCAGCCTGTTCATGCCCAGGATGTTCATCACGGCCAAGAACCTCAAGCCCGCCGTCTTCGCCAACACGGACGTCAATGACGAAAAGGCCTTCGTCCTGCCCATGATGCGCGAGGACCAGTACAAGCGCTATCCGCACGACGTGATCAGCCGCAATACCGATGGCGTGAACATCTGGCGCTACGAACGCAACGCCGAGGTCACGGCCTCGGGCCTGACCCCGGAAAACGCCATGCGCCGGATCGTCCCCACCCCCAGAAGCGTGAAGTATGAAGACGGCACCGTGACGTTCGGCAGGAATATCCCGGTCACCTTCCCGGCCTCCCTGGAAAAGCAGGCCGAAATGCTCCGCAAGGGACTGGCCAAGGTATTCGGCGAAGCCATCACCCTCAGGAAAGTGGACACCCTCCCCAGAAACGAACCGGGCATCCGTCTGGAACGCTCCGGCAAAAACGAGGCCGAGGGATACACGCTGGTCATCAGCAACGAAGGAGTGGCCATTGCGGGCAACGACGAGGCAGGCATCTTCTACGGGATCATGTCCCTGCTCAATCTGCTTCCCGCCAAGGCCGGATCCCTCCAGCTCCCGCAGATGCAGGTCGAGGACGCCCCGCGCTACGCATGGCGCGGCATGATGGTGGACGTGGCCCGCAACTTCCGCACCAAGGAGGAAATCCTCAAGACCCTGGACGCCATGGCCGTTTACAAGCTGAACCGGCTGCACCTGCACCTCACGGACGACGAAGGCTGGCGCCTTGAAATCAAGGGCCTGCCCGAACTCACCGAAGTCGCGGGCAAGCGCTGCTTCGATCTCGACGAGGAAGACTGCCTGCTGACCCAGCTCGGCGCCGGCCCCTATGGGGACAACACCGGCAGCGGTTACTACACCACCGAGGACTACATCGAGATCGTCCGCTACGCCAATGAACGCTTCATCACCGTGCTCCCCGAGTACGATGGCCCGGGCCATGCCCGCGCGGCCATCAAGGCCATGGAGGCCCGGTACAAGAAGTACGCGGCCCAGGGCAACCTGGAGGAAGCCAACAAGTACAGGCTCGCCGACCCGGACGACAAGTCCGAGTACAACTCCGCCCAGAACTACAACGACAACGCCATCAATGTCTGCCGACCTTCCGCGTATCGCTTCATGGCCAAGGTCATCGACGAAGTGAAGTACATGCACGAAATGGCCGGGCAGCCGCTGAAGATCTTCCACGCGGGCGGCGACGAAGTGGCCGGCGGCGCATGGGAAGGCTCTCCCATCTGCAAGCAGCTCATAGACACTCCCAACAACGGGGTAGACAGCGTCAAGGATCTGAAGAAGTACTACCTCAAAAACGTTGCCCACATCGCCTGGACGCGCAACCTGGACATCGCGAACTGGGCGGACGGCATGATGTACGACAACATGACCCCCTTCGAACGCAGCGAGTTCCCGGTGGAAAACATGTATGCCCACGCATGGAACAACGTCTGGGAATGGGGCGCAGCGGACAAGGCCTACTTCATGGCCAACGCCGGGTACAAGGTCGTCATCGACCATGCCACCCACACCTACTTCGACCATCCCTACGAACCCACGCCGACCGAACGCGGCTACTACTGGGCTCCCCGCTACACCGACACCCGCAAGACCTTCGGCTACATGCCGGACAACTTCTATGCCTCCGCGGACTATACGCGCCCGGGCGAACCCATCGAAGACCTGGAAGCGCTGATGGGCAGGCCGTTCGAAAAGCTGCACAAGCCTGAGAACATCATGGGCATGCAGGGCCATCTCTGGGGTGAAACCGTAAGGACGGGAGAACAATACAGCAAGCTCGTGTTCCCGCGCATGGTTGCACTGGCCGAACGGGTCTGGCACCGCTCGGACTGGGAAGGCGACGCCCCCGACCTGGATGGAAAGAAAGCCGAATGGGCCGACTTTGCCTCCGTGCTGGCGGTCAAGGAGCTTCCCCGCCTGAACGCCATGGGCCTCAAGCCCAGGGTCCCGGCCCCCGGCGCAGTGGTCAAGGGGTCCAAGCTCCACGCCAACGTGGCATTCCCCAATCTGACGATCCAGTACTCCAAGGACAAGAAGACCTGGCGGACGTACCAGGATCCCATTGAGTTCACCGGCCTGACCTACATGCGAAGTGTTACCGGCAACGGTATTGCCTCCAAGGTCATTGCCATCAAGAAGTAACCGGTCCATCCAAAAACAAAAACGGCCGTCCCCCAGGGACGGCCGTTCCTTTTCAACCGTTCCGGTTTTCCTCTCTATTCCCGGATGATAAGCGTCTGGCCGGGATGGATGGTGCTGTTTTTCCGCAGCTTGTTGCGGCGCAGCAATTCGCTCAGGGAAATGCGGTACCGCTGGGCAATGCGCAGCAGGGTATCGCCCTTCTGCACCTTATGCACCACGCCATGGCTCTTGGCCCGGTATTCGGCAATGAGCGGCTTGTATCTTTCCGCAAAGTCCTCGGCCGCGCCCTTTGGCAGGAAGATGAGATGCGTGCCCAGGGGCAGTGTATCCCGCAGGATCTGGGGATTGAGGTCGCGAATATTCTTGTAGGTGGTGCCGGCGGCCTTGGCCACGAGCATGACTGGAGTGTACCGGCGACAGCGGAGCCGGATGCGGTCATACTGCACGGGCTGGTAATAGTCGCCGGGCACCAGCCGGAACCCAAACCTCTCCGGGTCGGACATGATCATCTTGGCCACGATGGCCCGGACCACGTACCGCTGGGTTTCCTCGGGCAGGTGCAGCAGGTAGTACTTGTCGGTCTCCTGCTGCTTGATGGCCTTCTTAAGTCCGGCCTCGCCCATGTTGTAGGCGGCGGCCGAAAGGGTCCAGGCCCCGAACATGCCGTGCAGGTCCTTCAGATAGTTGACGGCCGCCTTGGTGGCGAAGACGAAGTTGCGCCGCTCGTCGATATAGCGGTCCACCCGCAGACCGTACTTTCGCCCGGTGGAGGAAATGAACTGCCAGATGCCGCGCGCCCCCGCATGGGACCCCACGGTGGGGCGCAGGGCGCTTTCGATGACCGGCAGGAACTTGAGGTCGTCGGGCATGCCGTTGAGCCGCAGCATGCGCTCGATATGCGGGAAATAGCGGCCCGTGCGCTTCATCCACAGGATCATCTGGGCCCGGTCCCACTGGATGAGCAAAATCTCCCTTTCTATGCGTTCGCGCACCTCGGGGTTGTCCAGGGGCACGGGCTCGCCGCAAAAATCCAGAGGCCCGGCGACACGGACCACGGATTCCAGCGAAGGAAATTGGGCGGGGACAAATTCATCGGCGCTGCAGACGCCTGCGAAAAAAAGCAAAAGAAGAACAACCGGCAGGGCCAGACGCGGCAACCTGAGCATACGGGGAATATCCTTTCTGTTCCGGCAGCCGCGCCGGGCGCCGGGCTTAAAGTTTCGACTTGAGCACCATGTCCGTGATGGGCCCGCGTGAGCGGTCGCCCTTGAGGACCATGTGCGCATAATTCCTGTACCCCCGAAGCTTCTTCACGGTCCAGTTCAGACCGTTGTTGGATTCGTTGAGGTACGGGTTGTCCACCTGGCGGGTATCGCCCAGGCAGAAGCATTTGACGTTTTCGCCCATGCGGGTGAGCAGGGCGCGGGTCTCGCTGCGGGAAAGGTTCTGCATCTCGTCCACGATGACCACCGCGTTCTCGATGTTCATGCCCCGGATAAAGGCCACAGGCTGGATCTCGAACTTCTTGGGGTTGAGCTTGAGGTTGTCGGCCGCCGGGTCCACGTAGATGCGGTTGGCCGGGCGGGAATCGTGGAGCTTGATGAGCAGATCCTGCACGTACTTGATGTACGGCAGCATTTTTTCCTCAATGTCGCCGGGGAGATACCCCATCTTTGCCCCGATTTCCACCACGGGTTTCACCAGGTAGATCTTGCGGTAGCTGTTGTCCTTGCGCTCCAGCACCAGGTACAGGGCCGCGGCCAGGGCCAGGAAGGTCTTGCCGTACCCGGCCTCGGACTGGATGGACATGAGGTCGATGTCCGCGTTGAGCATCAACTCCAGCGCCAGGTTCTGGTAGATGCTGCGGGGCTTCACGCCCCAGACCTCGTGCTGGTACGAAATGGCCTTGGGGCCGTCCTGGCCGTGAAAGATGGGCACCCCGTTTTCCCACTGGAAGCAGTTTGCCTGGGGCTCCTCCCCTTCCTCCACGAAACCGGTGAACATCTGGCTTTCGGACCGGAACGGGTCCGAATCCCGGTATTCCTCGCAGGGAATTCCGTAGACCTTGGCCTTGATCTGCAGGATGCGGTCGTTGGTGACCAGAATGGCATCCTCGGGAGCCATGTGCATGATCTCCTTGAGGATCCGGTCGTCCATCCATTCGTCGTCCAGGGTGATGGCGAAGTCGGGCGGAAAGACGTTGACCTGGTCGTCCTGGAGGATGGCCCGAACCGCCTGGGAGACGACATGTCCGATTCTCGAATCTTTCTTGAGCTTGTCGAGCTCAGAAAGGACCGTATACGGTATGTGAATGATGTTTTCCTGCCCGTTGCGGAGGGCAGCGATGCTTTTGGGGTTTTCCAGCAGGACGTTGGTGTCGAGGACAAAATTCTTCTGGGCCATTAATCCCCCGTCCAAGATATGTGTGGTTTTTTAGTTGGTTACGGACAAACAGGACTCTTTCACGAGTGGTGCTCGTCAGGCTCCATTCAAAACCTCCTTTTGGGTGTATGAAAATACTGTGATGGGTTTTCGTGAAAAAGTCTAGAGGAGAATTACGACAAGGCAGCGGGGAAATACATGACGGAAGTGTGACGAATTGCGCATAAAGTTTGCGCTTCCATGACGCTGGCGGTATAGCCCAGACAACAATAAGGAGATCACACCATGAAATATATCGCCCTGCTCGAAGAAGAGAAAAAAGGCTACGGCGTCAGCTTTCCGGACTTCCCGGCATGCGTGACCTTCGGAACGGACGAGGACGAGGCCGTGGACATGGCCCATGAATCCCTGTCCATGTTCGTGGAACTGCTCCGGGAAAACGGGCAGTCCCTGCCCGAGCCCAGCACGCCTTCGGCTGTCAGGGCCCTGGCTGCGGGCCGCAAGCTGGTTACCGTGGAAATTTCCGAGGAAGGCGGGGACTTCGAGGAAATCGAGGTGACCATGCACCGCTTCCTGCTGGAGCGCATCGTCAAGTACTCGGACCGCTACGGGGTTTCCCCGGCCGATTTCCTGGCCGTGGCAGCCCGCGAGGCCATGCGCAACGACGTTTTCAAGGAATGATCCTCATGCCCGTCGTGACCATCACCACCCGCACCGGCCGCAGCCCCGAAGAAAAGAAGGCGCTCATGGACGCGGTGCACCAGTCCCTGCGCGACGCCTTCAGGATCCCCGAGGGGGACCGCAGCCAGCGGCTGCTGGAGCTCTCCCCCGAGGAATTCGACATCCACAGCGGCCGCACCGGCAGGTTCGTGCTGGTGGAGATAGACGCCTTTGCCGGACGCAGCGCCGATGCAAAACGCGCCCTGTACAAGTCCCTGGGCGACCGGCTGGAGGCCCTGGGCATGCCGCGCACCGACTGCATGGTCCTGATCAGAGAACACCCCATGGAGAACTGGGGCATTCGCGGCGGACAGGCCGCCTGCGACGTGGACCTCGGCTTCAAGGTCGACGTATAGAAAACAAAAGGCGGTGAAAAAACACCGCCTTTTTCAATTCGAGCCCAGTCGCTTCCCATACACGGCGGGAAATCCCCTGTCCTTGATCCGCAGCACCGTCTTTTCGATGTCATAGGGCACGAAGCGCACCACCAGACGGCGGGTGTGCGGCTCGTAGATGACGTACTTGGCGTTGGGGTTGCCGTCGCGCGGCTGCCCCACGGCCCCCACGTTGATGATGTGCCGGGTCTCGCCGGAAAGGACCGCCGTCCCCTCCAAGGCGTGGCGCTCCGCCTCCCCGCCGTCCCACTCGTAATGCCACAATTCGTGGGTATGGCCCACAAAGCAGACCGGTTCGTCAAAGGAGGCGAAAACCTCCTCCATCCTGCCGTGGCACTTGTAGATGTACATGCGCACGTCAGAGGGCGGGCAGCCGTGCACAAAGCGGCAGCCACAGCGCTCCAGGCTCTTGGGCCGGGAGGTGAGCCAGCGCAGGGAGTCGTCCGAAAGCAGGGCGCGGGTCTTGAGAAGCATGTCCCGGGCCTGGGGATTGAACCAGGAAAGGAAATAGTCGCCGAGCAGCCCCTGCTCGTGGTTGCCCAGCACCATATCGATGCCGCGCTCGCGCACCAGCCGGGCGCACTGCTCGGGATCGGGCCCGTATCCGATGGTGTCCCCCAGGCAGACCACGTCGTCCACGTTCTGGCCGTCCATGTCCGCCAACACGCTTTTCAGGGCCTCGTAATTGCCGTGGGCATCGGAAAAAACGGCTATCCGCCGTGCGCAATCACTCATGATCATGACCGTATACACTCCCGGACGCCGGGGCAACAATCCCTTGTGCAAAACATTGCGAATAGGAATCATGTTTGCTAGGTAAATGCCCTTGCGGGAGCAGAGAAAGGTTGAGCATGTCGAAACGCACCATATTGACCACCCTGTTCGGGCTGCTCGGATTGGCTGCCCTTTACGCGGTAAGCCGCTATAATTTCCTGCTGTTCCATTCCCTTGCGGAAACCATCAGCATCGCCGTTGCCTGGGCCGTCTTCGTTGTGGCCTGGAACTCCCGCCGCGTGGTTGAAAACAACTACGTGCTGCTCATCGGCATCGGCTTCCTTTTCTCCGGACTCCTGGACTTCCTGCATACCCTGGCCTACCCGGGCATGGGCGTCTTTCCCTGGCACGGTCCCAATCTGGGCACATGCCTGTGGCTGGCGGCCCGTCTGGTGCAGACCGGCGCCCTGATCCTGGCCCCCCTGTTCGTTCGCCGGGATTTCAACGCCTACGCGGCCTTTTCCGGCTTCGCCCTGGTCACCGGCGTGCTGCTGGGGGCCATCTTCGCGGGCGCCTTCCCGCTCTGCTACACGGAAGGCTCCGGCCTGACGCCCTTCAAGCTCTACACCGAGTACGTGATCTGCCTGGGCATGGCCGCAGCCTCGTTCAAGCTCTGGCGCGAAAAGAAGTTCTTCAGCAGACCGGTCTTTTCCATGCTCATGGGCTACATCCTCTTTTCCGTGCTCCAGGAACTGACCTTCACCCTGTTCACCGAGCTGCAGAGCTCCTACGCCCTGGTGGGGCACCTGCTCAAGATCGTGGCCGTGTACTGCCTGTACAAGGCCATGGTGGTCACCAGCATCACCACGCCCCAGGAGCTGCTCTACTGGCGGCTCAAGAAAAGCGAGGAAGAGCTGCGCGCCAGCCGGGAACGGTTCAAGACCGTGGCCGACTTCACCTACGACTGGGAATTCTGGCTGGATGAGAACGGAGAGTGCGTCTGGGTCTCGCCCTCGGCCAAGCGGATCACCGGCTATGCCGCCGAGGAGTTCTACGAGGACCCCGAACTGTTCCAGAGAATCGTCCACCCCAGCGACAAGGACGCCTTCACGGCCTGCAACTCCAGCCACCAGGGCCAGGAGCCGCCGCGCAACACCGAATTTCGCATCATCCGCAAGGACGGGCACATCCGCTGGATCGGGCACGTGTGCCAGCCGGTCTACGATTTCGAGGGCAACTGGCGCGGCAGACGCGGCAGCAACCGGGACGTCACGGAAATCAAGAAGGCCGAAGCCCTGAAGCAGGACGTGGAACGCATTGCCCGCCACGACCTCAAGTCGCCCATCAGCGGCCTGGTGGGCGCTGCGGCTGCCCTCAAGGGCATGGACAACCTCACGGACCAGCAGCGCCTGCTCCTGGAAAAGATGGAACAGGCCTCACAGCAGGCCCTGAACATGGTGGACCTGTCCCTTACCCTGCTCAAGATCGAGGAAAACAAATACGAAATCCACCCCGAGCCCCTGAATGTAGCCAGCATGGTGGAAAAGGCCAGCCTGGACATTTCCAACATCCTGAACGCCAAGAAGATCAGGACGGTTCTCGACTGCGCCAGGGAAGACGGGGCGTCCATCCTGGGCGAGGAACTGCTGACCCGCTCCATGCTGGGCAACCTGCTCAAGAACGCTGCCGAGGCCTGCCCGGAAAACGGGACCGTGGCCATAAGGGTGAACGGAAGCAACGGCGCCTGCTCCATCGCCATAGAGAACCAGGGCGAGGTGCCGCTCGCCGTGCGCGGCAAGTTTTTCGAAAAGTACGCCACCCACGGCAAGCGCACAGGCATGGGCCTGGGCACCTATTCGGCCCGCTTGCTGGCCGAGGTGCAAAAGGGAACCGTGGCCCTCGACACATCCGTTGCCGGGAAGACCACGGTCACCATTTCCATGCCTTCGGCCCGCTAGGCCGCAGACCCTTACTCTATTTCAATTCTCCACGAACCGTCCTGGCGGCCGCCACCAGGTTGGCCAGGGACTCCATGGTCTCGGGCCAGGCCCGGGTCTTGAGGCCGCAATCCGGGTTGACCCAGAGTCGCTCGGCGGGCACCACGCGGATGGCGCGGCGGATGAGCTCGGCCATTTCCTCCGTGGAGGGCACACGCGGGCTGTGGATGTCGTAGACGCCCGGCCCCACCTCGTTGGGGTAGTCGAAGCGGCCGAAGGCCTCCAGCAGCTCCATGTTGCTGCGGCTGGCCTCGATGCTGATGACGTCCGCGTCCATGGCCGCGATCCACTCGATGATGTCGTTGAACTCGGCATAGCACATGTGGGTATGGATCTGGGTCTCGTCCCGCACCGGGGAGGCCGAGAGCCGGAAGCACTCCACGCCCCAGTTCAGATACGCGTTCCAGTCCTTGCGGCGCAGGGGCAACCCCTCGCGCAGGGCGGGCTCGTCTATCTGGATGATGGACACGCCGTCGGCCTCCAGGTCGGCGACCTCGTCGCGCACGGCCAGGGCTATCTGGCGGCAGGTCTCCTCGCACGGCTGGTCGTCGCGCACGAAGCTCCACTGCAGGATGGTCACCGGCCCGGTGAGCATGCCCTTGACCGGTCTGTCGGTCAGGGAGCGGGCATAGCGGATCCACTCCACGGTCATGGGCTCGGGCCGGGAGACGTCGCCGAAGATCACCGGCGGCTTGACGCAGCGGCTGCCATAGCTCTGCACCCAGCCGTTGGCCGTGAAGCAGTAGCCGTCCAGCTGCTGCCCGAAATATTCCACCATATCGTTGCGCTCGGCCTCGCCATGCACCAGCACGTCCAGGCCGAGCTCCTCCTGGCGCCGCACGGAATCCTCAATGAACCCGTGCATGGCCTCGGTGTATTCCCGCGCGCCGATCTCGCCGCGCTTGTGCTCCAGCCGGGTCCTGCGGATTTCCGGTGTCTGGGGGAAGGAGCCGATGGTGGTGGTGGGCAGCAGGGGCAGGCCGAGATGCTCGCGCTGCACCCAGGCGCGCTGCGCATAGGGACTTTCCCGGCGGCCCATGGCCTCGGTGACGTCGTCCACGCGCTGCCGGACCAGCGGATCATGGATGAGCGCACTGGACCGGCGGTCCCGCCAGGCCCGGCGGTTCTGCTTGAGAGGCTCCACGGCATTGAGCCCCTGGGCGGACATGCTCAACACATGCAGCTCCGTGCACTTCTGGGCGGCAAAGGCCATCCAGTTCCTGATGCGGCCGTCCAGTCCGGTTTCCCGGTCCAGGTCCAGGGGCGAATGCAGCAGGGAGCAGGACGGCGCGACCATGACCCGGTCGGCTCCCCGCTTTTCCACGGCCTTGCCGATGCGCTCCAGGGCGCGGTCCATGTCCACCTTCCAGACGTTGCGGCCATCCACCACGCCCAGGGAGAGATGCACGGTTTCGGGCAGGTCCAGGAAGGCCTCCAGCTGCTCGGGCGCGCGCACCAGGTCGAGGTGCAGCCCGGCCACAGGCAGTTCGCGGATGGTTTCCGCGTGATGATCCACACCGCCGAAATAGGTTGCCAGCAACAGTCCGGCAGGGGCCGCGGCCTGGCTCAGGCGTTCATACACCGGCCGGAACCGGCGCAGGATTTCCGGGTCGAGATCCTGGGCCAGGACGGGCTCGTCCAGCTGGATCCACCGGCACTGCTGTCCGAGCAGGGCCAGAATCTCCTCATACACGGCCACCACCGCGTCCAGGTGTTCCCACTTGTCGAACCCGGTGCTCACGGACTTACCCAGGCCGATGAAGGTGAACGGGCCGGGCAGCACGGGCTTGGCCTTGAATCCCGCATCCAGGGCCTCGCGCACCTCGTCGAACACCTTGGTGGACGATACATAGAACTTCTGGCCGCGATGAAATTCGGGGACAATGTAATGATAGTTGGTGTCGAACCACTTGGTCATTTCCATGGCCGTGACGCCGCCATGCCCTGCGTCGCCGCGCGCCATGCGGAAATAGGTGGGCAGGTCCACATAGCGGCCGCTCCAGCCGTAACGCTCGGGCACGGCCCCCAGCAGCACGGCCATGTCCAGCATGTGGTCGTACAGGGAAAAATCGCCCACCGGCACCAGGTCCACGCCCCGTCGGCGCTGCATGTCCCAGTGCCGCAGCCGCAGTTCGCGCCCGGTTTCGGCCAGTGCGGCCTCGGATATCTCGCCCTTCCAGAACGACTCGGTGGCCCGTTTCAGCTCCCGGTCGATTCCGATCCTCGGAAAACCCAGATTGTGTGTCAGCATTGTTTTCTCCTCGTGACTGTTATGGTTCATTGCATGGGTTGGGTCATAAAAACTCAGGGCAGCAGTCCGGCCCGCTCCACCACGTCCAGGCACAGGCCCGCGCGATTGAAGGGATAGAGATGCACGCCCGGCGCGCCCTGATCCACCAGAGAGCGCACCTGGGCCGCGGCGTAATCCGCCCCGACCTCGCGCACGGCCGCGTCCCCGCCTCGTGCGTCGGCCTCCTCCAGGGCGGCCAGGAGCTTGCCGGGGATGGGCGTGCTGCAGATCTTCATGAGCCTGCGCACCTGGCCCAGACTGCGGATGGGCAGCACGCTGGGAATGACCAGCCTGGAACACCCCTTGCGGGCAAGGCGCTCCACCAGGTCGAAGTACTTGCGGTTGTCGAAGAAGAGCTGGGTCACGGCAAAGGACGCGCCCGACTCGAACTTGCGCAGCAGAGAGTCGATGTCGCTCTCGATGGAGGGCGATTCCGGGTGCGCGTCCGGATAGGCCGCCACGCCCACGTTCAGGCCCGTGTCCAGTTCGCGGATGCGCCGCACCAGGTCCGAAGCGTACTGAAGCCCCTCGGGCGCGCTCTCCTGCCCTTCCGGGAAATCGCCGCGCACGGCCAGCACGTTGCGAAATCCGCACTCGCGAATCTCGGCCACCAGGGACTCGACCGACTCCACGCTGTTGCGCACGCAGGTCACGTGCGGCATGACCGTAATCCCGTATTGCTCGGCCAGGTCGCGGGCGGTCTGCAGGGTGGTGGTGGCCCCGCCGCCCCCTGCGCCGCAGGTCACGGCCGCAAACAGGGGTTTGAGCCGCATGAGCCGCTCCACGGTCTCGCAAAAGGCCGGCACGGCCTCCGTTGTTCTCGGCGGAAAAAATTCCAGGGAAATAAAAGGATTGTCTCCTCTGATCTGTTCGGGGATGCCCATTTCGATTCCTCTCGTTTTCTTAAATCAATATATCTTGATATTCTTATATCTGGATGTATGAATATTGTCGGGCAAAAAAAAAGTCAAGCCTGTTTTCGAAAACAGGCTTGAACTTTCTTTTCCATAGCGCGGATCTATGGGTTCCCGCGCGGGTCAGTGGACGTTGCTGGTATCCAGGATGCGCAACATGCCGAGCCAGGCTCCCAGCACGGCCAGACCGGTCACCAGTCCGAGCACGCCGATGACCGTCTGCCGGGTGCAAATGTCCACGGAGGTGACGGCCATGAACACGGCACCGAGCAGGAACTGAATGAAGGTCATAAACGAGGAGGCGGATCCGATGTCCGTGCGCACCTGCTCCAGCACGATGTTGTTGCTGATGGGACGGCTCATGCCGCAACAGAAGGAGATAAGCATCATGGGCAGGGCAAACCCCAGGGGGGAGCCGTTGCCGAAGAGCAGGATGAGCCCGCCGCCCGCCGCCACCCCGACAAAGCCGAGGCTGTTCAGGCGCAGGGCGGACATGCGCTTGGCCAGCTTGGCGCACAGGAATGCGCCCAGCATCATGCCCAGGGCGTTGAGGGCGAAGAAATTGCTGAACATCTGCCGGGAGAGGCCGAAGTACTCCATGTAGATATAGGGCGAGGCCGCGATATGGGCGTAAAAGGCCCCCAGGATCAGGTTCATGATCAGGGCGGGCAGCATGTACTGCCGATTGCGCAGCAGCCCGGAATAGCGCCGCAGGAATCGCACCGAATCCGCCCGCTGCCCGGGGTCCATGGTCTCCTTCATGCGCAGGACCAGCACCAGGGCCAGCAGGCCGTAGACGCCCTGGACCCGGAAGATCCACTCCCAGGAAAGGTGGTTCAGCAGCAGACTGCCCAGGGAGGGCGCCGCCATGGGAGCTACGGCCATGATCACGCCGATGTAGGCAAAGACCTTCTGCCGCACGTGGCCCGCAAAGGCGTCCCGGCAGATGGCCATGACCATGGACGCGCAGGCCGCCCCGCCCGCTCCCTGAAGGATGCGGGCCGCGATCATGACCTCCACGTTGGGAGCCAGGGAGCAGAGCGCACAGGCCGCGATGAACAGGCTCAGCCCCGTGGTCAGGATGGGCTTTCGCCCGAAGCGGTCCGAAAGCGGTCCGTACGCGAGTATGCAGACGCTGAAGCTGAGAAACCACAGGCTCAGTGTCAGGTTGGCGACATCATCCTCCACGCCCCATATGCCGGTCAGGTGCGGCAGGGCCGGAAGGTACATGTCGATGGACAAGGGGGCGATGGCGGCCAGGAAGGCCAGGAACAGGGTCATGCCCGCTTGTTTTCTTTCTTCAATCATGTATGTCCTCTATGGTTAACACTTTAACTATTCAAACAAAAAAAATCAGGGTTTCATGTTGGCGATGATCTTGCGGGCAACGGCGCGGAAGGTCTGCAGGTCGTCCGGGTCGATGCCCTGCTCCGCCTGCCGCAGATTCTGCTTGGCGGCCTCCACCATGCGCCCGTGCAGCGCATGCCCGGCATCGGTGAGAAACACCCGGTTGCCCCGCCGGTCCTCCTCGGAGCGCTCCCGCTGTATCAGTTCCCGCTTCTCAAGGGATTCCAGAATCTTGGTGATGGAAACCTTGTTCATGAAGCAGCGGTCGGCCAACTCGCGCTGGCTCAGCCCTTCGGATATCCAGGTGGCCATCATCACCCGCCATTGCTCCGGGGATATATCCAGCCCGGCTGCGGCAAAGCGCCTGCTCAGATGTAGGCGCATGGACTGGGAGGCAACGGCCAGCAGCAATCCTATGGATTCGTTGTAATCGTATTCTATGGTGGTGCGCATGGTTGCTCCATGAATTTGGTTACCCCTTTAACCTTTTCCAAAACGAAGTCAAGCGCGGCCACATGCGGAACTTGCGCACGGGCGCAATACAAGGTAGGAGACGAATACTGGGGATAAAAGCTATTTTGTAAACAATCAGCCGGTGTTGCGCCATGCCCAAACTCAAGACACTGCTCATCCATCCCGACCCGCAGACGCGGGCCGAGCTGCGCAAGGAACTGGACGGCGTGCCGTTCCTGCAGCTGCTCGGGGAGGCCGTGAGCGCGTTCGAGGCGCTGGAAATGCTGGAGGCCATCCCCTACGGCGTGTTTTTCTTGGGCATCGACCTGCCCGGCGGGACATCGGGCGTCGAGCTGGCCCAGATGCTGGCCGGCCGCAAGAACAAGCCCGCACTCGTCTTCCTTTCCGACACCGAATCCCAGGCCTATGCCGCCTTCGAGCTGGGGGCCACGGACTACCTGCTCTGGCCGCCCGCACCGGGCCGGTTGGGCCGCACCATAGAAAAACTCAGCGAGTTCAAGGCCCGGTTCAAGGAAGTGCCCCTGCCGGACGAGCCCTGGCAGATGCCCGAGAACGATGACGAGCCCCTTGACGAGCGCACCGTGCAGCTGCCCATGGAGGAGCACGAGGAAGACAACTTCATGGCCGCCCTGCGCCATGCGTGGGACCAGACCCGGACCCGCGCCCCGGAGATCGAGAAGCTGGCCGTGAACCAGGACGGCCGCATGTTCCTCATCCCCTACGACCAGATCATCTTTGTGGAGGCCTACGAGGACTACTCCTACGTGCACACCTCCCAGCAGAAGTTCCTGACCTCCTACCGGCTCAAGAACCTGGAGGACAGGCTCAAGCCGCACCGCTTCTTCCGGGTGCACCGGAAATACCTGGTCAACCTGGACACGGTGACGGAAATAGCCAGCATGCCGGGCAGCAACTTCATGCTCAGGACCGCGGGCAAAACCCGCATCGAGCTGCCCATCAGCCGCCGCAGGATCGCGGAGCTGAAACAGATTTTGGGTCTCTGACCGTTCGCCCGCGCGCTTGCGCCGCTGACCGAATAAGGGGTGGCATTGGCGCGCGGCTGTGCTTGAAATAAACTCGCACCCTTGAGAATCGCGCGAGGAGGAATACATGGACCAGTTCGGAGCACTGGACAACCTGCTACAGGAAGAAAGGGTCTTCCGGCCCCTTCCCCAGTTGGTCATCGAGGCCAACGTCAATCCGCAGGAGCTTGAGGCGGCCCGCCGCTTCGCCACGCACGACCCCATGGGCTACTGGGAGGAGGCCGCCGACGAGCTGGACTGGTTCAAGAAATGGGACCAGGTCCTGGACGAGTCGGACGCGCCCTTCTACCACTGGTTCCCGGGCGCGCGCTGCAACATCGTCTACAACTGCCTGGACCGGCACATCGAGACCTACAACAAGAACAAGCTGGCCCTCATCTGGGAGGGCGAGCCCGGGGATTCGCGCAAATACACCTATTTCGAGCTCTACCGCGAGGTGAACCGCTTCGCCAACGCCCTGCGCTCCCTGGGCATCAAGAAGGGCGACCGCGTGGTCATCTACATGCCCGCCCTGCCCGAGACGCTCATCGCCATGCTGGCCACGGCCAAGATCGGGGCCATCCACTCCGTTGTCTTCGGCGGGTTCTCGGCCAAGGCCCTGCGCCAGCGCATCAACGACGCCCAGGCCAAGATGGTGGTCACGGCCGACGGTTTCTACCGCAACGGCCAGATCATGCCGCTCAAGGAGACCGTGGACAACGCCCTGGTCGGGGCCTGCGCCGACTGCGTGGAATCCATGGTTGTGGTGCGCCGCTGCAAGGTGGGCATCGACATGACCGACGGGCGGGACTTCTGGTACGAGGACCTGATCCGCAACGAGCGCAACACCGCGCCCACCGAGGTCATGGATTCCGAGGATCCGCTCTTTCTCATGTACACCTCGGGCACCACGGGCAAGCCCAAGGGCATCGTGCATTCCCACGGCGGCTACATGGTGGGCGTGCACCGCACCCTGAACCACGTCTTCGACATCAAGCCCACGGACATCTTCTGGTGCACGGCAGACCCGGGCTGGGTCACGGGGCACAGCGCAGTGGTCTACGGGCCGCTCATGGCCGGGACCACCACGGTCATGTACGAGGGCCACCCCAACTACCCCCAGGCCGACCGGCTCTGGAACATCGTGGGCAAGTACGGGGTGACCATCTTCTACACCGCGCCGACCATGATCCGCATGCTCATGCGCTTCGGCATCCAGTACACCAAGCAGCACGACCTCTCCAGCCTGCGCCTGCTCGGCTCCGTGGGCGAACCCATCAGCCCCGAGGCCTGGATCTGGCTCTACAAGCACATCGGCCGCAACGAATGCCCGGTGCTGGATACCTGGTGGCAGACCGAGACCGGCATGTTCATGATCAGCCCGCTGCCCATCTCCCTGCTCAAGCCGGGGTCCGTGACCAAGCCGCTGCCCGGCGTGGAGGTGGACGTGGTGGACAGGGAAGGCAACCCCGTTCCCGCGGGCAAGGGCGGCCTGCTGGTCATCAAGAAACCCTGGCCGTCCATGATGACCGGGCTGTGGAACGATCCGGACCGCTACCGCGAATACTGGGACAAGATACCGGGCATGTATGTGGCGGGCGACGTGGCCCGCAGGGACGAGGACGGCTATCTCTGGATCCAGGGCCGGGCCGACGACGTGCTCAACATCGCGGGGCACCGCATCGGCACCGCCGAGATGGAGGCGGCCTTCGGCGCGCACCGGACCGTGCACGAATGCGGGGTCATCGGCGTACCCGACAAGATCAAGGGCGAGGCCGCCAAGGCCTTCATCGTCACCCACCCCGGCGTGGAGGAGGGCGACGAGCTCATCAAGACGCTCAAGAAGCACATCCGCAACGAGCTCGGGCCCGTGGCGGTCATCAAGTCCATCGAGTTCCGCGACAAGCTGCCCAAGACCCGCTCCGGCAAGATCATGCGCCGGGTTCTGAAAGCGGAAGAGCTGGGCCAGGAGATCGGCGACCTGACCGGGCTGGAAGACGATACGTAATTTTTTTGAGGGGGAACCTCGTGAAAGAGGTTCCCCCTCAAACTCCCCCTCCAGAAATTTTTAACCATCGGGCCGGAAGGACTGCATCCTTCCGGCCCGATTTGGTTTCGCTTTGTTTTATGTTGACTTTATCAATATAAAACCATAAATCCACCCTTATGAAAGAAATAGCAGCGATAAGGCAGTTCAACCGATTCTACACCCGCGTGCTGGGCCTGTTCCAGCCCAAGCTCATGGGCAGCGGCCAGTCCCTGGTGGAAGCGCGCATCCTCTACGAGGTCTGGCAGCAGCCCGGCATCTCCTCGGCAGACATTACCCGGCTGCTGGACATGGACCGGGGCCAGCTCAGCCGCGTCATTTCCAAGCTGGTCAAGCAGGGCCTGCTCCACAAGGAGGAAAAGCATGCGGGGCGAAGGGCCATCCCCCTGACGCTCACCGCCGAGGGCGAACGGCTGACCAAAAAGCTCAACGCCATGTCCGAACAGCAGATGGCCGACCTTGTCCAGCCCCTGGAACCCGCCGCCAGGGAACGGCTGGTTTCGGCCATGCAGGACATCACCGCAACCCTCTCAGGCGACGTGCGGCCCCGTCCCCACGTGACCATCCGCCCGGCCCGGTCCGGAGACATGGGCTGGGTCATTCAGCGGCACTGCGACCTGTACGGCGCAACGCACGGGTTTGACGAGGATTTCGAGAGATACGTGCTGCTGGGTCTGGCGGAATTCGCCCAAAAGGAAAACAACCGCAGCAGGCTCTGGATCGCGGAGCAGGACGGCAGCCGGCTGGGCTGCATCGCCGTGGTGGAACAGGAAGACAACCGAGCGCAACTGCGCTGGCTGCTGGTGGAGCCGCAGGCCCGGGGCCTCGGCGTGGGCCGAAAGCTGGTGAACACCCTGCTCGACTTCTGCCGGGAGCAAGACTACGAATCCATCTTCCTGTGGACCATCGACTCCCTGCCCCCGGCACGCAAGCTCTATCAGTCCGTGGGCTTCACACTGGCCGAATCCATGGACAGCACCATGGGCGGCGAACCCTGCGTGGAACAGAAATGGGTACTCTCCCTAAAAGCGTAAATCATTACACGAAATGAAACCATGCGTCCGCAACGACTGAGCCGATGCGGGCGCATGAACCTTTCTACCCATCGCACCGCAGGTGCGATAGCCATACAATTTTGAGGATGGGGGTCCGGGGGAAGGGGCTTTTAGAAAAGTCCCTTCCCCCGGTTTCTTTATGACAAACCGGCGGCGTCCCTTTCCACGGCTTCCTTGAAGCCGTCGCGGGCTTCCCGGATCCGGGCGGCCAGGGCCTCGTCATGCAGGGCCAGAATCTGGGCGGCCAGCCATGCGGCGTTCTTGGCGCCCACCTTGTCCAGGGCCAGGGTGCCCACCGGGAATCCCGGAGGCATCTGCACGGTGGCCAGCAGCGCATCCATGCCGCCCAGCGGCGAGGCGGTCAGCGGCACGCCGAGCACCGGCCTGGAGGTCTTGGCGGCCACGGCTCCGGCCAGGTGCGCGGCCAGCCCCGCGGCGCAGATGAACACCTGGCAGCCGTCGGCCTCAAGCTCGGCCACGAGCCTGGCCGTGCGTTCGGGCGTGCGGTGCGCACTGCTCACGGTGAACAGGTAGTCGATGCCCAGCTCGCCGAGCAAGTCGGCGCAGGGACGCATCTTTTCCTCGTCCGAAATGGACCCCATGAATATGGCAACTTGCGGCATAGCTTAACTCCCTAAATAAAAAGGCCGCGCAAGAAGCGCGGCCCGTTATCAGCGGTTGAGACCCTTGTCGCCGATGTCTCGGCGGTAGTAGCTCTTGTCGAAATGAATCTTGCCCACGGCTTCGTACGCCCGTGTCTGGGCTTCCTTGAGATCCCTGCCCAAGGCCGTGACGCACAGCACACGCCCGCCCGAAGTGACGACCTTGCCGTCCTTGAGCTGGGTGCCCGCCTGGAAGGCCTTGACCCCTTCCAGGGCGTCCGCGTCCTCGAGCCCGGAAATCTCCATACCCTTGGGGTAGGAGCCCGGGTAGCCCTCCGCGGCCATGACCACGCCGCAGGCGGTTTCGGGCCGGACCTTGACCTCAATCTCGTTCAGACGGCCCTCGATGCAGGCGAACATGATATCCACCAGATCGGATTCCAGGCGCATGAGCAGGGGCTGGCATTCCGGATCGCCGAAGCGCACGTTGTACTCCAGCACGCTGGGACCGTTTTCGGTGTACATAAGCCCCGCGTAGAGAATGCCCTTGAAGGGCTCGCCCTTGGCGGCCAGGTGCCTGAGAATGGGACGGATGACCAGCTCGGCGGTCTCCTCGTATTTTTCCTCGGGCAGGATCGGGGCCGGGCTGTATGCGCCCATGCCGCCGGTGTTGGGGCCGGTGTCGCCTTCGCCCACGGCCTTGTGGTCCTGGCTGGAAGGCAGCAGCGCGTAATTCACGCCGTCGCAGAAGGCCAGGAACGAGGCTTCCTCGCCGGCCATGCACTCCTCGACGACCACACGGTCCCCTGCGGAGGAAAAGGCCTTCTTGACCATCATTTCTTCCACGGCGCCGATGGCCTCTTCGGTGGTCTTGGCCACGACCACGCCCTTGCCGGCGGCCAGGCCGTCGGCCTTGACCACGATGGGCGCACCCTTCTCCTCGATAAAGGAACGGGCCGCCTCGAACTCGTCAAAGACGCGAAAGCTTGCGGTGGGCACGCCAGACTCGTGCATAACGTTCTTGGAAAAAGCCTTGGAGCCCTCGAGATTGGCGGCAAACGCGCTGGGACCGAAGCAGGGGATGCCCTCCTTGGTCAGCGCATTTTGCAGCCCGAGCACCAGCGGCAACTCGGGACCGGCCACCACCAAGTCCACGGCCTCGCTTTTGGCATAGGCGACCAGGGCCGGGATGTCGTCGTCCTTGATGGGAATGTTGGTTCCCACCTGGGCGGTTCCCCCGTTGCCGGGGGCGCAGAGAATCGTATCAACCTTCGGGCTTTGGCTGAGCTTCCAGCACAGGGCATGTTCCCGGCCGCCCGATCCGACAACCAAAATCTTCATCACAAGTCCCCTTTGTGTTTGGTTGTCACGTGTGTATTGGAAAACGGATGTTTTTTCAAGAAGAGGAAAGGGGCGCGGAGGCGATGTCCCTGTGAGGGCGAATTCATTGAGACACCGCCTCCGCTTCGCTTTTCAAAGGCTTACCCCGGTGGCTCGGTGCCAATTCCTTCCACTGAGGTTCTGAATCTATACGACAAAGCATGTACGGCAAGAACCTGAACCGGCACTAATTTTTTACTAGGAAGACTAGTAATTATAAAATAGTGCGAATGTGTGCTTTAATAGTTGAATCACTTTGGGTATAGATTTTACGACACTTGATTCAACGTGGGGATATATATGCACGGTTTGCCGGAAATGGGGAGGTTGCACGAACGGTGCGACGTTTCGCTTGGGGAATTCTGCTTCTCGGTCATGGACGCGGTCAAGGCGCTCATCGCCTATGTGGATAGGGGCTACAATTATAGATATGTCAATGAAGCCTACTCCCGCTTTTTCAACAAGCCCATGGAGGCCTGCCTGGGCGGCCATGTCTGCGAGGTGATGGACCCCGCGGTCTTCGAGGCCGGGATCAAGCCCCAGCTGGACGCCTGCTTTACCGGCAAGACAGTGGCCCATGAGGGCTGGCTGCCCCTGCCCGAGCTGGGGGAATGTTATGTGGATGTCCGCTACTTCCCGCACATCGTGGACAACGACGTCGTCGGCGCGGCCGTGGTGGCCCATGACCTCACGGACAAGAAGGCCATGATCAGGGACGTCGTCACCCAGAACAGGGAACTGGAATCCAACCTGAAGCAGCTCGCCGAATCCAACCGCAAGCTGCAGCTCCTGCTGGAGGGAGCCCTCTCCGACAGGCAAAAGACCGAAAGCAAGGCCTACGACCGGGTTTCCGAGAGCATCGCCCCCTACCTGCGGGCGCTCAAGGCCGAATCCGGAGACAGCCGCACCGCCGAACTGGCCGACAGCATTGAAAGCGCGCTCCTGAACTACAAGCCCGAACTGGATCAAAAGCTCTACAAGCTCAATCCGGGCCTTTCCGCCAAGGAAAGGCACATCGCCCATCTGATCGTGGGAGGAAAGACGTCCCAGGAGATCGCGGAGATCCTGGAGAAATCGGTCAAAACCGTGGAGTACTACCGGTCTTCGCTGCGCAAGAAACTGAAGCTGGACGGCAGGCGCATCAGCCTGCGGACCTATCTCGTCAGCTAGACGGCTCCCTGGCTCCAGACCCGGAGCAGCACCCGCACCACGGCCTGGACGACCGGGTCGGACTCGCGCCTGCGCAGGTGGGCGAAATTCAGGTTCAGGGTCAGCCCGTCCAGCTCCCTGTAATACACGCCGTGGCCGGAACGACTGGCCGCAGCGATCTCGTCCTCGCGCAGCAGTGCCATGCCCTTGCCCGAGGCCACCAGCACCTTGGTCACCTCGTCGCCGTCCACTTCCGTGGTCTTGGATATCTTGAGCCCGTGCGCCCCGAAGAGCTGGTCCAGCAGCGACTGGCAGGGACAGTCCTTGGCCGTGTGGATCCAGGGCATTTCAGCCAGCTTTTCCAGCGAGGCCTTGCCGACCTTCTTTTCCCAGCTCGCCGGGTAGGCCGCGTAAAACTCGGTCTCGGCCAGGGGCACCCCCACGATATCGCGGCTGCGGGGATTGCCGAAGATGAAGCCACCGTCCAGGGTGCCGGCCTTGAGTTCCTCCTGGATGGCTCCGCTGGAGCTCTGGATGAACTGCAGGTTGAGGCCGGGGTGGATGTCGGACAGGGAGGCGATGAGCGGCACCACCCGCAGGAACTCGGCATCCGTGTTCAGACCCAGGCGAACGTCCCCCACCAGCTGCTTGCTGAGCATCTGGGCTTCTCGGAGCATCTCCTCGGCCCCGTTCAGGATGTCCTCGGCCTTGTCGCGCAGCCTGCGGCCGGTTTCGGTCAGGCGCATGCCGCGCGGCGTGCGCAGAAACAGGGGCACGCCCAGCTCCTTTTCCAAGGCCTTGATATGCGAGCTGACGGTGGGCTGGCTGGCGAAGAGGCGCTCTGCGGCGCGGGTCAGGTGGCCCTCCTCGGCCACCACCACAAAGGTGCGAAGTTGATAGAGTTCCATGCGCGCTTACTAAGCCCTATTCATAGTTGTTGCAACTCCAAACTTGGATTGTCCTGTCTCTCGGGCCCGGCGACGCCCCGGACGCGCCGAATCGTTCTTTTTTCATTTTTCTGGTGGCAAAATGCAAAAAATTGGGTACAAATCCTGCGTTTGCGCAGAAAAACTGGTCGATATCAAAAAAACCGAACGACTTCATCGGGCAAAACAATTGGATTTGCGGGGGCCAAACACCTTAGGAGAGGGACAACTGATTTGAGGAACGGCAACTGCCGGAGGGACGCTTGAGCTGCATGGACATTGAAACTCGCTTGGCGGTTTTCGCTATGGAACATGATTCCGCACCGCACGCTCGCGCCAAGAACGCCGTTCCGTCCCGAAAACGTTCCCACACGAACAAGGCCGTGGCCGGCGCCCTTTCCATGGCGCTCGCCGTTGCGGCAACGCTCGTGAGCCTCATCTGACTACGCGCCGAACTGACCTTTGGGGAGGTGGCTGCATCGCATTACTGTGCACTCCTTATGTGTTGAAGTAGCCTCCCCCATATTTCAGCCCCGACTCGGAAACTCCGGGCCGGGGCTGATGTTTTTCCCTTCATCGGAAATATCTATACCTTCCAGACCTTCTTGACCGCCTCCAGCAGGGCCAGGATGACGGGATCGTCCTTGCGGTCCCGGTGATAGACGAAAAAGCTGTCCATGCCGATCTCGTTGTCCGTGTTGGGCCAGCAATAGACCTTGCCCTCGCGGCTGAGTATCTCGGCCTCGTCCTCGCGCATGATGGAAAGTCCCTTGCCCCCCACCACCAGCCGCCGGATCACGTCCTCGCTGTCGGCCATGATCGTGCGCGCCGGGCAGAACCCCTTGGACTCGAAATGATCCTCCACCAGGGTGCCCAGGGGGCAATAGCGGGCGGGCCAGACCCAGGGCAGCTGCGCCAGTTCCTCGAAGCTGGCGTGCTCGACCCTGCCCTTCCACTCGGCCGGGGCGACGATGAGTACGCGCGAGCGCCGTAACTGGTGCGCTTTGATGTCCGTGTACGGATTGTTGTAGAAAACAAACCCCGCATCCAGATGCTCCGCGCGGATGTCGGCCAGGATCTTGTCCGAGGAATTCTGGTTCAGGTGCAGCTCCAGGCCCGGATGCGATTCCGAGACCGTGGAGATCAAATCCGTGAGCCGAAGGTATTCCGCGTCCGTGTTCAGGCCGATTCGCACCGCGCCCGACAATTCCTCGCGCAGGCTCATGGCCTTTTGCGTGAAGGAATGCAGCGCGCTCAGCACCTGCTCGGCCTGCGCCTTGAGGATATCCCCGGCCTCGGTCAGCACCATGCCCTTGGGCGTGCGGCTGAACAGCTTGACCTCCAGCTCCTCCTCCAGCGCCTTGATATGAGCGCTCACCGAGGGCTGGCTCGTGTGCAGGCGCTTGGCGGCGTTGGTCAGGTGCCCTTCTTCGGCAACGGCGATGAATGTCCTGAGGTGGTACAGTTCCATGGGCCGGAGAGTATGCGCAAAGCCGATTGAAAGCAATCAGGATTTCCGAACCCCGCATCCGACAATACGATTGGATTTTAGGCGCGGGTGTCACCTAAGGTCCACTCAACGAACGATTCCAAGGCCGAAACCCGGCAAGGAGAAAAGAAAAATGAGCGCAAACGCAATTTTTACCGATCTTTTCCGTCCCGAAGACAGCACCGCACTGGGCGCAGCCCGTGCAAACTGCAAGGGTCGTTCCGCGCTGACAACCCGCACCTTCGCAACCGCCAAGGTGCTGCTCTGGACCTGCATGTCCTTCATGCTCTCCGTGGGCATCAGTCAGCTTCAGTAAGGCAACAACAGAACTGATATAATTGGTTTCCAACGGGTCGGCGACTGCTCCCTCTCGATTCCTCTCTCCTTTGGCAGTCGCCGAGAAAAAAAAGAGGTTCCTTTGGCGGAAGGAACCTCTTTTTTTATTTCAGAAAAAGCCCCCCTTCTTCCATCAAAAAACCTGATCCAACCATAGCTTCGGATTTTCTGATACTCTGGATTTGAAGAGTCTGATTGGGCCGAACGGGATTTTGGGATATAGAATCGGATTGCAAAACATTCGATCAAGGAGCTTTTCATGGGCATGTTCCTTTCCCTGTTCATCCCGCTGTTCATCCTCATGGATTTCATCGGCACCATCCCTGTCTTCATCGGCCTGACCCAGGACTTCCCGTTCCGGGAGCGGGTGCGGGTGGCCGTGCTCTCGTCCATCGTGGCAGGGCTCATCGTGGCGGTCTTCGCCCTGTTCGGGCAGGGACTCATGCACTATTTCGCAGTAAGCATCGAGGCGGTCAAGGTGGGCGGCGGCCTCCTGCTGCTCTACATCGCCTTCATGATGATCATGGGCGGGCAGTCCCTGGCCGACCCCAAGGGCGGGCAGCAGAGCATCATCATCTCGCCGCTGGCCATCCCCATGCTGGCCGGGCCGGGCTGCATGACCTTCGCCATGGTCAAGTACCTGGAGCTGCCCCCGGATGGACGGCTCCTGCTTTTCATCTCCATCGGCTGTTCCGTGGTGGCCGGGGCCGCGCTCCTGTCCGTATCCTCGGTGATCCTCAAGGCGTTCGGCAAGGCCTTCACCCGGGGCCTGGAAAAGCTCACGGCAGTGATCGTCTCGTTCATCGCCCTGGAAATGATCATGAGCGGACTCAAGATGTACTTTCAATCCTAGGTGCGGCTGTCGATAAGGGGACGTCTACGGTGTTGCTGCGGTCCTCATTTGTAAGGCTCGAAGACTCGCCAACGACTGAGGCAAAGGCTAAGCCCTTTGGAAACCGGGCCATTTTATTTGTTAAGGGATGCAAGGGGGATTATCCCCCTTGCCCGCCGGAGGCATACTTCTAGGCCGCTTGCCGGGCCGCCTTGTCCACGCCCCAGACACGCTTGACCGCTTCAAACAGCGCCCGCAAGGCCGGATCCTTGGCCCGGCTTTTGGCGTAGGCGTAGTAGAGATCCACGTGCAGGTCGAAATCCAGGTCGCAGATGACCAGATTGCCGAGGGCCTCCTCGCGGCGGGCCTCGTCGATGCGCATGAGCGACATGCCCTTGCCGAGATTGACCAGCGCGCGGATGACCTCTTCGCCGTCCGCCTGGATGGTCTCTTTGGGCTGCTTGCCTATGGCCGCGAATTCGGCCTCCAGGAGCTGGCGGTAGAAACAGCGGTGCGCGGGCCAGATCCAGGGCAGCTCGGCCAGCTCGGCCAGTGAGCATGCACAGGCGCGTTCGGCCATGGCCATGGGGGCCACCACGCTGATCCGCGTGCGGTGGATGGGGCTGGCGACCACCTCCGCATAGGGGTTTTCCCAGAAAACAAAGCCCGCATCCAGGGTGCGGCCCTTGATGTCGCCCAGGATCGTGCCGGAAATGCTTTGGGAGAGGTGCAGCCGGAGTTTGGGGTGGTGCTCGGACATATCCGCCACCAGATCTCCCACGCGCAGGAAATCCGGGTCCGTATTCAGCCCGATGCTGAGCTCGCCTTCCAGTTCGTCGCGCATGTCCTGTGCGCTGTTTTCCAGGTCATGGGCGGCATCCAGCACCACTAGGGCCTTGCGGCGCAGCTTCTCGCCCGCGGAGGTCAGTTCCATGCCGCGCGAGGTGCGGACGAACAGGGTGACGTCCAGTTCCTCCTCCAGGGCCTTGACGTGCCCGCTCACCGCGGGCTGGCTGGCGTGCAGCCGGGCGGCCGCCCGGGTCAGGTTGCCTTCCTCGGCCACCACCACGAATGTCTTGAGCTGATACAGTTCCATGGCTCCCGTCTACCCCAGACCGCAATTACGTGCAATCAGGATTGGTGAATCCTGGTTTAGGGTATTGCGATTGGACCCCGTTCCTCTAGGCCGGGTATGAGTAAACCACTATCGAACAAGCATTGCCGGGAGGTGCATATGACCGTATTCAGAATCATCGAAACCCTTCTGGAGGCGGAAGACGCCGACCGCCGCAACCGCGAGACAAGCCCCGCAATGGGCGCGTTCAAGACCTTGTTCTGGTTTGCGGCGGCCATCCTGCTTTCCCTGGCAATCGGCCAACTTCATTAGCAAAAGGACTGACATGAAAACCCGACACATTGCCCTGGCCGTCCTCGTCGCCCTGCTCTGGGGGGTCAACTTCGTGGTCATCAAGGTGGGGCTGGGCTCGTTCCCGCCCATCCTGTTCGTGGCCCTGCGCTTCACCCTGGCGGCCATCCCTGCCGTGTTCTTCATCAAGCGCGGCAACATCCCGTGGAAATACATCATCTCCATCGGGCTGGTGCTCGGGGTGATCAAGTTCAGCCTGCTCTTCGTGGGCATGGACCTGGGCATGCCCGCCGGGCTCTCCTCGCTGGTGCTCCAGTGCCAGGCCATCTTTACCCTCATCCTGTCCTCGGTGGTTCTCAAGGATTCGCCCACGTTCTGGCAGCGCGGCGGCGTGCTGGTGGCCTTCGGCGGAATCGCCCTGCTCATCGCCGACATGTCGGCCAGCCCCAGTTTTGCCGGGCTACTCATGGTCATTGCGGCCGGATTCTTCTGGGGGGTCTCCAACATCCTCATGAAAAAGGCGGGCAAGGTGGACATGCTGGCCCTGGTGGTCTGGATGAGCCTGATCCCGCCCCTGCCGCTGCTCGTCCTGTCCCTGCTTCTGGAAACCGGCCAGTGGCAGGCCGTCATGAACATGGGCTGGACCGGATTTGGGACCGTCTTCTACATCGCCATGGTGGCCACAATCTTCGGGTTCGGGGTCTGGGCCCATCTGTTCCGCGAATACTCGCCCAACGTGGTGGCCCCGTTCTCGCTGCTGGTACCGGTGTTCGGCATCTGGTCCGGGTCCCTGTTCCTGGGAGAAACCCTGACCGCCGTGGATATTGCCGCCTCCTGCCTGCTGCTGGGTGGTGTGGCCCTGGTCGTCTTCGGCAGCCGGTTGCCCGTGTTCAACAGGCAGGGGCGCTGCCCCTGCACCCCGCCAAAGGGCTAAGCCCTTTGGAAACCTGGTTTGTCGGCACGTCTTTGTTCTTCGCTGCGCTCATCCAAATTCGTGCCGACTGATCTCAGGGCTGCTCTTTAACCATGCAACAGAAACCGCCCAAAAATATGGGAGGGGAAAGCGCGAGAGGGGAACCTATTTTAAAAGGTTCCCCTCTCGCATTTCATCTTCTGATTGTAGCTAGGCGTTCGCCTTCTCGATGGCCCGCTTGAAGCCGTCGCGCGAGCGCTTGATGACCTCTTCGCCGATGCAGAAGGTCAGGCGGAAGTATCCGGGATAGCCGAAACCCGTGCCGGGCACGGCCAGAATCTTCTCCTCCTGCAACAGCCCGCAGAAGGCCACGTCGTCGCCACCGGGAGCTTCGGGGAAGAAGTAGAAGGTGCCCTTGGGCATGGAATAGTTGTAACCGCCGTTGTCCAGCACGTCGGCCATGGCCGCGCGGCGCGCCTCGTAGATGGAGACGTCCACCTGGCTGCCCAGGCAGCGCATCATGAGCTTCTGGGCCAGGGCCGGGGCATTGACGAACCCAAGAATGCGGTTGGTCAGGATGATGGCCCCCACAAGCTTGGCCTTGTCGGGCATGGCCGGGTTGACGCAGGCATAGCCGATGCGCTCGCCCGCCATGCTCAGGTTCTTGGAGAACGAGGAGCAGACCACGGAATAGGGATAGATATCCAGCAGGCTGGGCACTTCCACGCCGTCGAAGGCCAGGAAGCGGTACGGTTCGTCCGAGAGAATAAAGATGGGACGCTCGCGGCCCTGGTTGTGCTTGTTCAGGATCTCGGCCAGGGCGGAAAGCTCCTGGCGGGAATAGACCGCGCCCGTGGGGTTGTTGGGCGAATTGAGCAGCAGCACGCGGGTATTCTCGTTGATGGCCGCGTCCAGAGCATCCAGGTCCAGCTCGAAGGTCAGCGGTTTGCTGGGCACGGGCACCAGTTTACCGCCGTGGTTCTGGCAGTAGAAACCGTATTCCACAAAATACGGGGCCGGGGCAAGCACCTCGTCGCCCGGGGCGAGAACGGCCCGGAAAAAGGCGTTCAGGGCGCCGGCCGCGCCGCAGGTGATGACCAAGCTGTCGGCGGGGACATCCACGCCCTGCTCCTTGGAAATCTGCCGGGCCAGGGCTTCCCGGGCGTCCGGGTAGCCGAAGTTGGGCATGTAGCCCAGGAAGAACGGCTTGTCCGCATCCTCGGCCAAATCCTTCATGGCCTGCTTCAGGGCGGCGGGCGGCGGCAGGTCCGGGTTGCCCAGGCTGAAGTCGCACACCGCGTCCTCGCCGAATTCCTTTTTCATGGCAATGCCCGCTTCGAACATCTTGCGAATCCAGGAACTGCTCTCCATGTATCCTTCTATCTGCTTGGAAATAAGCTGCATGTCAGACTCCTTTCAGTTTGGACGTTCGGGCACGATACGGCAAAACGAATCGGAATTGAAGAGGCGAACGGGCTTTGTCGATTGCGGGGAGGACGCCGCCCACCTCAAGGCGGCCAAGAAGGGTGCGGATTCGCAAAGTAAAAAAGAAAACCCGACGTGTATTGAACATACACGAAGGGCTTTCTTTTTTTGAAACGACAAAGAAGACGTACCCTTATCGGCAGTCTTCGTTCTTTCTAACTGTCGCCCACGTGCAGCTTGTAAGCTTCCACGGTGTTGACCATGAGCTGGGCAATGGTCATGGGACCGACACCGCCGGGAACCGGGGTTATGGCGTGCGCCTTGTCCTTGACCGAATCGAAATCCACGTCGCCGCAGAGCCCTTCATCGGTGCGGTTGATGCCCACATCGACCACCACGGCTCCTTCCTTGACCATGTCGCCGGTGACAAACTTGGGCATGCCCACGGCCGCGAAGATGAAATCGGCCTCGCGGCATTCGGCGGCCAGATCCGCAGTGCGGGAATGGCACAGGGTCACGGTGGCGTTGGCGCAGGGGCCGGACTGGGAAAGCATCATGGCCAGCGGCTTGCCCACGATGTTGGAGCGGCCGATGACAACGGCCTTCTTGCAGGCCGGGTCCAGGTCGTAACGCTTGAGCAGGTTGATGACGCCCGCAGGGGTGCAGGGCCGGAAGCCGGGCAGCCCCAGGCTCAGCTTGCCCACGTTCACCGGGTGGAACCCGTCAACGTCCTTGTCCGGATCGATGAGGTCCAGGCACTTCTGACTGTCCAGTTCCTTGGGCAGGGGCAGCTGCAAAAGGATACCGTCCACCTTCACGTCGCGGTTCAGTTCCTGGATGAGGCCCTCCAGCTCGTGCTGGGTGGCGCTGGAAATCCTGTGCGGAACGGATTCGATGCCGCAATCTTCGCAGGCGCGTTCCTTGTTGCGCACGTAAACCTGCGAAGCGGGATCGTCGCCCACGAGAATCACGGCCAGTCCGGGCCTGCGGCCGTACTTTCCGGCCAGAACATCCACTTCCTGCCGCAGTTCCTCGCGAACCTGCCGTGCGGTTTCCTTGCCATCGAGAAGTATCATTGAGCATCCCCCAGTGATGTTTGTTTTCAAGGTGAGGGCCGATTACCCATGAATCCCCACGGGCGTCAAGTAGTTGCTTAGCTTCCTACAGGTTTGCGCTTCCCAAGGAAGAGAAATATGCTAGCGTGACCAAAAACGGAGGTACCCATGAAAAAAATACTCCTGCTCACCATCTGCCTGCTGCTCCTGGCGGCCTGCGCCAAAAAGCCCGGCCAGCTGGATATGGGCTCGATCCTGGATAGGGAATGGACCCTGGAATACGACGGCGACAAACCGGTCATCGACGCCAGCAACGTCACGATCGTCTTCAAGGATGACGGCAAGGTCGGCGGCCGGTCCGGGTGCAACAACTACACTGGCTCCTGGAAGCTGGAAAACGGAAAACTCTCCATGGGCCCGTTCGCCAGCACCAGGATGATGTGCCCCGGGGCGCTCATGGAACAGGAAACCCGTTTCCTGCAGCACCTGCAGCAGGCCACCAGTCTGGATGTGGACAAAACCGGGGCCCTGCTCATCTTCGTGGACGGCATGGACAAGCCCATGCTCTTCAGGGAGTGACGCCTCCGGCGGGCATCGCCGCTGTCCTCATCCGTTGACGAGTCTGCACGTCTTTGCTCCGAGCTATGCTTGGCTCAAATCCGCGCCGACAGAAGAGAGCAAAACATCTTTGAGGCGGCCAAGAAGAGTCGCGGATACAAGGAGTAAGAAAAGGCAGCCCCTCGTGTATTGCTGCATACACGAGGGGCTGCCTTTTTTTGAAACGGCGCCGTAGACACGCCCTTATCGGCCGCCTCGCTACCGGATGCGCTTGTAAGTATACATGATGGTCTTGGCGTCCTTGCCCGGCTCCATGTAGTACAGGATCATCTCGTCCGGAGACATCAGATCGCCATGGCAGAAACCGTCGTCGGTTTCGGACACCAGGATCTCGTTCTTGTGGGTGACGACACCGTTGACAACTTCGGAACGTTCCTTGCCGTCCACGGTCCACATCTTCACTCCGTGGAACAGGCGGCCCTTCTGCTCCTTGACCACCAGGTAGCTCTCGGGGGACGTGTTCTCGACAAATCCCTTGCCCTGGCGGTACAGCGCCACACTTTCGGCCTTCCATTTGCCGGTCAGGTCCGGGACATCGCCCGCAAAGGCGGAAACCGCGCCAAGCAGCAAAAGACAAGCCAGGATGAACATGCTCAAACGTTTCATACCATTCCTCCTTGAGGTGCATATTTCCGCCAGCATGCCCCAGGGCCCCCCTTGCGGCCATTATAGAAATAAAAAAGGCCGCTCCTTGCGGAGCGGCCATCGGGTGCATTGGTTGTCGGTCCGGATCTAGTCTTCGCCGAACCAGCTTTCGGACAAGATCGGTCCGTAGTACATGCCGTCGTCAGCGAGGTCTTCCTCGATGCGCAGCAGCTGGTTGTACTTGGCCAGCCTGTCGGAGCGGCACAAGGAACCGGTCTTGATCTGGCCGGCGTTCACTGCCACGGCCAGGTCGGCGATGAAGTTGTCTTCGGTTTCGCCGGAACGGTGGGAAACCACGTTGGTGTACCCGGCGTTCTTGGCCAGTTCGATGGTGTCCAGGGTTTCGGTCAGGGTGCCGATCTGGTTCAACTTGATCAGGATGGAGTTGCAGCAACCCTTCTCGATACCTTCGGCCAGGATGTCCGGGTTGGTGACGAAAACGTCGTCGCCCACCAGCTGGATGCGTTCGCCCAGCTTTTCGGTCTGATGCGCCCAGCCTTCCCAGTCGCCTTCGGCCAGGCCGTCCTCGATGGAGACCAGCGGGAACTTGGAGCACATTTCGGCATAGTAGTCGGTAAGCTCGGCGTGGCTGAATTCACGGCCTTCACCGGCAAACACGTACTTGCCGCCCTTGTAGAACTCGGAGGCCGCGGCGTCGATGGCCAGGGCAATGTCCTTGCCCGGCTCGTAGCCGGCGGATTCGATGGCCTTCATAATGTACTGGAAGGCTTCCTCGTGGGACTTCAGGTTCGGAGCAAAGCCACCCTCGTCTCCCACAGAGGTGACATGACCGTCCTTGGCCAGGATGCCCTTGAGGGCATGGAAGGTCTCGGCGCCCATGCGCAGGGCCTCGGCAAAGGTCTCGGCGCCCAGGGGCATGACCATGAATTCCTGGATGTCCAGGTTGTTGGGTGCGTGCTCGCCACCGTTGATGATATTCATCAGCGGCACGGGCAGCAGCTTGGCGTTGACGCCGCCCAGGTACTGGTACAGCGGCAGGCCCACGAAGGATGCAGCGGCACGGGCAGCGGCCATGGACACGCCGAGGATGGCGTTGGCGCCCAGGCGCTCCTTGTTGTCGGTGCCGTCCAGGTCGAGCATTGCATTGTCCAGGGAAACCTGACGGAGGGCGTCCATGCCCACCACGGCTCCGGCGATCTCGTTGCGCACGTTTTCAACTGCGGTCAGAACGCCTTTCCCGCCATAGCGTTTCTGCTTGTCGCGCAGTTCCAATGCTTCACGAGTGCCGGTGGAGGCCCCGGACGGTACGGCGGCACGGCCGACGATGCCGGATTCCAGAACAACTTCTACCTCTACAGTGGGGTTGCCGCGGGAATCCAGAATCTCGCGGGCCCATACGCCTGAAATAATGCTCATGATCTTCTCCTTTTATTCATGAGTAGATTATAAACAGCTTTGGGGTGCCTCAAGAACTGTATAAGAAAAACCGTGTTACTACAAACACGGCTCGTTACTTTTTTCAATAAAAATAATCTAAGCCCTTTTGCGCAGAAAGCGCATTGCGCCCAGCAGAATCACCAGGGCGAGCACGCCGGCGATCACCTTGCCATGGGGCCCCAGCTGGTCCAGAAACGTCACCTTGGATGGCGCCTGGGTGCCGTATTCCACGCCCGGGTCCAGGGCCGCGTTCTTGAGCACCAGGTTGGTGGTGACCATGGTTTCGGTATCCTTGAAACCACAGACCATGGTGAATTCAAGCATGCCCTTTTCCGTGTAGTAGACGTATTTGTTCAGCAGCACGCGGTGATCCGGGTCGGCCCCCTGCTCCACGGAATAGGAGAACAACGACTTGTGCGGATAGAAATTCTGCACGGCCAGCACCGGCTTCAGGTCCGGATTGATGCCGTTCATGGTGGACTGCATGGCAATCTTGTTCAGGCCGGTCATATCCGACTGCTTGACCTTGCCCGTCTCCACACTACGCACCAGGATGAACGGCAGGGCCTTGCCCAGCTCGCCCTCGCCCCAGTACGCGGCCTGGAACTCCTGCCCTTCCAGCACCACGGGCTCCACGCGACGGTTGGCCCAGTCGCCGGGAACGGTCAGGGAAAAGCCGAGCGCTTCATTGCGGAGAACGGTGGTTTCTCCGGCGGCGTATGCGGAGGCGGGAAAGACGAGAGTGAACAACAGGGCGTAAAACAGACAGCGCATGACTTCCTCTATGAAATTTGATTGGGGCCGGAACAGCCGAAACATGGGCAGGGCGGTAGGTAAACCGTTTCGCGACACTTTGCAAGCTTGTGCCAAAACAAGGCGCGCCGCACCCGGGAGGGAACGGCGCGCGACATCAGGGGAAAAAACTATTTGAAGTAGCCGTACCAGAGCCCTTCCATGAGCAGGTCGGGACGCACTTCGCCGATGGCCGGGCAATGCTTGGCGATATCGGCGGCCAGGCCGCCCGTGGCCACCACGAACGGGGAATCGTCGTCCATCTGGTCGGCAAGGCGGTGGCACAGGCCGTCCACCATGTCCGCAAACCCGTAGACCAGCCCCTGGTTCAGGCACTGGGAGGTGGACCGGCCCCAGCGGAAGTCCTCGTAGGGCAGCTTCAGGTCCACGGGCGGGAGCTTGGCCGTGCCCCCGGCCAGGGCCGAGGCCGAGGAAAGAACGCCCGGACAGATGAGCCCGCCCTTGAAGGCGTTTTCCACCACGCAGGCCAGGGTGGTGGCCGTGCCGAAATCCACGATGATCAGGTTCTTGTAGTCGTATATCTCCCGGGCCGCATAGGCGGTCACCAGGATGTCCGCGCCCACCTGCGAGGGCTGGGCGTATTCGTTTTCAATGGGCAGTTCCATGTCCCCGGGCACGAACAGTGCCTCGCATTCCAGGAACCGCCGGGCCATGCGGCCGAGCAGCGGGTCCAGGGGCGGCACCACGGAGGAGACCACGCAGGCCTCCACGTCCTGGGGATTCACGTTCTCGCGCTCCAGGATGCGCTCCACCTTAAGGCCCCAATCGTCCGCCGTGTTGGCGGGCCGGGTGGGCAGGGTATAGCTTTCGCCCAGGCCGTGCCTGTCGGCCAGGCAAATCTTGGTATTGGTGTTTCCCACGTCGAAAAGCAGCACCGTGTTCACAAAAGACTCCTTGGGATATGTTCTGCCCACCTTGTACCCCATTGAGCGCCGAAGGCAAGACCCGGGCGGGTGCCAAACCGGGCGGAAACGCTTTCCCGTTGTAAAATCCTGTTCTTTTCCTATATGCTGGCCGTCATATAAGGAGAGAAACATGAATCCGGCATCCCTCATTCCGGCGGTCACGCCCATCCCGGTGCACTGGGCCTGGATAGACACCCTGCTGGTGCTGACCTTTACGGTCCACATCCTGCTCATGAACGCGCTGTTCGGCGGCGGGGTCATCGCCCTGTTCAACTCCACCAAGGAAAGGGAGCCACTGGCGCGCGCGCTTTCTAGCAGGCTGCCCACGGTATTGGCCCTGGTCATCAACTTCGGGGTGGCCCCCCTGCTCTTCCTGCAGACCAACTACGGCATCTTCGACTACACCAGCTCGGTGTTCATGGGCGGCTGGTGGCTGGCGGTGATCCCCTTCCTGCTGCTGGCCTACTACGCCCTGTACGTCTATGACTTCCGCTACAGCGGCATGCGCGCGGGCAGGCCCGCCACCCTGGTCCTGGCCCTGCTCTTCCTGTTCTTCATCGGCTTCATGTTCTCCAACAACATGACCCTCATGCTCCGGCCCGAAGCCTGGCCGGATTACTTCACGGCCCCGGACGGCCTGCTGCTCAACCTCAAGGACCCGACCCTGTATCCCCGCTTCCTGCATTTCATGACCGGAGCCCTGGCGGTGGGAGGGCTGTTCGCGGCCCTGGTGGGCCGCTGCGCCCGGCTGGGACGGGCCGTGGAAACCGGCATGAAATGGTTCGTGCGCGGCACTGTGATCAACCTGTTCCTGGGCCTGTGGTTCCTCATGGCCCTGCCCCGCGAAATCATGCTCCAGTTCATGGGCGGCAGCCTCTGGGCCACGGGCACCCTGCTGGCCTCCCTATGCGGCGCGGGCCTCATCCTGTACCTGGGCGTCAAGCGGTCCCTGCTCCCGGCCGTCCTGACCACGGCCCTCACCGTACTGCTCATGGCCGTGACCCGCCATTTCGTACGCGCCTTTTTTCTGGCCCCGTATTTCTCCACGCAGGACATCCCCAGCACCGGGCAGTATTCGCCCATGCTCCTGTTCCTCGCGGCGCTCGCGGCGGTCCTGGGGGTAAGCGGCTGGATGATCTCGCTCTACATCAAGGTCGAGAGGAGGCCGTAATTCATGGAATATCCCCTCTGGCAACTCGCAACCACGGCCGGCGGTTTCTGGATCGCCCTTGTCTCCATCCTGCACGTCTACGTGGCCCAGTTCGCGGTGGGCGGCGGCCTGTTCCTGGTGCTCACCGAGCGCTCGGCCTACAAGCGGCAATCCGGAGACCTGCTGGAATACGTGCGGAAGCATTCCAAGTTCTTCCTGCTGCTGTCCATGGTCTTCGGCGCGGTCACCGGGGTGGGCATCTGGTTCACCATCGCCCTGACCTCGCCCCAGGCGACCATCGTGCTTATCCACAACTTCCTGTTTGCCTGGGCCACGGAATGGACCTTTTTCCTGGGCGAGATCGTCGCCCTGCTGGTCTACTACTACGGCTGGAAGCGGCTGTCCGTCTCCCAGCACCTGGCCGTGGGCTGGATCTACTTCGTCTTCGGCTGGCTTTCCCTGTTCATGATCAACGGCATCCTGGCCTTCATGCTCACCCCGGGCCAATGGCTGGAAACCAAGAACTTCTGGGACGGATTCTTCAACCCGTCCTTCTGGCCCCAGCTCTGGTTCCGCACCTTCATCTGTCTCATGCTGGCCGGGCTGTTCGGATTCGTCACGGCCACGCGCATCCCCAACCCGGACCTGCGCGCCCGGCAGGTGCGCATCTGTTCGCTCTGGACCCTGGTCGGCGTGGCGCTCATGTTCGCCAGCGGATACTGGTACCTGCACTCCCTGCCCGCGGCCCAGTACCAGCTCATCGCGGAAAAATCCGCACGGGTCGGCAGCTTCATGCAGTACTTCCTGGCCCTCGGCCCCCTGGTGCTCCTCGGCGGCCTGGCCCTCGGTTTCCGGCTGCCGCGAGCCGTGTCCTTTCCCCTGGCCCTGCTGGTGCTGCTCGCGGGCCTGGGTCTGACCGGCTCCTTCGAATTCATGCGCGAAGCGGGCCGCAAGCCCTACCTGATCTGGGACCACCTCTATTCCAACTCCATTCTCAAGGCCCAGGTCCCGGCCATCAACGCCCAGGGAATGCTCAAGACCGCCAAGTGGGTGCGCCCGGACCTGCGCGAGATCACCGAAGACAACCGGGCCGAGGC
Organism: Salidesulfovibrio onnuriiensis; assembly: GCF_008001235.1. Taxonomy (GTDB): domain Bacteria; phylum Desulfobacterota; class Desulfovibrionia; order Desulfovibrionales; family Desulfovibrionaceae; genus Pseudodesulfovibrio; species Pseudodesulfovibrio onnuriiensis. The sequence goes on along the minus strand of NZ_CP040751.1, from coordinate 933,174 downwards.
CGGTGCGTGGCTCTACGAGCTCCAGTGTTCGGCCTGCCACAGCAGGGACGGCGTCATCAACGACATCCGGCCCCGTTCCGCCAAGTTCACCACCGAGGGAATGGACGCCTTCCTGTCCGGCATGGGCGCGGCCAACCCGTACATGCCGCCCTTTGCTGGCACGGATGAGGAACGGCGCGCCCTGGCTTTCTTCCTGACCGGCGTGCTGCACCCGAGGCCGTCCGCGCCCGAGGCGGCTTTGATCCCGGACAAGACCCCGGACACGCCGGAATTCGACGCGCAGGAAAGCGAATACGTGCTCCTGGCCTGGGCACGGCAGGGAATGCGACTTGTCTCCGACACCGACCGCTGGATCCTGCCGCCGCCGGGCAGCACCCTGCGCGCCCAGCTCTTCAGGCGCGACAGCGCGCCCGAGGCCATCAGCGACGGCGTGGAAATCAGCTTCGAGGCCCTGGACCCGCTGCCGCCCAAGGGCATGAACGGGGTTCTTAAATACGGGGAGCAGGGCTATTTCGAGGCCTCCGGCATACCGGTGCTGCCCTATGAAACCGGCGGCGGCTACAATCCCGTACCCGTTTTCAAGGTCACGGCGAGGGATGCCGAAAGCAACGAGGTGCTGGCCGAGACCCTGGCGGTGCTGCCCGCCTCCACGCGCATGGGCTGCATGAACTGCCACGGCGCGCAATGGAGGGATGAAAGGAACGGCGCGGGCATATCCGAATCCGTGGCCGGGGACGTGCTCGCGGTGCACGACCGCCGCAACCGAACCGACCTGGCCGCCAGAGCCGCTTCGGGCGCTCCCGTGAACTGCCGCTCCTGCCATGCGCAGGATTCCGGCGGCCTGGAGCTCTCGGCCGCCCTGCACGGATTCCACGCCGCCTATCTCTCGGGCCGCGAATCCGACGCCTGCGCCCTGTGCCATCCCCTGGACCTGCAACGCGACCCGCACAAGGATGCGGGCATCACCTGCGTCAACTGCCACGGGACCATGGAAAACCACGCCCTGTCCCTGCTCAAGGCCGAAACAGGAGCCGGCAGGGACGCCGCCGTCCAGACCATGGCCCGGATCAGCCCGCGCGACATGACGCTGGAGGACATCGAGCCGCGCAAGGCCTGGAAACAGCAGCCCGACTGCCTGACCTGCCACGAGGAATTCGCGGCTCCCGGCACCGATACGGCAGCCAACATCTGGGTGGAGGATGCCGCCGGGCTCTATGCCGAAGGCAAGGGCGACATGGGCGCGGTACTCTGCGCCTCCTGCCACGGCAGCCCGCACGCCACGTATCCGGCCATGGCCGAACGCGACAACCTCCAGCCCCTGCAATACACGGGCGAGGCCCAGGTCATGGGCGCGTCCGGCTCCTGCACGGTCTGCCACATCGACGAAATGGAGGACGCGGCCCACCATCCGGGCATGGGCTTGGAATAAGAAAAGCACAGGGGGAAGAACCTTTCGGAAAAGATTCTCCCCCCTGCCCCATCTTCAAAACCGTCTATCAAAAAACGCCCGACGGCCTGCAAGCTGCCGGGCGTTTTGATTGTTTTCCAGGCTTATTCAAGACGCAGCTACGGCCCCATGAATGCGGATTCGAACGGGCACAGCCCAAAGCAAACACGCGCACATCCAGGGTTTGCAAGGGGGATTATCCCCTTTGCCCACCGGAGACGTCTTCACCCCAGCTCAAACGAAGTCACGCCAAAGATCTTGCCTTTGTCCATGGCGGGTTCGCCCCTGGTGTACATGCGCACGGTGACAAAGACCTCGTCCATGCCGTAGCGTTTGGTCAGGGCCCGGGCCATGGCATTGGGCTCGATGACGTCCAGGAACACGGGCCCGCCTTCCACGGACGCGCACAGGGCCCGGAACAGGGTGTCGGCCGTGGCCTCATCGTCGGCAAAAAGCGGGCCTATCTTGTATCCGACGCCACAGGGACGGATCACACCGAAACCCTTGAGATCGCCGCCGTCCAGAACGCCGAAGGACTTCACCGAGGGCGCATGCAGCCAGGCATGCATGAATTCGGACCGGGGCGCAGGGAAGCACTGCGCGTCATAGGCCAGCACCTGATCGAAAGAGACATTGGAAAGGGGTGTCGCCCCCATGGGCATGTCGCCGCCGACCGCTCCCTGGAATCGGGCACTGCGGTAATGGGTGCGGAATCCGGCCCTCCTGTAGGTGGCTTCCTGCTCGGTCACCGCGTCCAGGCCCACGTTGCAGCCCTCCAGGTGGGCCATGGCGTGCCGCCAGAGTTCCCAGCCGTAGCCCTTGTGCCGCGCCTCGGGAACCACGATATACAGACCCACAAACCCGAAAGCGTCATTATAGTGCACCGCCGAAATGGAGGCCACGGGCGCGCCGTTCAGCTCGCTGAGGAAAAAACCGTTCCGGTCGGCCTCGAAAAAGCAGCCCCCGTCGCTCAGGCCCGGGTTCCACCCTTCGGCGGCGGCCAGACCCATGGCAAAATTCACATCCGAGCGGGTCATGGTGCGAATCACGGGCTGGCTCATGGGCTACTCCTTGCCGGAATCGATTTTCAGGCTCGAACCGGGCTTGATGTAAACATCCTGCTGCGGGAACGGGAACGAAACGCCGTGCTCATGAAAGGCGTCCCAGATGTTCAGCAGAACCTCGCTGCGCACGTTGACCACGCCCTGGTCGGAATCCCTGATCCAGATGCGGATCTCCAGATCCACGCTGGAATCGCCGAAGCCCACCAGCCGGGCCGCGGGCTTGGGTTCCTTGAGCACCCGGCCCACCTTGGCCGCGCATTCCTCCATGAGTCGCATGGCCTTGCGCACGTCCGATTCATAGGCGACGCCCACCGGGATCTTGAGCCGCACGTTGCTGTCGCTGAAGGTCCAGTTGACCACCTCGTTGGTGATGAGCTGCTCGTTGGGAATCAGGTACTCCTTGCCGTCGCGGGTCAGCACCGAGGCATAGCGCGCATGCAGGGAGCGGATGGTGCCGTACACCCCGCCGATCTCGATGGTATCGCCCGGCTTGATGGAGCGGTCCATGAGCAGGATCACACCGGACACGAGATTGGAAAAGATCTTCTGGAGCCCGAAGCCGATGCCGACACCCACGGCCCCGCTGAGCACCGCCAAACTGGTGAGGTTGATGCCCATGGAACTGATGGCGATGAGGAACGCGGACGCGAACAGGGAAAAACGGACGGCCTTGATGAACAGCACCTGCAGGGACGGCGAGAACTGCTGGGTGCGCCGCATGCGCTGCTCGAAGAACCGGGTGCAGATGGCGGCCGCCTGCAGGAGCACCACGGCCATGAGCACGCCCTTGAGCACCATGAGCAGGGTGATGCGGGAATCGCCCACGGTCAGCCCCACGGCGTTGAGCGAGTCGGTGAGCATTTCCAGCAGGCCCACGATGTGCAGGGCCGCCCCGGCCCAGATGACCACGGAAAAGATCCGCGACCAGAACCGGTTGGGCATGAGCCCGGACAGCAGGCGGATGATGATCCAGGCGGTCAGGAGCTGGGTGATGATGCCCAGCAGCGCGGCGGGCTGGTCCAGCCCCGAAAGCACCAGCCCGCCCACATGCGCGAGCAGGGCGTTGAGGGCCGGGGCGGTCACCCGGGTCAGGGTCTGCAGCACGCCGTGCAGCAGGGGGCTGCGCATTCGGACATCCTCGGTCACGCGCAGCATGGCGGGGCGCACCGCCCTCCAGAGCAGGAAGCCCAGCCCGAAGGCGATCAGGACCACGCCCAGCTGCACGGTCGTGCCCAGGGTCAGCACATTGGCCTGCACCCAGACCAGAGCCTGTTCCAGATATTTCAGAAGCGCCTGATTGTCAGCCATGAAATCCCCCCGGCCAGTTACGCCGCGTTGACCGCCAGATCCAGAATCACACCCAGGAACAGGGCCACCGAAATGATGCCGTTGAGGGTGAAGAACGCCAGGTTGACGCGGCTCATGTCCTCGGCGGAGATGAGCCTATGCTCCCAGAGCAGTACCACGCCCACGGCCGAGGCCACCAGGAAATACACCGCGCCCAGGCCCGCCGCCCAGCCGGCCAGCAGGAAGAATATGGCGGTGACCAGATGGCTCAGGGTGGAGATGCCCAGGGCCGCCTTCATACCCAGCCGGGCCGGGATGGAATGCAGGCCGCGCTCGCGGTCGAAAAGCCGGTCCTGGCAGGCATAGAGCAAATCGAACCCCGCCACCCAGAAGGTGACTCCGAAAAGGAACAGGGTTGCGGGCAGGGTCAGCACCGGGTCCACGCACAGCCAGCCCGCCACCGGAGCCAGGCCCAGCACCGAGCCGAGAACGAAATGGCACCACTTGGTGAACCGCTTGCAATAACTGTAAAAACCGGACCAGAGGATGGCCACGGGCGAAAGGGCCAGGCAAAGCGGATTCATGAGCGCGCACATGACCACGAAAACCAGGGCCGTGCCCGCCAGAAAAGCAATGGTGAACCCTCGGGAAAGCTCGCCGGTAACCAGGGGCCGGTCCTGGGTGCGCGGATTTTCCCGGTCGATATCCAGGTCGGCCAGCCGGTTGAAGGCCATGGCAAAGGAACGGATGGCCACCATGGCCACGGTGAGCAGCGCCATGTTGCCCAGGCCGGGCCAGCCGCGCGCGGCCAGGAATGCGCCCATGTAGGCGAACGGCAGGGCAAAGACCGAGTGTTCGATCTTGACCATGCGGCAGATGAGAATGAGATCGCGCAGGATTCGGTTCATGTTCCTATCCCTTGACCCCGTCCAGCAGCGCCTGGAACACCTGCTCCCGGCTCAGGTCCGAGGTATCGACGATCACGGCGTCCTCGGCCGGCCGCAGCGGGGCCACGGCCCGGTTGCGGTCCTGATGGTCGCGCTGGGCAATGGACTCCTGCAGTTTCGCGAGGTTGGCGGGCTTGCCCATTTCCTTGAGCTGGTCGTGCCGCCGTTTGGCGCGCACCTCCACCGAGGCGTCCAGGAAAAACTTGTTTTTCGCGCCGGGGAAAACCACGGTGCCCATGTCGCGGCCCTCGGCCACCAGCGAATACTGCTCGCCGAGCCGGATCTGGGCCTCCTTGAGAAAGGCGCGCACCGGAGGCAGGGTGGCCACGTTGGAAGCCCACATGCCCACTTCCTCGGTACGGATCTCGTCGCCCACCTCGTAGCCGTTGAGGGCGAGCCGGGTCTGCGCGCCGCTGCCGGAAAGGGTGAACCGGATCCAGCCCAGCTCCTCCACCAGCCGGGACTCGTCCCAGTTCCAGGCCCCCTCGCCCAGCCGCCAGGCCGTGGACCGGAACATGGCCCCGGTATCCAGGTAGGCGATGCCCAGGGCTTCGGCGAGCCTCTTGGCCATGGTGCTCTTGCCCACGCCCGCGGGGCCGTCAATGGTCACGATCGTGGGGTTACTCACCGGCCAGCACCTCCGAAAGGATCTTGATGAACTGTTCGTTTTCCTTGTCCGTGCCCATGTTCACGCGAATGTGCTTGCCCAGGCCGAAGCTGGCCAGGGGCCGGACGATGACGCCCCGCTTGAGCAGTTCCTTGAACAGGCGCTGGGCGGGCTTGGGCGGCTGGAACATGAGGAAGTTGGCCTGGCTGGGCAGCACGTCGCAGCCGAGCTTCTCCAGCTCGGCGGTCAGGTATTCCCGGCCGCGCATGACCACTTCCAGGGTCTTGTGGTAGAAATCCTCGTCCGCCAGCGCCTCGATGGCGGCCTCCTCGGCCAGGGTGTTGACCGTGAAGGGAATGCGGGCTCGTTTCAGATACCCGGCGATGGAAGCGGGCATGACCCCGTACCCCACGCGCATCCCGGCCAGGCCATAGGCCTTGGAAAAGGTGCGCAGGGCCACCAGGTTGGAGAACTTGTCGAAGGCCTGCACCGGGGTATAGGACTCGGGCGGCCAGACAAAGTCGATATAGGCCTCGTCCACCACCAGCAGACAGTTCTCCGGCAGCACGCCCGCCAGCACCGAGATGTCCTCCACGGTGGCGGCCAGGCCCGTGGGATTGTCCGGGCTGGTGATGAAGACCAGTGCCGTGTTCTCGTCAGCGGCCTCGGCCAGCCTGTCCAGGGGGAGCTGGTAGCCGTCGTTGCGCTCCACCTCGCGGTATTCCACGCCGCAGAGCTTGGCGGTCAGCCCGTACATGCTGAAGCTGTGGCTGTAGCAGATGATGTTGTCCAGGCCGGGCCGGCACTTCATGCGGATGAGCATGTCGATGATCTCGTCCGAGCCGTTGCCCACCACGATGTTCTCCTCGGGCACGCCGATGCTCTTGCTGATGGCGGCGGTGAGGCGGGGGCTATGGTTCTGGGGGTAGCGGAACACGCCCGCGGCATGGCGCTCGATGACCTTCTGCACCCGGGGCGAGGCACCCAGGGGGTTTTCGTTGCTGCCGAGCTTGATGATGTTGTCCAGCCCGTACTTGTCCTTGATCTGCTCAATGGACAGACCGGGCTTGTAGGGCTCAAGGTCCAGTATTTCCGGGCGCATGATAAATTCGCGCATACATTCCCCTCAAGGTTCTGTTCTGGTGTTGCTCATTCCGGCTGAAAAAAAGAACGGCCGGAGCCGTTCTTGTATAAACTTTGCGGGAAGCCGTAAAGGCCGGAGGCTACTTGGGACGTATGGTCAGCACCGGGCACTTGGCGGCCTTGACCACCTTTTCGGCCACGGACCCGAACAGGATGCGGTCGATGCCCTTGCGCCCATGGGTGCCCATGACGATCATGTCCACCTTTTCCTCCTCGGCCATGTCCAGGATCTCCTCGGCCGGATACCCGGTGACCACCTTGCCGGTGGCGGAAAGTCCCTTGAAATTCTCGGCGACAAAGGCGCTCATGGTGGTATCCGCCCCGGAAACGATCTCGCCCACGAAGTTCTCGATGGAGCTGGGGGGCACGTGGAAGCCTACATACTGGCTGAGGGACGGCGCCACATACACGCACATGACGCTGCCGCCCGAGCACTGGGCCAGGGTCTTGGCATAGTCGGCCACGTGGGCGCTGTAGTCCGAAAAGTCGATCGCGCAGAGAATCTTCTTGATTTCAGCCATGTCTTTCCTCCTTTGGAACCTCTATTTCATCGTGCTTGTTTTGTTGGGCAATCCTCCCCCGCATCATGGGGGATTCACACTTATTTTCTGCCAGACAGGGGGTTGATAGACAAGTCATTTCTGATGATTTACCTTCATGGGGACAGAAGCTTCCCGGCATGGGCGCGGCAAGGAATTTTTTGCCCACCGGAATTTTCAACAAAAACCCTTGTAAAACAGCAGGTTGACCTTGCGGCAAAACTTGGCAGACTCCTTGCAGAGTTTGGGCAAACCGCAGGATGAGGAGTTGCTTATGAAGATCCGTCCTGACCAGATCGAGGGCGTTCGCCAGGAACAACAGAAACAGGCGAACAGGGTCAAGCAGCCTCAGCAGGCGTTCGGAGACCTGCTCAACGACGAAGTGTCCAAGGCGTCCACTCCCCAGCAGTCGCAGGGCGTGGTTCCGCCGCTCATGGTCAACCCGCTCTTGCAGACCCAGGCCACCGAAAAGGTGGATGCGGTCGGCGAGTACGAACAGGGAGCCATCAACCAGATGGAAGGCCTGCTCGACAAGTGGGACGACTATGCCGACAAGCTCGGCTCGGCCGGGCTGAAAGAGGCTTACGGCGCGCTCGAGGACATTTCCGGCGAAGTAAGCCGGCTCAAGGAGCAGTATCCGGACATGGCCGAGAGGAATCCCGGCCTGAGTGAAGTCGTCAACGACCTGGACGCCATGGCCGCGGCCGAGAAGTTCAAGTTCAACCGCGGCGACTACATCTAGCCAGCTGAATTGCGACATCCAACCCGGGTCACAACCGTGGCCCGGGTCGCCTTCGGCCGTTCATCACCGAACAGCCTCCCTTCCTAAAAATATTTCAACATCAGCGGCAGTCCGCCCTCGCCCAGAAGCTCGGCCAACTTTTCCGCCACAGCCGTCCCGCGCCGCTCGCGCGCGGACAGGGCAGCACGATCCAGGGCTTCCCCCACGGACGCGGCGTATTCCTCGGCTGCCAGCCGGGCCACGCCCCGGGAGTAGGATGCCCATCCCATCAGAAACACCATGTCCACAACCCTGTGCAGGCACCAGCGCAGCAGGGAGGAATCCAGGCAGGCCAAGGCGATCTGACGCACGGTTTCCAGGTCCGCCCCCTCTCCCTCGGTAACCTCCACGACCTTGCGGTTGCGGTGCATGAGCATGACCGGATAGACGAGCAGCACGCCGCCGCCCAAGGCTACCCAGAGAAAGGACGCCCAGCCCCAGGGAGCGGCCAGCAGCATGAACACGAGGCCCAGCAGGCTCCCGGCGACCAGGCTCAGGCCCAGGGTTTGCCATGGATGGGATTCGGCCCAGATCTGCGGGTCCAGTTCAATGCCCGCGTCCTCGTCCTCCTGGATATCCGCCACCACGCGGTCATAGAAATAGACCTGGGCCGGCCCGAAGGGCAGGCGCGCATAATGGTACTGCCTCTGAAACCAGGAGCAGACCGCCTCGAAAAGCGCAGCGCGTTCAAGATCTTCCATCAGTCCTCCGCCCTGCGGGTCAGCAGCCGGGTGTAGACCGGCCCTTGCGGGGTCAGGTCGCTTTTCCAGAACACCAGTTCGTCACAGGAAAACGGCTCCCATTCCTGGCCGCGAACCCTGCCGAGAAGCGCCTTCCAGTCGTCGCCCCGGTCCTCGCGGATGCGGGCCAGGGTCAGGTGGGCCCGAAAAGGCCGCTGCTCGGGCTCGATGCCGAGGGGGGACAGGGCTTCCTCCAGATCGGAAAACAGCTCCCGGCACTGTGCCGCGCCCTGCGCAAGGCCCAGCCAGAGCACGCGGGGCTTGCGTTCATTCGGGAAATATCCCGGACCGCCCGCCTGCATGGGAAAGGAACGGAAAGACACCCCGGCCAAGGCCTCCCGCACGGCCGAGGCCGTGCTCTCGGAAATCTCGCCCAGGAACTTAAGGGTCAGGTGCCAGGTTGCGGACCGGGTCCAGCTCAGGCGCGAGCGCAAACCGGGCTTCAGGTCTTTCGCAAGCCGCTCCAGTCCCTGCTGGCACCGCGGCGGCATGGGCAGTCCGATGAAGCAGCGCATCACTCCTCCGGCTGCCCCAGCAAGAAGATGCCGTAGGAGGCCCGCAGGTTGGGCAGGAAGGTGACCACCGTGCCGCGCTCGTCGTGATGATGGTTGTTGATGGCCACCTCCTTGAGCACGGGCACGTTCAGCCCCCGGCAGAACCGCTTGAAGTCGGCAATGGGAATGACGCGGATGTTGGGCGTATCGTGCCACTCGAAGGGCAGTTCCCGGGAGACAGGGGCCCGGCCCCGGAGCAGGAACTGCATCCGGTGCTTCCAGTAGCTGAAATTGGGGAAGGACACGATGCACCGCCGGCCGATGCGCAGCATGGCGCGGATGAGCGCGGAAGGGTCCATGACCTGTTGTAGGGTCTGGGACAGGATCACGTAGTCGAAGGCGGTGTCCGGGTAGTCCTCGACCTCCTCGTAGATGTCGCCGTGGATCACGGAAAGGCCCTTGGAAATGGCCCGCCCGGCCCTTTCCTCGTCCTGCTCGATGCCCGTGCCCACAATGCCCTTTTCATCCCGGAGCATGGCCAGCAGCGTCCCCGAGCCGCAGCCCAGGTCCAGCACACGGGAGCCGGGCTCCACCCAGGAGGCGATGACCTGAAGATCAAAGCGCATGGACGGCCTCCCTTTCGTATTCCGTATGCATCCTTTCCAGGAAACCGGCCATCAGCTCGTCCAGCCGCCCGTTGGGCAGCAGGAAGGCGTCGTGTCCCCAGGGGGCCTCGATCTCGCAAAAGCTCACGTCCAGTCCGTTCTTTTTCATGGCCTGCACCATCTGCCGGGACTGGTAGGTGGGGTAGAGCCAGTCCGAGGTGAAGGAGGCCACCAGGTAGCGCGCCCGCGCCCGGGAAAAGGCAGCCACGAGCGAACCGTCGCCCCAGTTGTTCTCCAGGTTGAAATAGTCGGCGGCCTTGGTCAGGTACAGGAACGAATTGGCGTCGAACCGGTCCACGAACTTGTTGCCCTGATAGCGCAAATAGCTCTCCACCTGGAAATCGGCCTCGAACTTGTGGCGCATGGATTCGTCCGAAAGATAGGTGATGTGTCCCACCATGCGGGCCACGGAAAGCCCCTGGGCCGGGCGCTCGCCGCCGTAGTAATCGCCCCGGTTCCACTTGGGGTCGGCCATGATGGCCTGGCGGGCCACCTCGTTGAAGGCGATGGCCTGGGCCGAGTGCTTGGAGGTGGTGGCCAGGGGCACGGCGGAAAAGACCCGGTCCGGGTAGCGCACCGACCACTCCAGCACCTGCATGCCGCCCACGGATCCGCCCACGGCGCACAGCAGCTTGTCCACGCCGAGGTGATCCACCAGCCTGCGCTGGGCCCGGACCATGTCCCCGATGGTCAGCACCGGGAAGTCCAGGCCGTAGGGCCTGCCCGTGTCCGGATTCCCGCAGGAGGGCCCGGAAGAGCCCATGCAGCCGCCCAGCACGTTGGAGCAGATCACGAAATACTTGTCCGTGTCGATGGGCTTGCGCGGCCCGATCATGATGTCCCACCAGCCGGGCTTGGCGTCGTCGCCCGAATAGTAGCCCGCGCAATGGGAATCGCCGGTCAGGGCGTGCAGCACCAGCACGGCGTTGGACCGGTCCGCGTTGAGCTCGCCGCAGGTTTCATAGGCGATCTCGATGGGGGCCAGCCGCTTGCCGCAGGAGACCTCGAACCCTTCATCTATCCTGAATATTTTCTTTTCCACCCGGCCCACCGAGCCGCCCGTGGAAACAGGGGACGCATGTTCACTCATGCCCCTGTCAATACGGCAGCCGCATCCGGGGGTCAATGGCCCCGGATCACGCAAGTGCCTCACAATTGTAACCGGTCCGAAATCCTGTTCACCGAGGACTCGGATAGAACTCCTGGCAACATAATCCATCCGCAGAGGGAGGTAACGCCATGACCGAGTCTCAGAAACGGGAAATCAGAAACCACCTGAACAACGAATTGGCCATGATGAACGGGGCAGCCGGCGAAAGCTCCATGGGCGTGGAATATACCGCCGACGACATCGACTACGCCTCGCAACTCACCCAGAGAAACCTCAACCTGGCTCTGGTCGAGCGGGCCTGCGCCAAGGCCCGGCAGATCGAAAAGGCCCTGCAACGCATGAACTCCTCGGACTACGGCGTCTGCGAGGAATGCGGCGAAAACATCGGCATGGCCCGGCTCAAGGCCACCCCCGCAGCCCAGCTGTGCATCCGGTGCCAGGAGGCGGCGGACAACGGTTTCGGAGCGTGCGCCTGATGCTCCTGGAAAACGCCGCGCGCAATGGCAACTGGCTCCGGGCGGACCTGCACGTCCACTCCAAACACTCCACGCGGCCCTCGCAGTGGATCCTCCAGAAGATAGGCTGCCCGGAAAGCTTCACCGAGCCCCTGGCCCTCTACGACATCGCCCTGTCCCGGGGCATGGACCTGGTGACCATCACCGACCACAACACCATAGACGGGGCCCTGGAGATCGCCCACCTGCCCGGCGCCTTCATCAGCGAGGAAATCACCACCTACTTCCCGGACGACGGCTGCAAGCTTCACGTGCTGGCCTGGGACATCACCGAGGAACAGCACAGGAACATCCAGGAGGTGCGCCACAACGTCTTCGAGCTGGTGCCCTACCTCAATGAACAGGGCATCACCCACGCCCTGGCCCACCCGCTTTTCGCGGTCAACGACCGGCTCACACTCGAGCATTTCGAGCAGGCCCTGCTCCTGTTCCCCCTCCTGGAGGCCAACGGCACCCGCGACGCGCGCCAGAACCAGGCCCTGGCCGCCATCGTCAAGGGCCTGACCCGCCGCGACATGGAGCAGCTGGCCGACAAGCACGGCCTGCGCCCGGTGGGCGAAAGACCCTGGATCAAGACGCTCATGGGCGGCTCGGACGACCACAGTTCCCTGAACATCGCCCGCATGCACACGAAATTCCAGGGCGAAAAGAACGTACACGGCCTGCTCACGGCCCTGGAGCAGGGCAAATGCGAACCAGCGGGAACGCCCGCCACGCCCAGGACCATGGCCCACAACCTGTACGGCATCGCCTACCAGTTCTACACCAGCCGCACCCGCCTGAGCCACGCCGCAACCGAGCACGTCTGCCTGCGCTTCGCGGACAACATCCTGACCCCCACGGGGCGCAAGGCATCGGGCATCGTGAACCGGTTCATGAAGCTCATCGGCCGGGGCAAGGCGGCCCTGCACTCCTCGGTCAGGGGCGGCAGCTCCTCGGTGCGCGACACCCTGCTGCGCGAGGCCTCGGACATCATCTTCGGCGACCCGGACTTCCGCAGGATCGCCCAGGGCGACACCGGCCCCATGGAGGCCATGGAAAACGACCTTTCCAGATTCATTTCCGCAGCGGCCAACCGGGTGCTGGCCCAGTTCGCGGACCGCACCCTGACCAGCGTCATGGGCGCGAACATCTTCGACGTGTTCCACTCCATGGGCTCGGCAGGCTCGCTCTACGCCCTGCTGGCTCCCTACTTCGTGGGCTACACCCTGTTTTCCAGCGAGCGGGAGTTCTGCGAAGAGTGCGAAAAACGATTCAAGGTCCGCACCAATCGTCCAACGGAGCGGCCCCTGAAAATGGCCCATTTCACGGACACCTTCGACGAGGTCAACGGCGTGGCCAAGACCATCCGCCAGCAGCTGGAGCTGGTGGACCGCCACGAAAAGCAGATGATCGCCATCACCTGCGGCTCGAAGCAGCGCCTGCCCAGCCAGCGGGACTTCGAACCCGTGGGCCGGTTCCATCTTTCCGAGTACGAGGAGATATCCCTGTGCTACCCGCCGTTCCTGGACATGCTGGAGTACTGCTTCGAGGAGGAGTTCGACTGCATCCTGGCGGCCACGCCCGGCCCGGTGGGACTGGCGGCCCTGGCCATCTCCCGCATCCTCAGGATCCCCTTCCACGGGACCTACCACACGGCCTTTCCGCAATACGTGCGGGCCTTTACCGAGGACACGGCCCTGGAGGACGGCTGCTGGCGGTTCATGACCTGGTTCTACAACCAGATGCAGGTCATCTACGCCCCGTCCGAGGCCACCAAGCTGGAGCTGGCCGAGCGCGGCATCGACCCGGAAAAAATCATCACCTATCCGCGCGGCGTGGATGTGGATCGGTTCCACCCCTCCAAGCGCAACGGCTTCTACCTCAACTACGCCACGGGAACAGGAAAGAAGCTTCTCTATGTGGGGAGGGTCTCCCTGGAAAAGGGCCTCGACCATCTGGCCACGGCCTACAGGATGCTCTCCAAGATCCGCCCGGACCTGACCCTGGTGGTGGTTGGCGACGGGCCGTACCTGGACGAGATGCGCAAGAGCCTGCGCGGCACCAACACGGTGTTCACGGGGCTGCTCACCGGGGACCGTCTGGCTGCGGCCTACGCCAGCTCGGACCTGTTCGTCTTTCCCTCGGCCACGGACACCTTCGGCAACGTGGTGCTCGAGGCCCAGGCCTCGGGACTGCCCTGCATCGTCACGGACCAGGGCGGCCCGTGCGAAAACATCATCCAGGACGAAACCGGCCTGGTCATCCCGGCCCACAACCCGGACGCCATCGTCCGCGCGGTGCTTCACCTGGTGGATACGCCGGAACGCATCTACTACATGGGCAGAAAGGCGCGCCAGGCCGTGGAGCAGCGGACCTTCGACGCCACCTTCCTCAAGACCTGGGCCCTGTACAAGGACCGGCTCTTCGAGATCTAGCCCGAATTGACCCGCAAACAAAAAGCCCCGCTTCCTTGCGGAAGCGGGGCTTTCTTCTTTCTTTTCGTGCGAATTACAGCTGGGTGACCAGACCGTAGTTCTTCTTACCCTTGCGAATGACCAAGGCCTCGCCGCCGATGAAGTCGGCCTCCACGATGTCCCGGTCTTCGGCCACGCGCTCACCGTTGATGTACACGCCGCCGGCGGCAATGTCCTTGCGAGCCGCTCCCTTGGACTTGCAGAGGTTCAGGTCCACCAGCACCTGGGGCAAATCCGGAATCTTGCCCTTGGGGTAGTTGAAGGCGGGGGCGGAATCCAGGGCGGAACGCAGGGTCGCCGCATCCACGGCCTTGATGTCGCCCGTGCCGAACAAGGCTTCGGTGGCGGCCATGACGCGGTCCAGTTCGCGCTTGCCGTGGATCATCTCGGTGACCTCGGCGGCCAGGCGCTTCTGGGCTTCGCGCAGGTGCGGACGCTCCTCCACGGCCCTTTCCAGTTCGGCGATCTCTTCCTGGCCCAGGAAGGTGAACAGCTTCAGGTATTTGACCACGTCGCGGTCATCGGCATTGACCCAGAACTGGTAGAAGGCATAGGGCGAGGTGAGATCGGGATTCAGGAAGATCGCACCCTTTTCGCTCTTGCCGAACTTCTTGCCCGAAGCCGTGGTGATGAGCGGGAAGGTCATGGCATAGCCTTCCTCGGGCTCGCCCTCGGCCGCGGTCTTGCGGCGGATGAGTTCACAGCCGGAAGTGATGTTGCCCCACTGGTCACCGCCGCCCAGCTGGAGACGGGTGCCACGGGTCTTGAGCAGGTGGTAGAAATCATGCCCCTGCAGGATCATGTAGCTGAACTCGGTGTAGGAAATACCCACGTCGTCACGGTCGATGCGGCCCTTGACCGACTCCTTCTGGAGCATCCAGTTGACCGTGTAGAACTTGCCCACGTCGCGCAGCAGCTCGATGGCGGTCATGTCCTTGGTCCAGTCGTAGTTATTGACCACTTCCGGACGCTCGCCCGTGACGCGCTCGAAAAACCGGCGTACCTGGGAGACGATCTTGGCGGTGCGCTCCTCCAGGGCGTCGCGGCTGGACAGGTCGCGTTCCTTGTCCTTGCCGCTGGGGTCGCCGATCATGCCGGTGGCTCCGCCCATGAGAACGATGGGGACATGCCCGGCCTTTTTCATGCGGGCAAGACCCAGAAGCGGCACCAGGTTGCCCACGTGCAGGCTTTCGGCGGTGGGGTCGAAGCCGCAATACATGCTGGCCCCGGGGGTGGAAAGATATTCCCGGACCTTTTCTTCGTCCGTCACCTGATTCACCAGTCCGCGCCACTTCAATTCGTCGTATATGTTCATAAACTCCTCGTGTCGATTTCAGCCAATGTGCATGTGCCAAACGGAAATGGAATTTGCTGCCCCGGAGGATTCCTCTAAGTCAAAAATCGCGCCTTGTAAAATGGTTGGTCCGTCCGCCACATGAAAACGCTGGGGAAGCCCGCCCGTAAAGCGTTTTATGATGGATTCCGGATCCATGCCCAGGCAGGAATCGAGCGGCCCGCACATGCCCAGGTCCGTGAGATAGGCCGTGCCCTGCGGCAGCACCCGGGCATCGTTGGTCTGCACGTGGGTATGGGTGCCCAGCACGGCGGAAACGCGGCCGTCCAGCATCCAGGCCAGGGCCTGCTTTTCGCTGGTGGCCTCGGCGTGAAAATCCACGATGCGGACCCTCACGGACTCGGGAATCTCCTCTAGGATGCGCTCCACGGCCGCAAAGGGGCAGTCCAAGGCCTGCATGTAGGTCCGGCCCATGAGATTGATCACCGCCATCTCCGGAAAACCCTCGGGCGCGAACAGGGCCCAGCCACGGCCCGGAGCACCCGCCGGATAGTTTGCCGGGCGGACGATGCGTTCCTCCTTGTCCAGAAACGCGTACATGTCCTTGAATTTCCAGATGTGGTTGCCCGTGGTCAGGAAATCCACCCCAGCGGAAAACAGCTCCTTGGCCGACTTGGAGGAAAGCCCGATGCCGCCCGAGGCGTTTTCCCCGTTGGCCAGCACCAGGTCTATGGATTGTTCGCTGCGGATGGCCGCAAGGTTGCGCTTCAGAGCGCTGCGGCCCGGACGGCCGACCACATCGCCCAAAAAAAGGATTCTCATGCCTGGGTTCCCTTGGCGGCCTCGGGCCGCATGTTCGATGGTGTCCTGGATGCCTTAGATTCTCTGGAACACGGTGGGCGCCAGTTGGCGCAGGGGCAGTTTCATGCCGGAAAGACTCTCGGAATGACCAATAAACAAATACCCGCCGGGATTCAAGTTGTCACAGAACTTGCTGAACAGGACCTCCTGGGTGGCCCGGTCGAAGTAGATGACCACGTTGCGGCAGAAAATGATGTCCTGCGGGGTCTGGAGCCGGAAATTCTCCATGAAGTTGAGCTGGCTGAACCGGATCCTGTTACGGATGAGCTTGTCCATCTTGATCAGCCGCTTTTCCGGGTTCTTGCTCTTGAGCACATACTTTTTCTTCATCTCCTGCGGAATCTCGTCGGCCTTTTCCAGGGCATAGACGGCGCGCATGGCCTTCTGCAGTATCTCCCGGGAAATGTCCGTGGCCAGGATGGAGAAACGGAACCCCTGGCAACGGTCCGCAAATTCGCTCAGGACCATGGCCAGGGTGTACGGCTCCTCGCCGCTGGAACAACCCGCGCTCCAGACCAGAATCTCCTTGCCCGTGCCATGGCGCTTCCAGACGGCCGGCAGGACCATCTCATTCAAAATATCATAGTGCTTGGGTTCGCGGAAAAAGTGGGTGGTGTTGGTGGTGACCACGTCCACCAGGTGCTGGCGTTCCTTGTCCTGGCCCTCGGGGCTGAACACGTACTCGCAATACTCCTGGTAGGATTGCAGCCCCAGGGCCCGCAGCCGCTTCTGGAACCGGGACTGGAGCAGCACCTTCTTGCTCGGCGGCATCTTGATGCCGAACTCCGAGTGAATGAGCTTGCTGAACCGTTCGAATTCGCTGTCGCCCATCTCGGTCTTGAACATGCACATGCTCCTGGACGCCCGCGCCGCCTCGGCGATCTTGCCCGCCGCAACCGTGGGGTCCACCATGCCTGCCCGCCTATCCTTGTCCATAGATCCTTCCTGCCATACGCCAGTCCATTCCTTTGATTCTGCACCATATTGCCCCATGCGGCACCAAACTTCAAAGGGATTATACAAGACGCGGCATTATAATAATGCCCCACGAAAAAGGGCCCGGCGCGCAAATGCGAACCGGGCCCCTTTGTCATCGCCAGACGCGAAAGGCTACTTGGCGTACCCGACCGCGCGTTTTTCACGAATGACCGTGACCCGGATCTGGCCGGGATAGGTCATGTTGTTCTCGATCTTCTGCGAGATGTCCTTGCAGAGCAGGAAGGTACTCTCGTCGTTGACCTTGTCGGCATCGACCATGACGCGGATCTCGCGGCCCGCCTGGATGGCGTAGGCCTTGGAAACGCCGCTGAACCCGGTGGCCAGGCCTTCCAGCTCCTCGAGGCGCTTCACGTAGTTTTCCAGCAGTTCCTTGCGGGCGCCGGGCCGTGCTCCGGACAGGCTGTCCGCAGCCTGCACCAGGTTGGCCAGGATGGACTGGGGTGGCACGTCCTCGTGGTGCGCGGCAATGGCGTGCACCACGTCCTTGTGCTCCCCGTGCTTCTTGGCCAGATCCGAGCCGATGATGGCGTGCGGGCCCTCGATCTCGTGGTCCACGGCCTTGCCGATGTCGTGCAGCAGGCCGGCGCGCTTGGCTTCCTTCTCGTCCAGGCCGAGCTCGGCGGCCATGATTCCACAGAGAAAGGCCACTTCCATGCTGTGCTGAAGCACGTTCTGGGAAAAGCTGGTGCGATAGTGAAGCTGCCCCAGCAGCCGGACAACCTCGGGATGGATGCCGTGCACGCCCACGTCGAAGGTGGCCTGCTCGCCGATCTCACGCAGCTTGACGTCCATCTCCTGCTCCACCTTCCGGACGATGTCCTCGATGCGTGCGGGATGGATGCGGCCGTCATGGATGAGGCGTTCCAGGGCCTGCTTGGCGATTTCACGCTTGAGCGGGCTGAACGCGGAAAGGACCACGGTTTCCGGGGTGTCGTCGATGATCAGGTCCACACCTGTGGCGGCTTCCAGGGCGCGGATGTTGCGGCCCTCGCGGCCGATGATGCGGCCCTTCATGTCTTCGGAAGGCAGGGTCACGGCCGTGACGGTCTGCTCGGAGGCGTAGTCGCCGGAATAGCGCTGCAGGGCCAGGGAAAGGACTTCCTTGGCCTTCTTGGCCGCGGTTTCCTTGGCCTCCATTTCGATTGCGCGGACCATCTTGGCCGCTTCGTGGCGGGAACGGGACTCGATCTCGGTCATGAGACGTTCACGGGCCTCTTCCACGGTCAGGCCGGAAATTTCCTGGAGCTTGCGCTCATGATCGTCGGCCTTGAATTCCAGTTCCTGTTCAAACTCCTCGAGGTGCTTTTCCTGCTTGATGAGCCGCTTTTCCAGTTCCACCACCGTGGATTCCTTGTCCGCGACCTTTTCCAGCTTGCGCTCGAGACGCTCCTCTTTTTCCTGAAGGCGGTTTTCCTGGCGCTTCAGGGCGTTTTCCTGGGACTTTATCTCTTTTTCCAGTTCTTTCTTCTGGGCAAAAATCTCGTCCTGGGCCTGAACCCGGACTTCTTTTTTCAGGGCTTCAGCTTCCTTGCGCGCCTCCTCGACAATGCGCTCGGCCAGCCCTTTGGAATCTCCGATCTGCTTAGCGGAAATGTACCGATGGAGAAAATACCCCGTAGCAATCCCCACACTGACACCGCCACCGACGATTGCAATCTCCGTCAGCATTGGTTTTCTCCTTGTTTATGTTGACAGGCTTTGGGCGGCCTGTTGACGCCTTGGTGTTCATGTTCCGTAAAAAGCACGCAACAAAGCGCACTCTTGCCGGACTTGAACAAGAGGCGAAGAAAATACGGTGTTCGTATGGACTCGGGAAGTCAGCGGCTCTCTGCCGTCTGTTCGGCCCCAAAGGCCTGCCATTTCGCATCTCTCCCCGACCGGATGCGATGGACGTGTATGGTATCCCCGGGAGGGCCGTGTTGCCGTCAGTTTTGAACCTGGTATGTCCAGGTGGGCTCGATTCGTGCCCCATCAGGCTTCCCGGAACTAGCCGGGCATGCACACCGGTGCACTGGAATCATCGCCCTTTAAAGAGGTATTGGCTCAATAACCTCACAGGTCAATCACGCGCTCCCCAGGGTTTTCAGCCGCTCTCCCCGCCTTTGGCCCCATCCTATGATCGGTACGGGCCTACGGGGCTTTTTCCAAGATCTTTCCGATCTTCTCCTCCAAAGCGCTGAGCTTGTACTGATTCACCAAATAATCATCAGCCAGGCTCAGGGCCAGAAACGTGAGCAACCGTTCTTTGCTAAGGTCGCCCGCGTTCTCGTTCAAATCCGTATACCGCTCTTCCAGAAGCTGCCTGGCTGCCTCCACACGGTCGGCAGTGGCGTCTGTCTTGAACGATATTTCAAGGCCCATCAGGGACAGGGTGTACCGCGGCATTGCTTTATCTCGCTATTCCAGTTCGCCCTCGATGCGCTGGAGCAACGCCTCCAGGCGCTCCATCGCTTCCCCTCTTGAGCCGCGCTCAAGTTCCAACTCCTCCTTCAAGTGTTGGTTCTCGTTTTTCAATTCGTCTATCTTTTTCAGTAACTGGTCAAACTTTTCTTCCAGTCTTGTTACCATATCCATAATTCAAATCTAATCCTTCTATTGGGTGAAATCAAGACTTCTTCATCTTGCGGTTCAGATTGGTCTGCTTGCCGCGCGCAATGGCCGTCCATTCGTCCGGAATGTCTTTGGTAATAGTGGACCCAGCGGCAACTAGGGCGTCCCTGCCCACGGTCACCGGAGCCACCAGGGCGGTATTGCTGCCGATGAATGCGCCCTCGCCGATGATGGTTCTGAACTTGTTCTTGCCGTCGTAATTGCAGGTGATGGTGCCCGCCCCGACATTGGCCCCCGGCCCCACCTCGGCGTCGCCCAGGTAGGTCAGGTGGCTGGCCTTGGAGCCCGCCCCCAGCTCGGATTTCTTCATTTCCACGAAATTACCCACGCGGGAGCGCTCCCTGAGCACCGCGCCGGGACGCAGGCGGGCGTAGGGGCCCACCTGGCAGTCGGGACCAACCTCGGCCCCTTCGACATGGCAAAACTGCCGGACCTCGCAGCCAGGGGCAAAGGTCGAATCGATGATATAGGTGTAGGATCCCAACAGGGCTCCGGCCTTCACTTCGGACCGGCCGTAGATTTCCACGTGTCCGAAGATCTCCGCCCCCGGCTCGATGGAAACATCGGGCCCGATGATGACGGTGTCCGGATTGTGGATCATGACGCCCCGGTCGATGAAATCGTCCACGATGCGGCGGCGCAGGGTCTGCTCCGCAGAGATGAGTTCCCTAGGGCTGTTGATGCCCATGAGATTCACGTCCGCGCCGCAGGAAACGCCCTCGACCTTGAGCCCCCGCTCCACGGCCAGGCCCACCAGGTCGGTGATGTAGTATTCGCCGGACTTGTTTTCGGCGCGCAGGCCGTCCAGCAACGGGCCAACGGCGTCAAGCCTGAGCAGGTAGATCCCGGCGTTGACCTCGCCGGTGACGGGCCCGTGCACGGAAAGATCATAATCCTTGGCCTCCACAATGGCCTTGACCAGACTGTCCTTGTCGCGCACCACGCGGCCGAAGGCGGCCGGGTCCGGCGGATTGATGGACATGAAGGCCAGATCGGCCCTGCCGGCCCGGGAAATCAGCTTTTCCACGGCCTCGGTGGTGACCAGGGGGGTATCGCCGTTGATGACCATGCAGTATTCGGCCCCGCTCCCGGCAACCTTGTCCCAGGCCACCTGCAGGGCATGGCCCGTACCGAGCTGCTCGGCCTGGACCACGAAATTATCCCTGCGCTGCGGGAACGCGGCTTCCACCTGGTCGGCCCCGAAGCCAACCACGGTGTGAATGCGTTCGCCGAACACAGGCTCCAGCGCCTTGTAGACATACAGGAGCATGGGCTCGCCCAGCAGGGTCTGCAGGACCTTGGGCCGGCTGGAATACATGCGCGTGCCTTTTCCGGCCGCGAGAATGAGTGCAGATATGGTGTTGGTCATCACTGAATCCGTTTTCGAGCTGAGCGGTCAAAGGACCCCTGGTTCATTTTCACAGAATCGAATACCCTCATTCGCCCCAAAGGACAATGGAGGTGCACGCACAAAAAACAGCAGCGGTCCGGCAAAGCCGGTCCGCTGCTGTGTTTAGGTGTTCTTGGTCTCGACAGGAATTAGCAGGTGCCTGCATCCTTGCCGCTACGCTGGCAGCTCATCCGCGACATGGCGCGGCGCAGTGCTGCCTGGTTGCGTGCAAAGTCGAGCTTTTCCTTGGTCTGCCGGGCGCGTTCTTCAGCCCTATCAACGGCCTTCTTGGCGCGGTCGACATCGATTTCGTGAGCCATTTCTGCAACTTCCGCGAGGATGGTGCATTTGTTGTTGCTCACTTCGGCGAAGCCGCCTGCAACGAAGACGTAATAGGTCTTGCCGCCCAGCTTGTAGTACAGATTGCCGATGCCGAGTGCGGAAAGGAAGGGCACGTGGTTCGGCAGGATACCGAATTCGCCCAGCGCACCGGGAGCGCCGACATATTCGACGTCTTCGGAGAGCACTTTCCGGTCAGGAGTGACAATCTCAAGCTTCACGGTATTAGCCATTGGCTATCTCCCTACTGCTTGGCCTTTTCGATGGCTTCTTCGATGCCACCGCACATGTAGAAGGCCTGTTCCGGCAGGTCGTCGTACTTGCCGTCGAGGATATCACGGAACGCCCTGATGGTGTCTTCCAGCTTGACGTACGCGCCGGGAACGCCGGTGAAGACTTCCGCGACGTGGAACGGCTGGGACAGGAAGCGCTGAATGCGACGGGCGCGGGCAACGGTGAGCTTGTCGTCGTCGGACAGTTCGTCCATACCCAGAATCGCGATGATGTCCTGAAGGTCCTTGTACTTCTGCAGGACCTGCTGCACTTCGCGGGCCGTGAAGTAGTGTTCCTCACCCAGGACGTTGGGGTCCAGGATGCGGGAGGTGGAGTCCAGCGGATCCACCGCGGGGTAGATGCCCAGCTCGGCGATCTGACGGGACAGAACCAGGGTGCCGTCAAGGTGCGAGAAGGTGGTTGCCGGTGCGGGGTCGGTCAAGTCGTCCGCAGGGACGTAAACCGCCTGGACCGAGGTGATGGAACCCTTGTTGGTGGAGGTGATGCGTTCCTGAAGGCCACCGAGGTCGGTGCCCAGAGTGGGCTGGTAACCCACCGCGGAAGGCATGCGGCCGAGCAGTGCGGACACCTCGGAACCTGCCTGAGTGAAGCGGAAGATGTTGTCGACGAAGAGCAGCACGTCCTGGCCTTCTTCGTCACGGAAGTATTCCGCACAGGTCAGAGCGGTCAGAGCGACGCGAGCACGGGCTCCCGGAGGTTCGTTCATCTGGCCGTAGATAAGCGCGGCTTTCTCCAGAACGCCGGCCTCTTTCATTTCGTGGTAAAGGTCGTTCCCTTCACGGGTACGCTCACCAACACCCGCGAACACGGAGATACCGCCGTGCTGCTTTGCGATGTTGTTGATCATTTCCATGAGGATAACGGTCTTGCCGACGCCTGCGCCGCCGAAGAGGCCCATCTTGCCGCCCTTGGGGAACGGGATAAGCAGGTCGACGACCTTGATGCCGGTTTCGAGCAGTTCCACGTTGGTGTTCTGTTCGGTGAACTCGGGTGCCGAGCGGTGAATGGGCAGGGATTTGTCGGACTTGACTTCACCCAGTTCGTCCACGGGACGACCCACGACGTTCATGATGCGGCCCAGGGAGCCTGCACCGACCGGAACGCAGATGGGAGAGCCGGTGTCGATCACATCCATGCCGCGGACCAGACCTTCGGTAGCGTCCATGGCGATGGTGCGGACAACGTTGTTGCCCAGGTGCTGAGCAACTTCGACGATCAGGTCGGGAGCGTCTTGGTTGTTCGGGTTGTTGATCTGCAGTGCCGTCAGAATGTTCGGCAGGTTTCCTTCGCCAAATTCGACGTCAACAACGGCGCCGATAACCTGGACGATTTTTCCTACGTTAGCCATAGCTTAATAGCCCCCTTTTATCCTTTCAGCGCTTCCGCGCCGCCGACGATGTCCATAAGATCCGCAGTAATTGCGGCCTGCCTGGTTTTGTTGAACAGCAAGGTCAGAGACTCGGTCATTTCGTCACACGCCTTGGTGGCGTTGTCCATGGCCGCCATGCGGGCGGCGTGTTCGGAACACGAAGTGTCGAGCAGGCCGCGATAGACCTGGACCTTGATGAAACGAGGCAGCAGCTCAGCCAGAAGACCTTCCACGGAAGGTTCGTAGATGTAGTCGCCGGACTCGCCGCCGCCTTCACCTTCACCCTCGGTATTGGCCATGGGCAGAATCTGCTGGCTGACCGCAGGCTGTTTGGCCATGCTGACAAACTCACCGAAAACGAGATGCACTTCGTCGAGCTCACCGGCAATGTAGTCGCGGATCATTTCGTCGCCCACGCTGGCTGCCAGGGTGAAATCGAAGGAGCTCATTGCATCGCGCTCTTCGCGTTTTATGTCGTATTCCTGCTTGCGGAATGCGTCGTTGCCCTTCTTGCCCAGGCAGTAGACCTTGACGGACTTGCCTTCGGCGGCCTTGGCGGCTGCGAGCTTGAGGGCCTTGTTGATGATGTTGCCGTTGAATGCGCCGCAGAGACCGCGGTCGGAGGTGGCGACAAGGATGCCGACACTCCTGATTTCCTCGCGGACTTCCAGCAGCGGATGAACCGATTCATCAGCGCCGGCAGCCAAATCACCAAGCATGTCGTAGAACTTCTGCGCGTAGGGCCGGAAGCGCTCGATGCGCTCCTGGGCGCCGCGCAGCTTCGCCGAGGCCACCATGTTCATGGCCTTGGTGATCTGCTTGGTCTTTTTGACGCCAACGATCTGGTTTTGGACGTCCCTTAACGAAGCCATGAGAACTCCTTAAGTTTAGGCGCTGAAGCCTTTCTTGAACTCTTCGATGGCAGCCTTCAGACGACCTTCGATGTCTTCGTCCAGAGCCTGCTTTTCAACGATATCCTTGAGGATGTCGGACTTGGAGTTACGCATGAAGTCGAGGAGTTCACGCTCGAACTTCTGGATGGCTTCAACCGGAACGTCATCCATGAATCCGCGGCTACCGGCGTAGAGGCCAACGACCTGTTCCTGGACCGGCAGCGGCTGGTACTGGGGCTGCTTGAGCAGTTCCACCATGCGTGCGCCGCGGTTCAGCTTCTGCTGGGTGGCCTTGTCCAGGTCGGAACCAAACTGGGCGAATGCGGCCAGTTCGCGATACTGGGCGAGGTCCAGACGCAGCGTACCGGCGACCTGCTTCATGGCCTTGATCTGCGCGGCGCCGCCGACGCGGGAAACGGACAGACCGACGTTGATAGCGGGGCGGACACCTGCGTTGAACAGGTTGGGCTCCAGGTAGATCTGACCGTCGGTGATGGAGATAACGTTGGTCGGGATGTACGCGGACACGTCACCGGCCTGGGTTTCGATAACCGGCAGTGCGGTCATGGAACCTGCGCCGTACTTGTCGTCCATCTTCGCGGCGCGCTCGAGGAGCCGGGAGTGGAGGTAGAAGACGTCGCCCGGGAATGCTTCACGTCCCGGAGGACGGCGGAGCAGCAGAGACATCTGGCGGTAAGCGGTGGCCTGCTTGGAAAGGTCATCGTATACGATGAGGGCGTGCTTGCCGTTGTTGCGGTAGAACTCCGCCATGGTGCAACCGGAGTAGGCGCCGATGAACTGCAGCGGTGCGGGCTCGGAAGCGGTTGCGGAGATGATGGTGGTGTATTCCATGGCGCCGTGCTTCTTCAGGATGTCGGCAACCAGGGCGACCTGGGCCTTCTTCTGGCCGATGGCCACGTAGAAGCAGTGCACGTCGGTGTTCTTCTGGGCGATGATGGCGTCGATGCCGACGGCGGTCTTGCCGACCTGACGGTCACCGATGATCAGTTCGCGCTGGCCGCGGCCGACCGGGGTCATGGCGTCGACAGCCTTGAGACCGGTGTAGCAGGGCTCGTGAACGGACTTGCGGGGAATGATGCCGGGGGCCTTCATTTCCACCGGGCGGGTTTCCTTGGAATCGATGGGTCCGAGACCGTCGATGGGCTGACCCAGCGGGTTCAGCACGCGGCCCATGACTGCGTCGCCCACCGGCACGGAGAAGATCTGGCCGGTACGCTTGACCGGGTCGCCTTCCTTGATGCCGGTATCGTCGCCGAGCAGTGCGACACCAACGTTGTCTTCTTCCAGGTTCAGAACCATGCCCATCAGGCCGCCGGGGAACTCGAGGAGTTCCATGGCCATGACGTTCTGGACGCCGTGCACACGGGCGATACCGTCACCAACGTACAGGACAGTACCCGTCTCGCTCATTTCAACACGAGACTCGTAATTCTGAATCTGGTCCTCAATGATTTTGCTGATTTCTTCGGCTTTGATCTGCATGGCCCTACTCACCCCTTTTGATATTTTCTTTCAAAATCTGCAACTGAGCCCTCAGGCTGGCATCCAGGACCTTGTCCCCGATCTCGAGAACAACGCCGCCGAGAATCTCAGCATCATCGGCAAATTCCAGCTCCAGCTTTTTGCCGGTCTGGCTTTCCAGACGCTTCTGGATGTCTGCCTGGCGGGCAGCGTCCATGGGCTTCACGGTCACCAGTTTGCCGGAGATAATGCCCGATACTTCATCAAGCATTTTCTTATAGTCAGAAGCAATGGCGGGCAGTTCCTCCAACCGGCCTTTGTCGGCGAGCAGGTTGCAGAAGTTCACGACCATCTGCTTGACGGACAGTTTTTCCAGGAGCTGCTTCAATACGGCCTTTTTTTCCTCCGCATTGAAAAGCGGATTGCGGAAAAAACGCATCGCATCCGGCGCTCCCCGAAGGGCTCCAGCCAGTTCCAACAGTTCCTTGCCGTATGCTGCGGTCTCGCCCTGGCTTTCACCGACGGCGTAGAGAGCTTTGGCATAGCGGCGCGCGACTACGTTCCCGGTCAATTGAGCACCACCTTGGTTAAGTATTCATCGACGAGCTTGTCGTGATCGGCGTCCGACAGCTTTTCCTGCACGATCTTCTCGGCTGCCCTGACAACGAGATCAGCCACCTCGGCGCGGATTGCTTCCACGGCCCCGGCGGCTTCATTGGCGGCGGTCTTCTTGGCCTGCTCGCGAATCTGGGCGGCGTCCTGTTCGGCTTTTTCGATGATGGCGGCCTTCAAAGCCACACCTTGCTTTTCGGCCTCATCCAAGATCGCCTGCTTTTCCTGGGAGAGGTTGGCGATGCTCTGCTCGACCTGCTTCAGCTTCTTTTCAGCGTCGGCCTGGCGAACGGCGAGATCATCCAAATTCTCTTTGATTTCCTGCTGGCGCCCCACGAGCAGATCCTTGATCTTGCTGCCTGCGAGCTTCCAGAGGATGGCCACCACAACGACGAAGTTGAGAACACGCCAAGCGTAGTTCCACAACTGGTCCTCGGTGACGCCTCCACCATGGCCACTTGCATGGGCGACCGCAGCACCCGCCAGAATACAGACGGCGACCGCGAGAATCATTTGCACCCGTTTCAAAACGAAACCCTCCTTAGAACGTCTGTTACGCCTGGCCAAGAATCTTGTCCGTGGCTTTGGCCGCAAATGCCTCGACATCCTTGCTCAGCTGATCCATGGCGGTCTTGACCTGGCTCTGGATCTCGGCGTGGGCGGCCTTGAGGGTGGAAGCGGCATCTTCGCCTGCGGCGGAGAGCAGCTTGGTTTCCTCGACGGTCGCCTGGTCCTTGTACTGAGCTCGAATCTCGTTTCCGTCCTTGCGGGCCACGGCAAGCTGCTCCTCATAATTTTTCAGCTTGCCATCTGCGTCGGCGGTAAACTTTTCGATCTGACTCAGCTGGCTGGCCATGTGTTCCTTTCTCTTGCGGATGATGCCGCGAACCGGCTTCAAGAGCAGGAAGTTGAGCACAACCAGGGTGACCAAAAAGTTAATGGCCTGAATCAGTAGCCCCAATGGATGAATATCAATCATAAGCTTCTGCCCCCAGTGAGGTTGTGAATTTTAGCGCAAAGTCATTGGCGAATACCTAATTTTAAGGCTTGTGTCAAAGCCTTTTTCAGCAATGACACAAGCCTTTATCAAAAAAATAATCTTTATGTACGGGAGGTTAGTCCAATTCGGAATCTGATTGCGCAACAAGGTCGACCTTTCCCATGGTCAGGGTGCCCTCGAGGATCGCCCCCTCCTCCACCACCAGGCTGGGAGTCTTGATGTTGCCTTGGAGATTGGCGGTCTTGTGCAGCACCACCTTGTCGGCCGCTTCCACATCGCCGCGGATGTTTCCGGAGAGCACGAGCTGCCCCACGCGCACCTGACCGTCAACCATGGCTTCCTGGCCAACCACAAGGGTTCCGTCGGACTGGATCTCGCCATTGAAGTTGCCGTCTATGCGCACCGCCCCCTGAAAATGAAGCTTGCCGTTGTAGTTGGTTCCGGTACCGAGAAAGGCGTTTATTTCATCTCTGGCCATTGCTTCCCTCGCAACGAATTTGTGACCGTTTTCTCAAACTGCCGTGACTACTGCTTGAACAAGAACTTTCGCATGGACACATTGAGCACGAGCCCGACCAAGCAGAAGTTCACCAGGGTGGCGCTGCCCCCGTAGCTGATGAAGGGAAGCGGGATGCCCACCACCGGCATTAGCCCCAGTACCATACCCATATTTATCAGGATTTGCCAGAAGAAATAGAAAAACACACCCGCCGCAAGATAGCTTCCGAACAGGTCTTTGGCCTCGCGGGCGATGACCACCATCTGGTACAGGAACACGCAGAACAGGCCCAGCAGGATCATGGTGCCCACAAAGCCCCATTCCTCACCGAACACGGCAATGGCGAAGTCGGTATGCTTTTCGGGCAGAAAACGGAGCTGCGACTGGGTGCCCTCCAGGAAGCCCTTGCCCCAGAACCGTCCGGACCCGAAGGCGATTTCCGATTGAATGATGTGGTAGCCCGAGCCAAGGGGATCCTTGGTGGGGTCCAGGAAGGTCAGGATGCGCTGCTTCTGGTAATCGTGCAGCACGAACCAGGACAGGGGCAGCAGGGCCGGGATGGTGATCAGCAGGGTCTTGAACACGCGGCCGGTCATGCCGTGGAAGAGAATCATGCCGCCCAATATCATTAATATGGTCAGTCCGGACCCCAGGTCGGGCTGCTTGATGACCAGACCCGCGGGAATAAGGCCGATGCCCACCACATAGGCCAGGCGGATGAAATTGAGTCTGTCCGGCTCCTTGGACAGAATGCGCGCGCCGATGATCAGGATGCAGATCTTGGCCATCTCGCTGGGCTGAAAATTCATGAATCCGAGGTCGAGCCAGCGTCTGGCCCCGTAGATGGTCTTGCCCATGAAGAAGACGGCCACCAGGGTGATGCAGGTAAACCAGAACAGGGGCCAGGCCAGGGTGCGCAGATGACGGTAGTCGATAAGCATGATCACCAGCATGCCGAGCATGCCCAGCAGGCCCCAGATAAGCTGTTTCTGGTAGAACGGGGCCACGCTCATGCCGTCTTCGAGCCGGAATCCACTGGCCGAATACAGATTGAGCACGCCGCAGAAGAACAGCAACAGGGTCAGGCCCAGCAGGGGCCAGTTGATGTAGAAAAGAAGCCGTCTGTCGAATGCCATGCTTGCGTCCCCGCCTAATGCTTTTTGGGCGGCCGTTTCAGCGTCTTGCCGTTGAAGAGATATTCGATGACCGCCTTGACCACGGGCCCGGCCCCGGAGGCACCGTGCAACCCATGCTCCACCAGGGCGGCGATGGCGAACCTGCGCCCGTCCTTTTCCGCATAGGAGCACATCCAGGCGTGGTCCCGATACTTGTAGGGGATCTCCTCGTCCTTGAGCTTCTTGAGCTCATCGGTGAGGCGCACCACCTGGGCCGTGCCGGTCTTGCCGCCCACATCCACGCCCTTGGTGCGCAGCCTGCGCGCAGTGCCGCGCGGTCCATCAACCGTATTGCGCATGGCCTTCTTGATCAATGCCCGCTCGCCGTCGCTCAGGGGCACCTGGCTGAGCACCGCGACCTTGTCGTCCTTGAGCAATTGCGGCTTGAGCAGCTTGCCGCCGTTGATCATGGCCGCCACAAACCGGGCCACCTGGAGGGGCGAAACCAGGGTGTACCCCTGACCAATGGCCATGTTCAGGTCGTCCCCCCCCTGCCAGCGCTCGCCGAAGCGGCGGCGCTTCCATTCGCGGGTGGGGATATTGCCCGCCTTTTCATGAGGAAGCTGGATGCCGGTCTTGACGCCGTAGCCGCAGGCCGTGGCGAACTCGCTCATGCGGTCCACGGTCAGCTTCTTGCCCAGCTTGTAGAAATACACATCGCAGGACTCCACCAGGGCGCGCTCGAAATTGACCTTGCCGTGCCCGCCCCTGCGCCAGCATCGGAAAACGTGCCTGCCGAGCTTGAGGGATCCAGAGCAGAAAACCGTCTCGTGAATGTCCACCATCTTGTTAGACAGCCCTGCACCGGCTATGGCCAGCTTGAAGACCGACCCGGGCGGATACACGGACTGAATGGCCCGATTCTGCAGCGGGTGCATGGGGTCGTCGCGCAGCGTGTTCCACTGCTCGGTACTCAGCCCGGAGCTGAAGGCGTTGGAGTCAAAGGACGGGGAACTGACCAGGGCATGCAGCTGACCGGTATCCGCATCCATGACCACCACGGCCCCGGCCTCTCCCTCGAGCCAGTCGGTGACGAGCTGCTGCAGTCCCAGATCGATGGACAGATCCACCTCGTGCCCGGCCTTGGGCTTCTTGAGCACCCGTTCATCCAGCTTGCGGCCGTTCACGTCCACCTCGAACTGGCGAAGCCCCTTGGCGCCGCGCAACTGCTGCTCGAGCATGAACTCGAGCCCCTGCTTGCCGACCTCGTCGCCCAAAGCCAGGGCGGGGTCCTTGGACATTTCAGACTCGTTGGCCTCGGCCACATACCCCAGCAGGTGGGCCATCATGACCCCGTACTTGTACTGACGGCGGGGACGAATCCGGATCTCCAGGCCCGGCCAGTGCAGCTGGTTGGCCTCGATGATCGCCATCTGTTCGAAGGTCAGGTCCGGCGCCAGGATAAGGGGCTCGAAGGGCTTCACCCGCCTCCGACCCTTTTGATAGACCGCCTTGAGGTCCTTTACGGGAATTCCGGTCCAGCGACCGACCTGCTCCAGGGTGGCGTCGATGTCCTTGCAGTCCTCACGAACAAGCCCCAGGGCGTAGGCGGGCTCGTTCACGGCCAGCAGTTCGCCGTTGCGGTCGCGGATAAGCCCCCGGGGCGCAAAAATGGCCTCCTGGCGAAGCTGGTTCTCCCGGGCCTTGGCGGCGTATTCCTCACCCCGGTGGATCTGGAGATACCAGAGACGCAGGGCAAAGACGCAGAAAAGCGTGAGAATGAGAATCTGAAGCAACAGAAGACCCTGCTTGGGCGGCTCCTGATTGCTCTGGTCAAACGTATACGTCATCTTGCCTCAACCTCTTGGGAAGCATGCGTTTGGCCAGCAGCCAGACCACGGGAAATGATGCGGCCTGGGCCACCCCCTCCCAGATCACCCGCTTGAGGGGCCAGGCCATTCCCTGCAGGGTGGCCAGGGAATGAATGAGCACGGGATGCAGCACCCCGAGCCCCGCACCGAGCAGGCACATGAACAGAATGCTCCGGGCTTCGAAAAGCCATTGCCCGGCGAGATAGAACAAGGCCAGCAGCCCATACCAGATGAAGGCGTACCCGAAGGCCATGTTGCCCATGCCCTCCAGCAGAAGGCACCAGAAGCAGGCCAGCGCCAATGTGCGCCAGCCCGGGCGCTCCTGCATGGAAAGCACCAGCCCGGGGGCCAGAAAATCGATTCCGGGAACCAGCTTCTGGGCCCACACCGCCGCCACGGTATAGGCCAGCCACCAGGCGATGGCGGTGATGTTAGCCTGCGGCCGTTGCATTGGCATCTCCCTGTTCCGGGACCGGCAAACGTTTGAGCAGCAGGATCTCCTCCAGGCTGTCCACGTCCACGAGGGGTTCGGCCTCCACGGTCAGGAACAAGGAGATATCGGATCGGAAAACCCCGGTGACGCGGGCCACGGGCAATCCCTTGGGGTAGATGCCGGCAAGCCCGGAGGTGATCATCAGTTCGCCCGGCTCGATGGCGGAGTTCAGGTTGATGTATTCAATCCTGAGGGGCTCGCCCCGGCCCTGGCCGAAAAGAATGCCCTGGGACCGATTCTCCCTGCCCATGACCGCGATACGGCTGTTGCCGTCGGAAAGCAGCAGCACGTGGGATGCGGAGGCCCCGGTGCGCAGGACGCGGCCGAGAACTCCATCCAGGGAAATGGCGGGCATGTCCGCCTCGACTCCGGACAGGCTGCCCTTGTCGATGGTCAGGGTATCCAGGCTCGTGGCGGGCCCGAGCCGGTGGGCCACGATGCGCGCGCCCTGGGCCTCCCACTGCGGGATGGGCTGAAACAGGAGAAGCCGCTCCAACCGTTCGGTTGAACCGGCCCTGTCCATAAGCATGAGATTGTCGAGCCTGATCTTGGCGTTTTCGGCCCGGAGCTGATCGTTTTCCTGCTTGAGGCCCACCAGATAGACGTAGCGGTCCCAAAAACCGGTCACCTGCTCCGAAACCCACTGTC
The DNA here is from genome assembly GCF_008001235.1 of Salidesulfovibrio onnuriiensis. Taxonomy (GTDB): domain Bacteria; phylum Desulfobacterota; class Desulfovibrionia; order Desulfovibrionales; family Desulfovibrionaceae; genus Pseudodesulfovibrio; species Pseudodesulfovibrio onnuriiensis. The sequence goes on along the minus strand of NZ_CP040751.1, from coordinate 901,609 downwards.
CTGGCCTGATGATCCAACCGGCAAGGTCCAGCCCGGTGTAGCTGGAAAGGGCGTCCAGGTGTCCGGTACGCAGGTTCCAGGTGTACAGGCTCAGGTACACGAACAGCCCGGCCACGATGATGGCGGCTATCTTCTTGGGTTTCGTCACGCTAGTCCGTGGTGATGTCCTTGTATACTTCCACGTTGTCCAGTGCCTTGCCCGCCCCGATGACCACTGCGGTCAGGGGATCGTCCACAACCGTGATGGGCAGCTGGGTTTCATGCTGCAGCAGCAGGTCCAGGCCCTTGAGCAGCGCGCCGCCGCCCGTGAGCACGATGCCTCGGTCCACGATATCGGCGGCCAGTTCCGGCGGGGTCTGCTCCAGGGCGATGCGTACGCCCTGCACGATACCGTCCACCTGCTCGGAAATGGCCTCGCGGATTTCCTCGGAGGTGATGGTCAGGTTCTTGGGGATCCCGGTGACCAGGTCGCGGCCCTTGACTTCCATCTCGGGTTCCTCGGAACCCTGCGGATAGGCCGAACCGATGGTCATCTTGATCATTTCCGCGGTGGATTCGCCGATGAGCATGTTGTACTTGCGTTTCACGTGCTGCATGATGGCTTCGTCCATCTTGTCCCCGCCGATGCGCACGCTGCGCGCATAAACGATGCCGGACAGGGAGATGACCGCGATTTCCGTGGTGCCGCCGCCGATGTCCACCACCATGTTGGAGGTGGGCTCGGTTATGGGCAGGTTGGCGCCGATGGCTGCGGCCATGGGCTCCTCAATGAGATATACTTCACGCGCCCCTGCGGACTGGGCGCTTTCCTTGACCGCGCGTTTCTCCACCTGGGTGATGCCCGTGGGCACGCAGATCATGATGCGCGGACGGACCAGGCGGCGGCTGTTGTGCACCTTGGAAATAAAATGGCGCAGCATGGCTTCGGTGACCTCGAAGTCGGCGATGACGCCGTCCTTCATGGGGCGGATGGCAACGATGTTGCCCGGGGTGCGGCCAAGCATCTTCTTGGCTTCGGCCCCCACGGCCAGGACGGTCTTGCCGCCTCGGGCGTCCTTCTTGACCGCCACCACGGACGGCTCACTCAGCATAACACCCTTGCCTTTCACATAGACAAGGGTGTTGGCGGTTCCCAGGTCGATGGCCAGGTCATTGGAGAATGAACCGAGGATTTTATTCAGCAGGCTTCCCATCAATCCCTCTTTGTGTTTCGCGAATTTCGATATTTCAAGCCGCTTTCAAAGTGGCGTGTATTGGGCTAGATTACAGCTTCATTGAAGGTTTGGTACCAAATGTGACGTAGGCAGGCAATAGCACGAGAGCACATTCTAGACAATTTCTACATAAAATATTCCATGTATCGCTATTTTTCCCTCAATGCGGCCCTGCGGCAGCGCTTTGGCGAGCGCGTCCAGAAGATTCCCCTGGACGCGGGGTTCGACTGCCCCAACCGGGACGGAACCCTTTCCCGGGAGGGCTGCATTTTCTGCAACCCGTCGGGTTCGGGGTCGGGCATGCTCCGCCAGGGCAGCGACCTCAGAGCCCAGTGGGCGCACTGGGCCGGGCAGCAGGCCAAACGCTACAAGGCCCACCTGTTCATCGGCTATCTGCAGTCCTACACCAACACCTACGGCCCCCTGGAACGGATTGCGGACACGCTTTCCCAATTGGAAAATCTGCCAGGTCTCGCCGCACTGAGCATCGGCACCCGTCCGGACTGCCTGGACAGCGCCAAGCTTGAGCTGATCGCTTCCCAAAAGGAAAAGCTCGACTTGGACGAAATCTTCCTGGAGCTGGGCCTGCAGACCGCCCACGACGACACCCTGCGGCACATCAACCGGGGACACGGCGTGGCCGATTTCGAGCGGGCCGCGCGCCAGGCTTCGGACCTGGGCCTCAATGTGGTGGCCCACGTCATTGCCGGACTGCCCTCACCCGCCGGGCGCGAGGGCCAAAAGGAATTGCTGGAGACCGTGGAGTTCGTCAACGCCCTGCCCGTGCGCGGCATCAAGTTCCACAACCTGTACGTCTGCAAGGGCACCCGTCTCGCCAAACTCTGGAAGGACGGCGGCTATGCTCCCCTCACCCGTGACGAGTACTGCCAATGGCTCGGCGAGGCGCTCATGCTCCTCTCCCCCGCGACCGTGGTGCACCGACTCAACGGCGACCCGGCGCAAGGAGAGCTCCTGACCCCGGACTGGGCCGGGGAAAAACGCGAGGTGCACAACGCCCTGCGCAGCCACCTTGAACAACACGACATCTGGCAGGGCAAGAGAAACGGCGCACCCGACGGCCCGCCGCCGCACTTTTCACCGGACTTCAGGGAATAGGCAGACAGAGAAAAGCGTTGCCGAAAACAATTCCCACCTCACCCGCCTGCCGCCCTACGTCCCCCTCTTTTGGGACAGCCGACTCTCGAATAAATAAAGCGTTCTGTGCGAAAAACGGCGTTATTGTAAGCAGAAAAACACTCAGGCCGACTCAGGCCCTGTGGCACAAGCATTTCGTGAGACAAAACCAGCCAAGCGGGTGGCCGCCTCTCCCACGCAACTGGTATCAGAAGAATGCTGAAACCTTTCACCAACGCCCAAACATTACGTAAATATTCCGTGCGCAAAAAAATAGCATATCTGGACCTTCTGCGCTGCATGGCGGCGGTGGCCGTCGTTGTCATTCATGTTTTGGGGCCGTACCGTGAACAGATAAACAACATCTCCAATGGCGCCTGGGAAACGGCAACGACATTCAACACCCTCAGCCGCTGGGCTGTCCCGGTATTCATCATGATAACCGGTGCCTTGATGTTGTCGGACACCAGAAAATTCAACATCGGATACTTTTTCAAACGCCGCCTCAGAAAGGTTCTCGTTCCCTTCCTGGCGTGGTCCATTTTTTACGCATGGCTCTCCGGGGTAAGCCCGACCGGGTATTCGGCAGACATCTTCCGGGAGACACTCGTAAACATTCCCACCACGAAGCCTATTATCACCTTGGTTTTTTCTATTACTTCATCCCATTGTATTTCATTGTTCCCTTTCTCCGCCACCTGACACAGCACGGCAGACCAGGCATACTCATTGGACTGACCTGCATATGGCTGCTGCTTACAATATTGTTCCTGCTCAGGATTGACGGTCTCTGGAGCTCCCCCCTGCTGCTCTACTCCGGATATCTGCTCTTCGGATATTGCCTTTACCGGCTGCAATGGCCGCCCGTCCCCTTGCTCATACTTACCGGATGCATTTCCCTGATCCTGACCGACTACATGGTCATTTCCCAAAGCCTGGCAGAGGCGCAATACGTCTTTGGCCGTTGGCTCTCATACAAAACAATCAATACCGTATTCACGGCGGGCATGGTGTTCGCCATCGGGCGTTATTGGGCAGGAAAAATGAAGCCAAAACAGCTTGAATTCTGCTCGTTCATGAGTGGTCACAGCCTTGGGATCTACCTGCTGCACCCTGTTTTTCTGTGGCCGATACGCGCCTATGATCTCTACTTTTTCCACCCCATCATCATGATCCCCCTCTGGACCATGATTGTGACCGCCCTGGCCCTCGGCGCGAGCTGGCTCCTGAGAACAAATCGCTATACGGGATGGCTTGTTCCCTGACTGGGGCATACACCGAAGACATCACTTTCTCGAGCCTGAAATTCATCCAGTTGCGACCAGCCTCCCCGTCCTTTCCCTGAACACAAGAAAAGGCCGACCGGGTTTCCCCGGCCGGCCTTGAATTCTGCTTGAACAGCGCTCTAGGCTTCCACGCGCCTGCCGAGGAAGCGGACGGCGAGAGCCACGGCCACGAAGCCCAGGGGCAGCACCACGATGATGGGCGCGCCGAGCCCTGCGGGCAGGTAGCCGAACAGGATGGAGATAAGGGCCACGGCCACGGCATAGGCGAGCTGCGTCTTGACGTGGTCGATATGGTCACAGGCCGACCCCATGGAGGACAGAATGGTGGTGTCCGAGATGGGCGAGCAGTGGTCCCCGAAGATGGCGCCGGTAAGCACGGCCCCCACGTTCATGATCACGTAGTTGGGGTCCGCGTTCAGGGCGAACGCCAGGGGGATGGCCAGGGGCATGAGGATCCCCATGGTGCCATAGGAGGTGCCGGTGGCGAACGAGATGATGGAGCCGAGAATAAAGATGATGCTCGGCAGCAGGAACGCGGGCAGCGCGTCGGACAGGATGTTCACCAGGTAGGCGGCGGTACCCAGCTCCTTGATCACCCCGGACAGGGACCAGGCCAGCAGCAGGATCACGGCGGTGATGTTCATGGACTTGATGCCGGTGACCCAGGTCTCGATGGCGTCCTTCACGGGCATAATCCTGCGGAACACGGCCATGGCCATGGCCACGATGCCTGCGATGAGCGCGGCCTGGAACAGGACCACGGAGGCGTCGGACGCGCCAAAGGCCTCGCGCATGGCCGTAAAGGACATGGGTGAATTGTTGAGCAGGTCCATGAGCGCCTTGTCTTCGCCGCCCATGATGGCGTTGTAGCCGTTGAAGTAGAAACCCAGGAACGCGGCCACGATGAGCGTGCCGATGGGAATGATGGCGTTCCAGACACTCAGCTTCACGTGGGAACCGGGCTCCAGTCCGGTGGCCTCTTCCGAGGCCATGGGCTTGGCTTCGTCGGCCATGACCTTGCCCGTGGTGCGGGCGCGGTTCTCGGCCTTCCACATGGGGCCGAACTCGCGCAGCATCCAGATGGTACAGATGATGAAGAACAGGATCAAGATGTTGTAGAAGCGGTACGGAATGGTTTCCACGAAGATGCCGTAGGCGTTGGTGGAAACCCCGATGGCCTCGTAGCCGTCGCGGATCAGGCCCACTTCGTAGGCCACCCAGGTGGAAATGAGCGCAATGCCCGCGATGGGCGCGGCCGTGGCGTCGATGATGAAGGACAGCTTTTCGCGGGAGACCTTCATCTTGTCGGTGACCGGACGCATGATCGGACCAACGGTCAGGGAGTTGGCGTAGTCGTCGAAAAAGATGAACAGGCCCATGAGCCAGGTAACGAACTGGGAACTGCGCGGGGTCCGGGCGCGCTTGGCCAGGGCCTCGGCAATGGCTTTTGCCCCGCCCATCTTGGAAACCAGGGCAATGAGCCCGCCGATGGCCAGACACTGGAGAACGATGCCCGCGTTCCAGGAGTCGGCCAGGGACATGAGAATTTCGGTGGACAAACGCAGGAAGCCGTCCACAAAGGCGGAATAGAGGTCAAAGCCCTTGAACTCCAGCATGAAGCAGCCGGAAAAGACGCCCAGGAACAGGGAGAGCACCACGTTCTTGGTCATGAAAGCCAGCACGATGGCCACCACGGGCGGAATGAGCGTGAGCATTCCGTAGATCTGTGCGTTTTCAGCCCCCTTGCTGGAGTCGGCAGCAAGAGCGGGACAGGAGAATGCGATAACGGCCAGGGCCGCCACCGCGAGCAGAGCGAAATATCGCCGAACCATCAGACACCCCTCAATGTTGGTTGGTCTTTGCACCCCTCTTCCGGTGCAGGGTTGAAGAAAACGGGCCACACAAGCGCTCGGCCCCGCGCCCCTTCCCTCATTGGAATCACCGGGCACGCAAGCGGCTTCTGTCTTTCTTCCTTTCCTCTCTTCAGTTTTTTTAATGAACTTCATTAAAAAATCCAATATACGAGAATAAACGCCCGCAAATTACGATATCGGAAACGGCGTGATAAACCATGGATTCCATTGCGTCAAGAAGCGGCATTGCAGGGAAATCCTGTTTTCCGTATAGTCGGCCCCACACTTAAAAATGGAAGGTATCCAATGAAATACGTCTATTCGTTTTGCGCTTCGCTTCTTGTGGCCGTGGCCTGCCTGGCCGCCCCCCTTCTCGACGCCCCGGCAAGGGCGGGAGCCGACCCGGTGGTCGTCCTGGAAACCAGCATGGGGCAGATCGTGGTCATGCTGGACCAGAAAAACGCCCCCGAATCCGTCAAGAACTTCCTCAAATACGTGGATACCGGATTCTACCGAGGCACGGTCTTTCACCGGGTGATCGACAACCGGGACATGGGCATCGTGCAGGGCGGGGGCTACATGTACCCCCTGGAACGCAAGCGCACCTTCGCGCCCATCAAGAACGAGGCGGACAACGGGCTGAAGAACAAGCGCGGCACCATTGCCATGGCCCGCACCAACGACATCGATTCCGCCACCAGCCAGTTCTTTTTCAACGTGCGTGACAACACGCCCTTCGACCACACGGGCAACGATGGGCAGACCTTCGGATACGCCGTGTTCGGCAAGGTCATCCGAGGACTGGACGTGGTGGACAAAATCTGCCATGTGCCGACCGAACGCAGCGGCATGATGCAGGACGTGCCCTCCAAGCCCATCTTCATCAAGAAGGCCTACCGCAAGTAGGCACAAGCAACAAAACGCGAAAAAGGCGGGGCAAATGCCCCGCCTTTTTTTATTGTATGTGATGGCTCGGATGCGGCCTTATTGCTTGTGGACCATGATGTCCAGGATGACCTGGTCGGTCTGGACCATGCCGCAGGCCCCCAGGCGGCCGAGGTTGCGCACGCAGGCCTCGATGTCGTCGGAGACGATGCCCTCGCGGCCGCTCACTGCGGTGCCGCGCTTGGCCAGGAAGGCCGCATGCACGGCCGCTTCCACGGCGGAGGCAACCTTCAGGGCGCAGGAATTCTTGGCTCCGTCGCAGATCATGCCCGCGATGTTGCCCACCATGTTCCTGATGGCAAAGCAGATCTCCTTGAAGCCACCGCCCATAAGCATGACCATGCCGCAGCTGGATCCGGTGGCCGCCAGGATGGCGCCGCACAAGGCCGAAAGGCGGCCCAGGTGGTGCTTGAGATGGATGGCGGTCAGGTGGCTCATGATCAGGGCGCGAACCAGGGACTCGTCGTCCGCCTTCAGCCTGCGGGCAAAGGCCACCACCGGAATGGTGGCGGTGATGCCCTGGTTGCCGCTGCCCGAGTTGCTCATGACCGGAAGCATGATCCCGTCCATGCGCGCGTCCGAGGCGGCTGCGGCCATCCTGATGGCGAAGGAGGCAATGTCGTCGGCGCGCAGGCCCTGCTGGATATCCTCATCCATGGACTTGCCCACCCGAAGGCCCCAGTCGTGGGACATGCCTTCCGCGGCAATGGCTTCGTTGAGGCGGGCGGCCTCAAGGATAAAGGAGAGCTTCTCGTAGGGAGCGTTGACCGCGAAGTCGTGGATCTTCTCCATGCTCAGGGGCCAGGCCTCCTCCTCGCCGGATTCGCCGGGCAGCGGCGCGGAGAAGGTCTCCATGCCGTTACGCTCCACACGCACCACGGCGGTGTGTTCGCGGGCGATGACGCAACGGGCCGAATCGGCTCCCGCCAGGGCGGTCACTTCGGCATAGAGCAGCTCCTCGGTTTCGGCCAGGCCCACCTGGACCCGTTTTTCCGAGAGCATGTCCTTGGCTGCGGCCACCTGTTCCTGGGTGAGGTCGCGCAGCACTTCCAGGGAGAGATCGGCCTTGCCGCCGAGCGCGCCCACGGCCGCGGCGATGTCCAGCCCGGTCATACCGGTGCCGGGCACACCCACGCCCATGCCGTTCTTGAGCAGGTTGCCGCTGACCTTGACGTCCAGGGTTTCCGGCGTGCGGCCCAGGGCCTCGGCCGCGCGGGCGGCGGCCAGGGCCACGGTGATGGGCTCGGTGCATCCGAGCGCGGGCACGACCTCCCTGTTCAACAGGGCAATGAAGTCGTTCCATTCAGCTTTATACATTTCGTCTTACTCGTTGCTGGAGGTTGCGCAGGCGGAAACGCTCTTGTCGAGCTGTCCCCTGCGGTTGAAGAAGCCTTCGAGCATGAGGGCCAACGCGCCGTCGCCCGTGACGTTGCAGGCGGTGCCGAAGCTGTCCTGCAGGGCAAACACGGCCAGCAGTAGGGCCACGCCCGCCGGGTCGAAGCCGAGCACGCCCACCACGATGCCCAGGGAAGCCATGACAGTGCCGCCGGGGACGCCGGGAGCGCCGATGGCGAACACGCCGAAGAGAACGATGAACAGCATCATGGTGCTCAGTTCGGGCAGGGTGCCGTACAGGATCTGGGAAATGGTCATGGCAAAGAAGGTTTCGGTGAGTACGGATCCGCACAGGTGGATGGTTGCTCCGAGGGGAACCATGAATTCAACGGTGTTGCGGCCGAGCACCTTGGATTTGGAGGCGCATTCCAGGGCCACGGGCAGGGTTGCGGCGCTGGACATGGTGCCGACGGCGGTCAGGTAGGCCGGGGAGTAGTGGCGCAGCACTTCCATGGGGTTGCGGCCGGAGATGATGCCCGCGAGGGTGTAGAGCACGGCCAGCCACACGCCATGGCCCACCAGAACGATGGCGATGACCTGGAGGAAGACCGGAAGCTGCTTGGTCAGGCTGCCCTCATAGGCCAGGCCGGCGAAGGTGGCGGCGATGAAAAAGGGAAGCACCGGGATGACGATCTTGGTGACCACCTGCATCATGATGCCTTCAAATTCACAGAGGATCTTCTCGAAGGTCTTGGCCTTGCTCCACAGGGTGGAAACACCGAGCATGATAGCGGTCACCAGGGCGGTCATGACCGGCATAATGGGCGGAATGTTGAGCTGGAAGACCACCTTGGGGATTTCCTTCAGGCCCTCCATCTCCGAGGCAATGGAAAGATGCGGGATGATCATGTACCCGGCCACGCAGGCCATGGTTGCCGCGCCCACGGCGGAAAGATAGGCAATGGACACGCCCGCGCCGAGCATCTTGCTGGCGTTCTGGCCCAGGCGGGTGATGGCCGGGGCGATGAAGGCGATGATGACCAGGGGCACGGTGTAGAAAATGAACTGGCCGAGGAGGTGCTTGATGGTGGCGACGACTTCCATGGCCGCTTCATTGGCCATGAGCCCGATGACGACGCCGGCCACGATGCCGATGACCAGCTGAATGATGAGACCGAACTCGCCTTTGCGCTTGGATCCGTTGGACATGGTGGTGTTTCCTTTATGTGTGGGGTTGTAAAAAAGGGCCCCTGCACGCAGGGACCCGTGATCAACTACTTTTCAGCAATAACTTCGATTTCAACCAGAGCGTCCTTGGGGAGACAGGAAACCTCGAAGCAACTGCGGGCCGGGAACGGCTCGCCAAAGTAGGTGGCGTAAACCTCGTTGACCGCCGCAAAGTCGGTGATGTTCTTGAGGAATACGGAGGTCTTAACCACACGGCCCATGGAGGATCCGGCGGCTTCGAGCACGGCCTTGACGTTCTCCAGGGAAGCCTTGGCCTGTTCTTCAATGGTTTCGGGCATGATACCGGTCTCGGCCACGATGGGCAGCTGACCGGAGGTGAACACCATGTTGCCGCTGATCATCCCCTGGGAATAGGGACCGACCGCGGCGGGTGCTTTTTCTGTACTGATGGGAGTGGGCATAACGCCTCCTTGTGCATGTGATATTTCAGGCGCCGGACAGGGCTCCGGCGCCTGAGGAAATTCTCTCCTATTGCGAAAAAAATATTACGTCAATAGATTTTCTTCACAATGTGAGAATTTTTTATCACACAAAAAGGGCTACCCGTGAATCTTCTGCAAATATCGATAGATGGTGGCCTCGGACGAGGCAAGCTGATCCGCGACAACGGCCACGGTCCCCTTGAGCAGGAACACGCCGCGTTCGTCCAGGGTACGGACGATATCCATCTTTTCGGCGGCGGTCATGCGCTCGGGCGGGATCTCCGCACCATTGACGACCTGAACGATAAGATTTTCGGTGAGGCCCTCGATGGAGTCCGAGAAGGTCTCGCTGTGGTCGAAGGTGTCCTTGACCGTGGCGTCGTCCAGCCCCATGGTCTGGATGACCCGCTCCAGCATGTCCCGGGCGTTGACCACGTCCGAAACGTCCATGTTCAGGCAGAGCATGCCCGCGAGCTCGCGGTCGGCGTCGCGGATGAAAAAGGTGGCCGAACGCAAGGGGCGGTCGTCCTTGGACCGGGTGATGTACCCCATGACCCAGTCGCGGTGCTCATACTCCTTCTCCACCACGAACCTGAGAGCCAGGTCCGTGAGCGGCGCGCCCACCTTGCGGCCTGTGATATGGCTATTGGCGATGGCCAGCACGGATTTCTCCTTGGTGGAGGTGTCGTGCAGGACCACCTCGCAATTGGACCCGAGAAAGCCCCCGAGAAACTCCACAAGGGGCACATAGGTGTCTATGACACGTGGCGGCGTGTTCTGGTCTGGCAAAGCAACTCCTCAGTTTGATAATTTTTTCTTAGCGAAAGAAATTCGTATCGCGCCAAGAGAATGATTGTCAAACTGAGAATTTGAATCGGATCGATCTATAGTTCGGATTCCTGGCCCAGGGACTTGATGAAGACCCGCCCGGTATCGATGTGCAGGAACATGCTGCGGGGAATGGTGCCGCCAACGGATTGGGCGGTCAGCTTGATATTGTTGCGCTCCAGCAGGCGGAGCAGGGTCTCGAAATTGCGCTGGCCCGTGAGGAACATGTCGTCGTTACGCATGTTGGCCCCGCCCGCGGCCTTGAAGATCAGCCGCTCCACTGCGGCCCCCTTCTGGATGAGATTGCGCACCATGAGGGGGACACCCGTGGTCACGAACATGTAGGGATTCTGCCGGGCCTTTTCGCGGGCGGCCGAAGCGCGGGGCAGCAGGCAGTGGACCAGACCGCCCACCTGAACCCGGGGATCATAGGCCGTCACCCCCAGGCAGGAGCCCAGCGAATAGGTCACCACCACGTCATTCGGATCCTTTGAGATCTTCATGTCCGAGATGTTCACGACAAGGAGGTTCTCTTGCTCAACCATTCGTTCCCTTTAGCCCTGCGATGGTTTGTACTTATGAATTACAAGAAATCTCCAAGCAATGCCACCGCCTTGTTGCCAGTCCCGGCAAAGTCATGAATACTCGTCTCCATGAATATCCCCATCGCCCCCCGCCCCTTTGCGGTTCTCGCCGACATTCACGGCAACACCCTGGCCCTGGAGGCCGTCCTGGCGGACATCCGGTCAAGGGGCATCGAGACCATCGTCAATCTCGGCGACACCTTTTACGGCCCGCTGGACCCCGCCGGAACCGAAACCCTGATCATGCAAAAGGAAATCGTCTCCATCCTCGGCAACCAGGACCGCATACTGCTTGCCCCATCCCCCGAGCTGGAGGGGATTCCCACCTACCGCCACACCATGGACAACCTCTCCGGAAAGGCCCTGGACTGGCTGGCGAGCCTGAAGAGCGAACACTGGCTCCACCCGGACGCCATCCTCTGCTGCCACGGTGCGCCGGGCGACGACTGTGCCTACCTGACCGAGGATGTTTCCCGGGGGCGGCCTGAGCAGCGTTCCTGCGGAGAGATCGCCGAATCCATGGGCCCATTGCGGCCGTCCCTGGTTCTTTGCGGGCACAGCCACATCCAGCGCGTGGCCAGATGCGCAGGACTCACCGTGGTCAATCCGGGCAGCGTGGGCCTTCCGGCATACAGCGACGACGAGCCGCCCCACGTCATGAGCTCGGGCAGCCCGCATGCCCGATACGCCGTCATCACCCCCCAGGAAGACGGTTGGGAGGCAACCCCGGTGCAAACAAAATACGACTGGTCGGCCGCCGCCGAAATGGCCCGGACAAACGGCCGCCCGGACTGGGCCCAATGGCTGCGCACAGGCACGGCCACCTGATTGTCAACACCCTCTCCAATTGTTTCTGGACTTTTTTTAGATTTTTCTGAAAAATACAGCACGGACGTAGGCTTTTTTCGCTTCCCCCGAAAAAACAACACGAAAACCCAAGGCGACCCAGCGCCAAGCCCCATATTACTGTGAATAAAACAAGAAAGATAACACTCTTCAGCATCGGTCTTCTGCTGTGCATCCTTTTCCTCGGCCAGCCCCACGCAGCGCAGGCCGCCTCCACAAGCGCCCTCTTCAACAAGGCGTACAAGGATTTCCACAGCCTCAAGGACAACCGTTCCAGGGCCCGCTACCGTTCCAACTGGCTGGCGGTGGAAAAGCAATTTTCCGCCATCTACCGCAGGGATGTCGACGGCCCCTACGCGCCCAAATCCCTCTACTATCTGGGACGGACCTACGAAGAACTGGGGATTCATAGCGGCCTCAAGTCCGATTTCCGCAAGTCCGTGGACTACTACAGCCGCTGCGCAAGCCGTTTCACCAAGCATGGCTGGGCCGACGACTGCATCTACCTGCGGGCCGAAGTGCGCTACAAGCGGCTCAACGAATGGACCAACGCCCGGCGGGACCTGGCCACCATCATCGTCAAGTATCCCCAGTCGGACATGGCCCCCAAGGCCAGGGCACTGCTCAAGAAAATGGGAGACTACGACAAATTCGTGGCCGAGGCCTCCGGCAAGGCCGCACCCCGAAAACCCGCTCCCACCGCAAAAGCCACGCCCGCGCCCGTGATCAGCAACGGCAACGGACACACTGACCCGCCCAATTTCCAGCATCTGGACAACATCCGCTACACCAGCAGCGACGAATACACCCGCGTGGTCCTGGAAATGGACGGCAAGACCAGCTTCCGTTACAAGATGCTCCAGCCCGCACCCGAGCACAACCGTCCCCACCGCCTGTACATCGACCTGAACAAAACCCACCTGGGCAACGGCGTGGACCGCGCCACCAATGTTTCGGACGGCATCCTCAAGCAGATCCGCAGCGGGCAGAAGGACAAGCAGACCACCCGCGTGGTGCTCGACTTCCTGACCATGCAGGACTACAAGGTCTTTCCGCTCCAGAACCCGTTCCGCATCGTCGTCGACGTCTACTCCCCGGACGCCTCCCAGGCGCAGGAACAGGCCGTGGCCAGCCCCAAGCAGACCACCCGGACCAAGACCAATGTCACGGGCAAATTCAAGCCCTCCTACAAGAGCAAACGACTTTCCGGCGACCTGGTGGAACAGCTGGGCCTGACCATCAAGACCATCATGATCGATGCGGGGCACGGCGGCAAGGATCCGGGCGCGCGCGCCTACAATATCAGGGAAAAGGACGTCAACCTGCGGTTCGCCAAGCTTCTCGGGGAGCAGCTCAGGCAGAAGGGCTTCAATGTGATCTACACCAGGACCACGGACAAATTCCTGGCCCTGGAGGAACGCACGGCCCTGGCCAACGTCAAGAAGGCCGACATGTTCATCTCCATCCACTGCAACGCCAACCGCAGCAAGCAGATCAACGGCCTGGAGATCTACACCCTGAACCTTGCCAAGACCAATGCCGCAGTGCGAGTGGCAGCGCGTGAAAACGCGGTGGACCCGCGAAGCATCAGCGATCTTCAGTTCATCCTGGCCGACCTGGCCGTGAATTCCAAGATGAAGGAAAGCCGCGACCTGGCCAAGGGCCTGCAGACGCAGACCCTGCGCGAGGTGCGCCGCAAATACCGGCTCAAGGACATGGGCGTGCGCGAGGCTCCGTTCTATGTGCTCATGGGCGCAACCATGCCTTCGGTACTCGTTGAGCTGGGCTACCTGACCAACTACACTGAAAACAAACGCCTCCAGAGCGAGACCTACCTCACCTATCTGGCCCGGGGACTGGTCAAGGGCGTCATGGCGTACAAGGCGCAGATCGAGCGGTACGCCATGCGGTAAGCTTCGATAACAACCTGTTTATAAAAAAGGGCCCGACGACCTGCATGGTCGCCGGGCCTTCCTGATAAGCATGAAAGACAGGGCAACGCCCCGCTTAGAAGATCCTGCGTTCCTCGGGCGCATTCAATTCGAAAAACCTGGTCAGCTCGTCGTCCACGGTCTTGGCCAGGCTGTCGCGCACCAGGTGGGGCTTTTCCCGGGCAATGACCTTGTAGGCCAGCTCCTGGAGGCTGGTGGAAGTGGTCGCCATGGAATCCAGCTCCGATTCCATGATCATGCGCCCCTTGAAACGGTCCCAGACAATATACTTGAAAAGCGTGGACCGGGGGGCGCCGGGATTAAGCCGCTGCTTGTCCCGATAGGCCTTGAGTATCTCCAGAGCTATTTCCGTCGGCATGATTTCCTCCCTCTGCGTGTGCACGATACTGCACCGGCGGCGAGTTGACAACGGACACGGATTGGAGGAACAGGAATACATGCTCTACTTTGCCCAGATAGTGGCCGAAGACCACATCCAGCGCGCCATCAAGGACGGCAAGTTCGACAGGCTCGAAGGCATGGGCAAGCCACTGCCCGCCGACGAGGCGGCCAACATGCCGCCCGAGTTGCGCATGGCCTACCGCATCCTCAAGAACGCGGGCTATCTTTCCGGCGAAGCACAGGAAAAGGCCGAAAACCGCGAGCATGTTTCCGGTCCCGAACTCTTCGAGAACCTTTCCGACGAACAGATCAAATACCGCCAGATGCGCCGCCTCAAGGTGGCTTCCGAACAGGCGGGACGCCCCCTGTCCATCGACGAGGACTCCGAATACTACGAACGGATAGTGGGCAGGATGAGGGTCAACGGCAGATAGCTACCTGTCATGCCCCCGGAACGAACCGCCCTTGAGCAGCACGCGCCGCAGGACCGCCTCCAGGTCGTCCTTGTTCACGGGCTTGGAGACGTAATCGTCCATGCCCGCGGCCAGAAACTGTTCCTTGTCGCCCTTCATGGCGTGAGCGGTCAGGGCGATCACCGGCTTCCTTGCGGTTGCGGGGTCCTTTGAGGCCCGTATGATGGAAACGGCCTCCAGACCGTCCATCTGCGGCATCTGAATATCCATGAACACGCAGTCGAAATCCTGCTTCTCCATTTGCGCCAGGGCCTCACGGCCGTTCTGGACCCAAACCACGGAATGCCCGAGCTTCTCCAGCAGCCGCTGGGCCGTGATCCGGTTGACCCGGTCGTCCTCGGCCAGCAGTATCTGCAGCCGGGGCATGTCGGGCTGCGCTTCCAGGGATGCTGAGGACGCGCCGTCCTGCTCGTCCACAACCCCCACCTTCACGGTGAAGCTGAATGTGCTGCCCATGCCCTCGGTGCTCTTGACCTTGATCTGGCCGTGCATGAGCTCCACGAACCGGCGGACAATGCCCAGTCCCAGGCCCGTGCCCGGATACTTGCGCGAATAGGAACCGTCCACCTGCTCGAAGGCCCGGAAGATGAGCTCCAGCTTGTCCTCGGGGATGCCGATGCCCGTATCGGCCACCGAAAAGAACAGGTTGGCGTAGTTGCGCCCCCCCACCTCAGGCAGGGTGTCGGCCTCGATGACGATTTCCCCTTCATTGGTGAACTTGATGGCGTTGCCCACCAGGTTGAACAGGATCTGCCGGATCCGGCCCGCGTCGCCTACAAGCGTGTCCTCGGCGTCGGAATCCACGTTCCAGGTGAAGCTCAGGCCCTTTTCGGCCGCCTGGGTGCTGAAGATGGCGTGCACCGAAGCCACGAGCTTGCGCAGGGAGAAACGCTCTTCCTGCAACTCGATCTTGCCGGCCTCGATCTTGGAGAAATCGAGCACGTCGTTGATGACCCGCAGCAGGTTCTGCCCCGAGGTCATGGCCGTGGTCAGATAGTCGGCCTGCTCCTGATCCAGGCTGGTGGCCTGCATGAGCTGCAGCATGCCGAAAATCCCGTTGAGCGGGGTGCGGATCTCATGGCTCACATTGGCAAGGAATTCGCCCTTGGCCTTGCTGGCCGCCTCGGCCGCATCCTTGGCTGCCACCAGGGCGTCCTCGGCTTGGCGGCGCTGCACGCCGATGGCGAACAGGTCGGCCAAAGCCATGACCACGCGCAGATCCTCCTCCGTGTATTCCCGCCCCGGATTGGCCAGGGCGATCTGGCCCATGAGCTGTTCCTCGTACATGGCCGGCGCGGAAAGATACTGCTCTATGGGCACGTGCCCTTCAGGCAACCCGTGGGACGACTCGTGCCCGAGCGGATCGTTGGTGAAAAATCCCTTGTGCTCCTTCAGGGCGTATCCCCACAGGGCGGCATAGTCGCTGCCGTGTGCCGCGAACCGGAAGGAGCTGCGCTGCACGTCGCACTGGCCCTTGTCCATCATGGCGGTGAAGGAGTGCACGATGTTGTCGCCGCTGGCCGGGTCTATGGAAGAGACATAGCCGTGCTCGCTGCCGGTGATGTTCATGGCGTGCTGCCGCACGGCCTCGGCAATGTTCTCGATGCTCGACTCCGGAGAGGTCAGCACCTTGGCGATTTCGGCCTGGGCCAGGTTGACCCGGGACTCCCGCAGCAGCCTTTGCTCCACCTTGCGCCGCTCGGTGATGTCGCGGGCCAGGCAAAGCACCACTTCGCGACCGCCAAAGGTGATCCGGGAAAGCTGCACCTCCACGGGCAGGATGGTCCCGCAGGAACGCACGTACTCGGTCTCTATCTTGCGGGGGGCATAGGCCCAGACGGTCTTGACCGCATCGATGGGCGTGGACGGGTCCACGTCCCAGACCGTCTTGTCCATGAGCTCCTCCCTGGCGTATTCCAGGGCCTCGCAGGCCTTCCGGTTGACCAGGATGTACTGGCCGGTCATGTCGTGCACGAACATGGCGTCCTCGGCCTGCTCGATGAGCGCCCGGAAACGCTCCTCGCTTTCCCGCAGCGCCATCTGGTCGTTGCGCCGGGAGGTGATGTCCTTGAGAAAACCGATGAAACGCCCCTCTTCCAGTTTGAAGGCGTCCACATGGACATAGATGAGCCCGCCGTCCTTGCACATGATGGCGATGCCGCCGCCATAGGAACCCTGCTTGCGAAAAAGATCGAACCCCGCCATGAAATCCGCCCGCCCCTCCAGGGGCAGCAGATCCACCAGGGGCAGCCCCAGCAGCTCCCCTTCGGCATAGCCGGTCATTGCCGTTACGGCCCGGTTCACCTCCAGCAACCGGCCATGATTGTCGCACAGGATCATGCCGTCCGGCGAAAGATCCACCTGGGTGCGATAACGCGATTCGCACTTGTCCAGGCGCTTCGACATGTCCCGGCGCGAACGCCAGACATGGAGCAGCCCCCGAGGCTGACGACAAGCAGCAACCCCAGGACGCCGAACTCGTAGGCCTGATTCTCGGGAGCGGGCATTTGCGGAACGGCATTGACCACCACGCGATGCTCCGGCAGGACCTCCGCCGGAATCTGGAACCGGTCCAACTCCTTCTGGTCGAACATGTAGGCGTTGGCGTCCTCTCCCTGGATCAGGGGAAGGGCGGATGCGGGCGTTCCCTTGAGGATGGCCAGAGCGGATTCCGCGGCCAACTGCCCCTGCTTGAAATGGCTGACCACCTTCCCGCCCAGCACCCCCTGCCCAATGCCGTGCTGCCACAGATGAAAGATGGGACAGGAACTGGCCTTGCGGATCAGCTGCAGGGTCTCCTCAAAGGACTTGGCCTGCCCTGTCCGGTCCCTGTAGGCCGAAAGCAGCAGCACGATGGAATCGCTGGGCATGGCCCGCAGACCGGCCGCAAGCTCGGAAAAGGTGATCCTGGCCAGATTGAAACGCTCGAACTTGAGCCAGGGGAAAAGCCGGGTAATGGGCAGCACGCGCTTGAAATCGCTCCTGCCGCTGGGGGTGCCGTCATAGATAAGGGCCACGGTGCGGGCCGTGGGAAACAGCTCGCGGGCCAGGCTGATGGTGGCCCGTGTGGAAATGCTCTCCAGAACCCCGGTGATGTTCTCCTGGGAGTGCATGCTCTCCACGGCCAGGGCCTCGTTGTTCACCCCGCAAAAGACCAGCGGGACGTTGGGCAGGAGTTCCTGCCGGTTCTCGCCGATGAACCGCAGGGCGTTGTCGTCGGCCGTGATCACCACTTGGGGCTTGGGCAGCGTGGAGAACTTGTAGCGCAGCATCTCCTTGAAATTCTTGAGATGCCGCGTGTCGTACAGGCGCTTGCTGTCCATGTATTCCACATCGAGCAGGACTCCGGCCGGATCGAGCACCGAACGGATTCCCTGGATCTGGTCCAGATAGGTGGGGAAGGTGGGGCCGTAGGAGCTGATGAACAGCACCCGGGGAACCGCCGCAAAGGCAGCCGTGCTGAACACGGCCAGGCACACGAGTATGGCGACGGCATGTCTCATCGAATCAGGCCCCTGAATGACAATCGTTAAGAATCCCCCCCTTCATACATGGTCCGGGGGAAAAAGACCATTATATACAAAAGAGTGTGAAAGCCGCGACCGGTCCGGAAACGGTTCAGGGACGCAGCTGGGAAATAAGCATGCCCACCAGCATGAGGGCGCAGCCGATCAGGGCGCGCAGGCCGAGAAATTCATCCAGAAGCAGCCAGCCGCCCACGGCGGCGAACACGGATTCCAGGCTGAGAATGACGGCCGCATGGGCGGCGTTGGCGTTGCGCTGGGCCACCACCTGCAGGGTGTAGGCGACGCCCACGGACATGATGCCACCATACAGGATCGGAACCGCTGCGGAAAGCACGTTGGCCAGAACGACCTCCTCGGTCATGGCCGCGCCCGCCAGGCTGAGCACGGCGCAGGCCGCGAACTGCACGCAGGAAAGCTTGACCGCGTCCACGGCATCCATGCCCGGCGAAAGCCAGCCGATGATGAGCACATGCCCGGCCCAGAAAAAGGCGCTCGCGAGCACCAGCAGGTCGCCGAAGGCTATTGTCAGGTCGCCCGAGACCGAAAGCAGGTACATGCCCGCCACGGCCAGGGAAACGCCGATCCAGGTGCCGAGGCCGGTTTTCTGACGAAACAGCAGGCCCAGCATGGGCACGAAGACCACGTAGAGGCCGGTGATGAACCCGGCCTTGCCCGCGGTGGACGGCTCGGTTCCCCAGGCTTCGAGCATGGGGCCGGCCAGGCCCATCTGCTGCAGGCTGGCGCCAGCGAACAGAGCCACCCCCAACAGGAGCCCGCCCCAAAGCAGCCTGGATCCGGGCGCGGGGGAACCGGTCACGCCCCTGGACTTTTCCATGCGCAGGATCAGCGGCACCAGGGCCGCCGCCCCCAAGGCGAAACGGATGCCGTTGAAGGTCAGAGGGCCCACATGGTCCATGCCCACCCGCTGGGCCACGAAGGCGAAGCCCCAGATGGCGGCGGTCACAAACAGCAGGATATCGGCTCGCAGGGTGCGGACGTTCACGAAGTGCCTCCCTTGGGCGGTATGAATGGCGTGGTGGCGCGACAGCACGAACGCGAGTCGAAACGACCCGGAACTGGTGCACTCCTGCGGCTAGATTTTGCGCATTTTCACCGGAATATCAACGCATTTATGAGTTCCGGCAACAGACAGGCTATTCGGTGATGTCCGCGACCTTGTCGGCAACCGTGTCGGCGGCTTCCTTGATGCCGTCGCCGATGTTCGAGGCGGTTTCGTTGACCTTCTTCTTGACGTCCTTGAAGGCATTGTTGGCGTCCTCGTTGAACTTGTCCAGGGCGCTCTGGGTCTTGGTCTTCGTCGTCTTGACCGTGGTATCGATCTTCTTGCCGAGCTTTTCAGCGGGCCCTTCCTCCTCGGCGCAGCCAAAGGAAGACAGAAGCAGCAGACAGATGCAGACGGCAATGCAATATTTCTTCATTTCATCTCCTTGCATGGGTGTGATGGCCGAATTACCGCTCCGGCACTGACTCCACAACATGTTTGAGCTGATTTTTCAATGCTTTTTTATGCAGCTCAAAATCGGGAAGGGCCCGGATCATGTCGCATCCCGCCAGGATGGCCAGCAAAACCACGGCCGTCGAGCGGCATTCGGTTTCGTCCCGCCCGCGTCCGGACTCGAACAGGACCCGACCGACGGCTTCCGCCCAGTCGTCGAGAATGGTCCGGTAGGCGTTGTCTATGTCCGGGTACTGGCTGCGGGCCGTGTTCATGATGGCGTACAGGGCCCGTTCCGAAACCCCTTCTTGCTGCGGAAAATCGAAATCCTCGGCCAGCAGATCCACCAGCGGAACGCCCTTGCGGGCCCAGGTCAGGAACTCGTCCACCTCGGAACGATGCCTGTGCAGCACATGCTCGGCCAGGAGAGAGACAAGCTCGTCGCGGGTGCCCACGAAATGGTGCACGAGGGTGCGGGAAAGGCCCGCTTCGCGCGCCACCGCGCTGATGCCGCTGCCGTCCAGGCCGAACTTGAGCACGCAGGCCCCGAATGCTTCGAGAATCTGCGCCTTTCTTTGCTGATCGAGTTTCTTGCGTCCCATGATACCTTATTCGTGTCTGAGGGCTTCGATGGGGTCCAGGGCCGCAGCGCGGCGGGCCGGGAAAAATCCGAAGCAGATGCCTATGAAGCCGGAAAACAGCACACTGCCGACCACGGCGCGCCAGTCGAAAACAAACGGAACCTTCAGCAGGGGGCAAAGGGCAAGGGGCACGCCCAGCCCCAGAAGGATGCCGATGAGACCGCCGAACACGGACACCGTGGCCGCCTCCACCAGGAACTGCAACAGGATATCCCGCTCCTGGGCTCCCACGGCCATGCGGATGCCGATCTCGCGGGTCCGTTCGGTGACGGAAACGAGCATGATGTTCATGATCCCGATACCGCCCACCAGCAGGCTGACCGCTGCAATGGCTCCGAGGAAGGCGGTCAGCACCGCGGCGGTCCGGCCCACGGTGCGGATAAGCTCTTCCATGTCCTCCACGGTGAAGTCGTTTTTCTTTCCCCCGGGAATGCGCCGCCGCTCGCGCAGCAGCTTGGTGATGTCGTCCTTGACCCGGGAACTCTCCTCCGGATTATGCATGGAAACCAGAATGAAATCCACGTTCCGGTTTCCGGTGACCCTGCGCTGCAACGCCTTCATGGGCATGACCATCACGTTGTCCTGATCCTGGCCGAGCATGTCCTTGCCCTTGGCCTGCAGCACGCCGATGACCGTATAGGAAAAATCGCCCAGCCGGACCGAGCCTCCCACCGGATCCGCATCAGGGAAAAGCTTTTCGCGCACCTTGTCGCCGATGACGACCACAGGCTGGCCCGCGCGTTCCTCGGTGGCGGAAAAAAGACGCCCATCCCCGAGCCGGAAGTTGCGGATGAAGAAGTATCCGTTGGCGGCCCCGGTGATTTCCGTGCTCCAGCTCCGGTTGCCGTTCACCGCGACATCCGTGAAGGCGGACACCGGGGAGACATGGCGGACACCGGAAATTTCATCGAAAATCGCCTCCACGTCCCGCATCTTGAACGGGGCCCCCATGGAGCTGGACCAGAACCCGCCGCCACTTTCCGCCTCGGGATAGACAAAAAGCATGTTGCCGCCCAGCTCGCTGATCTCGGAGGTGATCCGCTTGGTGGCCCCCTGCCCCAGGGTGACCATGGCGACCACGGAAGCCACGCCGATGACGATGCCCAAAACCGTGAGCAGCGAACGCAGCCAATTGCGCCGGATTTCGGACAAGGCCAGGAGAACGGCCTGCGTAAACATCAGGACATCCCTCCCTGGGCCGAGTCGGACACCAGAACCCCATCGCAAAAGGTCACGGTACGCGAGGCGTACTCCGCCATATCCGGCTCATGGGTGACCATGACCACGGTAATCCCCCGCTCGCGGTTGAGCCGGACAAGCAGCTGCATGATCTCCTTGCTCATGGCCGAGTCGAGGTTGCCGGTGGGTTCGTCCGCCAGCAACAGGAGCGGCTCGGAAACCAGGGCGCGGGCAATGGCCACCCGCTGCATCTGGCCGCCCGAAAGCTCGGCCGGGGTATGCGCTTCGCGGCCTTCAAGCCCCACCATGCGCAGGGCCTCGACAGCGCGTTCGCGCCGCTCCCTGCGGCCGATGCGGCGATAGACCAGGGGCAGCTCCACGTTTTCAACGGCCGAAGTGCGCCCCAGCAGGTTGAAGCCCTGAAAGACGAAACCGAGCCAATGCTGCCGCAGCCTGGCCTTGCGCGCCCGGTCCAGGCCGGTGACCTCCACGCCGGAAAAACGGTAGCTCCCCGAGGTGGGGGAGTCCAGGCAGCCCAGGATATTCATGGTGGTGGACTTGCCGGATCCGCTGGTTCCCATGATCGCCAGAAACTCTCCCTCGGCGATATCGAGGTCCAGATCCCGCAGGGCATGCACGGAATTCTCACCCGCACCATAGACCCGGCCGACGCCCTTCAGCGAGATGAGCGGTTCCATCATTCCACCCGCCTCGCGCTGACAACCACCTCGGACTCCGGCCCCACTCCGTCCAGTATCTCCGTAAACCGGCCGTCGGTCTTGCCTGTCCGGACCTGGACTTCGGCAATGGACTCGCCGTTTTGGACCCACAGGGACTTGCCGTCCACCTTGGAACGGTCCTGCCCCGGGGCAGAAGGGACTTCTGGCGGCCTAAACCGCAGGGTCGCATTGGGAACCACCAATGCCCGCTCCACCTCGGCCACCGTGATGTCGGCGGTTGCGGTCATGCCGGGGCGCAACCGCAGCGAGGCATTGTCCACCGCGAACTCGGCCTTGTAGACCACCACTCCGCCGTCACGCTCGGGCGCGTACCGCAGCTTGGTCAGGGTGGCGGGAAACAGGGCGTGGGGATACGCGTCCACGCGAAAGGATGCGGCCTGCCCCACCCGCAGCGGACCGGTGTCGGCCTCGTCGATATTCAGCAGCAGTTTCATGGAGGACAGGTCGCTGACCAGGATGAACAACTCCGGGGTCTGGAACCCGGAGGCCACGGCCTGACCGGCCTCGACCTTCCGCTCCAGCACCAGCCCGTCGACGGGGGAAACGATGTCGGCCTTGGCCAGCTTGTGCTGCAACTCGCGCAGTTCGGCCCGGGCGGCCTGCACTTCGGACTTTCGGCTGGAACAGGCGGCCTCGGAGCGTTGAAGCGCATACAGGGCAAGATCCAGGTCCTTCTGGGAAACCACGCCCCGGCTGCGCAGCTTCTTTTTTCGGGCATACTCCCGGCGGTCTTCCGTGAGCTGCACGGTCCCGCTCCGCTCGTTGGCGACGGCCATGGCCAGCTGCGCCTCCAGCCGGTCCGACTGGGCCTGAAGCTCGGTGACGTCGAACCGGGCCAGCACCTCGCCCTTGCGCACGGTATCGTTGAAATCCTTGTGCACGGTGCGGATGGTCCCGGAAAGCTCCGCCCCCACCTTCACGGTGTTCATGGGCTCCAGGGTCCCGGAGGCCCGAACCGTGACCACCAATGGAGCGTGATGCGGCCTTACCGTGACATAGGAATATTCATCCTCCGGCCACAATCCCCAGGCGGCGACGCACGCCAGGACAACCGCGAGGCATCCGAGGACCAGCGCCAGTTTCCATGGCTTTGCCCACCCGGACCGCGGCGCCTTGAGTATCTCCCGCATTACCCGGGAATCCTGTGTATTCTTTTTCATATGGCTTTCCTTTTTCCCTGAAGTGAAAGCCAGCATGAAGCACACTTGTTAAATAGACACCCCTGTCAATTTAAAAAATTGTGAAAAACCGTAAACAGCTTCACCCCTGTCAACAGGGTAATTTCATCCTTTTACCGCCCTTTGTTCGGGTATTCTTATCCAGGCCTCAAAACCCGGGGTATGCTCCAGGCACCCCGGGACAGCTCTCCTCCGTAGGAGCCTCATCAACCGTCACCCTCACCGCAAATATCCCGGGGCACCACAGCCCGGTGCGTTCAAAACGCACCGGGCTTTCCTGATATCCGGACATACTTTCGACGGAGATTCTCAATTCATCGATTAGTAGCCGAAAAGAAAATCCATTGACTAAATATTTTCTTATCAGATAAGTTTACAGCAGTCTCTTAGCTTGAAAAAATAAAAATGAGTGAAATAAATATGAAAAAACAATTCGATGCGCACGACAGGCACCTGGTGGCCACACTGACCGAAGACGGCCAGATGTCCGTGGGCAAGGTTTCCGAACGTCTGGGCGTCACCGCGCCCACTGTGCGCTCCCGGCTGCGCAACCTGATCAAGGCCGGGGCCGTGAAGGTGGCCGCGCTGGTGAACCCCATGAAGGCCCAGGGGCTCACCGTCGCCCTGGTGGGCATGTCCCTGCAGAGCACCAAGATGCTGGACGAAAAGCTGGAGCAGATATCCCGGCTGGAGCGCGTCAACTGGTGCGCCGTGGTCACGGGCCGCTACGACATCATCGTGGAGATCACCTGCACCAGCGACATGGGCGACCTCTATGACTTCCTGGACAAGGACCTCTCCCAGATCGGCGGGGTGAACTCCAGCGAATCCTTCGTGGTCATGAAGTCCAAGCGCAAATGGCTCTATCTGCCCGAAGCGGTGACCAAGGAGTACGAAAAGTAGGCAACACCCGGAGTGTCTCGAATCAATAATCATTTTACCTGAGGAGCATTCAATGATTATCGGTATCCCCAAAGAGATCAAAACATTGGAGAATCGTGTTTCCATGACCCCCGGCGCGGTGGAAGCCCTGGTGCGGCAGGGCCACTCGGTGCTGGTGGAGACCGGAGCCGGAGCCGGCAGCGGCCTGAGCGACGGGGAATACACCCAGGCCGGGGCCAAGATCGTGCCCACGGCCGCGGACGCCTGGGGCACGGAAATGGTCATCAAGGTCAAGGAGCCCATTGCGTCGGAATACGGATTCCTGCGCAAGGACCTGACCCTGTTCACCTACCTGCACCTGGCCGCCGAGGAAAAGCTGACCAAGGCCATGCTCGAATCCGGCGTCACGGGCATCGCCTATGAAACCGTGGAAGACAAGGTCGGCTCCCTGCCGCTGCTGACTCCCATGTCCGAAGTGGCCGGACGCATGGCCACCCAGGTGGGCGCGCACCACCTGGAAAAGCACCAGGGCGGCCGGGGCATGCTCCTGGGCGGCGTCCCGGGCGTACCGCCCGCGCAGGTGGTGGTCATCGGCGGCGGCGTGGTGGGCACCAATGCGGCCCGCATCGCCATGGGCATGGGTGCCCGCGTCATGGTCATCGACCTCTCCCACCACCGCCTCCAGTATCTCGACGACATCTTTGACGGCCGCCTCATGACCGTCAGCTCCACCGAACCCAACATCCGGGCCGCGGTGAAGCAGGCCGACCTGCTCATCGGCGCGGTGCTCGTGCCCGGCGCCAAGGCGCCCAAGCTCGTGACCCGCGACATGATCGGCACCATGAAGGAAGGCTCGGTCATCGTGGACGTGGCCGTGGACCAGGGCGGCTGTGTGGAAACCATCAAGGCCACCACCCACGACAACCCCACCTACGTGGTGGACAACGTGGTGCATTACGGCGTGGCCAACATGCCCGGCGCAGTGCCCCGCACCTCCACCTTTGCCCTGGTCAACCAGACCCTGCCCTATGCCCTGCGCATCGCTGGCAGGGGCCTGGACGCCCTGCGCGAGGATCCGGGCCTGGCCCTGGGCCTGAACACCCTGGGCGGCACCCTGACCTGCCCTGCCGTGGGCGAGGCCTTCGGCATCGACGCAGT
This sequence comes from Salidesulfovibrio onnuriiensis, assembly GCF_008001235.1. Lineage (GTDB taxonomy): Bacteria > Desulfobacterota > Desulfovibrionia > Desulfovibrionales > Desulfovibrionaceae > Pseudodesulfovibrio > Pseudodesulfovibrio onnuriiensis. Next base: position 876,347 of record NZ_CP040751.1, on the reverse strand, counting down.
CACCCCGGCGCAGGCCCTGGGCATCTAAACCAAGCGAAACAACCGAAGCGAACAAGGGGAGGCGGCTGTCCGTCTCCCCTTTGTTATGGAATAATAACACACGCCCCTTGTGTTTAGACCGGGGCGTGTTTACACTTGAATCATGACTAAGCGATTCGATCCCGAATTATTGTACGTGGAGTGCACCCGCTGCGGGCAGCCACTGCTCTGGCGGGCCGGTGAGACAACGAAACTCCTCAACATGGCCGGAATCGACATCAGCGGAATCGACGAGCGCTGCATGCTGGCCTCGGACGGTTGCCCGAGCTGCCAGCCGGACGAGACGCAATTCTCGACGCAGGTGATTCGGCTGAGAAAGGATCCGAAACCCCAGCAGGAAGAAAAGCCCGCCGACGCCTAGGCGGGCTTTCTTTTTGGCCTGGGCCGGACAAGCCCGCACGCCTCACTCCTGCGGGGCCACCCACAGGCGAGGCACCACTACACCTCCCGCACGAATCGGGAGTACGCCCCTTCTTGGCCCCAAAATGCGAAAAGGCCCGACGTTTTCACGCCGGGCCCTGTTTTTCCTGTCATTCCGTTTGCTACTTCACCTTGTAGAAGATGGTGTAGAGCACGGGCACCACAACAAGGGTCAGGACGGTCGCAAAGGAAAGACCGCCCATGATGGTCACGGCCATGCCCACGAAGAACACGTCCGGGATGAGCGGAATCATGCCCAGCACCGTGGTGATGGCGGCCATGCACACGGGCCGCATCCTGCTCACGGACGCGTCCAGCACCGCAGTCATTGGCTCCTTGCCCTCCTCCAGATCCAGGTTGATCTGGTCCAGGAGCACGATGGAGTTCTTGATGAGCATGCCGGTCAGGCTCAGGAACCCGAGCAGGGCCATGAAGCCGAAGGGCAGGCCCGTGAGCAGCAGAGAGCAGCTGACGCCTATGACCGCAAGCGGCACCGTCAGCCAGATGATGAGCGGCTGGCGCAGGTTGTTGAAGAGCATGATGACAATGACGATCATGAGCACCACCGTGCCCATCATGCTCGACCTGATGCCTGCCTGGGCATCCGAGGATTCCTCGTATTCACCGCCCCACTCCATTTCATAGCCCGAGGGCAGTTCAATGGCATTGATCGCGGGCATGATGTCGGCAAGCACCTCGCTGGCCAGGGTGCCGAACTGCGGATCGCAGGAGGCGGTGATGCACAACTTGCGGTTCTGGCGGCGCATCACCGGATCCTCCCAGACCGTATCGAAGCCCGCCAGCACCTGGGAGACGGGAATGACTTTCCTGGTCGTGGGGCTCCAGACCTGCACGTCGCGAATGCTGTAAACATCCATGCGGTCCTTTTCGGGCATGCGCGAAATGATGGGCAGCATCTTGTCGCCCTCGCGGTACAGGCCCACGTTCACACCCGTGAAGTTGGTGGCCAGGGCCTCGTTGAGCACCGGCCGGGTCACGCCCGCCTGCATGGCCCGGTCGTGGGCCAGCAGGGGCCGTATCACCTTGGCGCGCTGACGCCAGTTGTCGCGTGCGGAGACAGTGGCCGGATGATTCTCCATAATGGTTCGCGCCCGCAGGGCCAAGTCTCGCAGAATCTCGGGATCGGGGCCAAGGAAACGGACTTCGATGGCGGATTCGCTGCCCGGGCCGATCTGGAGCTTCTTGAGCTTGGGCTCGGCATCGGGGAAGTTCTCGGTCAGATATTTCTGAATCTCGGCAATGTACGGATCAATGAACTTAAAGTCCTTCATGTTCACGATGAGCAGTCCGTACGCCTTGGACCCCGAGGTATCCGGGGCAAAGGTGAGCATGTAGCGGGGAGCGGCCTCTCCGATGAAGGTGGAAACGAAATCCACGCGCTCGTCGGCCAGCAGATGGCCTTCGATGACCCCGATGTCTTCGGAGGTCTTGCGGATGTCGGCCCCCTCAGGCAGCCAGTAATGGATGTAGAACTGAGGTTTGGTGGAGTCCGGGAAAAAGCTGCCCTTGATCAGGCTAAACCCATAGATAGACAAGGCCAGCAGACCGACCATTGCCGCCACGGTCGCCCAGCGATGGTCGATGCACAGCTTGAGAAAGGTCCTGTAGGCGACGAACAGCGTACCTCGATACGGATCCCTCTCCTCTTCCCCCCCGGCATTCTTTTCGCCGGGCTTGAAGAACATGTGGCAGAAAAGCGGGGTCACGGTGATGGCGATGACCCAGCTGAGCATGAGCGAGATGAGCATGACCGAGAACAGCGAGCCGCAGTACTCCCCCGTGGCGTCGTCGGACAGGCCGATGCCCGCAAAGGCCAGCACCGCGATGACCGTTGCTCCGAGAAGCGGCAGCATGTTCTGGCTGACCACCTCCCTGGCGGACTGGACGCCGTCCTTGCCCGCGTTGATGCGCACCAGCATGCCCTCGGTGACCACGATGGCGTTGTCCACCAGCATGCCCAGGGCGATGATCAACGCCCCCAGTGAGATGCGCTGCAGGTCGATGGCGTACATCTTCATGAACAGGAAGGTGCCCAGCACGGTGATGGCCAGCACCGCCCCGATGAGCAGCCCGCTGCGCATGCCCATAAAAATGAGCAGCACCACGATGACGATGGCGATGGCCTCGATGAAACTGATGACAAAGCCGTCGATGGCGACGGAAACGTCGTCGGACTGGAAGTTGACCGCTTCCATCTCGATGCCCACGGGCATCCTCGACTCCAGTTCCGCAAGCTTGCTCTTCACGGCCCGGCCCAAATCCACCACGTTGCCGCCCGAAACAATGGAGACGCCGATGCCCAGCGCGGTCTTGCCGTTGTGGCGCATGAGCTTTTCCGGCGGGGTCTGGTAGCCGCGCTTGACCTCCGCGATGTCGGACAGGGTGATCAGGTTGCCCGAGACCGGGTCGTGGATCTGCAGGGCCCGGATGTCGTCAACCGAGGTGTACGCGCCCGTGGGATCGATGCGGACATATTCCGGCCCCACCTTCACGGAGCCGGCCGGGACCACCATGTTCTGGCTCCTGAGCGCCGCATAGATGGTGTCCAGCCCGATGCCGAGCTGGGCCATCTTGGCCCGGGATATCTCCACGTAGACCACCTGCTGCTGCACGCCCCAGACGACCACCTTGGCCACGTTGTCCACCAGGAGGAGTTCCTTGCGCATGAAGTCGCAGAAATCCTCCAGGTCCTTGTAGGAATACCCGTCTCCCGTGACCGAAAGCAGGATCCCATACACGTCGCCGAAGTCATCGACCACGGTGGGAACGCAGCCGTCCGGCAGGGCGGGTTTCGTGTCGTTGACCTTGCGCCGCAGCTCGTCCCAGACCTGCGGCAGGCTCGATTTGTCGTAGTTGTTCTTGATGGTTACGGTAATCACCGACATGCCGGCCCGGCTCAGGGACTTGACCTCGTCAAGCTGCGGCAGGGACTGGATGGCGGTTTCCAGCGGGTCGGTCACCTCCTCGGTCACCTCCATGGGCGTGGCCCCCGCATAGGGGGTGACCACCAGGGCGTCCTTGATGGTGAACTCCGGGTCCTCCAGACGGCCAAGGCCGAAAAAGGCCTGGATGCCGCCCGCCACCAGGAGCACGGTCAGGACCAGGGTGATGGTCTTCTTGCGTATGGACAGTTCGCCGATATTCATGGGGCTAGTCTCCGATCTTTCCGGTGAGTTCCCGGACCTTCTGGCCTTCACGCAGATAGTGCACGCCCGCAGTGGCAATACGGTCGCCTTCTTTCAGCCCCTCGACGACCGAGATGCTCTCCCCGGCCATGAGCCCCACCTTGACGGGCGATTTCGTAACGGTCATGTCCTGGCCCACCTTCCAGACAAAGGCCTTGCCGTCCTCGTCCAGGACCGCGCCCACGGGCACGCTGTAGCCTTCGGCCGTCCCCCCGGAGTATCTCAGGATCACGGTCGTGGTCATTCCCGGCAGAATCCTGACCTTGGTCTCGGGCGAGGGCATGAACAGACGGACGCGGTAGGTCTGGGTCTGCGGGTCGGCCTCGAGGGAAAATTCCTTGAGTTTGAGGGTAAATTCCCGTCCCGGAGCCGCCTCAAACTGGGTGGTTATGGTGAACTTGTCCGCCTTTTGCGTGGCAATGGCCACATCCTGCGGGATACACCCCGATCTCGATGACCGCGTCGTTCTGCAGGGTGGCGATGGGCTGCTTGGCCTGCACGTTCTGGAAATTCTCAACGAACTTGTCGCCAATGACCCCGGAGAAGGGAGCCAGTATCTCTGTATCCTGCAGGGCCTTGCGGGCGATGTCCGCATCGGCGCGGGCCACGTCGTAGTCCTTTTTGATCTGATCGTAGGCACTTCGGGAGACCACTTCCTCCTTCAGCAACTGCTCATAGCGGGCCAGGTCGGCCTTGGCCTTGTTGGCGCGGGACAGAGCCGAGGTCAGCTTGGCCTTGAAATCGCGGTCGTCCAGCTGGGCCACCAGTTCGCCTTCCCGGATCTCCTGACCGGAGATGATGGGCAGCTTGACGACCTTGCCGGCCACCTCAAAGGCCAGTTCGACCCGGCCCGAGGCTTCCACCTTGCCCGGGAAACGGCGGGTGGACATGTTCTCGGCCGAGCCCACGGTAAGCATGCGCACAGGACGGACAGCCTCTTTCCTGAGTTCTTCCTTGCCGCCGCAGCCGACGATCGACAGGGCAAGCACAACGGCACAGAAAATGAGCATTATTCGGGCAATCATGTTTTTTCCTTTATTTTGTTCGTGTTGAATGCGTAAGGGTTTTGCAGTTTCAGTTCATTACATATTCCCGGCATCCCGAGCAACGAATTATTTATTTTGACAGCACCGTCAGTGCAAAGAAGACATGCCCACTTCCCCTGTCACCAAAGGAAATCCATCAGGCACAACGTTCAGGGGATGCAATTGAAAGCACAGGCAATTCACTTCCGCCTCCGTGAAAAGAAAACATCACCGAACAAAGAATGAAAACAACGAATGAAACAATGGGAAGAGAGGGCCAACACCCTGCACGCGAAACCCGCAACACGCGAGAATGCGCCCGCAATTGGATTCAGGGGAACGGAATGGTCATGGACCATCCGGCTTGGTCCCGGCAGTGGGACAATGCCGGGGAAGGAGGACCCTTCCCCGGGAAGGATCAATTTACTTGGTCAGTTTCCTGCGAAGCTTGCTGCGCAGGACAATGGCGATAAGGTTCATGCCCAGCACCAGGCTGACGAGCACCAGGGAGGTGCCGTACTGCAGGGGCAGGGTCGCCTCAGGGTCCGTGGACGACACGGACAGGGAGTAAATCTGGTACGGCAGGGCCATGACCTCGTCGAAAATGGATCCGGCCAGTTGCGGGTTGTAGCTGGCCGCCGCCGTGAACATGATGGCAGCGGTTTCCCCGGCCGCGCGGCTGATGGCCAGGATCGAACCGGTGAGCACGCCGGGCAGGGCCGCGGGCAGCACCACCTTGAACACGGTCTGCCACTTGGTGGCCCCGAGCCCCAGGGACGCTTCGCGATAGGTGTCGGGCACCGAGCGCAACGCCTCCTCGGAGGTGCCGATGATGACCGGCAGGATGAGCACGGCCAGGGTCAGGGAGCCGGACGCGATGGAAACGCCCATGCCCAGGCCGCCGAGATCCCGGCTGGCCACGAAAAAGGCCATACCGAACAAACCGAAAACCACCGAGGGCACGCCCGCCAGGTTGTTGATGGACAGCCGGATCACGCGCATGAGCGGGCCGGGCCGGGCATATTCGTGCAGATAGATGGCCGAGGCCACGCCCAGGGGTAGGGCCAGCAGCATGGAGCCCATGCTCAGATAGAACGTCCCCGCGATGCAGGGCAGGATACCGCCCGCCAGACCGCCCTCCGTGGGCATGCCGGTCAGGAAGTCCCATGAGATGGCCGGGAAGCCGTAATACACCATGTAGCCCACGATGATCACCAGGGCCGCGCCGTTGATAACCACGGCGGCCCGGAACAGGGCGAACCAGAATCCTTCGACAAACCTGCGGCGGGCCAGAAGTCCCGTTTCGTCCGGCAGTTGTTCCATGATGGATTCGCGTACCATTTCGCTCATTCCTCACTTTCTCCTTACAGGGTTGCCGCGCCGACCTGCTTGTACTTGTGGGCGATGTGGTCGGCCAGCAGGTTGAACAGGAACGTGATTATGAAAAGCACCATGGCAATGGCGAAAAGCGAAAAATAGTGCATTTCAAGGCCGAAACTGGTTTCGCCCATTTCCGCGGCGATGCTGGCGGGCATGGGGCGCACCGGATCGAAAATGGACGTGGGTATCCGGGCCGCGCCGCCGGCCACCATGAGCACGACCATGGTTTCGCCGATGGAGCGGGACATGCCCAGGATGACCGCCGTGGACAGACCGGACAGGGACGCGGGAAGAATGACCTTCCTGAGGGTCTCGAACCGGGTGGCCCCCAGGGCAAGGGACCCCTCCTTGAGCTCGTCCGGCACGGAATGGATGGCGTCCTCGGCAATGGAGGTGATGGTGGGCACGGCCATGAAGGCCAGCATGATGGAGGCGTTGAGCATGTTGACGCCGAAGCGGATGTCGAACAGCTCCAGCATGATGGGGGCAACCACGGCCAGGCCGAAAAATCCGATGACCACCGAAGGCAGCGACGCCAGCAGTTCCACCATGGGCTTGACGATCTCGCGCACCCTGTTGGGAGCGATCTCGGCCAGGTAGATGGCGGTCATGACCCCCAGCGGTATGGCGATGACGGAAGACAGCAGCGTCACCCAGACCGAGCCCATGATCAGCGGGAGGATGCCCCACTGCGGATGTTCGGACACGGGCTTCCACTGGCTGCCGAATATGAAATCAAAAAAGGACACGCCCTGGTGCGCCTCGCCCATGGCGTCGAAACCGAAAAAGGTGGGCAGGGCCTCGCTCACCAGAAAGTACATGATCAGCCCGAGGGCGATGATGGAAATGGAAGCCGCACCAAAAAACATTCCCTTGATGAGCGTTTCCTTTCTCTTGCGATCAATCATTAGGCTCTCCGTCCCCTTGGAGACAGGTTTCCCGCCGGGACACGGAGCGTCCCGGCGGGGTTCGGTCAAGAATAGAATCTACAGTCGGTTACCTGGTCATGGGCACGAAGCCGACTTCCTCGATGATCTTCTGTCCGGCCGGGCTCATGACAAAGGTGATGAAGTCCTTCACTTCGCCGCCTACGCTGTCGGCGGTGTACAGGTTCAGGCCACGGGAGAGCGGATAGGACTTGTCCAGGGCGGTGGCCACGGAAGCCATGACACCGTTGACCTTGACGCCCTTGATCTTGTCGTTCAGGAAGCCCAGGCCTACATAGCCGACACCCTTCTTGTTGCCGGCGATCTTGGCGGCCATGGCGGCGTTGGAAGGCATGCGGGAGACCATGTCGAATTCGTCTTCCTTGTTCATGACCTTCTTGTGCCACACTTCGTAGGTACCGGAGTTGGTTTCGCGGGAGAACAGGGCGATCATGCCATCGGCGCCGCCCACTTCCTTCCAGTTGCGGATCTTGTCCTGATACATGGCCTTGAGCTGATCGGTGGTCAGGGCGGAAACCTTGTTGGACGGGTGGACGATGGGAACCAGGCAGTCCAGGGCGATGACGTACTGAACCGGGTTGACGCCGTTGGCCTTGGCCTTTTCGGTTTCAGCCGGTTTCATGTCGCGGGACATCATGCCGATATCGGCGGTGCCGTTGATGATGGCCTTGGCGCCGTCGCCGGAACCGGTGGCGGAAATGGAGAAGTTCACGCCCGGATTGATTTTCTTGTAGGCGGCAACGAGTTTCTTCATGGCCGGGTCCACGGTGGTGGAGCCCTTCACACGGATGTCACCGGCGAATGCGGTGGCCGCGATGCTCATGATCATGACGGCGACGAGGGCGATCAAAGACTTTTTCATGGATTTCCTTCCTCCGAAAACGTGTTTGGTTTTTGTCTTGCGGCCACTTCGGCCTGCACGAGCATAGCTATCAGCACTGTGTTACAAAGCCGTTACGCCAAGACGAAAGTCCAGTGACACTGTGCGCCATCCTGTTTGACAGAAGGCCGCGATTGCCCTCAATATGCCGCTGAGATCCTGAATTGAAACAACCGGATGTCCTTTCTGCGAGCAACCTCATTACTCAGGGAGATCGGCGTGAAAACGAAATATCTGATCATCGGGGCGGGACCCACGGGCCTCGGCGCGGCCCACCGGCTCCGGGAGCTGGGCGAGGAATCCTTTCTCGTACTGGAACGCCACGGCCACGTGGGCGGCCTTGCCGCCAGCTTCCGCGACGAGGCCGGGTTCACCTGGGACATCGGCGGTCACGTGGTCTTCTCCCATTACAAATATTTCGACGACCTCATGGACGGCCTGCTCGGCGACGAGCGGCTGGAACACGAGCGCGAATCCTGGGTCCGGGCCTGCTCCACCTGGGTGCCCTACCCATTCCAGAACAACATCCGCTTCCTGCCCAAGGACGTCCGCTGGAAATGCGTGCAGGGGCTCCTGCCGGAAAACCGGCCCTCGAAGCAGCCGGAGAACTTCGGCGAATGGATCGACTACGTGTTCGGCTCCGGCATTGCCGAGACCTTCATGCGGCCCTACAACTTCAAGGTCTGGGCCACCCCGCCCGAGCGCATGCAGTACTCCTGGATCGGCGAACGGGTCAGCGTCATCGACCTGAAAAACGTCCTGGAAAACCTGATCCTGGAAAAAGACGACGTGGCCTGGGGGCCAAACAACACCTTCAAGTTCCCCTTGTACGGGGGCACGGGAGAAATCTTCCGCAGGCTGGCCGCCCGGGTGGAGGATTCCATCCGTCTGAATCAGGATGTGGTTGCCGTGGACTGGGACAGGAAGCGCGTGACCACGGCCCAGGGCCTGGAGGTGGAGTACGAGTTCCTGCTCAGCACCGCGCCCCTGGACCTGCTGGCCGGGAAGTGGCTGGCGCAGAAGGACGACGCCATGGTCAACGCGGCCTCGGACTTCACCCGCAACGGCGTGTACGTGGCCGGCGTGGGGCTCGACACCCGCAGCCACGAGGCAAATTCCCGCTGCTGGATGTATTTTCCGGAAAGCGATTCCCCCTTCTACCGGGTGACCAATTTCCACAACTACTCGCCCAACAACGTGGCCCGGCCCGGCGAGCAACTCGCGTTCATGTGCGAGACATCCTTTTCCGAACACAAGCCGGAAAAACTCGGCGAACTCATGGACCGCACCATACAGGGTCTGGTAAACACCTCCATGCTGGACAGGAACCGCGCGAGCGACCTGGCCACTACCTGGGACATCACCGTGGACTATGGCTATCCCGTGCCCTGCCTCAAGAGGGATAGTGCCCTTCAAGCCATTCAGCCGCGGTTGGAAGATAAGGGGATTTATTCCCGAGGCCGATTCGGCGGCTGGAAGTACGAAGTGGCCAACATGGACCATTCGGTCATGCAGGGCGTGGAGTGGGCCCAGCGCATGATCACAGGCGAACCTGAAACAACCTATTCATGGGGCTAGAAACATGGAACAGAAAATCTTCGAACAGAGACGCGAAAACCTGAAACGCAAACTCGCCGACAAAAAACTGCCCGCCCTGCTCGTTTCGCACGCGGCCAACCGCTACTACCTGAGCGGCTTCGAGCTGCACGACGGCCAGTGCAACGAATCCTCTGGCTGGCTGGTCATCACTGCGGACGGCGACGACTACCTGTTCACGGACCCCCGCTTCACGGACGCCGCCAAGCTCCACTGGAACGAGGACGGCATCGTCATCTACTCCGACAAGAAGCATCAGACCGTGGGCGAATTCCTCAAGGGCAAGGGCGTCGCGACCCTGGGCTTCGACCCCGAAGTCACCAGCCTCTACGACCACGAGGGTCTCAGGCCGTTCGTGGAGCTCACCAGCCAGCGCGGAATCGTGGAGGAGCTGCGGCTGCACAAGGACGAAGAGGAAATCCGGCGCATGGATGCCTCCATAGCCCTGAACCACAAGATCATGGACGAAATCCGCCAGTACCTCGTTCCCGGCGTCACGGAAAAGGAGATCGCCTGGCAGATCGAAAAAATGTTCAAGGACAACGGCGCCGAGGAAATGGCCTTTTCCTCCATCGTGGGCGTGGGCCCCAACGCGGCCCTGCCGCACGCCATCCCCGGCGAAACCAAGCTGCGCGAGGGCGAGCTGGTGCTCATCGACACAGGCTGCCGCCTCAACGACTACAACTCGGACCAGACCCGCACCTTCTGGGTGGGCGACAATCCGTCCGAGCGGTTCCAGCAGGTGCTGGAATGGGTGCAGGGTGCGCAGCAGGCCGCCATCGACATCATGCGGCCCGGCGTTTCGCTCTACGCCCCGTGGAAGGCGTCCTGGGACTACTTCGACAAGCTGGGCGTGGCCGAATACTTCACCCACGGCCTGGGGCACGGCGTGGGCCTGGAAACACACGAGCCGCCGCGCATGTCGCGGGTGGCCAAGGGCGTCATGGAGCCGGGCATGATCATCACCGTGGAGCCAGGCCTGTACTGGCCCGACTGGGGCGGCATCCGCTGGGAGCACGAGGTGCTCATCACCGAAGACGGCTGCCGCGTCCTGTAGCGCATCATTGAATATGAGACGGGGGAAGAACCTTTTGAAAAAGGTTCTTCCCCCGTACCCCCATCTCCAAAATTTCTTAGCGATCGCGCCGCTGGCGCGATTTATTGCCCCTTCGGTTTATATGAATATCTTCTCATATGAGGTTTCATCCTTTCCACCCGACCATCTGTCAATTCATAAAGAACAGTATTCACAGAATCAGGATCAACGTAGGGGAATGTTCCTTTAAGATAACCTTTGCAATAATCTTTAAATGATCCCTCTTTCCCCATTTCTTGAAAACCGCCAACAATGGGAGGAGCCCCCAGGCCAAGCATATTTTTCCCCAAGTGCCCCAATTCCTCCTTCAGTACCCCATCAGCCCAATCTCTACTCGGGTGCCCTTTTTTATGAAGCAAAGGAGGAATCATCCCATCTATGATCTTTTCCCTGTTCCTGCCGTTTGCGGCGACCTCAACCCCTTGAGGTGTCCACTGCCCAGCCGGGTTCACAGCATCCTTCCATTCGGAAATCGCTCCACCGGGACTGCCGATGTCGTAAGGCGTTACAGAAGAACTATTCCCGTTTCCAAACAACGAAGAAGCAAACTCTCCAAAATTAAAAAGCCCCATCGGGTCATAACCATTAATCGGATCGTCCAGGCAATAGCCGTACAAATCGCTGTCGCCGCCCGCATAGCCGATGGGGTCCTTGGCGGTCCAGCGGCCCGTGTCCGGGTCGTAATCGCGCCAGCCGAAGCGCACCAGTCCGGTGTCGCGGTCGTGCAGGCCGCCCGCGAACCCGAACGGCATCTTGAAGGACGGGTTGGTGTCCTCCAGGATGTTGCCGAAGGAATCGTATTCCATGCGCTTGATCACGTTGCCCATGGCGTCGGCTACGACACGCAGGGTGCCCACCTGGTCGTAATGCAGGGAATAGCGCTTGCCGCCCCGGTACATGGCGTGGGGCATGCGTTCCCGGCCGTACTCGAATTCGGACCAGGACATGCCGTCATGGTAGGCCGCCAGGGTGGTCTTGTCGTGCCACTGGTAGCGTTCGTCCTGCCTGCCGTTCACGGTCTTGAGGATGCGCTGGCCGTCCTCGTCATGACTGTATTCCACGCATCCGCCCTCGGGCAGATTCACGCGCACCAGCCGGTAATCCGGGCTGTACCAGTAGCGCCAAGTCCAGTTCTCCGCGCTTCTGGCAAACCGGAAGCCCAGGCCGTCATGATGGTAATGCATGTCGCCCGCGCGCAGCAGCCGGTCATCGTCCGAATAGAAGAAACCCCGGGAAAGGCCTTCGCGCAGGGAGTTGAAATCGCTCCTGCGGCGGCCCTGCCGGTCATAAAGATACTGCTCCACGCCCACGCCGTCGCGCCGGACATTGTAAAGCCTGCCCGCTTCGTCGTAGATGTATTCGTATTCACGGCACATGCCGTCCACATGCTCGCGCCTGGCAACGATGCGTCCCTGGTCGTCGCGCCTGACCTCGCAGCAATAGGGGCCGCAGCCGCCCTCTTCCCTGAATCCGGTATGAGACATGATTCCTCCACTTTTTGAAGGAAGCCTAACCCCGGTTTTCCGGCCCGGATAAGACGGGGAGGGGAAAGGACACCGCAGGGATAAAACGGACGCTTGACAAACAATGCCATACGGGCTCCATAAACCATTGCGAAGACATGTCCTTGCCATCCGGGAAAAGCTGTGATGAAATTAATTTCACACCAAAATAGAATAGATAACTGGAGCGATCATGGGAGTTCATGAAAGGGAATTCGACGAATTCAAACGGCACCACGTGCGCAGATCAACCTGCATCATGCTGATGATCCTGGCGCTCATGGCCGGTGCGTTCATCGGCAATGTGGTCACCAGCCTCATGTTCGAACAAAGGCAACACGCCGTGAGCACAGGCATGCCCGCCGGAAGCCCCCAGACGGCCCCGGAATTGGCGACCCTGGAAGCGGCAGCGACAAGCCATCCCGACGACCCACACGCATGGTCAGCCCTCGGCAACTACTACTTTGACCACGACATGCCCTCCCGCGCCGTGGAGGCCTACGAAAAATCCCTGGCGCTGGGCCCGAATCACCCGGGCGTCTGGTCCGACCTGGGCGTCATGTACCGCCGGACCGGACGGTTCGAAAAGGCAGTGGAAGCCTTTGACCAGGCTACCGCCCTGGACCCGAAACTCACGGTCGCCCGATTCAACAAGGGCATCGTCCTGCTGCACGACCTCGACAAAAAGGAGGAGGCACTGGCTGTCTGGCGGGCCATCCTGGCCATGGACCCGGCCGCCACAGCGCCTGACGGCCGCTCCCTGGACGAAGTCATCCGGGAGGCGGAGGCAAAGTAACCAAAACGGCACACACGACAGAAAGGGCCGGAAAGCAGCGTTTAAACGGGCGTTTGCTTTCCGGCCCTCCCCTTTACAGAATCGCATTTAACGCATATTTTCCCGCCCAATCAGCAAAGCCAGTACAATAAGGAGATACAGATAATGACCAAGACCGCCATCCTCTTCCCCGGCCAGGGATCCCAGGAAAAGGGCATGGGCCGGGACGTGGCCGAACAGAACGCCGATGCCCTCGAACTCTGGAAATTCGCCGAGGCCGAATCCGGCCTGCCCCTGCGCGAGATCTATTGGGACGGCGAGGAAGCCGACATGGCCAACACCCGCGCCCTGCAGCCCGCCCTCACCGTGGTCAACCTGACCCTGTGGCAGGCCTGCGCCTCCAAATTTTCCCCGGCGGCCACCGCCGGGCACAGCCTGGGCGAATTCGCCTCCCTGGCCGCTTCCGGCGTGCTTTCCGTCAAGGATGCCGTCAAGGCGGTGACCCTGCGCGGACGCCTCATGTCCGAGGCGGGCAGGGAAGGCCACGGCATGGCCGCAGTGCTCAAGATGAAGCAGGACGCCGTGGTGGAGATCGTGGACAAGGCCGCCCGCGAATCCGGCAAGGAACTGCGCGTGGCCAACTACAACACACCGGCCCAGTTCGTCATTTCCGGCGAAAAGGAAGCTCTGGAAGCCGCCGCCCCCCTGGCCAAGGAGCTCAAGGGCCGTCTGATCCCGCTGGCCGTGTCCGGCGCATTCCATTCCCCGCTCATCCAGGAGGCCGCCGACGAATTCGCCGCGTTCCTGGAAACGCTGGACTGGAACGCCCCGGCCTTCCCGGTCTACTTCAATGCAACGGCCCAGCCCGAGCACGATCCGTCCGCCATCCGGGAACTCATGAAGCGCCAGATGACCTCGTCCGTGCTCTGGATCCAGACCATGGCCAACATGTGGGACGAGGGCGTGCGCTCGTTTACCGAAGTCGGCCCCAAGGGCGTGCTGTTCAAGATGCTCGGCCCCAACTTCAAGGGCAGGGACGAAGCCTGGGAAGGCAACAACATCGCCAACCTCGAAGCCCTGTAGTCAGAACGGCTGACAGCGGCGCTTTTTAGTTGATTCAAAGAAGGCAGCCCCGGGCATGGAATCATGCCCGGGGCTGCCTTTTCCTTACCCGGCACATGTCTGGATAATTGAACCGCTTTGGCCCGATTCTACCGAGTACCAAAAGCCAGGGTTCTCCAAGGGGATTATCCCCCTGGGCCGCCGGAGGCATGATCTCGTTTTTTCTGGTTGCCCCATGGTTTGAAACCCATTATCGTTTATCCTGCACACCATCCGGAAAGACTTTCAGCGAGACAAGCACCATGAGCGAAATGTTCGGCACCAGCGTGCCTTTCTACAAGATGCAGGGCTGCGGCAACGATTTCGTGGTCATCGACAACCGCGAGCTGGGCGTGGCCAAGGCGGTCATGCCCCAATGGGCCGAAAAGATCTGCGCCCGCGCCTTCGGCGTCTATGCGGACGGCCTGTTCTTCATCGACCATGCCCCCGAGGATTCGAGCCTGGACTACATCTGGCACTTCTACAACAGCGACGGAAGCCGCGCCGAGATGTGCGGCAACGCCTCGCGCTGCGCCGGACGGCTGGCCTATGCCCTGGACATTGCCCCGGCCGAGCACACCTTCGGCACGGACGCGGGCCCCATCAAGGCCCGGGTCATCACCGAAGGCCCGCAGCGCGGCCAGGTCAAGGTGCAGCTGACACCGCCCAAGGGCACCGAAACGAACATTGCCCTCAATATGGACGGAACCGACATGACCGTTCACTTCGCGGATACGGGCGTGCCCCATGCGGTGGTCTTCGTGGATGACGTGGAAAAAACAGACGTGCAGAAGCTGGGTGCGGCCATCCGCTACCATGAACGCTTCGCCCCGGCCGGGACCAACGTGAACTTCGCCCAGGTGAAGGACCGGGAGACCATGCTGCTGCGCACCTACGAACGCGGCGTGGAAAACGAGACCTATGCCTGCGGCACGGGTGCGGCCGCCACGCAGCTGCTGGCCAGCACGCTGGGCCTGACCGATGCAACCGCAGCCCTGACCACCACCGGCGGCGAGGTGCTGACCATCTCCCTGGAGGGCGGCAATGTCTTTTTGCAGGGCGCGGCCGAAATGACCTTCAGCGGGGAACTGTATCTGGACGCGCTGGGGCTCAAGCTGCGCTAGCCCCAACCAAAATCACTTACAAGGGCGGGAAGGAGAAATCCTTTCCGCCCTTTGCTTTACCGAAGGCCCACCAATCCGCGTTGCCCCAGCATGCGGATGAATTCCGTGACCGAGAGCACGGCCTCGCGGCGCTGCACCTTGTAGCGGTCCATGAAGACCTCCACGATCTCGCGCACGGTGCGTCTTTCGTCGAAAAGTCCCCAGACAAAGGACCCTATCTCGTCCAGCTCCAGCTGCTTCTGCATGGGACGACCGTCCCACAGACCCACCCTGGAGGCAACCCTGCCGAACCACGGCTTCACGGCCACCTCGTAGCGAATGAGCACCAGCCCGTTGTCCTGCACCCGGGCCTCGGCCTCCAGGTTGCGGAGCGGAACCATATCCAGGGACTCCTGCCGGGTCGTGGCCGGAACGATCTTTTTCCTAAACAGCGCCATAGTCGTTGCAGATCTGGTTGAAGGTCGCCTCGGCAATATCCTGCTCACCATGCGCATACACGGCAAAGACCGCGTTGGCCGCAGGATCCCGCCAGACGCGCCCCTGGTGCCGAAGGGAGAAACGCAAAAAACGCTTTTGGATGCCTTTCCAGTATATCATGTTGGTATCTTTTGTTTCTGTACCCACGATCACTTTTCGATAATTTTCCTCAATCCATGTCTCGAATCCCTGTTTCGCAAGCATGGCGTCTGCCGGGGCATGGCGCTCCAGAACCAGGCTTGCGCCCGGACCGCGCCGGAAATCCCCGGGCCGGGCATCCACGGAGACAGACCGCTTGGGCCTCCGGAACTCGAGCCCGTAGCGCCCGGGATGAAAACGAAAGGTGTCCAGGAGAAAGTCCGAGGGAACCCGGGCCCGGATGCCGAACAGCCGCCAGGGCATGGTCGCGCCTCCCCAATGGTCGCGCAGGGAGGCCAGCACAGGCGCGCCCGCCACCGGCCTCGGGAATTGTGCCAGGACGGCAAGCCCCGTGGCCGGGCTGTGCAGCACCGCGCCCACGGAGTCTTCCCACTCCAGCAGGGTGACGCCAAGGCCCGAGGCGCGCAGCGACTCGGCCGCCTCTATCCACGCCGGTCCCGGCGAGGCCTCACGGATGTCCGCCCTCCCGAAGGCGCGATCCAGCTTCCGGATGTGCTTTCGGGCCGAAAAACGTCCCTGCACCCTGCGCCACTTGAGCTCGGCAACGGGCCGTCCATCCTGTTCCAGACGCATGAAATCGCGCTCCAGAATGGAGGGTTCCCACTCAGGAGGCGCATCCAGGCTGATGCCGTTCCAGGCGATGGAGGGCGCTTCGGGCACGGCTACCGGGGCACGAACGTATCGAGGTCCTCGATGGCGCCGGCCTGTTCCTGCAGATAGCGGGAGCGATAGTTTTCCTTGTAGCAGGCGAACTCCAGGTCCAACAGGGCCTGGTCCGTCAGCTTGATGGACACCCCGGGCCTGATATCCGGGTTCACGCTATACATGAGCACGATGTTCACGTGGCGCGCGGCGTCGCTGATATCCCACTCCCAGGCGACCACGTTGCGAAAGGAATCGCCCTGATAGGCCGATGGCTGCCCGAATTTCTCCCGATAGCGCTCCAGCAGGCGCTTGAACAAGTCCTCGCTGGTATCCGCAAACTTGATCTTAAGCCGGACAATGCGGTCCTTGTTGGCACAGTTGCCCCAGATGACGCTGCCGCCGCGCACCCCGGGAATCGCCCCGGTGCGGATGAGCGCCTCGTCCAGGAAAATGGCGTCGGAATTGGCCCCCGCCAGTTCCATGCGCAGCAGGTCCTCGTATTTGTGGTAATCCTCGCCCAAGGTGATTCCGGCCAGGGAAACCGGGGCCTTGGGACCGGCCAGGGCGCTGGACGACAGGAATACGGCGGCAAACAATATCAGCAGAAATCTTCTCATGGGTATCCCGTTGACCTGTTGGAGTGAAGACGTTTGTGTCCTGACTTGCTATTTAACGCAGAACATGGCGTAAAGCAAAGAACGTTCACAGGTTGCACAACAAGGAAACAAGAGATGCGGGCCTTTTTCCATTATATGTTCGCCGTGCTTATCGGCACCCTGTACGCGGGCCAGGTCTGCCCGCTCATGGACGATCTTCCGGTCCGGGAGCTGGGTCTGGTGGTCCTGGCCCCCATGGCCCTGGCCTACGGGCTGCGCCATGTACTGGAAACGCGATATGTGCGGCAATCGTCGCCCTTGGACCGCGCCGCCCGCCAGTTCCGGCTGGACTTCGGCCTGCATGCAGCGGCCGCCCTGGCCATGGCCGGGGCCTTGCGGATCGGCTACGGCCTCCCCCTGCTGCAAAGCGGCTTAAAACTTTCCTTCGGCATCGTCACCCTCGGGGTGTTCTCGGCCTTTGACCTAGCCCTGGACCAGGAACGCCGCACCATCCTCCAGGCCCTGAAGTCCGGCCAATCCACCCGTCCTCCCAGGGGGCTTTCCCCCATGACGCGCCGTTTCTCCCTGGTTGCCATCCTGACCCTGCTGCTGGTCACCAGCATCCTACTGCTGGTGCTCTTCCGCGACTTTGCCTGGCTCAAATCCCAGACCGTGACCCCCGAGACCATCGGCATGCTCAGCCGCTCGGTGCTCGTGGAAATCCTGTTTGTCATGGCCGTACTCCTGGGCCTGCTGGCCAACATGATCATTTCCTGGGCGCGTAACCTGAAACTGCTGCTGGAAAACCAGACCGAGGTGCTCTCCCGGGTCAGCCGGGGACGCCTGGACCGCATGGTGCCGGTGGCCACCCGCGACGAGCTCGGCTATATCGCCGGGCATACCAACGCCATGATCGCCAAGCTCCGGGAAAGGCTGCACATGAAGGAAGGATTGAGGATCGCCCGGGAGGTCCAGCGCAACTTCCTGCCCGACAAGGCCCCGGACCTGCCCGGCCTGGAGATTGCGGGCACCACCCTCTACAGCGACGAAACCGGCGGCGACTTCTACGACTATGTCCCCTGTGACGACGAGGCCTGCGGCCGCACCGCCGTCATGGTGGGCGATGTGGTGGGGCACGGCGTGGGAGCGGCCCTGCTCATGGCCTCGGCCCGGGCCATGCTCCTGCAGGGAGCGGCCCAGCCGGGCAGCGCTGCCGAGACCGTCCGGCACGCCAACCTGCACCTGAGCAGGGACACGGCGGGCACCGGCCGATTCCTGAGCCTTTTCCTGCTGGACATCGACCCGGCGGCCCAACGCATGGCCTGGGTCAATGCGGGGCACCCCCCGGCCCTGCTCTACGACCCCAGGGCCGAAACCTTCACCCGCCTGGCGGGCAACGGCGACATTCCCCTGGGAGTGGAACAGGGCTGGCCCTACACGGCGCACGACCAGCCCTGGCTTTCCCCCGGCCAGCTCCTGCTCCTGGGCACGGACGGCATCTGGGAGACACGCAACCAGCAGCGCGAAATGTACGGGATCAGCAGATTCCAGGACGTCATTCGCCAGAGCGCAACAAAAAGCGCGCAGGAAATCCTGCGCGCCGTCATGGAATCAATCAGCGCCTTTCGCGGCCAGGCCCCGCTGGATGACGACATCACCCTGGTGGTCGTCAAGGGCGTTTAAACGCTACAGGCCGGTCAGGGCGTCACCCCGCGAGGGGAACATGGAAAAGATCTTGTCGTATCCCGAGACTTCGAAGACCTCCTGAATGTAGTCCTTCACTCCACAGATGGCGACCTTGCCCGCGGACTTCTTGAGCCGCTGGTAGGCCAGCACCAGAACCCGGAGCCCGGAACTGTTGATATAGTCCAGGTTGGAGAAGTCGAAGACCAGGCTCGAGGCCCCGCCTTCCAGAAGCGCGACCACCTTGTCCTCCAGCACCTGGGTGCCGTCCGCATCCAGGCTGCCCTCCACCTGCAGGATGGTTACGCCGTCCTGCTGTATTTCCGAAACTCCCACGTCTCACCTCCGTGTATTAGCATGTGCACTCTGCATTAATGGCTTTTTCCAGGGTCAATATGTTCCTGCCGTCCTTGCGTTCATAACGCAGGCAATTGACCAGTTTCTTGACAATATGGATCCCCATGCCCCCGATCTGGCGATTGCGCTCCTCAAGGGGGGTGTCCAGTTCCGGCGCAGGGGCCTCCAGGATGTTGAACGGTTCGGCGTCGTCCTCGATCCGCAGCCGGATCAGATTTCCGTCCGTGGCGATGCTCACCTCGATGGGGTGCTCGTCCATGTCCGAATACCCGTAGGAAATAATGTTGGTGATCAGTTCGTCAAGCACCAGGGTCAGGTTGAAGATCAGCTTGGCAGGGAAGTCGTGGCGACTGCAAAAGGCCTCCACCTTGGGGCGGAAGATCTGGAAGCATTTCTGCTTGTTGGTCATGGAAAAGGAAAGCCTGTCCATAGCCTTGGTATCCCGGTTCCGGTTCTTGCACGCGGACCTGCGCATGACCACCACCGTATAGTCATCCGTCTGTTCGGCTCCGGCCATGTATTCCTCCACAGCCCCGAAAATTGCCGACTGAATGGCCGCAACGCTTTTATCCGCATTTTCACGGATGATTGCAAGCAGGCGGTCCTTGCCAAACATCCTGCCGTTCCGGTCATGCGCCTCCCAGATGCCATCCGTGGCCAGGACAATGAGATTACCCGGCCCGACGGTCTCGTCGCAGACCTCGAATTCGGCATCCGGGCTGACCCCCAGGGGCAGTCCCTGGCCCCTAAGCTCCGAAAAGCTCCCGGACGCGGGGTCAAAGACAATGGCCGGGTCGTGGCCGGCGCGAACCCACCGGACATCGCCCGTTTCTTCCCTGAACTGAAGATAGAACATGGTCAGGAAACGCCCGGTGCCGTCCAGGTCGGCATTGAGCTGACGGTTGGCCAGCGACACCCGCCGGTCCAGGGGCATGTGCGCCCCGGACAGCCCGTGCACCAGGGCCCGGGCCGAGGACATGAGCAGGGCCGAGGGAACCCCGTGTCCGGACACGTCGCCCACCACCACGGCATGCGCACGGCCTTCCATGCCGTTGACCGTCAGAAAATCGTAATAATCCCCCCGGTCTGGTCGCAATAGACGATACCGCCGGAAATCTCCCAACCCGGGATCTCGGGCTGCTCCCGGGGGAGCAGGTGCTCCTGCACGGTGCGGGCGAGGTCCAGGTCCCGGCTCAGCTTCATGTGATCCTTGAGCTTGGGTCCCACCTCGTTGATGGTGCGGATGAAATCGTCCCGCTCATCCCCGGTCCAGGAATCAATGCGCACCTCGAAGTCCCCCTCCCCTATCTTGCGGGCGGCCTCGGAAACGGCCAGCAGGGTCCTTGTGCTCGAACGGGCCCAGAACCAGGCCACAACGGCGCAGAGCAGGATCACGCCCAGAACGCTGAGGCCCACGTACAGTCTCCACTGCTCCAGAAAATCGTCGAAGCTGCCCACAATGGCGTCGGGGATAGCGGCCACCGCTGTTTCCGGAACAATGATCAGATAGGTGTATTCCGGCTGCGAGGCAAAGGCCCAGATCGAGTCCTTTCCCTTGTAGGGCATGCGCATGGTGCCGCTTTCCTTTTCGCGCACCTCGCGCAGGAACCCGGCGAACTTCATTGTGTCGTCCGAGGAAAGCCATTCCGTGTCGAACGGGGTCATCCAATGTCTGCCGCCCTTGGTGTAGTCCATCTGCCCCAGGATGCGCAGGGCGGGCGCGCCCGTTTCAGGATGGTCCTCACGCAGCAGCAGGAACGGTTTCTGCTCGCTCCCCCATTCCGAGGTGACCATGGTCTCCAGCAGGATGTCCGAAAGCAGCACATCCACCACCGCCAGGCCGACGTGCCTGCCGTCCCGGTCGCGCACTGGATACCCGACACTGCCGATGACCCGCCGACTGGCGGGGTCCACGTGGGGCATGGACCAGACCACGCTGGAGAACCGGCTCATGCGGAGGTACCATTCCGTCTCCCGGGGATCGTAATGGGGAGGCTCGTTGCCGTGGGCCGGATACACGGCGCTGACCCCCGAATCCAGGTAAACATGGATCCACCAGACCTGGCCGCCCATGTCCTCATACAGGGTGCGCATGATGTCGGAAAGCCCCGAAAGCCACTGCACATCCCGCTCCACATCGGCCCGTTCCACGCCGGGAGCCAGGGTCAGGGACACCTTGCCGAACCGGACGGGCAAAGGCCGGATGCGTCCGGACATGGTGCGGCGTTCGTACTTTTTTGCTTCCAGCCTTTCGTCGGACGGTTTCTCCATCTCGGCAAATTCAGAGGAAAACAGGGGAGGAAGAGAGGAAGAAGGCGCTTCACCACGCAGCCTCTGGGCCTCCATGGCCAGCACCCGGGCGGATTGGGCATAGGCCATGCCCTGGTTGGCCAGGATCTCGGAGGCCCCCCGGGCGGTTTCCTGCAGCCCCAGGCTCATGAGTTCGAGAATGTCCTGCCGGGCCGTTTCCGTGGCCTGCTCCAGCCGGTCCTGGCTGACCTTATTGACCAGCGTGCGCATGAGCAACAGGGGCATCAGGCTGAAGACCAGCAAAACAAGAAAAAATTTGGTTCGAAAACTCATGCGCATGAATATATCTCCACTCTATCCTTCTATCATCCCCGCGCCTTCCGGGCCACCTTCCCAGATCATCACCCGTCCCGGCAATTATACTTGGAAAGCTGGCCGAGTTTGTCTATAACCTGGAATACCTTGAAAAAGCATACAAGGAAAGAGCATGCCAACCACCCCCAAAGACATTCCGGTCACCAAGAAATCGATCTACTCCTGGGTCTTTTACAAAAACACCAACCTGCAGATCCTGGTGGTGGCCATCATTCTGGTGACGGTGGCCATGCGGCTGCTGCCCCTGGAAATGTCCAAACGCATCATCAACGAAGCCGTGGGCATGAAGGATCTGCACAAGCTGTACCTCTACTGCGGCGTCTACCTGGTGAGCGTGGTCCTGGCCAGCGTGCTCAAGATGGCCATCAACCTGCTGCAGAACTTCATGGGCGAGCGCACGCTCAAGAACCTGCGGGAAAAGCTTTACGCCCACGCCCTGTCCCTGCCGCTGAGCTACTACCGCAAGACCTCGCCAGGGCAGGTCATCTCCTACATGATCACCGAGCTCATCCCGGTGGCCAACTTCATCGGCTCGGCCGTGGCCGTGCCCGCGGTGAACCTGCTGACCTTCGCGGCCTACTTCATCTACCTGTTCTACCTCAACCCGTACCTGAGCATCATTGCCGTGGGCATCTACACCATGGAGGTCATGGTCATCCCGCCCATCCAGAAGCGATTCAACAAGGCCAACCGGGAGCGTATCGACTACACCCAGCGAGTCTCCGGCCTTATCGGGGAATCCATTTCCGGGGTGCACGAGGTCCACGCCAACGCGTCCATCCCCCTGGAAAGCAGGCGCTACAGGAAGGCCCTCGAAAATTTGTACAAATCAACCCTGGTCCAGAACGCCTACAAATACGGCATCAAGTTCTCCAACAACTTTTTCCAGAGCCTGGGCCCGTTCAGCCTGCTGCTCATCGGCGGCTACCTGACCATCAAAGGGCGCTTCGACCTGGGCGCGCTGTTCGCCTTCCAGGCCGCCTACGACAAGCTCTACCAGCCCTGGAAGGATCTCATGGAATTCTGGCAGATCTACATCGACAGCTCGGTGCGCTACCGCCAGGTCATGGACTCCTTCGACATCGAGCCGGACCATGAACTGGAGGCCCGGGGACGGGACCCCTATCACCTGGACGGCAACATCGACGTCAAGGACCTTTCCTATGTGGTGGGCAGTAACATCAAGCTCCTGGACAACGTTTCCCTGAACATTGCCGAAGGCGAGCACGTGGCCCTGGTGGGTTTCTCGGGCAGCGGCAAGTCCACCCTGGCGCTATGCATCGCCCAGCTCTACAAATACACGGGCGGCAGCGTGCAGATCGGCGGCCGCGAAGTGGCGGAGCTCTCCAAGCAGGACATGACCCACAACCTGGGCATGGTGGCCCAGCACCCGTTCATCTTCAACGGCACGGTCCAGGACAACCTGCTCTACTCCTGCGACGCGCTCACCCTGCAGGGGGGAAGTTGCACGGCGGGCAAGGGCGAGCCCTCCCTGGACAAGGTCATCGAGGTGGTCCAGCAGATGGGCCTGTTCCTGGACGTCCTCAGCTTCGGGCTGCGCTCGGTCATCGACCCGGACAAACACCCGGAACTGGCCGAGGCCATCATCCACGCCCGCAGCGCCTTCAGCGAAGAGCACGGGCGGGACCTGGCCGGCGACATCGAAATTTTCCACATGGACAGATACGCCTACTACAGCAATGTGGCGGCCAACATCACCACGGGCGCCCCGCTCAAGGAGGAGTATCTGCTGGCCTCGCTCTACGACAGGCCCTTCTTCCGGGACTTCCTGGAAAAACAGGGGCTCATGGCCCCCCTGCTTCAGTTGGGCGCGGACATGACCCGGCGGGTGGTGGACATCTTCAGCTCCGTAGGCGACCTGGGCGAGGAACTGTTCCAGGAAAGCCCCATCAGGCAGGAGGATTTCGAGACCTACAAGGCCATTGCGGATCATCTGGACCGGGGCAGGGAACCCACGGAAGTGGAAAACTCCCTGCTGCTCAAGCTCGCCCTGGACTGCGCGCCCGGCATGCACAAGCTGGGCAGCATGACCGACGAACTGGCCCGCAGGGTCCTCAAGGCGCGCAAGGCGTTCCGGGAGCTGATGGAACATCGGGACCCCGAGGCGTTCGCCTTCCTGGACGCAAAGAAATACATGCGCGAGCGCAGCATCCAGGACAACATTGTTTTCGGCCGGGTCAAGCCGGACAGCGCCGGGGCCGAGGAACGCATCAACCAGAGCATCATGCAGCTGCTGATCATGGAAGGCGTGCTCGAGCAGGTGGTGGAGATGGGCCTGCAGTTCGAGGTGGGCAGCATGGGCGACCGCCTCTCGGGCGGCCAGAGGCAGAAGATCGCCCTGGCGCGCGTCTTCCTCAAGAGCCCGCGAATCGTCATCCTGGATGAGGCCACGGCCGCGCTGGACAACGCCTCGCAAAAACGCGTCCAGAACGTCATCTCCCGCAAGTGGAAAGGGACCCACACCGTGGTGGCGGTCATCCACCGGCTGGACATGCTGGTGCATTACGACAAGGTGGCCGTGCTCAAGGCTGGCAAGATCATAGAACAAGGCACCTACGATGAACTCATCGAACGAAGAGGAGCGCTTCATGAACTCGTTTACGGAAAACAATAGCAGAGCTTGTTGTGAACACGAAATGATCATGGACGTGCTGCGGTCCATTCCCCACTTCAGCGACATGCAGGTGGACTCCCTCAAAGTCATGGCCCTGGTGTGCAACCACATGAACTACCAGCCGGGAGCCGAGATCTTCAGTGCTGGCGACAACGACGACCGGGCCTACTTCCTGGTGGAAGGCGCGGCCGAGGTGGTGCGACAGGACGAACGGGGCGAAACCATCGTGGGCACGTTCGAGCAAGGGTCGTTCATCGGCGCGCTGGCGCTGCTGGCGAACGTGAAGCGCCTTTTCACCCTGCGTGCCAAGACCCCGCTGAAATGCCTGATCATCCCCCGCAAGAAACTCTCCCAGGCCCTGGGGCAGTCCGGCGACGGCTTCAAGGTGTTCCTGAAAAACATCGCCGCCAGCATCGTGAACTGGGAAGAGGCCCAGCTCCGTTCCGGCACCTGCACGGAAAACAGCCTGGGCACCACCGGGGTGAGCCTGCTGTAGTTTTCGACAGCGTCGGCCTGCATTTCCTTGCCTTCCAAAACGAATTGCTTTTTATTGTGGATTGAACAACGCCGCCCGGGTCCGCGCCCGGGCATGAACATTCGCCCCGGCCCGGCCGGGGAAAAAGCAAGGAGATACACCATGCAGGAACCCGCAGAAAAAGCCGTTGAACTGTTCCGGCACATGAACAAGCACCGCCGCGACATCTTCAAGGCATACCAGAGCTTCACCTCGGCCATCAAAAAGGGCAGCTCCATCGAAGGCAAGTACCAGAGCCTGATCCTCATCGCCTGCTCCATCCTTTCCCAGTGCGACATGTGCATCTCGCTCCACGTGCAGAACGCGGCCACCCAGGGCGCCACCAAGGACGAGATCATCGACGCGGGCCTTCTGGCGGTTGCCATGGGCGGCTCCCCCAAGATGATGTACATGAAGTACGTGTACGAAGAGGTAGCCAAGCTCTTCGACGAAGAGGAATAGGCCTCATCCTGTTTCGAACCGGTGAGGGGCTTCCGGAAAAGTGCTTCCTCACCGGGGTTCACCCTCTTGCAAAGGTGGCGTTTTGGGACCGATCAGGCTACAACCCCGAAAAACGCGAACCTCAACAAGACATAAAACATATGAATACACATAAATTCGGCATGGTGGCCCTCATCGGACCGCCCAACGCAGGCAAGAGCACCCTCATGAACCAGTTCCTGGGGCAGAAGGTGGCCATTGTCTCCCCGCGTCCGCAGACCACCCGGAACCGCATCAGCGGCATCCTGAGCACGGACGAATCCCAGGTGGTCTTCCTGGATACGCCGGGCATCCACCGCCTGCGGGGCAAGATGAACAAGTTCCTGCTCGATTCGGCCTGGAACGCTCTGGCAAACTGCGACGTGGTCACGGTCATGATCGACGCGGCCCTGTATGCTTCCAAGCCCCACCTGCTGGACAAGGAAATCGCCCCGCTGGTCAAGCCCGTGGCCAAGACCGGCCGTCCCGTGCTGGTGGCCATCAACAAGGTGGACCGGGTCAAGGACAAGCCCTCGCTGCTGCCGGTGCTGCAAAAGGCCAACGAATACTGGCCCGAGGCGGAAATCTTCCCGGTTTCGGCGCTCAAGGGGGATGGAACCCGCCCCCTGCTGGACAAGATCCTGGAATTGATTCCGGAAGGTCCGCCCATGTACCCGGAGGATCAGGTTTCCACCGTTCCGCTTCGGTTCATGGTTTCGGAAACCATCCGGGAAAAGCTCTTTCTCTCCCTGCGTCAGGAACTGCCCTACGGCACGGCCGTGGAGATCGAACTCTGGGAGGAGGATCCCGAGTCTGGACGGGTGAACATCTCGGCCGTGATCTACACGTCCAAGAAGAACCACAAGGGTATGATCATCGGCAAGCAGGGCGCCACCCTCAAGGACATCGGCTCGCGGGCGCGCAAGGAGATCCAGGAAATGCTGGACTGCCGGGTGCACTTGGAGCTGTGGGTCAAGGTCCGGGACGGCTGGACCGAGGACCCCGGATTCCTGCGGGCCCTGGGACTGGGCGAATAGCCTCCAACCCCGACACAGGCATAGCATGCCGAAATATGCTGAAATATAAAATGAAAAAGGCCGGTTAAACCGGCCTTTTTCATGCTCCCTGATTCAGAGCGGATGTCAGAAGACGGGCTATATCCTTTATATCCGGCTTGTACAAACCGGCCCGGACCTGCTGCTTGAGCGCTTCGAGCTTGCGGGCCCGGTCCTCTTCCGGAGCGGGCGCTACTGCCGCTTCGGCTTCCCTGCGCGCCATGCCCCGTTCCGAGCAGATATTGCTGAGTGCCTGTTCCAGGCCATCCCACTTGTCGTCCACGTCCTGTCTCCCCGTTGAGCCTCGCCCGGGAAGGGCCGCGGCCCTCCCCAGTCTCCCTGATCCCCGCAACGACGCCTCCATGCCCGAGGCATGGAAGTCCGGTGTTGCCCGGACCGGCGCGGTTTCTCCCCGGAACATTCCGGCCGCGCCTGAAGTTCTTATCGGAAGCCGCCCGGGATAAGTTAGGGCGCGGAGCCATCATTTCACGAACTGTCCCCCAACCTGCGGGTTTCCCATGATATCTTTTTTCCGCCCCCCTGCTGCGGCGGACATTGAACATGACAAAACCGCACCGGAAGGTGTATATCCCGACAGACATTGACATTCTTCAAAGGATCGCCATGCGGCTCAATTCCATATGCCTCATCGACTGCCGTCCGGACATCGTGGAGCACTTCCGGGCCCTGGTCCCCCGGGTACTGGCCTTCAAGCCGGGCCTGGAGGAATACATCTTCGACCTGCCCGCCGCACTGGAGGAGTCCGGGATTTCCCCGGACGCCATCGTGCAGCAGGAAAACCTGACCCGGCGCGTCCTGGTCGCGGGGCTCGGCAACTACGACTGCCCCAAACTCTTCTGGGGGCTGGACCCGCATCTCAATGCTCACTGGCAGGCCTATTACGCCCGCCTCTTCGACCTGACCTGCTCCACACAAAAAAGAAGCATACCGGATCTCCGGCTCCGGGGAGCGGCCGACGTGCGCTGGCTGCCCTGGTTCGCCCCGGCGGGCGGGGAGTGGGTGCCCTGGAGCAAACGGGAGCACAAGATCGCCTTTGTGGGACGCATCACCCCCCAGCGTCCGGCCCGGGAATGGATGGTGGACCTCCTGAAAACCCAGTTCAAGGAAGCGCAGCCAGCCATCAGGGACGGCCTTGCCTTCAACGAAATGCTCGACCTCTACCGCCACTCCATGCTGGCCCCCAACGAAACCATCTTCAACGAAACCAACCTGCGGCTTTTCGAGGCAGCCGCCTGCGGATGCCTGGTATTCAACCCGGACACGGGCGAGGAAATGGAGGGGTTGTTCGAGCCGGGCAAGGAGGTGGAGGTGTTCGACACCATCGCCGACCTTCGGGAACTGCTGACACAGCATCTGGCGGATACCCGCCGGGCCCAGGCCATGGGCCGCGCCGCCTTTGAACGGACCCAAACCGAACACCGCATGGAGCACCGGGTAAAGCGCATGCACGACTATCTTCGGGACGCGGGGTCGCATGCAGCCTCGGGCGACGAGGAAAACAAATGGTTCTGGCTTTCAGCCTTCGCGCTCCTGGAAGCGGGCCTCTGCGGCATCCCCGCAACCACCGTACTCAGGGAAATAACAGCGCTGAAACAGGACGCGGACGTCACCACGGCCCTGCTGCGGGCCCAGACCGGAAGCGGCAGCCGGGAAACCCTCGGCAACATGCAGGTGATCCTGGCCGGAAAGCTTCATGAACACAGCCTGGATATCAATGTGGCCGGAAGCATGCTGGCCCTCAGAAACGCCCAGGAACAAGCCTTCTGGGACTGCGCCAAGACCTTCTGGTACCGCCACCTTCAGACAACGGGAACAACAGCCCCGCAGCCGCCCCAAGACGCGCAGCACCTGTATTTGCTCTGGGCCAGGGAGTTGCGCAAGCAGGGGCGCATCCTCAAGTCGGGCTTCGCATTTGATCCGAAGCGCCACCTGCCCTCCACAGCCGTGGAATGCCTCATGGCCGTGCTGCACCAGGAACCGCAGCACCTGGAGGCTCTGCAACTGCTGGAGGCCATGACCAGGGATATCCGGGGACTGGAACAGAGTCGCGTGGGCTATTTGTCCATCCTGACGCTCTTCAAGCGAAACGACTGGAGAATGGGACTGGAATTGGCCCTGGCCAACCTGCGGGCCTTCCGGCTTCAGCCGGGGCTGGAGGAGCTGGCCGTGGCCCGGTCGCTGGCCCGGGAACAGGGGCAGCAGGCGCACTTCGAACGCAGCCTCAAGGCCAGGGACCCCTGGGGCAGGCTGCGACGCCTGCTGGGCGAAGATTAGGAATACTGCCGGATGTTTTCCCGGCATGCGGCCACAAAGGGGTGCTCCCCGCCCGAAACCCGTTCCATGATGGACGCGGCCCGTCCCCACTGCCGCACGGCCTCGGCCGTCCGCCCGGAGGCAAGCAGGGTATAGGCCAAACCATCCAGGGCCGGTGCAAGCATGGGGTTGTCCTGCGTGTAGATCTCCTCCCGGAGTTTGATGCAGGCCAGGTATTCCCGCTCGGCACCGTCCAGGTCGCCGGCGGCCAGCCGGACCATGCCCAGGCCTTCGTGGTCGGCGGCGATGTCCGGGTGTTTCTCTCCCTTGACGTCCACATCCACTGCAAGCGCGGCTTCCAGGTAACGCACGGCCTGGTCGAACCGTTCCTGCTGGAACAGGAAAAAACCGGCCTGATGCAACACCCTGTTGGCCGCCACGGACCGCACGCCCTGCTCCACCAGACCGAAACAGGCCTCCACATGGGGCATGAGCGGTTCGGCCGCATACCAGTTGCCGGGCTCGGCGTCGGGCAGGCTCAGGTTGAGGACATAGCAGGCACGCGCGGCCCATTCGAGCCGCTCTTCGGCGGAAAGCAGTTCCAGAACCGCCTGCCGCACCTCGGGGGGGATGCTGAAGGTCTGCAACTCGCCATCGCTCAGGGCCAGGCCGCCGGACAACAGGGGATCAAGGGTGGCGGCCATGGCAAAGACGGCCGCTGCGGGATTGAGCAGGGCCGGACTGTGCATGCCTCCCTCGATATGAAGCGCGAACTCCGTGGGCAGCGGGGCATCCGCAAGAAAGGCCCCCATGCACAGGACCTCGGCGGCCATGGGCGACTTGTCCCGCAATTCCTGGATCGTTTTTCTGATGCCCGCGATTTCGGCCATATGGACTCCTTGGCGTGTTTGCAACGGTCCTACCCGGAATTCAGCCATAAAACAACTGCGACCCCAAAGGGATGGGCCCTTAAAACAGAGTGCTTATTGATAATTTATTCTTTAATAATCTATTGATTTTCAAAAAAAATAAGGCCGCCGATTATCATCGACGGCCTTACAATCGATTGCACGTTGCCTAGCGCTTGATCTGCAGGGCAGTGTTCATCAGGCTGTCCGAGGTGGTGATGACCTTGGTGTTGGCCTGGAAAGCCCGCTGGGTCAGGATCATGTCCGCAAACTCCTTGGCCATGTCCACATTGGACATCTCCAGGCTGCTCTGGGAAATCTCCCCGCGTCCCTCACTGCGGGCCGTGCCGATGATGGCCGCCCCGGAATCATTGGTGGCGGAGAACACGTTGTTTCCCTCCCGCCGCAGGCCGAACTCGTTGGTGAACAGATACAGGTTGATCTGGTAAAGCCGTTCCTCTTCGCCGTTGGTAAACCGGCCGGTCAGGAACCCGTCCCGATCCACGCTCAGAGCCTGAAGATAACCCTCGGCATAGCCGTCCTGGCTCGAGAAAATGGTGGCATTGCCCTGGGTGGAATAGCTGGTCATGTGCATGCCCGCCCGTTCCCAACCCGAAAGATTGGGCACGGCCCCCGCATTGGAACCGATGGCGTTGGCACCGGCGTTGGACCCCGTCACGGTCCAGGTCGACGAGGGCGAGGAAATGCCAAAATCAAAGGAAATGGTCTGGCCGGTGGCAGAAGCCCCAGACCCGGCAAAGGTCACATCCAGTTGTGGCACGCCGCCCGAACCGAAGGTGGTCAGCGACCAGTTGCTCAGCACCTTGGAGGCGCCGCCCGTTCCGAGGGTGTACATGGACAGTCCGGAAATACTGCCCACGGTGTCGAACATCATGGTTCCCGCCGCCAGAAGCCCGGCAGCGGATGTTCCGGCAAAGCCGGAGCGCCCGTCTTCGGCGGGATCTATGGTGACGATATACTCCCAGTAGGAAGCGCCGCCGCTGGCATTGGACAGGGTGGACGGCGTGACCAGATCGTAATGAATGGTCACGGTATGCTTGGTGCCGTCCGCATCAAAGACATCGAGGGACGAGGAATTGCCCGAGACAAACGTCCCCGCGCCCGAGGAGCCACCCTGCCAGGCGTCGAACATGGCAAAGAAGGGATGCGACGCATTCGTGAACCGGTCCCCCTGCAGGGGGTCCAGGTTGGCGACCATGTCCACTGCCGTGGTGGCCCGAGGAGGAGAGACAACGGCTCGGGAGACGCTGCCGTCCGGATTGGTCACATCCTCGTAGGGCAATAAAATATCTGTGGCCGAGGCTGCCACCGAGCCCGTATCCCGGTCCACGGCATAGCCCTGCAGCCGGAGCCCGTGCGGATCCACGAGGTAGGCCTCGTTATTGAACCGGAAAACGCCGTTGCGGGTGTAGCGCATGACGCTGTTTGCCGAATCGCGCACGCCGAAAAAGCCCCTGCCCCCGATGGCCAGGTCGGTCACCGTGGTGGTGGTTTCAAAGGAGGCCTGTTCGAAATTGGGCAGGATGGCGGCAACCGAGACGCCCTTGCCCTTCTGGGAAACCGAAAGCACCCCTGCATCGTCCTTAATGCCGGGCGTACCCGCGTGCACGCTCATGAGGTCGGCGTAGCGAATCTCGCTGCGCTTGTACCCGGTGGTGTTGACGTTGGCCAGGTTGTTGCCGATGACCTGCATTCCGGTACTATACGACTTCAACCCGGTCACGCCGGTATACATGGAACTGAAACCCATAACTCTAATCCTCCTGACCGGCTCTGCCGGTACAGCCGGGAACAATCGGTTACCCCTAACCGGAAACATGTTCCCAGTTTCTTCTCCACCGGTACCAAAGCAATGGGCGTGCCAAATGTTTTTTCTTAAATTTAAGGGTATTATAAACAAAACAGCTCGGAACAAACTGCCGGGGAAAGCCAACAACCGCCCTTCTGCGTTCCCCGAAGGATATTTCCTGTCGTCTCAAAGGGTGGACAGCGAAAAGCTCGGCACGTATGGTGCCACAACTTGTGCTGCGCGCGTCTCCGCGCCAGACAAAACAAAATCTATACGGAGCAGTACCTGATGAAACGCATTGCCATCTCTCTTATTCTTATTCTGGGCTGTTTGACCGCCCTCGCGGCCTGCAACGCGCAGGGGCCCGCCATCGGCGTTCTGGATGAAGCCGCAGCCTTCCGCGACAACAACGCAGCGAAAGCCGCCATGGACTTCCTCCAGGAAAGGAGCGCTCCGCTGCAGGCTGAGGCGGAAGCCGCCTACAAGGCCATGCAGGCCGAGGAAAACGAGGACACCACCAACGCCTACCGCGAAGCCATGACCAAGCTCAAGACCGTCATGGGTGCGGAACAGCAGCGCGTGGTGAGCATGCTCAGCGAAGAGTTCAACAAGGTCATCGACGAATACCGCACCGCCAAGGGCCTGTCCCTGGTGGTCAACAAGCAGTCCGTCCTGTCCATGGATGAGTCCGTGGACATCACCAAGGACGTGATTGAAGCCATGAACAAGCTCAATCTGGACTTTGCTGTTTCGGTGGAAGTATCGGAAACGCCGGAGCCCGCCGCGGCAGCGCCCGCACCGGAAAAGGCCGAGCCCGAAAAAGCAGCTGAAACCAAGCCCGAGGCGGAAAAGCCTGCGGACGACAAACAGTAGGCCACAGCACGCAAAAAAGCCCCGCTTCCCTTTGGAGGCGGGGCTTTCTTCTTTCCTACAGTTCGTTCAAAAACAATCGCATTTCCTCGAGGGCGGCATCCAGGGTCCCGGTAAATTTCTCATATACGGCCCGCACCCGCACCAGATCGCCGTCCTTGGCGGTGGCCTCCATGTCCAGGGCCATCTCCACCAGGGCCTGCGCCCGGACCACCCCGGACATTCCCTTGAGGGAGTGGGCCGCCTTGGCCGCAACGCCGCTGTCATTGGTCTGCAAGGCCTCGCCCAGCTTTTCCGAACGCAGGAGGCTGTCCTCGATATACGCCACCAGCAGTTCCGCAGCCAATTCGGCGTCACCGCCAAGGCTGTCCATGAACGCGCTTGAATTGAAAATCACTCCCATACAGAATGCCCCCGAACCGGCATGTGGTTATTCCCTCCGCGCCACGACGGCTACCCGGCCTTCCCCACCATATCTTTATACAGATCATAGTACAGCCCGGCAACCTTCTCCAGCGAAAACAGGGAAACAACCCGTTCCCGGCCCAAGGCCCCCATGGCCTGCCGTTCATCATTCCCGAGCTCCAGCAGCCGGAATATCCCGCGGCACAACCCGGACGGATTCCCCGGCTCGACCACCACGCCAGCAGGGCCCACGATCCGGGCGGAATCGCCCACATCCGTGACCACGCAGGGTACGCCGCAGGCCAGGGCCTCGCCCACCACATTGGGGAAGCTCTCCCCGATGGAACAGCACACGGCCACGTCCAGGGCGGCGGTCAGGGAGGGAATGTCGCTCCGCCTGCCGAGCAGGAACACGGAGTCCTCCAGGGCCTCTTTCCGGACGAATTCCGCCAGCTCTCGGTTCTCCCAGGAAATGCCGTCACCGCAGAGCACGAAACGGACTCCGGGATGCAAACTCCGGAGCTCCGCGGCCGCCCGCAGGAATCCGGCATGGTCCTTCATGGGATCGAACCGGGCCACCAGGCCCACCAGCAGGGCATCGGGCGCAAGACCCAATTCCCGCCGCAGGCGCTCGCGGGCCTCCGCGTCCGGGGAAAACCGGTCCGTGTCGAACCCGTTGGGAATGACCTCGAATCGCCTGGCCCGGTAGCCCAACCGTTCATGAAAACGCCGCGCTTCATCGGAATTGGCCAGCACCACGGTTGGCAGGGGGGAGAGCCAGGAACAGAGTTTGAGCACCAGGGAGGTGGTCCACCCGTAGCGGGAAAGATCCATGTAGGAGCATCGGATATTCCAGGCCACCGCCGAATGTCCGGCCAGCCGGGCGGCCAGCAGCCCCAGCAGGTCCGCATGGTACAGCCATGTCTGGACAACATCCGGCCGCCAACTGCGGATGATGCCGGAAAGCTTCCACAGCGCGCCCAGGGAAGGCACGCCCCGGCTCATGCCCAGGGAATCCACCCGCACACCCATGGCGGCCAGCTCCCCAGCCAGGGGACCCGGCGGCAGCAGACTGACAACGCGGCATTCCACGCCGCGTTCGGGCAGCCGGGAAACCAGCTTGCAGAGCATGGTTTCTGCGCCTCCGGTGTTCAACCCCGTGATGCAGTGCAATACCTTCATGATTTTCCTCGCAATATGGCCGGGAGACTACCCCGAAACGCGTTGGGCGTCCAACGTCGCGCTCCTCCAAAGACCAGGGCCGGACAAAAAAATAAAAGCATGACAAATCAAGCGACTACAAAAAGGCGGAATTGCATTTTCCTCCAAGCAAGTCTTCCGCATCAGCTTGTATTCCGGGTCGTTAGCCGACCGGCAATGCGCATAACCCATGGTTCCCGCCCGGATTTGACACAATCGTCCTCGCTCATTATATGCGAATCCTCCAGACAGATCAGGAGCTATCACAAATATGAAGCATAAAATCAATTACGTAATTATCACAACACTTTGCGTTCTCGTCGCAGCTTTGGGCGTCATTATCGGTTACAAGGACCGGGCCATCGACACCCTGCGCCACGAGCTGGCGTTGGCCAATCATACGGCCGAGGCGCGCAAGGTGATGGTGGAGGAAGCCCGGTTGCTGCAAAAGGCGGTCAACGCCAACAGCCAGGTTCTGAAGGTAACCGTCACGGCCTACAATCCCGTGGCCGAGCAATGCGATTCGGACCCGCTCATCGCGGCCAGCATGCGCAAGGTCCGGGAAGGGACCGTGGCCGTCTCCCGCGACCTGTTCGACCAGGGATGGGTCTTCGGCAAGAAGGTCAGGATCGAAGGATTGGGCATCTTCGAAATCAACGACCTCATGAACAAGCGCTTCACCAAGCGGGTGGACGTATTCATGTGGGACGAAGGCCGGGCCAGAAGGTTCGGCAAGCGGACCATCAAGGCTGCCCTGCTCGACCTCTGATGACCGGCTTTGCATTTGAAATGAAAAGGGGCGCTCCCGTTCGGGAGCGCCCCTTTTTTGCGCCTTATGAAGTCAGGGCCATGGACACCATCTGCTCCATGACCCCCTGCAGAGCCTCGGTGAGCACCTCTTCCCGGCTGCTCACCCCGAATATGATCGGTTTTTCCCGCTCGGCGGAAAAGGTCCGGGCCACAATAACCTTTCCCTCCCGCTCCACATTCAGGAGCACGGAAACCTTTGCCTTCCACACGGTCTTGCCCATGGGCATGAGCCGCACGTCCACGACTTCGCCACTCAGGATCGTGCGGGCACCCTCGTCCTTGCGGATACCGTGGTATTCCACCGGGCAGCTCAGGGCGCTCAACTCCTCGTACAGGGACCAGCCCACCCAGTCGGCCACATCCGTTGCCGGACGAAGCAGGTTGCCGTCCGCATCACGCCCCAGGCTTCGCTGTTCGCGCGCGTCCTTGAACTTGAGCACGGTCATGGGCCCACGGCAGGCCTGCCCGGGGGAGGCCACCAGGGAATAATTCAAAGGCACCACCGTATTCGCGGCGCATCCGGCCAGGACGGCCGCGCCCAGAAATGCCACCAGACAAAAGCATATCTTCCTGATCATCGTGTTCATCCATTTTCTCGTTGCTAAATGGTCTTGTCGTTTTCCGGGGTCTGCCCTTCGGGCTCCCCGGGGTCGCCTTCCGGCGTCGATTCCAGTTCCTTTTCCAGCTTGTCCATGATCTTCTTGGAAAGATCGAGCATACGCTGCATGCTTTCCCGGGCAAACTCCCGGGCGGACTCATCCAGTTCATCCTTCTGCGCGCGCCCGGCCAGGGCCTCGGCAAGCTGCTCCATCTGTCCGCGCAGGGACTCGATATCACCCTTCAGGGCCTCCAGCCGGCGGTCGTTCTCGATCCGCAGGGAAAGGAGATCCTGCTCTATCCGGGAAAGACGAGCTTCCATTTCACCGGAAACCGCCACCTTGCCCGGCACGGACAACTCCTGGGAAGGAGACTCGCCGCACCCGGCGAGGAGCACGCAAAGGGCCAACGCAGGCATCAGCAGTCTGAACATGGAACCTCCTTTTCGCCCGTCACTAGCACAGCCGCAGAATTGAGACAATCCATGTGCAAACACTTGCAATTCGCCCCAGAATTATTAGGATCGACTCTTCAAACAAAGGAGCTGCACATGAAGGGGAAACAACTCCTCCTGACCATATTCACCTTGATCCTGTTCCTCCCCCTCTCCGTCACGGCCGGTGATTTCGTCCAGAATCCCGCCCCGGAAAAATTCCGAGACATGGCCTTCGGGGCCAGCCTGGAGAGCCTCACGGATCTCGTCCCGGTCCCCAAGGCGGGCTACAAGGACACCTACTACCGCAAGGACGAAAAACTCACCTTCGGTCAGGCCGACATTCTTTCCGTGGCCTACTACTTCCGGAAGGACAGGCTCTACAGGGTGGGCGTGGCCTTCGAGGGCGAGACCAACTATTTCCTGATCAAGGACAAGCTCATCCGCGATTTCGGCCCGGGCAGGGCCGTGGGAGCGCGCTACGGCTGGATGTGGCCCGAGTTCTCCATGGAGATCAACTACGACGCATCCCGGCACCAGGGCGGGCTCTACTACACCTACGAAGGCAAGCCCCAGGACGGTTAGAATAATGGACACCCGGGGCCCGGCTGGTATCATGGCCGCAACCGGACCGATTTGCACGCAAGACCTGGAGCAGCCATGAACGAAAAAAAGCCCGCCGACAACAAGAACAGGGCTGTCCTGCTTTACGCCGCCAGCCTTTTCGTGGTCGGGCTCGTGCTCTTCCTGGATTTCGGGCTGCTCTACAACCAGTCGGTCACCGGCGGGTTCTCCCCGGACAAGCTCACCAAGTTCGCCTACCTGCTCATGGTGGGCGGCCTGCTCACCCTCGGGGCCCAGGCCCTGCTCGTCTTCAAGGGCATCATCGCCAACATGGACAAGGACCGGGAAAAAGCCAGGGAACTGGGCGACAAGGTGGCCCAGCTCACGGTCATCGACGACCTGACCAAGGCCTTCAACCGATTCAAGTTCGATTCGGTCATGGCCCGGGAGCTGGAAAACATCCGGCGCTACAAGAGCGTGCTTTCCGGCATCATGTTCGACATCGACGGCTTCCGGGAAATCAACGAACGTCACGGATACAACGCCGGGGACAAACTGCTCTACCAGCTGGCCCGGTACGTGAACAAACGCATCCGCAAGACCGACTACCTGTTCCGCTGGCGCGGCGGCAAGTTCATCATCCTCGCCCCCCACATCGACTGCGCCGTGGCCCGCGAGGTGGCGGAGAAGCTGCGCCAGATGGTCGAGAACACCCCGTTCGGCGACGGCATCAGCTTCACAATCAGCCTCAGCGTGACCCAGGGCTCCAGCCGCGACACCATGGAGATATTCCTCCAGCGCCTGCAGAACGGGCTCACCAGCGCCAAGAACAAGGGCAGGAACTGCGTCATGGATGTCCCGCCGCCCAAGCTCTAGCCAACATCCTTCTTTCCTTTTTTCCTCCGCCGTATTAAGAAATTAGATACCGGTCTGCCAGCCACGGCCGGAATCGGGCACTATGGCGAAAGAAGGATTCAAATACCACCTCACCCCCATGGTCAGGACACTGCTTCCTACCGTGCTGACGCTCGCCCTGTTCGCAGGGACCGTCTTCTTCTACTTTCTCCCGGCCGTGGGAGACTACTTCCTGGACCATAAAAAGGACACCATTCGGCAGATGACCCAATCGGTCATCGGCAAGCTGGAATCCTTCGAACAGCAGGTCCTATCCGGCAAGCTGGACCGGGCACAGGCCAGGGACATGGCCTTGGCACAGATCCGCGCCATGCGCTACGGCCCCGAGGGCAAGGACTACTTCTGGGTCAACGACGACCGGGGGGTCATGCTCATGCACCCCTACCGCTCCGACCTGGAAGGCAGGGAACTCGGCGGCTACCGGGACAGGGAAGGCCTGGCCCCCTTCCAGGAATTCATACGCACGGCCCATGAGGGCGGTGGCTTTGTCAGCTATTACTGGCAGTGGAAGGACCAGCCCGAACGGGAGGTCCCCAAGCTCTCCTACGTGCAGGAGTTCCAACCCTGGGGCTGGGTGGTGGGAACCGGCATTTACCTGGATGACGTGCAGCGGGAGCTGGCCGCCTTCCGCAACCGCATCGCCGTGGTCCTGCTGGTCATCCTGACCATCATCGCCGTGCTTTCCGGCTCGGTCATCCATCAGGTGAGAAAGAGCGAACGAGACCGGCAAAAGGTCCAGCGCCAGCGCGAACGCCTGCTGGGGGCGCTCAAGGCCGGGGAGGAGCGCTACCGCACCATCGCGGACTTCGCCTACGACTGGGAGGCCTGGATCGGCCCGGACGGCACCATCCTCTACTGTTCGCCCTCCTGCGAACGGATCACCGGATATCCCCCCGAGGCGTTTTTCGAGAACCCGGGCCTGATCGCCGAAATCATCGACCCGGACTTCAAGGAGGCCTGGCAGGACTACCTGGAACAGGTTCCCTACCGGGAAGGCCAGCAGCTCGATTTCCGCATCCTCAAGAAAAACGGGGGCCGTCCCTGGCTCAGCGCCGTGGGACGCAGCGTCTACGGCATCGGGCTCAAGCCCCTGGGCCTGCGCTTCAGCTTCCGCGACATCACGGAACGCAAAAACATGGAGGAACAGCTCCGGCACCAGGCCCTGCACGACCCGCTCACGGGGCTGGCCAACCGGACCCTGTGCCTGGACCGCATCCGGCAGGCCATGGAACGCGCCAAGCGCAGAGGAAGCTACTTCTATGCCGTGGTCTTCATCGACCTGGACCGCTTCAAGATCATCAACGACTCCCTGGGCCATCGCTTCGGCGACATGGTGCTGGTGGAGACCGCCCGCCGCCTGACCCGGCACGTGCGCAGCCTGGACACGGTGGCCCGGTTCGGCGGCGATGAATTCGTGTTCCTGCTCGATGAGCTGCATTCCCCCCGCGAAGCCATCCGCATCGTCAAGCGGCTCCGCGAGGAAATGGCCGAAAAATTCTGTTTCGACGGGCACGAGGTCATGACCACGGCCAGCTTCGGCATCGTGCTCAGCCCCACGGACTACAAGCGCCCCGAGGACCTGCTCCAGAACGCGAACATCGCCATGCACCGGGCCAAGGACAAGGGCCGCAACCAGTTCAAGGTCTTTACCTCGCGCATGCTGGAGCACGCCGTGGACCAGATGAACATGGAAAACGACATGCGCCGGGGGCTGGCCAACAAGGAATTCTACCTCAACTTCCAGCCCATCCTGCGCATGGACGCCGGAGAGCTCCTCGGCTTCGAGGCCCTGGCCCGCTGGAAACACCCCACCCGGGGCGAGATCATGCCCTCGGAGTTCATCCCCATGGCCGAGGACTCGGGCCTGATCATGGAGCTGGGGCAGTGGGTGCTGCGGGAAGCCCTGGACACACTGGCCCGCTGGCGGGCGAACAACGAGGTGGCGGACCGCCTGTTCATGGCCGTGAACCTTTCCAGCAGGCAACTGACCCAGAGCGACCTCTACGAGTCCATCGTGGCCCAGTTGCAGCAGTCCGGCGTGCCCGCCAGGAATCTCAAGCTGGAGATCACGGAAAGCACGCTCATGGACAACCCGGAAATGGCCCTGCAGATCCTGAACCGGCTGCGGGAATACGGGGTGCAGTTCTCCATCGACGACTTCGGCACGGGCTATTCCTCCCTGACCCAGCTGCAGCGCCTGCCCGTGGACACCCTCAAGGTGGACCGCAGCTTCATCTCCCGCCTGGGAGAGGACAAGGAAAACCTGGAGATCGTGCGTGCGGTGGTGGCCTTGGCCCACAGCCTGGACCTGGACGTGGTGGCCGAGGGTGTGGAAAACGCCGCCCAGTACGCATCCCTTTCCCCCCTGGAGTGCGAATGCGTCCAGGGTTTCCTGTTCCACAAGCCCCTCTCCGCCATGGAGGCGGAAAAGCTCATTGCCCAGCAGTCGCCGGAACCGCCCGGGGTTTCCGGAAGAAAAGACCGCCCCGGAAAGCAAGCATCCTGAATCTTCCCCGCGCACAGATCATGAAACGACTTCTCCTTCTTTTCCTTTTTGCCGCCCTGCTCCTGCCCGGCATGGCCCGCGCCGAGTCGGCCCGGTTCCTGAACGTCATTGACGGCGATTCCATCATGGTCCGCCTCGGCCACCGGCCGGTTGAAGTCCGGCTCATCGGCATTGATGCGCCCGAATGGGACCAGGAATACGGGGTGCAGGCCAAGACCTTCACCATGCGCTTCTGCTACGGCAAGGAACTCCGGCTGGAATACGACCGGGAAAAGCGGGACCGCTATGGTCGGCTTCTCGCCTATGTCTACGACGACAGATCCATGCTCAACGAAGAACTGGTGAAGAGCGGACTGGCCATGCCCATCATGGTCAAACCAAACGGCCGTTACTATGGAAGGCTCAAACAGGCGGAAAAGATTGCGAGGGAAGAACGCCGCGGGTTCTGGCTGCGCGGCGGCCTAAGCATGACGCCCGGCCAGTGGCGGAAAAAGCAGAAGAAATCCTAGCCGAAGTACTCCTCCAGCAGATTGTCCATCTGGCGCAACCGCAGGCTGACAAGGCGGGAGACCGCGCGCACCAGGGTCAGGCCCAGGCGCGGGCGCTCCACCACCAGCCTTCCGAAATCCTCGGCCGTGAGCACCACCATGGTCAGGTCCTTCCGCACCCGGGCCGAGGCCGACCGGGACTGGCCGTCCAGCACGGACATCTCGCCGAAGACCGCGCCGTCACCCAGGGTGGTGATGAGCCGATCCGCACCGCCGCCGTCGCGCCGGGAGATATCCACGGCCCCATCCACGATGATACCCATGTAGGCGTCCCTGTCGCCCTGCTCGAACAGTGCCTCGCCCTCCGGGGCGGTCTCCAGCCAGAACCGCTCGGCCACGCTCCTGAGGTCGTCCTCCTCAAAGGCCGCCCCCCAACCGCTCCTGGCCAGCAGCTTCTCCATCCGGCCCGGCTCCACCTTGACCCGCATGCGCTTCATGTCTTCTTCCTCCGGTCTTGTCCTCTCTGTATCCTGCCGTGCGCTTTGATACAAGCGGGTGAAAAAGAAAAGGCCGCCCAAAGGCGGCCTTGATTGATGTTACCAGCTCACGAGGATGGCTCCAGGCTTGCCATGTTGACCATCCCGCGAAGAATGACCTGAAAGGTATACACTGTTCCCTCCTGCACCATACACACTTCCAAATATTGATTTGCCTCCAGGGGTTACACCACGGTGCCCAGCGATCCCGCAGTTGCTAAAATCCTTCATTAACACAACGTTTTTTTCATTAGTTACAACAACTCGCCCACTCATACCAGCCGAGCCAAAGCCATTAGTCGCACTGCTTCCGGCTGTTCCCCCAGTACACGACACATAATCCCCAAAGGCAGACTCCCCACCAGGAACACCCGGATTAGGAGTGTGGCTTGGATAGGCAGGGTTAGGATTTCTCGTCCCTCCGCTTCCGACTTTGCATATCACGGCATCGCCAACAGTCAAACCACCTATCTCCACCATGCAGTTTCCACCAGAGCCACCACTGCCTCCGCAAGCATATCCATGCATCCCGTTGGCAAAGCTCCCTCCTCCGCCTCCGCCACCTCCGGCAATCTCGACCCAAATCTTTTCGGCAGGGACCACAAAAGAGCAATCCTCAGTGATGAGCTGAGTGTTGCGGCTCCCGAAAGTATGTATGGCCTTCTTCATTAATGCAGGGGTGACCACAGTGTTGTTGTCGACACCCTCTTCCACTAAAGCTTCCGTCGCCCTGTCCATGGCAGCGGCTTCGCCCGCGTCGGTGATATCGGACAAAGTATGTTTATGTCCCAGCGGGGTTGCGCCCACCTGCTCGGCGGTCACTTCATGCGGGTTGTCCTTGCGGTCCACATGGGCGTCGATAAGCGCCTTGATCTTCTCGATGGCCTCCTGGACGTTTGCAGCCTGAATCTTGGTTTCTCCATCATTAAAAATGATATTGGACGCCATAAACAGGGCGTTCCATCCGGTATCACCGCCGTTGCGCTGTTTGAACACGGCCGGGGTGGCGCTGGTATCCATCCAGAGCATGTACGGCGCGGTGGAGGGAGGTTCCATGGAGCCGGAATTAAGCGTGACCACGGCATCGAGAGCCGGTTTCATGAGATTGGACGTATAATCGAATTGAGGCATGTTTTCTCCTTGGATATCCGTAGATAAATGGCCGCCCGAAGGCGGCCTAAGTGTAATTAAGGCTAGTACTTGATCACATACATGAGGGCCACGTTGCGGGGGCGGGTTTCGGCATCAGCCTGTGCCATTTTAACCAGCGGCTGGCCAGCATAGTCACCAGCTCCACCAACCGTATCGCTATAACCGTGGATAGCTTGGTTTACACCAGTCAGGCCCCGGAAGTGATTGCTGCCCACGGAATAGTTATAGGCATACCCACCGTGGCCGCCGCCACCGTCCCAAGTCGACATGTTCACGAGAAGCGAGTGGTCATGCTCTCCAACGCCCGCCAACTGGGAAGTCCCTAATACACGGTCCGCATCCACGCCACGGCCGTTGTCCCAACCGCGAATGAACTCGCCGCGCAGATCCGGCAGATTGAAGGTGCTGAAACCATCGCCAGCGCCGAACTTGGTGCCGAGCAGGGCAAACAGGGCAGCGAATTCCGTGCGGGAGACGGCTGCGCCGTCACACTCCAGCCAACCTGCCGGAACCGTGGAAACGGCCAGGGCGTTGATGGAGCCCACAGGCACATCGGCGGGCTTGTTCAGGATGGTGTCCAGGGACTGCTTGATCTTCTCGATGGCCGCCTGCACGTCGGATGCGCCGAGTTGGGCGGTGCTGTCGTCAAAGGATGTGTTGGAAGCGGTGAGCAGCACGTTCCAGCCGGTGTCGTCGCCGTTGCGCTGCTTGAGCACGGCCGGGGCGGCACCGGTATCCATCCAAAGCATGTACGGCGCGGTGGCCGGAGGTTCGACAGATCCTGAGTTCAGGGTATTGAGGGCGTCCAAGGCCTGCAGGATGTCGGACGGAAAATTGAACTGAGCCATATGTTTTCTCCTTGCGTATTGCTGTTGAAAAGACGGGCCGCCCGCAGGCGGCCCTTAAACGGAATGTGGTTAGTATTTGATGATGTATTTCATTGCCACGTTGCGGGGACGGTTTTCCTCGGCGGTTGGAACCTGAGTGGAAACATCGAAGTTCATCCATTCGGAGATGGTCCGGGCTCCCCCATCGTATTTGTATGCGTAGCTACCAGACTTGGAGAACACACCGGAATTCTCCGGAATAGCATTGCCAGGGAGGGTGTTGATCTGAGAGTTCTTCCAACGGCCGGTAATATTGCGGATGGCATCGCCCTGCTCGGAACCGAGCGCACGGGAGGCATCCACACCGCGACCGTTGTCCAGACCGCGAATGAATTCCCCGCGCAGGTCCGGCAGGTTGAAAGTGCTGGAACCGTCGCCCACGCCATAGATGGTGCCGATCTGACCGAAGAGGTCGGCATACTGGGTGCGGGAGACTTCCGCACCATCGCATTCCAGCCAGCCGTCGGGAATGGCCGCGCCGGCAATGGCGTTGACCGTACCCACGGGAACGGCCGCCACGGCGTTGGCGGCGAACAGGTCGATCCAGCCGGTGTCGTCGCCGTTGCGCTGGCGCATGACGGCCGGGGTCTTGCTGGTGTCCATCCAGAGCATGTACGGCGCGGTGGCCGGAGGTTCGGAAGCGCCGGAGTTCAGGGTGATGATGGCGTCCAGGGCCTGGCCCAGGTTGTTAGACGGGTAATTGAATTGGGACATGTATTTCACTCCTTGAGTGTTTATGTTGCAAAGGCGGGCGGCCCCGAGACGGCCCTTGAATGGGAAACGGTTAATATTTGATGATGTAGGTCAGGGCCACGTTGCGCGGACGGGTTTCACTTGCAACATTGTAGGGAGAGCCCGACAAACCAGTGGATTGCACTGTTTCACTCGAATATGCGTCAAAACTAGCATTTCCTGCACAGCCAGAACCAGAGCCGCTTTTTTGAACAAGACGCATTTTGTGATTATGATCTTCCATTGCATAATCCTGCTGGGAACCCAGCTCTCGGGCAGCATCCACGCCACGACCGCTGTCCAGACCGCGAATGAATTCTCCACGCAGGTCCGGCAGGTTGAAGGTGGTGGAACCGTCGCCCACGCCAAAGGTCTCGCCGAGAACGCCGAACAGATCGGCATAGTCCGTACGAGAGACTTCCGCGCCGTCGCAGGCCAGCCAGCCTTCCGAAATCACGGAGGAAGCCAGGGCCGTGACGGAACCGATAGGTGCCGCGCCCGCTTTTTTCAGCAACGCGTCGACCTCGGCCTTGGTATAGGCCCCGGACTGCTCAGCAGTCACCTGGTGAGGGTTGTCGGTACGGGCCGCATGGGCGTCGATGAGCTGTTTGATCTTCTCGATGGCCTGCTGCACGGTTTCCGCGTTAATCTGAGTCTGGCCGTCATCAAAGG
Source organism: Salidesulfovibrio onnuriiensis (assembly GCF_008001235.1). GTDB lineage: Bacteria > Desulfobacterota > Desulfovibrionia > Desulfovibrionales > Desulfovibrionaceae > Pseudodesulfovibrio > Pseudodesulfovibrio onnuriiensis. Next base: position 832,271 of record NZ_CP040751.1, on the reverse strand, counting down.
GGATGTTGTCGGCCTTGAGGATCTCGATCCAGGCGTCGTCGGCCTCGGTGCGCTGCTTGAGCACGGCCGGAGTGACGCTGGTATCCATCCAAAGCATGAACGGATAGGTGGTGGACGGCTCGGAGCCGCCGGAGTTGAGGGTGATGACGGCGGTCAGCGCGCGGCTGATGTCCTTGATCTGGTAGTTGAACTGAGACATTCACTACTCCTTTTTCATACGCGTGAGACAAGACCAGCAAGCTTGCGAAAACTTACCGTAAATCCATTTACCATGGCATGAACGCCTCTTACAGATGCACCCGGCTCGCCGCAGCCGGATAGGCGCGGGATGATCAGGCCCGCGCCCGTTCGGGATCTATGATGTTGGTATGAAAAGGGTGTCCGAACTATTCGGGCCTTTCAGGCCATTGCACTTCCTGGGGAAATCCGGCGGAGTCCGGAAGGGTGCACAGGGCTTCCCGGTAGGCATCCCACTGGGCCAAGTTTTCCTCTAGGGACGGCACGCCGTCCCCGGTACCGCCAGCCAGACGGATGCGGCGTTCCAGGGCCAGGACGGCCCAGTCGCTCTCTTTGAGCTTTTCATCGCGCTGTCTGCGCAGGCTGTCCGCCAAAGCCGCATTTTCGGCTTCACCATCATGAACCAGCATGGCCATATCCAGCCGATAATGCCTCACCCCGTCGGCCTCTTCCACAGTCCAGGGATCCGTCTCTGCGGGGATGGAGTGATACGGCGGCACCATATCACGGTGACACTCCACCGCGCCCAGCTCTTTTGCCCGGGCCTGGCCAACCCCGGCCCACGTGGTCGGGATGGGCTGGCCTTTGATTTGTTCCCGGGGTAGCACGCGGTAGGTTCGCCCGTTTCTCGGCAGCAGCCAGTAGGTTTCCTGTCTGAGTTGCATCATTCCCTCCTAAAAAGCGTTGCTGTATTTGAAAGGTTGTTCAGCCCAGGCAATGCCTATGATGGTGTCACCGTTTGTATTGATGCCACCAGAGACTCGGCTTACCTTGAATCCTGTACTCGTACATGTGAGGAGTCCTGCTGCGGTCTGTTCTGCGTTCTCAGCGTTCGGGTACAGGTAATCTTCAACAGGGTTTATGGGATTAACCTCCGTGTTGAAAAAGTACCAAGGCACCGCAGCCGCCGAATCTTTAAGCATTATGGCCTTTGGCCTGAATCCGAGGTCTGTATACGGGCCGTCTGCGTTTCCGTTTCCTTCGTAACTGAACACCTTGGAAAATCCGGGTACGGAGCGGAAGATATAAGCAACGTACTGCTGGCCGTCTTGGTTTACACCGGTCCAATCACCTACTGTAAAGTGTGTTGCGGTTGGTTCTGTGTCGTTCCAAAGAGAAGAGGATAAGTTAAAAGCCCGGGTGTCATTCAACAGCCCATACTTGGTGGCCCCAGCAGCAACGTGGTAGACGCCCCAATTCTGCGAACCGGACGTGCATTTGACGATGATAAGTTCCGGCGCGCCGCCGCAGTTGTGCGCAATCTGCAAGCCAGCAAGACCCGCACCGTTATAGGGCACTATGTCAAAGCCAAACGCAGGCCCTCGCTTGAGGAACTGCGCCAAGAAGTTAGCGCCGCTGTTGTTCACCCGGCTGTAGTTGCCGAGGGAAATCCCGTCGGAATTGAACGCCGTGATAGACGTAGCTTCCGTAGACTCCGCGCCGCTGTAGCTGGTAGCCAAGGCTTTGGTGGCACCACGTACCGTGTCGCACATGAGCCAGTGGGCCGAGGCCGAACAGTCTTTGATATTGGCGTAATCCGGGGCCATGTTGAGGCCGCTGATATCCAATGTGGTTCCATTGCCCTGATACAGTGCGATGTCGTTGCCGGTTGCCGGGTTAAGGATTTCCGGCTCCGGCAGGTTGGCCGTACATAATGTCTTGAAGCCAGAGGGCGGCGTGTAGGTGAACCCCGTAGCACCAGAATGCAGCGTGGTGATTTCGTTCGTTTTGTATGGCGTAACGAACGGGACAATCCAATCGGGTAAGTCGGTCATGAGCGGATTTGTACCGTTCTCAGGGTTGCCTCCTTCCAACCACGCGCCATTTTTCCCGACCCACATTTTGTTATCTTTTGCTGCAAACTGTATAACATCGCCTGTCTTGAGATTGGGATTTGCCGCCCAATTGGTCAACACGGTACCTTTCCAGTAGCCAGTTGCGCTGCATGTAAAATAGCCGTCTTCTGCAATCATGTTGCCGTAGGGTGCATCATATGCACACAGTCCGTAGTAGTAATTGGTATTATCCACGAGTGAATCGAGAGCCAATTCCCAATAAACACCCTCGACAGCAGAGTATAAGCCTGTCCCTCGCGACATTGAGAAGGACTGGTCTGCAGAGGTTGAAGCCGTGCGGTTGCCGTTGGTGTAGACACCCTTTCCGGTGTTCCATTCGTACACAAGGTTGTTCCAAACGCAATGCGTGTTGGTCGGTGTATCAAGAAGCTGATACGGTGCACCCTGCGCAGAGAAGTGGTTGCCGTTACCGGACACATCGTTACCAAGGGCCGCGCCATTGGCAAAGTCGAGGTGGAACCCGTTGCGTCCATAAGTCCCAACGTATTGTTTGGGAACCCAAAGGGATGGGATGAGCTTTGACCATTGCCCGAAATCATCGGGAGTACGAACTTGGCCATCAATGTGAACGACTTCCGCATAATACGAGTTGGGATGCGAAATGGCGCTCGTAGCAGTTGCTGCAAGTACACCAGCAAAAAGATGCGGCTGCGTACAATCTCCCCAAAGTATCTCATGCCCCGAAGGCACTGCCTTGTGTACGATCAACGAAACCTGAGCACCGTTGATATAGGCTTTTATCCGGTCTGCAGATATTGCTTCGTTGCTGTTGATAACAACGAAAATATGATACCATCCAGCCGGATCGGCAAAAAGCTTGGAGTTGTCCACCCGATAATCGACCCTAACGGTTCCCGCGGAGTTCGCTTCATAAATCATGAGCCCATATGTCGTTACCGTATCCCTCCCAAGCCAGATACCAAAACGTGGATTCATGACAGCGCTTGTTGGCCCTGCGCCAAACAGCCACGGGAAGTTCGACGTAGCCGCCTGATTCGGACGAACCCAGCAGGAAAACGTGGCCTTTGTGCGATCTGCGGAGCTGGCTGCAATGGTGCGTTCCAGATATGAAACCCCGTTCACGCCCGGAAAAAAGGCGCTCTGCTGAATCTCGTACGGATACACCTTGGCCGCCCCTCCTCCCACATGCCCCCGTTTCGGTGTCCGGGCCATCATGCGCCTCCTTTGTTGTCGATGTAGAGGGTCAGGCTCGTGCCGTCGTTGACGAGGCACAGGCGGTGCATGGAGGCTCCGGCCTGGATCTCCCCGACAATCTTGCCCCCCACTCGGCGGCCAGGGTCAGGGCGTGCCCACCTGAATAAACGTTGAAATGCCACTCCCCTTCGGCTGCCGGATTCAAATCCGGAAAGGTCCGGTCCGCGCTCAATATCCACTTGAAGCGATTGCGCGCAGCAAGGTTGATGGGGGGCTCAGCAGCGTCGGTTATTTCGAAATAGGGCTCCAGGAAGGCCGCCTCCAGAGATTGGCCCTGCTTCGCGTTCTTGAGCAGGGAGGCATCCGCAGGCTCGCCTCCAAAGGCGGCAAGGACGTCGGCAGCGGAGGTGCAGCCGGTGCCCCCCTGGGATATCTCCAAAGGCAACCCCACCAGCCCTTGGGCGACAAGGCTCTTGTTTGTCAGATTGTCACCGGAATCATTCCAGACCAGGGCGGTCCCCGGATCGGGATCGGGGATCTCCACGCCGGTCACGGCCGAGGACAACCTCAGGGAGACCGTCCGGTCCAAACGCTCGGAGAGCGCCTGGCAGATCATGGTCAGCAGATCCAGGGCGGATTCATGACTTTGGGCAGGAAAGGCGTCGTTTTCCAGGTAGTCGACCTCCTGGATCATTGCCGGGTTGCGCCTGATGACCAGCACTTCTCCGGCTTTGGGAGCCGAGTTCAAAGAACAAACGCCCCCGTGCTGTTCTCCTGCGCCGGACAGGGTATAGTCCGTGGAAATGGAAAGCTGCGCCTCCGTACCGGAAGCGGCGCGAAGCACGATCTCCAGGTCACTGTCCTTGATGAACATGAACGGTATTGCGAAATTCCTGGTGGAGCCGTTGCCGGAGTACGCCGTACGCGAAATGGTGGATGAAACCGTCATTGTTACCTCCTCGGCCCGTAAATTCCGGAGCCGAGAGAAAGAGTGCTTTTCTTGATGTCCGCGCCCCCGCCGATGCGCGTGGCATTGGCCTTGGCCCGTCCCCGGGACAGGATGCCCTGCGCCTGTTGCTGGGCATTGAAACGCATGTCGTCGGCATCAAGCCTGTCCTGGACCGCATCGGCGGCCTGTCCGAGCGCCACGGAACCGCTGTTGGCCAGCCCTGCTCCACCCCATTCGGCGCGGGTCGCCGCCCTGCGCTGGGCCGCTTCCTTGCGGTATCGGGAAATTTCCCGTCTGGACTGAAGCAACGACTCGGCCGCTTCTCCCTTGGCCTGCTCCTCCTGAAGCAACGCCTGATTTTCCGCAGCCTCTTCCGCATCCTTCCAGGCGCTGTTCTGCGCATCAGCCTGGAGTTTCTGCTGCACAAGGTTCATGGCGGTACTGAAAACCATGCCCCACACGCCGCCCGCACCGCCCGCGGCTGAGCCTCCGGCGGCGCTGCCCGCCGCTCCCGAATATCCCATACAAACCTCTCCTTTTATTCGTTGATGACCACTTCCGGTACGATCATGAGCACGGTCATGGGCAAAGGCTGATCCTGCACGATGGTCAGGACGCCGTCGCGATCCCATCCCTTGGGGAAACGGATTCCCTTGTCCCCGGACCAAAGCCCCGGGGGGCTGCCCATGGGCGCGGACGCAGACCGAAAATACACCGGTTCAAGCCTCTCCTCGGACGGTCCGATCCGGCCGCCCAGGGTCTTGTGAAATCGAGCCGAAACACGAATGATACGCTTGCGCTTGGTCTGGGCCGTACCCCGCTCGCTCCCGGCATCCAGGCGCATGGGCTGCAACATCGACCTATAGGGAAGCCCTGCATGCACCACGCGCGCAGGCCGGTCCAATTCGATGCTGCCGTCGGCAGCCACCTTCCGGTCCGGCTGCACGGCACCGTCCGCAAGCACGCTGACCATCTCGCCCGCCAGGTGCTGCAACCCGGAAAGGGACTCTATGGGCTCGCCCCGGTAGGAAAGCCCGCTGTCCACGAAAAAGGCCTCTTCCACCGGCCCGTCAAAACCTCCCTCCAGATATTCGATGTAGCGCCGCTCGCTGCCGTTCACCGACCTTCGCACCACGGCCCACAATTCGTCGCGCCGGGTGCTGTCGTCATGGATCGAGGCAATGGACTCCACCCTCCCCAGAGTCTCCAGCCGGGTCCAGGCCATGACTTCCTCGTCCTGCTCATAGGTCAGGGCCACCAGGGTTCCGTCCTTGCGGATGCCGTAAACCGTGGAATCCGGCTCCTGCACATAGGCCAGCTGCGACACGCCCGGCCCGGTGATGTGCTCGGAAAGCAGGGTCAGGTCCGAAGAGGAATAGGCATCCGAATCATAGCGATAGGACATACAGCGAATCTTGGTGCCCGAACGCTGGATGAACAGGGTGGAAAAGCCCACGGTTTCCGGACGCGCCCCCGAGGAGCCGCAGGAGCCCTCGTGGTTGGCCTTGATATTGTCTGGCGTGGTGGCCCCGAGCCGGGCGCCGCCCACGGTCCATTCCCCCCCGGTGGTGCCCACCCAAAGCCGGGCCTTGGGCACCAAAAATTCGATGTTGTTGCCCTCGCGCCCGGCCAGGGTCACTTCGATGGCGTCGTCATCCAAGGGCTTGTCCCCTGCAGGGGCCTCCACGCGGTCGCCCGCCTTGAGACAATCCCAAAATCCGTCTCGCAGGACGCCGGATGCATCCCAAATGGACTCGATATGGCTGTCCGAAGACGGATTGTGCACGAAGGTCACGGTCTGATCCTTGGTGTCCGGGGCAAAAACGCGATTTCCCTTGTACCGGTAATAGCAATCCTCGCCTTTCGCATTGAGCCCCCGGATGCCCGCGGACTTGTCGAACAGTCCACCCATGAGCACCACGAAGGTGTCGTTGGCCCGGCCCCGCTTGGAACCTTTGATGAGCAGGTCGCGCCACTTCTCCTGCGGCACCTCGCAGGTCTTGAGCCGGAAATCGTTCATGTCGCCGGTACGGGAAAACCAGATGGTGCCGGGTTTGTCCGGCGTGGCGGCCAGCACCAGGCGCTCCTCGAAAAAACAGCAGCAGGAGGGATAGTTATCCTCCTTCCAGGCCTCGGGCTTGCCCAGAAAAAACACTTCCTCCAGTTTCCATTTGTCGTGCCCGGTGCGGGTCAGCCGGCGCGGCGGGTGCTTGGCATGCACCAAAATGAGCACATCGTTGGACTGGACGTAGCGCAACCGGGAGAACTCCTCGGCCCTATAGGGCATGTCCTTCACATAGACCTGTCCCTGGCTGTCCAGCACCAGGCCGTGATCGGTGAAGACCCGCATGCAACCCCGGCCGCTGGCGTCCTCTCCCAGCTCAAGGATGTAGGTCTGCTCCGGGTTGAACTCGAAGGGAATGAGCAGGACCGGCTTTTCCCGGCCCAAGGCCTCGGCCACGAACCGGAACCCGGAACGCCGGGTGGCTCCCCCGTGGGGATGGACATGAAAGTTGACCAGCGTCCTGCAGCCGTTGAAATACTTGGCCAGGTCGGTACGGCCTTCCAACCTGGGGCTCAATTCCCCGGAGGTGAAATTCGTCAACGCCGGTGTGGCAATACTCATGCTCTGCTCCTGTTCCGAGAAGGTTTCAGGCACCTTACCCCCGCTTTTCCCGGCCGGACAAAAAAGCACGGCAAAAGGACGTCACAGGGAAAAAAAAGACTGTTGACAGGGGGACGGCTGGACGCGAAAGGGGAATCAGGATAACCGGTTGCCCGCAGAACAGGAAAACAGGCATGAATACCCGGGAGACACTCGCACGACTGGTCAACCGCCCACTGAACGTGGGGGGAGGACCGTTGCCAACAGGCTCTGGCTCGCCCCCATGGTCGGACTCGGCCATGTGGCCTTCCGGCAGGTGCTGGAAGGCTATGGCGGTTGCGGGCTCATGGTGTCGGAAATGTGCAGCGCCCTAGGCCTGCCCAAGGAGAACCCGGCAACCTCGCCCATCTTCAAGTTCCGCAAGGAGGAGCTGCCCCATCTTTCCTGCCAGTTGGCCGGGGCACGGCCCGAGGAATTCGTCCCTGCGGCCCGGCGCGTGGAGGCCGAGGGTTTTTTCGGGGTGGACATCAACATGGGCTGTTCCGTGGGCGGCATCTGCAAGAAGGGCTGCGGGGCCGACCTGCTGCGCGCCCCTGACCGGGCCGTGGACGTGGTTCGGGCGGTACGCCAGGCTGTAGGCATCCCGGTGACGATCAAATTCCGTACGGGCTGGAGCGGCGACCCCGGACCGGCCGTGAACCTGGGCAAGGCATTCGAGCAGGCCGGGGCGGACGCCCTGGTCTTCCATCCCCGCGTGGCTCCGGACAAACGCTCACGCCCTCCGGTCTGGGACCACATCCGGCTTCTCAAGGAGGCGGTGTCCATCCCGGTCATCGGCAACGGTAACGTCTGCACCCCGGATGATGCCCTGAAAATGTTCGAACACACCGGCTGCGACGGAATCGCCCTCGGCCGCATGGCCATTGCCCGGCCCTGGATTTTCTCCCAGATGGCGGGTGACAACGCCCCCCGGGAGGACGCCTACCGCCAGTATGCCCTGAAGCTCCTGGACGCCATTGAGGAGCATTTCGACCACCCGGCCCGGCAGGTCAAGCTGTTCAAGAAAATAGCCGTGTACATCACCGCCAATTTTTCCTACGGCCTACGCATGCAGAGCGAACTGCTCAAGGGCAATTCCATGGCCCGGATGCGGGAAAACGTAAACGCAGCGCTGACCCCGGACCGGCCCACCACAGAACGACCCAACGCGCTCATGTTCACCAGTTGAAAAAGGAGGCTCCCCATGAAAGTCATCGACCTGACCCATCCGCTTCAGCCCGGCATGCCCGTATACCCGGAAGACACGCCGCCCCGGTTTCCGCGCCCCTGCACCTATGAGACCTACGGCTTCTCGGTCACGGCCCTGGACATGGGCGTGCACACCGGCACCCACATGGACGCGCCGTACCACATGCTTCAGGAAGGCCCGACCATCGACTGGTTCCAGGCGGAATACTTCGTGGGCAAGGCAATGGTGGTGGACCTCACCGAAGCGGGCCAGCTCATCACTCCGGAACATCTGTCCTCCCTGACCAAAACGAACGACCTGGACTTCGTGCTGCTGCGCACAGGCTGGGACAGGCACTGGGGAAACGACCAGTACTACCGGGACTGGCCCGAGCTAAGCGTGCTGGCCGCCCGGTTCCTCACCGGACTGGACCTGCGAGGCGTGGGCATGGACAGCCCCTCTCCGGACCCGCTGGAAACCCACGACTACGAAGCGCACATGGCTCTGTTCCGGGCGGGCATGGTCTGTATCGAAAACCTGACCAACCTGGAGCTGCTGCCCAGGGAGCCGTTCACCTTTTCCTGCCTGCCCCTGCCCATCAGGGGCAGCGACGGATCGCCCTGCCGGGCCGTGGCCATGCTCGGGATATAAACGGATCCAGGACCAGGTATCCGCTTTTCCGATTGGACGGACACGGCCCCCGGCAGTACCACCAGGATCATGAACCGGAACTCCACTCCTTTCGTCTTTTTCCTGCTGGTGCTGACCATGGCCCTCTGGGGCGGCACCTGGGTGGCCGGCCGTGTGCTGGCGACCCACATGGCTCCCCTGTCCGCCTCCTTCCTGCGCTTTTTCTCGGCCTCCGTCTTCCTGGTCCTGTTCGTGAGCCACGGCCAGGGGGGCTTTCCCAAGATTTCCTGGCGGCTTGCGCCCCATGCGGCCTTTCTAGGAGCCACTGGCGTCTTCATGTACAGCTGGTTCTTCTTCAAGGGACTGCAATACAGCACCGCGGGCCGGGCCGCCCTCATCGTGGCCTGCATTCCGGTATGCATCTCCGGCCTGTCCGCCTTGCTCTACAAGGAGCGATTCGGGCCGGTGCGCATATTCGGGACCCTGCTCTCCCTGTGCGGCGTGGCCGTGGTGCTCTCCAACGGGAACCCAATGACCCTGCTGCGCCAGGGCGTTTCCACCGGCGACCTGCTCATCCTGGGCTGCGTGGCCGCCTGGACCGCCTATTCCCTGGGCGGGCGCTCGGCCATGAAGCATCTCTCCCCGCCCGTTGCGGTCATGTGGTCCTGTCTTTTCGGCTCGGCCTTTCTGTTCTTCCCGGCCCTGCACACGGGCCTTGCAGAGGACATTGCCAGGGCTTCCCTCACGGACTGGGGCTGTATCCTCTACCTGGGCGTGCTGGCCACGGGCCTGAGCTATGCCTGGTACTACAAGGGCATCCAGGCCATCGGCCCGTCCCGGGCAGGCATCTTCATCAACCTGGTGCCGATCTTCGCCCTGCTCTTTGCCTCACTCATGCTCGGCGAAGCCCTGGAGCTCTCGCTGTTGCTGGGCGGCTGCATGGTCATCGCCGGGGTTGTCCTGACCAACCGGACCTGAAAAATCCCTGCGGATTTTCCCTCTCGAATTCCGCCCCCGTTTGACACGTTTTCTGTATTTTTATACTCATTGCGTTCATCGTAAAATATCCCGTACCCAACATCTACAGTAGGTTTTTACAATGATGCGACGCCTGTTCCTGCTTGCCCTTGTCTCGCTTTTCCTGTTCGGCTGCGACCAGAACCAACCACAACAAACCGCAACCACGTCCACAATGACCATCACGGACATGGCTGGACGCAGCGTCGAGGTGCCCGTGCACCCGCAGCGCGTGCTGGCCTCCGGGTCCGGCTGTCTGCGCTACCTGACCTATCTCCAGGCGCAGGACCGCATCGTGGGGGTGGACAGCGCCGAGCTCGAGGTCCGGCTCATCGACGCCCGCCCCTATGCAATGGCCAACCCGCAGTTCAAGCAGCTGCCGCTGTTCGGCCAATTCCGGGGGCACGACAACCCGGAGCTCATCGCCGCGCTGGAGCCGCAGCCCCAGGTGATCTTCAAGACATACGGCACCATGGGACATGATCCCGACGAATTGCAGCAGAAAACCGGCATTCCGGTAGTGGTGCTCGACTACGGCGACCTCGGCGTGCGCAGGAACGCCATGAAGCAGGCTCTGACCCTCATGGCCAAGGTGCTGGGCGCCGAGGATCGGGCCAAGGCGGTCGTCGACTTCATGGAAAACACCATTGCGGACCTGCAGAAACGAACCGAAGGCCTCCAGGGCCCCAGTTGCTACGTGGGCGGCATCGCCTTCAAGGGGCCCCACGGTTTCCGTTCCACCGAACCCGGCTACCCCCCGTTCCAGTTCCTGAACGCCCGCAACGTGGCCGCGCCGCAGGACGGTTCCGAACCCCTGCGCCATGCGGACATGGCCAAGGAAATGATCCTGGAATGGAACCCGGGCTACCTGTTCGTGGACCTCTCCACCATCCGGGCCGGGGCCGAATCCAACTCCCTCTACGAACTGCACAACGACCCGTCCTTCCAGGAACTGACCGCCTGCAAGCAGGACCGGGTCTTCGGCGTGCTGCCCTACAACTGGTACACCTCAAACCACGGCAACACCCTGGCCGACGCCTATTTCATCGGCAAGATCCTGTATCCCGAGGCCTTTGCGGACGTGGACTCCGCATCCAAAGCCGACGAGATCTACACGTTCTTGGTGGGCAAGCCCGTGTTCACGGACCTGTCGGCGGCATTCGGCGGCCTGGCCTTCAAGCGGCTGGACCCGTCCGTGATCCGCATCGGCGACAAGGGCAAAATCCTCAGCAAGTAGGTAGCCATGCACTTTGATGATGGAGTTCTCCCGGCCGACTATCTCCGGCACGTCAACCGCAAGCGGACAATCATTGCCGGAACCGGCTTGGTGCTGGCGGCGGCCCTGGTGGTCGCCATCAGCTGCGGGGCCGTGAACATTCCCCTGGCCGAGGTTTGGCTGGCCCTCACAGGCTCGGCCGCCAGCAAGCGCTGGGACGCCATCATCTGGAACATCCGCCTGCCCCAGGCCCTGGCGGCCATCGTGGCCGGGGCGGGCCTGGCCGTGGCCGGGGTGGTCATGCAATCCGTGCTCCGCAACCCTCTGGGTTCCCCCTTCACCCTGGGCATCACCCATGCCGCATCCTTCGGGGCCGCGCTTTCGGTCATGGTCTTGGACTCGGGTTCCATGCACTCCACGGGCACGGACGCCATCGTCATCAACAACCCCTATGTGACGACATCGGTGGCCTTTGCCATGAGCCTGGTCGCAACCCTGACCATCATCGCCATCTCCCGCATCCGCAGGTCGTCCCCGGAGACCACCGTCCTGGCCGGGGTCGCCCTCTGGGCGCTCTTCACCGCGGGCACCATGTTCCTGCAGTACTTTGCGGACGACGTGCAGCTGGCGGCCATGGTCTTCTGGACCTTCGGCGACACGGCCCGGGCCAACTGGCCCGAACTGGCCGTCATGGGCTCGGTCACCGGCGCAGGCTGCGTCTATTTCATCTGCAACCGCTGGAACTACAACGCCATCAATGCGGGCGACGAAACCGCAAAGGGTCTGGGGGTTCAGGTGGAACGGGTCAGGATCCTCGGAATGTTCGTGTCCTCCCTCCTGACAGCCGTCATCGTCTCCTTTGTCGGCATCATCGGATTCGTGGGCCTTGTCTGCCCACACATGGTGCGGCGGTTCGTGGGGGACGACCACCGTTTCCTCATCCCGGCCTCCATCCTCTTCGGCGGGGTTCTCCTGCTGGCTTCGGATACGGTGGCCCGGCTCCTGCTGGCCCCGCACATTCTCCCCGTCTCGGTGCTGACCGCCTTTCTCGGGGCTCCGGCCTTCCTCTACCTCATCACCAGGAGGAACTCATGATCCTCAACGTTCACGGCCTGGAATTTTCCTACAAGAGCCTGTCCGTGCTCAAGGGCGTGCACTTCGGCGTGGAAGAGGGCGAGGTCCTGGCCATCATGGGTCCCAACGGCGTGGGCAAGACCACCCTGCTCAAGTGCATGAACGCCATCCACCGCCCCACGGGCGGCTGCGTCCTGGTGGACGATGCCGATGTCTGCAAGATGGAACCCGGCGCAATCGCCCGCAGGCTGGGTTATGTGGCCCAGAAGCAGGAGACAGGACGCATGACGGCCTTTGACGCCATCCTCATGGGCCGCAAGCCCCACATCCGTTGGCGCGTTTGCGACCGGGATCTGCGCATCGTGGATTCGGCAGTGAAACGGCTGCGCCTGGAAAAACTGGCCCTGCGCCACCTGGACGAAATGAGCGGCGGCGAGGTGCAGAAGATCAGCATTGCCCGTGCCCTGGTCCAGGAACCGCGCGTGCTGCTTCTGGACGAGCCCACCAGCAGCCTGGACCTACGCAACCAGGTGGAGATCCTCTCCCTGGTGCGGGCCGTGGTGCGCAGCCATGCCGTGGCAGCGGTGATGACCATGCACGACCTCAACCAGGCCCTGCGCTTTGCCGACAAATTCCTTTTTCTCAAGGACGGGCGCATCCACGCCGCAGTGGATCGCGGCCGGATCACGGCGGAGATCATCGAGGACGTCTACAACGTCCCGGTGCATATCGAACATGTGGCGGGGAGGCCCGTGGTTGTTCCCATGGACACCATGGAGGCCGATTTCCTTCGCGAACACCAACATGAGCACAACCTGACCCAATAGGAGCGGACCATGAGCACCACCATCCCCCGGGAACGCATCGAGGCAACCATCGACTTTCACGGCCATGTCTGTCCGGGCCTGTCCATCGGCATCCGCGCCGCGGAGCTCTGCCTGCGGGAATTCGGCCACAACAACGACACGCCCCTGACCACCATCTGCGAAACCGACATGTGCGGGGTGGACGCCATCCAGTTCCTGACCGGCTGCACCTTTGGCAAGGGCAACCTGATCCACCGGGACTGGGGCAAGAACGCCTTCACCTTCTACCGCAAAAACGACGGCAAGGGCCTCCGCGCCCTGCTCCGGCCCGAGGCCATGGGCCCCAACTACGCCGAATGCCGCGACCTCATGAAGAAAAGCGTGGATGGAACCGCCACGCCCGAGGAAGAGGAACGCCTCGCCCTTCTGCGCCGGGAGCAACAGCAAAATCTCATGGACGCCCCGCTGGAGGAGGTCTTCCACATCAGCGAGCCCGACACCCTCATCCCGAGGCCCGCAAAGATTCTGGCCACCCTGGTCTGCGACCACTGCGGCGAGGGAGCCATGGAATCGCGCACCCGGCGCTTTGACGGCCAGACCCTGTGCATCCCCTGCTTCAGCAAGGTGGAACAGAAGGTATAATCCTTTACTGTCTGCCGGTTCGTGCGTATTCCTGCGGCTGAAGCAACAGGAGTACCGCAATGGAAGATCGCATAGAACGGCTGGAAGCCATTACCGCCGAGCAGGAGCGGACCATCGAGCAGCTCAACGAGGTGGTCTACGAACAGCAAAAGCAGCTGGATGAACTGGAAAAACTGTTCAACATCATGGCCCGCAAGTTCAAGGAACTGGCCGAGGCCTCGGAGATGGAAACCAGCGACGTACCGCCGCCGCATTACGGGGGGTAGGGCATGAGCGCGCTTACGCCGGAAGACGTCATCCGCCTGTTGCGCCTGGAGCCGCACCCCGAGGAAGGCGGTTTCTTTGCCGAGACCTACCGTAGCGCGGAAAGCGTGCTCCAAGAGCACCTGCCCGGCCCATACGACGGCCCGCGAGCACACGGCACGGCCATCTACTACATGCTCACCCCGGCGACCTTCTCGCACATTCACAGGCTGAAAAGCGACGAGATCTTTCACTTCTATCTGGGGGATCCCTGCGAAATGATCCAACTGCACCCGGATGGATCGGCAAAGACCATCGTTCTCGGCCAGGACATCGCCGCGGGCCATAAGCTCCAGGCGCTGGCGCCCAAGGGCGTCTGGCAGGGAACGCGCCTTCTGCCGGGCGGCAGTTTCGGCCTGCTGGGCTGTACCGTGGCCCCGGGCTTCGAATACGCCGACTACGAACACGGCGACCGGTCCGCGCTCATCCGGCAATACCCCATGGCCGAAAAACTGATCACCCTGCTCACCTCGGATTGAACACAAATTTCCCGCCCCCCTGACAGCGAATCCGCTCAGAGGGGTACGAAAAAAAAGCCCCGGCGCATCTTGAAACAGACGCGTCGGGGCTTTTCTTGTTTGCATCGACAAGGCGAATGCGCCCTTCCGAACAGCCGAATTACAACAACACTCCCACAGCATGGGCCGAAGCCCAGGCCCATTGCAGATTGTGCCCGCCCAGGTGGCCGGTGACATCGAGCAGTTCGCCGATGACGTGCAGGCCCGGCACCTTGTTCACCTCCAGGGTCTTGGACGAAAGTTCTGCCGTGTCCACACCGCCGCAGGATACCTCGGCCTTTTTCCAGCCTTCCGTTCCCGAGGGGATCACTTCCCAGCGATGCAGGGCGTCCGCAGCCTGTTGCAGTTGCTTGTTGCTCAGCTGGGAAACCGGGGTTTCACCAATAGATTTCGGAATAAATTCCGGAAGAATACGTTTCGGAAGACAGGACTGCAGCACCTTGCGGAAAAGCGCGTTGGACCGGCGGTTTTCCTCCACCAGGACCTCCACCCGCCGCCCGGGCATCAGGTCCACGAGCACAGGGTCGTTGCTCTGCCAGTAGGAGGAAACCTGCAGCACGGCGGGACCGGAAATCCCCTTATGGGTAAACAGCAGGTCATCGGTGAAGGTCTGACCGTTGGTGGATACGGCCACGGGCAAGGCCGTGCCCGCCAGCCGGTTGCAGCGCTCGGCCTCCTTGCCGGAGAGCACCAGCGGGACCAGGCCGGGCCTTGGCTTGACGACATTCAGTCCGAACTGCCGCGCCAGGCGATACCCCAGATCCGAAGCGCCGACCTGGGGCCAGGACCTGCCGCCCAGGGCCAACACCAGCTTCGGGGCCTCCAGGGACTCGCCGTTGGTTTCCACCTGAAACGGCCCGGTGCCCGAAACGCTCCCGATCTCACGCTCCAACAGAACCGCAACGCCGCTGCGGTGGCACTGCTCTGCCAGCACGCCCGCCACGCGGCCCGCGCCCTGGTCCGAAAAAAGCTGGCCCGCGGCCTTTTCCTCGTACCCGATACCGTGCTCCGCAAAAAAGGCCACCACATCCCACGGCGTGTGCCGCGCCAGGGCCGACTTGCAGAAATGGGGATTCTCGGAAAGGAAGTGCCCGGCACCGCATTCGAGATTGGTGAAATTGCACCGCCCGCCTCCGGAAATCCTGACCTTGCGGGCCACCTTGGGACCGTGGTCGAGCACCGCGACACTCCGGCCGCGCCGGGCCGCGTGCAGGGCGCAATACAGGCCCGAGGCCCCTGCGCCCAAAATAATGGCATCATATTGCTGCATGCCCCGGTTGTAGGCCGAAACACAACAATGCTCAAGCCGAAGCCGCAGGCTCAAGTTCCTTCCAATGCAGAGAAAAATTTGCTATGTTGTCAGAACCACAAGGCTTGCAAGCCAAGAACGGAGGAGCACGATATGGAAGGTTATTTCTGGTTTTTCCTGGGTCTGGTCATGACCATCTGCGGTCTGGTGATGATCAAAACCAGCACCCCCAACGAGGACTAATCGGTTCACCGGGCATCGGGCCCAACAATTTTCCGGAGGGAATCCGTTTTGCGGCGGGTTCCCTCTGCGCGTCTGAACCCCAAGCAAGGAAACGCCCGTGATCATCTATTCCTGGAACGTCAACGGCTACAGGGCCGTACTGAAAAAGGATTTCCGCTCCTGGCTGGACGGCTGCGGCGCGGACGTGGTCATGCTTCAGGAAACCAAGGCGGAAAAGGACCAAGTGCCGCACAAGCACAGCGAGCCCGACTCCTTCAGCCACCACTACTGGAATTCCTCCCAGAAAAAGAAAGGGTATTCGGGCACCTGCTGCTTCTGTAACCCGGAGCCCCTGGCCGTGTTCACAGGCCTTCCCGACGAGCGCTACCGCAACGAGGGCCGGGTGCAGCATCTGGAGTATCCGGATTTCCACCTCTTCAACATCTATTTTCCCAACGGCCAGATGTCGGACGAACGCCTGGAGTTCAAGATGGGCTTCTACGACTGCTTCCTGGAGCACGCCCAGGAACTGCGCAAGACCAAGCCCATCGTGGTGGGCGGCGACTTCAACACGGCCCACACCGAGATCGACCTCAAGAACCCCAAATCCAATGCCGAGCGCTCCGGGTTCCTGCCTATCGAGCGCGCCTGGATCGACAAATTCATAGAGCACGGCTACGTGGACACCTTCCGCATGTTCGAGCCGGGTCCGCACCACTATACCTGGTGGTCGTACCGCTTCAACGCCCGCCAAAACAACGCGGGATGGCGCATCGACTACTTCTTTGTCTCGGAGGAACTGAAGAAAAAGGTCAAGCGGGCCTGGATCGAACCCGAGGTCCAAGGCTCGGACCACTGCCCCATCGGCATCGAACTGGACGTGTAGTGGCTTCGGGGTCCTGTATTGCTGATGCAGCTACAATTTCGCTTCGATCAAAATGAATCTGCTCCATCAAACGCCCTTTTCAAGACTGCCGAGAAGGGTCGCAGATACGAAACGCAAAAGAAAGCCAGCCCGCAGCGTATATCCAATACGTGGGGAGCTGGCTTTCTTGCGGCAACGAAGTAGATGCGCTCTTATCCTTGTTTATTTCTGGACGTCCAGTTCACGCTTCTTGGTATACAGGAAACGCACAAACTCGTACTCGAACGGGGTATCCGTGGAGTAATAGAGGAACGGGATATTGGCGCGGGCGTTGATGGCCCGGGTCCCGGAATTGATGTTGCGGGCTGAGGACTTGTCCTTCACGTCCGCGGCGCTGTAGATGGCTTCCATCTCGTACATGGAAATGAAGTAATCCGGCACCAGGCCGATGGCGTCGCGCCCGTTGGACGGGCCGAGGATGGGCAGCACCAGATACGGGCCGTCGTCGAATCCCCAGACGCCCAGGGTCTGTCCGAAATCCTCCTCGTGCTTGGTCAGCCCCATCTCCGAAGCCACATCCATAAGCCCCAGAATACCGATGGTGGAGTTGACCAAAAACCGGCCCACGGTAACCACGGCTTTTTTCCCCTTGCCCTGCAGTACGCAGTTCACAAAGGTGGGAACCTCGTTGAGGTTGTCGATACCGTTGGAAATGCCCTTGCGCGCCGGCGGGATCAGCACTGCATTGTAGGTCTTCACCAGCGGCATGAAGACGTACTTGTCGAAATGGGCGTTGAAGGAATACATGGTGCGGTTGAAGTTGTTGGCGGGGTCGTCCACGCCGAAATAGGAATCCTCGACCGCATTCCTGATTTCCTCAGGGCTGGGTACATGGGAGACCGGGGCGCGGAACTGCCGGTCTTCAAGCGTCAGTTCCGGAGCCACCTTGCGGGAGGCGCATGCGCCGAGCAGCAGCAACACCATGACCAGACACACGGCCCGGGCCAGGGAATGAAACGATATGGTTCTGCTGCTGTTCATGGCGCTCCTACTTGACCGCCTCAAGCATGGCGTTGACAAAATTCACATGCTGCAGGTTGCCGCAATGGCCACCATGCGGGAAAAGCCTGACCCTGTCGCCAAAGGTGTCCCGCAGAAAATTCAGGTTGCCCTCATCCAGGATGGGGTCGTCCTCGTTGCCCACCACCGCGATGTTCCCGGCACCCTTCAGGTACTCCCCGATGCTCTCCAGACTGCACCGCCGGATCACGTCCTCCTTGCTGCCCTCCACCCCCAGGAACTGGAGATAGGGGTAGAGATACTCGTCCAGATAATCCTCGAACCGGATGCGCGAGGCCGCATTCATGTACGGAAGCAGGGGATCGTACTTGGTCAGGACCTTGTCCGCGGGCACGATGTACCCGGCATTGAGGCAGACGTCGGAAGTGAAGACCATGGAGGAGGAGGTGATGCGGAAGGCCGTGGCGATGAGCACCCGGTAGTCCGCGTCCGACGCCTTGAGGTAGTCGGAAAGCTGGTAGAGGACCTCGCTGTCCAGAGTCTTGAGCTCTCGGGACTTATAGAAATCCGCGAACTGGCGGAAAAACTTGTCGATGATCTGGTTCGGGGTCTCGCCGCCCGTGTTCTTGGGCGAAAGCCAGGAATCGAACCGCAGGGCCGAGGAATACAGGTTCACGGCCGGGTTGATCAGGAGCACCTTTCGGAACTTGAAATCGCCGCGCTGACTGTCCAGGCGGGCCAGGAATGCGGAATGCATGCCGCCGAGGCTATAGCCCCCCACGGAAATGGAGGTCACGGGCTGCCGCTTTTCCACCACTTCCTTGCACCAGAGCATGACCCGGTACAGGTCCTCCACGTCGTGGGGCACATAGCCCGCGGCCGCATACCGGGAGGCGCTGACAATGAAATTGTAATGCGTGGGAGAGGAAACGCAGACCACGTGGTAACCTTGGCTGTAGAACACCTGGGCCAGAAAACGCATCTTGGCGGAATTGTGCCTGGCTCCCGTGCCCGCCACCAGGAACATGAGTGGGGCGCCCTTGTCCTGGAGCACCATGCTGTAGTCCAGGTCCTCGGCATACCAGAAAAGATCGGGGGTATGACGGTCCTTGATGGTCAGGCTCTTTTCAGCCACGAAACCGACCCGGGCCGGGTGGTAGATCATCTCGGGCGGGGTTCCGAAGACCGTGGCCTTATAGGGATCGGTAAAGGGATACGGCTTGACCTCGCCCTTGGCCAGGCAGGCCGGGGCAAGGGCCAGAAGGCTGATAAACAGCACAAGTGCGGCGCATCGTTTTCCCATCGCGGTCCCGTTCATTTTCCGTCGCAGGCTACAGTTCAACTCCATACCCCATACACTTCAGGGTGCCCACGGTCAAATATAATCCGGAATCAAGGAGTTACGGCATCCTCCAAAAACTCCCCCAGCCGCAGCAACCATTCCCCGAGAGAATCATGCCGTTTGCCGTTTTGGGCATGGACTCCGCTCCGCAAGGGGTGGTAAACATTGGCCGTACCGCAACGAAGACAGGAGACGGCATGTTACTAGGAATCGACGTGGGGGGAACGCATACCGATGCGGTAGCCCTGGACCTGAGCGGACCGCGCGTGGAGGTGGCCGCCTCCTGCAAGGTGCCCACCAAGCACGACGACCTGCTTTCGTCGGTCACCGAGGCCCTGCGTATCATCCTGCGGGACATCGACCAGTCCCTCATCAAGCAGCTCAACCTGTCCACCACCCTGTCCACAAACGCCATCGTGGAGGGCCGCACCGAGGACGTGGGGCTGCTGGTCAGCGCCGGACCGGGAATCGACCCTTACAACTTCCAGCCCTGCCGGGACTTTCACGTGCTGGACGGCTCCATCGACCACCGAGGCAACGAGATCAAGGCCCTGCCCATGCGCCAGGCCGAAAAAGCCATTGCCTCCTGCCGAAAAAACGGGGTGCGCGTCTTTGCCGCCGTGGGCAAATTCTCCACCCGCAACCCGCGCCACGAGAACCTGATCCGGCGCATGGTCTGCCAATGCACGGATGAAGGCGCCTGCGAAGGCGCGGACTTCGTGACCATGGGGCACGAGCAGGGCGGGGCGCTCAATTTTCCGCGCCGGGTGGCCACCTCCTATTTCAACTGCGCGGTCTGGCGGCTCTACAACGGGTTCGCCACCGCCGTGCGCCGGTCCCTGGACGACATGGGCATGTCCCACGTCACGGTCAACATGCTCAAGGCCGACGGCGGCACCATGCCCCTGGAGGCCTCGCGCAAGATCCCGGTGCAGTCCATTTTTTCCGGCCCGGCGGCCAGCGTCATGGGCATCATCGCCCTGTGCGACATCGTGCACGACTCGGTAATTCTGGATATCGGCGGCACCACCACGGACATCGCGGTCTTTGCGGACGGCGCTCCCCTGGTGGAACGCGACGGCATCTCCATCGGGTCGCACCCCACCCTGGTCCAGGCGCTGAAGGTCAAGTCCATCGGCATTGGCGGCGATTCAGCCATTTCGGTCATCGGCGAGGAAATCCGGGTCGGCCCCCACCGGCTCGGCCCGTCCGTGTGCCAGGGAGGCCAGCGCCCCACCCTCACCGACGCGCTCAACTGCACCGGGGCCTGCGCCCTGGGCAATATGGAGGCCTCGAAAAAGGCCATTGCCGACTTTGCGGAAAAGCACTCCCTTTCCCCGGAAAAACTGGCGGAAACCGCCGTGGAATATGCGGCCAGAGCCATTCACAAGGCCACGCGGGAGCTGGTGGACGAAATCAACTCCAAGCCCGTGTACACCATCCACGAGCTCCTGGAGGGCAAACGGGTCGTGCCCCGCAAGGTCTACCTCATGGGTGGCCCTGCCGAGGCCATGAAAGCCGACCTGTTCAAGCAGTTCCGCCTGTCCACGGACGTGCCCTCCAACTATTCGGTGGCCAACGCCATCGGCGCGGCCCTGACCCGCACAACCTGGGAACTGGAGCTCTTTGCCGACACCGAACGCCATGTGCTGTTCATCCCTTCCCTTTCCCACCGCGAAAACATCCCCACATCCTACACGGAAAAGGACGCTCGCAAGGACGCGGTCAACAACCTGACCATCCACCTGGACAAGCTGGGCGTGTTCCTGAAGCCCGAGGACGCGCAGATCACCAGTTCGTCCAGCTTCAACATGGTCAAGGGATACGACATGGTGGGCCGAAACATCCGCGTCAAATGCCAGGTCCGTCCCGGCGTGGTGCGCAAGATCGCCTCCTAGGCCCGGTATCAGGAGAACTTCATGCTCAAGGCAGAAAACACACTCGGCATCATTTTTTTCCCGGCCTTTGACTGGTCCATCTCGCCCACCCACCCGGAGCGGGAGGAACGACTGCTCTATACCCAGGACCAACTTCGCGAGGAAGGGATCTTCGACATCGAGGGCATCGGCGAATACAAACCAGGAGTGGCCGAGACAGAGGATATCGAACGCGTGCATTTCTGCTTCCCGGAAACCAGCTCCGTAGTCACCCGCTCCCATCTCGTTTCCGCGGGCGGGGCCATCCGCGCCGCAGAGCTGGTCATGACCGGCGAACGGCGGAAAAGCTTCGCCCTGGTGCGCCCCCCGGGCCACCACGCCATGAAGGTGGTGCACGGCTCGCGCGGTTTCTGCACCATCAACATCGAAGCGGTCATGATCGAATGGATCCGGGAGCACTACGGGCCCAAGCGCGTCGCCATCATCGACACGGACTGCCACCACGGCGACGGCACCCAGGACGTCTACTGGCACGATCCGGACACCCTGTTCATCTCCATGCACCAGGACGGCCGAACCCTGTACCCGGGCACGGGCTTCCCGCAGGACCTGGGCGGCCCCGCGGCCATGGGCCGGACCCTGAACATCCCCCTGCCGCCCAACACCTCGGACGAAGGGTTCCTTATGGCACTGGAACGCATCGTCATGCCCATCCTGGAGGACTTCAAGCCGGACCTGATCATCAACTCGGCCGGGCAGGACAACCACTTCACCGACCCCATCACGAACATGAATTTCTCGGCCCAGGGATACGCCGCCCTGAACGAAATCCTGCAGCCGGACATCGCCGTGCTCGAAGGCGGATACGCCATCCAGGGGGCCCTGCCCTACGTGAACCTGGGCATCTGCCTGGCCATGGCCGGGGTGGACTACTCCCAGGTGCGCGAACCCGACTACAGCCCGGAGCAGTGGAAGCAGGACGCGCGCACCACCGCCTACATCGAGCAGCTCTGCGAAGCCCTGCCCGAGCTCTACTTTACCCCGCCCCCCTTCGACGGCTCGGAAAAATCCAAGCAGGGCATCATCTCCGGTGACTGGTTCATCCGCCACAAGGACATCTACTACGATACGGACGGCATTTCCGAGGCCCAGATAGAAATGGTCTACCAGTGCCCGCATTGCCGGGGGCTCATGAAATACGAGACCAGGTCCACCAACAACCCGCTCTGCCTGGGCATCGAGGTGCCCCAAGGCGCATGCCGGGCCTGCAAGGACCTGGGATACAAGATGGTGGAGGAGGCCCAGATCAAGGGCCAGTACCGCTATATCCAGTTCATCAACCGCCGCGACAAGGATTATCTGCGCTTCGGGTTCTAAGAGGGGCGGTTTTCGGCTGACCATTGACAGCACTCCGGATTTCGTCCCTTATGTACCGTGAGGTAATCATGAAACATATTTGTAATGCCTTCTGCCTGCTGTCCATTCTGCTAGTTTCCGCCTGCGCCATGCCCAGGCCGGGCATGATCCGCGACCTGGACACCCTGCCCCAGGACGCAGGCGCCTACCACGGCCTCGACGCCGATGCGCCGCTGCTTTCCCCCGGGCTTCAGGCCGGGATGTACGCACGGTTCCTACGCAAACATTACGGCCCCTGGGCTCCGGACTTCCAGCCCGTGAAGGAGGACGCGGCCTACTGGGCGCTGACGCACTATTCGAACAAGGAAATCTTCGGACAAAACACCCTGAAACGGAATCCGGAATGGATGCGGATGGTGGCCGAAGAGGCACGAAAGGACGCCTATCCGAGCATGAGCCGCCCCTGCATCGCCGTGACCAACACGAGCATGCGCAGCCTGCCCACCCGGGAACCCGTGTTCTGGGACTTCCGGAAGCCCGGCGAAGGCTTTCCCTTCGACTACATGCAGAACTCCCAGGTGCTGGCGGGAACTCCGCTCCGGGCCGAGCACATCAGCAAAAGCGGGCAATGGGTGTTCGTGGAATCCCGGTTCACCTTCGGCTGGGTGCCGGTACGCGACATCGCCTGGACCGACAGCGAATTCATGAACGCCTTCAACGCCCCGGCCATGATCGCCGTCACCAGGGATGAGGTTCCGGTACGCGACATCCAGGACCGATTCCGGTTCACCGCCAACATCGGCACGGTCTTGCCCCTGGCGCAACGCCCGGACAACGGCTGTTTCAAAACCCTTATTCCCGTCCGCGACGCCCAGGGAAACGCCGTGGCCGTGGAGGCGGACATCTGCCGCACGGATGCCGAGCTCATGCCCCTGCCCGCCACCCCGCGCACCTTTGCCAAGCTGGCCAACGCCATGCTCGGGCGGCCTTACGGCTGGGGGGCCTGTATGAAGACAGGGACTGCTCCGCAACCCTCATGGACCTCATGGCCCCCTTCGGCATCTACCTGCCCAGGAATTCCAGCCAGCAATATAACGAAGGAAGCATCACGGAGCTCAAGGGCCTCGGTCGCGCCAACAAGAAACGGGCGCTGAGAGAACACGGCATCCCGTTCCTGACCCTGATCCGTTCGCCGGGCCACATCATGCTCTACATCGGGGAGCGCGACGGGGAACCCGTGGTCTTCCAGACCATGTGGGGCGTCAAAACCCAATTCATGTTCGGTGACGAGGGCCGCCACGTCATCGGACGGACAGTCATCACTTCGCTGGAACCGGGCAAGGAGCTCTACAATCTCTCCCCATCACGGGGGAACCTGTTGGACTCGGTCTATGGGCTGACATTCCTGGTCACCAACAAGCAGGCGTCAAGCCTTCGACAGTCGAGCCTCCGGGGCAAATAAAGAGCATTCGCAACCCTTCGGTTTTCTGCCGAATCCCGCACGGGGCATGGCTTTTGCTGTCATGGGGGCATGAAGTGGAGCACCCTGCGCAACTGCGCACTCATAGCCACGACCGTGCTGCCGCTCTCCGGCTGCCTCGTGCTCAGCGCCCTGCTGGGGGCCAGCGGTTTCGTGCTCACGGGCCCGGCCCAGTATATCGGCACGGTGTACACCGTGGGCGAATACACCTATGAGCTGGCAGCCAACAACAAGACCCCGGACATGGTCATCAAGGAAAAACTGGCCTGGTTCATAGGTCCGGACACGGATCGAAACAAGGCTGAGGAGCCGCAGACAACCCTGCTGGCCGAGCAAAATACGCCCGCCGCCCCCCTGAAAACCCTTCGTATCGCCCCCCTGCCCAGCCCCACGCTGGAAACCGCCCCCGAGCCCATAATTATGGAAGTAGCCATGCTGGGCACCACGGAACTACCACGACAAAAAAGTCATCCGGCAAACATAACTCCCGAAAGAACTCATTTTGAAAAGTCATTTGTCAAACATTCACCAGAAAAGAAAGTCGAATTACAGACACGAGCCGCGAAAATTCGCCCCCCCCTGCCCCTGCGCTCCGCCAAAACACCGCCACCCGACACCCTGCTCCGGATACAGCGCATGGAACAGTCGTTCCGCGCCGCCGACATGCACCTTACCGGCCGAACCGACGGCAACGGCGTCAGAATAGAAATGCCGCCCGACCTCAGGCCGGACGGCATCAATGGCTCCTGGAGCATACGCCACCAGGTCTCCTAAAACATCAGCTGATCTCGCCATACAGATACCGGCCAATATTCTTGTCCCGCTGAGCCCGCACCCAGCGCCGCAGATCCTCGGGCAGAGCCCGCCACTGCCCCCGATTGGCCCGCTTCCAGGCGGGCAACCCGTGCAATTTCACCAGCGAGGTTATTTCCTTGGGATTCTCTCCCACCGCATAGCAAATGTCCTTTGCGCCCTTCAGGCATATATGCTGTTGCATCAAAGCCCCCTAATACTCTTCACGTATGGTCAGATGAAACGAATCCACGCCCTCCAGCAGGGCCAGAAACTCCCGAAAAGCCTCGCCCGAGGCCATCAGGGCCCGTCGACCGCGCAGCGCGCCCACATGCCGGCCGAGAAGAAAACACCCCCGGGTATCCTCCACCACGTTCCCCGGATGAAAGAGCACGGAGGAACGCCCCGGCACGTCGTTGACCTCGAACGTCTCCCCGAATTTCGGGGAACGGACCCTGGAGCAGCGATACTGCTGTGCCGGAACACTTGACACATTTCTGGCGTTTTCCCTGTCGGGAGGCTCAAGAGTCAGACATATCAATTGTTTGTTTAATCGAAGCGCGCCGATGGTACCCGCTTCACCTTCCTCAAGTCGTGTTATTTCCACTACTGGCAACATAATTCCTCCACGGGTTGTGCCCTCACGCAGTTTCATTATTAGCCAAATGTCTATTTGTTAGTCAATAGGTTTTGACAAAAAGCTTTAGACATTCTTCCAAAAATATGATTAACCCTACTGAAGAATTCTCGAATAAGGGAGCATACATGGGCTTCACCGATGATGTGCGCGAAGCGCTTCTGGCCCGAGTGGGAAAAGGACGGCGATTCTCCAACAACAAACGCATGGCCGACGAACTGGGAGTGGACCCTTCGCAACTGAACCGCTTTCTCAAGCGGGAGCGCGGACTCAATGCCGACTCCCTGGGCAAGATCCTTGACGGGCTTGACGCGGCGGTGTCCTTCCCCGACGAACCGGCGGACGCGGCCATGGAAGTCTGTTTTGTTTCGCCCACCAAGCTTTCCAGCGGCGAGGAATCCTTTGACCCGGTTCCGGAGGACTACCTGGCCGTCCCCCTGGCCGCATCCCCTGTTGCCGCCGGCCCGGGCCTGATCCCCGAAGACAAGATCGAAAGCTGGGTGCTGGTCTGGCGGCACCACGAATCCGTGCGGTTCCGCTCCAACCTGGTGGCGGTCCAGGTGGGCAAGAACGAGATGTCCATGGTCCCGACCCTGCACCCAGGGGATATCGTCCTCGTGGACCGCAACGACCGAGACCCCACCCCGGCCGGAAAGATCATGCTCGTCTGCGAGCCCGGTCAGGAAGGCGGCGTCATGGTCAAGCGGGTCAACACCAAGCGCCTGGACGACGACATCGAACTGATTTTCTATTCCGACAACAGCAAGGAATTCCCGCCCATGACCTACAGGCTCGAACGCGATTACGACGGGGACATCACCCGCGCCATCGGCGGCAACGTGGTATGGGCGTGGAGCGACATGACCAGAAAATAACCCACCAAAGGAAAGAGCATGGCACGACTGCTTTACGCCCTTATCTGTAGCGACGTCATTGTGGACCGGGAAACCGGGGCCACCTCCTTTATCCGTTCCATAGAACACGCCGTGGTCCAGAACCTGCCGGCCACCCTCCCACCCCTGTATGTGGGGAGCATGTGGGAACTTGAAGACGCGGAACCCTTTACCGTGGCCCTGCAGCTGACCCACCCGGACGGGAAAATCGAAACCCTCGGGGTGCAGGAAGTGGCCAGTCCGGGTACCATGCTCCACAAACTCAATTTCCAGCTCCCGGGCCTGGCCGTGACCCAGGAAGGCAGACACGTCCTGTCCGTGACCACCAAGCGCGGCAGCGAATGGACTTCCCAGGCGGAACTGCCCGTGTTCATTTTCCGCCCCTCTCAGGAAACGCCCCAGGCGTAGCCGACGCCACAACTCCGACCAGCAACCCGATGGGGAGAAATCATTTTTTGTGCTCTATTTTATAGATAAATCTATCTATAAAATTCGCTTTACTATCACCTCCTGTGCAGGACAAAATATTTATAAGATATTTTTCTGCCTCAGCAAACACAAATAGCTTGAATTATATAAGTTTTTTAGATATTTTGCTGGACTTTTCCCTATGGGCGAACGTATTTCCACGGCAGGGCCGACAAGGGGTGGGCCTCCTCTCAGAAAACCGCACTCCGCGAGGGCTGCGGCAGTAAACACGAGGATGCAGTGGTATGCCGATGATATTCATATGCTTGCCGGGCCGCTCGGGAAGCCTGCCCAAGGCGCGGCATTTGGCGCAAAAGGGATTCAAGGTTTCCGAAGCCGTGCTCATGAACCGGGACCAATGCGCCAGGGAACAAAAAAAGGGAGCGGACGCCGCTCCCCGGGAAAAAATACATCAAAACAAGGATTGCTGAATCAGACCACTCCGGAGACCCCGTTCAGGGCCTCGTCCACGGCCATGTCCTCATGCACAAGACGTCGCAGCACGGTCGCCAGGGCGCGCGGATCCGGATGCTGAAAAACGTTCCTGCCCACAGAGAGGCCGGATGCCCCGGCATCCAATGCGTCCCGGACCATGTCCAAAAAAGAGCGCACACTGTCCGTGCGTTCGCCCCCGGCAATCACCACGGGAACTCCGCCAGCACCCTGCACTACACGGGAAAAACTTTCCACGCTGCCGCTGTAATGCACCTTGATGATATCAGCCCCCAGTTCGGCCCCCACCCGCGCACAGTGCGCCACCGCATCCGGGTCGAATTCGTTGGCCACCTTGGGCCCCCGGGCATAAACCATGGCCAGGAGCGGAACGCCCCATTCCGCGGCCGAGGCGGCGATACGCCCGAAATCCGCCAGCATGGAAGGCTCGTTTTCATCTCCGATGTTCACATGGATGCTGACACCGTCCGCCCCGAGCTTGAGCGCCTCCTCCACAGTGCCCACCAAGACCTTGGTATTGGCGGAGGGACTCAGGGAGGTACAGGCGGAAAGATGTATGATCAGGCCGAGATCCCTGCCGGAGCCTCGGTGCCCGAGCCTGGCAATGCCCTTGTGGACAAGCCCCGCATCGGCCCCTCCCTCGGCAATGGCCGCCACCGCGGCCCTTATGTCGCGGATTCCTTCCAGTGGGCCCACCGTGACCCCGTGATCCATGGGTACGATGAACGTGCGCCCTGTATTCCTGTTGATGATACGTTCCAGGCGGATGGCCTTGCCGGTACTCATATGCTCCTCCATTCCTGCATAAAAGTGACCACCCGGTCACCTCTTGGGGCACAATAGTACAACACAATCAAAGTGCAAAGCGATTCCGTGAGAATTTCAGTCTTTTCCCACTCAAGACGACATCACCCCAGACCATGGCCCCCAGCATTGACGCTCCCTTCAATGTGGGGCAATATCAATGCACTATGCCCCATTGAGTCTAACTGGAAGGAGTTTCGAGGATGGATCAGGAAAGAACATACGAAAACGTGTTCATCGCCCGTCAGCCGATTTTTGACGAAGTGGGCAAGACTTGGGGATACATGCTCCTTTTCCGGGACAGCCAGCACGCCACCTCGGCCAGCTTCACCGACAACTCGGAAGCGACCATGCGCGTGCTCGCCAACATGCCCATGTGCAACCTGGGCACCTCACCTGACGCCGGCGTCATGGTCCATTTCCCGGCCGAATCCATCATCAAGGGCATTCACCGGGCCATGCGTTCGGACTGCGGGGTCATTGTCCTGGAAGAAAACGAGGACGTCTCCCCCGAGCTCGTCGACGCACTGCAATCCATTCGCGAAGAAGGCTACAAGGTGGCCATCAACAACTACCAGGGACTTCCGGACAAGGAAGAGCTCTACAAGGCTGCGGACATCCTCATCGTGGACCTGCTCGATAAAAACCAGGGAGACCTGGCCGCGTTGGTCAAAAAAGCCAAGGAACACGGCAATGCCAAACTGATGGCCAAGCGCGTGGAAAACATCGACGTGCAGCGCATGGCCAAAAAGAGTGGGTGCAGCCTCTTCCACGGATTCTATTACAAGAAGCCTGAGGTGGACTCGGCCCGAAAGATCTCCTCCAATGAGATCACCCGGCTCAAGCTTTTCGAAATCATCGAACGGGACGAACCGGACTTCGACGCCCTGGCCCAGGCCGTGGAGGCGGACGTCTCCATCAGCTACCGTTTGCTGGGCTTCCTCAATTCAGCCAGTTTCGGCTTCGCCACCACCATCACCTCCATCAAGCAGGCTGTGGTCCTGGCTGGCTGGAAACCCATCCGCAACTGGCTGAGGGTGGTCATTCTCACGGACCTGACCCCTTCGGAAAAGAGTCGCGAACTTACCTACCTTTCCGCGCACCGGGCCAAGCTTTTCGAAACGGCCGCCTTGGGCGGCGGCTATGAGAACATCTCCGACAAATTGTTCATGCTCGGGCTGTTCTCGCTGCTGGACGCCATGTTCGACATGGAAATGAAGGAAGTGGTCAAGCACCTGCCCATTGACGATTCCCTCAAGAAGGCATTGTGCGGGGCGGAAAACGAATATTCCGAGTGGCTCCGGCTGGCCTTTGCCATCGAGAACTCCAACTGGGAAGAGGTGGGGCATACCGCACGCGCCCTCAACCTGCTGCCGGGCACGGTGGCGGTGAGCTACCAGCACGCCTTTACCTGGGCCGATTCCTTTTTCGGGACGGACTATTCGAGCAGCACGCCTCATTAGGCGAGAAAACCTACAACCCCCGCAGTCCTTCGGGCTTGAGGGCCAATTCCCCGTCCAGCGCTGCGTCCAGGGCCAGTAACGTCCTGGCCTTGTCCCGGGGCAGACGCGCCCGCACCGGGAGATAATTTGAGGCGTGGTTGGCCAGGAACAATCCCTTTTTCAATTCCAGCCCGGCAACCATCTCGCGAAGCTCCACCAGCATCCCCCGGGCGTCGGGCAGCACGAACTCCCCGCTCTGCCACCGCCGGTGCAGGGGCGTTCCGGGCACGAGCATCAGGCTCAAGGCCGCCACCTGATGCGGCTGCATGAGGTTCAGAATCCGCGCCGTTTCCCGGGCATGCACCAGGGAACGCTCGACCCCGGCGAGCCCGTTGATGACCGTGACATTGAGATTGAATCCTGCGGCCACGGCCCGCTGCCCCTGCTCCACCATGGAAACGGCGGTGCTTTTCTTGTTCATGACCGCCAGCGTGACATCGTCTCCCGACTCTAGTCCCATGTAGACCTTTCCCAGGCCGAGCCGCCGCAGCCTGCGCAGCTCCGCATCACTTTTCCGGCGCAGCCCCCGGGCGTTGCCATAGGCGGCAACCCTCGTCACCCAGGGCAGCTTTTCCTGGATTTCCCCAAGGATACCCTCCAGTCGCTTCTGGGGCAGGGACAGGGCGTCGCCGTCGCACAAGAAGACTTTTCGGATTCCCCGGCACCGGGCAGCGGCGAACTCAATATCCGCGCTCACGGTTTGCCGGTCCTTGATGGCAAAGGGTTTGTCCAGATAGGCGCCGCAAAAGGCGCATTTTCCATGGGTGCACCCGAGGGAAACCTGCAGCAGAATGCTCCCGGCCTCGCTGGGGGGACGTATGACGGTTCCCTGCAAATCCATCACGGCCTCCGCGAACCTGTTAAAAAGAGTAATAATCGCATCGTATGGTTGGAAGCGGTATGCTGCATGCGGGTACGATACCGCAAGCCTTGAAAACATCAAGAAGCAGCGATGTCGCGGACGCCGGTTGCTTTTCCCCGCCCGCGAACGTAGTAGAACGACGTATCCGAACATTCGCGAAAGAGTCGCCATGAAGCCTGAAAACAACAACCGCTCCTATGTCGGCATAGACAACAACACCCGCGGCCTGCTCACGGCCTGCGCAGAACCGGCCCTGATCATCGACATGGCCGCCCATATCATCGCGGCCAACGAGCCCGCGGCCGCCATGTTCCACAAGGCAGCACCCGAGAACCTCGAAGGCAGCACCCTGTATGACTTCCTACCCGAGGAGCTGGTCACCACACGCCGTCAGCGCATACGCAAGCTCATTCGCGAGGGCAGGACAATCCGCTTTGAAGAGGAGATCCTGAACCGATCCTATATCCACACCTTCACCCCCATAACCAATCCATGGGGGGACGTGGTCAGGATCGCCATCCACTCCCAGGACGTGACCGCCCTGCGCAAAAGTGGGGAAGAACTTCGGCGCGAGCAGCAACGGCAGATCTTCTTCATGGAATCCCTGCCCGGCCTGGTTTTCCACATCTATCCAGACGAAACCATCCGCTACGCAAACCGCTATTTCCGCAAGCAGTTCGGCAGCCCAGGAGGCAAGCACTGCCACGAGCTGCTGGATTGCCGGGGCACCCACTGTTCGGCCTGCCCGCCCAAGGAGGCCATGAGCAGGGACAGGGCCGTGGAATGGGAATGGACCGACAAGCGGGACAGGACCTTTCACATCCAGTACAGCCCCATGACCAACAGCGCAGGCGAGCGCATGGTCATGGCCCTGGGGCTCGACATCACCGAACGCAAACGGGCCGAGGACAAGCTGCAGCAGGCCTACGAGGAACTCGAAGACCGCGTCCGGCAACGGACCCATGAACTGGAAACGGCCAACAAGCAGCTTACGGACAAGAGCCTCCGGCTCATCGAGGCCAAGAAAAAGGCGGACGCCGCAGCGCGGGCCAAATCGGCCTTCCTGGCCAACATGAGCCACGAGATACGGACCCCCCTCAACGCCATTCTGGGTATGACGGAGCTGGCTCTCAAGGCCGAGGATCAGGACAGCCGCGCCCATTACCTCCAGAACGTACTTGAGGCCGGAACATCCCTGCTGACCGTCATCAACGACATTCTGGACTTCTCCAAGATCGAGGCCCAGAAACTCACCCTGGAGAAGATTGACTTCAGCCTGACCACAGTTCTCGACACCCTCATGGAGATCCACTCCATCCAGGCCAAGGGCAAGCAACTGGACATCTCCTGCCACATGGACAGCTCCGTTCCGGACTGTCTTCGCGGCGACCCCTCCCGGCTGCGGCAGGTGCTCATCAACCTGGTGGCCAACGCCATCAAGTTCACCCCTAGGGGATCAATACACATTTCCGTCCGGAACAAACCCCTGAACGGACACCCGGGAAGCAAGGCCGTGCGTCTCGAATTCGCGGTTCAGGACACAGGAATAGGCATCCCCGAGGACAAACAGCAGGCCATTTTCGAAAGCTTTCTCCAGGCCGACGACTCCGTGACCCGAAAGCACGGCGGAACAGGGCTGGGCCTGGCCATCAGCAAGCTCCTGGTGGACCTGATGCACGGAAGAATTCACGTGCAGAGCGAGCCCGGCAAGGGAAGCACGTTCAGCTTCACTGCGGAATTCGAAGCAGGCGACCCCGAAAAGATCCAGAAGGGAGAACCGGCAGGTGAACCGGCCACCCTGCCGGACATGCCCGCACTGAGCATCCTGCTGGCGGACGACAACGCCCTGAACCGCAAACTCGCGGCCACCATCCTCAAGGAACAGGGCCACGACGTCACCACCGTGGAAAACGGACATGACGCCATAGCCCTGCTCAAGGCGGGCAAATTCGACATGGTGCTCATGGATGTCCAGATGCCCGTCATGGACGGCATCACCGCCACCCGCATTATCCGCGATCCCAATTCGGGCGTGATCGACCCCGAAATTCCGGTCATCGCCCTTACGGCCCATGCGCTCAAGGGCGACAAGGAGCGCTTTCTGGAGGCCGGGATGGACGCTTACCTATCCAAGCCCATCAGCATGAAGCGTTTTCTCGCCGTGATCGCCGAAACCTTCACCAAGTCCCAGCGCACCCCGTCTCAGGAGACCGGACATGAGGAAAAGGAGCCGCGAAAGAGCCACAGCCGATTTGACAGAAAAAGCGCCTTGGAGATGCTTTCAAACCGAACGGATCTGCTCCTGAAAATGGACCGGATATTCCTCCGTGATATCGGCGGCGACCTGGAGGAATTTCACCGGGCGTTCCAGGACGAGGACATGGAAACCGCACAGCGAGCCGCCCACAGCATCAAGGGAGCGGCGCGCACGGTGGGCGCCATGCGCACCGGGGCGTTGGCGGAACAGATGGAGTACCTCTGCAAGCACGCCAACCAGCAGGCGGTTCGGGAAGGCATGGAACAATTTGAGTTTGAAATAAAAACTGCTATAGATTTCATCGGTAAACAGGAAAAGCACCTCCAACAGGAATCAAAAGGATAAGCCCATGGCCAAAACCATTCTTGTCATTGACGACGCCCCCATGATTCGGGAACTCATCAAAAGCGTGCTCGAGGCCGAGGGCTTCAATGTCGCCGAGGCATCCGACGGCGAAGAAGCCATCCAGATATATAAACAACAGAAGATCGATCTGAGCATCGTGGATATCTTCCTGCCCAAGAAGGGAGGGCTTCAGGTCATGGGAGAAATCATGGAACTGGAAGCGCCCCACAAGTTCATTGCCATCTCCGGGGGCGAGGCCTTCAATCCGGAGGCCATTGTCGAACTGGCCAAGGCCTTCGATGTCATTGAGACATTCACCAAGCCCATCGACACGCGAAGGCTGGTGGCCGTGGTGCACAAGGCGCTTGACGAAGATTAGGCAAAAGAAAGGGCCCGGGGAATGTCCCCGGGCCCTTTCTTTTGGATTTGCAGCCTCAACCGGATATACAAAAAACCGCTAGCATTCGTAGCAGTCCTTGCTGATATAAAAGCACAGATCAAACAGGTTGTTGACCATCTCGTCCACGAGTTCCTCGCCCTCCGGCTCGACGCTCACGGTCTTGTTGATAATCTTGGAAAACAGCATGCCGATGAGCTGGTCATCATACAGAGTCCAGTATTTGTTGCCTGAGGGAAATTTATTGTCGAAACCGTGGTAGTACATTGAGCAACTCCGTTTTCTGTGCCTGTTTCCTTCTCTATCGGCGACTGGATCAAATGACTTTACGCTCATTTTCACTTAAATTTGATTCAAGAATCACGTAATGTTAGATATGACGGCATCAGAGGCTGTCCCTTTACTGAAGAAAAGGGACAAGCCTGTAACAAACACACAAAATGTTTCTCATTTGTCACGAAAGGGACACACGAACTGGTTATACCTTGCGCTGAAATCAACCTGAGACCAAGGAGCGCTCAGTGCCGGATTACAAAATTCTGGTTGTGGAAGACCACAGAGACACTCGGGAACTGCTCAAATACAATCTTGCCTCCGCCGGGTTCGACGTGGCCGCAGCCGAGGATGGCGCAGAAGGCCTGGATCGGGCCAGGGGCTTTCACCCCGACCTGGTGCTGCTGGACCTCATGCTGCCCGGCATGGACGGCCTGGAGGTCTGCCGCAAGCTCAAGCAGGACCCCGGGACTTCGGGAGTCCCCGTGATCATGCTCACTGCCAAGGGAGAGGAAATCGACCGGATCGTGGGGCTGGAACTGGGGGCAGACGACTATGTGGTCAAGCCCTTCAGCCCACGGGAACTGATCCTGCGCATCAAGGCGGTGCTCCGCCGCTCCGGCGGCAATGAGACCGGCTCGCGCCCCAGCGCATGGGAAAGGGACGGCCTCAAGGTAGACTTCGAGGCCCACCAGCTGGAAATAGACAGCGAGTCCGTCCCCCTGACCGCGACCGAATTCAAGCTGCTTTCAGAGCTGATCACCGGCCAGGGCAAGGTGCAGACCCGCGACCATCTTCTGGACACGGTCTGGGACACCCACTTCGAAGGCTATTCCCGCACCGTGGATACGCACGTACGCAGGCTGCGCCAAAAACTGGGGCCGTATGCCGAATGGATCGAGACGGTCCGCGGCGTAGGCTACAGGTTCCGCTCATAATGAGGGCGGAACAGGAGATACGCCGGAACCCGAGACTCAGGAATGGCCGCCGAGGGTAACCTGGAAGGCCAATGAATAGAGATGGTCGAAAAAGTCGACGTACTCGACGGGAATGTGCGGCGGTACATTGATCCGGGCCGGAGCGAAATTCACGATGCCCTTGATGCCCGCATCCACCAAGTGGTTGGCGGCGCGCTGGGCCCGGTCCGGCGGGGTGGTGATGATGCCCAGCTCAATGCCCAGCTCATCCACGTGTTCCTTGAGATGGGTCGGGCAAACCACTTCCATGCCCACCAGTTCCTTGCCGATCTTGTCCGGGTCGCAGTCGTAGGCGGCCTTGATCAAAAATCCACGCCTTTCGAAATCATGGTGCCGCAGCAAAGCGGTGCCCAGATTGCCCACGCCGATGAGAGCGCAGTTCCAGACCCGGTTGATGCCCAGGGATTCGCGGATGGAGGTGATGAGCTCCTGAACATAGTAGCCCACGCCGCGCACGCCGAATTCGCCGAAATAAGCCAGGTCCTTGCGGATCTGGGACGAGTTCACCGAGCAGGCCTGGGCCAGCTTTTCAGACGAAATGACCTCAATCCCGTCGCGGATGAGGTTTTCCAGAACTTGTATGTAGACGGCAAGTCTGCCGATGGTCGCTTTAGGTATGTGTTCGCTTTTCATTATTCTTTCGCCCACAATCCGGGCTCAAACATGTGAAATCCGTAACATGATTTCGGTTGAAAAAGGGAGGCCGAGGCCTCCCTTATCTCAATCTCGCTTAACTGGCAACTAGACCACGAAGAGCAGGATCAGGCAGACAACCAGAGCGTAAATAGCCAGGGATTCGATGAATGCCAGGCCGAGGATCAGGGTGGTGGTCAGCTTGGAACCGGCTTCGGGGTTGCGGGCGGTGCCTTCACAAGCGCCCTTCAGGCCCATGCCCTGACCGATGCCGCAGAGGCCAGCGGCCAGGCCCATGCCCAGAGCGGTGGCGTATGCTTTAGCGGACATCACGACTTCGCCGCCTTCGGATGCGAATGCAGCGGTGGCAACCAGGGTCAGGGCCAGAGTGGTCAGGATAGTTTTCAGAGCTTTCATTGTAACTCCTCCAAAAGAGTTTGATATAAGTTGTGGTCAGACGACCATTTCCCCAAATTTAAGGTCTGTTCCTAGTGGGCGTGATCAAGGGCTCCCTGCAGGTAGATGGTACCCAGCATGAAGAAGATGAACGCCTGGATGGACTTTGCCAGCAGGAACAGGAAGTACATCGGAATGGTGGAGAACACCGGCGCCAGGAAGAACAGCAGCACCAGAACGATTTCCTCACCGCGGATGTTGCCGAAGAGACGCAGAGTCAGCGACAGCGGGCGTGCGAAGTGCGAGATGAGCTCCAGGATCAGCATAAGCGGAGCCATGGCCGCAACCGGGCCCATGAAGTGCTTGATGTATCCGAAACCCCATTTACGGATACCGTGGAAGTTGTAGTACAGGAACAGCGTCACGGCCAACGGGATGATGGTGTTGATGTTGGCGGTGGGGGCGTCGCAGCCCGGAATCAGTCCCATGTAGTTGGAGAAGAGAATGTACAGAAACAGGGTGATCAGCATCGGGTAGACCCTGCGGCCCTCTTCACCGATGTTGGAGACCACGAAGTCCTCGAGGCCGCCGATGACCATTTCAAATACATTCTGCAGTCCGCCGGGCACCATCTGGAGCCTGCCGCGAACCAGGAAGGCCAGGGTGAACAGGATGATCATGACCATCCACGTATGCATGACGTAGTAGGCCCAATCTCCGTGCAACCCCAAGGCATTGCGCAAAAGATCCATGTAAATCAGAGGATGCGGTAAACCGCCACCAGCTGCCATATCCTTACTCCTCTTTCAGTGATTGCATTCAGGCTTTATGCCCGAAAGTCTTCAGCCCCCACGCGGTGAGATTAACCACCACGGTGGAAAGGCCTGCAACAAGCCCCCATACCGGCAGGTGCCAAACAGCAAGGACTAAATATAAACCCAGCCCACTGATGATCAGCTTGCCGTAAAATATCACCAACAGGGTAAACGTCGCCCCCTTGCGCACATACACCAAATGTTGGACCACCCGCGCGAGCGCCCAGAGATTCAGTGTAATGAGGACTGCCCCGGCCGCATAGGCCACGGCCCAGGCGGCGCCGAGCGTTATACCGAGAAGTGCGATTGCCGACCCGAGAGACACGTACAGCTGGCTTCGCATGAGACTGCGAATCTCCGTGTGCACGAACCCTCTCTCGTAGAGGAATCGATCAACCTTCCGGTGTATCGTCCGCCTTTCCGTCATCCTGTTGTTTTGAGCTTTGATTTGCATGGTTGCCGCCCGATTCCTCCTCCCGTTGCAGCCTTCTCGTATCCTCGATGACCATCTTGAAGCCGGTCACGATGCCGAGGAAAAGAAACACCACAAAGCACCAAGGTGCTGTTTCCCACCCGAGGTATACCGGGAAAAACTTGTTATCGAGCCAATAACCAATTGCAATACCCACGACAGTGGCCGAAACCAGATGAAGGCCCATGGTGCCCGCAACGCCTCCCACCTGAAGCAGGTCCTTCAAACTGTCGTTTTTATTAAAGAGCATAATCGCACCGTGTTGCGGGTCGCCACTTCCGGCAAGGCCTCCGGCCAGACCGGAAATGATAGTTCGTGCAATCCTTCACAAGTGACGGATCACTACCACAGGCACGATTCGCGCGTCAATGCGTTTTTTGTTTTTTGCCGGGTTCCCGGGCAGAAAAAAATGGCTTGAATCAAAAGGGCTATCTGCAACGGAAACAAACCGTTAGGCCCGCAAAAGAAATTGGGCAAAAAAGCACAACCACGACCCGAAAGTCCCTATCGATCCGGCAATTCCACAATGAAAGTCGTGCCGCCGGGACGGTCGGAAACCACTCGTACGGTCCCCTTGTGATCTGTGACAATGGAGCGGACAATGGCCAGCCCCAGGCCGGTCCCCCCCTTCTTGCGTGAGAAATACGGCTCGAACAGGCGCGAGCAATCCTCTTCGGAAAGCCCCGGGCCGTTGTCGTGTACGGCAATGGTCACCACACCGGATTCGCCGTCGTGGGAGACCGCGATGCCCACACCGCCGTCCTTGCGCCCTTCCAGCGCCTCCACCGCGTTGGTGAACAGGTTGATGAGCACCTTGCGGATGCCCTCGCGGTCAAAGGGAAGCTCCGGCACCGTGGAGTCGAAGTCCAGAGACCAGGCGATGTTGCGGTGGGTATTCTCGAACATGCCCACCACCTCTTCCACCAGCGGGGCCAAATAGTCGAGCCGGGGCTGCACCTCGGGGATCTTGGCATAGGCGGAAAACTCCACCACCATCTGCTGCAGCCGCTCCACCTGACGGACAATGAGCCCGGTGCACTCCTCAAAGGTCTTGTCGCCTAGCCTGTCGCCGTATTTCCGCTGCAGGCGCTGGGCAGAAAGCTTGATGGGGGTCAGGGGGTTCTTGATCTCGTGGGCGATGCGGCGGGCAACCTCGCGCCAGGCCGCAAGGCGCTGGATCTTTTCCAGCTCGGTGATGTCCTCGAACACGGCCACGGTGCCGCCCTCGCCTCCGAGGCCGGCCCGCAGAGGCACCACGCTGACCAGCACCTTGACCACCTTGTTGCGCACGGGCAGGTCGATCTGCCGGATCCACTTGGACCCCGGGCTGGTTGCGATCTGCTCCAGGGCCGCCTTCATGAGATCCGCGAAGTCGCCGGAAAGCAGGGCGTGGGGCTTCTTACCAATAAGAAATTCCGCAGGCACGCCCAGGATCTCCCCCGCCGCCTTGTTCACGGTGCCGATGCGCCCCTTGGGATCCATGGAGATGACGCCCGAGGTGATGTTGTCCAGAACCGCCTCGATATAGTGGCCGCGACGCTCCAGCTCCTGGTTCTGCTGGGCCAGACGCTCCTGGGCCCGCTGCACGTGCTCCTGGCTCGACTCCAGGTCCTCGGCCATGCGGTTGAACGAACCCACCAGAAACCCCAGTTCGTCATCCGAGGGGTCTTCCAGGCGCACGGTCAGGTCGCCCCGGGCAATACGCTCGGTACCGGCCGCCAGGGCCTGCACAGGCGCGGAAATTTCCTTGGCCAGCCGGAATCCGAACCAGATGGCCCCCAGAATGATGAGCATGGTCATGACCCCCAGGGTGAGGTACAGGGTCATTTTCCATGGATATTTCAATGTCTTGAGTTTCTTGTACTCGTCCAGGCCGCGCACGATCTGGTCCAGGCGGTAAAGCAGCCCCTGGCCGGCTGTCTCTCCCAGCACCAGGAATCCGGTCTTGCCCTTGTCCACGGGAGAGATTCCCACAATGAGATCACTGCCGGGCTTGGGCATGATGGTGGACCATATCCTGGGATTCCTGACCATGCTTTCCCAGTCCACCTTCTGGGTGATCTCGGGCCAGACCTTTTCCCACTGGGGCGAGGAATGGGTGTTCTGGATACTGCCGTCGGGCGTGACCACGCCCACCAGGCTCAGGTCGTATTCCTCGAACTTATCGCCCAGGAAGCTGTCCATGCCCTTGCCGCCCCACTTGTATTCCCGCTCCATGATCTCGTCGATCATGTTCTTGGCGCGGCGCTCCAGACGCTCCTGGGCCGAACCGTAAAAGGCCCGCCCGAGCTCCAGGGCCTGCTCCATGGAATCCTCCACCTGGCCCTTGAACCAGTAATCCACCGAGGTCTGCACGAACTTGACGCTGACCAGAAACATGAGAGTGGTGGGAATGAGGGACAGGGAGATGAAAGCCAGGACCAGCCGGGTCCTCAGGCGCGAGCCGAGCACCTTGCGGCGGCGCTCCAGAAGCAGCTTGACGCTGTTGCGGGCCACAATGAACAGGACCAGCAGCAACAGAATGAAATTCAGGTTGAGCAGGCCGAGAAACAGATAGGAATTGCCGCCCAGGTACTTGAGCTCCACCCAGGTCAGAACGGCAATGAGGGCGAAACAGAAACCGGCGAGAACCAATTCCCGCCTGCGCCGGGTGCGTTCCTTGCGATCCGTGGTGCTGATCTTGATGTATTCGGTCATGGCCTAGAACCGGAAATCCAGCTTGTAGGAGGTGCTGGGACCGTCCCCCCAGTCCCAGAAAAAGAGCGCCCGGGAAACCCAGTCGGGCACCTCGGTGCGGTTCAGGGCCACCTTGACCTGAAGCGAATAGGATTCGCCGCGGCGCAGCAGGTCCCACTTGCCCAGAGGCAGGATCATTTCGGCCCAGCGCTCCTCCAGCAGAGGGGCAAGCTCGGGGCCGCGAAGCTCACGGCTTTCCCCGCCGGGATGCAGCACGAATTCCTTTTGCAGGGAATCGTAGGAAATCAAATTGTCCATTTCCCGGTTGCCCAGCAGCTCGCCGAACCAGCATTTCCTGTCCCGCGAAAGCCGGGCCTCGCATGTCAGGCGCAGGGGCACTCCGTTACGCAGGGAGGCCGCGACCTCGTCCACGCCGCCGAGCCGGATGCCGAAGCGCGCGGTCAGGGCATCCCCGTCCCGCGCCACTGAGGTATGTACGAGGTTGAGAGTCTGCGCCCCGCACGGCAACGGAAAAAGCGCCAAGGCCAGGAACAAGAGCAGGACGGCCCCTTGCGGGCCATATCCGGGATATTTCTTCATCATCCGGGAATGTATCAGCCGGGGTCTGAAAGGACAAGAGCGCGCAACACGCCCCTGCCCGGCAGGCCTCCACCTGTTTTTCGCCACCCATCGGAAAGCTTCCGTTATTCATATATTTAAATATTTCAAAGCTAACTACCCACCTTAGCCGAAAGCCAACCGGTCATGCGCACGGATGCGGGGATCCCTTCGCGCGCATCCACCCCACGGGCCTCGGAAAGCTTGTCCTGATACGCGGCCCAAAAGGCATTTGCCAGGGAGGTGGAGCCCGACAGGGGATAGGCCAGGGTCGCCGCCAGCCGGGCGGAAAGGGTTTCCGAAAGCAGGGAGTCGTATTTCTTGGGGTCCACCTCCCTGCGCACATAGGCGAGATAGATGGGAGCATCCTCGCTGCACAGGATGACGGCCCCCTGAATTTCCCAATTCCGGACTTCGGCTCCGCCCCCGCCCACCACCTCGATGACCCGCAGGCAGTCCGTGGGCAGGGGGTACTCCCTCTCCCACCGCCACAGGGGCGTCTTCACCCCGGCTGCCAGTTCGGCCTGCGCCTGGCAGCAGTTCCAGGGATGCGCCCGAAGCACCGCGTCCCGGACCGAGGCCCAGCGCTGGTTGCACAGGCGGGCGGCCTTGCAGTCGTCCGTCAGGGACATGACCGGATCCTCCCCCAGATCTTGCAGGGCGTTGTTGCATATTTCGATGATACTGTCGGCCATGGTTCCTCCTTGCGGTTGCGGTCGTAATGATACGGGCAAGCATACCGCCGCTTTTCCGGCCCGGATAAAACCGGGCGGCAAAAGGAAGCCACGGGGAAGAAAAAGACTCTTGACTGGCGCAGGCGGGTCGCCGCTTCGGGGAAGCTGTATCCAAGCGCATGTTTGACTTTTTGCGCTTTCCATATAATATAAACACTTGCAACAATTCGTTCAATGACCTTCGCAGGGGAGCAGGGCATGGCGAACATGAGCATCCCGGAATACAGGATCACCGTCGACCAATTGCGGCCGGGGGTTTTCGTTCGCCTGGAACGATCCAACTGGTTTTCCCATCCATTTCTCTTCAGCAATTTCAAGATCAAGAACACGGACCAGATCGCCATCATCCGGGAGCTGGGCATCACGGAACTCATCTGCGTTCCGGAAAAAAGCGACGTGCTCCCGCTCAAGCCGTCCCAACCCCAGAAAGCTGCCCCGCCCTCAGCCCCGGCTGCGGAAATCCTCGACGAGCTCTGGCAGCTCAAAAAGGAACGCACCCGTCGGCTCCAAGAAAAAAAGCAGCGCATCGCCGAATGCGAAAACCGCTACAACGCCTCCATCCAAGACTTCACCAACATCATGAAGGGCATCGTGCGCGGGAACGCCCAGTCCGTGCTCGAGGCCGAGGCCTTTGTGGCCAGGCTCACCGAACATTTTCTCCGGGACAGCGAATCCACCCTGCACCTCATGAACGTCATGAACCGCACCGAGCCCATCTACTCCCACTCCCTCAACGTGGCCGTGCTGTCCATGATGGTAGGCCGGGAACTCGGGCTGGCGGAAGAGGACATGAAACTCCTCGGCATGGGCGCACTGTTCCACGACCTGGGCAAGTCGCGCATGGAAAAGAAGCTGCTGCTCAAACGGGGGCCGCTCTCCAGGCCCGAGCAGGAACTTATGGAGCGGCATCCGACCTTTGGCACCGAAATTCTGGAAAACATTGAGGAATTCCCCCTCGGTGCCCTGCCCGTGATCCTGCAGCACCACGAGCGCATGGACGGCTCCGGCTACCCCGAAGGACTTGCGGGCGAAGCTATCCATCCCCTGGCCCGCATCGCGGCCATTGCCGACACCTACGACACCCTGTGCAACAGCAAGGATCCCGAGGAAACCCTGACCCCCTACCTGGCCCTGTCCTACATGTTCGGGCAGCAGAAAAAGCTGTTCGACACGGAATTCCTGGCCTCGTTCATCCGTTGCCTGGGGGTGTATCCGCCCGGCACCGTGGTGCAGCTCACCAACGGCACCATCGGCATGGTCATGTCCGTGAACCCCAGCAACCAGCTGCGGCCCAGCGTGGTGCTCTATGATTCGGAAGTGCCCAAGAAGGAGGCCCTGATCGTGGAGCTGGCCGAGGAAACAGATCTCAAGGTGGAAAAGAGCATCCGGCTCAGCCACCTGCCCCCGGAAATCTTCGACTACCTGAGCCCGCGCTCGCGCATCACCTATTTCGTGGATATGAACGACTAGCCGATCAGGTCGGAATCCCCGTCACCGCCGCCCAACAGCCTGCCCATGCTCTGCATGAGCTCGTGCTTGAGTATGGGCTTCATGATGAAATCGCCGATGCCCGCCTCGCGGATCCGTTCGTAGGAAACCGCCTCGCTGAACCCGGTGCACAGGATGATGGGCTGATCCGCGCGGATCTTGAGGATCTCGCGGGAGAGCTCCATGCCGGTCATGTTGGGCATGGCCTGGTCCGTGATGACCAGGTCGAAGTCGTCGGCCCGGTGGCGGAAGGCCTCCAGAGCCTCGATGCTGCTGGTGCGGGTGACCACCTCGAAACCGAAACCCTCCAGCATTTCCCGGCCCACGTCCACCAGGGGCTTTTCATCGTCCACGAACAGGATGCGCCCCCGGGTGAAGACCAACGGCGGCGGCGAAGCCATCTCGGGTTTGACCAGGCTGGGCGTACGGGGAAGATAGACGTGAAAAACCGCGCCGTTGCCGGGCTCGCTCTCCACGTGCACATGCCCCTCGTGCCGGGTGGCGATGCCGTGAACCATGGAAAGCCCCATGCCCGTGCCTTCCCCCAGCCCCTTGGTGGTGAAGAACGGATCGAAAATGCGGTCCAGAAGGTCCGGCTCGATGCCGTGCCCCGTGTCGCGCACGGTGAGGCGCACGAACCATTCCGGGCGTCCCAGTTCCTCGGGAATGCAGGCCCGGTCCGAATCATCGGCGTCTGCGATCTCCACGGCCATGCGGCCCCCGTGTTCGCGCATGGCGTGCGCCGCATTGGTGCACAGGTTCATGAGCACCTGGTGCACCTGGGTGGCGTCGGCCATGATGCGGTCGTCCCGGGCCAGGATCCGGACATCGATCTCGATGTTGGTTGGGATGCTGGAACGGAGCAGCTTGAGCGCCTCCTTGACCAAGGGGGCCAGATTCATGGGTTGGCGCTCCTGAGGCCCCTGGCGGGAAAAATTGAGAATCTGCGTCACCAGGTCACGGGCCCGTCCGCCGGCCAGCAAGATCTCGCCCGCGCGCCGCTCCAGGCCCGACCCCGTATCTGCCCCGCTCTGAATGATCTCGGCATAGCCCATGATCACTCCGAGAATGTTGTTGAAGTCGTGGGCAATGCCACCGGCCAAGGTCCCCAGGGCCTCCATCTTCTGCGCCAGGCGGAGCTGCTCCTCCAGTTCCTTGCGCTCGGTGATATCGAAGAAGTAGCCGCGGATCTCCTCCAGGTCGCCTTCCTGGGACCGGACCGCATCCACGTTGGCCAGCAACAGGATCCGCCCGCCCCTCCCCCGGTGTTCCAGTTCGTAATTCTTGATGCGCACCCCCCGGGCCAGCTTTTCCCGCAGGTCGCCCTCGCCCTGAAACGTCTCCCAGAGATCATGGATATCGATGCCCTTCGCCTCCTGCGGGGAGGAAAAACCGAATATGGCCGCAAAGGCCTCGTTGCAATCCAGAATGAGCCCGTTCCCGTCCGCCGCGAAGTTGCCGGTGATGTCCTTGTCGAACAGCAGGCGGTAGCGCTTCTCGCTGGCCTTGAGCTGCTTGAGCACCGAGGCGCGCTTGGAAATATCGCGCATGAGCCTGCGGTTGACCTTGTTCAGCTCCTGGGTGCGGTTGTCCACGATCTGGGAAAGACGCTCGTTGAATTCCTTGAGTTGCAGCTCCGCATGCCATTTGTGACACAGGGAATTGGCCAGCTGCCGAAGCTCCTGGGAACGGAAGGGTTTCTGGATGTAGAGCAGCTTGTCAGGCGGAGGAATGCGCTTGTTCAGTTCCTTAAGCGGAATACCGGACGAGGCCGCCATCATGACGATTTCCACGTTGGGATCGATGCCCCGCAGCCGTTCGGCCACCTCAACGCCGCTCAGGTCGCCGGCCTGGGCCATTTCCACCAGGG
This sequence comes from Salidesulfovibrio onnuriiensis, assembly GCF_008001235.1. Classification (GTDB taxonomy): domain Bacteria; phylum Desulfobacterota; class Desulfovibrionia; order Desulfovibrionales; family Desulfovibrionaceae; genus Pseudodesulfovibrio; species Pseudodesulfovibrio onnuriiensis. Next base: position 788,262 of record NZ_CP040751.1, on the reverse strand, counting down.
CAACGGCAAAGGAACCGCCCCGGCCAATGGCATGGGCCGCCTCCCTGAGGGCCGCGCGGCCGTCCTGATGCAGACTGACCTCGAAGGCGGCCTGATCCGGCTCCCGGGCCACCTCCTCGTTGCTGGGAACGGAACGAAGCGGATCGAACAGGGCCTCCAGCGCGGAGGGCTCCTCCCCCTCGAAGCACAGGACATCCCTGTAGGAGGTCAACATCTCCATGTCGGGGTCCACTGCCAGCACCCTGAATACCTGGGGGGGATCCGCTGCCACGTTCCTTCTCCTGAAATTCCATCCGACTCCGCGAGGAAGCTGCATCTTTTCCGAATGATAGGGCATGGCGAACTAAAAAGGAAGGAATTTGGAAGCCAGGGCGCAACGCGGGCCGGGAACCAGCACGGTTCCCGGCCCGGACTTTGCGGTTTCGCGCCTTTCCTTCTTCACCGGACGGCCATGCTCTCGGCCTGCAGCCGGTAGATGAGCGCATGGTCCATTCCCAGCGAATCCAGCACGGAGGGACGCCCCTGCATGGCCGCTTCCAGGCTCTGGTAACGGCCCACGAGCACCCGATGCCAGAGAGCCCCGTCGATCTCCACCCGGTTGACCCAGGTTTCGTATCCCTTGGCCTCCAGCTCCCGGCAATGACGTTGCGCCCAGTCCAGGTCGCGCCAGGAACTGACATGAATGCCGAACACATCCTGCAATATGACATGCCCCGACTCCCGGTCCGCCTGCTTCAGATCGGTTTCCGCCAGCTCCACCCTGGGCAGGGGGCCGGAAGAGCGTCTGAAGACGGGGCCGCGATCGTTTTCACGGTGGCCGCGGCCCCGTCGACGGTCTGTCCCTCGGATGGGAAAGCGTCCGGGGACAGCTGGTTCGGGGTAGAACCTGCGATTTCGCCCGAAGCACCGAAGCGGGACGCCATGCGGGCGCGCTTCAGATTCTCCGATGCCTTGGTATAGAACGAAGGAGCCAGCTCGAGGGCCCTTTCGAAATAGGGAATGGCCTCCCCGGGCTGGCCGCCGGAAAGCAGCACGAACCCGAGATTGTTGCAGGCCACATATTCGTTGCTCGCGAACCGGAAGGCCTCGAGCGCCTCGGCGTAGTTGCCGCCGTGGGCCAGGGCCACGCCCAGGTTGTTGTAGATACGGGAGGAGGGAGGCCCTTCCTGAAGGGCCCGCTTGAAGGCCTGCACGGCAAGCCCGTAATCCTTGCGGGCCATGTGCACCATGCCCAGGTTGTTCAGGATGGCCGGGGCCTCCTTGCCCTGATGCCCGTTCAGGGCCGAGGAAAAGGCGTCCGCGGCCAGATCGTAGTCGCCCCGACGGTCATACAGGATGCCCAGGTAGTTGTGCGCCTTCCACAGGGAGTCGTCGCGGGTTACGGCCAGGGAGAGATGGGCCTCGGCCTCCTTGTACAGACCGGCGCGGAAATAGATGATGCCCGCGCCCTGATTGGCGGCGGCATGATCCGGAACGGCCTCGAGCACGATCAGGAATTCGTTGAGGGCCAGTTCGTCCTGGCGCTGATCAATGAGCAGTTCCCCCTTGAGGGCGTGAATGTCCATGTCCTGGGGTGCCTTTTCCTGCGCCTTGGTCAGGTGCATGTAGGCCTGTTCGGAATTGCCGCGCGCCAGATACCCACGGGCGATCTGCACATGTTTTTCCGCACTCAGATCCAGGGAGGTGTCCTTGCCATAGGCAAACTCCTTGAAGTTCTGCCCTCCCCGATTCCCGGCGGCGCACCCGCCCAGCAGGACAACGGCCGCAACCAGCAATACGATGGTTCTCACGATGTTCATGGTCCCCTCCTATCGGCCCGGCATGTTCTTGAACAGGTCGGCGAGCATGAGGCCCGCAGGTCCCAGAATGGTCAGGAACAAGGCCGGAAGAATAAACAGTATAAGCGGCAGCATGAGCTTGACCGGCAGCTTGGCGGCCGCCTCCTCTGCCTTTTGCCGACGCTTCTTGCGCATGGCGTCGGAATAGACCCGCAGGGTCTTCCCCACGCTGATGCCAAAAATATCCGCCTGGATGAGCAGGGTCACCAGGCTGTTCAGGTCGTCGAGCCCCACCCGGCGGGAAAGGGACTTGAGCGCCTCCGAACGCTTCTTGCCCGCCCGCAGCTCCAGGGTCAGGAGATAGAGTTCCTCGCTCAGTTCCGGGCTGGATGGGGCGATCTCCTCGCTGACCCGGGTGATGGCCTGGTCCAGGCCCATGCCGGATTCCACGCAGACCACCAGCAGGTCCAGGGAATCGGGCAGGGAGTTGGTGATGCTGGTCAGCCGCTTCTTGCGCCGGGAACGCAGCCAGAAGTCGGGCAGGTACATGCCCAGGGCGGCCCCGCCCACCAACAGGAACAGAGTCATGCTCGTGCCCAGCCCGCCCAGGAACATCGCGCGGGCCAGCAGCGCGACGGCAAGCAGCCCCACGGCCAGCAGCAGCTTGCTGCCCTGAAAGACCTTGAAGGCGTCGGGATTGCGCACCCCGGCGCGCACCAGCTTGAGCCGCGCCTGACCGATTTCCTCGTCCTCCTGCGGACCGACCTTTCTGCCCAGTCGGGAGAACAGGCCCATGACGCTCTCGCCCAACTCGGCCAGCACGTCCCTGGAGGCGGACCGCCCAGACGAGGACCGCCCCTCCACCCTGGCCCGGATGCGTTCCACGTTGCCCGCGCCGGAAAGGAAGCCCAGGATGCCGTAAACGCCCAGAAGCACGGCCACGAACCCCAGCAGGGCGGCGATGAAGGGTATGTATTGCGCGGCGTTCATGCTGGCCTCCTATACCTTGATCCTGATCATCTTGCGGATGGTCAGCACGCCCAGGGTCATGACGGACAGGGAAATCATGGCGATGGTGCGCCCGGTCTCGGTGGTGAAGAGCAGACTCATGTACTCCTCGTTGATGAGATAGAGGATGACGGCGATGGCAAAGGGCAGGGCCGTGAGGATCATGGCCGAGAGCTTGCCCTCGGCGGAAAGCACGCGGACCTTGCCGTAGAGTTCGAAGCGCTCGCGCACCAGCCGGGCGATGTTGGAGATGATTTCCGCAAGGTTGCCCCCGGTTTCCCGCTGGATGTTGACCGAAACCACGAAGAACTTGAGATCCGGGCACTCCACCCGGTCCAACAGGGAGGAAAGGGCCGTGTCCGGATTCTTACCGTAGTTGATCTCGTCCAGGGTCTGCCGAAATTCCACGCCGATGGGGTCCTCGAACTCGGTGGCCACCATCTGCATGGAGCCGTTGAAGGTATGCCCGGCCTTGAGGGCCCGGGTCATGAGGTCCAGGGCGTCGGGGAGCTGGTTGGTGAACTTGTCCATGCGCCTGTTCTTGAGCCTGCGCAGGTACATGACGGGCAGGGAGCCGGCCACGGAACCCAGGAACAGGGCCCCGAGCACGCTCTGGGTCAGGGCGTGCACCAGGTAGGCGAAGACCAGGAACAGGACCGCGGAACCCAGCAGGTAGGCCCCCGGGGTTCCCTTGGCGTCCGCCATCATGATCAGCCTGCGCATGGATGCCGCCAGCCGGAGCTTCATGAGCAGCCGGTTGAACCAGGGCACGTCGCTCATGGCAGAGGACCTGCGGACCAGGGAACTCCCGTCCCCCTTGATGCGGGCGTGTCCCAGGGCCTGCAACCGGCCGCGCACCACGTCCTCCACACGGTCCCGCCGTGCGCGGACCAGGGAGATGACGCCCGAAACCAGCACGAAGACCAGCACAAAGGCCACCACTGTCAGCAGCAATCCCATCATGGCCGATCCTCCGGTTGTCTGACGTCGAAGATGTCGGGCGGGAACGACCGGCTCATGCGTTCCAGCTTCTCCGAGAACCTGGGGCGGATTCCCCGGCCCGTGAAATAGCCTTCCACCTTTCCGCGTTCGTTGATGCCGGTCTGCTCAAAGGCGAAGATCTCCTGCATGGTGATGACCTCGCCCTCCATGCCCGTGACCTCCTGCACGCTCAAGATCTTGCGCGAACCGTCCACCAGGCGGTTGGCCTGGATAATGACGTCCACGGCCGAGGCGATATAGCGCTTGAGGGACAGGTCGGAAATATTCAGCCCGGCCATGGAAACCATGGTCTCCAGGCGCATGAGACAGTCGCGGGGAGAGTTGGCGTGGATGGTGGTCAGGGACCCGTCGTGACCGGTGTTCATGGCCTGGAGCATGTCCAGGGCCTCGCCGGTGCGGACCTCGCCCACGATGATGCGGTCCGGACGCATGCGCAGGCAGTTCTTGACCAGTTCGCGCTGGGTGATCTCGCCCTTGCCCTCGATGTTGGCGGGCCGTGTCTCCAGCCGCACCAGGTGGTCCTGCTTGAGCTGCAGTTCGGCCGCATCCTCGATGGTCACGATGCGTTCGTCCTCGGGGATATAGCGGGACAGGCAGTTGAGCAGCGTGGTCTTCCCGGAGCCCGTGCCGCCCGAAATGATGATGTTCAGCCGCGTCCGGACCATGCCCTCGAAGACCTGGGCCATGCCGTCGGTAAAGGCCCCGAAGCGGATGAGGTCGCTCACCTCCAGGGGGTCCTTGGAAAACTTGCGTATGGACAGGGACGGACCGTCCAGGGCCAGGGGCGGGATGATGGCGTTCACGCGCGATCCGTCCAGCAGGCGGGCGTCCACCATGGGCTGGGACTCGTCGATGCGGCGCCCCACCCGGGAAACGATGCGGTCGATAATCTTGCGCAGATGGTCGTCGTCGCGGAACCGGGCCTTGGTCAATTCCAGCTTGCCGGAGCGCTCCACGTAGATCTGCTTGTAGCCGTTGACCAGGATGTCGTTGACCGTGTGGTCCTTGACGAACGGTTCCAGGGGCCCGAGGCCCACGACCTCGTCCTGCACCTCGGAAAGCATGCGCTTTCTTTCGGCCAGGTTCAGGGGCGCATTCTGGAATTCCTCCCAGAGCAGCCCCTCGGTGACCTTGGCTATCTCGGCCTTGGTCTCCTCCTCGGAGAGCCGGTCCAGCATGGTCAGGTCCAGCAGGTCGATGAGCCGGTCGTGAATCCGGGTCTTGATCTCGAAATACAGGTCCTCGGAACCGTCGCCGCTTCCGGCGAGAGTCTTGGGAGGCTCGGCCCTGCGGCCGGCCTTGCCCGCGTTCCTGTTCAGGCGTTCGGCAAGCTTCATGCGCCCACCCTCACGGTTTCATCGGTTTCCCGTTGCCGTTCGCCGGGCCAGAGTCCCCGGAACAGCGAGGACAGAGTCAATCCCTTGCCCTTGTCCCTGCCCGCGCCCGGAACCAGATCCGCGGCCATGCGGCGGATTTCCTTTGCGGCATGGGACCGGGGCGCGGCCAGGAGCCAGGGAACGCCCTGATTCAAAGCCGACAGGGCCGCGGCGTAATCGTCGGGGATCCTCCAGGAAATTTCCTTTTCCAGCACGGCCTGGGCTTCATCCACATCCACCCCGGCATCCCGGGTCACCCGGTTGGCGGCAACCCGGATCCTCCGTTCGGCGTCCGGGTCTTCGGTCCGCAGGGTTTCCATGAGCCGGGCGGTGCGGGCCAGGGCGGGCATGCTCAGATCCGTGACCATGAGAATGGCGTCGGCCTGTTCCACAGCCTTGGGGAACGCGCCCTCCTCCAATGGACCGCAATCGACTACAACAACCGGGTACGCCTGCCGCAGATATTCGATGACAAGGGCCATTTCCTGCCCGTCCGCCGCGCCCTTGGCCGTGGGCGCTGGCAGCACATGCAGCCCGGATTCATGGGCGGCCATGGCGCTGCGCAGGTAGGTGGCGTCCAGGCGGGAGATGTCGTCCACCAGCTCGCCCCAGGTGAATTCGTATTCCATGTCCAGGAAGAGCGGCACCTCTCCGACGGGCTGGCGCAGGTCGAGCACCGCAACCTCGCCCGGCATGCGTTCATTGACGGCGCAGGCCAGGTTCACGGCCAAGGTGGTGACGCCCAGCCCGGCCTTGCTGCCCAACACCGAAACCAGCCGCCCCCGGGGGCCATGTCCTTCCAGGCTTTCGCGCATGGCCACGCGCATGAGGGCCGCACGAAATTCCTCCCGGGTCACGGGAAAGCGGAGGAATTCCCGAATGCCGTGGCGCATGGCCTGGATGAGCAGTTCGGGGTCCGGAGCCGCGCCCACCAGAAAGACGTCCTCGGCCTGGCCGGATTCCAGGGCCTGGAAGATATGCGGAAAATCCTCGTCCGCGGATGCGCCGGGTTCATAGATGAGCACGCCCATGGTTTCCGCGTCCTCGGGCTGGACGCGCGCCATGGGAACCTCGCGCACTATCCGTTCCAACCGTTCCCGTTCCTCGTTGTTGGCCACTGCCAGGGTGACCGGTATTATTCGGCTGTCCATATCCCCTTCCCCCTATGGAACGGTTTCCACCACTCGCGCTTCCCCGCCTTCGGGTCGGGGCTCGGCCCTGAAGCTCTTGAGGAAGAACGTATCCAGCAACAGAACCGCCACCATGAGCGCCAGCAGCAGGATTTCCCGCCAATATTCGAACTTGGGCCTGGGCACGGACATCACTTTCCTCCCACGATGACATCCACAAGGGATTCCTTGTTGGAGCTCTTTTGCGGTTGCGAGGACGGCCCCTTCTGGTACTTCTCCATGACGGTCTGGGCATACTTGCCGTCCATGCCGCGCACGGGCTCGGTGCCCGCGGGCATGGGATTGAGGATCTGCTGATCCACGGCCAGCCGCGTGGAGGAGCCGAACGGCGCCGTGCTCTCGGCATGTTCCACCTGGGCAAGGTGACACCCCGAGGCCAGGAACAAAATCGTGAGAATCAATACTGCACGCGTACTCATGGCTTCCCCCTATTGCGGCCAGGCATGGCCCAGGTCGCCGTCGAACCCGGATTCCGGGTGGGGCACCGGCTGCCCGGCGGGCTGCGCCCCGTTCATGCCACGGCTTCCCGCCGAAGCGGACTTGTTTCCCTGCCCCTCCAGCAGACCGAGCAGGAAAAATTCATAATCATCCGGCTCGCGGAACCCGTCCGTGGGCAGGGTCTGCTTGTCCCTGTCCAGGGGCTTGACCAGATGGGCCGTGACAATGATGACCAGCTCGGTCTTGCCCTTCTGGAAATCCACGCTGCGGAACAGGGTCCCGAGCACCGGGATGTCCCCGAGCACCGGGAACCGGTAGTTGTTTTCCTTGAGTGACTCGCTCACCAGTCCGGCAATGGCGAAACTCTGGCCGTCGGCCAGCTCGATGACCGTGGAGGCCCGGCGGGTGGTAATGGCCGGGATCTCGTACCCGTCCAATTCCAGGGAGCGGGAATAATCCAGCTCGGAAACCTCGGGAGCCACCTTGAGGTTGATGAGATCGGAACTCATGACCGTGGGGGTGAACTCCAGGCCTACGCCAAAGGGCTTGAACTCGATGCCCACGGTTCCCAGCGCGCCGGGCATGGGAATGGGAATTTCCCCGCCCGCCAGGAAATGGGCGGACTCGCCGCTGACGCAGATCAGGTTAGGCTCGGCCAGGGTGCGCGCCAAGCCATGGGACTTGAGCGCATCAATGAAACCCTGGAAATTCATCGTTTTGCCACTATAGGACAGAACGCTGTTGATACGGTCCGTCATGGTGGTGAGCGTGCCTTCGGCGTTCAGGGAGGTCAGGTTGTTCAGGAAGGAATAGAAGGTGAACTGGCCGATCAGGGTATTGAAGTTGACCCCCATGCGGTTGAGCACGCTGCGGCTCATCTCGGCCACCCGGACCTCGAGCATGACCTGCTGCACGCCGTCCAGGCGCAGCAGATTGACCACCTTTTCCGGGGCCACGGTCTCGGCCAGGTTCAGGGCCGCGGTCAGGCTGGCCGCATTGGTGACGCTGCCCGCCAGGGTGATGTTCTCAGAATTGGCCATGACCTTGATGCCCTTTTCGTTGGGCAGCAATTCATGCAGCATGCGCTTGAGGCCCGAGACGTCCGGCACCACCTGGACGTCGTAGACCTGCATGGCCCGCCCCCCCTTCCACAGGGTCAGGTTGGTGGTGCCGAAGGTCTTGCCGGTCAGGTAGACCTGCCGGGGCGAAAGCAGCATGAGGCCGGCGGCTTCGGGATCGGCAATGGAGACGCGGGACACGTGGCTGTCGGTCTTCAGGATCACGGACTTGCCCGAGACAAGACGGATGACCTTGGCGGCTTCGGAAATCACCACATCCTCGGCCCCGGCGGAGCCAAACCCGGCCAGCAGGCACACTGCCACCAGAACCGCGATGATTGCATTCCTGTATCTCGACATGGCTCCCTCCCCTTCCCTCTAGAACTTCTTCCTGCTCAGGGCGTCGCCGGAGATGACCTCCACGCTGTGAGCACTGCGGGCCGACTTGACCTTGCGAGGCTCGGCCCCCTTGCGGTAGGCGGCCAGGGCCGACTTGGGCGTCTGGCCCGTGGTATAGACTGTGGCGTTGTCCGCGGCGTTGCGCAGGGCGAAATTCAGCTCTCCCTGCGAGGCGGCCAGGGCCAGGCGCTCGCTCTCCTCGGGGGTCAGTTCCAGGGTATAGACATCCACGGACGCGGTGCCTCCCTGCTCGGCGGCGGGTTCCAGCTGGGTACCGGTGGCCAGCACCTTGACCCATTCCAGAACGACCTTGGTGACCGGGTTTTCCTTTTCCCCCTCGGTCATGGACACGAGCACGTCAACGCGGTCGCCGGGATGAATGAAACCGGCCAGACCCATGACCTTGTTTCCCTTGACGGACATGGCCCGCTTACCCGGGGCCACCAGGGGGCTGATGCCCGCAATGACCTTGTCGCGCACCAGCTTGGACACGGTGACGGGCTCGTTGGCCGCCACGGGCACGGAAAGCACCTTGCCGACAAGCGCCTGAACCTCGCTGAAGGTTCCCGAGGGCTTCACGGCAAGGGGAAACTGCTTCACGGCAAGCAGTTCGGCGGTGATCCGGCCGCCCTTGCGCAGGGCGTCCTTGGCCACCACCACGGGCGCGGTCTGGGCCTGGGGCTTGGCGGCGGTCTGGGCGCTCATCCAGCGAAAGATCAAAAAGGCGGCGACCAGCGAAAGCAGCAGGGCTATGCCGATCTGTGCCAGTGCTCGTGAGGACCTGCTCATGATTCACCCCATCCTCAGCGGACGAAAAAGCCGCCGGTTTCATGGTAGGTCAGCACCATGGAAGCCACGGTGCCGAAGGCGATGGCCACGCCGTAGCACAGCCGGGGCAGGGTGCGTTCCGAAACCACGGGCGTGTAGTCCAGCTTCCGGGTGAGCAGAGAAGTGATGAAATGGGCCTTGATGTTTTCCAGCACCGCCCGGAACATTTCCATGTTGCGGAGCAGCACGGCCAGGGCGTAGACCCCGCCCGCCATGCAGGTGATGAGAAAAGCCATGAGCGCGGTATTGATGCCCAGCCAGGCACCCACGGCGGCCATGAGCTTCACGTCCCCCGCACCCATGAGACCGAGAAGGAAAGGCACGAGCATGACGCCCAGCCCCAGGCCGAACCCGGCCAGGCTGAACAGCAGGCCGTCCAGGCCCGTATGCAGCGCATGGGCGGCCAGTCCCCCGAGCATGAGCGGGAAGGTCAGCCAGTTGGGTATGCGCTGGCTGCGTATATCCGTGATGGTGGCGGTGACAAGTGCTGCCGCAAGGACTGCGGCGACCAGAATATCCATGTTCTCCCCCGAACTTTCTTCTGGTTGCGGCCGCTCCGTCTCCGTCTTTCCCCCGGAGGCGGAACCGGGGCAGCGGGCTTTCCCTCCCACTGCCCCGGGCCGACTGAAACGTTTGGTGACTTCAGACGCCTTACGGAGAAGGAGTCATGGCAGCCTGCATCTGCGCACTAATGAAGTCGAAGGTGGCCACGACCTGGTCGCCCAGGGCGGTGACGGCGCCGGCGATACCGGCAGCGATCAGTGCTGCGATCAAGCCGTATTCCAGGGCGGTTGCGCCTTCTTCGTTCCTGATAAGGTTCATCAGCTTGGTCATTTCCTCTTCTCCTTGTTAAAAAATGTTTGATTGCCTGTTTTCTGCTTAGTGGGTTGTTGGTACTCCCCTCCATCAGCCACTGCCCCTCTTGAGCAACCCGCGTGCCAACAGTGTTCGCAATCAATACAACTGACTTGAATACAAGGATTAATTAGGAACATCGATCTTTTCCTGCCTTGTGTGGCCCACCAGAAACGCATCGAAAATCCATAAAAAATGGATCGGCATCCCTCGATGACGATCCACAACAATCTTGATTTTTCCTATGTTCTTAACTGGTTACTTCAATCCATAAAAAATAGATCAGCGTACAATGAACTCGGCGGGATCCAAATGATGCTTCTGCAGCTTGTTCCACAAATTCTTGGGAGAAACGCCCAGAAGAGCGGCCGCCTCGGTCTGGACGCCGGAGGTCCGGGCCAGGGCCGCGGAAATGACCGCGCGCTCGTATTCCTGCAGGGCCTGTTTGAGGGTCGTCTCCCCGTCCAGGATGACCGAAGCGGTCTCCTCGCCGCCCTGAACGGCCTTGGAAAAGGCCAGATCCACCTCGGCCCGGGTGATGTGGCTGCCCTTGCAGAAAATGGAGGCCCGCTCCACGGCATTGGCCAGCTGGCGCACATTGCCGGGCCAGTCATAGGCCATCATGGCGGCCATGGCGTCCGGAGCGATCCCCAGGATATCCGTGCCCAGGCGACGGTTGGCCCGCCGGATGAAATGCTCGGCCAGAAGCGGCAGGTCGTCCATGCGCTGACGCAGGGGGGGCAGCTGGATGGTGGCCACATTGAGGCGGTAATAAAGGTCGCTACGGAACGCCCCATCCCGGACCCGCTGTTCCAGCTCCTGGTTGGTGGCGGCAATGATGCGCACGTCAAAGGAGATGGGCGAGATGCCGCCCAGGCGCTCCACCTGCTTCTGCTCGACGGCGCGCAGCAGCTTGGGCTGAAGATGGATGGGCATGTCCCCGATCTCGTCCAGGAGAATGGTGCCGCCCTCGGCCAGCTCGAACTTGCCCTTTTTCACGGCCCCGGCCCCGGTGAAGGCACCCTTTTCATGGCCGAAGAGCTCGCTTTCCAGCAGGCTCTCGGGAATGGCCGCGCAGTTGATCTTGATGAACGGCCCGGACACGCGGGAACTCAGGCCGTGGATGGTATCCGAAACCAGCTCCTTGCCGGTGCCGGTCTCGCCCACCACCAGCACATCCGCATCCAGCTCGGCCACCCGCTCGATGCGTTCCTTGACCAGCATCATGGCCTCGCTCTGGCCGATGAGGGCCTCAAGAGGGCTGTCCGCACGCAAGTTCTTCCGCAGGGTGGACAACTCCCGCTGCAGCTTGCGCTTTTCCAGGGCCCTGCGGATGACAACGTCCATCTCGCCCATGCTGAACGGCTTGGTGAAGTAGTCGTAGGCCCCGCGCTTCATGGCCTCCACCCCGGAGCCCTTGGTGGCGTAGCCGGTCATGACGATGACATCCATGCCCGGCGCGGCCTCGGCCAGGTGCGGCAGGGCGTCCACCCCGCTCATTCCGGGCAGCTTCACGTCATGCAAAGCCAGGTCGAAACTCCCGTTCCGGGCCTTTTCAATGCCCTCCTCGGCGGTCGCCGCTGTTTCCACCTCGTAGCCCTTGTCGGTCAGGGCGTCCACCAGCAGGCCCTGAAAGGCCTGGTCATCGTCCACAACGAGTATCCTGACGGCCATGCACTGCTCCTTTGGTCTTTATCCGAACACTACCCCATTTCTCGGCCTCGATCCATAAAAAATAGATCAGTCATGGCTGCCGCAACCATTATCAGGACAAAGGCCCCTGAAGGTCCGCCAAGATAACATGTTAAATTTAAACACTATCCACCCCAGGCGGGGCACAGGAGAAAACCAATAACAACCTTGGCACGCCCATTGCTGATAATGGGCAAACACCGCCGACAGGGAAGGAGTTCGGATATGGACAGGAGAAACACACAATACAACGATTCCCGAAAAGGGATAGCGGCCACGGAACTGGCGCTCATGCTGCCGCTCATCGTGCTGCTGCTGTTCGTGCTCGTGGAAGCGTCCACCGCCATGCACACTTATACATCCCTGCAGGAAGCCAGCAGGGAAGGCGCACGCATGGTGCTCCTGCAAGGCGAGGACGCGGACGTGGTGGGATTGGTCAAGGCGATCATCACCGAAATACCGGATGACGCCGTGAATACCGTGGTCACCACCGACCAGACGCAGAAGACCGTCACCGTCACCGTCAGTTGCGAATATGTTCCGTTCAAGGGAGGCTCCGATGGCACCAGCATCATCACGGGTGAAACAGACACCTACACGCTCCAGGCAAGCACCACCATGCCCATCCCCTAGGGGACCGCGCAGCGGCGCGGTGAGCCTGCTCATGGGGCTCATGCTGCCCCTGCTTGTGGCCTTTGTGGGCCTGGGCGTGGACCTGGGCATGCTCTACAAGGCCAAGACCCGGCTGCAGGCATCCGTGGATGCGGGGGCCCTGGCCGGCAGCCTGCAGCTGCCCTACGACCCTGACCTGGACAAGGGACTGGTCGAAACCGCAGTCAATGACATGGTCCAGACCAACTATCCCGGCGCCGTGGTGGAAAGCATCACCCCGGGCACCGAGATCCGCAGCGTCAACGTAACCGCCAAGGCCGAGGTCAATACCCTGCTGCTCAGCGTACTCGGCGCGGACAGCAACTGGGTCCAGGCCAAGGCCTCGGCCGGATTCAACAAGCTGGAAGTGGTCTTTGTCATCGACAATTCCGGATCCATGAAGGGCACGCCCATCAGCATGGTGCGCCAGGCGGCAAGCAACCTTGTGGACCTGATCATCCCGGACGGCACCAGCCCCTCCACCAAGGTGGGCCTCGTGCCCTTCAAGGGACTGGTGCGGGTCGGCGCCGACGCCGGCGACGGCCAGCCCGCGGGCGGACGCAACTGGGACGGCACCCTGAACCAGGGCCTGCACGAGGACTTCATGGACGAATACTGGGCCCTTCCCTACTACTACAGAAACATGGTCACCCTGGACACCACCAACGGCGTGCCCGTGACCCAGGCCCTGACCACGGACAAAAGCACCATCCTGGAATCCATCAACCGCATGGACGCCCTGGGGGCCTGGTCCGGCACCATTATCCCCATGGGCCTCAAGTGGGGCAGGCACGTGCTGACCCAGGAAGCGCCCTACACCCAGGCGGGCGACCCCAAGGAATACCGCAAGATCATGATCCTGCTCACGGACGGCGACAACGAAGACGGCGGCTGCGGCGGGCCCTATGCCCAGAGCTACGCGCCCAACAATTACTGGACCAACTCCTACTACGCCATGCACGTCACCGACGCCCACTGCGAGGACAGCGGCCAGCTCAACGCGGACATGCTCGAGCAGGCCCAGCTCGCCAAGGACGCGGACATCGAGATCTTCACCATCCGCTTCGGGACCTCGGACACGGTGGACAAGCAACTCATGAAGACCGTCGCCTCCAGCAAGCCGGGAACCGACGACCACTACTTCGACGCGCCTTCGGTGTATGACATCGACGACATCTTCAAGCAGATCGGCCGCCAGCTCGGCTGGCGTCTGCTCAACTAGGAGGCGGCCATGAACATTTCAGCAACCCTCAACAAGATGAAGGACCGGCGGTCCCGCGAAGGCATGACCACCCTTGAATTCGCCCTGGTCCTGCCGGTCCTCTTCATCCTGCTCCTGTGCCTCGTGGAGATGGGCACCATCTGCTATTCCTGGCTGACCCTGCAGCGGGCCGCCCAGGACGGGGCGCGGTTCGCCAGCACGGGTCAGGGATACGAGGAAGGCACCCGCCTGACCCAGATCCAGGAAAAGACCGGGTCCATGCTTTCGGTACTGCGCGACGGAAACAAGGAGATCATCATCCGGAGCTGGCCGGACATGGCCGCCACGGGCGAGGGAATCTCCGGCAATGCAGGAGAGCCCTGCCAGATCGTGGAAGTCATGGTCACCTATGATTACGAGCCCTTCACCCCGCTCATTGCCCAGGTGCTGCCACCCACCATCACGCTGCTCGGGTCGGACCGAAAGGTGAACGAGCCGTGGTATCCTTGCGACAGCCCATAGGGAGTGGTCACGCCAGCCGAACTCCCCTTTAAAGCCATTCGCGGCTCCATGCTCCCCGGAGGGCGCGAAGCGGCAGCCGGGGCAAAAGCGGAAAGGCCGGGTCAATCGACCCGGCCTTATTCTGTTTGCATTGTGCGCCCTAGCGACCCTGTCCGCCGTCATGCCGACCGGGATACAGGCTCCTGAAGCCGTCCTCGATGCGGCGCACCCATTCGGAATCGCGCTTGAGGGGATCATGGTAGCGAGGATCACGCATCATCTCTTCCAGCCGCTCCTTGCTCAGGGCCTGCTCCATGTCGCCCCGGCGGCCGCGGAAACGCCCCTCCAGCACCAGGGGGCCATGCGGGCAAAGGCGCTGATCACGGCCGCGCGGTTGCCCGCGCCCGTGGAATCCAGGGCCTCCAGCAATTCCTCGCCGCCCACGGCATAGGCCGCCTGAAGCGCCTGATCGAGCACGGACGGGGTATCGCCCATGTGCACGGAACGCAGGGTATCGAATTCGCGCATCCTCTCTTCCTGCTCGCCGCACTGCATATCCAGGTGCACCCCGGCCACCTTGGGCAGGAACCAGGACAGCAGCCCCTGCGCTTGCTGCACGTTCAGGCCGAGCCTGTGGGCCATTACCAGGAATTCCTCCTGAAACTCCCCGCGCACCTCGAAGTCGTCGGGCAGCTCCAGTTCGGGCATGGGGTACCCCTCCGGGCCGGACGGCCTGCCCAGGGCCGCATAGATCTCGTCCCATTCCTCGGGAGAGGAATTCTCCCCGGGCACGGGCATATAGCCCTCGGGCCTGCGGCCGAGCATGCGCTGGGCATGCACCAGGGCCTTCACGGCCTCGTCCTTGCTGGCATACTTGGCCAGGGCGGGATGCTCGCCGATGGGGATCTCGGCGCTGCCGCCGTCGGCGGTGCGGTGGGGGATGGTCCATTCCCGGGGCAGGGTGGCCCGCCAGTCCTGCCCGGCCGGGGCCTGCATCATTGCTGCCTTGTTCATGCTACTTCTTCTCCTTGCTCAGTTCCCTGAAATTGTCCTCGTTACTCATGAAGCGGACATGCAGCACCATGCTCCGCCTGCCTTCGTTGAAAAGGGTGCGGCCCGGGTCCGTGGAAAAGGTGGTCCGGTCGAAGCAGGCCCGCTGCTTTAGATCCTCCAGCACGGTCCGGCCGTCCTCGGTATCGAAAATGCGCTTGTAGGCGCGGTGCAGTTCAATGGTCTCATGCATGGTCGCTCTCCTCCTGGGATGGGGTTGATTCGGTTTGCGGCACAGGGCCGCCGGACATGACGCTTTGCAGGGCCCCCAGGCTGCCGCCGAACAGACGCACCAGCTCGGTGAGGGCGTTGGGCGCGTCCATGCGCGCCTCGGATAGGGTCTTGGCCACCCGGGCCATTTGGTCCACTGTCTGGGCGGTCTGCGCCTGACTGCCCGCATGGCTCTTGCCCTCCCGGGCCTGGCGCACCTCGTCCTCCTGCCGCAGGTAGTCCGCAGGCACGCCGAACAGGTCGGCGGCATGCCGGGCCACCCGGTCGGTGTCGAAGTTATCCATGATGCCGAAGGCGTCGCCCCCGCCCACCAGCGGGCTCAGGTATTCCATGACCTGGGCCAGACCCTGGGCCTCGTACTGGCGCTGGGCGCGGGTCACGGGCGAGGTATAGCGCACCTCCACGTCGTTGCGTTGCAGCCCCTCGGGAAAACGCGGCAGCGCCCCCGCCCGGTGCATGATGTTGAAGACGCGCTTGATGAGGGGGCTCAGGAACTCGGTCTGCAAACGACCCAGCACCGGTCCCAGCACACGCATCTTCTCGCTCTGGCGGATAACCGCCTCGGTGGCGGAAATCCCCGGCCCCTCCGAGGGCTGAAGCTGCTCGTTGAGGAATATTCTGCGGATGGAATCGCGGCGCTCGGCCATCATCTGCTCGGCGGCGCGCAGGTCGCTGCGCACGGGCAGGGCCTCAATGCGGTCCGAGCTCCCGGCCCGGTAGTAGGAAAGGCCGCCCGGACCGGAGCGCACCGGTCCCAGGAAGCCGTCGTCCGGCACCATGAGGGGCGGGTCGCTCATCTTTTCCGCGGCCATGAGCGCGGTGCGGGCCATGGCGTTGAGCACACGCACGTCCGAAAGCGCGGTCAGGCCCGGACCCCGGCCATAGGTATCGCCCGCGGCCTTGGCCCAGCGGGGCACCATGTAGGGCATTTCCATGTAGCCGGATTCCTCGAGCAGATGGCGGGACGAGGTCTCCAGGTAGACGCAGGCCCAGGGAAAGTTGGACACCCCGATGCCGAAGGGATCCCTGTCCGTGCGCGGAAAGACCGCGTGCAGGATCTCCACCTTTTCCTCGGGGTTTTCCCGAACCCGTTCCCTGATGTGCTCGGAGCAGGCCTCGCCCCATTCCTGCCAGGCCTGGCGCAGAGTGATGCGGTACTTGCGAAAGACCGTATCCACCACGCCCTGGGCAGACTCGGCCACATAGGCCTCGCCCAGGGGACGGGTGGAAAAACGCACCACGCTCTCGGGATCGGCCTCCACGTACATGGCCGCCGTGCCCATGAGCGCGATGTCCAGATACAACTCATGTACATGGGCCTGAAAGCCGGTGTCCTCGGCATTAAGCACCGAAACCATGCGCTCGCGGGCCTCCTGCAGGAAACGGCGCACCTCGGCGCTGTCGCCCTTTTCACGGTCCTTGACCCGCATCTCGAACCAGGGCAGGGCCGGGTTGGTCAGCAACCCTCCCAGGGCCGAGGCCAGAAGCTCCAGGGCGTGCAGGGGCGTGGAGTCGAAAATCAGTTCATCCCCCGCCTCGGGGCCGTGGCTCAACTGACCGCCCAGGCCGAAATTGCCCTTGCGGGGCAGCATGTAGTCGGCCAGGTCCCGCCAGGTGGAAACCCAGGGACGGCGCGCTGTCTCCAGCCCCTCGAAGCGTTTCAGGATCCGTTCCACGAATTCCGTGCGGTCCATGCTATTCCCCCAGCTTCTGCTTGAGCCCGGCCTGCTGCACCGAGGCCGCATCGGTCAGGCCCGCGCCCCCGTTGGCCAGGGTGCTGTTCTTGTCGGAAGCCAGAAGCCGTTTTCTTTCGATTTCGCGAGCCTCGCGCATCTGATAGCGCTCCTGCCGGCGTTCCTCGGCTTCCTTTTCCTTGCGCTCCCGTTCCTGACGCTCGCGCTCCTCGCGCATGGCGTCGGACTGGGAAGGTCCCTTTTTCTGCATTTTGCTGGCAATGGCCGATGAGGCCACGCTGGCGACTATGGACATGATTGCCGGGGCTGCTGCACCCATAATAATTCCTCCTTGCTTGTGGTAGCCAGGAGCATAGCCCCGGTTTTGTCCGCCGGATAAAAAGGGCAGGAAAAAGGATGCGTGCGGGAAAAGAAAGACGCTTGACAGGATGTGGGAAAGAAGAAACGGCCAAAAAAGAAAAGGCCGGGCAAGGCCCGGCCGATCACAATGGAAGGTTATCGCTCCCCCTTGGCAAAAACGTTTAGGAGCCGTTGACCACGGTCACGACACCGGCGGTGTTGGTGGCTACCAACAGATCCACGGCGGCCGCATTCTTGGGGCCGGTGCAGGCTAGGATCACGTCGCCGGTATCTAGGTTGTATTCCTCCACGGCGCGATCAAAGTAGCCCGAGGCCACCACATCGGCCAGGGCGTCGGTGCTGCGGTACAGGAACAGCTGCTGTCCGGGCACGCCTCCCATAAGACGCATATTTTTGGATTCATAAGACATATAAACTCTCCTTCACTATCGATAGGTTTTCGATATCATCACACCCTAGACGATGGCGGCATCGTCGTCGCACTGGATCTCCACCACGCCGTCGCCGTCGATGAGGCAGGCCCCGGCGCAAAGCAGGTGGTCCACCAGGTGGGCGGCCTTTTCCGGAACCCAGTCCACATAGGCCTTGACCTCATGGGCCTCTGCCAGGCCCACGGCGTTCTTGTGGTACATAAAGCACTTGCGAACGCCGCCCTCCAGGGGCAGGCCGGTGTGGAACATCCAGGTGATGCCCAGCCAGTTGCGGGATTCGGTGCCCTTGAGCCAAGCGAACTTGTCGCCCGCATAGTCCGCGTTCTTGAACTCCTCGATGTTCAGGAGCTCGTTCCACTGGTGCGGGCCCACCACTGCGAAGCGGCTGCCGTCGTCGGGCACGTCCTTGGAGTTGAGCACGGCGAAGGCCTCCAGGATCTTGCCCTTGGTCAGGCCCTTGGTGTCCTCGACCACCTCGCTGGCGGTGGCGTCCATGCGGCTCAGGATCAGCTCATCCACCTTGCGGCCCAGGGCCCAGGCCCCGGCGTTGGCGGCCACCAGGCGCTCGTCCGTGTTGGTGCGCACCTCGTCGAGCTTGTCGATGTATTCGGCGGCGTACCAATCCTCCAGGGAACAGGACACCGTGGAATGGTTCAGGTTCATGAGCGGCACGTTGCCGTGGCGGGTCTTCTTGCCCGCGGTTCCCTTGCCGTTTTTCTGGAACACGCACTTGGAGCCCTTGACCCCGGTCTTGAGGCGCACGGTATTGCGAAGCTTGGAGCCCTTCTGCTGATAGGCAAGATGCACGTCCGTGCAGTATTGGGTGACAAAACTCTCTTCAATGTACATGGACATGAAGTGTTCTCCTTGGTCGGTTATCGGTTGCACAGGAGGGTCTCCCGCAAAACCCCGGGCAGGTGCCGCGCAAACGGGCGCGGGCTTCCACGGATGAGGCGGCGGGGCCGAAAACCCCAAGAGCATAGCCCTGCTTTCCGGGCCGGATGAAAGAGGCAAGGCAAAGGGAAGGAAAAGACCGGTTTTCCCCTGTTGACAGAAAACCGGCGAATAAGGTCGGACGTTATTTTCTTGCTGAAACAGACCCCGAAAAAACCGCGCAAAACTTGACGTCGGGCCGTGCGAGGCGTATTTTTATACTTAGCTAAGATGGTACAGGTGCGCACCGTCATCAGGGAATGGGGAGAAACATGTCCTGGTTAGGCGCCACGGATTTCATTACCGCCGGACCTGCCGGCAGCATCACCGCAGGCCCTGCCGGTCACTTCATGGCCGGCGAGGCGGGACATGTTACGCCCGGAGAGCCGGGCCACGTCCCCATTGACACCACGCCCGCGCACGTGCCCATCGACACCTCCCCGGCCCGCATCCCCTACTCCCCCAACACGGGCTCGTTTACCAACCCCAACCTCAATGTGGGCGGGACTCTCGGCACCCCCAACACAGGAGGAACCACCACGGCCATCAACACGGGCGGTGGCGGCATGGTTGTTTCCGGGGGCGGGGGCGGCGCAGCGGGCGGAGGCGGAGCTTCCATTTCCCAGGTGAGCGGCGGCGGAGCAACAGGCGGAAGCGGCGGTTCGGTTTCCCAGGTGAGCGGCGGCGGAGCCGGTGCTGGAGGCGGAACATCCGCAGCCTCGGGAGCCATGGGCACCTCAAGCGGCGGAACCGGAACCACGATTATCAATGCGGGGGGAGGCGGCGGCACGACCATCTCCGGCGGAGGTGGTGGCGTTTCCTCCGCCACAGGCGGAAGCACCCCCAACCTCACGGCGGGAGGCGGCGTCATCGAAACCCAGCAGGTTTCTGGCGGCGCAAAGTATACCATCCCGGCAAACATTTCCGGAGGAGCGCCCCTGGCGCCGGTTTCCGGCGGCACGGCCGCTCCCGCGACTCAGGGGAACATCACCCAGCAGGCCGTGGGCCACAAGTCGGCCGAAGCCACGGGCGGCGCGGGCATCACCCAGCCTTCCACGGGCGGCGGCATGGTCTATACCAGCCAAAGCGGCGGCGGGGCCACCCAGGGCGTGCAGACCGCCCAGGCCACCCGGTCCGTGCCCATAGGCCCGGCGTTGGGCATCTCCCCCGTTTCCCCGGCGGGGCACGTGCAGATCGCCCCGTCCATGGGCCTGTCCATGCCCACCCTGTCCGGTTTCGTCCCGGTGCAGCCCGGCGGATTCGTCATGCCCGGCAAGCTCACGAACTGGCACGGGACCGGCTTCACTCACAACCAGAACATGCCCACCGAGAACTGGACCAACACCCACGAAACCAAGGGCTGGGAACCCACCAAGGTGGCCCCCTTCTGGATCCCCACAGCGGGCGGATACGCGGAAAACCAGACCTACTCCGGCAAGCTGGACGGCTTCATGGACATGGTTTCCAGCCAGAAGGGCCAGGGCCTGGACTTCAGCCAGACTTACAACATCACCACGGACGCCTCATCCAACGTGACCCTGGACAACGACACGATCTACAGCAACGAGGACAGGAGCACCACCCAGAACATCAACAACTACGAGGCTTCGTTCGAGGACAACCAGACCACCACCCTGAACCAGGACAACTCGCGAACGGCCGAGACCGACATGTCCACCGAGCGGACCACGAACAACGTCACCAACCAGCAGACCACCATTGAGTACGACAACCAGATCACCAACAACGACAGCCACGTAACCATCAGCAACAACACGGACCAGACCAACATCACGGAGCGGCGGCAGATCACCAACGTGCAGGAATCCAACACCACCAAGAACGTGGACGACTCCCAGACCACGCACGTGCAGCAGACCCAGGTCATCAACCAGCCGGACAATTCCGTGACCAACATCGTCGAGGAAAACCGCCAGTCCATCAGCAACGACTACTCGCGCACCCTGGTCAACGAGACCAGCCAGACCATCGACGACCGCACCGTGAACCAGTTCCAGACCGTGGACAGCTCGCACACCACCAACGTGGACAACTCCAACCTGCAGATCGTGGAGCACAGCGAGCCCACCTTCATCTTCGACAACACCACCAACTACATGCTCATCAACAATTTCAGCGCGCCCGAACGCGTGGGCGGCGACATCTTCGTGGGCAACGCATAGAGTGCTGCGGCGCGGCATCCGCTGCCGCGTTTCATCCCTGACAACAAAAACGCCGATGCGTTTACCGCACCGGCGTTTCGTCTTGTCGCATTTTCCATCAACTGAAGGTGATGTCCGTATGGTCGAGGTCGCCGTCCGCCATGGTGATGTCGGCCACGGTTTCGGCGGCACCGGCTCCGGTTCCGTCCGCATCGTAGTACAATGTTCCGCCTTCCCAGATGAAGACCGCATCCGTGCCGGTGACGTCGCCAAAGGACGTAAAGAACTTGCCGGAATCCAGCGTGCCGCTGTAGCCGCCGAAGTCACCCCCGTTAAACTCGAAGGAGTCGCTGGTGTGGCTGAAGTCCTGGACGGTATCCGTGGTGCCGGACTGGATATCGGAGATGTCGTCGTACTTGATCACGTCGTTGCCCGAACCGGTATTCAGCACATCATTGCCGCCCCGGCCTTGGAGGGTGTCGTCGCCGCCACCACCAGAGAGGGCATTCGCGCTGCCGTTGCCGCCGAGGAAGTCGCCCTCGGAAGAACCGATGACATTCGCAAAATCGGATATGCTGTCGCCTTGCGCCCAGCCGCCGGAAACGACATTGTCGCTCAAATCCACGGAAACGGCCGTGGAGCCGTCATAGGACACCGTATTGGTCCCGCCGCCCCCTGCCAGGGTATCACCGCCGGCGCCGCCGTTGAAGGTATCGTCGCCGCCACCGCCGGTCAGGGCGTCCACTCCGCTGCCGGTGGTAATGTTGAAATTGCCGTCTGTTTCGGTCCCCCCATTGAAGGTGATGGCGTTGGTGTTGGAGCCTTCGCTGATGGTCAGGGTTTCCCCGCTGCTGAGCAGGGTATCGTTGGTGAGGATGATGGTGGTCACGGCATCACCCAGGTCAATGGTCTGGATATGGGTCACGTTCGTCAACGCACCTGTATCGCCGCTGTCCGTGAACTTGAGGGTATTGCTGCCGGTTCCGCCATCGATATGCACACGGCTGCCCATGTTCTGCCCCATGTCGATGGTGTCGTCCCCACCCAGGCCGTAATACTTGAGAAGGCCGCTGTAGCCAGTCAGGTCGAGATTGGCGAGGCTCTTGCTCTCACAGCTGTCCGAACCATATATCTCAGATACGGTGGAGTTGTCTCCGGTGATGGCCCAGGACTTACCCGTGACATCACCGGCATATGCCTTGACCGTGGTATTGGCGGCCAGGTCGATCTGTTCGATATTATCGACGCAGCAAACGTCCTGCATGTCGATAACGCCACCGCTGAACTTGAGCATATCCGTTCCGGCGCCGCCATCGATACTTGTGTTGCTTCCCGGCGTTGTTGTGAAGGTTATCGTGTCGTCCCCGGCTCCCGCATCAATGGTGTCGACCCCACCGCCGCCGTTGATGCTATCGATGCCGGATGATCCGGTGATGCTTTCAGCGCTGGCAGTACCGGCAATTTCGAACCGGTCGTTCTCTGCGCTTCGCCAATTCGTGAAGCTGATGCCGGAAAGATCCAGGGAAGATGTATCCATGAGGATATTGATCTCTTCTTGCCCCGCAGAACCGCCGCCTTCGACGCTGGTGAGGGACGCCAACTGGCTGCTGTTGAACGTCGCCGACTTGTTGTCAAGAATGGCGACGGCTTCGAAGTTGGTCACAGTGGCCGGAGTCATGTCGATGGCGGCTTCGCTGATGTACAAAGTGTCCGTACCTGCACCGCCGTCCAAAACAGTACCGCTCCCGACGGCGACGCCGATGGAGACCAAGTCGTTGCCTGCGCCGCCGGAGATCACATCCCCGCCGCTATTGGTATCGAGACCGGTGGTTAGAACAAAACTGTCGTTTCCGCCTCCGCCCGTCAGGCTATTGTTGACACCGTTCTCGCCTTGCAAGGTATCGTCATGATCCGAGCCGATGACATTCTGGAAGTTGGCGATGGTGTCCCCTTGGGCCCAGCCGCCGGAAACCGTATTGGTGCCGAGGTTGACGTTCACCCCGGCGGTGGAGCCATCATAGGAAAGGGTGTTTGTGCCGCTGTACCCGTTCAGATTATCGCCACCGGCACCGCCGTTGATGATGTCGTTACCGCCCTTGCCCTCAATGGTATCATTGCCATCGCCACCGGAAAGCACGTCGTTGCCGCCACCGCCCACAATGGTATCGCTTTCCGAAGTGCCGGTAACGACGAAATTGCCTTCGTTTTCATTGAAGCCGTTGAAGTTCACGTTCGATCCGGACACCAGGCCCGTGAAATCGAAGGTCATGGTGTCCGTCACCTGGGCCATGATATTATCGGTCATGACCAGGGAAACGGTTTCGGCTGCGGTGTTGCTGACCTCAACGACTTCCACGCCGGAAACGCCGTCCATCTGATCCGCGCCGGTATAGGAAAAGGACAGGGTGTCGGTGCCATCGCCGCCATCCACCATGTCGTTGGAGTCCAGGTAGGCGCCCATGCGGATGATGTCATTGCCGCAGTTGGCGTTGATTTCATCACTTGCCTGGCCGCCGGTGATGTCGTTGGCCTCGGCATTGCCGGTGATCCAGTTGCTGAAAGAGGTTGCCCCTATGACCGTGGTCACGGTGGACGGGAACGAGGTGTTCGGCACGGATTCGTCCTGAGGGCCATATTCGTATGAAAACATGTCCACGATAAGATCCTTGCCGTAATCGCTCAGATCCAGCACGGTCTGCACCGTGTCACCACCGCCCGTGTCGTCGTTGTCATCGTCGTCATCGCCGCCAGTCACAACAATCGGTTCGTCTCCCCCCTGCTGTCCAGGATCAGGCTCAGGTTCGGGCTGGGGCTGAGGTTGAGGCTGCGGGACGGGAGGCGGGGGAACCAACTCCCACCCCTCGGGCACCGGCATGACGCCGATGACGTGATGCGGGCCTTCATCGCCCTGACCGTCACCCGCGTCATCGCCATTGTCGCCGTTGTCGCCATTGTCGTCCCCCTGATCGTCGGGAACGCCCTGGCGTAGGGATTCCGTGGAAAGCTGCTCGAAACGGGCGATTTCTTCGGGACTGGCGCGGTAGTAATCGGAAAGGCCTTCGCTCGAGGCCAGGACCTTGAGGCCGGAAGTGGTCAGCACCTGGGGCGGGCCGCCGAGTGCGGACATGATCACCACGGGCTTGCCGTCGTAGGTGATGACTAGGTGTTCCTCCTGGCCTCCGCCGCCCGGGATGCGGTGCCCTGTGGTGGTGCCGCGGATGCCGATGGTGGCCAGGGGCGATTTGAGGTTGAACCCGTCCGGGTTCATGTCCACCACCTTGCCGGTGACCGAGCGGAACGTCCCCTCCACCAAATTGAAGAGGATCTCACCGGTCCCGTTTTCCTGGTCGTAGACGTAGGTATCCAGCTCCACGCGCGAATTGGCCCCCTGGGACAACTTCATGCCGTCCGCAAAGGTGATCTCGAGCGCCGCGCCTTGGCTGGTTTCAATGGTTTCACCCTGGTAGACAGGGCTGCCTTGCGTCAAAGGACGCGCCCCTTCCGCACCCACGGCACGGGCATCGCCGTGCAGCAGGCTGATGGAGCCTATCTGCTGTGCGCTTTCGGGCATTGGTGCACCCTCCCGATACTGAAAACTCTCCCTATCTACCCCATAGCACCATGGATGCCATATGGCAACTCCCGGTAGATTTTAGGAGGGTCAATCCACATCCAGATAGGCGGTCTGCACCACGGCATAACCGGTGAACCCGTAGAGCCGGGTGAACTTGGCCCAGACCGGGTCCATTTCCTCGCCGCCTTTGAGTCCCAGGATTCGAGATTTGCCGCACGCCCGGGCGTATTCCCTGAGCCAGTCCATGTCCCGGGCCAGCCCCTTTCGGGCCCGCAGGCCCCAGCTTGTGACCTCCAGATGCAGCTCCAGGCAGTCCTCCCCGGCCTCGGCCAGGCCCAGCACCGCATAGTCCCCGCGCGCGTCCCCGAGCCGGAACCACTCGAACCGCTCATGGCAGGGCAGATAAGCCAATTCCTTTGGACATTGCGCAACCTGGCGAACGCTCATACGCCCCTCCTGAATGGGCTGTAATGGTTTTCCGCACGCTCGGCGCGGTCCCCTTCCCTCGGTTCCCGAAAGCCCACCGCAAAATAGCGGAAGGCGTCCGCGCAATGGCTGGTCCAGTCGTGCACGGGACGGGCCATGAAATCCCCGGCCCTGTCGTTGAATTCCCGCCGGTAATGCCGCAGTGCCTCGACGCCCCCTTCGCAGTGCACGGCATCGAAGCGGCACTTGGGAATGAGCCTGCGCACGGCGTTGATGCCGTCCTGCACCGGAATATTGGGACAGATGTCGAAGCGCACCCCCAGGGAACGGGCCACCTCCAGCCGGGACTTGCCCGTGCCCAGCTCGCGGACCCGGATATCGTGGGGCGCGATGTGCCTGCCGTACTTGTAGGGCTTGGCGTCCAGCACCTTGATGTAGTGTTCCAGGCCCTCGCCGTGGGCTTCGTAATAGTCGATGGCCCGGTGCTCGCCGCCCGGCCCCACCTGGATGAACCAGATGGCCGTGGAATCGCTCATGCCCAGGTCCCAGGCCGTGTGCACGGGCAGCTCGGGCTCGTGGGGCACAGCGCAGACCCGGTTCTCGCGTTCGGCGTCGGCCATGAGCCCCCCGTAATAGGCCCCCGCACGGCCGCGGAAAAGGAGCACTCGAATTCCTGCTCATACTCCTCGGGAGCCATCTCGCGGCGGGCCGCTTCCAGCTCCCCGGCTTCAAGAACATCGGTTTCCGAGGCCCGGTACATGGCCGCGTTCCAGCCCGCATCCCGCTGGGCCTGCCGCCAGAGGCGGTACAGGGCGTTCTTGCCCTGGGGCGTGCCGATGAACATGCCCCAGCCCTTGCGGTCGGAAAGGGCGGGCCGGACCACCTCGGACCAGACCCGGTACGGCATCTGGGCCACCTCGTCGAAGACCACGGCGTCCAGGTACAGGCCGCGCAGCGAATCGGGATTGTTGGCCCCGAAAAGCCGAATGCGCGCCCCGTTCTCGAAATCCGCCCGAAGCTCGGTCTCGTTGAATTTCACATCGCAGGTTTCGAGCCCCTTGCCGCAAAAATGCTTGAGGTAATCCCAAACCACGGCCTTGGCCTGCTTGTAGAGCGGCGCGATATAGGCCCCGCGCCAGTCCGGCCGTTGTGTTTCGCGGGCCTCCCGTATCAGCCGGTTCACGGAAAGCACGGTCTTTCCGAAACGCCGGTGGCACACGAGCACGGAAAACCGCCGCATGTTCGCCTCGATCTCCTCCTGATGCCTCCGTGGAACATAGAATGCCGACATCCCTCTGAATTTCCCCTTCTGCTGTTGACGGCCCCGCCATGCGCCTGTATCCGATTCACATGCCGGTCCGATTCATTCTCTTCTTCGCCCTCGCCTGCCTGATCTCGGGCTGCACCCTGGCCAAGAGCCTGGGCATCCGGATCGACAACACCATCCCGGTCACCGACGAAATGCGGCGCGACGCCGAGGCCGCCGGACACCTGGACGAGGCCATGCAGGGCTATCACAACGGCCAGTTCCTGGACCCGGTGTCGGCCCTTTCCCAACTGGACCAGGCCATTGCCATCAATCCGGACCTGGCCGACGCCCAGCTCTACAAGGGCCTGGCCCACGCGCAGCTCGACCAATGGCAAGAGGCGCTCGGGCCGCTGGAGGCTGCCTCCAGGCTCCGCCCCCACAACGTCAAGGCCGTGTATCTCCTGGGCTTCACCCAGTGGAAGCTGGGCATGACCGGGGAGGCCGAGGCCACCATGACCCGCTGCATCGAGCTGGACGGCTCCCATGTGGACGCCTACGTGCAGCGCGGATACATGCGGGCCCAGTCCGGCGAATATCAGGCGGCCGTGGACGACTATTCCCAGGCCATCGCCATGGCCCCCAACCGTTTCGACGCCTATTTCAACAAGGGCCTGGCCCTTTTCGCCCTCAAGGACTACGAGCAGGCCGCCGACGACTTCACGGAGGCCATGGCCCTGGACCCCAATTCCGCACGCGCCTTTGCCGCGCGGGGCGAATGCTTCCTGCGGCTGGGGCAGTACGCCCGGGCCCGCAAGGACCTGAGCCAGGCGGCCCGCACCGACAGCAGCTCCAGGATAATGGAACTGATTGCCCAGGCCTATGCGGGGGAAGGCGACTTTTCCTCGGCTGTGGAGACCCTGAACCGGGCCATTGCCATGACCAGGGCGCAAGGGGACGAGCAACAGAGCCGCCGCCTGACAGAGCTCAAGGACAGCCTCATTCGCCAGGTCCTGAAAAAAACGACCCCCTAGCGCAGGATCTCGTAGGTCATGCGCGCGGCAATGCCCACCATGGTGGCGGCACAGCCCCAGACCATGCGCTCCAATGTCCGTATCTTCACGCTGTTGGCGGAACAGTTCCGCTCCTTGTTGATGGCCCGGATATCATCCTGGATGGATTTGACCCGCTCATCGATGCGGATCAGCAGATCGTGCAACTCGCGGTTGTCCTTGGGACTCATTCAGTCCCTCCCAAGGCATCGCGAAGTCCCTTGACCGCACCGGGCAGGTAGTCGCCGATCTTCTTGACCCCCAGAACGGCGGCAACGATCCAGAACGTGATCTGCAGGAACCAATCCGGGAGCGCCTCCCAGGCTGCAAGCACCTCTCCGGCCTCCTCGGGACAGAGCCCGCTCCAGATGAAAAATCCGATCCAGGCAAAAAAAAGCACGTCGTCCTTCCAGCCCGCGTTTTCCAGCTGCTTCATCTCCCACTCGTGGTTGAACTCCTGGTCGGACTGCGCCAACCGGATGCGGTTCTCCATGACCGCCTTGCGGACCTCCTGTTTCTGTTTCATGTACCCGGCCACGCCTTCCACCACGGTGGTGAACAGGCCGGCCACGGCTCCGATGATCGGTAACGGCATAGGTTGCATTCCCTCCTTGTTTTGGCACCAGGCCCTTCCCGGCCCCTGGAGTATGGCACGGCCCCGGGCGCGGGGACGGCTTTGCCCCGCCCCGGGGAACAAAAAGGGCGGTTTTCCCCTGTTGACAGCAACCGGCCCGCTTCCGGGCCTTGGCGAACACCGGCCGGATAGGATAGGCTGCGGCAAACAAACACGGAGAACCGTTGATGATGCGCATACTGCTGACGGCCCTTTTCCTGTCGACCCTCCTGTGCGGCACGGCGCAGCCCCTGTCCTTTGAACAGGCCATGAAGGGCCTGGACCCGGTTTCCAAATACTTCATCTTCATCCCGGGCGAAGAAATGGAACAGGGCGGCACGGGCCCCAAGACCCGCTACGGCACCTACGAATACGACAAGATCGTCACGACCCTGGAAAAACAGGGGCTCACGGTCATCAGCGAGACCCGCCCGAGGGTCAGCGCCCTACAGTATGCCGGAAGCATCGTCTCCAAGATCAGGCGCATGCTCGGCGCGGGCGTGCCGTCCGTGCACATCACGGTGGGCGGCTTCGGCAAGGGCGGCTACATCGCCCTGCTGACGGCATCGTCCCTCAACGACCCGTACGTGAGCTACGTGGTCATGGCCGGATGCGGCAGGGGCAGAAACAGCGGCGACTACCAGCAGTTCCTGCGCCGCAAGCGCGGTCACCGGCTCCAGGGCAGGATTCTTTCCCTGTATGATGTTTCCGACCTGGAGGCGGGCTCCTGCAAGACCGCTTTCGAGCAGGCCGGTTCCGGAATCCAGTCCAACGAAATACAGCTGCGCTCGGGAAAGGGGCACGGCCTGTTCTATACCCCCAATCCCCAGTGGCTGATTCCGGTCTCCCGCTGGGCCCAGCAATAACCTTCAAGGAGTGAAGCAATGAAAAAATCCCTCGGCAGCAAGCCCTTTGCCGTGCCCACCCCGGTCTGGGCCGTGGGCGCATATGACCTGGACGGCAACCCCAACGCCATGATCGCGGCCTGGGGCGGCATTGTCTGCTCCCAGCCCCCGAGCATGGGGGTCGCCCTGCGCAAGAACCGCCACACCTACGAAGGCATCCTCAAGCACAAGGCCTTCACCATCAGCGTGGCCGACGAGGCGCACGCGGCCCAGGCCGATTACCTGGGCATCGACTCGGGCAAGGACGTGGACAAGTTCGCGGCCACGGGCCTGACGCCGGTCAGAAGCGACGCGGTGGACGCCCCCTATGTGGGGGAATTCCCGCTCATCGTGGAATGCGTCCTGTCCCAGGTGATCGAGGTGGGCGTACACATGCAGGTCATCGGCGAGGTGGTGGATGTGAAGGTGGACGAGGACAAGCTCAAGCAAGGCAAATTCCCGGACATCGAGCGGATCCGTCCCCTGGTGTTCACCCCCGGCGCCCAGGAATACCACGGCATCGGTTCGCTCATGGGCAAGGCCTTTTCCCTGGGTCTCGAATACCGCAAGAAGTAACCCCGTTCCGAACGGATTCCCAGGCCCCCCGCGTTGTCCAGCATGGCGCGGGGAGTTTTTTCTTTCGCTCAACTGCCTGTTGCGTTATGCTTTTTTGTGAACTCTTTTCCGGAGAAATTGCTCATGAAATATCTGCACACGCTTCTGGCCCTCCTGCTGCTCGGCGCGTTTTCCGCCTGCGGCGGCGACATTGAACCGGGTACGGTGAACGGCCCCACAACGGAATACCATCCCGAGGCCGAAGCCCGCGCCCAGGTGGTGGAAACGCCCCGCCTCCATGAGGCGGTCGGCTCGGTGCAGGCCAAGACGGACGTGCGTGTGGAGGCCCAGGTCACGGGCCGGGTCATGGAAGTGGCGGTGCGGCCCGGAGATGCAGTGAAAACCGGAGACGTGCTCGTAAAGCTGGACAGCCGCCAGTCCGAATCCCGCCTGGAACAGACGCGTCAGGCGCAACAGGCCGCAGTCAGCACCGAGGCCCAGGCCCGCCAGGGCGTGGCCGCCGCACAGGCCGCCTTTACCAAGGCCTCCTCAACCTTCAAACGCATGAGCCAGCTCCACGAGGACAAGGTCATCACCACCGAGGAGTTGGAAAAGGCCGAAACCGCCTTCCTGCAGGCCAAGGCCGTGCTGGCCCAGGCCAGGGATGGCCTTGCCGCGGCCCAAGCCAGCGCCCGACAGGTTGAAAAGAACGTCCAGGAAGCTGAAATAGGCTTGGGCTACACCACCATCACGGCCCCGGCCGACGGCGAGGTTTCGCAACGCTTCGTGGATCCCGGCGACCTGGCCATACCGGGCAAGGATCTCCTGAACCTGCGGACCAGCGGCGGCATGCGGCTGGAGGCCATGGTCCGCGAGGGGCTCATCGGCCATGTCCGCATGGGCCAGTCCCTTGAGATGATCATCACGGCCCTGGGCGAAACGCCCGTGACCGGCCAGGTGGAGGAGATCGAACCCCTGGCCGACCCCGTGACCCGCTCCTTCGTGGTCAAGGTGACCCTGCCCGACCTGCCCGGCCTCTACCCCGGCATGTTCGGCCGGGTGCTCATCCCCCTCGGCTCGGAAAGGACCATCACCGTGCCGACCGCAGCCATCCGCAGCGTGGGCCAGCTCAAGACGGTCATGGTCAGGGACGGGGAGCGCTGGCTCCCGGTCTATGTGCGCACCGGCAGGCCCGCAGGGGACGGTGTGGAAATCCTTTCCGGATTGAACGGAGGGGAAACCGTGGCCCTGGATACGGCACGGGGAGCGAAGTAGCATGAACGGCTCCCAGAAAACCTCCGGGATCCTCCCGTCCATTGTCCGCTTTTTCCTGACCTCCCAGATGTCGGTGATCCTGGCCGTGGCCTCGCTGCTGCTGGGCATTGCCGCCATCCTCGTCACCCCGCGCGAGGAGGAGCCCCAGATCGTGGTGCCCATGGCCGATGTGCTGGTCAACGTGCCCGGGGCCTCGGCAGAGGAAGTGGAAAAACTGGTCACCACGCCCCTGGAACGGCTGCTCTGGCAAATCGACGGAGTGGAATACGTCTACTCCATCTCACGCAAGGACATGTCTGCGGTCACCGTGCGCTTCTTCGTGGGCGAGGACCGCGAGGACTCGCTCATCAAGCTGCACAACGCCATCGCCAAGAACACGGACATGGCTCCGCAGGTGGTCTCGGGCTGGGTCATCAAACCCGTGGAGATCGACGACGTGCCCATCGTCACCCTGACCCTGTACCCGGACTTCGGCTGGGAGGAGCGCTATACGGACCACGACCTGCGGCGCATGGCCGAGGAGCTTTTTCACCGGCTGGCCGAGGTGGAGGACATCTCGCGTCTTTCCCTGCATTCCGGCCGCCCGCGCGAAGTACGCGTGGAACTGCTGCCCGACCGCATGGCCGGGTTCAACATCTCGCCCCTGGAGGTGGCCCGGGCCCTGACCGGAGCCAACCACTCCCTTTCCTCCGGCGCCTTCGAGCGCCTGAACCGGCGAACCGAGGTGGTCAGCCAGTCCTTCCTGCTCTCGGCAGACGAGGTCGCCGACCTGGTGGTGGGCGTGTTCAACGACCGGCCCGTGTACCTGTGCGACGTGGCCGAGATCAGGGACGGCCCGGCCGAACCGGAGAGCTATTCACGCATCGGTTTTTCCACCCCGTACCTCCAGGCGATCGGACAGACGCAGGCGACCGGGAGCCGCCCGGCCGTAACCCTGGCCCTGGCCAAGAAAAAGGGCACCAACGCAGTACGGGTGGCCGAAGACATCCTGACGCGAATCGAAACGCTTAGACGGGAGGTCCTCCCGGCGGGCGTGGCCGTGGAGGTCACCCGCAACTACGGCCAGACCGCCCAGAACAAGGTCAACGAGCTGCTCAACTCCCTGGTCTTCGCCATCATCACCGTGGTGGCCCTGCTGGCCGTGGCCCTGGGCTGGCGCGAGGCCCTGGTGGTGGCCCTGGCCGTGCCCATGAGCTTTTCCCTGGCCCTGTTCGTAAACTACCTGTTCGGCTACACCATCAACAGGGTCACGCTCTTTGCCCTGATCCTTTCCCTGGGCCTGGTGGTGGACGATCCCATCACCAACGTGGACAACATCCAGCGCCACATCCGCATGGGCGCGAAGAACGCCCTGGAGGCCACGCTGGAGGGCGTGCGCGAAGTGCTGCCGCCGGTGATCATGTCCACCCTGGCCATCATCGTTTCGTTCACGCCCATGTTCTTCATCACCGGCATGATGGGTCCGTACATGGCCCCTATGGCCGCCAACGTGCCGCTCACCGTGACCTTTTCCACGGTTGCGGCCCTGACCGTGGTGCCCTGGATGGCCTATCATCTGCTTAAAAAACGCGCCCCGAGCGAACCGCAGGAGCAGGCCTCGTCCGTGGACGCGGCAGACCCCAGGCTGGTGAAATTCTACACCCGGGTCATCACGCCCTTCCTGGACAAGGCGCGCAACCGGCGCTTCCTGCTGCTGGGGATCCTGGGCGGCCTGGCGCTCTGCGCCGCCCTGGTGCTGTTGCGTCAGGTACCGCTGAAGATGCTGCCCTTCGACAACAAGAACGAGCTTCAGCTGGTCATCGACCTGCCCGAGGGAGCCACCCTGGAAGCCACGGACCGGGTGGTGCGCGATTTCGAGGAATACCTGCGCACCGTGCCCGAGATCACCAATTTCGTGACCTATTCCGGCTCGCCCTCGGCCATGGACTTCAACGGCCTGGTGCGCCATTACTACTGGCGCACCGAACCGCAGCAGGCCGACATCCGCATCAACTTCGCGGACAAGTCGCGCCGGGCCATGCAGAGCCACGGCATCGGCCTGCGGCTGCGCAACGACCTCACGGCCCTGGCGGAAAAACACCAGGCCAGGTTAAAAATCGTGGAATCGCCGCCCGGCCCACCGGTCATCAGCACCATCACCACCGAGGTCTACGGTCGCCCAGGCCTGCCCTACCCGGCTCTGGTCCAGGGGGCCAAACACATCGAAACCCTCATGGCCGATGAGCCCGGCGTGGTGGATGTGGACGATTCCGCCGAGGCCGAACAGACCATGTTCGACTTCATCCTCGACAAGGAAAAGGCCGCCCTGCACGGCATCACGGCCGAAGATGTGGTGCGCACCCTGCGCATGGCCCTGGCGGGCGAGGCGGTTTCCACCGTGCACGAACCCAGCGAACGCCAGCCCCTGCCCGTGCGCCTCGTCTTGCCCGAAAACCGCCGCACCGGTCCGGACCAGCTGGCCGAGCTGCGCATGAAAGGCAAAAACAACAAGATGGTGCCCCTGGCAGAACTGGGCAGGTTCGTGCCCACGCCCGTGGAGCAGCCCATCTACCACAAGAACCTCAGGCGCGTGGCCTACGTGTTTGCGGATACGGCCGGGCGCGCACCGGGAGAGGCCATTCTGGACCTGCAGTCCCGGCTCAAGGCCGATCCCATGCCGCCGGGTACCTTGGCCGAATGGGCGGGCGAAGGCGAATGGAAGATCACCCTGGACGTGTTCCGCGACCTGGGCCTGGCCTTCGGGGCCGCACTGCTGGGCATCTACATCCTGCTCATCATCCAGACAGGCTCCTACGGCATGCCCCTTTTGATCATGTCGGCCATCCCCCTGACCATGCTCGGCATCATGCCCGGATTCTGGCTCCTGAATCTCCTTGCGGGCGGCGAGATCGGCGGGTTCGGGGATCCGGTCTTCTTCACGGCCACCTCCATGATCGGCATGATCGCCCTGGGCGGCATCGTCATCCGCAACTCCCTGGTGCTCATCGAATTCATCCAGCAGGCCCTGGACGAAGGACGCTCCCTGCGCGAGGCCATCATCCTCTGCGGCGCGGTGCGCATGCGGCCCATCGTGCTCACGGCCCTGACCACGGCGCTGGGAGCCTGGCCCATCACCCTGGACCCCATCTTCTCGGGCCTGGCCTGGGCGCTCATCTTCGGGCTGTTCGCCTCCACCCTGTTCACCCTCGTGGTGGTGCCCACCGGCTATTTTGTCATGTATGGAAAAGAGTAAAAACGAGAAAGGGATGCTTTTTAAAACATCCCTCTCTCGATCTCTCCTCCTGTACACCTCTTGGAGATCACGCTTCGCGTGATGAAATCATAATATCGGCAAGCTATCGAACATCTATTTTTGCTATAAATACAAATAAAAAAGCCCCGGCAAGCAGCTTGCCGGGGCTTCGAATCCGTCTCTGACTAGAGAATCTCTTTTATTTCCAGGTCAAGCTTGGAGGCCTGCATGGCATCGCTGTCCCCGAGAACGGTGATGGCGCCGTTTTCGGCAACGATGCGGGCGGCCTGGGCCAGCTTCTTGAAATCCTCCCTGGTGGTGGAAAGGATCTGGTCGCGGACCTCCTGGCGGAAGGCGTCGGTTTCGCCCACCAGCTCGCGGGCCGTGGCCGCAAAGCCCTTGGCGTCCGGGAGCATGTAGGTATCCAGCTCCCCGATGGCCCCGATAATCGACTTTTCCAGCTCGTCCTGCGGCACCTCCAGGTTCTCCAGAAAATCCGCCACCCCGTCATAGGCCTGAATGGTCTTTTCCACGTTGGGGTCGCGATAGGAAACGAAGTTGAAGCTGCCGCTGGTGCGGTCGAACAGGCAGAACCCGCCGTAGGCTCCGCCCTGCACGCGCACCTTTTCCCACAAATAGCTGGTGCGCAGGAACTTGGAGGCGGCGTGGACCGCACCCACGAATTCAAAGCCGTGCTCGTACACGTTGCACCCCTTGCCCACGTAATTGACCTGGGACGGAATGGCCAATCCCTCGCGCTGCGGCAGGGGGTCGGGGCAGAAGACAACGGGATCCGCACCGTTTTCCGGCAGGGCGTCCACGATGCCCTTGAGCACCGATTCCAGCACCACGAAGTCGCCCTGAGGCAGGGTGGCGTTCAGGACCAGACCCTTTCGCGAAAGCAGTAGTTCGCGAACCCGCTCCAGCTCCCTTGCCACGCCCCTGAAATCGGTTTCCACGCGCTCGGCCAGCTCGCGCAGAAAATGAAGGCTGGTCACGCCGGAAATGGCCTCTTCCATGGCATGGGCGCGATGGGCGCGGGCCTTGAGACGCGCGGCCACCACCTGATGGCCGGCAGGCACGAGGCGTTGCTCGGCTCGGGACTTGGCCTCGAACAGGATCTGGCGGAAACGCTCCAGGTTGTCCAGCTTGGTTCGGGTCAGAAGCTCGGTGAGGATCTCGGCGGTTTCCTGCGCCTTTTCCATGGTGCACTTGGCCCGGACAAACAGGCGAGCGGCTGCCCGGTCCGTGCCCCGGATGGGAGAGACGAACACCTGGGCATGGATGCCGCCCGTGGTGCGGGCGATCCACTGGGAAAGATCCACATAGTCGCGATCCTGAGTGCCCATTTCCGTAAGCATGCGGCCAAAGAGCGAGATATAGGGCAGCAGTTCCCCGGGCACGCCCGAAAGGTCAAACCCGAAATCCAGGTAGGCGATGCCGTTGGTGAACAGGTCATGATGGTAGCAGGAGACACCGGCCACGTGCTTCATTTCCGTGGGCACGTTCTGGTTCTCCCGGTCCAGGTCGCTCACGGCCAGCCGGGGGATGGTGGCCAAGGCCTCCGGGGAATCCGGTTCTTCCTGCAGCCGGTGCAGTTTCCCGGCCTCCTCGATGACCCGTACGATATCCTCGCCGGACATTTCAGCCTTGGCCGCCTTCAGACGGGCGCGTTCCTTGTCCGCGATGCGTGCGGCCATCTTCTGGTCCGGCTCCAGCAGCACAGTTGAGCGATGGGTGTTGTGCAGGAACAGGCGGGCCAGGAGTTCCTCGAAAATCCTGTCCCCGTTTTCCACCCAATGCTTGATGTTCCCGAGCGGCTCCTCAAAGGGCAGCAGAACCAGGGGATCGCTGTCCTCGCCGTCCTCCCTGTCATACAGCCAGGAGGAAAGGGACTGGAACATGAGGGTCAGGCCGCGCGGATACGAGCCGGTGTTGTTCTCGCGCAGGCTGAATTCCACCGAGTTGATGGCCGCCTCGACATCCTTGGGATCGAGGCCTTTTTCCACCAGGTCCTTGATGGTATGAAAGACGATGGACTCCACCTTGTGGGCATTGGCCGGGTGGATGCCCTTGAGCCCCACGGAAAAGAACATCTGGCGGATGTCCGCTTCCAGCCCCACCCCGGCCAGGTCTTCGCCCAGCCCGGAATCCATGAGCGCCTTGCGCAGGGGCGAGGAAGGCAGGCCGATAAGAATGTGTTCCAGAATGTGCAGGGCCAGGTTCAGATTGGCGTCCGAGGTTTCCGCCAATCCCCAGTTGACCGTGAACATGCCCTTGGCCAGGCGCAGGGAGGCCGGGTACGGCTTACGCACGGCCACGGCATCCGTAAAGCGCTCCTGCAGGGGCACGCGGAATCCGGAAACGTCGATCTTCTCGAACTGGTCAAAGTATTCGGCCAGGATTTCCAGCCGTTTTTCAGGATCGTCATCCCCGTAGAAATAGGCGTATGCGTTGGAGGGATGGTAATGGGTGCGGTGGAACTCGCTGAACTGCTCCCAGGTCAGGTCCGGGATGACCTCGGGATCCCCGCCAGAGTCCAGGCCGTAGGTGTTGTCCGGAAAGAGCGACTGCTGGGAATGCTCGTACAGCAGGCTGTCCGGGCTGGAATAGGCCCCTTTCATTTCATTATAGACCACGCCCTTGTAGGTCATCTCCCCTTCGGGTTCGGCAAGCTCGTAGTGCCAGCCCTCCTGCTTAAGCCGGTTCCGGTCCAGGTTAGGGAAGAACACGGCATCCAGATACACGTCCACCAGGTTGTAGAAGTCCTGACGGTTGGCGCTCGCCACCGGGTAGCAGGTCTTGTCCGGAAAGGTCAGGGCATTGAGAAAGGTCTGGAGCGAGCCTTTGAGCAGCTCCACGAACGGCTCCTTGACCGGGTACTTGCGCGAGCCGCACAGAACGGAATGCTCCAGGATGTGGGCGATGCCCGTGGAGTCCGAGGGCGGCGTGCGGAAGCTGATTCCGAAGACCTTGTTCTCGTCGTCGTTGATGATGGACAGCACGCGGCCGCCGGTCTTGACGTGGCGGTACACCTCGGCCTTGCTGTTCAGTTCCGGTATCTCCAGTTCGCGAATCTTCTCGAATCCGTGAGTCATATGCTCTGTTCTCTCTTTCAGGATGTATTGTGCGGTTTCAGGCCGGGCCGCGCCCGGGTCCCAACCTATACACCATGACGCCCCGGCTTGAAAGCACGGGAAAATGCAAAAAGCGCTTGACGGCGGCCTGCCACATGTTTAGAACCTTTTTGAAAGCAGTAATCATTCCTACTTAGAAATAATTTTGAACCCAAGGAGATAGTTATGAGCTACGAACACGAACATGAGCTGGAATTCGCAAAAGTCGGCCAGCCTGTCCCGGAATTCAAGATGGAAACCTACGATCCCGAGGAAGGCTTCTTCGGCGAGGTGAACCTCGGCGAACTGCGCAAGCAGGGAAAGTGGGTGGTCCTGTTCTTCTACCCGGCGGACTTCACCTTTGTCTGCCCCACGGAACTGGCGGACCTGGCCGCCAGGCACGCCGAGCTCAAGGAACTGGGCGTGGAAGTCATCTCCGTTTCCACGGACACCAAGTTCACCCACATGGCCTGGAAAAACGACGAACGCCTGCTCCAGGACGTGCGCTACACCATGGCCTCCGACCCCACGGGCATCGTCTCCCGGTACTTCGACGTCTATGACTACGACACCGGCCTGGCGCTGCGAGGCACCTTTGTCATCAACCCCGACGGCATGCTGGTCTCCTCCGAGGTCAACTTCTACAACGTGGGCCGCAACGCGGACGAACTGCTCCGCAAGATGAAGGCCAACGTCTACCTCAGGGAAAATCCCAACGAGGCCTGCCCCGCCAAGTGGGAACCGGGCAAAAAGACCCTGACCCCCGGCGAGGCCATGGTCGGCAAGGTCTACGAAGCCCTGAACGGTTAGCAGGAAGCCTGGGGAAACCCCTATGAAAAAGGGGTTTCCCCAGGCCCATCCCAAAGCTTTCGCACAAGAGCCTTTCCGTACAAAAGCCCCGAAATCCAGACAAAAAAAAGATCCATGCCGACGCGTACTCATCGGTACGCATGGATTTGATCTTTTTGAAGCAACGTCGCAATCGAGCCCTTTTGGGCCAAAATAGAAATGTGCGCCATGCCGGGTTACCCGACCGCTCCCGCCTCGGTCCAACCTCGGCTAGGGTAGCTCTTCCTGACGCACTGCGCTTTTTTTCTGCTGCGGCGACTCATTTCGCCATTCTATGATCCGTTTCGGTTTAATCGCCCGCATCCTCCGTTAGGGTTGATGCCGATATGCTCATGGGCCCTTGCACTATTTACATAAGCATTCCGACCTTCATGTCCAGACATATCGGGAAGAAATATTGTGAAAAATTCAGTGGAAAAACTGTGTAAAAAAAGTGCGCCCTTCCGGATGACCCGGTGGTCCCTCGGTCCTGTTCATATTGGACTCCGACAGGTGACCTTTATGGCGCACATTGCTCTTTCAAGGCAGATGGCGACTCAATTCGCCGCATTGCTGTAAACCAGTCGGTCTCGATTATTTTCCATCACCCTCCGTTGCGGTTGGTGCTGCCCCCCGAAGGGGAAAAACCTTAACTCTTGATGCCAATATACGCCTGTGGAAAATCACTGTCCAGACCCAAATCCAAAAAAAACAGCAATTCCTTCTCAACCGCTCCGAAATGCTGAAAATAGATAAACGCCTTCAGGCGCGCATCTCTGCGCGCCTGAAGGCGTAATCAGCTTTGAAATATGACTTTTTAAAATAAGGTCGTCGGCTACAGCTCGATATCTGACAGGGCGGGATCGCTGAGCAGATCCATGACCCGGTCCATATTGAACTGGTGCGCCTTGATGGATTCGGCGTATTCCGCCATCTCCTGCTCTCGCCGAACCTGTTCCTGCGCCAGGATGCGGGCCCGCTTTTCAGCGGCGTTGCGGCCAACGGTTTCCATGGCCTCGTCCACGTGCTTATCCGTGGTAAGAGACTTCTGTTCCGCCTGCTTTTTTTCCTCGGACGGGGAGTAGACCACCCGGACAACTTCGATATTCATGCTGAACCTCCTTGCAGCGTGCCTGGCAAGTAGCCAAATTCATGCCGCCCAGAAAAAGATCAACAATTTCAACAAAAAAATTGTTCATTCAGGCGAATAATGAGGAAAAAAATGCTCCATTACCGGGCCCGGCGCACCGGCACCCACCAGAGACTCAGCAGGACAAGCGCATAGAAAACGCCATACACGGCCACAAACTTCCAGGCCGCGCAATCGAAAAAGAGCAACCGGCCAAACCAATGGGCGATGAAGCCGCCTCCCGGTCCCCCTCCCTGCCCTGCGGCCGCACGGAGCTGGCTTTCCCAAGAGGTCAGCGGGCACATCCAGCCCAGCAGGGTTTCCAGCAACACGAAACCCATGAGCCCCACATGGAGAAACCGGAACCACGGGTTGCGCACAAAGGCCCATCCAAGCCAGGCCCCCAGCCAGACCAGCGGCAGGCTCAAGGCATTGAAAGTCGCCACCAGCACATGCGCGACAAGCACCGCGTCCGCCAGCAACCGGGCGGTCTCGGGGCTCACACGCCCGCCTTGAGCCGGGCCAGGAAACGTTCCAGCCCCTCCGTGTAGACCGAACCGGAATCCAGATACCCAACGTTGTGGTTGCCGCTGATCTCCAGAAACCATTTGGGCCCTTGGTACCCCTCGTACAGGGACCGGCCCAGGGCAAAGGGCACCACGTCATCCTGCGGGCTGTGGATCACCAGAGCAGGAACGCGCACCCCGTCCAGATGCCGGACGCTCTCATACCGGAACCGGGCCAGCTGCCGGACGGGCAGCCAGGGGTAGAGCCGCTTGCCCATGTCCACCAGCGACGTGAAGGTGGATTCCAGGATCAGACCGACGGGCTGCCGGCCCTCTGCAAGCAATTCCCCCGCCAGCGCCGAGGCCACACCTCCCCCCAAGGAGCGCCCGAACACGACCACTCGGTCCGGGGAAATCCCCTGCCGTGCAACAAGCCACCGCCAGGCGGCCCGGGCATCCGCGCGGGTGGCTTTCTCCGAAGGTGTCCCACCGCTCAGGCCGTAGCCGGAATAGTCGAAAAGGAAAACGCTCAGCCCCAGGTCGTGAAAGATGCGCAGGGTTTCCAGCCGGTGTGAAACATTGCCCCCGTTGCCATGGCAGAACAGCAGGGTGAAGCGCGCCCGGTCATGCGGAAGCCACCAGCCGTGCAGTCGGGTTCCCAGCTCGTTTTCGAAACGCACCTCCTCATAATCCAGGCCTATATCCGAAGGCGCGGCCACCAGTTCGCGCACCGGGTAATAGACCATGCCCTTCTGGGAAAAGAACACGCAGGCGGAAAGTAGCAGATACCCGAGGGCCAGCAACAACAGCATTATCTTGAGTACGATCATGAAAACTCCCTTTGTCGCGCTCCGCGAGGGTAGCACGGCCCGCCCTGGGTCAAAAGAATGAAATCTATCCCGCTAAGATACTAGCCAAGAAAGAAAATCCTTCCTATAAACATAGTACTGAAGAGGCAACAGAGCCCGTATTTTCGGGGACCACATAAGGAGGTTGATCGAATGCTGGTTGAAAACTGGATGACAAAGGGCGTCATCACGCTCACGCCCGACCGGTCCATGATGAAGGCCGCCAAGCTCATGAAGGACAAACGCGTGAGCTGCCTGCCCATTGTCGATGAGGAAAACAGGATCGTGGGCATCCTGTCCGACCGGGACATCAAGGACGCATCCCCGTCCAAGGCCACCACCCTGGACATGCACGAGCTCTACTACCTGCTCTCGGACATCAAGATCGGCGACATCATGACCAAGCGGCCGGTGACCATCAAGCCCACGGAGACCGTGGAAAAGGCTGCGGTGCTCATGCTCGAAGGCCACTTCGGCAGCCTGCCCGTGGTGGACGACGAAAACCGGGTACTGGGCATCATCACCGACACGGATGTGTTCAATGTGCTCATCGACATCACCGGCGTGCGCAAGGGCGGCATCCAGGTCTGCCTGCAGATCTCCACCGCACCGGGCACTCTGTCTCCGGTCCTGGATCTGCTCAAGGAACACGGCGCTCGCATCATGTCCATCCTGACCCGCAATGCGGAAGAAGCCCAGAACATGAAGGACGTCTACATCCGCATCAGGGACATGGAAAAACCGGCCCTCAAGAAACTGCAGGAAGCCATGGAAGAACGGTTCAAACCCCAGTACTGGGTCATTGACCACGTACATCCCGTGGTCTAAAAATAATGAAAAGCCGGATCTTATGGTCCGGCTTTCTCTTGCCCATTCATAATATCGACCGCCGTCGATTTTCATTTTTTCAAATAAAACAAAATATTAATCAGCAAGCGTCCCAGAACAACTCGCGGCCTGTCCCATTTTCCCATACCGTAAGGTTTTTGCGGAAAGCAGCCGAAGAGACTCGTAAGCAAGAAAGGAGTTTTCATGGGCACGGTCGTGGCACTGGACCAATTCAGAAAAGACAGGGACATCCGGGGCAGCTTCAGCATGGAGTCCCCCCACCGTCCCGAGCTGTTCGGCTCGGAGATATGGGGCACGGACTATTCCAGCGTGGAGGGCATGGTCTTCGGGTTGCTCAAGGTCCGCGAAATCGCCGGTTTCTTTTTCGGCGCCCACGACAAGGATTTCGACCACATGCTCATCAACGCCCTGGACAAGGCCTACCATTACGAGCTGCACGGGCACGAGGCCCTGGTTGCTGCCATCCGGCCCATCAAGGATGACGTGGCGGACATGATCAACGACGACAACCGCAGACCCATGTCCCTGGCGCTGGTCATTCTGGACCTGATCGAGAAATCACCGGCCCGCAATCGCTGAGGCCGGACACAGGTTCTTCAGTACACCTGTTCCTCGAATTCCTTCCTGTCGATGGGACCAAGGAACTCTCCGTCCCGCCACATGCCGTAGCGCACGTCCCCATCCTTGGAAACATACTGCCCCGGACCGTTCCTGCGGTCCTCCCGGTATACGCCTATGAAACGGGAGCCGTCCTCATAGGTGAAGGTCCCCAGCCCTTCCCGCCGGTCATTCACGAACTCGCCTTCGAACTTCTGGCCATCCCGGAAATAGTAGGTGCCGTGCCCATGGCGGATGCCCTTGTCTTCATGGCCCACGTAGACATCGCCGTTGGGATAGGTGCGCCGTCCCCGCCCCTGGCTCTTGCCCTCGCGAAAGGCCCCCTCGAAGCGCTGGCCGTTGTCGAACACGAAGACCCCGAAACCGTCCCGGCAATTGCCCTGAATGCACCCGGCCGGATGCATGGGATCCCACGGCAGTTCCGGCTCCTCGTGCTTCGCTTCCTCGTAGGCGGCCACGGCCTGCCTGTACTGGCTGCGGGAAAGGGTCTTGAGGTGATCGCCGTGCTGCCACAGCTCGTAACTCACGCGGCCGTCCGCCCGCACGAACACGCCCGGCCCGTCCCGGAAGCCCCGGTTGTAGAAGCCGTCATACCGTGCGCCGTCCGCATCCGTATGCGTGCCGTTTCCGTGTTCCCAGCCCTGGCAAAAATATCCGTCGTGGCGGCCGCCGCGCCAGTCCTCGTAGACGCCCCGGCCATGGGGATGCCCCTTTTGGAATTCGCCCCGGTAGGAAGATCCCACAGGAAAGAACAGCGAGCCGTTTCCGTGGAACGTCCCGTCCAGAAACGCGCCTTCGTAACGGCTGAAGTCGTCGCCCAGCCACACTCCCTGACCCGAGGTGCAGTTGCCGGAAAGGCACTGTCCGGCCCGGACGGGACAATGCCCGCACAGCAGGGCTGACAGAATGATGAAAAAGAGAATACAGCGCATGACAAGAGGCTGACTATTTCATTTCGGAATCAAAATCCACAGGAGATTCAACTAGTCAAGGGCGTCGAAAGACCACGGCTTGCGCAGGAACATCCCCGCCTTCAGGGCCGGGAACGCGCAGTACAGCGTGCATTTCATGCCCGGGTGGGCCATGTCCAGCCCCTGACCCAGGTCGTTCTCCAGGCCGTAGTCCTCGGGGGAAAGACGCGGGCGGTCCAGGCCGGGCACGAGCACTTCCACGTCGCCGCCGGTATCCCAGCGCGACTTGACCTCGATGCGCCAGCGGCCGTCGCCCAGGTCCTCGTTGATGCGGGCCAGCACCGGACGACGTTCCTCCTCGTCCGGGGGCAACGCCAGGGGCGCGCGGCGGGAGATGTCAAAAAAGCCGGTGGTCAGGGGCCGGGATGCGGCATTGACCAGCTCGGCCAGATAGCGCTCCGCCTTGAAGTCGCCGCTCCCCAGGTCGTCCAGGGCCGTGCGGTAGGCGTCCACCACCTGGGCCAGATAGGCGGAACTCTTGGTACGCCCCTCCAACTTGATGGAGGCCACGCCGATACGGGAAAACCAATCCAGATAATGAATAAGGCACAGGTCCTCGGCGGCGAAGAACTTGCTGAAGGCGCCGGTTTCCGCGGCCAAATGCAGCGCGGGCTCCGCGGAGACCTCGGCCTCCGGTCCTTCGGCGGGCTCGAAAATGAATTCGTCATCGTCCCGGGAGCCCTCCTCCCCGCAGAAGTCCGGCGGCGGCAGCCGGTCCGGTTCGCCCGCGCAGTAGTCCTGGACCACCCAGAGATCCTCGCCCGGCCGTGTCTTTTCCTCCACGGCCACGCTGGTGGGACGGTATTCATAGCGGCAGGGATGCGAGCACTGGCCCAGATTGCCGGGCCGGTCGTTGAGATAGGCGCTCATGTAGCAGCGGCCCGAGATGGCCATGCACTGGGCTCCGTGCACAAACACCTCCAGCTCCATGTCCCGGATCTGCTTGCGGCAGATGGCCAGCATCTGCATGAGTTCGGCGGAACGCACCTCCCGGGCCACGTTGACCCGCCGGGCCCCGAGGTCGCGCCAGAACTCGACCGACCAGCTGTTGCAGGTGTTGGCCTGGGTGCTCACGTGCACGGGCATGTCCGGAAGCAGCTTGCGGATCTTGGCGATGACGCCCGGATCCGAGGCAATGATCGCGTCGGGGAGCGCCTCCCCGAGCAGGCCCAGGTATTTTTCCACCTGGGGCAGCATGTCCTCGCGGGGATAGACGTTCATGGCGAAGTAGACCTTCACCCCTGCGTCATGGGCCTTTTTGATGGCCTCTGGCAGCTCGGCCTCGGTGAATCCGGCGGCTCCGGCCCGCAGGTTCAGCGCCCCGCCGCCCAGGTATACCGCGTCGGCTCCGTAAAGAATGGCTGTCTCCAGCTTCTCCATGTTGCCGGCCGGAGCCAGCAGCTCAGGGATGTTCCTGTTGCCTCGTTTCATCGGGTCCCCACCTTTTGTGCATGATTTCCGTAAGCCGGACGGTACATCAAAGCCGTTTCGAAGACCATATCTGTATTGCCCCGGCCGCCGTCGGCATTGGTGCGAATAAGGCTCCGCAGCGGGCCGACCAGGCCTATCCTCCGGCCATCATTCGCAATAGCCATATTTCTTTAGCAATAATAAATACCACTATCATATAAGGACCTTATAAATTTCCCCCATTCAATACGGAAATATTGACGAAAGAGAGCCGCGTGGCATGCTGCAATCAGAAAACCCCGACCAGGGGCGCACGCTATCACTTCAAAGAGGAAAGGGGGCGGATGTCATGAAATGGAAAAACTTTGCATTGCGATGGAAATTCATGGTGGGTTTCGGGGTCGTCCTGGCCCTGCTCATGGGAGTGGGGGGTGAATCCATCTTCGGCATCGGCGGCATTGTGGGAAACGCCGGGCAGGTCATCGACGGCAACAAGCTCAAGGGGGCCATCCTCCAGAAGGTGGTGGATCACCTCAACTGGGCCAATCAGGTCAACGCGTTCCTCAATGACGACAAGATCAAAAGTCTCGACGTGCAGACCGACCCGAAACAATGCGGTTTCGGCAAGTGGTATTACTCGGATGAGCGCAAAAAGGCCGAAGCCTTGGTCCCGGCGCTCAAGCCCCTGCTGGCGGCC
Organism: Salidesulfovibrio onnuriiensis; assembly: GCF_008001235.1. Taxonomy (GTDB): domain Bacteria; phylum Desulfobacterota; class Desulfovibrionia; order Desulfovibrionales; family Desulfovibrionaceae; genus Pseudodesulfovibrio; species Pseudodesulfovibrio onnuriiensis. The sequence goes on along the minus strand of NZ_CP040751.1, from coordinate 743,595 downwards.
ATCGAGGCCCCGCACAACCACCTGCACCAGTCCGCAGTGGCGATCCGCGAGAACTTCGTCCACGTGGACCGCAACCTCGGGGCGTTCCTGCGCGAAAAAAAGGTGGATCACCTACTCTGGCTGGAAAAGGTCAGTGACGGCCTGCTGAACCACAACATCAACCGCATCGACGTGCAGACCGACTGCAGAAAGTGCGGCTTCGGCAAATGGCTCCATTCCCCGGAGGTGGAGCAACTCAAAAAGCAATATCCAGGCTTTGCCTCGGCCGTGGACAAGGTTTACGGCCCGCACGACGCCCTGCACGGCAGCGTCGTCAACATCAACCGGGACCTGGCCTCCGGCAACCGGGGCCATGCCATCGAAACCTTCCAGGCGGAATCCGTTCCGCAGGCGCAAAAGACGCTCGCCGCCATCGACGGGGTCATCGCCTGGCATGACCGGAAGCTGGTCCAGCAGGATGAGGCCCGCGCCATTTACGCCACCCAGACCCTGCCCTCCCTGCAGCAGACCCAGGGGCTGCTGGAGCAGATCCGCGACACGGTGAACGACAACATCATGACCGACCAGGCCATGCTATCCGAGGCCAACGGCACCAGGACCACCGTGACCGCCCTTCTGGCCGTGGCCCTGCCGCTGGGCGTCCTGCTGGCCTATGTCATTGCGCGCGGCATCCTCGGCCCCCTGAAGAAGGGCATGTCCCTGGCCGACGTCATTGCCGCGGGCGACCTTACCCGGGACATCGACGTGGACCAAAGGGACGAGGTGGGCCAGCTGGCCAACTCCCTCAGGCGCATGACCGAGGGGCTCAAGGACGTTGTGGGCCAGGTCCTGCGCGGCGCGGAAAACGTGGCCGCCGGCAGCGAACAGCTTTCGGCCTCGGCCCAGCAGATGTCCCAGGGCGCCACGGAACAGGCCTCGTCCATCGAGGAAGTCTCGGCCTCCATGGAACAGATGGCCGCCAACATAGAAAAGAACGCGGAGAACGCCCGGGAAACAGAGTCCATTTCCTCCAAGGCGGCCCAGGATGCGGACAAGAGCGGACAGGCCGTGACCCAGACCGTCAGCGCCATGGTGGAGATTGCGGACAAGATCTCCATCATTGAGGAAATCGCGCGCCAGACCAACCTCCTGGCCCTCAACGCGGCCATTGAGGCGGCCCGCGCCGGGGAGCACGGCAAGGGGTTCGCGGTGGTTGCCGCCGAGGTGCGCAAGCTGGCCGAACGCTCGGGCGAGGCCGCTGCGGAAATCAGCGAACTCTCGGCCTCCAGCATGGAGGTGGCCCGCGCGGCCGGGGACATGCTCGGCAAGCTGGTGCCCGACATCAGGAAAACCGCCGACCTGGTCCAGGAAATCACTGCGGCCAGCGACGAGATGAGCACCGGGGCCGTGCAGATCAACACGGCCATCCAGCAGCTTGACCAGGTCATCCAGAAAAACGCCGCCATGTCCGAGGAGGTATCCTCCACCAGCGAGGAACTATCGGCCCAGAGCCAGCAGCTCCAGGCCACCATGTCCTACTTCCGGGTAAACGGGAACGGACGCGGCCAGAGAACCATTACGGCCACAACCGCGCCCCGGGCCCTGGAGGCGGGAAAACCGGCCCCGGAACCCGGGGAAGACGAATTCGAACGATTTTGACCCCACCTGAAAACAATACACAAGGCCCCGTACTGACGGGGCTTTTTTATGAATGAATCGAATATGCGAAAAAATAAATGTTTCCTGGGAAGGGAATGGTACATTTGGACCGAGGGAAAAACATGATCATGCCTGACCACAAGGGAAAGCCCGCCATGGAGGAAGGATTCCTCCCCATCCCCCCCGAACACCTGCTGCCCAACACGCGTGCGGGCTTCGAGATATATCTCAAGCAGGGGCAGCGGTTCGTGCTCTATGCCAAGAGCAACGACCAGCTGACCGGCGAGCACCGCAGGCGGCTGGCCGAGATGGACGCCCGCGAGGTGTACATCAACGTCAGCAAGGAATCGGTATACAGCGACTACATCCAGGACAACATGTCCCAGCTGCTCAATGACGACGAAATCCCCGTGGATGTCCGCGCGGAGACCTGGAGCTGGTCCGCGGGCAAGCTGGCCGAGGATGTCTACGAAACCGCCCTGCCGCCCAGCGTGCTCCGCAAGCGGGTGGACCGCATCAAAAAGCTCATCGAGGCCAGCAGCCGGTTCTTCAATTCACCGGAATCCCTCAAGGAATTATCCAAATACATCAGTGCGGGCGGCGACATCTACCAGCACGGCATCGGCACCATGGTCTACGCCCTGTGCCTCATGCAGACCTATGACGCGGACGATGCGGTGCTGACGGCGGTCTGCGTGGGGGCCATGCTCCACGACATCGGCAAGCTCCAGCTTCCCGAGGAACTGCTGAGCAAGGACCCGGCGACCATGACCGAGCAGGAATTCAGCGCCTATTCGGCCCACCCCAACATAGGCGTGCGGGTCAGCGCGGTTATCCCGCTCATGCCCGAGGCCATCCACTGCGTGCTCTTTCATCACGAGCGGGTGGACGGCAATGGCTACCCCTCCGGGGCCACGGGTGAGGAAATACCGCTCTATGCCCGCGTGGTGGCGGTCTGCAACGCCTATGACGGGCTGACACGCTCCAGGCCATGGCGCAGGGCCTACACCCCCTTCGAGGCCCTCAAGCACGTTCGCAACGACACCGGGGCCTTTGACCAGGACGTGTTCATGCGCTTGGTCAAGGTTCTTTCGGATTCCGGCCTGACCTAGGCTTCTCCCCGGTTCAGCAGCCGCACCATTTCCGCCATGATTTCCTCCGGGTCCGTGGAACGGGCCATGCAGGCGTCCATGCCCGCCTCAAAGCAAAGGGTGCTCGCCGACCCCTGGGCGCCGGCGGTCAGGCCGATGATGGGCACGGCCGGGTCCACCGGGGAGAACTCGCCCCACCGGATGCGGCGGGCCGTTTCCACTCCGTCCCCGTCCGGCACGGGCAGGTTCAGAAAGACACAGTCAAAGGGCTCCCGCTCCAGCAGGGCCACGGCCTCCGCCCCGGAAACGACCAGGCTCACCGTGTGCCCCTGTCGCCGCAGGATCTCGGACAGGGAGGACTCGCCCCCTTCCTTTCCGGCCACCACAAGCACGCGCCAGCCCTTGAAATAGGATTCCTCCCGGTCGCCTTCAAGCACCTGTGCGTGGCTGTAGGACTCCCGCCCCAGTTCCAGGGGAACGGTCAGGGTGAAGGTGGACCCCTTGCCCAGCGAGCTGTCCAAGCGAACTTGGCCGTGCATGAGTTCGGCCAGACTCCTGACGATGGTCAGCCCCAGGCCGGACCCGCCATGCACACGGGAAAGGGAGGAATCTCCCTGGGTGAACTTGTCGAAAATGATCGCCTGCTTGTCCTCGGGGATCCCGATGCCCGTGTCCGCGACCTCGAAGGTGAACAGGCACGCGCCCTCCCGCGACACACCGGAGCACTCCGCGGACAGGGTGACCCGTATCCCTCCGGTTTCCGTGTACTTGATGCCGTTCTCCACCAGGTTGGCGAGAATCTGGCGCAACCGGCCGTCGTCCCCGAACACGGTGGACGGCACGCTGCCGGGAATATTCAGGACCAGTTCCAGGCCCTTGTCCCGCGCCCGGTCCTGGAAGGATTCCACCACGGACTCCACCAGCCGTTCCGGGGCGAACTGCTTCCGGCTGAGCATGAGCTTGCCGGTTTCCATGCGCGAAAAATCAATGAGGTCCTCGATGACCGAAAGCTGCTGCTCGGCCGATTCCAGGGCAAGGTCGCAGTATTCCCGCTGGTCGTCGTTGAGGTCCGAAAGCCGCAGCAGGTTGATCATGCCCAGGACCCCGTTGAGCGGGGTGCGCAGCTCGTGGCTGACATTGGTCAGGAACTCGTCCTTCATGCGGCTTGCCTTTTCCGCCTCCTCCCTGGCTGCCAGAAATTCGGCCTCCAGGGCCTGCAACATCTCCAGCTCCACCTGGCGTTCCCGGAGCCTGCGCCAGAAATACCAGACCATGCCGCAGGAAAGCAGCAACAGGAACAGGGCTCCATGCGCCATCAGGAAAAAGGAATAGAGACGGTCGGTGACCCCCAGCAGCGCGCCGGCGCCTGTGAGCGCCGCTGCCAGGCCCAGCACCAACATCAGATCCGCGAGTGACTTGGAAGAACGCATGAACGACCCTCGTGATTTCAGCTACCGGCCCGAACGGCCACCCCCGGGCCACAATACTCCATACCGCGCAGGTTGTTATTATTATCCGTACCTAGAGAAACATCAGCAGGCTCAGGGCCATGACCGCCATGCCCGCGATCAGCCCGTAAATGGACATGTGATGCTCGCCGTATTCGCGGGCCGCGGGCAGGAGTTCGTCGATGGAGATGAAGACCATGATCCCGGCCACCGCCGCGAACAGCACGCCGAATATCGTGGGGGTGAAGAACGGCATCAGAAGCAGGTAGCCCACCAGCGCGCCCACGGGCTCGGCCAGCCCGGACAGGAACGACAGCCGGAAGGCCTGGCTGCGGCTGCCCGTGGCATAGTAGATGGGCACGGAAACCGCGATGCCCTCCGGGATGTTGTGGATGGCGATGGCCACGGCAATGGCCACCCCCAGGTGCGGGTCGGTCAGGGCTGCGGTAAAGGTGGCCAACCCCTCGGGAAAGTTGTGGATGCCTATGGCCAGGGCCGTGAACAGGCCCATGCGCTTGAGCTTGCCGAAGTCGTGGGCCTCGTTCTTGGGCAGATTCTCCAGTCCCTGATCCATTTCCTCGATGGAGTGCAGTTCGTGGGGGTTCTCGTAGTCCGGCACCAGCTTGTCGATGGCCGCGATGAACAGAATGCCGCCGAAAAAGGACACCACCGTGACCCAGGTCCCGGCAACCTCGCCCAGGCTCTGCATAAGGGCGTCCTTGGCCTTGAAGAATATCTCGATGAAGGAGACGTAGATCATGACCCCGGCCGAGAAGCCAAGGGCAACGGAGAGAAACCGGGTATTGGTGGTGCGGGCGAAAAATGCCAGGGCGCTGCCGATGCCGGTTGCCAGACCCGCGAACAGGGTCAGCCCGAAGGCGAAAAGAATGACGGATGCTTCCATGGATCCGTACATACCACAACCGGGAATCTTTTGTCAGCAACAAGGGCAGGCATATCGCGAGGTTGACGCTATCGGACCCCGGCCACCCTCTCCGCCAGTTCCGGCAGCATGATCCCGGCCTTGCCCTGCAGGAAGTAGTCGCTGGTGCGGTAGGTATAGGCCGACTCGTCAATGTTGATTTCAATGACCACGGCACCGCTGTTCTTGGCCACATGGGGGATCCGGCAGGCGGGCATGACTTCGCCCGTGGTTCCCACCACCAGGCAGACGTCGCATTCCCGGGCCTCCCGCGTGGCCTGGCGGTGCACTTCCTCGGGGATGGGCTCGGAAAAAAAGACGATGTCGGGCTTGAGCACCCCGCCGCAGGCCGGGCAGGACGGAGGCAGTTCCTCCAGATCCACGTCCCGGGAGGGGAAATGCCCCCGACACTGCATGCACTGCATGGTGCTGGTGGTGCCGTGGTACTCATAGACCGCTGCGGACCCGGCCTTCTGGTGCAGACCGTCGATATTCTGGGTGATCACGGCCTGTAGAAACCCGAGCTGTTCCAGCTCGGCCAGGGCCAGGTGCGCCGGGTTGGGCTTGGCCCGGCCCAGTTCGTCGTAGAAGAGCCGCTTGATGAGCACCCAGCTCTCCTTGGGGTGCTTGCGGAAATAGTTCATCTCGAACTTGTTTGGATCGTACCGGGTCCACAGGCCGCCGGGCCCCCGGAACGGGGCGATGCCCGACTCCACGGAAATGCCCGCGCCCGTAAAGGCGATGGTGCGCCGCGAATCGCGAATGAGTTCGGCCGCATTGGCCAGGGCGTGGTTGGACATGAAGGCAGCATAGCACCGCCTTCCGGAAAAGTGGACCCCTCAGGAACTCAGCGGGCCTCTTCCACGGCGCGGCGCAGCCTGCGGGCCGCCTCGCGGGGGTCCTCGGCCCGACAGATGGCCGAAACCACGGCCACACCGTCGGCCCCGGCGCGCATGAGATCCGCGGCGCAGGCCTCAGTCACGGAACCGATGGCCACGCAGGGGTGGCGGCTCAGGTTCCGCCTGCGGATGAACCCGTCATATCCGAGCACCTCGGAATGGTCTTCCTTTGTCGCGGTGGGAAAAATGGGCCCCAGGCCCAGGTAGTCCACGTCCAGGGTCTCGGCCTCGCGCACCTGCTCGTCCGTGTCCATGGTCAGGCCCACGATGGCGTCCCGCCCCAGCAAACGGCGCACGTCCCGCACGCGCATGTCGCTTTGCCCCACGTGCACGCCCGCGGCTCCCACGGCCAGGGCCACGTCCACCCGGTCGTTGATGAGCAACGGCACTCCCTTGCCGTCCAGGACGGCCTTGAGCCGTGCGGCAAGGTCTATGAATTCGCGTGTGGCCGCATGCTTTTCGCGCAGCTGCACCAGGGTCACCCCGCCTTCCACGGCTTCGGCCACCACGGCCTCCAGGCCCCTTTGCACGCACATGGCGCTGTCGGTCACCAGATACAACGAAAGATCAACGCTCGGTCGAGCCATGTTTCCGCTCCTTGAAAAAGCCCTCTCCGGGCATACAACGAATATCCTGTCCCACGAGGATGTATGTCCAACGCCCGGAGAGGGGTTGTCAACTTATGCAATCGTCAAAAAACCGCATTCCACAGACCGTTCAAAAGCAGTGAGATGCAAGGAAGCGCAATTATCCGGGACACGCCGTGTATTCAGCATACACAAGTGGTCTGGATCATTTCGCTGCCGCAGCAGATTGCGGCTTTTCAACGGTCGTTATGCCTTCAATTTGGCGCTAATCTCCTGGGCGGCCTTGACTCCGGACAGGAGCATGCCCCCGAAGATGGGGCCCATGCGGTAGGAACCCAGGGTGGCGTTGGCGGCCATGCCGGTCACGTACACGCCCGGGAACACCTCGCGGGTATGCTCCACGGTGTTGGCCTCGGCCACGTCGGCCCACATGGACTGTTCGCCCATGATGCAGCCGTCCGGGGTGTCGAGCCGGATGTCGTTCTTGCGGCACAGGGTCTTGAGCACCTCGGTGTCGTGCCCGGTGGCCTCGATCACGTACTTGCAGTTGATGACCACGGGGTCCACGTGCAGTCCGGCCATTTCCACGGGCGAGGAGTTGATGACCAGCCCGGTGACGCGCTTCACGCCGTCCACCTCGCGGATGGCCACGTCCTCCACGGACATGCAGTTGAAGACCTGGAGCCCGGCCAGGCAGGCCTGGGAGGCCAGGGTGGTGGTGGCGGTCACCGCGTCGCAGGTGTAATACTCGCCCTGGTACTGCTTCATGGGCACGCCCAGTTCCTCCAGCACGTGCTTGGAGCCTTCCTGAACCACGATGAAGTTCCAGGTCATGCCGCCGCCCCACATGCCGCCCCCGAGGGAGAGCTTGCGCTCGAACAGGGCGACCTTGTGGCCCGCCTTGCACAGGTGGTAGGCCGCGGTCATGCCGGACGGCCCGCCGCCCACGATGGCCACGTCCACGGACAGGCAGTCGCGGAACTTGTTGTAGTATTCGGTGATGATGGCCTCGGTGATGATTCTTTCATCAAGAGACATGCGTTTCCTCCTGTTGGAAATTGTTGGAGACGCGAAAAAACGCGCCGGACAAATCCTTCCGACAAGAAACACAAACGCTGGATACGGGATGGTATGGCAGAATGCGGGCGGTCGCCCTCGCATACGGCATGTTCCGAGTTCCCTACGTCAGTGCTAGCTGAATCAGGTTCGATGGGTATCATCTCAGTCCCGCCCCCTGGCGGCACACCCCAATCGGAAGTCAACCCTGCTTACCCGGTATCCAGACCAATGGCAAGAAGGGCGTCGTCCCCCTCTTTCATGGAGCCATGATTAATTTTCCAGGACGTTGCGACACCTGGCTTTTTCTGTGATAAAAAAGACTGACCACGGTAATTCTTTGCAGGCGGGGTACCCATGGGCAATGACTTCTGCCCGGACGCTACGGTCCGGACCATCCTCAAGGCCACCGAAGAGCTCAATACGCTCAATGACGTGGACACCATCCTCGACAAAATCCTCTGGGAGGCCAGGCAACTCTCCGGTGCCGACGCCGGCTCCATCTTCCTGGTCAAGGACGGGCAACTCAACTTCAGCTACGTGCAGAACGACACCCTGTTCCAGACCGACGAATCCAATGCGGCCATTTACACGGACTTCGCCCTGCCCATGACCGAGGACTCCATCGTGGGCTACGCGGCCCTCACGGGCGAAACCCTGGTCATTGACGACGCCTACGAGATCGAGGCCACCAAGCCTTACTCCTTCAACAAGTCCTTTGACGAAAAGTCCGGTTACCGCACCACGTCCATGCTCAACCTGCCCATCAAGTCGCACGAGAACAAGCTGGTGGGCGTCATGCAGCTCATCAATGCGCGCAACCGGCAGGGCGAGGTGGGCCCCTTCCCCGCGGAATGCGTGACCTACCTGCCCCTGCTGGCCAACAACGCCAGCGTGGCCATCCAGCGCGGCATCATCAACCGCGAGCTCATCCTGCGCATGATGCAGATGGCCGAAATGCGCGACCCCACCGAAACCGGGCCCCACGTACAGCGCGTGGGAGCTTATTGCGCGGAGATCTACCACCGCATGGCAACCAAGCGCGGCGTCTGCATCAAGGAAACCAAACGCTACCGGGACCACATCCGGCTGGCGGCCATGCTCCACGACGTGGGCAAGGTGGGCATTTCCGACACCATTCTCAAGAAACCGGGCAAGCTGACCAACGAGGAATTCGCCATCATCAAGATGCACACGGTCATGGGTGCGCGCCTGTTCAAGAACCAGACCTCGGACCTGGACCACATGAGCATGGAGATCGCCCTGCGGCACCATGAAAAATGGGCGGGCAACGGCTACCCCGGCAATGTCCCGGACATCTGGTCCGACAGCGTACAGCCCGGAACCCCGCTCACGGGCAAGGCCATCCCCCTGTCCGCGCGCATTTGCGCCGTGGCCGACGTGTTCGACGCCCTGACCTCGCACCGGTCCTACAAGGACGCCTGGCCCAATGAAAAGGCGTACATGATCCTGCAGGACGACGCGGGCACCCACTTCGACCCGGAGGTGGTGGAGGCCTTCATGGACATCACGGGCGTGATAAAGGCTATCCAGGCCAAATACCAGGAACAGCCCCATGACTGAATGCTCGAAGCTCTATGACCTGGTAAATCCCGCCGACCCCGGGGCCGTGTTCGAGGAAATCAAGATCCTCGTCACCCGGTTCAGGCCCGGATTCGACTTTTCCCTTTTTCTCAAGGCCTTTGCCGACGTGGAGAGGCTGTTCCGGGGCGATTTCCCGGGCTACCGGGCCAGCAACACCAAGTACCACGACATGGAGCACACCTGCTCGGTGGTGCTGGCTGCGGTTCGGCTCATCTTCGGGGCCATGGCCGAAGGCCGTTCCTTCAGCCCCCGGGCCCTGAACATCGGGCTGCTGGCCCCCCTGTTTCACGACGTGGGGCTCATCCAGACCTCGGACGACACCAAGGGGACCGGCGCAAAACACACCGTGGGCCACGAGGAACGCAGCATCCAGTTCATGCGCGACTACTTTGCCCGGGGCCCCCTGCCGCCCGAGGACGTGGACCTCTGCGCCAAGTGCATCCAGTGCACCATGCTGGCCGAATCCCCGGCCGACATCGATTTCCCGGACAATGAAATGCGCTTCATGGGACGCGTCACGGGCACGGCCGACATAGTGGCCCAGATGGCGGACCGGCTCTACCTGGAAAAGCTGCTCATGCTCTACCTGGAATTTCAGGAGGCCCGGCTGCCCGGGTTTGATACGGCCCTGGAGTTGCTCGAAAAAACCCAGGACTTTTACACCAACGTGGCCCAAAAACGCCTTCGGGAGGGCCTGGGGAACATCGCACCGCTCATGCGGCCCCATTTCAAGCTCCGCTGGGACGTGGACCGGGATCTCTATGCGGAATCCATCGATCAGAACATCCAATACCTGGACTCGGTGCTGGGGTCCTGCCGAGGCGAGCTGCTCTGCTCCCTGTCCAAGCTGCGGCGCGGCGGCATCGTCTACGAATTCCTCAAGACCGTGGACCTTTAGCGGCAAAAAAAATCACCGCAGATCCGAGGCTGACACACACTATACTTGACGTATCGCCAAAGAATAACCATTCTCAAATGGTGAAGACCCTCGCCCACAATCCAACACAGGACTTCGAGTCCGTTTTCGTGGCCCGGCAGCCCATCTTCAGCCGCGATGAACTGCCGTGGGGTTACGAACTGCTCTATCGCGCCTCGGCCGAGGCGCTCACGGCCGATGTGACAGACGACGACATGGCCACCCAGTCGGTCATTGCCGACGGGGTCAGCCTGGCCCTGGAGGGACTGCCCGAGGAGCGAAGCAGGGTGCTCATCAATTTTCCGGGGAAACTCCTGGTGGAGGGAACCGCCTTTGCCCTGCCCAGCGAGAACTGCGTGGTGGAGGTGCTGGAAACCGTCAAGCCCACCAGGGAGGTTCTGGACGCCCTGGGCAGGCTCAGGGACGCGGGATACACCATCGCCATGGACGACTACGGCGGGGAAGAGGAACTGGAGCCCTTTCTGGAGTATGTGGACATCATCAAGGTGGACCTGCTGGCTCTGGGCAACGACCTGAGAAAGATCAGCAAGGTCATGGAAAAGCTCACCCCGTACAAGGCCTCTCTCCTGGCCGAAAAGGTGGAAACAAAGGAAGTCTTTGAAATCTCTAAAAAACTCGGCTTTGATCTTTTCCAGGGATTCTTCTTCAGCAGGCCGGAAATCGTCCCCGGCAAGAAGCTCAACTCCAACGAACTGACCAAGCTGCAACTGTTGCAGGAACTGGGCAAGGACGACTTCGAGCCCAAGCACATCGCCAAGATCCTGCAGTCCGACCCGTCCCTGTCCTTCCGGCTCTTCCGGCACATCAACTCCGCCGGGTTCTCCCTGGCCTCCAAGGTGGACACCCTGGACCGGGCCGTGACCATCCTGGGCCAGAGGGCCATTGCCCAATGGCTGCGCACGGCCATCATGTCCGACATCAACCCGAGCCCCAAGGCCGGGGAGCTGGTCTTCCTGTCCGTGCAGCGGGCCAAGTTCCTGGAACTCCTGGCCCTGCAGACCGGTTTTTCAAAAAAGGCCCACCCGGACACCTTTTTCGTTGTCGGGCTTTTCTCCCTGCTGGACGCCATGCTCGGCGTGCGCATGAGCGACATCCTGAAAACCCTGCCCCTCAACGAGCTCATCGCCTGCACGCTGGAGGGCTCCTGTGAAGAGCATACCCTGCTCAAGCTGGCCCACAGCTATGAACGCGGCTATTGGAGCGACACGGACAAGCGCCTCAAGGGGCTGAACCTGGATCAGCGCACGGCCGACAATCTCTATGTGCAGGCCCGGCAGTGGGCCCAGAAGGCGCTTGCATCATAAAGGCAGCCCACGAGCAGGCAACAGCGGCATTTCATAAAACAGGATCGAACCCGCACGCATGGTTCTATGCGCTGCGGCCTCGAGTTTCCCATTGCTCCCGCCCTTCCATTCCGGGCGGCGACAAGCGAAATCCCTATTCTTTAATGATTTCGATGGACGCGCCCTTTTCGCGGTCGGGCCTGAGGGCCAGGATACGGTCCGTGTCGCAGGAAAAAAGGTCCAGGGGATGATGACTGATGACAAGCACCTGGAGATCCAGACGGCGGGCTATCTCCCGGATGAGCTTCATGAACCGGGGAATCAGGGTGGGGCGCAGCCAGCAGTCCTGCTCGTCCAGGACCAGGAAGGGCCGGTGCCGGTCCTCGGAAAGCTGGGAAAGGGCGATGAGCCGCAGGCCCACGGAAAAGATGTTGCAGACCGAGCCGCCCTGGCCCATGAGGATATCCTCCACCTCCTCCCCGTCACCCTGGTTGTGGATCTCGAAGTGGACCTGCAGCCGGTTGTTCTTGACCTCGCGGCGCGAGGCCACCACCCGGTCCTGTCCCAGAATCTCGCGGATGGCGTGGGTCAGGTTGGCCTCGATCTCGTCCAGGGTCTTGCCGAACAGGGCCGTGGAAAGCTCCTCCAGCCGGTCCATTGCGTGGGGGGCAAGATCCAGAAATTCCCGGGCGCGCAGGAGTTGCTCCCGTTCCCGGCCGTACTCGTCGGCCCGGCTTTCCCCGAACGCGGCCAACCGGTCCAGGCGGCGCTCCAGGTCGTGCAGGGAGGGAAGCGGCGTTTCAGGCTGCATCAGCTGTTCCCGTTGTTGCGAAAGGCCTGTTCCACGGCCTGAAGACCTTGTTGCAGTTCATTGATGTGTTGCCGGTATTCGGCCACCACCCGTTCGTTTTCCTGACGTTTTTCCTCCAGCAGCTTGCGGAGTTCTTCGGGGTCCGAGGTCTTGTATTCGGCCTCGGCCCGGGCCTTAAGCTCGTCAAGCTGGGCCGTCAGGTTGACGATATCCTGCTCCACGCGCACCTTGCGGTCGCGCAGTGCCTCGTATTGCCGCCGCAGTCCCTGCAGTTCCTGCTCCAGGGCCGCGTCGCGGTTGCCGCCGTTACTGATCATCGTGGATTACCTCCTCGTACAGCTCCCAGATGAGTCTGCCCTCGGGCGTGCCTTCATCGAGATTCTCTTGCAGAAATTCCTTGAGGCCCACGCCCTCGTGGGTCCTGCGCCATGCCAGCCGTTCCAGCCCCTGGACAAACCGGGAGCCGCCCTCGTTTTCATGTTCCTCGGGCGGAAACTCCTGGTCCGGAAACACGGCCTCAAAGGGCTCGAAGGGCAGCACGAAAGGTTCCAGCTCCGTGCAGCCGTGCCGCCAGATGTGCGCAGCGGGCACGCGCTCCCTGGAACGGCGGGTAAAGGTCAGCCGGGTGATGTTGCCCGGGTTGGCCCAGATGGTCCGGCCCTCGCGCACGGTCTCCTGGGGCCGGTGGATATGCCCGTTGACGAGCCAGTCGATGCCGGGCAGCTCCTTGATGCCGTAGGCCCGGTCCTTGAACTCGGGAAAGCGGATGTTATGGTGGGTCACCCAGATCACGGTGTCCGGATCGCCCTCCCGCCGCTCGTACTCCTTGGGCAGGGGCGTCCCGTCCGGGCTGGCCCCCAGCAGCACGTCCCCCTCGGGGGCCTCCAGCACGAACTGCGGCCCCTTTTCCTGCATGAGCCGCACCACGCCGGTGATGCCCAACACGGCAAGGGACACGTCGTCCGTGAACCGGGAAAGATATTTGTCGTGGTTGCCCACCAGCACCCACGGCTTGTACGGCCCGGCATATGAGCCGAACAGACGGATCAGGTCCACAAGCATCTTGTTGGAGTTGTCGCGGGGCCAATGGAACAGGTCGCCCAGCAGCACGGGCACCAGCTCCAGTTCCACGGCCCGGTCCAGGCCGGCCTTGAGCTTGGCCATAATCTGTTCCGGGTAATCCCCCAGCCGCTGGCCCGGCGGGTTGTCCGCCAGGTGGGCGTCGCCCATGAACAGCAGGCCCTTGCCGGGCACGCGGTCAAGCGTCATGGGAGCCTCCCTTGGCCAGGAAGGCCTCGGCATCCAGCACGCCGCCACAGGTGGGGCAGCACCCCAGGCGCTCCAGGCGCTCCTTGAGCGCGGCCTCGAATTCGTCCATTTCCCGCTCCAGGGATTGCAAGCCCTGTTGCGCCTGTTCCCTGCGCCGCAGCATGTCGTCCATGGCGGCGGCTGCCGAACGCAGGGGCGCATCGTCGAAAAGTTCGGGCGGTGCGGCCACGGGCTCCAGGACCGTGCCACGCTCCCCGGCCCGGTTCAGCGCCTCCGCAACCGACTGCAACTCCCGGAGGAGCTCAGCCAACGGCTGAAGCGGCTCGGCCCGGGGCGGCTCCGCAAGCCCCTGCAAGGTCCCGGCCACGCCCTGCGCCTGCGCCTGTTGCCCGGCAAGCATGGCCTGTTGATCCAGGATACTCCCGAGCTGCCGCACATCCTGCAGTTCCGGCGGCGGGATCACTCCCTCCATGGCCTTGGCCCCGCGCCTAAGCCAGTACATGCGCTGTTCCAGGGCCGCGCGCTGCGAAATGAGATTTTCCAGGGCCGGTATTTCAGCCTGCAGCCGGAGCATGCGCTCTTCCAGCTCGCGGGCGGCCTCGGCCTTGAGCGTCAGCTCCGGCAACGGGGCCAGGGAATCCAGCTCCCCGGCAATGCCGCGCAAACGGGCCTCGCGTCCTGCCGCTTCCTTGCGAGCGTCCATGACACGGCGCTTCAGCGCCCCCTGCATGGAAAGCAGGTGCGCCCCTTCCGTGGACGAGGCCAGGAAGTCGGCCACGGCCCGGTCCGGCAGGTTGAGCAGAAAGACGGGCTCCCGCTGGTTGCCGATGTGCACGTCGATGCGCTCGCCCCCGTCCAGGTCCACGGGATCCAGGCGGAGCACCTGGCGGACCTCCTCGGGCACGAGGCCGCGCCCCAGTTTCCAGTATTCCCGGGGCTCTTCCTCGCCCGGCAGATGCAGTTCATAGCCCGCGCTGCGCTTCTTGCGCACCCAGACCACCCTGGCGCCGTCCTCCAGCTCAACCGCCACCCGGGCCTCCTTGGCCCCGTGACGGATGAAATGACGCGGCGTTGGGTTGGTGGCGACGCACCGCAAGGCCTCCACAATGGCGGATTTGCCCGTGTTGTTGGGCCCGGTCAGGGCGGTGACGCCAGGCCCGAGCGCAACCTCGGTGTGCTCATGGGCCATGAAATTTTCCAGGACGATTTTCGTAATCATATTCGGATTGTGGCAGTCCTGTTGGGCTGTTAGGGATACCTCGGCGACTGTCGGCTCAATTCGTAAAAGGCCTCCAGCCCCGTGTCGCGCATGCTTTCGTTGTTTTGCCGCCACCGTTCGGCCAGACCCGGAGGCATGCCGTGGCGCTCGCAAGGAAAATGTTTACATTCGAAACAAAAATCCACCCCGTGTTCCCCGGCGCAGGCCGGCACCTTGCAGGCCTGGAACAGGCACCCCTGTCCCCGGCAGCCGCCGCACTCGCCCGAGCCCAGATACTCCAGCAGGTCCCGGAAAGAACGGTAGTTGCCCAGCGCCGGATTCATGGCCGAAAGCCGGTCGGCGTAGGCCTGAAAATTCGGCCCCAGACGATCGGTCAGCTCCCGGCTCAGCCGCTGGATATCCCCGCCCTCGAAGGCCAGGCACTTGCCGCAGTTGAGCCCGCAGGGCGCGATGTGGCGCTTGATATGTTCCCGGCGGGAGAGATCCTCCAGATCAAATTCTTCCCTGCGCAGGAGTTCGGCGGCCAGGGAAACCGCGAAATCCGTGATGTCCCGGCACCGTTTGCCAAGCCCCTCTTCCCTGAACCTGCGCTGCCCTTCCGGGGTGGCGAAGTCGCAGCCCGTGAGCTCGCGGCAGTTGGTGCTCCCCCAGCGCTCCAGAAAGCGCTCCAGAAATTCCTGGGTCAGGGCATAGGGAACATCCATCTCCTGCGCGGGTGAAGGCTGGGTGCGGCCCGCATACAGGCCGATGCCCATGATGGAACCGTTGACGGCCCCGCACAGCCCGCTGGTGCGCGCCATGCCGCTGCACAGGCCAGAAGCCAGGGACTGGAGATCCTCGCGGTGCCTGCCCCCGGCCTCAGCCAGGGCCCGCAGGGCGCTTTCCGCGCAGTACCAGCCCGAATCAAAAAGCTGCCGGGCGAGCTTGCCTGTCTCATTCCCCATTGCCGTCCCCCATTCCCGCATTGCATTCCAGATACGGACAAAAAGCAAGGGCCTCGGGCGTCATGCGGGTCTGCTGGCCCTGGCCGTGATACAAGACCAGGGGCGGCTCAATCTCCAGGCCGGGATTGCCGCCCGCCCTCGCTTCCACCAGCACCATCCGGGCCGGGCCGTCCCCCCTGCTGTGCACCATGCGCATCCGCTTGGGCTCCAGGCCTGCGCCGCGCAGGTCCGCAAACAGGTCGGCCAGCCGTTCGGGCAGATGTACAAAGGAAAAGCGGCCCTTGTTCTTGAGCAGCCTTGCCGCGCAGGCGCAGAAGTCGGAGAATTGCGCCTCGGCCTCGAACCGGGCCGTGGCGCGGTGCCTGCCCGCACTGGTACGCCCGGAGCCGGGTTCGCGGTATGGCGGGTTGGCCACCACGAAATCCACCTGTCCGGCATGGTCCGCATGGTCGGCCACATTGGCCTGCACCACCAGAAATTCATCCGCAAGCTCCAGAAGGTCGGCATTCTCCCTGGCGGCCCCCACCGACTCCGGCGAAAGCTCCACGCCGGTCATGCGCACCCCGCGCATCGCATGGCGCAGGAGCATGCCCAGGGCCACCACGCCGCACCCGGTGCCCAGGTCCACGCCCAGGCTTCGGGACGGCGCATGGCTGAAGCAGGCCAGGAGCAGGGAATCCAGGGAAAAGCGGTACCCTCCCTCGGGCTGGGACAATCCGCGCGGGAAATAGGCTCTCGCGTCCATGCCTACCGCCTGATCCTTGCCTTGATCATGCCCGCCAGCAGCCGGGCCTCGTCCATGCGCAGCATATAGGCCGCCGCAATATAGACAACCACCCAGACCGGAATGAGGGCCAGCCACCAGAAATGCAGCCCGGTCGTAAACCAGGCCCCGATGCCGATTCCGCAACTCAACAACAAGGTCTGCAATGCCGAAGCGGGCGACAGGGGGCAATGCCCCAGACGCTTGCACAACCCACTGAGAAGAAAAACGAAGTTCAGGAAGGAAGAGACGCTGACAGCCAGCGCCAGGCCCACGTGCTTGAGCGGGAACATCAACCATGCCCCCAACCCAATATTGGCCACCAGGCAGAAAACCGCGATGCGCACCGGGGTCCTGGTGTCCTCCAAGGCATAGAACCCCGCCACCAGGGGCCGGGACAGGGCGATGAACGGCAGGCCGACGGAATAGGCGACCAAGGCCGTGGCCGTGGCGTTCACGGCGTCCGGGGAAAAGGCCCCGCGCTGGAAGAGCAGGCCGATGACCGGTTTTGCCAGGGCCAGAAGCCCGGCGGCCGAAGGCAGGGCGATGAACAGGGTCAGGCCCAGGGCGGTCTTGAGGGCCGCGCCGAATTCCTCCATCTCGCCCTTGGCGGCCAACCGGGCCAGGCTGGGCAGGGCCGCGGTGCTCACAGCGATGCCGAAGACGCCCAGCGGGAACTGCACCAGACGGTCCGCATAGTAGAGATAGGAAACGCTGCCCACGGGCAGAAACGAGGCCAGCAGGGTGCCCAGCAGGATGTTCAGCTGGTAGACCGCGGCGCCGAATACCGTGGGCAGCATGAGCAGGCCCATGCGCCGCACGCCCGGATTGGCCAGGGACCACGGCCCGCGCCATGAAAAACCGATCCCGCGCAGGGCGGGCTGCTGCATCAGGAACTGGAAGAAGCCGCCGATAAGCACGCCGAAGGCCATGGAATAGGCGACGTTCCACCCGGCATAATACCCGGCAAGGGCCGCACCGATGAGCGCCAGGTTGAGCACGGTGGGGGCCATGGCCGGGGCCAGGAAGCGGTCCGAGGCATTGAGGATGCCCATGCACAGGGCCACGCCGCAGATGAAGATCACGTACGGGAAACAGATGCGCACCAGATCCACGGTGACCGCGAACTGCTCGGGATTGTCCAAAAAACCTGGGGCGATGGCCGTGGTGATGGGACCGGCCGTCAGTTCGGCCAGCAGGGTGATACCTCCCAAAATGAGCGCCAGCCAGACCATGGCCGAGCGGGCCATGGCGCGGGCGGCCTCCTCCCCCTCCTCCTCGCGCAGCCGCGAAAATACCGGGATAAAGGCCATGGTCAGGGAACCTTCGCCGAACAGGCGGCGCAACAGGTTGGGGATGCGGAAGGCCACGAAAAATGCGTCCGCGAAAAGCCCCGCTCCAAGGGCAAAGGCGACGATAACGTCCCTAACAAACCCCAAGACACGCGAAACCAGGGTTGCCGCGGCAACCACGCCCGCATTGCGTGCTATCTTCCGGCTGTGCTCACTCACCGTTTTTCCTCGTTCCAGGCTTCTGTTCCAACATGTTGATATTGGACGGGCCGAATTTTCTAATAAAACTCTAGAAAAAATCTAAGCTTTAAATTTTATAATTTATTTCAAATATTTATTTTGCATTATTTTTTAAATCCCTCATAAAAACATACCCGTAAAACGGGCAAATGCCACACAAAAATAATAGCAATTATTCAAACTGGTTATTTCAGCACGCCTTCCGCCCGGAACGGGAGAAAACGACCATGCCGCCTTGCGCTTTGAGTCTGCGAACATGCGCAAGACATATTACAGGTAAAACATTTCGTAGCACGATCTCCCATTCAGACCACAACCATGCGATTGGAGATGTTGCGGTCGCCTAAAATGCGTCTTCCTGGCATCCCGGACAAAAGGTGGAGGTCCTCCCGGCCACCTTCCGGGCAGTAAGCCCGCAACCGCACCGGGGGCAGGATTCCCCCTTTTTCCCGTACACGTTGAAGCTGTTCTGAAAGGCCCCGGCATCGCCGTCCGCATTGACGTAATCCCGGATGGAACTGCCGTTTTCGGCAATGGCCTGTTCGAGAACCTCCTTGAGATGATTGAATAATTCAACCAGCCTGTCATACGGAATGCAGCACGCCTTGCAATCGGGGCGAAGACGGGCCCGAAAGAGCGATTCGTCCGCATAGATGTTTCCTACACCGGCCACAACAGACTGGTCCAGCAGCAGGGCCTTGATGCGGGCGGCCCGCCCGCGCACGGATTCGGCAAGGGATTCCGCGCTGGCCTCCAGGGGTTCCGGCCCCAGCGTCCGCCAGAATTTCCACTCTTCGATCTCACGATCCGCAAAGGCGCGCACGTAGCCGAACTTGCGCACGTCCGCAAAGGTGAGCACCGAGCCATTGTCCAGGGTAAAGCGAACCCGGTCGTGAGGCTGCCGTTCGCGTTCCGCCTCATGCACCACCCGGCCGGTCATCTTGAGATGAAAGGCCAGCCGGATGCCGCCTTCCAGGTCCATGAGCAACAGCTTGGCCCGGCGGTGGGTCCGCACGACAGCCCGCCCCTGCACGCGCGCCAGGAATTCAGGCTGCTCGTTGTGCACGCTGCCCTCCCAGTAAACATCGACGGATTCGATGCGCCGCCCCTGCAGGCTGCGATGCAGGCCCCGGGCTATGGTTTCCACTTCCGGCAATTCAGGCATGGCTTTTATTGACGCTCCATCGGGATGAACGCGGACAGGGCTTCTCGCTCCTGCCCCTCATGGACCGACAGCCAGCAGACCAGATCGGCCCGGTAAAAAATGAGATGCACCTGGCCCATACCCGCGAACGGATACACGGGCACCCCGTTGAAATCCATCCGCTTCCGCCAGGTGAACGGCGATTCGGGATTCTCGTACATGCGGTGGACCATCTCCCCGGCCTGACGCCGGGCCTCCTTCTCGCTCCCAGCACGGGAAATCCAGACCATGAGCGGCTTGCCCGGCCCCGCATAGGTGGCGACAACCCCGTCCCGGGCCAAGATGGCCTGGCCGTGCAGCTTGTTGATCTGCAACAGGGCGTCCTGGCCGGACACCACCTTTTCCAGGGCAAATTCCCCTATTTTTTTCGGCAACATGGAGCTCAGCCCCGCATTGTCCGCACAGGCCGCCAGCGCCAGAACCACAACCAAATACAATATCTTTCGCATTTCCGTCTCTCGTGTTCGCGTTCCGGCCAACCTAGCACAGAGTGGCCAGGACAAGAAATCCGGATATTTCATAGGTGGTTTCGGGAAAAATGAAAAGGCGCTGCACAGGAGTGCAGCGCCCTTGATTGACGGCAATTCTGTCTATTTGCCCGTGAGGACCCGGCCCACCCTGGTCAGGGCGTCCCTGAGCACCTCGTCATCCACGGCATAGGAAAAACGGATGCATCGGTCGTCGCCGAAGGCAGAGCCCGGCACCAGAGCCACGCCCGCCTCTTCCAGGATCTTGGTGCACATGGCCGCGGAGTCCGGGGCATCCTTGGTAAAGAACTTGTCCAGCACAGGGAAAAGGTAGAAGGCTCCGTCCGGCTTGGGACAGACCGCGCCCCACCCCGTGATGATGTCATAGGCAAAGTCGCGGCGGCGCACAAAGGACACCTTCATCTCCTCGACAATGTCCCAGCTCCCCTCCAGGGCCACCACGGCCGCCTTCTGGGAAAAGGAGGACACGTTGGAAGTGGACTGCCCCTGGATCTTGATCATGGCCTTGACCAGATCCTCGTGGGCCAGGGCCCAGCCCATGCGCCAGCCCGTCATGCAGAAGGACTTGGACAGGGCGCCCACAATGGCGCAATGCCCGGGGTGGACCTCGTAGAACCTGGACAGGGTGGCCGGTTCGGCGGGGGCATACACCAGGCGGTCATAGACCTCGTCCGAAATGATGAACACGTCGTTGGCCAGGGCCCATTCGGCGATCTCGTCGAGCTGCGCCTGGGTGTAGCAGCAGCCCGTGGGATTGGACGGCGAGTTGAGAATAAGAACGCGTGTCTTGGCGGTGCGGTGCTTTTCCAGGTCCGCGACGGAAACCAGGAAATTGTTTTCCGGATTGGTGGGCACGATGACTGCAACGCCCTCGGTCAACTGCACCATGGCCGGATAGCTGACCCAGTAGGGTGCGGGCACGAGCACCTCGTCCCCCGGATTCACGAGGGCCATGAGCAGGTTGTAGAGCACCTGCTTGCCGCCGTTGGAAATGATGGCGTTGTCCCCTGTGGCCTTGGCTCCGTAGAAACGGCCGTAATAGCCGGCCACGGCATCGCGCAGTTCGGGAATGCCCGGCACCGGAGTGTAGCGGGTAAATCCCCCGTTCAGGGCGGCCTTGGCGGCCTCCACCACATGTTTGGGGGTTCCGAAATCGGGCTGGCCCACGGCAAGGCTGATGATTTCCTTTCCCTGGGCGCGGAGTTCCTGGGCCTTGGCGTTCACGGCCAGGGTCGCGGACGGCTTGATCCTCGCAAGTCTTTCAGAAATACGCATGATGCTGGCACCTTTGCATGGCGGTTGGACAGAACGGTTCCCTCTCCTCGCGCCCCCTATAGGATAATTCCTTTTCAACGTAAATCACTGGATGAGGCGGCAAATGAATTTCCTTGCCCGGGGCTTGACCTGTCTACGGCTTCACCCTGCATACGGTTCCCGCAAACCCAAGGAGAACACCATGCAAACAAACACGGTACGACGTGAACTGACTGAGGAAATGATCGTTCAAGCAACCCCGGAGACCGTCTTTCCCCTGCTCTGCCCGGTACGCGAGTACGACTGGCTGGACCAGTGGGAATGCGAACTGGTCTGGGCCGACTCGGGCCATGCCGAAGACGGCTGCGTCTTCCGCACGTGGTATCCGGGCATGGGCGGCAAGGACACCTGGATGGTCAGCAGGTTTGAGCCCGGACAGGCCATCGAGTTCGTGCGCATGAATCCCAGCCGCGCCATGCGCTATTGCATCACCCTGCACCCGGAAGGCCGGGCCACGCGTCTCGTCTGGCGGCAGGTGCACACCAGCCTGGACGAATTGGGACGCAGCCTCGTTGAGAACCTGGATAAAGGTGCGTATGCTGGCCAGATCAAATGGCTGGAAGCGAACCTCAACCACTACCTTGAAACCGGCGAATGCCTGCGCAGAGAAACGCGGGCCTGACCAAAAGGGGAACCATGTACACGGTCGGCAGACTGGCCCGGAAATTCGGACTCTCACGCAGCACCCTGCTCTACTACGACAGCATCGGCCTGCTCAGCCCTTCGCAGCATGCCAAGGGGGACTACCGGCAGTACTCGGAGCAGGACGCCCGGCGGCTGCGCTCCATCTGCGCCTTTCGCGAGGCGGGCCTGCGTCTCAAGGATATCAGCCGCATCCTGGATTCGCAGGGCGATTCCGAGCTGGCGGGAACGCTGGAGAATCGGCTCGCGGAACTGCGCGAGGAAATGGAGGCACTGCGCCACCAGCAGAAACTGGTGGCGGGTCTTCTGGGCAGGCCCGAGCTGCTTGAGGAGGAACGCAGCGCCATGGACCGCGCCACCTGGTCCTCGCTGCTGGCTGAGGCCGGATTCTCGGAAGCGGACATGCGTCGCTGGCACAAGGATTTCGAACGTCTGAACCCGGAGAAGCATGAGCAATTCCTCCAGTGCCTGCGCATTCCCAAGACGGAACGGGACCTGATCCGATCCTGGGCCGCGGCCCCGCAGGAAGCGCTCAAACTACAACAAACCACAGAACGATTCATGGAAATATTCTTCAAGATATTCGAAGGGCTGGAAAGAAAAGGACCCGGGAGCGGCGTGGACACCACAAAGGCCTTCACCATGTGCAAGGGCCTGCCGGACAAACCCCGGATCCTGGAGATCGGCTGCGGCAGCGGGGTGACCAGCGTAGAGCTGGCCCAGATATCGGGAGGGCGCGTCACGGCCACGGACATCCACCAGCCCTACCTGAACGAGGTGAACCGGAAAGCCCGGGCGCTGGGCGTCACGAACCGGTTAACCACGGTCAAGGCCGACATGGCCGCGCTGCCCTTCGACCCCGAATCCTTTGACCTGATCTGGTCGGAGGGTGCGGCCTACATCATGGGCTTTGACGCGGCGCTGGAGCACTGGAAACGCTTCCTCAAGCCCGGCGGCTGTCTGGTGGTCAGCGAAGCGGTGATGCATAGGGAGAATCCGCCCGAGGATCTCCGCGCCTTCTGGCAAGAGTGCTACCCCGCGGTGCGCAACGTGGAGGACAACCTCAAGGCCATTAAACGGCAACGGTATGAGATCCTGGACCATTTCCCCCTGCCGGAGCAATGCTGGCACTTTTTCTACGACGACCTGGAAAAACACATGGAAGGGCTGGAAGCAACATATGCCCTCGACCCGGACGGCCGCGCCGTGCTGGAGGGCAACCGCCGGGAAATCGCCCTGTTTCGAAAATACCCGGGGTATTACGGGTACGAGTTCTTCGTGCTCCGAAAATAACCGAACGCAAACATGACAATCTTCAGGCCGGTTCCATTTGGGACTGGCTTTTTTTTGTCAACTCCTGTAGTCTAGAAAAACTCTAGGTAGGAATGATTCGCACATGCTTTCAATAAAAATAATCATTTAATTCAAACACCTATCAGAGGTTTCTTCATGCGCAAAGTAAAAACACCGGCCAACTTGCCGGAGCCGATCATCAACGAAAACGCCAAGATAGTCCTGCACCGTCGCTACCTGAAAAAGGACACGCAGGGGATCCCGTACGAGACGCACAAGGAGCTCTTCTGGAGAGTCGCCTCGAGCATTGCCGACGAGGAACGCAAATACAAGAAATCCACCTGCAAGGCCCCCCAGCTGGCCCGCGATTTCTATGACCTCATGACCTCGTACCGCTTCCTGCCCAACTCGCCCACGCTCATGAACGCGGGCACTTCGCTCGGGCAGCTGGCCGCCTGTTTCGTGCTGCCCGTGGAGGATTCCATCGAAGGCATCTTTGACGCGGTCAAGCACGCGGCCATGATCCACAAATCCGGCGGCGGCACGGGCTTCTCCTTTTCCCGTCTGCGCCAGCAGGACTCCGTGGTGGGTTCCACGGGCGGCGTGGCCTCCGGGCCGCTTTCCTTCCTCAAGATCTTCAACTGCGCCACCGAGCAGATCAAGCAGGGCGGCACCCGGCGCGGGGCCAACATGGGCATCCTGCGCATCGACCACCCGGATATCATGCAGTTCATCAAGGCCAAGGAACGCGACGGCGAACTGAACAACTTCAACCTCTCCGTGGGCCTGACCGAAAAATTCATGCAGGCGGTGGAAAAGGGAGCGGACTACGAGCTCACGGCGCCCAACACCGGTCACGCCACCGGCACCCTCAACGCCCGCGAGGTCTTTTCCATCCTGGTGCGCAAGGCCTGGGAGTCCGGCGACCCGGGAATCGTGTTCCTGGACCGCATCAACCGGGACAACCCCACCCCGGCCCAGGGGGAGATGGAATCCACCAACCCCTGCGGCGAACAGCCCCTACTGCCCTATGAGGCCTGCAACCTGGGCTCCATCAACCTCGGCCTGGCCTACACGCCCGAAAACGACGGAGACGTGGACTGGGACGAACTGAAGCGCATCGTGCACCTTTCCGTGCGCTTCCTGGACAACGTCATCGACGCCTCCAACTATCCCCTGCCCCAGATCACCGAGACCGTGGGCAGGAACCGGAAGATCGGCCTGGGCGTCATGGGCTGGGCCGACCTGCTCTTCCAGCTCGGCATTCCCTACAACTCCCAGAAGGCCGTGGACCTGGCCGAACGGGTCATGAAATTCATCCGGGAGGAAGGCCGTTCCGCCTCCAAGCAGCTGGCCAAGGAACGCGGCCCGTTCCCTGCCTACGCGGAATCCGTGTTCGGCAAGGCCAACCTGGGCCCCTACCGCAACGCAACCGTGACCACCATCGCCCCCACAGGGACCCTGTCCATCATCGGCGGCTGCTCCTCGGGTGTGGAACCGCTCTTTGCCCTGAGCTTCGTGCGCAACGTCATGGACGGGGACAGGCTGGTGGAGACCAACCCCCATTTCGAAAAGGCCCTCAAGGATGCCGACGCCCACAGCGCATCCCTCATGGAAGAGGTGGCCAAGACCGGCACCATTCAGAAGATGGACTTCCTGCCCGAGAACATCCGGCGCGTCTTTGTCACGGCCATGGACATCGAGCCCATGTGGCACCTGAAGATGCAGGCCGCCTTCCAGAAATACACGGACAACGCCGTGTCCAAGACCGTGAACCTGCCCCACGAGGCGACCCAGGACGACATCTGGGAAATCTACTGGAAGGCCTACGAATACGGCTGCAAGGGCGTCACGGTCTACCGCGACGGCTGCAAGGCCTCCCAGGTGCTGTGCACCGGCGGCAAGCAGGAAGAGGAAAAGGGCGAGGACAAATCCAAGGAAAGCATCGTGCGCGACCGCCCCGAGGTCATCTACGGATTCACCCACAAGGTGGAAACCGGCCTGGGCGTGCTCTACCTGACCGTCAACGAGATGGACGGCAAGCCCTTCGAGGTCTTCGCCACCATCGGCAAGTCCGGCGGGTCCATCACGGCCAAGGCCGAGGCCATCGGCAGGCTTGTCTCCCTGGCCCTGCGTTCGGGCGTGGAAGTGCGCGAAATCGTCTCCCAGCTCAAGGGCATCGGCGGCGAGAACCCCAAATTCATGAAAAAGCACCTGGTCAAGTCCATCCCGGACGCCATCGCCTACGTGTTCGAAAACCGCTACCTGCAGGGCGAACACCTGAGCGACGGCACCAATTCCCTGGTCAAGGAGCTGTGCCCGGAATGCGGCGACCCCTTGGTCTTCGAAGAAGGCTGCCACATCTGCAAATCCTGCGCTTTCACCAAGTGCGGCTAACCGGCTGATCCCGGAAAACAAAAAGGCCGGGCGCATGCGCACCCGGCCTTTATTCCGTCTTTTGTCCGGAGCTATTTCACGCTCTTGAGCTCCTGCACCAGCTGGGACAGGCGTTCGGCCTGATCGGTCAGCTTCTGCAACGCGTCCGTGGTTTCGGCAACGCCCTTGGCCGTATCCATGGCAATGCTGTTGATTTCGTCGATGGACTGGTTGATTTCCTCGGAGGCCGCGGACTGTTCCTCGGCCGCCGTGGCAATGCTCTGGATCTGGTCGGCCGACTGCTCGGCGCCCTGCACGATCTCCTGGAGCACGCTTCCCGAGGTGTTGGACAGCTCGGTGGCGTGGCCCAGGTCGCCCACGGCCCGTTCCATGGCCGAGACGTTGCGGTCCGCAGCGGACTGGATGGCCTCGATGGAGTCGCCCACTTCCTTGGTGGCGGTCATGGTCTTTTCCGCCAGCTTGCGCACCTCGTCGGCCACCACCGCGAAGCCGCGTCCGGCCTCGCCCGCACGGGCGGCCTCAATGGCCGCGTTGAGGGCCAGCAGGTTGGTCTAGTCCGCAATATCGGTGATCACGCTCATGATGTTGCCGATGTCCTTGGCCTTTTCATCCAGCTCGCCCATGTTGGCCTTGAGCTCGGAAGCCTGCTGCTCGATGGAGTTGATGGCCTTCACGGACTGGTTGACCACATCCGCGCCGTTCATGGCCTTGGCCTTGGCCTCCTGGCCCTGGGCGGCGGCATCGCTGGCGTTGCGGGCCACTTCCAGCACGGTGGCGTTCATCTCTTCCATGGCCGTGGCCGTGGTCTGGATGCGGTCGCGCTGGACGTCCGTACCGTTGCGGATCTCGTTGGCCTGCTGGGCAATGACCTCGGTGATGCGGTTGACCTCTTCCACCACGGCCTCCAGCTGATAGGCGGCCTGCTGCATGCCTTCGGCCTTGGCGCTTTCGGCCTTGAGCCGCGCCTCCTCGGCCTCGGCGGTGGCCAGTTCGGCGGCCCGGGCCTTGCTTTCGGCCTCGGCGGTCTTGGCCGTGATTTCCTTGATGTTGTCCTCCAGGGTGGAAGACATGTCGTTGAGGGCGGTGAAGATCACGCCAATCTCGTCGCCACGGCTGTGTTCCACGCGGCCGTCGTACTTGCCGGAACCGATGTCGCCCAGGAAGCCCACGACGGTCTGCAGGGGTTTTACGGCCACCAGATCGATGAATATCCAGATAAAGGCGACGATGATGACCAGGCTGACCAGGAAGGCCAGGGAAATGGCCCACAGGGTGCTGTACACCGGCGCCATGATCTCATCCATTTCCACCATGCCCACGAATTTCCAGCCCAGGCCCGGCGAGGTGAAGATATTGGCGACATATTCCTTGCCGAACATTTCCACTTCGAGGGTTTGCGCCTTGGAATTGAACATGCTCCGGTAGTTCTTGTCCCCCAGTTCCTCGACGTTCTTGAAGTTGGTTTCCTCGTCCTTGGGGTTGGCGATGATCTTCCCGTCGTCCTGGATGAGGATGATGAAACCGCGCTCGCCCAGCTTGATGGCCTTGATGCGGTTGGTCAGGCTGCCCAGGGAAATATCCATGGCCGCGACGCCCAGGATCTGGCCGTTGTTCACGATGGCCTTGCCCGTGCTGACCATGGCCTCGCCGTTGGTGGACTCGTAGGCTTCGGACAGGGCAGCCTTGTCCGGGGTGGCCACGGCCACCTTGTACCAGGGCCGTTCGCGCGGGTCATAGCCGGTGGGCATGGGGTCGTCCCCGCCGATGATGAATCCGCCGTTCTTGGTGCCGATGTAGGCGTCCTTGTAGGCGGCATGGCTCTTGAGAATGGCCTTGTAGAGCTGGCGCAGTTCCGCGCCCACAGTGTCGCCCGGGAAGGGCTCGTTGGTGGGCTGCTGTTCCGAACCCATGTAGTTGGTGGTGATCTCGTCCACGCGGAAGGCGCGATCATCCAGGGCCATCATGGTCGTATTGCGTTTCGCCTCATCCATGAACAGGGTCAGGCTGCTGTCGATCTGCAGCAGCTCCTTGCCCGTGGCATGCACGAACATGCGCATGGAGTTTTTCTGGATATTGTAGGCGGTAATGAAAAAAATCACCGCCACGGCACAGATGATCGGTATCAATAGCCCTGCGATGATCTTGACCTTGATGGATATCTTCATGGCTCCCCCTCGATGCGGTTGACAGCGCCCATGCGGACCGCTGCGGACATTGTTTCCGTTTTATCGGTAACTGGCTGAAATACTATACCTCGTCAACGCGGTTTTCTTGCGAAATCAGGCAAGCCCTACACCAATTCCCACCCCTGTCAAGGGGATTATTCTTCCCTGTCTCGTCCTTTTGCTTCCCGTTCTTATCCGGGCGCCCAAACCGGGGTTAGCCTGTGCCCAAGAACGAGAGTCCATCTTTACGCAAACACAAAAGGACGAAACATGACATTAGAATATCGCCACGGGGATACCCGTCCCTGGATCCGGTACGAAGACGGCACCTACGAACCCGTGCGCCTGGACGACAACCTCCAGAACAAGCGGCGGGGCCCGGGCATACCGGACTGGTGGCTGGTGGACATGCCGCGCCGCTGGACGCCCGAGGGAAACGGCTATCCCTTCTCGGACAACCACCCCAGCGGCCCGCTCACGGCCCGCAGGGATGCCGCCGCCCTGCCGGAACTACGTCTTGCCAAGGACGAGGAAGGCAGGATCATCAGACGGACCCTCTCGGTGCGGGGGCTTCCTCGGGAATACGAATACGCCTACGACGAACAGGGACGGATCACAGAAGTCTCCTGCAACGGCAGCAACCGCGAATGGTACTGCTACGACGCCAGAGGCCGCCGGGCCGGGGACATGCTCCCGGCCGAAAACAACGTGAAGCGCAGCTTCGAATACAACGGGGACAACCGGCTGCTCCGGGCGGGAAAGTTCTGGTACGAGCACGATGCATATGGCTTCCGCAGCACCCGGACGGATGCCGCCGGCCGCACCCGGTACCTCTATGCACCGAGCTACCGGCTCTTGCGCGTGGACCTGCCCCAGGGGACCCGCGTGGAATACGAATACGACGATGACGACATGCCCAAATCCAAACGGGTCAACGGCATGCGCGTGGCCGAATACCGCTGGCTGGACATGGACAGGCTGGACTCCTTCCACCATGCCGGGCTGGACTTCTCCCTGCTCTACCACGGGGATGAACGCCTGCCCTACGCCATGGCCGGGGACGCCGGGGTCATGTACCTGCGCTACGACCAGGCGGGCTCGCTCCTCAGCGTCGCCGGGACCAACGGCGCCGTCGTCAAATACATTGAATACGATACGTTCGGAAATATTCTCAAGGACACGAACCCGGCCCTGCACATCCCCCTGGGCTTTGCAGGCGGCCTGCAGGACCCGCACACGGGCCTGGTGCGCTTCGGCTGGCGGCACTACGACCCGGAAACGGGCCGCTGGACCGCGCGCGATCCCATGAGCCCGGCCGGAAGGGATCCGTACTTCTATCAATACGGCTTCCACGATCCCCTGGCGGGCAAGGGGAGTGCCCCGAAAGAGAGCAGCCCCCCCGTTCCCTGCCCAAGGAGATAACGGCGACCTGTCCGTGCGTCCCTGCCCGCATCGCCAGGACGCGCGGACGGAAATCCTGAGCCAAGGGCATGCCGGACAGACCGTTCACCGAGGCGGAAGGCCCCTTCCCCGAAACAGGGCTTGCCATTGCAACAAACTGCGGCATTATGGGATCATGAGCACCGCCTCCCCCGGTCCGAGCATCCTGCTGTCCACGGGCAGCCTGTTCCACCTGCCGCTGCCCACGGTGGCGCACATGGGTGCGGACGCCGGTTTCGACGGCATGGAGCTCATCGTCAATTCCCCCGGGCTGACGCCGGGGCCAGAGCTGGAGGCGGTGGACGCGATCTGCCCCATCCGCAGCCTGCACGCCCCGTTTCGGGATTGGTCCAAGTGGGGCGGCCATCTCAATTCATGGAAGGCCACCACGGCCCTGGCCAACTCCCTGAGGCACTGCGAGCACATCACCCTGCACCCGCCGGGCTCCCGGATCGGCTCCATGATCCAGAACCGCTGGTTCGCCCGCGCCCACGACCTGCGGCTGCTGCTGGATGCCGTGGGCCGGGTGCGCTATTCCCTGGAAAACCTGCCCTGGGTCCAGCAATCCCCCTTCGGCAGGGACGAGCTGGACAAGCTGCTGGCCCAATGCAGACAGAAAAACGTGGGGCTGACCTACGACGTCTGCCACATGGGCGTCAGCGGCCGCGACGTGCTCGCATCCCTGGAGCGGGTGCCGGGCCCCATGCTCTACAACGTGCATTTTTCCGACGCGCTGGGATACCGGGAACACCTGAAGCCGGGCGCGGGCAATCTCCCCCTGGAGCAATTCCTCGGGATGCTCGGGAAAAGGGACTACTCCGGGCCGGTCACCCTGGAACTGGAGCCCGCCGCCTTTCCCGACGACCCGGAAGCCATCGTGAACCAGCTCCGGGAGACCAGACAATGGATGAAACGATCCATTCAAAATGGATAACTGTTAAGATCACGTTATAAACAGCAGGAGAGGCCAGGAGGGACTAGCTCCAGCCATTTCCGCAGGTTGGCTCCCCTTTTTCACGGTTTTCCCCGCAAAACACCCTTTTTCAGCCCTTCCCATCTCCCTTGATTTCGGTACTGATTCGATTTACGCGCAGGTGCCGCTTCAGGGCGGCGGGCTTTTCCGGCCCCAAGGATCACATTATGAAACAACTCTTTTTTGCCATATTCATGCTGGCCATCCTGGCTTCCGGCGGGTGCGCCATCGTGCCGGTGGCCCTGACCGGCGCATCCTTTGCCACGCCCCAGGCCGTGTCCCTGGCCCTGACCGGGGTCAAGGTGGCCCACAAGGGCGTGCTGATCGCCGCGGACGAACGCGACGCCGACGACATGATCAACGACCAGTTCCTGGATCTGCAGGCCTCTGCCGTGGCCGCCACTGCCAGCGGCGTGGATGCGGATGTGCACGCATACAACGGCCAGGTCTATGTGGTGGGCGAATACGAAAATGAAGCTGCCCGCGAAAAATTCGTGGCCTCTCTGCGGGACATCAACGGCGTGGAGGACGTGAAGGGCGTGCTCAAGTCCGCTGAAACGGCCGAGGACCTCCCGGTGAAGGACGGCTTTGCGGAAAGCACCATTGCCGCGAACCTGATCGCCGAACTGGGTCTCAAATCCGCCAACGTGGACGTGGAGGTGGTCCAGAACGAGGCCGTGCTCGTCGGCGTGGTGGAGACCCACCAGGAGGAACGGGAGCTGGAGGCCTTCGTAAACAGCCTCAAAGTCCGCGACGACCTGAAGGGAATAACGGTCGTCTCCCTGGTTGCCGTGCAGCAGGACCGGGACGCGGGAATCAACACCGCCGATCTGGAATACCGTCTGCAAAGGATTCCGGGCAACAGCGCTTTCGCCAGCGCCCAACAAACGGCACACACCGTGGCCATGTCAGCACCCGAGGTAGCGACGGACGTCACCCGGGCGCGGGCCTGGGATCCGCAAACCCTGGCGGACCTGTCCCGGAAATACAAGGGATACTTCTCCCAGTGGACCCGGGAACGGGTGCGCCTGAAACAGACCCTCCTGACCATGGCGGAACGCGAGACGGACGCCGACGCGAGCCGGGAATTGCAAACCCTGGCCCACAAGATCCGCACGGACAAGAACACGTCCATTGCCGCGCGGCTGGAAAACGCCATGCTTCATTCCGGCAACCTGCACACCAAGATCCAGGTCAACGCCCTGCTCAGGCAGTACGCCCCCGCCCGCTCCGTGAACATGAGCAGCCTGGCAATGAACTAGTCTGGAATTTGCGCACAAGAAAGCCCGGACAGCGTTTTGCTGTCCGGGCTTTTTTTTATCCTATTTCCTGCCCAGCAGTCCCACGTCCACCTGCAGCTCGACATCCCCTCGGCGCACCGTGAACACCAGCGGCCTGTCATGGTCATGGGCCGCCTTCCCGGCCTCGTAAATATCCATGAGCCTGCGCAGGTCGATCCCGTTGGCGGAAACAAGCACATCGCCCGGACGGAACCCCGAGGAATCGGCCCGGGAGCCGCGCTCAACGGATTCCACCACGATGCCTTCCCGCATGACCGTGAACACTGCCCCCAGCCGCGAAACATAGCTTTCCGGACAGTAAAAAAAGACATCCCCGGCCTTGGCGTCGAAATCCCCGCCCCGCCACGGCATGACCGAAACGATGCGCGCGCCCGGATCGTACTGTCGAATGCGACGCGCAATGCCCCAGCCGTATTCCACATGGCCGGACCCGGCAATGACCAGCACGGGCCAGTTGTATTTCTCCCGCAGCTTGACCGCCTCGGCAGCCATCTTGGAATCCCACAGGGACTGCACGTAGGCGAACCGCTCCAGCTGGGTGGCGTTGTCCGTGTCCCTGCCCGAATGCATGGCCATGACCTCCCGCAGCATGTCCATCTGGTCATCGGCGGGGTACACGATGCTTTCCGGCAGGAATTCGCGCTGATCCTCCGAAAGGGCCTCAACCCCGTCGCGACTGATGGTGCGGGGCACTTCGGGCGGCACATTGAGGCCGGCCACGGGAATGCTGTGCTTCTGCGCCAGCTCGAACAGCCCGCTGAACAGGGCAAAGGGATAGCCCCAGCGCTCCTTCCAGACCAGTTCCTCTTCCAGGTCGGGCACAGGCACGATGCCTTCGGCGAAATCATCCAGCACGGGCTGCTTGTCGACCGCAACCATCTCCAACCCGACAGCAAAGGGCGTTTCCCCCTCTGCCAGGACCTCGGCAAAAGACTGCTGAATCTTGTGGTCACAAACGTTCTTGTGCCCTTCGCCCAGAAGAATATAGTCGGCGTCGCGGGTCAGGGCCACGGCCTGCTCCAGGGACAGCCTCTCCCCGTCCACGGAAAGGAAATCACCCCGCTGGGGAAGAAAGGTCACCTCCATGGGCGTGCTCGAAATCCCGGCCTGCCGCGAAACGCAGCCGCCCAGAGCGGCCGCCGTGATCAGCATGAGCAGCAGCGTGTTGATCACGCCAAAAATCGGTTTTTCCACCTTGTTCATACCTCCCCTCGCCGGGGTTGGGGTTCCTGCGCTGTAAAATCGTGGTACCAGATGGCCATGGGCAATCCGGCTTCGTCCATGGGCGGATCTTCCGGAAGCGAACGCAGGCGGCCCTTGGCTTCCCTGGCGGTCACGGCCAGCACAAGCGCATCCAACATATCATCCGCAGCCACCTGCGACTTGGCGTATTCGCCATGTATATCGTCCATCAATTTGCCAACGTTTTTGTAATACGGCTCAAGGAGGCGGACCCGCTCGAACATGCCCGCATAGGTTTTCTTTTTACAACTCAATGAATTTCCACGCAAAGAGGCAAAGCAGACCTCTGGGTGGGCCTCGAAAATCCGCTCCCTGGCATCAAAGGTGTCCCGCAGCAACACGTCGATTTCCCTGACTTTCGGCACCAGTGCCTTGGCGAACGGAGTCAGGGAGCCGCCCTCGCTGCGGTTGATCATCCACATATCATGGTCCGAGGGTGCATGCACCACGTTCCGAAGCGGTGCGGGGAACACGCTGGAACCGTTTTTCAGGCGCTGGCGGGCCAAGATGTCCGCCTCGCGCACCGGATGCTCCCTCCAGGGCAGGCCGATGGGCATGTCCACCAGGATGGAGCGGGCATTGCGGTATTGCGCATACAGCGCCCGAAAATCCGCAAAGCACTTGAAGTCGACCTTCCCTTCATCCGAAAGGGCGATCGCCAGCCAGCCACCTCTGCAGCCGTCGACTCCAACGTACTTCATGCCTCTCTCCAAATCCTTGCCGGCCATGATGCGCCACCCTACACCCCGCCACCCGAAAAACACAACCTGGGCGCACTTATTTTCACAGGCCGTGAAAAAGGCCGGGGCAGCGAACCGCCCCGGCCTGTATCACCATGGAATCACTTATTAATCCCAGGTACGCTTGTCTTCGATGGGACGGATCTGCGGCGGCAACGTGCCCGGTGCGAGCACCTTGAGGATGGGCCGCAGCTTGATCTTCTCGCGGAAGAGGTGCAGCAGCTCTTCTTCCTGGGTGAAGGAACCGGCCTCGATGGACAGGATCATCTCGTCGATGCCGCCCGGGTTGGTGACCTCGATCTGCCAACGCTTGACGTCTTCGAAACGGGCCATAACCTGCTCCACCTGGTGCGGGTACACGAACATACCCTTGATGCGGGCAGTGGTGTCCACGCGGCCCACGATGCTGCCCAGGCGCGGGCTGGTGCGGCCGCAGGCGCAGGGGCTGCTGTCGATGTAGCCCAAGTCGCCGGTGGCCAGACGGATGAGCGGGTAGGTCTTGTTGAAGGCCGTGACCACGATCTCACCCACTTCGCCCTCCTTGAGGGGAATGCCGGTATCCGGATGGCAGATTTCCACAAAGGCGCGGTTGGAAAGGTGCAGACCGGTCTTGTGGAAGCATTCGTAGCCGATGCAGCCCACGTCGGCGGTACCGTAGCCCTGGCGCATGATGCAGTCGAACTTCTTCTCCAGGGTGGAGCGCATCTTTTCGGAGAACTTTTCGCCGGTGACGAACGCGGTCTCCAGGAACAGGTCCTTGCGCAGGGAAAGCCCGGCCTCCTCGGCCTTCTGGGCCAGGTGCATCAGGTAGCTGGGCGTGCCGACATAGCCGGTGACGCGCAGCTTCTGCATGATTTCGATCTGGCTGTTGGTGTTGCCCGGACCGGCCGGGATCACGGCACAGGAAAGATTCTTGAGCGGTTCCTCGAACATGAGGCCCGCCGGAGCCAAGTGATAGTTGAAGGTGATCTGGGTGATGTCGCCGGAACGGAAACCGGCGGCGTAGAAACCTTCCGTCCAGCCCCAGTAGTCCTCGCTGCGGTCCTCGGGGTCGAAGATGGGCCCCGGGGACAGGAAGATCCGGCTGAGCTCGCCCAAATCCTTGGTCAGCAGGCCGCCCAGGCGCGGTCCCATGGACTGCAGGAAGATGAGCTCTTTTTTCTTGATGATGGGAATATGCTTGAGGTCGTTGATGGTCTTGAACTTGTCCACATTGAACTGGGCGCGGTCAAAACGCTTTTTCACGTCCTCGGAATAGCGGTATGCGTAGCTCAGGAGCTCCTTGAGCTGCAAAACGTGATATTGCCTGCGTTCGGAATCATCGAGCACTTCCCTCCGGGAATAGATGCCCTCGGTTCTGTCTTTTCTGGTCATTATCCTTGATCTCCTGTAACGACAAAATCTGTATATCTATAGTGGGGCGGTATTATATCCGCCAGAAATAATTTTGCAAGAAAAAAATCAGATTTTCAGTGTTAACAACACATTAGGGTACGCCTGAAGCATGGCCGGAAATCTTTTCCCTTTATGGCTTGACAGTGGGAGGGTGAACATATATCAAGACATTCCTTCGACGGAGTGGGTCGTTAACTCAGTCGGTAGAGTATCTGCCTTTTAAGCAGAGAGTCGCTGGTTCGAGCCCAGCACGACCCACCAATTCGAAACAAACCGGCCACTGGCTGGTTTTTAATATAGATGATGTCCCCATCGTCTAGCCCGGTCCAGGACGACGGCCTTTCACGCCGTTAACGGGGGTTCAAATCCCCCTGGGGACGCCAAATTTCGAGCAGCTGCTTCGGCAGCTGCTCATCCTTTTCCCAACATCCCGAAAGGGATTTCGAATACACCGCACCGCTCGCGGTGGACCAATTTCCAAGGCCCCGGAAAGCGATCCCGGGGCCTTTTTGCGTCTGGAGAAAACACCGCGGGTTGCCAACGGGCGGAAGCATGGAATATCCTTCGCGGCAGCAATTCCTAGAACCCTTAATAAATCGAGGTTTTCAATGAAAATGACGGGACGCCGGGTCTTGATGTTCGTGGATAATGTTTTCGAAGATATGGAGCTTCTGTATCCCTATTACCGCCTGCTTGAGGAAGGCGCGGAAGTGGTTGTGGCCGGACCGGAAACAAACGCCGTTTATACGGGCAAGAACGGCTACCCGTTCAAATCCACGGCGGCCATCAAGGACCAGAACGCCACGAATTTCGACCTGCTGGTGGTGGCCGGGGGCTTTGCGCCGGATAAGCTCCGCCGCGACCCCAAGGTGCTGGAGCTGACCCGCGAAATACACGAGGCAGGAAAGGTCGTGGCCCACATATGCCACGGAGGCTGGATTCCCATCTCCGCAGGAATCATGAAGGGTTTCACCTGCACGTCCACGCCCGGAATCAAGGACGACCTCGTCAACGCCGGAGCCACCTGGGTCGACAAGGACGTGGTGGTGGACCGCAATCAGGTGTCCTCCCGCAAGCCGGACGACCTGCCCGCTTTCTGCCGGGCCATCATCGAACTGGCGACCAGGTAAAAAAAGGCCCCGGATTCGGTGTCCGGTGCCTTTCGCATTCGTAGTCCGCGAGGCATCCCCATATGAAAAGCGCCGCACGGAAAACCGTGCGGCGCTCAATTTCAGACTGGCGTCGAAAGGCGTGTTAGCCGATGGGCAGGATGGTGCGGCCATACTGCTCGTTCAGGACCTCGGCCATGGCCAGATACACCGCGGAAGCCCCGCAGACGATCCCTTCCCATCCGGCAACTGCGCCAATGACGGCGTTGCCGGTGAAGTCGCGGGCAGCGAGCAGGAAAAACAGCACGGTCAGGGAGAAGAACACGAACTGCAGCGCCTTGTTGCCTTTCAGGGTTCCCAGGAACATGAACAGGGTGAACACACCCCACATGACCAGGTAGCATCCCATGTAGGCATGGGGAGTGGCCTCGGCCCAACCCAGCCCCGGCATAACTATCAGGGCCACCAGGGTCAGCCAGAACAGGCCGTAGGAAGTGAAGGCCGTAGTGCCGAAGGTGTTGCCCTTCTTAAATTCCATTATTCCGGCAATGACCTGGGCGATGCCGCCGTAGAAGATGCCCATGGCCAGGACCATGGAGCTGATGGGGAAAAATCCCGCATTGTGGATGTTCAGCAGGATGGTGGTCATGCCGAAGCCCATCAGTCCGAGCGGGGCGGGGTTGGCAAGTTTCGATTCCATGAAAAGTCTCTCCTTCAGATAAGTATTGCAAACACACAGCACCGGTGGATCCGCACCCGTTGCGACGGGACGGACCGGGCATGTACGCGGATTGTCTGTGTGGCGGGAGAGCGTGTTCTAGTGGGGAAGGTGAACACTGTCAACGAACAGTTCGTCCCCGTGCAACTCTCCCTGGCAACTCAACCTTTCCGCTCCATAAAACCTTGAATCCTCCGAATAGTTCAAAAGTCCAGAACCAAGACAACTAAAGCCGCACCCACACGCCCGTCTCCGCGCTCTCCATGAGCGCCTCATGCGCCAGCATGTTCAGGTACGCGTCGTCCAGCGGCGTGGGCACGGACGCGATCAAGCAAGCATGCCAATCCATCCATTTTACCTGTCAATGGGAAATGGCTTCCTCAACACTTTCCGATTTCACCCTTTCCCCTCCGGCAACAAAATCACATGATATTCTTTTAAAAATCCAACAGGAGCATTTATGAGAAAGCCTTTTACACAACATATTGGTGAGGGTCAGCTTATTAACGGCATGCCCAAGCATATGGTCGGCATTTCCACATAAGAATCATTGCAAAAGAGACAAACAACAGTCCTTCAAAAGCATTCCCTTGTGGATCAACTCTGCTATTGGACAATTCACCCAAAGCCCACGGCATGTAAAGCCTGCAAAGCGCTGGAAGGCCAGGAGTTCACGGAAAAACCGGAAAGGCCCCATCCCAACTGTAAATGCGACATCCGCAAGCATACCCGCCCCATAAATATCATGGGGACGCTCGAAGGGTATGAAGCACATACCACAGAGACCTTTCATGCCGGACAAGTCATAGAAGTCGAAGTAAAAAACATCGGCGGTTTTGTTTGCGGAGCGGATATTCGCGTAGATGGACAAATATGGGACGGCACAGGGCACCTGAAACCAGGTGGAAGCAGCATATTCTCCTACTCCAAGTTCGGTGAAATCCCATTGCCGTGGACTGTCTACTTGCTCTATAAGGGCGGAAACAATTCAACCCTTCAATACACAATAACAGGTTAAGCCGTGTCCCGACTCCTTCTGTCCCTGATTATTCTCATGCTCCCGGCAGCGACATGGGCAGGAACCGAACTCAATATCACCTGTATGGACGTCGAATGTATCACAATCATCCGAATTCAAAGCAGGTACTGGCAGATGAAGACCGCCGACGGATACAGCTATATTCTCTTCGCCCATCTGACAAAAAGGGGAGGCAGCCGTCTCAAACGACTTCTTGAGGAATCGGACCGTCCAACACAACCAGAAAGGGAAATGCCATTTCGACGGAAATCTTTTGACCTGAACGCGAACGGCAGCCGCATTGTGAGCGACAATCCTCCGTGGGATACCTTCCGGCAGGATTATGCCAGCATGATGTTCAAGGACAAGCAAGGGGCCTTTGCTGCCGCAAATGCCCTTTGCCCACCCAAAAGCCCTCCCCAAATCCTTGAAGACGGCGACCCCAAAGCGTTCCGTTGCGGCAACTAAAGCCGCACCAACCCGCCCGTTTCCGCGCTCTCCTCGAACCAGGAAGCCAGGGCATCCGCCATCAAAAAAAGGCCGCCACCAAACGGTGACGGCCTGCACAATCTCGGAAAAAGCGTCTGCTAGCCGAAGGAACGCTCGAAGAGCTCTTCCAGGGCTTTCTTGCCGTTCTCTTCCAGGAAGCGGGTGCCGGTGCCGGTGAACTTGGCATCGGTGATGACCGGGTTCTTGACCTCGACCCATTCGACCTTTTCCCACTTGTACCAGGCGTTGCGGGCCTGGCCGAAAACATAGAGCGGCTTGTTGCAGATCTTGGCGAACTCCGCGCCCCAGCCGGTGCCGCCGCGCACGGTGTTGTCTTCCTGAATCACGCCCACGATGAAGATCTCGTGGCCGGAGTCCACCTGATACATGATGGACTGCAGCACCTTGCGCATCTTTTCGGCATTGGTGAAGGTCCGGTTCAGGAGCTTGGAAACGTAGGTCAGGCTGACGTCCTTGCGGGTCAGTTCTTCCGGGCTGAGCATCTGCAGGCCGCGCTTGCGCTCGCAGTTATGGCCTTCAAAGGCGTAGTTGACTTCGGTGATGCCGTACTTTTCGGCCAGACGACCGAATTCGGATTCCGCGCCCTTGGCGGCTCCGCTGAAGAGAGTGCAGTTTTCAGGCTTGAGCATGATTTCTCCTTAAATTCTTAATCCAGCACAGTTCTTGGACACACTATGGACGGCATTTTGTTTCCTGGCAACGCCGTCACACCTTTTTCTCATTATTTTTTCCAGAGATCCACGCGGATGGCGGGGCCGCCCTTGGAAAGCCGCTTGAATGCGGCATAGATTTCCTTTTTCAGGTTCTGAGGCACCGAAAAAGTGGTGTAACGGCCCTGAACACGCACGTTCTGGATCTTGAACGCAGGAATGTCGGCGTTCTTGCTCAAGAGTTCCACCAGCTTCTTGGGATAGAGCCCGTCGGAACGGCCCACGTTGACGCGCAGGGTAATGGATTCGCCCTTGCCCGGCCGGAAGTCGTCGCGGATCTCGCGGTAGCTTTCGCGGTCCAGGTCGTCGCCATAGGAGCGCTTGAGCAGCGCGGCCAGCACTTCCTCGGGCTCGTGATCCTCCATGAGATTTCGGGCCATGGAACGGTAGGCGTCGTGATCGCCGTTGGCCAGGATCTCCTCCAACTCGTCCGTGAGTTGCTTCTTCTTGGAGTAGATGACGTCCTCGATGCGCGGCAGGGGCTGCTTTTCGATGCGCACGCCGATGTGCTTGGAAATGTACATGAGACGGCGGAACTCGCGCGGGGCGATGAGGCTCACGGCCACGCCCTTCTTGCCGGCCCGGCCGGTGCGGCCCACGCGGTGCACGTAGGTTTCCGGAGACTGGGGCAGCGCGAAGTTGACCACGTGGGTCAGGTCGGGCACGTCGATGCCGCGCGCGGCCACGTCCGTGGCCACCAGGATGGTCACCTTGCGATCGCGGAAGCGGCGCAGGATCTCCTCGCGCTGGCCCTGGGAAAGATCGCCATGGATGGCTTCGGCCGGGTAGCCCCGGTCGGACAGACGCCCGG
This sequence comes from Salidesulfovibrio onnuriiensis, assembly GCF_008001235.1. GTDB lineage: Bacteria > Desulfobacterota > Desulfovibrionia > Desulfovibrionales > Desulfovibrionaceae > Pseudodesulfovibrio > Pseudodesulfovibrio onnuriiensis. The sequence continues at coordinate 704,121 of NZ_CP040751.1, read as the reverse complement.
CCAGTTCGGCGGTGTCCAGCTTGGTCCGGCAAAAGACCAGACCGTAGAAGTCCGGCTCCGCGTCAACGACGCGGCACAGGCCCTCGAAACGGTCCGAGTCGGACATCTCGTGAAAAATCTGGCGGTTGAGAGAGCTCTCATCCTTCTTGGGCTTGACCGATATCTTCTCGTAATCGCCCATGAACTCGGTGGCGATGCGCAGCACGTCCGGCTGCATGGTGGCCGAGAACAGCAGGGTGCGGCGGTTTTCGCCCGCCCCTTCCAGGATCTCGCGGATATCGTCGATGAAGCCCATGTTGCACATCTCGTCCGCTTCATCGAGCACGAAGTGGGTGATGTTGCTCAGGTCCAGGCTGCCACGGTTCATGTGGTCCAGGATACGGCCGGGGGTGCCGACCACGATGTCCACGCCGTGCTTGAGGTTCTTGAACTGCAGATGGATGGCCTGGCCGCCGTAGACGGGCAGCACGCGCAGCTTGCGGGTGCCCTTGAGGGACGCCAGCTCGTCCGAGACCTGGATGGCAAGTTCCCGGGTGGGGGTCAGGATCAGGGTCTGCACATGGCCAGCGCCCTCCCGGGCATGCTCCAGCACGGGCAGGCCGAAAGCGGCGGTCTTGCCGGTACCGGTGGAGGCCTGGGCCACCACGTCCTTTTCGCCGCCCAGGATCAGGGGAATGGCCAATTTCTGGATGGGGGTGGGTTCGCTGAACCCTTTCTTTTCCAGTGCCTCGACGGCCTTGTCGGAAAGGCCGAGTTTCTTGAATTCGCTCATTGAAATAACTTGGCGTAACGCCTTTTTGGAGATTGGCTCTGGCTGTTCAAAGGGATGCTGCCGCCCGAAAATCGGGAGGCAGGACCGCTGTGAGCAGCCAGAAAAAGCAACAAAAAAAAGAAGCCGTGAACAAGAATATGCCCACGGCTCCTTGCTCGATTCGGTTTTCAAATTCTACGGAACAGCCGCGGCCGCGCCGTGAACGCACCGCCCGACTATGTCATACAGAAAAGAAGGTCAAGCTTTTCGTGACAGATTATAACGCATGCCCGATGCCCCGTCGGAACCATTGACAAAGCCGGCAGGCCTGAGGCATTCAAACGGAATCTTATTCTCAGGGCGGGGTGGAATTCCCCACCGGCGGTATCCCGGCTTGCACCGGGGAGCCCGCGAGCGCCTCTCCATCGGGGAGAGGGTCAGCAGATCCGGTGAGACGCCGGAGCCGACGGTAAGAGTCCGGATGAAAGAGGATAGGACAGATCAGCTGTCTTTGGGCCCTCGCGCCCGCTGCCTGCTGCCCGCCGTGTGCGGGCTCCTGTCTGTATTCCTGCGCCCTGGTTCATAACCTTTTCCGAAAGGAGATTGTCATGGATCAGAACCTGCTTGCCAAGTGGGGCGCACCGACCGAACGCGTTGAACGGGCTCTGGAAGCCCTCAGCAGCGGACGGGGAGTGCTTGTCACCGACGACGAGAACCGCGAAAACGAGGCCGACCTCATCTTCTGCGCGAAAACCATCACCGAACCTCAGATGGCCATGCTCATCCGGGAATGCAGCGGCATTGTCTGCCTGTGCATGCCCGAGGAGAAAATCGAGGAACTGGGCCTGCCCATGATGGTGGAGCAAAACACCAGCCGGTACGGCACGGCCTTCACCGTGTCCATCGAGGCGGCCGAGGGCGTGACCACCGGCGTTTCCGCTGCGGACCGGGTGAAAACGGTCAAGGCGGCTTCTGCCAAGGGGGCCAGCCCGGTGGACCTGCACCGCCCCGGCCACATCTTCCCGCTGCGCGCCCGCCCGGGCGGCGTACTGGAGCGCGACGGCCACACCGAGGCCACCGTGGACCTCATGCGCCTGGCCGGACTGGGCGACTGCGGCGTGCTCTGCGAGCTGACCAACCCGGACGGCACCATGGCCCGGCTGCCCGAGGCGGCCGCCTTCGGCGAAAAGCACGACATCCCGGTCATCACCATCGAAGACCTCAAGGCCTACCGCACGGCGCGGGAGAACTAACCCCTTACCCTGACTTCTCCGTGTGCCGATTGATTACCGACAATCGGCATTCACGATGAATACCGGCCTCTACCGACATCCTAGGCCACCCCGGACAGGGGTGGCCTTTTTCACGCCCTGTCCGCAACCGCAAGAAACCGATAGTCGGCCCCGGCTCTCGGGCCGATACTGTGCGCAAACACACCCGGAGGTTTCATGGCATTTTGTTTCAAGACGATTCCGGCTATGCTGCGTCGAATTGCCCGGAAGCTGCGCCCCGCGCGCAAGAAAGACCCGGCATGGTTCAAGGGGATGCATATATGAAAGAAGTTCAGGACCGTATCATCAAGGTCTGCAGAATCATCGAGACCAGCCAGGAAGAGCCCGCGCTCGAGAAACTGGCCGAGGCCGCGCACCTGAGCCCCTACCATTTCCTGCGCGTGTTCCGCGAGGCCGTGGGCGTCACGCCCAAGCAGTACGCCGTGGCCGTGCGCGACGAGCGAATGCGCGAACTCCTGGCCCGGGGCATGGCAGTGACCGAGGCGCTTTACGAGGCCGGATTCGGTTCGGGCAGCAGTTTCTATTCCTCGGTCCACGGCATCCTGGGCATGACTCCGGCCTCGTTCCGGTCCGGGGGCAAAGGCGCGGTCATCCAGTACGCCTTCGGGACGAGCTTCCTGGGCGACACCTTGGTCGCGGCCACGGACAGGGGCATCTGCGCCATTGAATTCGGGGAACGGCGGGAACTGCTGGAGGGCCTTCAGCACAGATTCCCCAAGGCGGAACTGCGCGAGGCCGAGCCAGCGTTCCGGGGCTGGGTGGCAGCCGTGACCTCGTTCATCGACTCCCCGGACAAGGGCGAGGACCTGCCCCTGGACATCCAGGGCACGGCCTTCCAGAAACGGGTCTGGCAGACCCTGCGCCAGGTGCCGCCGGGCGAGACCATGACCTACGGAGAGCTGGCCGAACGCATGGGCATTCCCAAGGCCGTGCGCGCCGTGGCCGGCGCCTGCGGGGCCAACCGGCTGGGCGTTGTCGTCCCCTGCCACCGCATCATGGGCCGGGACGGAAAGCTGCGCGGCTACCGCTGGGGCGTGGAAAGGAAAATGGCGCTCATCGAACGCGAGCGCCTTGAAATTTACTAGCTTTTTTTACTCACCCAAATGCCGGGGATATTCTTTTCAAAAAATCCTCAAGGCTCCTGTTGAAGCAGACGACGCGCCCCCCGCGCAAGGGCGCGGGTGAATCCGGCCAGCACCGGGGAATCGATGTTCCAGCAATGCCAGTGCAACCGCACGGTGTGGTCGAACCCGGGGGCCACATCCACCAGCCGCCCTTCGGCCAGGTACTCGCCGTACTGCTCCCCGGGCAGCATGGCCGCGGCCAGCCCGGCCTCGGCAAAGTCCGCGAACCGCCCGGAACTGGGCGCATAAAAGGGATTCAGGGGCGGAACATGGCCGAAGGCCTTTTCAAGGAGCCGGTCATGCATGTGATCCTTGCGGTTGAAGATGAGCATGGGGGCGCGCCGCACGGCCTCCTCGGTGAACCCGTCCGGAAACCAACGGTCCCTGAATCCGGATGAACCCATGAGCCGGTAGGTCATGCTGCCCAGGTATTCGGACCGGCACCCCTGGAACGGTTCAGAACGCGAGGTGATGCAGCCCAGCACCTCGCCGTCGCGCAGGAGCTTGTGGGTCTCTTCCTGGTCGTCGGCCCGCAGATCCAGCAGCACCGGCTCGGCCTGGAGATACCCGCGCACGGACTCCAGGAACCAGGTGGCCAGACTGTCCGCGTTGATGCCCATGGAGATGGTGGTCTTCCTTGCGCTTTCGTCCCCGGCCCCCGCGTCCAAATTCATTTCCAGGCCCAAGTCATCCTCCAGCCTGCGAACCTGCCGAAAATGCTTGAGCAGCCGTATGCCCGCCTCGGTGGGACGCGGCGGCGCGGACCGCACCAAAAGCACCTGACCGGCCTGTTCCTCCAGCAGCTTGATGCGCTGGGAAACGGCGGACTGGGTCACGTGCAGCACGCGCGCGGCGCGCTCGAACCCGCCCTCGTCCACCACTGCGGCCAGGGCCTGCAAAAGTTTGTAATCCAGCATGGACTACCATTAGCATTTCTTATCAATGATTAACAAGATTAGTTTTACTTACCATAAAGCTCTCCCTATTTTGCTTTCAGAACAAACGGCACCCGTTGCCTGCGGCTGTTCATAGGGCAACAAGGTTGACGGACCGCTTTCAACAGCCGGACAAGGAGAGAACCATGCTCATACCCGCCATAGAGGGATTCGCCACCGGCGGCGGCCTGATCGTCGCCATAGGCGCGCAGAATGCGTTTGTCTTGACCCAGAGCGTGCGCCGCAATCACCATCTCATGGTGGCGGCGCTGTGCATCCTCTTTGATGTCATCTTCATCAGCCTGGGGGTTTCGGGCGTTGGCGCGGCCGTGGCCTCCAACCCGGTGCTGGGCCAAATCGCGGCCTTCGGGGGCGCGGCCTTCCTGCTCTGGTACGGGTACGGCTCCCTGCGCTCGGCCCTGCGCGGGGGCTCCCTGAACGCGGATGCGGAAACCGCGCACACTCTGAAAAAGACCCTGCTGCTGACCATGGCCGTGACCCTGCTCAACCCCCACTTCTACCTGGACACCGTGGTGCTCATGGGCAGCCTCAGCGGCCAGTATCCGGCCATGGACCGCTACCTGTTCGGGGCCGGGGCCATCGGGGCCTCCACGGTCTGGTTTTTGTGCCTGAGTCTGGGGGGCAGACATTCGCCCCGCTGTTCCGCAAGCAACTCACCTGGCGGCTGCTGGACTCCATCATCTGCCTGACCATGTGGTCCATCGCCGCCAATCTCATCCTCAACGCCCTGACATAGCCGGGGCTTTTTCCTTGGGCCTCGCAATGGCCTTGTACCCGAGCTCCAGCCCGAAGGAGAGCGCGACCATGGCCGCGAGAATCCAGAGGTGGGAACGGGTCTCGGGCGACGACCAGACCTGCATGCAGATGGCCGCCAGCGCACCGAGGCAAAGAAACAGGGCCAGACCGGAAATCAAACGGCTGCTGCCGGTTTCCCTTGCCAGCCGGAAGTTCGCCGCGTTCACCGCCGCAAAGATGAGCAGAAAGCCGGAACTGGCCATGGTGGATATGGCGTTGAGATTGACGAGATTGGCCACCAGCAGGGTGGACAGGGAAAGCAGGAGCAACCCGACAACCGGCTGCCCCAGAAAGAGCGTTTCCAGGAAATGGGGCGCTTCATCGGCCTCGGCCATGGTGTAGGTGATGCGGGACGAACTGTAGAACGTGGCGTTGATGGCCGAAGCGGTGGCCAGCAGTGCGGCCACGGCCATGAGCGTGAACCCCGGGGAACCGAGCACTTTCCTGGCCGCGGCGGCCAGGGCGTATTCCGAGGCCCCGGCAAGCCCTCCGGCGCCCAGCACGCCGAGCCCGGCCATGGCGATCAGGATATAGAGCAGGATGACGATGCCCACGCTGATGTAGTGGGCCGCCGGTATGGTCTTGTGCGGGTCGCGGATGTCGGGGGCGGCATTGGAGATCAGTTCGAAGCCCTCGTAATTCACGAAGATGATCATGGCCCCGGCAACGATCTGCACCGGCCCGACCCAGGTGGAGTCGGCCATGTTGGCGTAATCCAGGCCCCCGGCAAAGGCGGCCGCCACGAAGAGCAGCAGAATGCCGAGCTTGGCGGCGTTGATGGAATTCTCGGTCCTGAGGACCGCCTCCGCGCCCTTGATGTTCAGCAGGGTCAGCACGACCACGGCCCCGGAAAGCAGGACGTGCTTGGCAACAAGCTGCTGGGCGGACGCAAAAAACGTTGCCCCGTATCCGCCGAACGCCGCCGCGTACAGGGCGAGCACCACCGCGTAGCTGAGCAGCAGCATGTTGTTCATGCCCCCCGAGAACAGGCCGTGCCCGAAGGCCCGGTTGATGAACGAGACCGTGCCGCCCCGGTCTGGAAAGGCCACGGAAAGCTTGGCGTACGAGTAGGAGGTGGAAAGCGCCACCAGCCCGCCCGCGCAAAAGGCTATGGGCATGGCCCCGCCCGCCAGGGCCGCGGAAATGCCCAGAACCGCGAAGATGGCCCCGCCGACCATCCCCCCGATGCCTATGGAAACGGCCGATAAAAGGCCTATCTGCTCGCCGTGGTCCCGCTTGATGCTTTTGTTCACGCCTGCCTCCCGCTGGTTGAAGAACGCTTTCCATGGAAATACCACAAGACCGCCAGCACTCAAATTTGTCAACCTTCCGAAAGAATTGCCGCGAAATGCTGCAATGAAATCGTGCAAAGACACCCGGTTGCAAGGCGGCTTGACAAAAACCGACCGGTCGGTCATTTTTTATTCATGGGAAAACGGGAAGAGAACAAACAGAAAAAACAGCGGGCCATCCTGCGGGCGGCCCTGGAAGTCTTTTCCGGCAAGGGGTTCGCCGCGTCCAGGATGTCCGAGGTGGCCCAGACCGCCGGTGTGGGCAAGGGCACCATCTACGAATATTACCGCAGCAAGGAGGACCTGTTTTTCGGGGTCTTTCAGTGGTATGTGGACGAGATCGTGTCCGCGGGCATGATGGATGCGGACAAGCTGGGCGGCACCGAGGCCGACCGGCTGAAGGCCTTCCTGGACACGGCCATCCGTTCCGCCGAGGAGACCCGGGACTACTTCTCCATCTCGCTGGAGTTCTGGGCCGCCGCCAAGACCCCGGCCCTGCGCGGCCAGTTCCAGGGGGCGCTCCAGAGGCTGTACAACGCCTTCCGGGAGGTGGTGGCCGCGCTCATCCGCGACGGCAAGCGGTCCGGCGTGTTCCACGGCGATGTGGACGCGGAAGCCGTGGCCGCGGGACTCGTCGGGGCCCTGGACGGCATCATGCTCCAGGCCTGGATGGACGAATCCTTTGACCTGAGAAACAATGCCCGCCTCTTTGCGGACACGGTGCTCAGGGGAATACGCAACCAGGGAGAACCCTCATGAAATATCTCCACACCCTGCTCTGCCTGCTTCTGCTCCTGCCGGGCCCGGCCCTGGCGCAGGAGCCCACGGCCCGGGACGTCGTTGCCAGGGCCTGGGACTACATGCGCGGCCGCACCTCGGTCTCCGTGGTGCACATGACCGTGCACCGGCCCGACTGGGAGCGCAAGTCCACCATCAAGGCCTGGACCAAGGGACGCGAGGATTCCATCTTCCAGATTGTGGCCCCGGCCAAGGACAAGGGCAACGGCACCCTCAAGAAGGGACGCGAAATGTGGACCTACAACCCCAAGATCAACCGGGTGGTCAAGATCCCGCCCTCCATGATGTCCCAGTCCTGGATGGGCTCCGACTTCTCCAACAACGACCTGTCCAAGGCCGACTCCATCCTCCTGGACTACGACCACAGCATCGAGAAGACGGGCGAGAACGACGGGCTCAAGGTCTACACCATCAGGGCTATGCCCAAGCCGGACGCCCCCGTGGTCTGGGGCATGCAGAGGATCACTATCCGCGAGGACGGCGTGCTCATGGAGCAGTCGTTCCACGACGAGGACCTGGAGCCGGTCAAGGTGATGACCACCGGGGACATCCGGGAAATGGGCGGCAGGCCGTTCCCGCGCGTCTGGAAGATGCGCTCCCTCGATGCCGAGACAGACGACGAATACACCCTGCTGGAGTACGAAAGCCTGGAATTCGACGTAAAGCTGCGCGACTCCCTGTTCACCCTGAACGCGCTCAAGAAGCCCGTGAGGTAGCCATGGAAATCCTGATGGCCTGGCGCAATGTCTGGCGGAACCCCAGGAGGTCCATCCTGACCATCCTGGCCATCGCCTTTGCCTGCCTGCTGCTGGTCTTCATGCTTTCGTTCCAGTTCGGCATGTACGAGGTCATGATCAACGCGGCCGTGAAGATGCAGACCGGCCACCTCCAGGTGGTTGCCGAGGGCTACGACAAGGACATGAAAATGCGCTGGGTGGTGCAGGACCCGCAGGCCGTGGCCGAGGTCCTGCAAGACGCGCCGCACGTCACCGGCCACACCTTCCGGGCCAACGGATTCGCCCTGCTCTCCTCCGAGGACCGCACCTACGGCGGCATGGTCACGGGCGTGGACCCGGCCCGGGAAACCGCCATCTCCACCACCCACGAAACCATCCGCGAGGGCTCCTACCTCGCCCCCGGCGACACCAATCAGGCCATTGTCGGCTCGCTGCTGGCCAAAAACCTGCACGTCGCCGTGGGCGACGAACTGGTGCTTCTGGGCAATGCCCGGGACGGCTCCATCGCGGCCACGGTGCTGACGGTCAAGGGCATTTTCTCCTCGGGCATGGACGAATACGACCGCTCGGCCATCCAGATACCCCTCGGCTATTTCCAGGAGGTCTTCGCCATGCGCGGTGCCGTGCACCAGGTGGTGGCCGCCTGCGACTCCCTGCCCGGCGTCTATGCGGCGCAAAAGACGATTATCGGAAAGCTATCGAATATGCAAAACTCCAGAAAACTGGAGTGCAAACGATGGGACCAACTCATGCCCGGCCTGATCCAGTCCATCCAGATGGACCTGGGCGGGGGCGTCATCTTCTACCTGATCCTCATCGTGGTGGTGGCCTTCAGCATCATGAACACCTTTCTCATGGCCGTGTTCGAGCGCACCCACGAGTTCGGCACGCTCATGGCCATCGGCGCGCAGCCGGGCAGGCTGACCAGGATGCTGCTCTACGAGTCCGCATTCCTGACCTTCTGCGGCATTGCCCTGGGCATTGCGGCCGGGTGCGCCCTGACCCTGTACCTGGAGCACACGGGCATGACCATGGGCCAGGCAGAGGGCATGCTGCGGCAATACGGCATTCCCAACGTCCTGCGGCCCAAGCTTTCCTGGATAACGGCCGTGGCCGGACCCTTCGTGGTCTTCTGCATCACCATGCTCACCGCGCTCTACCCGGCCTTCAAGGTGCGCAGGCTCAAGCCGGTGGAAGCCATGCACGCCGTATAGGAGAACGCCCATGCAACTGCAGATCGCCTGGAGAAACATCTGGCGCAACCCGCGCCGCACCCTGATCATCCTCGCGGCCGTGATCATCGGCGCCTGGACCATGCTCTTTTTCGGGGCCCTGTCCCGGGGCATGGCCGAATCCATGCTGGACAACTCCATCAACACCCTGACCGGGCACATCCAGATCCAGAAAACGGGGTATCGGGACGACCCGGTGGTGGAAAACCGCATCGACGACCCGGCCCCGCTCCGCGCCCTGCTGGAAAAAGTCCTTCCCCCGGACGCGAAATGGGCCTTCCGCATCGAGGTGAACGGCGTGGCCTCCAACGCCCGCAACTCCGACGGGGTGGCCATCGTGGGCATCGCCCCGGACCGCGAGCCGGGCCTCTCCTTTTACGGCCAATCCATTGTCGCAGGCCGGCCCCTGGGCATGGACGACGCCCACGGCATGGTCGTGGGCAAGGGCCTGCTGGATTCCATGGACACCAAACCGGGCCGCAAGATCGTGCTCATGACCCAGGGCGCGGACAAGGACACCCAGTCCCGGGCCTTCAAGATCCGGGGCGTGTACCGGGCCGAGCTGGAAGCCACGGAAAAACGCTACGTGTTCATCACCCTGTCCGCGGCGCGCACGCTGCTGGGCGTGCAGGACGCGGTCACGGCCGCCTGCGTCCGGCTGCCCGACCGCAACCGGGTGGAACCGGTGGCCGAGGCCCTGCGCGCGGAGCTGCCCGCAGGCCTGACCGTGCTTACCTGGGAGGACATGCTTCCCCTGCTCACCGGCTACCTGAGCATGTTCGATTCCTTCATGTTCCTCTGGTACCTGGTGGTCTTCACGGCCATGGGCTTCGGCATCGTCAACACCATGCTCATGGCCGTGCTGGAGCGCACCCGCGAATTCGGGCTGCTCAAGGCCCTGGGCATGCGGCCCGCCCTCATCGTGCGCGGCGTGCTCGCCGAATGCCTGATCCTGCTGCTGGTGGGGCTGGCCGCGGGCAACCTGCTCGGCCTGGCCTCCATCCACGCCCTGTCCGGCGGCATCGACCTGTCGTTCATGGCCCAGGGGTCCGAGTACTTCGGCATGGGCCACATCATCATCCCGAAGCTGGCGGCCCGGGACGCGCTCACGGCCAACGCGGTCATCCTGGCCCTGGGCCTGCTGGTCTGCCTGTATCCGGCGCTCAAGGCCGGGCGCATCACCCCCGTGGAAGCAATGGCCCAAACATAGGAGCCTGAAATGAATATCGTGACCATCGACAACGTGACCAAGACCTACCGCCAGGGCAAGGTGGACGTGCACGCCCTGTCCGGCGTTTCCCTGGACATACACAAGGGCGGCTTCACCGTGCTGGCCGGTCCGTCCGGCTCGGGCAAGACCACGCTGCTCAACCTCATGGGCGGGCTGGACGAGCCCACCTCCGGATCCATCTCCCTGGACGGCGAGGTCATCACCGGCCTGTCCCAGTCCCGGCTGGCGGCCATGCGGCTGTCCAAGATCGGCTTCGTGTTCCAGGCCTACAACCTCATCCCCGTGCTCTCCGCCCAGGAAAACGTGGAATACGTCATGCTCATGCAGGGCGTCCCGGCCAGGGAACGCAGCGAGCGCGCCCGGGGCGTGCTGGACGACGTGGGGCTGGAGGACAAATACAACCGCAGGCCCGCGGAACTTTCGGGCGGCCAGCAGCAGCGCGTGGCCGTGGCCCGGGCCATCGTCTCCCGGCCCTCCATCGTGCTGGCGGACGAGCCCACGGCCAACCTGGACTCCAAGACCGGCCAGGGACTCCTGGAAATCATGCGCGAAATGAACGAAAAGCACGGGGCCACCTTCATCTTTTCCACCCACGACCAGATGGTCATGGACTATGCCAAACGGATCGTGCACCTCAAGGACGGCATGATCGAGGACGACGAGACCCGGTAACGACATGCGACAGACCGCCCTGCTCCTTTTCTTCCTGCTCCTGCTCGCGCCCCCGGCCCACGCCGGGGACAACGGGAGCCTGTGGAGCAATGTGGACATGGAATGGAACGGGCACCTCAAGAACTACGGGCGGGCGCTCTTTCCCGAGCCGGGGTCGGCCTTCCAGGAAGTGGGGCTGGGCACCAACTTTGACGGCTTCACCGAGCTGCGGCTGATCAACAAGACCTTCTTCAAGGAAAGCGCCTACACCGAAATCCACTGGGAAGGCGTGCTGGCCGGAGGCGGCACCCGCGAGGACGGGGAACGGCTCAAGCGGCTCTATCCGGCCCTGTATCCCAACGGCCTGGTGGCCCCGCCCAGCGACGACCGCCGCCTCGTGGACCTGACCGGCGTGATCCACGAGGACCGGGGCGCCATGCTCTACCACCGGCTGGACCGGGCCATGCTGGCACTGACCCCGGAATGGGGCGAGGTGCGCCTGGGCAGACAGGCCGCCACCTGGGGGCACGGCTTCACCTTCAACCCCATGGACCTGTTCAACCCGTTCGCGCCCACGGACCTGGAGCGGGACTACAAGGTGGGCGACGACATGGCCCTGGTGCAGTTCCCGGCCACCGTGCTCGAAAGGGACGTGGACGTGGAGCTCATCTATGTGGCCCGCCGCGACCCAAGCACCAAGGACGCGGACTTCGAGCAGGCCTCCACGGGCGGCAAGCTGCACTTCCAGGCCAGCGAGAACACGGGCGTGGACCTGATCGCGGCCCGCCACTACGAGGACACCATCCTCGGGGCCGGGGCCGTGGGCTACATCGGCGACGCGGCCTGGCGCTTCGATACGACCGCAACCTTCCTGGACGACCCCAGCCGGGGCCGCTGGGCCTATCTCTCGGCCGTGGCCAACATGGACTACTCCTGGATCTGGTTCGAGAAGAACTGGTACGGCTACGTGGAGCTCTACTACAACGGCCTGTCGGACGCGGACTACGGGGACCACTTCTCGGATACGGCCATTGCCGAACGCATAGCGCGGGGCGAGCTCTACGCCCTGGGCTCCCTGTACTGGAGCGGGCACCTCAACTGCGAGATCCACCCGCTGCTGAACCTGTACCTGACCGCCATCGTCAACCTCAACGACCCGTCCGGAGTCTGGCTGCCCCGCGCGGTCTACGACATGTCCGACAACCTGCGCCTGACCCTGTCCGGCTCCTTCAGCTGGGGCGCGCAGGGCACGGAATACGGCGGCTACGACATCCCGGGCTATCCCTTCGACGAAAAGCCTGCCGATTCGGTCTCGGCCTGGCTGACCTGGTATTTCTAACCTTTTTTCACATCATATATTGATTCGTTTCTGTTTTTGACATACGAATTTAATATTCGTATCCACAAGTTGCCAGAACGAATCGCGCACGAGCGACAACACCGGGCGTTCAAACCGGGCGCGCCGCCATCCTTACGGCAGGATGCGGCCATGACCCTGAAGCGAAAGTCGAAGTCTTCCGCAAAACGCCCGGCAACCAGAACATATGGCCGGTTATGAGCAATACGCAGACGAACCCCTTTGGTCTGTCATTGAAGCATGATCGGACATAACCCCTCAGGCGGGGCGCCTTGCGCCCCGCAATTTTCTACAAGACAAGAGCACGCACTGCCGCTAGGGTCGGACAGGAATCGAGGAAACCCCATGCGCAGCAAGGAACGAGTTCGCTACTGGCGCGACCCTGACGTGGACGCGCTGGAAATCCGCCTGTCCGCCGACAGCACCCACTCCTTTCCGCACCATACGCACGACTGCTACACCATCGGCGTCATGGAGCGGGGGCGGTGCCTGGCGCTCGGGCCGGGGCACGGCAGCGTGACCATCACCCAGGGCGAAATGTGCCTGTTCAACCCCGGGCAGGTGCACGCGGGAATCCTCATGGACCGGGACTCGCGGATCACCTACCGCATGTATTTCGTGGACAACGCCTGGCTGCGCTCCATGGCTGCGGACCTGCGCGACGGCAACGACGGGCTGCCCGAATTCCGGGACATCATCGTGCACACGCCCCACCTCTCGCGGCGGCTCATGCTCCTCAACCGGGCCGTGCATTCGGGGCTGGACCGGCTGGCCAAGGAATCGGCCATGCTCGAAGCCATGTCCGGGCTGTTTTTCGCCCACGGCGGCATCCGTCGGCCCGACACGGGCTCCGAGCCCTGGGCCGTGCATCAGGCCAAGGAATTCCTGGGTGAAAACCTGGCCGAGAAGGTCACCCTGGACAGGCTGGCGTCCGTGACCGGCCTGAGCCGCTACCATTTCCTGCGCGTGTTCAAGAAGGCCACGGGTCTACCGCCCCACCGCTATCACCTGCAGTGCCGCGTGGAGCGGGCCAAGGGCATGCTGCTTTCGGGCATGTCCATCGCCGAGGCCGCCCTGGAAAGCGGATTCACGGACCAGAGCCACTTCACCCATCGATTCAAGCAATTCACGGGGGCGACCCCGGCGCAGTACATTTCTTAAAAAAGAATCGGGGAGGGAAACTTTTGCAAAAGTTTCCCTCCCCGGGCCCCTCCCTTCAAAATCCTTTGGCGATCACGCTGCGCGTGATGGGTTATGCTGTTCGATTTCGTTTCTTTTCCCGAAACCGATGATAAAGCCACAGGCCCATGCCGCCCACGACGAGTGCTCCGATGACCCAGTGTTCGTATTTGGAGATGTCATCGAAGAAGGCCTCCAGGGCATAGCCGAAGAAATACCCGCCATAGCCGACCACCACGGCCCAGAGGGCCGCCCCGATGGCATTGTAGGCAATGAACATCCTGAGCGGGAAGCCGCTGGCCCCGAGCACCAAGGGAACCACGCTGCGCAGCCCGTACATGAACCGGAAACCGAGCATGACCTTGCGCTTGTGCTCATGGAGCATGGTGCGGATGCGCTGGGTGCGCGCCTGCCAATGGGGCCGCCTGGACAGGAATTCCGCGCCCTTGCCCCGGCCCAGCAGGAAAAAACACTGGTCGCCGGTCAGGCTGCCGAAAAAGGCGCAGAGCATGACCCCGTCGATGTTCAGGTAGCCCTGGTGAGCCAGGAAACCGGCCACCACCAGCACGATCTCACCCTCGAGCATGGTACCGATCACCACGGCCAGGTACCCGTAGGTGGAAACTATGTCGGCCAGAGAGGTCATGCCCTGTCATATACCGAATCCTGAACCGCAATCCATTACAATCCGGCAACAATCTCCGGTCAGCAATTTTCTGCAAGACCATGGGCCGGTTCGGGACTACACAGCGGAAAGACAAAGGAGAAAACAGTGTCCAAAGCAATAGCCATGACGAAAAAACACGAGACCGAGGTCCTGCCCACCCTGGCCATACTGGGGGCCGTGCTGCTCTGGGGCAGCTCGTTCCCGGCCATGAAGGCGGTCCTGGCCTACCTGGAGCCATGGACGGTCATGTGGCTGCGCCTGATCTTCGGCAGCCTGGCCCTGCTGCCGATGCTCGGCCGGGTGCTGCCCCGGAAAACCACCAGGGCGAACTGGAAGCTGCTGGCCCCCCTGGCGCTTCTGCAGCCCTGCCTCTATTTCCTGCTGGAGTCCTACGCCCTCAAGTACACCACCTCGGCCCAGGCGGGCATCATCGCCGCCACCCTGCCCATCATGGTGGCCGTGGGCGCGCGCGTCTTCCTGGCAGAAACCACCACCCTGCGTGCCTATGCCGGGTTGTTGTTGTCTGTTGGAGGCGTGGCCTGGCTGACCCTGGCGGGGTCGCCTTCGGCGAACGCCCCCAACCCGGCCCTGGGCAATCTCCTGGAGTTCGGGGCCATGGTCTGCGCGGCCGGATACATGCTGCTGGTCAAGCGCCTCAGCGACACATTCGGTCCCTGGACGCTCACGGCCATCCAGACCTTCATCGGCGCGGTCTTCTTCCTGCCCGGGCTCTGGCCGCTGGTCACGAACATGCCCGAAGGATTGGGAACCGTCCTGCCCGTGGTCGTCTACCTGGGGACCTTCGTGACCCTCGGGGCCTTCGGCCTCTACAACATCGGAATCGCACGCATCCCGGCCAGCCGGGCCTCCGCGTTCATCAACCTCGTGCCCGTGGTGGCCGTGGCCGTGGCCTGGGTCTTTCTCGGCGAAACCCTCTCGCCCACGCAGATGCTCGCCGCGGCCCTCATCTTTCTCGGTGTCTGGGTGACGCAGAAAAGCGGAAACAGGGGCTGAGAATAGCCCTTAGCACAGCGGATGCTTCACGGTTGCAGCAGATAGGATGGATGGAGCAGCCCGGTGGGCGGGTAGAACTCGTCGTGGGTATAAACGAAGCCGAGTTTTTCCAGCAGCCGGGCCGAAGCCGTGTTGGCGGGGTTGTGCCCGGCAAAGAGCGCCGAAGCTCCCAAGGAGCCGAACGCATAGGCAATGACGGCGCGCGCCGCCTCGGTGGCGTATCCCTGCCCCCAATGGGCGCGACGGATATGAAATCCGATCTCGAGGACGGCTCTCTCACGGTCATGGGACCGCAGCCCGCAACAGCCCACGAACTCGCCATCCTCCAGCCGAAAGATCGGCCAGTACTGCACGCCAGACTCCTTGTGCCTCAGGATTTCCTGTTCCAGCCTTTCCCTGACCAGATCCTTGCGCAACTCCCCACGCGCATCGATGAACCGCGTGACCTCGGGATCTCCCCACAGGGAAACGGCCAGATCCAGGTCTTCCATGCCCCAGCACCGAAAGCCCATCCGCTCTGATTTCAGGAAATATGTGTTCGTCAGCATGACCTGATTACTCATTGATTGGTTCGGAAACAGCGGGAAGGAACTGGGATACGGATTTGCAGCGAGCTCTTGTCCGCTCTATGATAATGAACCCAGCAAAAAAGCCTCTGCCATGACCGCCACGGCAGAGGCTTTCTTATGGGGAGAGGATGGACGTTCTCCCCAAGCCTCTATTTTTTGGAAACCGTTTTTTTCTTGGCGGCCTTCTTGCGGCGCTTGCCGCCGGCAAGGAGCTTGCGCAGCTTCTGCGCCGCCGCGATGGCGTCGTTCTCGTGCAGCAGGAACCGCTCGTCCTGCGAACTGGTCCAGTGCCACCCGGACGGACGCTGCAACATCTTGGCCCCGCGCGACTCCAGGTATTCCATGGCGTCGGCGATCTCCATCTCCTCGTGCAGCTCGGCCAGGATGGCCTGGCGCTGCTGCATGCCCCGGTAGTGATAGGAAATGTCATAGGCGGACCGGATCAGATCCTCGGGCACGATGCAGGTCTCCCGCTTGCGCCCGGAAAGATGCCGCTGCAGTTCCGTAAGATCCTTCTTGAGTTCCTGTATTTCGAAAAGGGCCGCCTCACGCGCCTTGTCCGACTTGTCGTTCAAGTCCTTGAAGACCGCCCTGAGCTTGTGCAATGACATCCTGCCTCCCCACCGCAGTTTCTAGAATTTTTCTATACGCTAGCAAAATTCCAATGAACTGTGAACTATCCGAGCCGGTTGTCATGAAAAAAGAAAAGGCCGCCCAAAGGCGGCCTTGATCGGTCACAGACAGGCTTGCGCTAGGCGCAGTCCTCCACGGGTTCGGGATCGGCCATGACCTTCTTCATGACGATGAGGGTCTCCACGATCATCCAGAACTCCAGCAGCAGGACGATGAGCCCGATGGCGAAGAGCATCATGTTGTCCTTGGCCATGAAATCCTGGAGGTTGTAGATCATGGCCCAGGCGGTCATGACGATCATGAACACCAGGGGAATGGCCGTGACGATGGACGGGGCCTTGCGCCGCGCCAGGTACACGGTGATCACCAGCAGGGCCATGGCGGCCATGAGCTGGTTCACGGTGCCGAACAGCGGCCACAGGGCCAGTGCCCCCTTCTTGACCTCGGCGATGCCGAAACCTCCGTTGAAGCACAGCACGGCGGCGGTGCCCACGGCGATGAGGGTGGCGGCGTGCGGCTTGGCCAGTGCGGGCATCTTGTATGCCTGGGCCAGCTCACCCACCACGTAGCGCTGGATGCGGGTGGCGCTGTCCAGGGTGGTGGCCGCGAAGCTCACCAGGAACACGCCCATGATGGCCAGGGAGATGTTCTTGGGAATGCCGTAGGAAGCCATGAGGTTGGCCGAACCTTCTACAAAGGCCTTGAGCTTGGCACCCAGGCCCGCGGCGGAAGACCAGGAGGCATAGTGAGTGGTGAAGGCTTCGGTGCCGGTGAGCATGCCGCCGTCGGCGGTGCTCAGACCCAGGCCGATGCCCGCGCCCACGGCGATGATGACCAGGGTGGAAAGACCCGCTTCCGTCAGCATGGACCCGTACCCGATGAACTGGCAGTCCTTTTCGGATTCGCACTGTTTGGCGCTGGTGCCCGAGGAAACCAGGGAATGAAAGCCGGAGATTGCGCCGCAGGCGATGACCACGAACAGGAAGGGCAGGACCGGGGGCGCGCCTTCAGGCGCGACATTGATGGCCGGGGCAACGAAGTCGGGATGGGCCACGACCGCGCCCACGCCGAGCAGGGCCAGGGCGACCAGAAGCTGGTGGCCGTTGATGTAGTCGCGGGGCTGCAGCAGCGTGGTGACCGGCAGCACGGATGCGATGTAGGCGTAGGCCAACATGATCAGCACCCAGATCACGATGGGGTTCAGGCTGCCGATGGCGGGCAGGCTGATGGGATAGTACGCGCCGATGACCACGGTGACGTACATGGTGATGAGCGCAACGATGCCCCACATGGTGTGGCCGTGGCCCTTCTTGTAGATCAGGTAGCCCAGCAGCACGGCGATGGGGATTTCGCCCCAGACCGGGATGACCGATGCGGGATACATGTTGAAAAGAATGCCGATAATCAGCGCGAACACCGCGATGACGATGAGCAGTTCGAAAAAGATGATCAGCAGGAACAGGGAACGCACGCGGTGGCTGATGAGGCTGGAGGCCACGTCGCCCACGGAACGGCCCTTGTTGCGCAGGCTGACCATGAGTGCGCCGAAGTCATGCACCGCGCCCATGAAGATGGAGCCCAGGAAGACCCAGATCACGGCCGGTACCCAGCCCCATATAATGGCGATGGCCGGACCGACAATAGGCCCCAGGCCGGCGATGGAAGTGAAATGGTGCCCGAAAAGCACTTCCTTTTTGGTGGGCACGTAGTCGACGTCGTCCTGCAACGCGCAACTCGGGCACTCCAACGCCTCATCGATTTTGAAAATTTTCTTGGAAAGGAATTTCCCATAGGTGTGGTAGGCCACGAAATAGCCTACGAAACACAACGCTGCAATAACCAGCGAGTTCATAAAGCCCCCTTGGTTTGGTGTTTGCGTCTTCACGCCGCCCCACACGGCGGTTGGTCCCGGACCATATGTCAAACATCCTCCGGATCGCTCCGGATGCACACTTCTGGAAAGCAACCATGACGCTGAAAATGATTTCAGCGGCCGCAAGGCCGGGTCGCTTTATTTGTCACATTGAAATGTTTGCTCTTTTACACACCAGGCAAACAGCAACAAATAAGACTCCAGTTTGTTCTGCTCTACTCCTCAATGGAATAAATGGCAATCAGGGGTGCTCTTGCGAAGGGGAAAAAAGCGCTTCGCCCTTGGTCATGTCCAGGAGCTCCTTTTCAAAGGCCCGGACATGCTCCGACGGAAGCCGCACGAGAAAGGAGGCGTCCACCTCGAAGGATTCCTCCGCTACCTCGGCCTCAAAGTCGGGAAGCATGCGCTTGAACAGGGTGACAAAGGTATAGGGAATGACGGCCTGCACCAGGGAAAGCTCCACCTTTTCCTTGGTCGGCAGGGACTCCAGCCCCAGGCTGACCAGGCCGGAATAGGCGCGCACCAGCCCGCCCGTGCCGAGCTTGACGCCCCCGAAGTAGCGGGTGACCACGGCCGCGATCTCGCCCACGCCCGAATGCAGCAGGGCATTCAGCATGGGCTTGCCGGCCGTGCCGTGGGGCTCGCCGTCGTCGCTCAGCCCCACATGGGCGGTTTCGCCGGGGGAACCGGCCGCAAAGGCCCAGCAATTGTGCGTGGCGTCCGGGAATTCCTCCTTGATCTCGGCCACAAACGCGCGGGCCTCCTCCGGGCACTGCACGTGCGCCAGGGTGGCGATGAACCTCGAGCGCTTGATGCTCTCCTCCACGCGGTGACGGGAAACGGCCGGGATCAGGTAACGGCTGGACATGGCGGACTTGTAGGCCGGGGCGGCATGACCGTCAAGAACGGCGGCTACCGGTAGAGCTTCTCCCGCTCGCGAAAGGCGGAGGAGGCCTCCACTTCCTTCATGGTCTTCCAGAACAGGTCGGCCAGCGGGGGATCCTCCAGGCCCAGCTTGCGGGAAAAAACCAGGAAATAGGGCTTGGTCCTGAGGGGCGGATCCAGCTTCCTGACGGTCTGAAAACGGCGGCTGCTGGCCTTGATGATGGGGTCGGTCATGGTGCCCAGGTCGGCAACGGCGGCCACCCGGCCCTCGACCAGGCTGACCAGGCTGGTCTCCTGGTCAACGAACTCCACATAGCGGATACCAAGCTCCTGAAGGTCATTGGCAATGGAATAGCCCATGGAAATGCCCACGGGCCTGGCGCCCAGGTTGCGCAGTTCCATGCCGTCCCAATCCACATGGTCGGTCTTGGTGGTATAGAAATAATAGGACTGGGAAAACACGGCGCGGGAAGGGTCGGGGCTGCCGTTCTTCATGGGATACAGGGCGTACTGGGTCCGCTCTTCATCATAACTGGTGTGGAACATGCCCTCGGCCAAGCCATGCTGAAGCATGTACTTGCACCGCTTCCAGGGCATGCGCTGCAGCTTGAGATTGATACCCAGCCTGCGGGCGGTCATGACCATGAGCTCCACGGAAAGGCCGGGCTTTTCCCAGGGAATGGCCGTGCCGCTCCCCAGACAGCGGTCGGAATTGGGTTTGTCCTCATACACGAACAACAGATTGCGCTCGGACTGGGCCCATGCACCGCCTGCCAGGAGAAGCGCCGCCAGGACCGCGGCCACAAGGAAAACCGACTGCTTCACTCCCAAAACACCCGCCACCTTTTTTGGAAAGACATAGTTCAGGGCATAGCGCCAGGCAATTATTATTGTTTCTAATACGTTGCGATCTCAGGCCCCAGCAACGGACGCTTCACGGCCGGGGATCAGGATAACAGGGGTGCGGGGAAAAGGCGATCCGCCGGTTGGAAAAGCCCATGATTATCATGCGCCGTCCTCGTCCACCTCTGCCACCTGGGGAAGGATAAGGCCGTAGAATCCGGAGCCGGAGTCGGCCTGGTAGTGCCATCCGATATGGATGTTGCACCGGCCGCAGACAAGGGTCTGCCAGGTGTGGCCCGAAAACCAGGTGAATTCCGGGGAGGCGGGACCCACGCGGATGGTGCCCGGGGCGGAGGAGAAGCAGCCCAGTTCGAAGACATAGCCATGGGGATTGAAAAAGGTGTGCTTGTGCTTGCCGTTCACGGCCATGGCCGCTGCGGCGGAGGTTATGCGGTTGCCGCAGGAACGGCAGATGAACACGCGCCTGCCGCCCTGGCCGTCGTCGAGTCCCTCTTCCGGCCGGGGGGAATCCCGGTTCGGTTCCGGAGCTCCCTTGAGCAGATAGTGCGTTTCAACAGTCTGAGATGTCGGCATGCGATCTCCTGTCATGAAACGATAACGTATTGCCGGAGCCGTGAAAAGCCTTGCCTGCCGACCGCCGGAACGGAAACAGGATGACGCCGAAACAAGATCCTACCCGCCGATCCGCTCCGTGACCCACTGGCCCCGGGCGCGCCGGGCCTCTTTCATGGCCTCCAGCAGGTCATAGGATATATCCAGGTTGTCCTTGCCCACGCCCAGCTTGGTGCCGGGCTTGACGTGGCCGTGGTAATCGGACCCTCCGCTCTTGAGCAGCCCAAACTTGTCCGCCAGCCTGCCGAAAAGCTTGGTGGCCGACTCGTCGTGCTCGGTGTAGAACACCTCCATGCCGTCCAGGCCCATGTCCTTGAGCCCCCCGACAATGCTTTCCACAAGGGCCGGAGACGGGCCCAGCATGAAGGGATGGGCCAGGATCGAGGTGGCTCCCACCTC
The DNA here is from genome assembly GCF_008001235.1 of Salidesulfovibrio onnuriiensis. Classification (GTDB taxonomy): domain Bacteria; phylum Desulfobacterota; class Desulfovibrionia; order Desulfovibrionales; family Desulfovibrionaceae; genus Pseudodesulfovibrio; species Pseudodesulfovibrio onnuriiensis. The sequence continues at coordinate 683,210 of NZ_CP040751.1, read as the reverse complement.
CCGGAGCACGCCGATGGCCTGCTCGCGGCTCAGCTTGCGCTTGGGCACGTAGGCCCTGCCGTTGTCGCCCAGATATTGGCCGAAGGCGTGCTGCACGCTTTCCACCACTCCCAGGGAAAGCAGCTCCTGGGCGATGTGCGGGCGGCCCACCGTGCCCCCGGCCCGGGCCACCACGTTGTCGTAGGTGATGTTGATGCCCAGCTTGCGCAGCCTGGCGATGATCTCGTGGTTGCGGGTCTCTCTCCCCTCGATGACCCAGTCAAAGGCCCGCTGCAGCGGCTCGGCCTCCTCCGGGATCCACAGGCCCACGATATGGATCCATCCCACGCCCTCCGGGGATTCCACGCTCAGCTCGCAGCCCGGCACCACCTCCACGCCGAATTCCCGCCCCGCCTCCAGAGCCTCGGGCAGTCCCTGGAGCGTGTCGTGGTCCGTGAGGGCCAGCGCTTCGAGGCCGATTTCCGCCGCCTTGCGGACCAGCTCCCGGGGGCTGTCCGTTCCGTCCGATGCCGTGGAATGGGTATGCAGATCGATCATCAAAAATCCTTCATGGTTATATGCCCGTCACAGGGGTGATTTTTTCACGTATTCATTCAGACGTACATGGATGTCGCGCAAAAATCCACACCCCGGGGCAAGGCAAGAATGACGATTATACTTCCCTCACAAGTACAACTGTTCTATTCTGGATACTAGCCATAGAATACCCGATACCCAACCCTGGAGGCAGGAATGGAAAACAACAAGGAAATACTCCTGGAAACCGGGACCAATGAGCTTGAAATACTGGAATTTTTCATCGACGAGGCCGACAGGCACGGAAAACCGCAGCCGTGCCACTTCGGCGTCAATGTGGCCAAGGTCATGCAGGTCATCGAGAGCCCGAACCTGGAACCGCCCGAATCCGCGCCGCACCCGTGCTTCATGGGCACCATCCCCCTGCGCGGGCACATCCTGCCCGTGCTGGACCTCTCCAACTGGCTGGGCATGGACCGGGTGAAAAAGGAGGACGATGTGGTCATCGTCACCGAATTCAGCCAGGCCGTGACCGGATTCCTGGTTTCGGGGGTCACCGAGATCCACCGCGTGGGCTGGCCCGAAGTCATCCCGCCCCAGGGCATGCTCAATTCCTTTGATCAGAACACCATCATCGGCCTGGTGGACATCCACGAACACTTCATCCAGCTCCTGGACCTGGAACACATCCTCTCGGACCTGGATCCCACCTCCACCCTGGCCGCCTGGACCAGCGACGTGCAGGCCGCCCGCCAGCTCCGCGCACTGGTGGCCGACGATTCCGCCACCATCCGGGCCATGCTCAAGAACAACCTGGAGGCCGCCAACTTCGACATCCGGCTCACCAACACGGGCGAGGACGCCCTGCTCAAGCTCCGGGCCCTCAAGGAGCAGGCCTCGGAGGAAGGAAAGACCATCCGGGACTACCTGGACATCATCATCGCGGACATCGAGATGCCGCGCATGGACGGATTCACCCTGACCAAGAACATCAAGGAGGACCCGGAACTGAGCCAGCTTCCCGTGATCCTCTATTCCTCCATCATCACCGACGAACTGCGGCACAAGGGGGAATCCGTGCGCGCCGACGCCCAGGTGGCCAAGCCGGACATGGACAAGATGGCCGCCCTGGCCATCGAGCTGCTGGGCGAACGGGGCATCGAGGTCCGGTCCTAGGCTGTGCGCTTGCAACGGAGCCGTTCCGGGGGTACAACCTCCGCATCAATCACCGGAGGAAACACATGGCGCTGAACAAGGAACTGCTGAACATACTGGCCTGCCCGGAATGCAAGGGCGAACTGGAACTGCTGCCCAAGGAGGACGGCCTGCGCTGTCCCAAATGCGAAGTGGTCTATCCCATCAAGGACGAGATCCCCATCATGCTGGTGGATCAGGCCGTTTCCGACAAGGACTGGACCGGCAGCAAGGCGTCCTAGATTCGAAAACCGAATCTTCCAGGCCCTGTCCCGCATATCGGGACAGGGCCTTTTTCATGTCCGAAAAAAATAACGGAGAGGTTTTCCACACCTGTTGACATACGCCGCGCGCATCCTATTCTACTCTTCAGAAAATACCGCAAGGAGGTACGATATGGTTTTGGACTTCAATACTCTCTATTCCCCGTTTGACCGGTTCGACAAATTGTTTGAAGACTTCCTGCGCCCCGGCTTCGGCGGGCAGCGTCGCTTGACGTACCCTCCCCTGAACCTGAGCCAGGACCAGGACAACATCGTGGTGCGCGCGGAAATTCCGGGCGTGGACATCGAGGACATAGAATTGACCCTCACGGACAAGACCCTGGTCATCAAGGGCGAACGCAAGGCCGAGGAAGGCAAGTACTACCGCCAGGAACGTCCCGCAGGCGTTTTCCACAGGGTCATCAACCTGCACGTGCCCGTGGACCGGGAAAGGGTGGGCGCCTCCATGAAGGACGGCATGCTCACCGTGACCCTGCCCAAGACCGAGGAAGTCAAGCCCCGCACCATCAGCATCGAAGCCGAGTAAGGAGGTCAGCCATGAGCGAAGTGATGAAAAAGAACGACACCAATCTGACCCAGTACCGCCCGGCCACCGACATCCTGGAACGCGAGGACGGGTTCTATATCTACATGGATCTGCCGGGCGTGGCCAAGGACGCCCTGGTCATCGACCTGCAGGAGGACGAGCTGACCGTCACGGGCACGACCTCCTACGACCTGCCCGAGGGCGAGACCTTCACCGAGATGCAGTTCGGCAACGGCCAGTACCGCAGGACCGTGTCCCTGTCCGACATCGTGGACCGGGAACGCATCAGGGCCAACCTGAAGAACGGGGTGCTGGAGCTGTTCCTGCCGAGGGTGGAAAAGACCCAGCCCAAGCGGATCCAGATCTCCCAGGGCTGATCCCCGAACAAACCGAAAGACAAAGGCCGCCGGCAATGTCGGCGGCCTTTTTTTGCGTTCATTCGGCGAGAGGACTACGCCGACCAGGAACTCAGGTCGATGAGCCCGGTGCGCGCCGCAAAGCGCAGCAGATCCACGGTATTGGAAAAACCGAGCTTCCTCATCATGTTGGCCCGGTGGTTCTCCACGGTCTTGGGGCTGATATAGAGCTCCCTGGCAATGTCCTTGGTGTGCAACCCCTCGATGACATGGCGCATGACCTGCCGCTCGCGGGTTGTCAGGGAGGAAAGCACGTCCCCGTACTGTCCGCCCGAACTCATGAGCCTGTCCAGCACCTCGCCGGACAGGGCGCTGTCCAGAAACCGGCCGCCACCGGCCACGGTTTCCAGGCCCCGCACCAGGTTCTCCGCTGCGGATTCCTTGATCATGTAGCCATTGGCGCCAGCCCGGAAGGCCTCCACGATGTAATCGGCCTCGGAATGCATGCTGATGACCAGAAATCGGGTTCCGGGGAGTTCCCGGCCCAATTCCCGTATGATCTGAATGCCGTTCATGTCCGGCATGGAAATATCCATGAGGATCACATCCGGCCGCTGCTCCAGGGCCACGGCCAGAGCCTCCTTGCCGGTGCCCGCCTCCGCGGCCACCGAAAACCTCCCCGTCTGGTTGACGATGGCCTTGAGGCCCTCGCGCAGCAAGGGGTGGTCGTCAACAATCATTACCCTCATACATGCTCCCCTAGAAAACATCCTGCACCGCTCTCCTTTCGGTGCGTCCATTCCACAAACCCCTCTCCATGGGATTTTCAGACGAAAAACTCCCACTTAACGTCCTGATACCTCAAAACGATTCGAATGAGAAGACGATTGAATCCGCCCCGAGATTACCCACCTCTCCGATCAAAAATCTCCTACTTGAGCCGGGAAAGCCAGGTGGAGGCAATGGCCGCATGGCCGGAGGTGACGGTTCCGGCAAGCTGCTTGGCCGTATCCCCGGATACGGCCGTGTATTCCCGGTCAATGACCAGGGTGATGGGCCTTCCCTGGCCGTCGCGAAGCTGTTCCAGGCCCTGGGCGAAGCGGCTCAGCCGCTTGTCGTCGGGCAGTATCCACAGGGACGGGCAACGCAGGCGGGCCACGGCCTTGAGCGCGGGCGGCCCGCTCCCCCCGAGCACGGCCATGAGAAAAGCCGATTTTGCGCCGGGAACCCCTGCGGTCTCCACGGCGGCGGCCACCCCCGGCCCCACGCCGAGCAGGCCCACCCGTGCGGCCCTGACTTCTTCGTGCCCGCGCATTTCCTGCAGGACCTGTGCGGCCTGCCGAATCAGGGCGCCCCGATCCTTCTTCCCGCCGCAGGAAGGCGGGGAAAAGGCCAGCACCGCGGTATCGCGCATGCCGAAGGCCCGCACAGCGCCCTGCACCAGGGACGGGTCCAGACACTCGGTCCCATGCAGCAGCACGGCCCCCGCATAGGTCCCCTTCTGGGGCGGCAGGGTCAGAATGGCGTCCACCGGGCCGTCCGGCAGGTCCAGACGCATCTTTTCCTCACGAAAATGCAGCTTTTTGGGGAACAAGGCCTTTTCCCCCTCGGGCATGTAGATGAAACGCTCGATGCGGTCGTCCTTGGCCAGGAAGGTCACAGAACCGGTCACGGGCTCGTCCTCATACAAGGAAGGCCCTATGGTGTAGATATACTTGCTGAACTTTCTGAGCCGCCGCAGCTCGCCCCGCACGGAGTCGTAAATCAGCAAACGGCCGTAGGAGGAATTGCGGGCATCGATGATGGTCACCACCCGGTCGCCCTCCACCAGGAACTGCCCGGCGAACTCCTCGGGCGAATAGGAATAAAAGGCGCTGTAGAGCTCCATCCCGAGCTGGGCCTCGGCGCCGCGGCGCTCCGACGTGCCCACGGCCATGGCGCCCTCGTACTCCTTCAGCTCCGGGGCGAATTCGGAAACCGACGAACTGATGGGCTTGCCTGCGGGGACGGCCCGGGTCTGCGCGGCGGCAGGGCCGGGAACCGGAGCCGTTTCAACCGGTCCGGCCGGGGCCACGGGCTCCCTGGAAAGCACGATGGTCTTGTCCAGGGGCATCTGCTGCGGCTTGGCTTGGGGTGAGATCTTCTCCGGGACGGCCGGTGGCGGGGCCTCGGCCTGCTCCGTGGGGGCCTCCACGGGCGCGTCGGCAAGCTCCACATTGATGAGTGGCCTGGGGCCTTCGGGCGCGACATAACGCACGGACGCCGTGAGCAGAAAAACCACGACGACGTGCAGCAGAAGCGAGAAGAGCCAACTCAGGGCGCGCATGAGCCATCCGTTTGTTTGGGCCGGGAATGACCGTCTACGAAAATCGTAACCATCCAGGCTCAAATTGGCAAGAATTCTTGAAGAAACAGGAAGTTCTCGCTGTCGGGGAAAAGGGTTGGTTTTGACGGCTTATAATTTTAATGTCCCGGGGAAAGGCTCATGAATGGAACATGGGCAAGATCCACCCATGCCCCGAAGCGGAACAAAGAGAGCTTGAATGAAACAGGGCGCGACACGCATTGTATTGATTTGTGCCGACAACGACACGGCCGCACGCATCCGGGAGGCGCTCGAAGGCCTGCCCGTAGCCGTCTCCTTCCGGGCCACAAGCACGGAAGAGGGGTTGGACGCCCTGGAAAAACGCTCCTGTGCGGCCGTGATCCTGGCCCCGGCCAAGAAGGAAAAAAAGTGGGAACAGGCCGTTGCGGACATCGCCGAGCGCCACCCCGGCCTGCCGGTCATTGTCCTGGCCCCCGAAGGAACCGACCGGGAAGAGAACGCCTGCAGCGCCGGGGCATCCGACTACCTCGAATGGAACGCCTCCCTGCCCCGCGCCCTGGCAACCGCCCTGCGGCACGCCGCGCGGGTCTTTGAGCTGCGCCAGCGCCTTGCCCGGGAAACCGACATCATCGCCATGACCCGCAAGCTGGGGCGCATCGGCCAGTGGCGCTACGACTTCACCACGGACACGGCCCAATGGTCGCCCGAATGCTATGCCATGTTCGGGCTGGACCCGGCCACGAACACCCCCCTGAACCTGGAGCAATTCCGGGAGCGCATTCTCCCGGACGACCTCGAGGCAGCAAACGCGGCCTTCTCCCTCAGCCGGAAAACCGGCGAACTCCTGGATGTGGAGTTCCGCTGCAGGCGCGAAAACGGGGAAACCTGCCATGTCCGTTGCATTGCAGAGCCCCAGCAGGACGAGACAGGGACGTATGTGGCCCACGAAGGCATCATTCAGGACATCACCCAGCACAGGCTGGTCAACGCCGAGCTGGAACGGCGAAGGATACAGATGCAGGACGCCCAGTCCATCGCCCGCATGGGCAGCTGGGACATGGACGAGAACGGCACCTTTCTCTGGTCCGAAGGCCTCTACCAGGTCTTCGGCTGCAACCCCGAGGACATCACCAGCTTCGAAAGCTTCCGCCAGTACATCCACCCCGAGGACCGCGAGGTCTTCGACCAGGCCAACCGGGCCACCTTCCGGGAGGGCTGGCCCCTGGACTTCGAGTACCGCATCATCCGCCCGGACGGGGAGGAACGTTACCTGCATCTGCACCGCAGGGTGGTGCTGGACAATGCCGGCAAGGTGGCCCGCGCCTACGGCATCGCCCGGGACATCACCAGCCAGAAGCGCTTTGAATCCGCCCTGAACAAGCGGGACGCCATCCTCCAGGCCGTGGGCCAGGCGGCCGGGCGCTTCCTGCGCGGGGGAGCCTGGGAAAAGGAGGCCGAAAAGGTCATCGAAGCCCTGGGCAAGTCCGTGGGCGCGGAGCTGACCTACGTCTACTGCAATGAAACCGTGGGCGGAGAACTGACGGCCGCCCTGAGCCACGAATGGCACAGCCCGGAGCATCCCGGACTCATGAAATACGATGCCCTGCAAAGCCAGGCATACTCCAACGGGTATTCCCGGTGGGCCTTGCGCCTGGGCGACAAGAAACCCATCATGGGCCATGTGCGCACCCTGCCCGCCTCCGAGCGCGCGCTCCTGGAGACCCTGGGCATCAAGTCCATCATGGCGGTACCGGTCTTCGTGGGCAAGCAATGGTGGGGGTTCATGGGCGCGGCCATCTACCAGGCCGAACGGGACTGGCTGTCCACGGAGCTGGAGTCCATGCAGCTGGCCGCCGAGATTCTGGGCAGCGCCATCCACCGGGACCGCATGGAGCAGAAGCTCATGGTGGCCAACCTCTCGGCCGAGGAGGCCCAGCGCGAGGCCGAGGAGGCGAACCAGGCCAAGAGCATGTTCCTGGCCAACATGAGCCACGAAATCCGCACACCCATCAGCGGCATCATCGGGCTCACGGAAATGACCATCACCACCGGGCTCAAGCCCGAGCAGCGCACAAACCTGAACATGATCCGCGATGCGGCCCGCTCCCTGCTGAACCTGGTCAACGATGTCCTGGACATCTCCAAGATCGAGGCCAACAGACTTTCCCTGACGCCCGCGGACTTCCGCTTCCGCAAGGCCATGGACCAGATGGTCAAGCCCTTCCTGCCCCAGGCCAAGAAAAAGGGGCTGGACCTGGCCATGAACATCCACGAATCCGTGCCCGAGTTCGTGCACGGCGACAAGGACCGCCTGGCCCAGATCATCCGCAACCTGCTCAGCAACGCCCTCAAGTTCACCAGCCAGGGCGGCGTGGACATCCACGTGGAAACCGAACGCAGCGCGGCGGACCGGACCTGCCTGCTGTTCCGGGTCTCGGACACGGGCATGGGCATTCCCCCGGACATGCTGGACCACATTTTCGACGCCTTCACCCAGGTGGACAGCTCAACCCACAAGCAGCACCAGGGTACGGGCCTGGGCCTGGCCATCTGCCGGGAACTCGTTTCCCTCATGGGCGGGGAGATCGAGGTGGGCAGCCGCCTCGGCCGGGGCAGCGTCTTCACCTTCCGGGCCTGGTTCGGCACGGCCGAGGCCGCCGTGGAGCCCGAACACGAGGCACCCATCCTGCCCGACCCGCTGAACCTGAACATCCTGCTGGCCGAGGACAACGAGCTGAACCAGAAATTCCTGACCCACTTCCTGTCCATGTTCGGACACACCGTGACCCTGGCCAGGAATGGGGTCGAGGTCCTGGAAACGCTGGCCAAGGCAAGGCAGACCTTCGACCTGATACTCATGGACATCCAGATGCCGGAAATGGGAGGCGTGGAAACCACCAGGCGCATCCGCTCCTCCGAAGGCAGGCTCTACGACAGGAACATTCCCATCGTAGCCCTGACCGCCTACGCCATGAAGAGCGACCGGGACAGCATCATGGCCGCGGGCATGGACGAATACGTGACCAAGCCCGTGGACATGGCCGAACTTTCCGCGGCCATTGTCCGCGCCGTGAACAAGCGGGGCAAGGCCGCCCGAAAGGCCAGAACCCGGATCACGGCCCGGTCCCAGCTCGTGCGGCCCGCCCTGGCCCCGCAGCAGGGTTTCCGGCTCAACACCGAAGCTCTGGTGCAGCGGTTCCGGGGCAACGACCAGTTGCTGGTGGAAATCCTGGATATCTTCCTTCGGGAGGCAGAGGAGAGGCTGGAGCAGATCAACGACGCCTGGACCCGCCAGGAGGCCTCGGCGCTGGGCGCGGCCCTGCACTCCATGTCCAACATTGTCAGCCACGTGCAAGCCATCGAAATCATGAGCGAATCACGACAGCTGGAACAATGGGTGCACCAGGGACGCATGGACCTGGTGGGCAGCGGGCTCAAGGGCTTCAAGCAGCGCTTCCGCCAGGTGGTGGATGCGGTGCGCAACTTCCGCCAGGATTTCCCCTAGGCGAAATCTCCAACGATCTACAACAAGCCACGCTCGGCGGCCATGAGCACGCCCAGGGCCATGGCATTGAGCTTGGTCTCGTCCGTATCCGCGCGGGAATTGAGCACCACGGGCGCACGGGTGCCCACGATGGCCCCGGCGGCCTTGGAGCCCGCAAAGTACATGAGCCCCTTGTAGAGGATGTTGCCGGCCGCCAGGTCCGGGGCCAGCAGGATGTCGGCGTGCCCGGCCAGGGGATCGTCCATGCCCTTGTGTTCCGCGGCCCGCCGGGAAATGGCATTGTCCAGGGCATAGGGGCCGCCGATGCGGCATCCCGGGATCTCGCCTTGGGCGGCCATGTCCTTGAGCGCCTGGGCGTCCGTGGTGGCCTGCATCTTGGGGTTGACCTTCTCGGATTCGGCCAGCACGCCCACGATGGGATTCTCCAGGCCCAGGGCCGAGGTCACCCGAAGGGCGTTGAGGATGATCTGCTTCTTCTCCTCCAGGCTGGGCTTGATGACCATGGCCGCATCCGTGAGGAAATACATCTTGTCCGCGGCGGGCATGTCCATGAGCACGGTGTGGCTGATCATGTCGCCGTTGACCAGGCCGGTCTCCTTGTTGAGCACGGCACGCAGGAACACGCCCGTATCCAGGAATCCCTTGAGCAGCACCTGGGCCTCGCCCGAGGCCACCAGCTCCACGGCCCTGGCCGCGCCTTCGGCCTCGCCCCGGGCGTCGATGACCGAGCATCCCGAGACGCAGACGCCCAGCCGCTCGGACAGGGAGGCTATCTTTTCCGCCTCGCCCACCAGCAGGAAGGAGCCGATGCCCTTTTCCTGCGCCCGGCCCACGGCCTTGAGCACTTCGCAGTCGTGGGCGCAGGCCACGGCGATCCTGGCGCGTTCTCCATATTCGGCGGCTTTTGCCAACATTTCATCCATTGTCCTGATCATGACGGGCTCCATTGCGGTCGAGGGTCTGCGGGGCGGGTGGCGGCCGTTTCTGTTGGCTAATACTTCACGGCCGCATTTTCAAGACCATTGCCCGAATTTCCACCACGAATGTGCGTGTTTCATCACAACTTCTTTGCATTTTTTTCACAAAGCGACTACAACCCTGAAACACCCCATTGAAGTCAGGATCTCGAGGAGGGAACTATGCTAGTGAGAGAGTGGATGACCAGAAACGTCATCACCTTGGGGGCGACATCTTCCGTGCTGGACGCCTCTGCCATATTGCATGCAAAGAACATCCGCCAGTTTCCTGTGGTGGACGAATCAGGAGACCTGGTGGGCATCGTTTCGGACCGCGACATCCGCGACGCCATGCCTTCCAAATACCTAGCGGGCGACAACGCCGCCAACGGAGGCCTGTCCACGCTCACGGCCGGCGATATCATGACCATGGACCCCATCACCGTGGCCCAGGACACGGCCATGGACATCGTGGCGGAGAGTCTGGTCAACAACAAGGTCGGCGGGCTGCCCGTGGTGGACGGCAAAAAGCTCATCGGCATCATCACCCAGGCCGACGTCATGCGCTTCATGTGCAGCGCCACGGGCGCCATTCGCGGCGGCACCCAGTTCGCCTTCCGTCTGGAGGCCAAGCCCGGCCCGCTGGCGGCGCTGCTCAACGACCTGCGCGACAAGAGCGTGGTCTTCACCAGCGTGTTCACGTCCTACGAGCTGGAAAACCCGGGCTACCGCCACGCCTACATCCGCGTCTCGGACGTGGGCGACCGGTCCGTGGAGGATCTGGTCAGGTATCTGCAGGCCAGCTACACCCTGCTCTATTACGTCAATGAAGGCGTTACCGTGGACATCGTGTAAATTTTCGGAGTGAAAAATGAGGGGGAACCTTTCGAGTGAAAGGTTCTCCCTCCAAAGCTTTTTAGCAAAACCGCCCGGCCGCTCTGCGAGCAGCCGGGCGGTTTGTTTATAGCAATCCTGCCAGCAGGCCGGGAATCGCGCCAAGCCCGACCCACAACAGCCATCAATAGCTCAAGGTATCGGTGTATTTCTTTTTGATTTTCTCCCGGGCCCCTTCGCGGACCAGGGCCGCCATGTGCATGTTGAATTCATCGAGCCGTTCGGCCAGGGGCGATTGCCGGGAAAGCACCATATGCACGTGATTCGTGCGCTGGTATTTGTAGCGGGCCTTGGTGATACGGTGGGCGTAATCCAAGTGTTCGAGCTGGCGGTCGCCATGGGTCTCGGAAAGGACCATGGCGTCGATGCGCCCATCCAGCAGCTTCTTGAAGTTGAGCTCGGAGTTGCGCACCGCATCCTTGTTCAGCCGGATATCCTCGTCGAACCGACTGAAATAGCGGGCCCCGATCACGGTCCCGATGCGCAGGCCGTAAAGGTCCGTGTAGGAATTGATGGCCGGCCCCCCGTCCTTGAGCACGTAGAAGGCCTTGGGCGAGAACTGGTGGTACGGAGGCTGGATGAAGTGCATGCACATTTCCCGGTCCTCGCGGTGCAGCACGCAGGGCATGAGATCGATGCTCCCCTCCTCCAGGCAGACCAGGCCGCGGGCAAAGGGCACGTGCACGAATTCGATGCGCAGGTTCATGCGCTGGGCCAGGAGCCGCAGGAATTCGATGTCGATGCCGTGCTCATTCCCCGCCTTGCCCTCCTTCCAGGGGGCCATGACGCTGAACTGCACACGGATGACCTCCGGCTCGGCGGCCAGGGCCCTTGAGGTAAAACAGAAGACGACCGCCAGAAAAAGCACGGCCGCGAGGGACACGGTTTTCATGATTGATTCTCTCGCTCCACGGTGCAGAGCTAGCAGCAATACGGGAAAAAGATCAATAAGAAATCACCTCGCCGCGCTGGGGATTGCCCTTGCAAGCCAGAAACACCTCCCGTCAGCCGCTTCGGCGGGCCAATTTATTGGCAAAGATAGAGATAAGGCCGCCGAGCATTATATAGCCGAGAATGACTTCAAACATGACCATCATGGCTGCGAAAGATGTTTTCGGGATAACATCGCCAAAACCAAGCGTCGTGAAGGTCACCACGCTGTAATAGAGCATTGTCAGAAAGCTGTCCCCACTGAGCTGCGCGGTTTCAAAGGACTTTCCGAATCCTATGTCCAAATTCAACAACCAAAAAAATGCCCCGAACCACAATGCGATCATCATTGACCAAAACGCCCATTGAGCAAGGGAGCGGCCACAATCTGAAGAAATTGACCAAAGAGTGTGCCAGAAAGGATGTTTTTCCTTGAACTCGGCTATGTAGCAAGCGTCCATGGCGTCTCGTCGGAACATCTGGCTACCATATGCACTAGCAACTCTTAGGGATCTTGATTTCAAATTACGCCGATCATACTTAATGCCGTTAATAAAAGCTCCCTCGAAACTACAATTCTGCAAATCTGATCCTACAATGATTGCTGCAGCCATATTTGACTCATTGAACTCAGAGCTAGTCAGTATTGATGAGGTAAAATCAGCTTCAACGAGAGAAGCATTATGGAAATCGCATTTGATAAAGGCTCCCCGTCGCATATGAACATTATTCAACTTTGATTTATTGAAATTTGACACATGAGCTACACATCCAGACCAATTTGACATTGTCAAATCTGTTTCATTAAACACACAACCCCATAAAGAACTCTGATTCAGCTGCGCATACCGCATATAAGAATTAGAAAAATCAACGTTTATCAAACTCATTTTATTGAAATTTGCATCGTATAATATGGCATTCTGCAAATCTAAACCAATAAGTTCTCCAACACATGATTTTTCACGTTCTAAAAGAGGAGTTACCAACGCTTTATCTATTTTTTGAAATGAAAAAGATTCAAGATTAGGCTCAACTTCAGGATTTTCTTTTCGCCACCTGTTCCAGCCTTCAACACCGCCTTCGAGAAGTATCTTTACATGCTCTGGATTTGCCATAGCGATATCGATAATCCGTTGCCAAGATTTGATCAAGAGACGTATTTATTTCAGGCTGTTCTCCAAAAGACAAAGAAGAAGGCCGCCCCATCCAGAGCGGCCTTCTATTTTGCCATTGGCACGAAACCCTACCCGCCCAGATAGGCCTTCTTGACCTCCGGGTCCTCCATGAGGTCCTGGCTGGCTCCCTGGGCCACGATCTCGCCGGTGTCGATGACATAGCCACGGTCCGCGAACTTGAGCGCCAGGTTGGCGTTCTGCTCGATGAGCAGGATGGTCATGCCCTCCCTGTTCAGCTCCTTGAGCGCCCGGAACATGTCATACATGAGCAGCGGCGCCAGCCCCATGCTCGGCTCGTCCAGCATGATGAAGGTGCACCCGGCCATGAGCGCGCGGGAGACCGCCAGCATCTGCTGCTCGCCGCCGGAGAGCGATTCGCTCTGCTGCCTGCGGCGTTCGGCCAGACGCGGGAACAGCGAATACACGCGCTGGTAGTCCCGCTCGATGTCCTGGGGCGTGTCCTTGCGGGCATAGGTGGCCAGCTTCAGGTTTTCCTCCACGGACAGGTTGCCGAAGATGTGGCGCCCCTCGGGCACCAGAATCATGTGCAGGTCCGAAACGACCTTGTCCGGGGCCCAGCCCAGAATGGAGTCGCCCGCATAGAGGATGTCCCCCTCCACGACCTTGGGGGCCTCGGGCGGCGGCAGCCGGGAAATGGACATGAGCGTGGTGGACTTGCCCGCGCCGTTGGCCCCGATCAGGGTGACGATCTCGCCCCGGTCCACATGGAACGAGATGCCGTGCAGGGCCTCGATGTTGCCGTACTTGACCTTGAGGTCCTTGATTTCGAGAAGTCGTTCGCTCATATGGTGTCGTCCCCCAGATATGCCTTGATGACCGTGGGGTCGTTCTGGATTTGTTCGGGCGTGCCCTCGGCGATGGTCGCGCCGAAGTCGATGCACTTGATGTACTGGCACAGGCTCATGACCACCTTCATCTGGTGCTCGATCATCCAGATGGTGATGTCGAAGTTCTCATGGATCCAGCGCACCAGCTTGATGAGGCCCTCCACGTCCGCAGAGTTGAGGCCCGCCGCGGGCTCGTCCAGCAACAGCAGCTTGGGCCGGATGGACATGGCCCGGGCGATCTCCACGCGCCGCTGCAGGCCGTAGGGCAGGTTCCTGGGCAGCTCTTCCGCGAACTCCTTGAGGTCCATGGCCTCCAGCATTTCCCAGGCAATGTTCTCGATGCGCTTTTCCGCAGTGCGGTATTTCTTCGTGCGCAGGAAAGCGTCGAACACGCTGTAGCCCATCCGGTAATGCTGGGCGATGCGGATGTTGTCCATGACGCTCATGTCGTGCCAGAGCCGGATGTTCTGGAAGGTGCGGGCAATGCCCATGCCCGTGACCTGGTGCGGCTTGAGCCCGGCGGTGTTCCTGCCGTCGAACTCGATGCCGCCCTCGGTGGGCTGGTAAAACCCGGAAACCAGGTTGAAGATGGTGGTCTTGCCCGCGCCGTTGGGGCCGATGAGCCCCACCAGCTCCCCGCCCCTGAGTTCGATGTCGAACTTGGACACGGCCTGGAGACCACCGAACCGCTGCGTCATTTCGTCTATCTTGAGTAGCGACATGGCGGCCTCCTACTTGAAGCTGAAGTAGCGTTTGAGTTTCGGGAAGACATCGGAGAGCTCCTTGTTGCCCATGATGCCTTCGGGCCTGAACTGCATGAGCAGCACCAGTATGAGCGGGATGATGACCCACTTGATGATCTGCAGGGGCCGCAGGGCCTCCAGCAGCAGGGTGAACAGCACCGCAGACATGGCCGCGCCCGTGAGCGAACCCATGCCGCCCAGATAGACCATGACCAGGCATTCCGTGGACTTGAGGATGTTGAACGACTGCGGGTTCACGTAGCCGATCACGTGGGCGAACAGTCCGCCCGCAACGCCCGCCAGCCCGGAGGAAAGCATGAAGGTCACCAGCTTTATCCTGTCGGTGTTCACGCTCATGATCTCGGCCGCGATCTCGTCCTGGCAAATGGCGTTGACGCCCTTGCCGAAGGTGGACGAGGTGTAGCGGCGCAGGATCCAGAGGGTGAAGGCCGTGCCCAGCAGGGTCCAGATCATCATCCAGGGGATGTCGGCCACGTCGGTCATGGCGTAGACCACCTGCTTCATGCCCATGAAGCCGCGCGGTCCGCCGATGATGTCCAGGTTCTCCAGCCCCGAGATGACCATGTAGTTCACCGCGATGGTGATGATGGCCAGGTAGTCGCCGCGGGTTTTGAACGAAGGCACGGCTACCAGGATACCCACCAGGGCGGCCACGGCGCCGCCGATGATGATGGCGATGGGGAAGAAGAACGGGGCCAGCTCCGGCGGCAGCAGGGGCGCGCCCAGGATCTTGTTCTGGGCGAACAGCAGCACCGTGACCACGGACGAGACGTACGCGCCCACGCACATGAAGGCGGCGTGCCCGCAGGAGAACTCGCCCATGCTCCCGTTCACCAGGTTCAGGCTGGTGGACAGGATGATGTTGATGCCCATGAACAGGATGACCGACTGGATGTACAGGTTGAACAGCCCGGCCTGGGCGCCCAGCACGATGAGCAGGCAGCCCGCGAGAAAGGCGATGTTGATGGTGTATTTCTTCATCTGCTCCACCGCCTAGATCTTCTGGTGCCGGGCTATGCCGAACAGGCCCGTGGGTTTCATCCACAGGATGACCAGCAGAATGGAAAAGGCGATGAGGTCGCGCAGGGTGGACGGGAAGAAGGCCACCACCAGGATCTCGATGAAGCCCAGCAGGAACCCGCCCACGAACGCGCCGCGAATGTCGCCGATGCCGCCCACCACGGCCGCGATGAACGCCTTCCAGCCGATGAGCGCGCCCATGTAGGGCTCCAGGATCGGGTAGGACATGGCGAAGAGCATGCCCGCCAACCCGGCAAAGCCCGAGCCGAGCACGAAGGTGAACACGATGATGGTGTCCACGGGAATGCCCATGAGCGGGATGGCGAACTTGTCATAGGAGATGGCGCGCATGGCCATGCCGATGCGGGTGCGCGTAACGATGAAGTTCAGGATGCCGAACACGGCGAAGGCCGCGAAGATGACCAGCACCTTGAGGTTGGTCACGGATACGTCCCCCAGGCTCCAGACCGTCTTTTCCATGAGTTCGGGAAATTTCTTCCGGCTTGCGCCCAGCAGGGCCAGGTTGCCGTTTTCCAGGATCAGGCCGCACATGAGGGCGGTGATGACCACGTACAGGCGATGCGCGCCCTTGCGCCGCAGCGGGCGGTAGGCGATGCGCTCCAGGGTCACGCCCACCCCGGCCGTGAGGATCATGGTCAGGGGCACGCCGCAGGCCAGCACGGCCCAGTTGGGCAGGTCCAGGCCCTGCACGCCGAGCACGAACACCGAGACCCCGAAGGCGATGTACGCGCCGACCATGAAGATATCGCCGTGCGCAAAGTTGATGAGCAGCAGCACCCCGTACACGAGCGTATAGCCCAGTGCGATGAGCGCATAGAAGCTGCCCCATTGCAATGCGTTGATTATGTTCTGAAATAGAGCTTCCACGTTGGGTCCCCTTCCGGGCGAAGTAAAAGGCTAAAGCGGGGATCGGAACTCCGACCCCCGCCAATATACTGAATCAGACAACTCCGTCCGGATTACGGACAAACGGATTCGGCAAACACGAACTGACCCTGGTCGTCGATCTCGACCACCACGGCGCACTTGATGGGATCGCCCTGCGCGTCGAACTTCATGCTGCCGGTGATGCCGGCGAATTCCTTGATGCCGCCCAGCGCGTCACGGATGGACTGGCGCTCCTTGCGCACGTCGGACTCGTACTTGCCCGCATCCTGGATGGCCTGCAGCACCAGACGGGTGGCGTCCCAGGTCAGGGCCGCGACATCGTCCGGGGTGTAGCCGTACTTTGCGGTGTAGCGGTCGATGAAGACCTTGGTGTCGCCCTTGGCCCCGGCGGCCGCATAGTGGGTGGAGAAGAACTGGCCCTTGCAGTCGTCGCCGCACAGGGTCATGAGCTCGGCGGACCCCCAGGCGTCGGATCCCATGAACGGACCTTCCCAGCCCAGGTCGTGGGCCTGCTTGATGATCAGGGCCACCTGGTTGTAGTTGTTGGGAACAAAGATGAAGTCGGGCTTGGCGGCCAGGATCTTGGTCAGCTGGGCCGAGAAGTCCTGGTCCTTGGTGCCGTGGGATTCAAAGGCCACGACCGTATCGGCGCCGTGCTTCTTTTCCCATTCGGACTGGAAGATTTCGGCCAGGCCCTTGGAGTAGTCGTTGGAGATGTCGAAGAGCACGGCGGCGGTCTTGGCGCCGAACTGCTTGGTGGCGAAGTTCACGGCCACCGGGCCCTGGAACGGATCCAGGAACGCGGCGCGGAACACCCACGGGCGATCCTTGGTGGTATCCGGGTTGGTGGACCACGGGGAGATCATGGGCACGCGGTTGTCGTTGCAGGTGCCGCCGGCGGGCACGGCCTGCTTGGAGGAGTTGGGACCGATGATGGCCACGACCTGGTCCTGCTCGATGAGCTTCAGGGCCGCGTTGACCGCGGATTCAGCCTTGGATTCGTTGTCTTCATAGACGAACTCGAGCTTGTACTTCTTGCCGCCCACTTCCAGGCCGCCCTGGGAGTTGATGTCTTCCTTGAGCATCTCGGCCGCGTACTTGGAAGCCTCGCCCACCTTGGGGATGTCGCCGGTCATGGGGATGTTGAAGCCGATCTTGATGGTGTCTTCTCCACCACCGCCGCAGCCCGCGACCATGAGGGCTCCCACCAGCAGGAATGCCGTCAGGCCGATTTTGAACAACTGATTTTTCATGAATGCCTCCCGATTGTTGTCACTTGATGTGCCGCAAAACTATCAGAAGCCCTTACACAATTTGGCAATAAAGACAAAATGTTGCGGAAAAAACTAAGCTAGCTAAACACTCACCGAATCGAAATTTCGATCTCGTCGGGCTACGCAAAGAGTAAAAAGAGGAGACGCTTTTTTCTCGATAGACCTGATTGCTTGCCGATTCGAAAAAAAGCACATTTTTTTGCCTTTTTGTGGCAAAACGCAACGCTTCGAGCGAACGCCCGGAAAGCCTTTGCCGGAAAGACATTGCGGTTTTTCGCACTCCCATGCAGAGTGGCGGTCCTGCGAACAGGACGAAACCAGCACTTGCGGTTTTGCGCTTGCGGTTTCAAAACACAAAACCGCAATTTACATATTTTGCATTGATTACAGTGTACTGAAAGCAAAACACGCGGCAATTCCGCAGCTGACCGCAATGCGCACTTTCCTCCTGAAAAGCCTGGGGGTTATTTTTCACATTGCAGAGTTGTGTCGCATCTTGTCGAAGTCGGATTTTCCGCGTACAAGGGTAAAGCATCTTGAGAAAGTCTAGAAATTCAAAGAAGCGATTCCTCTTTCCTGAGCCTGCACCGGAGGTCTTTTGAAGCAAAGCGTGTTTTCCGGGATTCCCGAGGTCCTGGACGAAAGGAAATACGCCCACGGCGGCAACCTGAGGAAAATGGCCGAAAAGGCCGGATGCGCCCCCGAAGAGCTGCTCGACTTTTCCGCCAGCATGAACCCCCTGGGGCCGCCCCCCTGGCTGGGCATGGAGATCGGCCGGGCTCTGGCCGAAGTCTCCCACTATCCGGACCCGGACTGCGCCGACCTGGTCATGGCCGCATGCGAGGCCTACAAGGTCTGGCCCACGCAGGTGCTTCCCGGCAACGGCGCATCCGAACTGCTGCACGCGGCCGTCGGGCTGGGCGGTTTCCGCCGCGCCATCATCCCCTCGCCCACCTATGTGGACTACGCCCGCCTGTGCTCCCTGCACCGGCTGGAGATGGTCCAGACGCCGCTCAAGCTCGAAGAGGGCTTCCAGGTGGACATGGCCAAGCTCGGGGCCATGCTGACCACGCCGTCCCTGGTATTCCTGTGCCAGCCCAACAATCCCACGGGCCAGGCCTTTGATCCGGCCGAGCTGCGCGAACTGGCCACCATGTTCCCGCAGTCGCGGTTCGTCGTGGATGAATCCTACGCCGAGTTCATGCCCGGCAACCCGGACCGGCTCATCAAGGACCGGCCCGCCAACGTCATCACCATCGTCTCGCTGACCAAATTCTTTTCCATCCCCGGGCTGCGCCTGGGCCTGGCCTTTGCCAACCCGGACCTGATCCTGGCCATGAAGCGCCGCCTGCCCACCTGGTCCGTGAACACCCTGGCCCAGCGCGTGGGCGCGCGCTGCCTGCGCGACACCGAATACACGCAGCGCACCAAGGAGCAGACCAGGCTGCTGCGCGAAAACCTGGCCGCGGGCATGCGCAAGCTGCCCGGCATCAAGGTCTATCCCTCGTCCGCGAATTTCCTGCTCTGCAAGGTGGACCGGCTCGGCCAGGACGCCCTGCCGCTCTACGACAAGCTCCTGAAGGACAGGGTCGCCATCCGGCTGTGCGGCAATTTCGAAGGCCTGGACAACAGCTGGTTCCGCGTGGCCGTACGCAGCGCCGAGGACAACGAGCGGCTGCTCAAGGCCCTCAAGCGCGCCACGGGCACGGGCAAGGCGCCGCTGGTCAAGCGCGAGAGCCGGACCCCGGCCCTCATGCTCCAGGGCACCTGCTCCAACGCGGGCAAGAGCGTGCTGGCCGCCGCCTTCTGCCGCATCCTGCTCCAGGACGGCTACCGCGTGGCCCCGTTCAAGGCCCAGAACATGTCGCTCAATTCCTTTGTCACCGACGAGGGCGGCGAAATGGGCCGGGCCCAGGTGACCCAGGCCGCAGCCTGCCGCCTCAGGCCCGACGTGCGCATGAATCCGGTGCTGCTCAAGCCCGGCTCGGACACGGGCTCGCAGGTCATTGTCATGGGCAAGCCCGTGGGCAACATGAGCGTGCGCCAGTACGTGGACTTCAAGCCGCGCGCCTGGGAGGCCGTGAAGGCCGCCTACGACTCGCTGGCCAACGAACACGACATCATGGTCCTGGAAGGGGCCGGAAGCCCGGCGGAGGTCAATCTCAAGCATCACGACATCGTGAACATGGCCATGGCCAAGTACGCGGACGCCAAGGTCATTCTCGCGGGCGACATCGACCGGGGCGGGGTGTTCGCCTCCCTGGTCGGGACCATGAACCTGCTCACCCCGGCCGAGCGCGACTACGTGCTCGGGTTCGCCATCAACCGCTTCCGGGGCGACGCCACCCTGCTCGACTCCGCCCTGGGATTCACCTTCCAGAACACGGGCAAGCCGGTCCTGGGCGTAATCCCGTACATCCACAACCTCGGCCTGCCCGAGGAGGACTCGGTCTCGTTCAAGGACGGCATCCGGCCCAGCCAGGACGACAAGCTGCCCGAGGACCAGTGCGTGGACATTGCGGTCATCGACCTGCCGCGCATTTCCAATTTCAACGACATCGATCCGCTCTTTGCCGAGCCGGACGTGCGCGTGCGCATCGTCACCTCGGCCCTGGAACTGGGCACCCCCGATGCGGTCATCATTCCCGGCAGCAAAAGCACGGTGCCGGACATGAAGGCGCTCAAGGGCATGGGCATGGCCGCGGCCGTGCGCTCTCTGGCCCACGGCGAGCATAAGACGCGCGTCATCGGCATCTGCGGCGGGTTCCAGATGCTCGGCCAGATGGTGGACGATCCCTTTGGCCTGGAGTCCGACTCCATCCGCCAGGAAGGGTTCGGCCTGCTGCCCATCGCCACGGAGCTGGCCGCCGAAAAGACCCTCCAGCGCACCGTGGGCGTGCATTGCAAGAGCGGCCGCCGGGTGCACGGCTACGAGATCCATCACGGCCAGACCCGCGCGCTGTCTTCCGAGCTGCGCGTGTCCATCCGCAACCAGCAGGACGAGCCGCTCGGATTTGGCCTGCCCGACGGCCGGGTCTGGGGTACCTATCTGCACGGCCTGTTCGATGCCGACGAATTCCGGCGCTGGTTCATCAACGAGCTGCGCATGGACAAAGGGCTCGATCCGCTGGAGAACATCCAGACCACCTACGATCTGGAAGCGAGCCTGGATCATCTCGCCTCGGTGGTGCGCGAGGCCATCGACATGGAGCAGATCTACTGCGCCCTCGGATTCGGCCGCTGCTGCAAGCAGGTTCCGCTCTTCTACAAGCTGTAATTCAGAAGATGCCTCCGGCGGCCAAAGGGGATTATCCCCTTTGGAAACCCTGGCTTGATTCAAAACACAAAACGCCCGACGGCCTGCAAGGCCGCCGGGCGTTTTATCTGAAAAATGTTGGGAAGGGAGCACGGGGGAAACCCTTTTGGAAAAGAGTTTCCCCCGTAATCTTTACTGCTTAGCTTCCCCATCAATGATGAGGTTGGGGAGCTCATCCGTATCGTCTGCCTTGATGGGGAAATGCTCGGTGATCAGTTCGCCGCACCGGGCAATGGCCTGACAGATGCCGTCCGCGGGCGCTCCCGTGCGGATACCCTTGGTCACGATCCGCACGACCTCGTTCCAGACTTGCGGATCGACCTTGTCGTTGATGCCCTTGTCGGCCAGCACCTGCACCATGCGTTCGTACACCGAAACATAGATGATGATCCCGGTCTGATCACGGGTGTGGTGCAGTCCGTTCAAATAAAAATTGGTGATGGCCGCCTCGTCCACTTCCTCGGCCATCTGGCGGCGCGAGACAAACGGCTTCTTCAGGATGGAGGCATAACGTAATACGATTTGGAATACGCAATAAGCGCCCAGAAAAATAGCCAGAAACATCCACATGTCCTCACTGCCGAGGTACATGCACGCCGCCACGGCGGCGGCCACGCCCAGCAGCAGCGAGCCGAAGGCCACCGCGCTCGGATAGTGGTAGGATTCGCTGGCGATCACGGGCACGATCTCGCCCGAGGTCCGCGTTTCCACGTCCTTGACGCATTCGATGATCTTCCGCTGTTCCTCGGCTGTCAGAAAGGATTGAGCGCCCATTATAGTTCCTTGTGGTTATTTGTGGTTTGAATCAAAATATCCATAAATTAGAATTTATTATTAATAAAGTCGATATCATGAAAAGCTACTCTTCTCCCCTCTCATCAACGTTGCCGTTTTGTTTAGAACTCGCTTTCTTTCGAAAGACTAAATAAAAAACGACAGCTCCTACTAGCGGAGCCCATAGTGGGGTATTACGTTTAGTGAAGGCACCTTCGTGAAAAAAATACAAATAATAAAAGACGCATGTGAATATCATCGGAACCACTAACGGCCAGTTAATGGAAAGCTCTCTAGCCACCCACGTTTTGCCTCTCGGTTCTTTCTTTTGAATTTCTTCAATTTTATCATCAACTTTCAAACGCACCTTAACAGCACAAAAGAGTACAATCGGCAAAAGGAACAAGCCCAGCACCAGCAAGCTTAAACCTTTTAAAGTATAATTTGGATTGTTAGCCGAGCTATCAAATGCGTACGCGGACAATGGAAATAGGCACCAATACCCAACAACCGATGATAACGCTGCTCCAAACTTCATGCGTTTTTTCCTACCAGCTCCCGGAGGCACCGCCCCCGCCGAAGCCTCCGCCACCGCCGGAAAAGCGACTGAAACCACCGCCACGATGATGCCTGCGCCCTTCATGGGCCCAATCCTCAAAACCAGCCGCTGCGGCATTTGCCTGATCTTTTTCAGGATTCCAGCCATACTTGTTCGTATAGCTTCGACGGCAAAAATACACGAGACCTACACCCAGAAACAGAACTGCCGCCAAGATCGTCCACTGATTTACACCGGGGATGCTGCTCTGATCCAGAGAGTATTCGCCGTGAACACCGGCAACGATGCCCTCCACGCCCTCTTCAAATCCCTTGTCGTATTGTTCGAGACGGAAATAGGGAGTCATGATCTGGTCGATGAGATGGCCCGCCAGCACGTCCGTGAGCCTGCCTTCCAGACCGTAGCCCACCTCGATACGGACTGTGCGTTCATCCCGACTCACGAGCAGAAGCACGCCGTTGTCCTTACCCTTCTGGCCGATCTTCCAGGCCTCGAGCACACGCATGGAAAAATCTTCCAAGCTGTCACCTTGCAGCGAGGGCACTGTCAGGACCACCACCTGGGTGCCGTCCGTACGTTGCAGCTCCGCTAGACTTTCGTCCAGGTCTCGCTCGGTGCCCGGGGAAATCATGTCCGCGTAATCATTCACGCGACCCTTAAGGCTCGGCACATCCAGCGCAGACGCCGACAGCGGCGTCGCCAGCACGAGAAGAGCCAAGGCAAGGCATTGAACCAATTTCCGCATTCTACCAGCCCCCGGAAGCTCCGCCGCCGCCGAAGCCGCCGCCACCGCCGGAGAATCCGCCGAAGCCGCCTCCTCCAAAACCTCCGCCGCCAAATCCGCCGGAGGAACGGCTGCTGCCGCCCATCATGGAGCCGAGCACGATCCAGGGCAGCACGCTGCCGCTGCTGCGGCCCCTGCGGCTGTGGCGGCCCATGAACCCGAAGGCCCAGATGGGCAGGAAAAAGAGCAGGAACAGGAGCCTGAAGACGCTGCCGCCCGAGGAACGGCGCTCGCGCTTGAGGCCCGAGCCCTTGAATTCGCCGCGCGCGGCCTTGACCATGGCCGCCGCGCCCAGCAGAAAGCCGTCGTCATAGCGGCCCTGCTTGAATTCCGGGGCAATGACGTTGTCCACGATCTGCCCGGCCAGCACGTCCGTGAGCACGCCTTCCAGGCCGTAGCCCACCTCGATGCGCATCTTGTGGTCGCCTTCGCTGACCACCAGCAGCGCGCCGTTGTCCTTGCCTTTGTGACCGACCTTCCAGGCCTCGGCCACGCGCATGGAAAAGTCCTCCAGGGAATCGCCCTCCAGCGAAGGCACGGTGAGCACCACGAACTGGGTGGAGTCCGAGGCCTCGAAATGGGCCAGCATTTCATTGAGCTGGCTTTCGGCCTTGGGCGTGATCATGTTGGCGTAGTCGTTGACCCGCCCCTTGAGCGCGGGCACGTCCAGGGCGAACGCGGAAAGGGCCGTGAAAAGCACCAGGGCCGCCGTGCAGAGCACGGCGGCGGTCTTTGCGGGGAATATCATGCGCAAGCCTCCCGGTTAGCCTTCGGACCCGAAGTCCACTTTGGGAGCGTTCTTGGCGCCTGCGTCGGCGGCAAAGAACTCCTTGCGCTCCAAGTTCAGCAGCATGCTGTTGGTCAGGGAGTTGGGGAATTTGCGGATGGAGTAGTTGAAGGCCTTGACCGTGTCGTTGTAGCGCTTGCGGGCGACGGTGATGCGGTTCTCGGTGCCTTCAAGCTGGTGCTGCAGGCCCAGGAAGTTCTGGTTGGCCTGGAGCTGGGGGTAACGCTCCACAACCACCATGAGCCGGGACAAAGCGGAAGACAATGCGCCCTGGGCGTCGGCCATCTTCTGAAGCGCGGCCTTGTCGCCGAGCTGCTGCGGGGTGATGGTGGTCTGGGTGGCCTTGGCGCGGGCCTCGACCACTGCCTGCAGGGTGTTCTTTTCATGGGCGGCGGCCGCCTTGACCGTGGCCACCAGGTTGGGGATCAGGTCGGCGCGGCGCTGCAGCGCGGCTTCCAGGTTGCCCCAGGCCGCAAAGACCTCTTCCTCCTGCTGCTGCATGGAGTTGTAGCCGCAGCCGGTAAGGGAAAGGGTCAGCAATGCCAGTGCGATAACGGAAAAAAGACGTTTGATCATATTGAAATCCCGTGGTTTTCAAGGTTGAAACACGGGATTCTAATACCCAACGGGCGCTCGGGCCGCAAGGGAAATGAAGGCGTTTCAAACCTACGCTTTCTGCGCAGCCCCTTCCGCGGGTTCACCGCTGCAGGCCGATTCCCCGGTCTCCGAACGGTTCATGATGTCGGCCAGCAGCTCCGCATTGGGGCTGCCGGGAAACATGAGCCGCAAACCGGTCAGGGCCGCCGTGAAAAGCACCAGCAGCAGGGCTATGTCGAGATGTGCGCAAGAGGTCATGTCCATCACTCCGAATCTGTTTCCACATCTCCACTGAAACAGACCGGAGTGACAAGGCTATGACGGTTGGGACACGATTGTGTGAATCCGTCCCATACAGACAAAAAAGGCTGCCGCTAAAGATCCACCAACTCCACATCGCTTTCGGCGATGGGCGTTCCCAGGAACATGGTGCCGGTGCGGGCGAACTTGGCGGGATCGTCCGTGGTCAGGAAGGTGGTCCCACCGCAGCCGTCATGCCCGTTGGCCCGGCCCGAGCCGGTCAGCTCCTTCAGGATGGCGTCGGCCGTGGTGGCGGCGGAGTCCACGATGCTCACACCAGGCCCCACCACGTTGCGGATGGCCCCGGCCAGCAGCGGGAAATGGGTGCAGCCCAGCACCAGGGTGTCGGGCGTGTGCGGCACGTCCGATCCGGAGGCGGGTGCGAACACGGGCCTGAGATAGCGGGAGGCCACGGCCTCGGTAATCTCGCCCTCCAACCAGCCCTCCTCGGCCAGGGGCACGAACAGGGGCGTGGGCCTGCCGATGATGTGGGCCTCGGGCCGCAGTTCATGGATGGCGCGGTGATAGGCCCCCCGGCAATGGTGCCCTCGGTGGCGATGACCGCGATGACGCCGTTTTTCGAGGCCCGGCAGGCGGCCTGAGCCCCAGGACGCACCACGCCGATGACCGGCACGTCCGGGTAGGCGCGCTGCACGGCCTCCACGGCAACGGCGCTGGCCGTGTTGCAGGCGATGACCAGCATCTTGACCCCGCGCTCCACCAGCCGGGACGTGGCTTGCAGGGCATAGCGGGTGACGGTCTGGGCGCTCTTGGAGCCATAGGGAAGCCGGGCAGTATCGCCCAAATAGAGTATTTCCTCGCAGGGCATGCGCTCGCGCAGGGCCTTGAGTACGGTGAGGCCGCCCACGCCGGAGTCGAACATGCCCACGGGCAGATGCGATCGATTGTCGTATTCGTGATTCATGGGCACGGAGTGCACCACATTTTGCCGAGAAAACCAAGATCAATCACGCCCCGAATTTGACACGCCCATAAAATAGGGGCAAAGGAACGCCCATGAACGAATTGCTTTGGATTATCTTCGCGGTCATGGACCTGTGCATGGTGCTGGTGGTGTTCCGCTTCTTCGGACGCACCGGCCTGTTTGCGCTCATCGTTTTCAACCTGCTCATCTGCAACCTGCAGGTCATGAAAACCGTTGAACTTTTCGGACTGACCACCACGCTGGGCAACATCCTCTATGCCAGCGTGTTCCTGTCCACGGACATGATCAGCGAATTTTACGGCAAGAAGGACGCCAAGAAAGCCGTCATGCTCGGCTTCGTGGCCCTGGTCATGATGGTGGCGTACATGCAGCTGGCCCTGCTCTTCCAGCCCGGCACGGACGACTTTGCCCAGCCGCACCTGGCCGCCCTGTTCGGTTTCATGCCCCGCATCGCCCTGGGCAGCCTGTGCGCCTACCTGGTCTCCCAGATGCACGATGTCTGGGCCTTCCATCTCCTGAAGGAAAAGACCGGCGGCAAACACCTGTGGCTACGCAACAATCTGAGCACCATGTCCAGCCAGCTCCTGGATTCCGTGGTCTTCTGCCTCATCGCCTTCTACGGCCTTTTCCCCAACGAGGTACTGGTGGAAATCGTCATTTCCACGTATGTTATCAAATTGTTGGTGGCCGGGCTGGACACCCCGTTCATGTACCTGGCCAGGCATCTCTTCGGGAGAAATCCCGCAACGGCCTGAAAGGAAGAACCGGGAGACCGGCACTAGCATGAAGGAATACCGCAAGATCGGCGTCTGGCAGACCGCATTCATCGGCGACGCCATCCTGACGCTGCCCCTGCTCGCCGCCCTGAAACGGCTCCATCCCCATGCCGAGATCCATTTCTGGGTCCGCAAGGGACTGGGCGCGCTGTTTTCGGGCCAGCCCGAGATCACGGCCGTGCATGAATTCGACAAGCGCGGCCGCGACAAGTCGCTGCTGGCCGCCCACCGCCTGGGCCGGAAAATCGCCGGGCAGGGCTTCGACCTCTGGATCTCGGCCCACCGCAGCCTGCGAAGCGCCGTGGTCGCCCGGGCAACCAGGATCGAAACCCGCATCGGCTACTGCGCCCCCTGGTTCAACCGCTGCGCCTATACCCAGACCGTGGACCGCAGGTTCGAAGACCTGGAGGAAATCGAACGCCTGCACCAGCTGCTCCTGCCCCTGAACGAGGAAGCCCCGGTTCCGCAGGCCAACCTGGTGCTGCCGCAGTCGGCCAGGCGGTTTGCCCAGGATTTCTGGGAAGAACACGGCCTGCAGGGCGACATGGTCCTGGGCGTGCATCCCGGCTCCACCTGGCCCACCAAGTGCTGGCTGCCCGACTATTTCGCGGAAGTGGTCCGCCATGCCGCCAACGAGGCGGTCACCGTGCTGGTCTTCGGCGGCCCGGGCGAAGAGGCCCTGGTCTCGGAGATCGTGGAAAAGGCGGGCGGCACGGGACGCTTCGTGCACAACCTGGCCGGCAGGCTGGACCTGCTGCAGTTGGCGGCGGTCATGGGCAGGCTCAGCGCCTGCCTGACCAACGACTCCGGCCCCATGCACCTGGCCTGGACCCAGAACGTGCCCCTGGTGGCGCTGTTCGGCCCCACGGTCCGCAAGCTGGGCTTCTACCCGCGCGGGAAAAAGTCCACGGTGCTGGAAACCGATCTCCAGTGCCGCCCCTGCGGCCTGCACGGCCCGCGCAAGTGCCCGCAGAAGCACCACGAGTGCATGAAGCGCATCACCCCGGAACAGGTCTGGAGCGCCCTGCGCGCCAAGCTGGACCAGCCCCTGGATT
Source organism: Salidesulfovibrio onnuriiensis (assembly GCF_008001235.1). GTDB lineage: Bacteria > Desulfobacterota > Desulfovibrionia > Desulfovibrionales > Desulfovibrionaceae > Pseudodesulfovibrio > Pseudodesulfovibrio onnuriiensis. Next base: position 655,836 of record NZ_CP040751.1, on the reverse strand, counting down.
AGAATTTTACCCTTCCCCTTGTACCGGCAGAAAAAAAGGCTATCCTGAGGATAGTCCGATTTCTTTTGCCAAGGAGAGTTCATGCTCTGGTTCCATCCGGTCCTGCAAGCCCTGACCACCCTGCTGGCCCTGTACGTGGCCTTCACGGGCCTGAACCGCTTCCTGACCCAGCATCTGCAGATCAGCCGCCCGTTCCAGTGGCGGATCCACGTGCAGCTGGGCAAGCTGGCCATCCTGCTCTGGTTCGCGGGCTTTGTGGGGGGGCTCATGGTGGCCCGCATGACCTGGTCTGTGAACTTCATCACCGGCCGCCACTACCAGACCGCCCTGATCATGCTTCCCCTGCTCATCTTCGGCTACCTGAGCGGCATCATCATGGACGCGCACAAGAAGCCGCGCGGGCTGCTCTCCCTGCTCCACGCGGCCAACAACATCACGCTCCTCGGCCTGGCCCTGTACCAGTTCTGGACAGGCTGGGCCGTCCTCCGGGAGTACCTGCTCTAGCGCATGCAAAAGCCGCAACGCCCTGTCGGACGCTGCGGCTTTCCTGACTGTATCAATCGTTGTTGAATGCGGCCTAGAAGAACGCGCTCATGATCAGTTCGACCTGCTCATCGTGCTGGTGCAGGGTGTCGCGCAGGAAGGCGGGGCTCAGCCCCAGCAGCTCCCACACGCCATTATCGATGCCGGGCAGGACATACATGCCGCCGTTGGCGATATCCACGGCGTTGGCCATGTTGTCGGCCAGATTGACGATGGCCGGCTCCAGAGGATTGGGCCTGGACATGGGATCATGATGGTGATTGATGGCCTCGGACAGGTTTTCCGGGAACTTCCAGGCCTCCAGCAGGGGCGCGCTCACGTCCGTGTGCGTATAGCCGATGACGGTCTGCTCCGCCGCATGCAGGGGAATGCTGTTTTCGCGGGCGAAAAGCATGGCCTCGCGCGAGGCGTAGGGCAGCTTCTTGAACATGATCAGGCGCCCCACGTCGTGCAGCAGCCCGGCAATGAACAGGCGCTCGGACTGCACCCCGGTCTGCCGGGAGGCGATGAGCTTGCAGAAGATGCCGCAGGAAATGGAATGACGCCAGAACATCTCCATGTTGATGAGTTCCGGCGGAATGTCCTTGAAATAGTTGATGGTGGAAATGCCGAGCGCCAGGGTGGACAGCTCCTTGCCTCCCACCAGGGCAATGGCCCTGCTGATGGAGTCGATGGAGGACGGAAAACCATAGAACGGGCTGTTGACCAGCTTCAGCAGCTTGGCCGAAAGGCCCACGTCCGTGCTCACCACCTTGGCCAGCCTGTCCGCGGACACGTTGGGCGAATCCAGCACCTCGCGGATGCGGAAATAGATGTCCGGGAAGCTTTCCAGCTCGGTTTCGTGCTTGGCGATCTCCTCGGGGCCGCCCATGTCCTTGAGAAAGATGTCCTCCAGGTGTTCCACGGCCTGTGCCCGCCGCATCTCCACGGACGGTAGCTGCCAGCCTCCGGCCACCCTGGCTGCGGTGCGTTCCAGGGCGATGCGGAACAGTTCCAGCACTGCGGGATGGTCCGGATTCGAATACAGGAAGTAGTCCCGGACATAGTCCTCAACCGCAAGCAGGCTCTCCTCATCCAGTTCGGCCTGGCCCGGATCCACCTCGACCTCTTCGATGCCCATGCGATCCAGGAGCTGAAGATGCTTTTCCTCCAGTTCCACACCACCCGGCAGCAACAGCCGGCCGTCCGCGGTCTTCAAGTCGCAGGATAGGACCATGCCGGTCTTGAGCTCTTCAATGCGCAGTTTCGTCACGTTTCCCCGCTCCTACTCTTTCTTGTAGGCAATGGTTCCGGGATAGAATACCGGCTTGAATGCCTTGGTGATCTTGTGCAGCGACTCGGAATGGCCGAGCATGAGGTAGCCACCGTCCAAGAGATTGTCGTAATACGAATTGATGACCTTCTTCTTCATGTCCTGGTCGAAATAGATGATCACGTTGCGGCAGAACACGATGTGGGACCTTGGTATGCGCTTGACGGCCAAGGTGTCGTTGAGGTTGAGCAGCCTGAAGTCCACGATCTTGGCGACTTCGGGCTTGATGCGCCAGCCTCCGTTTTCCTTGGTGAAATATTTCAACTGGATGCGCTCGGGCGTGGTCTTCATGGCGTATTCATTGTACAGGCCTTCGCGGGCCTTCTTGATCATGGCCATGGACAGGTCGTTGGCGGAAATGCGGATCTTCCACCGAGCGGCCTCGAGACCGAGCATCTCATGCAGCAGGATGGACAGTGTGTAGGGTTCCTCCCCGGAGGAGCACCCGGCAGACCAGATGTGCAGCTCGCTCTTGCCCTGCTTGCGGACGTTTTCCACGACTTCCTTGAGAACGTTGTCGTAGAAAGCGTCCAGCTGCTTTGTATCGCGATAGAAACTTGTCTCGTTGGTCGTGATGAGCTCAAAGAGCTTGACCAACTCTTCCTTGCGGTTGGAATCGAACTTCAGAAACTTGAGGTAGTCGCCAAAGCTGGACAGGCTCAACTCCTGCAACCTCTTGCGAAAACGGCTTTCAAACAGGTATTTGCGCTTCTCGTCGACAAATATCCCGCTCTTCTCATAAATGAAGTCCCGAAGCTGGACAAATTCCTCGTCCGTGATCGCGACCCCTTTTCGCAAAGATATGGAACTCGAAAACAATGACATCAGCAACCCTCATTCGCCCCGCAGGGCTGAAAAACAACTCGAATACCCGAACCTCTCGTTTTCATGCGCGCCGCGTCAGCGGCCGCATCCGATGCAAACTCCCTCCCATAGTTCAAAACTATACGTAACAACGTGGTAAATGTGAACAATCAAACAGCAGTTTCATCCAGAATAGACAAGAATGTAGGCAACTATACACACAGCACCGCCCTAAGGCCAGCATCCCGTCCCATACCGGGGGGAATTATAATCTCGCTAACATTCTTTGACATGCACCGATTTTCGCGTAGAGCTGTAGGCCGTTATTATTGAGGAATAGTCCCATGAGCCAACACCGTTCCCCTTCCCCGCTGGCGGGCCTCAACCGGCTGTACAGCCGGCTCGGAAGCGACCCCGACACCAACATCGCCCTGATCGTCGGAGCCACCGCGGCCCTCCTGCATGGCGCCTGCGCCCTGTTCAACCGCCTGGATCACGAGGACCGGTCCCTGTGCACCTGGTCCGCGGCCAACGCACCCGACGACCTGCCCGAACGGGACGAACCCGAGGGGCACATCTGCTTCGAGGCCACCATCAAGGGCCAGGACAAGCCCGTGGTCATCCCCGACATCCAGGACACCCATTACGCCCAGACCGACCCCAATGTGGCCAGGTACGGGCTGCGCTCCTACCTGGGCTATCCGGTCCGGCTCCGGGACCGGGCCATCGGCGCCCTGTGCATCGTGGGCCTGGAGCCCCGCGACTTCAGCGAGGACGAGGTGGACCTCATCTCCACCCTGGCCAAGGCCGTTTCCCTGGAAGAGGAACGCAAGCTCATCACCGACCAGTTCCGCACCTCCCAGGACATGGTTTCCCAGATGCAGCGGCTGGCCACCATCGGAGGCTGGACCATGGACCCGGAAACCCGGTCCGTGACCAGCACCGGGGAACTGGACCGAATCCTGGACATCCCCCCGACAGAAGGCCTGACCGACGCCGAGACGTTTTTTTCCATGTGCGTGTCGTCCAGGGACAGGCGCAAGGCGCAGGCCGCCCTGCACAAAATCCTGTCGGATCCGGCCCCACAGACCCTGGAGGTGCGCATCCGCACCCGGGCCAATGCGGAAAAGTGGGTCCGCATAACGGGCCAGAGCCGTTTCGAGAACGGACGGCCCGCCGTGGTGCTGGGCTCGCTCCAGGACATCTCCGCCTACAAGGAGATCGAGGCCAAGCTCAAGGAGGCCAAGGAGGCCGCGGAACAGGCCAACCGGGCCAAGTCGCAGTTTCTGGCCAACATGAGCCACGAGGTGCGCACCCCGCTCAACGGCGTGCTGGGCATGCTCCAGCTGGCCCTGCGCACGGACCTCAGCGAGGAGCAGAAGGAATACGTGGAGATCGGCCTGCACTCCTGCCGGGGCCTGCTCACGGTCATAAACGACCTGCTGGACCTCTCCAAGATCGAGGCGGGCAAGCTCACCCTGGCCGAAGAGCCCTTGCGCCTGGCCGACATCATCGGCTCGGTCTGCAGGGGGATCTCGCATCAGGCCACGGAACAGGGCGTCCAGCTCTCCTATGCCGTGGACAGCCGCATCCCGGAATCCCTGCTCGGGGACGGGGCCCGGCTGAACCAGATCCTGTTCAACCTGGTGGGCAACGCCGTGAAGTTCACCCCGGGCGGCAGCATCCGCCTGGATGTCTCCCCCGTCTTCCGCACCAGGACCCAGGCGCGGGTCCTGATCACGGTGGAGGACACGGGCGTGGGCATCCCGGACGAGGCCCTGGACCGCATTTTTGAACCCTTTGAACAGGGGAGCGCGCCGCTCGCTAACAAGGTGCGCGGCACGGGCCTGGGCCTGGGCATCGTGCGCAAACTTGTGGAGCTCATGGGCGGCACCCTGTCCATCAAAAGCGAACAGGACAAGGGCACCACGGTCTACGTGTCCATCCCCTTCAAGGTGGACGAAGCCGGCTTGCTCGATGTTTCGGAAGCTGCCCGGGAAAAGGCCGGGAACATGCGGCTCCTGCTGGTGGAGGACGATCCCGTGAACCAGGCGGCCACCAAAGCCTTTCTGGAAAAGATCGGCAATGTGGTGGACACGGCCGAAAACGGGGTGGAGGCATTGGAGGCGGCCAGGGCAAACCGCTACGACGTGATCTTCATGGACCTGGAAATGCCCGAGATGGACGGCATTGAAACCACCCGGCGAATCCGCGAAACCCAGGGAATGCCCACCCCCACGGACACCCCGATCATCGCGGTGACGGCCTATGCCTTTGCCGCGGACCGCAAGCGCTGCCTGGAGGCGGGAATGGACGCCTTTGTGCCCAAGCCCGTGGACTTCAAGGAGCTGGAGCAGGTCCTGACCACCATTCGCAAGAACGCCAGACGCTGAAAAAGCCGCCTCCCGAGGGAAGCGGCTTTCCTGATTTCAAGCAATGCGCGCCTCAGCCCAGATAGCGCTGGGCGGGCGTTTCTCCAGCCAAGGCCATGAATGCGCCCTTGGCCAGGGCCCCCATCTCCACGCTGCCGGGAACGTGCACGATCTCGCCCAATCCCTTGAGCAGGCGGCGCAATTCTTCCATGAGGGGCTTGCAGCGAGACATGCCGCCAGTGATGACGATGGCGTCCACCCGGTCCTTTTCCCCGTCCAGGGCGGCCGGAACCATGGAGGCGATGTGCTTGGCCACATTGTAGACCATGGCCCGGAACACGCGGGCGTATTCCTCGTCGCCCTCCAGCACGCGCTTTTCCACCTCCATCATGTTGTTGGTGCCCAAATGCGCCCAGACGCCGCCCTCGCGCAGGATGGTCAGGCGCAGGGCGTCGAAGCTCTCGCCGTCGCGCATGCGCTCCAGCACGGGCAGCACGGGCAATGCGCCGGTGCGTTCCGGGGTGAACGGCCCTTCGCCGTCCAGCCCGTTGGTCACGTCCGTGACCCTTCCCCTGCGGTGCGCGCCGATGGACATGCCCCCTCCCATGTGGGCCACGATGAAGCAGGAATCCTCGTAACGGACGCCAAGCCTTTCGGCGGCCACGCGGGCGGCCCCGCGCTGGTTCAGGGCGTGGAACACGCTGCGCCGCTCAAGGCCGGGCATGCCCGTGAGCCGGGCGCGGTCGTCCATTTCGTCCGTGACCACCGGATCCACGATGTAGGCGGGAACGCCCCACTCCTCGGCCAGGTCCCGAGCCAGGACCGCGCCAAGGTTGCAGGGATGCTCGCCATACTTGTTGGCAAGCAGATCGTCTATCATTCTGTCAGACACTTCGTAGGTGCCGCCCTGGAGCGGAGCCAGCAGGCCCCCGCGTCCGGCAATGGCGTCCATGGCCGAACCGTCCACCTTCTCCTCTGCGAGGACCTTGCGGATGGCGTCCATGCGGAAGCCTTTCTGGTCGCCCACGGAGGGGAAGGCGGCGAGCTCTTTCTTGGAGTGCTGGAGCTCGCGCTCGAAGATCTCTTCCGAGCCTTCGTACAGGGCGAGCTTGGTGGATGTGGAACCGGGATTGATCACGAAAACGGGACTCATTTCTGGGCCTCCATGCCGAGATACGCAGCGAGTGCAAGTGAATAGAACTTGGACATGTCCGAATCGCCGCGGGAAGGCACCACCACGGGAACCTTGCTGCCGACGACCACACCGGCCATGGGAACCTTACAGTAGGAGTTCAGCGACTTGTACAGGATGTTGCCCGCTTCGATGTCCGGAGTGAGCAGGATATCCGCGCACCCGGCCACCGGCCCGTCCACGCCCTTGCAGGAGGCGCTGTCCGGGTTCACGGCCAGGTCCAGGGAAAGGGGGCCGTGCACCCGGGCCTCGCCGAACTCGCCCTGGGAGGCCATCTTGGTGATGACGTCCGCATCCAGGGTGGCGGGCATTGCGGGATAATTGACTTTTTCCGTGGCGGCCAGAATGGCGCAGCGCGGTTTCTCAATGCCGAGCATCTGGGCCACGTTGATGGCGTTCTTGAGGATGTCCACCTTGCGCTGCAGGTTGGGGTCGATGTTCACGCCCGCGTCGGTCAGGAACATGAGGCGGCCGTCCGTGGGCGAATTGAAGACGCCCACATGGCTGAGCACGCCGGTCTTGGGCGGCACCCCGGTCTCCTTGTTGAGCACGGCCTTGAGCAGCGTGGCCGTGGAAACGAGCCCCTTCATGACCAGGGCCACTTCCTTTTCCCGGAAGAGCCGCACGGCCTCCATGACCGCCTGCACGTCGTCGGGCAGGTGGATCTTGCGGAACGGGCTGATGTCCAGGCCCTTTTCCTCGGCGATCTTCTCGGTCTTTTCGATGTCGCCCACCAGCACGGGCTCGGCCACGCCCTTCTCATAGGCGTGGATGCCGGCGCGGAGCACGAAGCTCTCGGCCGAGCGGGCAATGGCCACCTTGGGGGTTTCCCCATAGTCGAGCACCGCCTGAACGATGTCGTCCAGGCTGTTCATAATTCGTTTGGCGGTCATGGCTATTCGTCCCCGCGCTTGAGCGCGATCATACCGGAACGGCACATGCTGCGGATGCCGTAGGGGGCCAGCATGTTGATCAGGCCGTTGACCCGCTCCTGGTCGCCGGCCATCTCCACGGTGATGGTCTCCTGGCCCATGCCGATGACATTGGCGCGGAAAACCTCGAAAATCTGCATGATCTGGCCGGTGTTCTCCTTGGACATGTTGACCTTGATCATCACCAGCTCACGGTCCACGAACTCCTTGCGGGCCAGGTCGTCCACCTGCACGATGGGCTCCATGTGGGCCAGGGCGTCGGTAATGCGGTTGATCTCCGCCTCCTCTCCCTCCACCTGGATCACGAGCCGCGAGATCTCGGGATTCTCGGTTTCGCCCGCCGCCATGGAGCGGATGTTTGCATTGTATTTACCGAACGCGGCCGTCATCTCGGCCAGGACTCCGGGACGGTTCTTGGCGAGTGCACTGATGGTTCTGATCATATTGTTGACTCCTTGAATGAAGATTTGGACATTTCCCATAGCACCTCCAGGCCAAAATGGGAAGCATCCGTAAGTGCAGCCCCTTCTTCGTGGAATTAAATTAATATTATATCAGTATTTGCCTAATATTATTAAGAACCGCCCGCCGTTGTCCTTATTTCAAGAGATCAACCCGGCCCGCCACCCGCATCCGGGGGACTCGCGAAAAGTTCCGGATGCCGGGGGAAAATGCCGCCCCGCCACGTAGGAAACCAGGCCTGCCGGGAAGACCTTTTCCGGACGGGGAAGCCTCCGGGCGCTTTCCGGGGCCGGAATAAGACTTGGATTGCGCGAAAAAAGGTGCTAACAGCGGCCCCGCGACGATAATAATTAAGGAGAATAACCTCTCATGAGAGCCAAGCTGCACCTTGAAAGCACCCTGAAAAAAATCCTGGCCGATAACGGCTGGGAATGGCCCGAGAAAGCAGTCATCGAGCCTCCCAAAGATAAGCAATTCGGCGACATGAGCGCCAACGTGGCCATGATGCTGGCCAAGCAGGCCAAAAAGGCCCCGCGCCAGATCGCCGAGGACATCGCCGCCGCCGTGGCGGGCGACGAACTCATCGCCAAGGTGGACATCGCCGGTCCCGGTTTCCTGAATTTCACCTTTGCCCCCTCCTTCTGGCAGGAGACCATCGCCGTGGTCCGCGAGGCCGGAGAGGCCTATGGCTCCTCGGACATGGGCAAGGGAACCCGCGTCCAGGTGGAATACGTTTCCGCCAACCCCACGGGCCCGCTGCACATCGGCCACGGCCGGGGCGCCGCCCTGGGCGACAGCCTCTGCCGCATCCTGGAAAAGGCCGGCTACGAGGTTGAGGCCGAATACTACGTCAACGACGCGGGCCGCCAGATGCTCATCCTGGGCGGTTCCATCCTCTACCGGGCCAAGGAGATCAAGGGCCTGAACCCGGCCGAACCCGAGGACTACTACAGGGGCGAATACATCAAGGACATCGCCCGCACCGTGCTGGAGCAGCACCCGGACCTCCTGGAAAAGGACGAGGCCGAAGCCGCCGAGATCTGCAAGGTCATCGGCAAGGACATCATCCTGGAAGGCATCAAGGAAGACCTCAAGGCCTTTGGCGTGCGCCACGACGTCTGGTTCTCGGAAAAGAGCCTGGTGGACGACGGCATGGTGGATGAGACCTTCGGCGACCTGCGCAAGTCCGGCCTGGGCTTCGACCAGGACGGCGCGTTCTGGTTCCGGGCCACCGAGTTCGGCGACGACAAGGACCGCGTGCTGCGCAAATCCAATGGGGACACCACCTATTTCGCCTCGGACATCGCCTACCACGACAACAAGTTCAAGCGCGGCTTCGACCATGTCATCGACATCTGGGGTGCGGACCATCACGGGTACATCCCGCGCATGATGGCCGCCTGCGAGGCCATCGGCCGCAAGGGCCAGCTCGCCGTGATCCTGGTCAACCTGGTCAACCTGCTGCGCGACGGCCAGCCCATCGCCATGAGCACCCGCGCCGGCCAGTTCGAGACCCTCAAGGACGTGGTGGACGAAGTTGGCTCGGATGCGGCCCGGTTCATGTTCCTTTCCCGCAAGTCCGATTCGGGCCTGGATTTCGACCTGGAACTGGTCAAGCAGAAGTCCATGGACAACCCGGTCTACTATGTCCAGTACGCCCATGCCCGCATCTGCTCCATGCTGCGCAAGGCAGCGGAACAGCAGGCGAAAATGGCCGACGTCACCCCGGAGGCCCTGACCCTGCTGGACACGGAAAACGACCTGGAAATCCTCCGGCTCCTGGACCAGTACCCGGACTTCGTGGAGGCCGCGGCGCGAGGCGAAAGCCCGCACATCATCAGTATTTACCTGCGAGACCTTGCCTCAACCCTTCATAGATACTATACAAACTGTCATGTGCTGTCGGCAGAACCGGCAGTGTGCGCCTCGCGCCTCATGCTGCTGGACAGCGTGGCCGGCGTGATCCGCAACGGTCTGGCCCTGCTGGGGGTCAGCGCACCGGAGCGCATGTAACCGAACCGTCCGGAGGGGATTCATGGCGGGAACCGAAAAGAAATACAGCGTGCGTATGCCCAAAATACCTGGCGAACAGAAAACCTGGACCTTCACCGTGACCATGCCCGGCATGATCACGGCCGTGGGCAGCGCCCTGGTGGCCCTGACCCTGTTCTTCATCCTGGGCCTGCTGGTGGGGCGCGGCTACCGGCCCGAGCAGAACGTGCCGCCCCTGGCCCAGATCATGCCCAAGCAGGAGCACGGCGCCCTGGTGACCAACGCCACGGAACCGGTCAAGGTGCTCACGGCCCAGGATCTGACATATCCTGAGACCCTGACCCAGCAGCCGGCCGAACGCCCGCGGCAGGAAGAGCCCCAGGCCGTGACCCCGGCGCAGCAGGTCAAGCCGCCCAAGCCGGTGCCCGCCCAGGCTCCCAAGGAAGCCGCCAAGGTCGCCGCACCCAAAACGGGCGAGAAAATCTACGACTACGTGTACCAGGCCGCGTCCTTCCGCAAGGAGGACATGGCTGCGGACCTGCGGGCCAAGCTGGCCGGAGCAGGACTGAACACGGCCATCCAGACGGCCGAAACCAGCAAGGGAACCTGGTACCGGGTGGTGGTCAATCACCGGGGAACCCCCGACTCCACCAACGGCATGAAGGCCGTGCTGAATCGCTTCGGCATCGGCAAGCCGCTCATGAAGAAGAAAACGCTGGTCGGCAACGCGCAATAACGACAAGGCCCGCTCCCTGTGGAGCGGGCCTTTCTTTTTCTCCATACAATTCAGCCTACGCGGCAAAAGCTACAGAAAGTGTATAAATTCTATAGCTTTTCTCTAATTCACGTTCTAACGGCTTCATTTATTCCGCTGAATCATTTTTTTCGGCCCTTTTTCGCCGATTTCAACACCAGGAACCGAGCCAAAAAGCAATGCTTCCGCTCAGCCTTGGGGTGACGAAAGCCGGGCCGCGAAGCCCGGCTTTTTCATTTCTGTCAGCTAACCGAGGATGGTCTTCAGGTCCTCATCCGGCGTGGTGATGGGCTTGATGTCGTAATGCTCCACCAGATGGTTCAGGACGTTGGGGGTCAGGAATGCCGGGAGGCTGGGGCCGAGGCGGATGTCCTTGACGCCCAGGGCCAGCAGGGAAAGCAGGATGGCCACAGCCTTCTGCTCGTACCAGGAAAGCACCAGGGACAGGGGCAGGTCATTGACACCGCACTCAAAGGCCTCGGCCAGGGCCAGGGCGATCTTCACTGCGGAATAGGCGTCGTTGCACTGGCCCACATCCAGCAGGCGGGGAATGCCCCCGATGTCGCCCAACTGCTTGTCGAAGAAGCGGAACTTGCCGCAGGCCAGGGTCAGCACCACGCAGTCTTCGGGCACCTTTTCCACGAACTCGGTGTAGTAGTTGCGGCCCGGCTTGGCCCCGTCGCACCCGGCCACCAGGAAGAAGTGGCGGATGGCCCCGCCCTTGACCGCATCGATCACGGTCCCGGCCACATTCATGACCGCGTTGCGGCCAAAGCCGACCATGACGGAACCCTTGTCCGTATCCCCCGCAAAACCGGGCAGTTCCCGCGCCCTCTTGATGACCGGACCGAAATCCTTGTCCTCGAGGTGGACCACGCCAGGCCAGCCCACCAGGCCGGTGGTGAAGATGTTGTCCATGTATGCGCCGGACGGCTTCTGGATGCAGTTGGTGGTCATGAGAATGGCTCCCGGGAATTCGGAGAACTCCTTGAGCTGGTTCTGCCAGGCCGTGCCGTAATGCCCATGGAAGTGGCCGTATTTCTTGAGTTCCGGATAGCCGTGGCAGGGCAGCATCTCCCCGTGGGTATAGATGTTGACGCCCGTTCCTTCGGTCTGTTGGAGCAGCAGTTCCAGGTCCCTGAGGTCGTGCCCGGAGATCAGGATGGCCTTGCCGGCCCTGGCCCCCAGCGGGACCCGGGTGGGCTCGGGGTGCCCGTAGGCGCCGGTGTTGCCCGCATCCAGCAGTTCCATGGCCCGGATGTTGGCGTTGCCGCAGTCCAGGGCGCGCTGGACCCAGGCGCCCAGATCCAGGTCCAGACGCAGGGTGTCGGCCAGCAGTTCCTGAATGGAGGCATAGACCGAATCATCGGACTGGCCCAGGATCTCGGCGTGGTCCAGGTATGCGGCGACGCCCTTGATGCCGTAGATCACGGTCTGCTTCAGGGACTTGATGTCCGCATTGGGCTCGGGGTCCTTTTCAATGCCGTGGGCTTGGCCCTGGGCGACCAGGCCCGCCAGGTCCGGGGCCGGGACAAAACCGGCGGCTTCATTCCAGGCCGGGGTGACGCCCTTGGCGGCCAGGGCGGCCTTGAGGTCTTCGCGATATGTCACGCAGTCACGCAACAGGGGCAGGAACCGCTCGGGGTCGAAGTTCACGTTGGTCAGGGTGGAGAACATGGCCTTGGCCGTGAACACGTTGGCGGCCTCGTCGTTGACGCCCGCCCTGCGGGCCTCGACAGCCACCAGGGAAAGGCCCTGGAGGGCGTAGACCAGCAGGTCCTGCAACGCGGCCACCTCGGGCTGCTTGCCGCAAACGCCGATCTTGGTGCAGGCTTGGCCCTTGGCGGTCTGCTCACACTGGTAACAATACATGGTTGGCTCCTTTATGGTTGTGGGTCGTTCAATGTCTTGACGTCCCATACCTAGGCCAACCGCGCACACGCCGGTATGACTTGAGTCAAAAGAGCGGAAAACTGCCTCTTTTTCCTGTCCGCAGCGGGAAACCCGTGTTTGTTGTGGCAAAAAGCATGTGCTTTTGTTAGGGAAGTTCCAGAATATAACCACGAGTACTCGAAATGCACCTGAAAACGCGCCCGCTCATACGCCTTGCGCCCCTTTTTGCCGCCCTCTTTGTGCTTGCCGCGCTTATCCCCGCGCCAAGCCAGGCCGCGCGCGGCAAAAACGCCAAGCAGCGCGTCCTGCTGTTCTGCTCCTACCACCAGACCCTGCCCTGGCAACAGGAAGTCCTGGAGGGGATCACCGACGTGTTCCGCCCCCAGGAGACGGGCATCAAGCTCATGGTGGAGAACATGGACACCAAGCGGGTGGCGTTCACCGAGTCCTACAAGCTCCAACTCCTGGACGTCTATTCCCACAAGTACGAATCCGAGAACCTGGACCTGATCCTGGCCTCGGACAACAACGCCTACGAATTCATGCGCGCCTATCACGACGAGCTGTTCCCCGGCGTTCCCGTGGTTTTCTGCGGGGTCAACTTCTTCCGGCCCGAGCAGCTGGAGGGCTTTCCCCTGTTCACGGGCGTTGCCGAAATCATCGATGCCCGGGGCACCCTGGACCTGGCCCTGACCCTGCACCCCAAGACCCGGGAAATCTTCATCGTCAACGATCACACCCCCAGCGGCGAAGCCTGGGCCGAAACCATCCGCCGCCAGCTGGACGGATACGCGCCGGGCGTACGCATCACCTATTCCCCGGACGTGCCCATGCACGAACTCCTGAAAATGGTGAAAAAATTGCCCGAGCACAGCATCGTGCTCATGGGCGTCTATTTCCGGGACAGCCAGGGCAACTTCTTTGACGACGGCGTCGTCTCGGAAATGCTTTCCAAACGCAGCCACTCCCCGGTCTACGGGCTGGCCCAGAGCCAGCTCTCCCACGGCATCGTGGGCGGCAAGCTCATCAGCGGCTACGATCAGGGCCAGAGCATGGCCCAGCTCGCCCTGCTGGTGCTCTCCGGCCACAAGCCCGACAGCATCCCGGTGAACACCGTGGGCGAGACCCGCACCATGTTCGACTACAACCAGCTGCGGCGCTTCGGCATCAGCCTGGCCTCCCTGCCCCCGGACAGCATCATCAGCAACCGGCCGCGCAGCTTCTACAGCGAACACAAGCACCTGGTCATCGGCGGCGTCGCCCTCGGCGCGGTCCAAATGCTGATCATCATCGCGCTGGTCATCAACACGGCCCGCCGCCACCAGGCCGAGGCCAGCCTGCGCAAGGCCCACAGCTCCCTGGAAAGCCGCGTCAACGAACGCACCGCAGAGCTCCAGGAATCAGAGAGCGTGCTGCGCACCGTCTTTGACAGCGCCCACGACGCCATCATCCTCCACCGCGAGGACGGCACCATCCTGGACGTGAACGAACGCATGCTGACCATGTTCGCGGTCACCCGCGAACAGGCCCTGAACCTTTCCATAATACGGGACATGTCCAGCCCCACCAATCCGGTGCACCGGCTGCCCAAGGTCTGGACCCGCGTGGTCAACGGCGAGCCCCATTTCTTCGAGTGGAAGGTCCGCAGGCCCTTTGACGGCGTGGAGTTTGACGTCGAAATCTACATGAACCGCATCACCTACAAGAAACAGGACGCCATCCTGGCCAACGTGCGCGACATCAGCGTGCGCAAGGAGTCGGAAAACGAGCTGCGCCAGACCCTGGACAAGCTCGAGGCCATCCTGGAGAACAGCCTGGTGGGCATCGCCATGACCAGGGGCCGCCACTTTTCGGCCATCAACCGCCGGGGGGCCGAAACCTTCGGCTACGAGCCCGAGGAATTCATCGGCATGGACCCGGGGCGGATCCTGCCGGGCCAGGGGTTGGAGGACTTCATCGCCAAGGCCAAGGACACCCTGGCCATGAGCCGCGAATACAACACCGAGCAGGTCTTCACCACCAAGGACGGCAGCGAGGTCTGGTGCAAGATGTACGCGAAGGCCGTGGACCCCAACGACCTGGACAAGGGCATCATCTGGGCCTGGGACGACATCACGGACCGCAAGATGTTCATGACCCAGCTCGAGGAGGCGCGCGAGGCCGCGGAAACCGCCAACCGGGCCAAGAGCGAATTCCTGGCGGCCATGAGCCACGAGATCCGCACCCCCATGAACGCCATCGTCGGCATGACCGACATCACCCTGCAGACCGAGCTCACCGAGGACCAGCGCGACTACCTGCGCACGGTCAAGGATTCGGCCGAGCACCTGCTGTCCATCATCAACGACATCCTGGACCTGACCAAGATCGAGGCCCGCAAGCTGGAGCTGGACCGCACGGATTTCGACCTGGCGCAGCACCTGGGCTCCACCATCAAGGGCCTGGAGGTCCAGGCCGTGCAAAAGGGCCTTTCCCTGGAGCTGGAGATCGGTGCGGACGTGCCCGCCTGCGTCAAGGGCGACCCGGTCTGCCTGCGCCAGATCCTGGTCAACCTGGTGGGCAATGCCATCAAGTTCACGCACAAGGGCGGCATCAAGGTCCGGGTCCTGCCCGCGCCTGCCCGTGAAAACACCCATGACCGCCCCCTGGGAGCCGTCTTCGAGGTGGAGGACACGGGCATCGGCATTCCCAAGGAGTTCATGGAGACCATCTTCCAGAGCTTCAGCCAGACCACGCGCGAATACGGCGGCACGGGCCTGGGCCTGGCCATCTGCAAGAACCTCATCGCGCTCATGGGCGGGGAAATCACCCTGGAAAGCACCGTGGGCAAGGGTTCCACCTTCCGCTTCGACGCCTGGTTCGAGCCCGGCATCTGCCCCATGCCCAAGGAAACGCCCCTGTCCCTGCCCCTGGACAACTCGCCCAAGGCCCTGCAGGTACTCCTGGCCGAGGACAACGAGGTCAACGTCATGGTGGCCACCCTGCGCCTCAGCGAAATGGGCCATGAGTACGACGTGGCGCGTTCCGGCAAGGAAGTCATTGAAAAACTTGCGCAAAAGAATTTCGACCTGGTGCTCATGGACGTGGAGATGCCGCTCATGGACGGCATCGAGGCCACGCGCATCATCCGTTCGGCAGACCCGGACTCGGGCATCCGCAACCCGAACATCCCCATCATCGCCATGACCGCCCACGCCCTCAAGGAATTCCGGAACAAGTGCCTGGAGGTGGGCATGAACGCCTACGTGTCCAAGCCCGTGGATTTCAACGAACTTTCCGGCATCATCAAGCGCCTCGTCCAGACAGGCCCCTCCCACGACAAGGCACGGGGCAAGACAACGCGCTCCAAGCCCGCCAAGGCCGCCGCCCCCAAGACGCCGGTTTCCGCCCCGCTCCTGAATGAGGGCTCGTCCTGGGACCGCGAGGCGGTGCGGGAAAACACCGGCCTGGACGAAAGCATGTTCGAAGGCATGATGGACACGGCCAGGAACCTGGTCCTCCACCACCTGGAAAGCATCAGACGGTCAATTTCCGCCAATGACCGGGAAGCGGCCAGAGAGGGCGCCAGGACCATTTCCAACATCTGCCTTGTCATCGGGGCGGAGAAGTGCCGGGAAGCGGCCACGACCATGCTTGCGGCCCTCAGAATCGCCCCTCTCGAAGAGACGGGCCCCCAACTGGAGTCCCTGGACAAGACCTTCCAGGAATTCTGCGACGAATCAGAGGGCTGATTCCCGATTATTAATACTCCCTTCCGATTGCCTCCCTTTCAGTCCCTCTGCTATTTTGGGGAAAAGTACCCGCCAGGAGTCGAGGAGCACCCATGAGCGCAGATCTTTCCCGCCTGAGAAAATTCGTGGCCCCGGAATTCGTCTTCGGCCCCGGCAGCAGCACGCTGGCCGGACAGTATGCGGCAAACCTGGGCGTGCGAAAGGTGTTGCTGGTATCGGACGCCTCCCTCATGGGGCAGGCCTGGCCCGGCCGGGTCATGCAAAGCCTGGAAGATGCCGGCATCGGGTATGAAGTCTACACGGACACCACCCCCAACCCGCGCGACCACGAGGCCATGGCCGGTGCGCGACTCTTCGAGGAAAAAAAGTGCGACGCCATCGTGGCCGTGGGAGGCGGCAGCCCCATGGACTGCGCCAAGGCCATCGGCATCGTGGTCACCAACGGGCAGCACGTGCTCTCCTTCGAGGGGGCGGACAACGTGCCCAACCCCGGCCCGCCGCTCATCTGCATCCCGACCACCTCGGGCTCGGCTGCCGACATTTCCCAGTTCTGCATCATCACCGACACGAAGCGCCAGGTGAAAATCGCCATCGTCAGCAAGGCCATGGTGCCGGACGTGGCCCTCATCGACCCGGAAACGACCACAAGCATGCCCCCGGACCTCACGGCCCACACGGGCCTGGACGCCCTGACCCACGCCATCGAGGCCTATGTTTCCAACGCCAACTCCCCGGTGACCGACCTGCATGCCCTGGAGGCCATCCGGCTGGTCCGGAAACACCTGCCCACGGCCATCCGGGAACCGCAGAACATCGACGCCCGCACCGGCATGTCCTTGGCCAGCACCTTTGCGGGCCTGGCCTTTTCCAACGCCATCCTCGGGGCGGTGCACGCCATGGCCCACAGCCTGGGGGGCAGGCTGGACCTCCCCCACGGCCAGTGCAACGCCCTGCTGTTGGATTTTGTCATGGACTACAACTTTGACGCCGCCCAGGACAGGTACTGCGAAATAGGAAGAGCATTAGACGCCAAATTGAATGACGAAATGTCATACGATGAAAAAAAGCAGGCCGTGCTTCAGGCGGTGCGGGCGCTGAAAAAGGAAACGGGGGTCACGGGAAGCCTGGCGGACCTGGGCGTGACCGCCGACGAACTGAAACAGCTGGCAAGCCACGCCCTCAACGATCCCTGCATGCTCACCAACCCGAAGTCGCCCAGCAGGGAAGAGATCGAGGCCATCTATGCGAAGGCGCGATAACGACCGAAAGGCCCTCGAACAACGCCAGAAGCTCATGGGGCTGGGCAACCGCTCCATGAGCAAGAGCTATTATCCGGAACTGCAGAAACGGCTCAACGAGCTGGAGGGATTCCGGGACCTGCTCAACCGCATCCACGACACCATCTTCATCGTCAACATGGAGAACGGCCAGATCATGGACATTTCCGGGGCCGCCGAGGCCATGACCGGAAGCCCCGGGCACCGGCTTTTGGGCAGGCGGTTCGTGGAAATCCTGCCTCCGCACATCCGAAAGGATGTGGCCGCGCTGGTGGGAACGGACCGCACCACCGTAACCCTGGAGACCACCTTCAACTGTCCCCAATGCACGGGCCGCGTTCCCACGCCCGTGGAGATCGCCATCCAGTTCCCCACGGACCCCGGAGGCGACCGGGCCGTGGTGGTGGCCCGCGACATCACCGAACGCAAGCAGGCCGAGGACGAGATCCGGCGCTACAACGAGGAGCTGGAGACGCGGGTCAAGCAGCGCACCCGGGAGCTGGACCAGGCCAACGAGGCCAAAAGCGACTTCATGTCCTTCATTTCCCACGAGCTGCGCACGCCCATGACCTCGGTGCTGGGATTCGTTCGCATCATGCGGAAAAAGCTGACGAACTCCATCTACCCCTCCGTGCACTCCGACTCCCCGAAGGTGCGCCGGGACATGGAACAGGTCGTCAGGAACACGGATGTGATCATTGCCGAGGGCGAGAGGCTGCTGACCATGGTCAACGACCTGCTGGACATGGCCAAGCACGAGGCAGGCAGGATGGAATATCACATGCGGGTCACGGACCTGAACCGCCTGCTGGACCGGGCTCTGGCCGCCGCAGCGGGGCTGTTCGACGACACCGAGGCGGAATTCGTGCAGGAAATCCAGCCGGACCTCCCCGCGATAACCGCAGATGACGACCGTCTCATCCAGGTCATTCTCAACCTGCTCTCCAATGCCGTAAAATTCTGCGGGGAAGGAAGCATCACCTTCCGGACCGAGGTTGAGGGGCATACGTGACCATCAGCGTGGAGGATACGGGCATCGGCATTCCCCCCGTGCTGCACAAGGCCGTTTTCGACAGGTTCACCCAGGTGGCGGGAATGGAGCAGAACCAAAAGAAGGGAACCGGCCTGGGCCTGCCCATCTGCCGACACATCATCGCCGCCCATGGCGGCAGGATCTGGGTGAAAAGCGAGCCCGGCAGGGGAAGCACCTTTTCCTTCACCCTCCCCATCCTGGGCGCATAGCACCCGACCGCTAGAACCTCAAAAGATACCGGCGGGCTATCTTGCTGTAAGTCCCATCGCGGTACATGGAGCGCAGGGCAATGCCCAGCCGCCGCGCAATCTGTTCCTTGTTCTGCAGGTCCGCGTTTTTCGATATCACCATGTAGGCGGGACGATCCTTTTTGACCAGGGTGGGCAGGTAGATGACGGTGCTGGCCATGCCCATGCGGTCCAGCTGGTAATAGGTGGTGTCCAACTGGCCGATGAAGGCGTCCACCTGGCCCTTGAGCAGGGCCGCGATGCTCTTGGCCTCGCTGTCGAACTCCACCCGGACGATGTCGCCCTTGGCCACGTTGTCGTCGAATTCCTCGCTGAAGCGGAACCCCTTGTTCACGCCGATACGCTTGCCGTCCAGGTCGTCCCAGGTTCGAAACTCAAAGGAATGCCCGTTGCGCGTGAACAGGACGTAGTCGCTGAAATGCACCACGGCCTCCTCCGCAAACACGGCGTAGGCCTCGCGCTCCGGGGTCCGGAAAAAGGAAAAGGCCCCGTCGCAGGCTCCGGTCCGGACCCGTTGCACCACCTGTTCCCAAGGCATCAGCTCCAGCTCGTATGCAATGTCCGCGCGCCTGGCGGCCTCCTGGAAAAGCTCCACGTCGATTCCCGCGGCCTTGCCGTCCTGGGACATGGAATAGGGGGCAAAGTTGTTGTCGGCCACGAACTTCAGTTTTTCGGCCTGCGCCCCTCCGCAACACAGGAAGACAAACAGCAGGGCAAGAATCAGTTTTGTACGCATGGGATCTCCGGGGAACAGGTTGTCGACTCTGCCCTACTTACATGGTTGACCCCAGCGAAACAAGGCACTTAGAATGATTTCAGCAAATTATCATGTCCGGCGGTCCCTGTTTGGGTAACTATCCAAAACTGGCGGCAATTTGCGGTCGCGACGGCAGGATTTCGATGAAAAAGAACGCGGTTTCTGCTACCAAGAGGAACAGGCAACCAAGCGGACGGTCCATGCAGCCAGGAAAAATACTCATCATAGACGACGACGAACGGTATACGGACCTCGTCCAGATGATGCTCCGGAACAAGGGGTATGAAACCCTTGTGGCCCATGACGGCCTTCCCGGCCTGGATCTCTTCGAAAAGGAACTGCCCGACGCCGTGCTCGTGGACCTGCGCATGCCCGAAATGGACGGCATACAGGTCATCGACATCGTTTCCCGCCAATCCCCGGAAACCGCCCTCATCGTCTTTTCGGGCGAAGGGTCCCTGGAGGACGCGGTCCAGGCTGTGCGCCTCGGGGCCTGGGACTACGTGGTCAAGAGCGCCCACTTCCAGGAGGACATCCTGTCCGCCCTTTCCAAGGGGCTGGAGCGAGCCGCCTTTCTCAAGGAACGCAAGCGCGACCACGAGGCCCTGCGCGACACCGCGGAACAACGCGCCCGGGAGCTGAGCACGGCCAACAAGCAGCTCAAGCGGGAGATCCGGGACCGCAAAAAGGCGGAAACCGCCCTGCAGGAACAGCTGGAGCGGCTCCAGACCATCATCGACGTGCTGCCCAACAACGTGTTCATGAAGGGCCGGGACGGCAAGTACACGGCCTGCAACAAGGGGTTCGAGGACTTTGTGGGCAAGCCGCTGGACAAGATCGTCGGACACACCGTGCAGGAGGTATTCGGCCCCGAACTGGCGGACGTTTTCTCCGGGCGCGACGAATCCCTGTGGGAGGAGCCGGGAACCCAGGAATACGAGCTGCCGCTGCCCATCAACAACCAAACGACCCATGCCCTGATCCGCAAGTCCACCTTCGGCGCCGGCCCGGAACCCGAGGGCATCATCGGGACCATGACCGACATCACCCGGCTCAAGCTGGTCGAGGAGCAGCTCCGGGAGAGCGAGCACTGGCTGCGCAACCTGCTGGACATCTCCCCCCTGCCCGTGGTCATCCTGGACCTGGAAAACCAGAAAGTGCTGTTCATGAACCAGGCCTGTGCGGAAAACATCGGCCTGGAAAACAAGGCGGCCGTCGGATGTTCCTCCGACGACTTTTTCGTGGATTCCGCAGCCCGGGACCAGAACAGGAAGATCCTGCTGGAAAACGGGGAGCTCAAGGGGGTGGAATACCACCTGCGGCGCCAGGACGGCGCCACGTTCTGGGCCCAGGTTTCGGCGGTGCTCATCGAGTACGAGGGGCGCAAGGCCTCCTTTGTTTCCTACAGCGACATCACCGAACGCAAGCACCTGGTGGACAGCCTGAGCCGCTTCGAGTTCATCGCCAACGCGACCCAGGACCACATGACCCTGGTGGACGCCGACTACCGCTATGTGGCCGCCAACAGGGCCTATGTCCGGGCCCACGGCGGCACCGTGGAGGACATCCTGGGCAAGACCGTGGAGGAGATGTGGGGGCCGCACCAGTTCCGGGTCTCCATCAAGCGCCATTTGGACGACTGCTTCACCAACGGCCGGGAGGTCTCCTACCGGGCCTGGATCAACTTCTTCTCCAGCGAGGAACGCTACTACGAGATCCGGCTCTACCCCTACAAAAACGAACAGGGCGTCACCACCCACACGGTGGTGGTTTCCCGCAACATCACCGAGGAGGCACTGGCCCACGCCCGCATCGTGGAAAGCCGGGAACACTTTCGGGCCATCTTCCGCAACTCCATCGATCCCATAGTGCTCTTTGACCCGCACATGGCCATCACGGACCTGAACCCCGCGGCCATGGAGGTCTTCAACCTGGACCCGGATTCGGCCAAGGGAAGAGATCTGCAGGCCCTGGGCCTGAGCCGGGAGGCGCAGGAGGACTTTTTCCAGGCCTCCATGCCCTTCCTGGAGCGCACCGGCTCCTGGGTCGGGGAATGGACCTTTCCCACGGCCTCGGGCCACACCATCGAGAGCGACATCTCCCTTTCGGTCATGCCCAAACGGCCGGGCGGCCCCCCGGCCGGGTTCGTGGCCATCGTGCGCGACATCACCGAGCGCAAGGCCTCGGAGCAGAAGCTGCGGGAAACCCTGGACGAAATGGAGGCCCTGTACCAGAACACGGTCATCGGCATCGCCATGACCCGCCATCAGCGCATCGTGCGCATCAACGACCGGGGTGCGGAAATATTCGGATACGCGCCCGAGGCGGCCCTGGGCAAGGACCTGTCCCTCTTCTTCTCGGACAGCGACCTGTTCCGGGCATCGCGAAACGCCTGCATGGACAGTCTCCGGGAAAGCTCCCAGTTCATGATCGAGCACCAGTTCCGCAAGCCGGACGGCACGCCGTTCTGGTGCAGCCTGCACGCAAAGCCCGTGGATCCGGACGACCTGGAGCAGGGGGTCATCTGGACCTACATCGACATCACCGAGCGCAGGTACAACCAGTCCGTGGCCGAACTGCTCTACCAGATATCCAACGCCGTGAGCCTGACCACGGACCTGGACGACCTGTACCGGCGCATCCACACCACGCTCAACAGGCATATCGACGCCAACAACTTCTTCATCGCCCTGCTCAACGAGGACCACACCGAGCTGAAGTTCACCTATTTCGAGGACGAATTCGACGACAACCAGGGGGGCACCTTCCGATTGCAGACCCCCAACCGGATCAGCATGTCGGCCCAGGTCATCCACACGGGCCGCCCCCTGTTCATCACTGAAAAGCCCGCCCCCGAGCATCTGCGGCCCGAGGACCCCACGGACGAGGACGGCCCCGTATTCATGACCCGCAAGGAGTTCCTCGAGCGATTCGGGAGCCCGGACGCCAAAACCCTGGGCGCGTCCTCCAAGATCTGGCTCGGGGTGCCGCTCAAGGTCCGGGGCGACGTCATCGGCGTCATGGCCGTGCAGCACTATTCCAACCCCCGCCATTACTCGGCCAAGGACATCAGTCTCATGGTCTCGGTTTCCGAACAGACCGCCCTGGCCATTGAGCGCAAGATGAACGAACAGGCCCTCAAGGAGGCCAAGGAGCAGGCCGAGGCCGCCAACCAGACCAAGAGCGAGTTCCTGGCCAACATGAGCCACGAAATCCGCACCCCGCTCAACGGCGTGCTGGGCATGCTCCAGCTCTGCCAGACCACCAAGCTGGACGACGAGCAGCGCGACTACGTGGAAACCGCCCTGACCTCGGGCCGGAGCCTGCTGTCCATCATCAACGACATCCTGGACTTCACCAAGATCGAGGCCGGCAAGCTGGAGGTCATCCGCGAACGTTTCGACATGCACAACATCATCGAGGACGTGCTGCTGACCTTCCGGGACCAGGCCTCGGCCAAGGGCATCGTGCTCTCCAGCTCGGTGGCCCCGGACATCCCCTCGCCGCTCATCGGCGGCAAGGGCCGCATGCGCCAGATCCTGTTCAACATCATCGGCAACTCCATCAAGTTCACGGAAAACGGCACCGTGTCCGTGGAGGTGAGTGTCCTGCCCGAAACGCGCACGGACCGCAGCGTACGCCTGCTCTTCACCCTTTCGGACACGGGCATCGGCATACCCGCGGAAAAGCTGGATCACATCTTCGAGCCCTTCACCCAGGTGGACGGTTCCTACATGCGCCGCCACCAGGGAACCGGGCTGGGACTGGGCATCATCAAGCGCCTCACCGGCCTGCTGGGCGGCAACACGGCCATTGAAAGCACCATCGAGGAAGGCACCAACATCTATCTTTCCATTCCCTTCGACCTGGAGCCCCTGCCCCAGAAGGACGAAACCGGCCTCTCCTCCGCCGCATCCTGCCTGGGCCTGCGCATCCTGGTGGTGGAGGACAACCGCATCAACCGGCTGTTCGCTGCCCGCATGTTCGGCAAGCTCGGCCATGTGGCCGAAACCGCCCGCAACGGGGAGGAGGCCCTGGATCTCCTGGGAAAACGCTCCTTTGACGCCGTGTTCATGGACGTGCAGATGCCGGGAATGGACGGGGTCGAAGCCACCCGCAACATCCGCAACACCCCGGCCGGCAGCGGCATGGACCCCAACATCCCCATCGTGGCCATGACCGCCCACGCCATGCGCGGCAACCGGGAGCAGTTCCTGGCTGCGGGCATGGACGACTACATCGCGAAACCCATTGAAATCGAGGAAGTGCAGGCCGTGCTGGCCAAACTGTTCCCCACTGCGAGAGCCGCATGTCCGATCCCAGACTGAGCATCGTCATCCCCAACCACAACTACGGACGCTTCTTTTCCCGGCTGGCCCTGAGCCTGCAGAACCAGACCCTGGGCCTGGACGTCTGCGAAATCATCCTGGTGGACGACGGCAGCACCGACGACTCCCTGGACCTGCTGCATCATTTCGAGGCCCTGCCCTGCCTCCGCTTTCAGGCCCTGGCCGAAGCCCACGACGGCCACCCCGGCACGGTGCGCAACAAGGGCCTGGCAACGGCACAGGGGCGCTATCTGGTCTGCCTGGACCCGGACGACCTGCCCGCCCCGGGCTGGCTGGCCGCCTGCATCGCGGCCCTGGAGGCGGACAAGGACGCGGGCCTGGCCTACACCCACTTCACCCTGGTGGAAAAGGACGGCCCCAGGGAAGTGCGGCTTCCCGAATACGACCCGGCACTGCTGCGCAACCAGAACATCGTGGCCCCCACCGCACTCATGCGGCGGGAGGTCTTCGAGGCCTCGGACGGCTACCGGGCCAACACGGCCTACGAGGATTGGGATTTCTGGATCCAGGCGGCGAGCAACGGCTTCGGCCTGCGCCGGGTGGACGCCCTGCTCTATGCGCACATGGTGCACGGCGACAACTTTTCCTTTTCGGCCCGGGAAGAGGACGGGGCGGCCAAGGCGGCCATCGTGCTCAACAACCCCGGATTTTTCCCCGCGGGAGTCCGCCACTGGGCCGGGGCCGTGCTTGCGGGCGAAGCCTGGGCCTGGCCTTTCCCCAGGGGGATCATCCCCACCCTCCAGGATGTTGAAAAGCTGTTGAAAACAGTCAAATCCAACAAGATAGGCAACTAGAAATCCTTACAATCGCGTAAAATTACGCGAAAAATGGTTTTGCTCTAGCCTTCGGCCCACGATTGTACTATTGCAAATTCATGGAGCCAACCAAGGGGCTTTCCCGCCCGGTTTCGTACTTTCCAGTATCCCCAATGATGCTGTTTCCGGATGCTCTGGGCTGTTTTTCCGTGTATCTCTGGCAGGGGGGCGACTTCGTCCTCTACACGCGTTCGGGCCAGCGATTCACGAGCCGCCACAGGGAGATCCTGCACAACAACGGCGTCAAGGAAGTGTACGTCCAGAGCGACGAAAAGCCCGATTTCGATAAATACCTCGAGGACAACCTCGGCAGTATTCTGGTCAACGACGCCCTGCCCCTGGAAGACCGCTCCAGCGTCTTTTACGAGGCCTCTTCCGGCGTGGTCGAGGAGGTCTTCCGCAGCAAGCTGCCCTCGGCCCTGAACGAAAGCTACTTCCGCAGGGTCTCCTCCATCGTGGAAAGCAGCATCCGCTTCCTGGCCGAGGCCCATTCCCTGTCGGCCATTGCCCCGTTCATCTCCCACGATTACAAGACCTATACCCACTGCATCCACGTGTTCATCTTCACGGTGGCCATTCTCAACACCTACGGGCTGCCGGAAAGGGAACTCTTCGAATGCGGGCTGGGCGCCATGCTGCACGACCTGGGCAAGACCAACATCTCCAAGTCCATCCTCAACAAGCGCGGCCCCCTGACCCAGGACGAACGCGCCATAGTCAAGGGCCATCCCCTGCACGGCGTGTCCATGTGCTCCATGCTGCCGCTGAGCCAGAACAGCATCAACTGCATCCTCTTCCACCACGAGAAACTCGACGGTTCCGGCTACCCCGCAGGGCTTTCCGGCGAAGACATTCCCCTGCCCGTGCGCGCCATCGCCGTGGCCGACATCTATGACGCCCTGACCACGGCCCGGCCCTACGCCGAGGCCATGCTGCCCTATGAAGCCCTGAACCTCATGCGCCGCGAGATGCACGAGGAACTGGACATGGAGGTCTTCAAGCGCTTCGTGGCAGTCCTGGGCGGCGCGGACATGCTGTAACGGGCTGATCCCCAATCACTTTCCCGGCCTGAACATTTTTTTCCACACCATACTGCTCGACCTGTTCTCATTTCCTTTGCCCGTTTCCTGTTCCTTGGGTTACAAATACGCTACACCTAGAATCCTGAGGGCGACGGATCAAACACATGTTTAAAGACGGGAAAACCATGGACTCAGGCAAAACGCTCACCAACCTCGACGAACTCAAATCCGTGCTGGGCAGCTTCGGCATCAGTTCCGAACTGGACTGGATCGCCGTGGTGCTCTTCGCCCGCAACCTGGTGCGCGACCTCACGGTATTCACGGACCCGGCCAAGGCGGAGATGCAGCGCGCCATCTTCGCGGAACTGGCCACCAAGGATCTCAGCGACGAGCGATACGCCCAGATCATCGAGACCCTGGACATCTTCATCATGAACAACATCGCCACCCGGGAACTGGAGCAGGCCCTGACCGAGGAAAAGCGGTCGGCCGCGGCCCTGCTCGCGGAAATGGGCGGGCTCATCGAGACCATCCGGGGCACCCGGAAGCACCAGGAGGTCCGGCTGGAGGACTTCCAGGACCGGACCGTGGGCGTGATCAAGGAAAGCGAGGACCGCTCGGTCATCGTTTCCAAGGTGCGCGGCATCTTCAAGGAGCTGGTCAGCGAATTCCAGGAGGAATCCCAGGAATGGGAAAAACTGGCCAGCGAGCTGCAGCGCACGGCCACCTTCGACCCCCTGCTCACGGAGCTTTACAACCGCAGGGCCTTTGATGCCGCCCTGACAAAGGCGGTGCGCCGAAGCCGGGAAACCGAAACCAGCCTGACCGCGTTCATGATCGACGTGGACCACTTCAAGAGCGTCAACGACACCTTCGGCCACCAGGTGGGCGACGAGGTGCTCAAGGCCCTGGCCAGCATCATCTCGTCCCAGGCCGTCCAGTTCCAGGGCTTTGTGGCCCGCTACGGGGGCGAGGAGATCATCGTCATGGCCGAAGGCCTCACCGAGGAGCGCGCCTTCATCAGCGCCGAGGCCATGCGCCAGGACGTGCAGCGCTACGACTTCCGGGTGCGCGAAGACGGCAAGTTCTCCGACCTGCCCCTCAAGTTCACGGTGAGCATCGGCGTGGCCATGCTCCGGCCCGAATGGGGCCCGGCCGAACTGGTCCAGGCAGCGGACAAGGCCATGTACGAAGCCAAGCAGTCCGGCCGCAACCAGGTGCGCATCCTCCGCAACGGAACCATTTGACATCCTGCCAAAATCACATAGAGATTACCGAAAATAATCATTTCGTAATACAATGTTCAGATCCGCAATTCTCTTTCTGGCGCTGGCGGCCCTTTTTCTGGCCGCGCCCGAGGCCTCGGCAAAATCCATCATGGTGATCCACTCCGGCTCGAACAACGACCACTGGTCCGAGTCCATGGAGGAGGGCATAGACGAAATCTTCCCCACCCGGGTCATGACCGGGCTGTGGATGGGCGCGGACCAGGACGACAGCGAGGAGCACATGGAAGACGTGCTCGACAACCTGCGTCTGCTGCTCAAGGTCGGAACCCCGGACGGCGTCATCTGCGACGGCCACGCGGCCCTGGCCCTGTTTCGCAAGCATGGCGATGAGCTGTTCCCCGGAGTGCCCGCCGTGTTCTGCGCGGTCCCGGGGCGGGATCGCCTGCCTGGGCAACGCCCCATCCCGGGCGTGCGCGCCGCTTACAGCGCGGCCGAAACCTTCGAGCGCATGCTCGAACTGCACCCCAAGGCCCGCACCGTTGTCCTGGTGGTGGACACCACCCCCCTCGGCAAGGAGATCCGCACCCAGACGGAAGCCGCCTTCCAGAAACACATGGACCGCATCCATCTCATCATTCCCGGCCAGGAAGCGGGCCGCGACCAGGGGATTGATCGGGAGGAGCTGCTCAAGATCGCCGAATTCATGCCCAGGGACGGCCTGATCCTGTTCGGGACCTTCACCCGCGACAAGGACGACGGCCAGGTCTGCGAGGATGCGCTTGCCCGCGAGCTGGTGGACCACGCCAAGGTGCCCGTCTACGTGCTCACCGGCGCCCACTACGGCGGCGGCGCTGTCGGCGGGATCATGATCGCCCCCGAGACCCACGGCCGCGAGGCCGCCCTGCTGCTCCGGCAGCTCTGGGACGGGGCGAACCCGGAAAAACTGCCGGTCCGGGTGCTTGCCAACAGCGAGACCTACAACATCACCGCCCTGAAACGCGCCGGCGCCGACGTAACCAAGATCTCGGGTTATGAACACGTGGAGGCAATGCAGGCGGCCCTGGAAAGGGCTCTGCTCTATGTGGGCGCGGTCCTCGGCCTGTTCGTGCTGGGCGCGCTGCTCGTGGCCGTGTTCCGGCGGATGCGCCGCTAAAAAAAGCCCTCCCGCAAAACAGCGGAAGGGCCTGTTGCCTGAAATCTCCGGCGCTCAGGATTCCGAGGGCCGGATATCCGCCGAAAACACGCCCTTGACCGCGCCGGCCCCGTCCTTGATGGGCGCGGAAATAGTCAGGCAGTAGTCGTTGACCACCTCCGAATAATAGACGCTGGACACGAAGGTCTCTCCGGTGCGCACCGGCTCCTGGTACCATTCCCGGTCCGACCAGTCCTTACCGCACAGCTCCGATCCCAAGGTGCAGACCGCGTTGGGGGCCTGGGCGAAGTCCGTGACCATCCTCCCCCGGGCGTCCGTGACCCAGACAAGCTCCAGAAATGATTTTTCCCGCACCACGCGGTCCAGGGCCTCCTTGAGCGGCCCGGGGGCCATGGCGCTGATCTCGGGCACGGCGGCCAGTTCCTCCACCTCGCTCTGCACGGCCCCTTCGCCCAGGAGCTGAAACAGGCCGTGAAGCTTGGAAAGGGCCTCGATCTGCCGGGTCAGCACGCCGATGGCCTGGCCGGTCTGGTTCACGGCCTCGGCCGTGCCCATGGTCACCTTGTCCACCTCGCCCACGGCCTCGCTGATCTGCTGCCCGGCCACCGACTGCTGCTCGCTGGCAGCGGCAATGCCGGTGATCTGGTTGGAGGTCAGTTCGAAATGCTCCAAGATCTCGGCCAGCATCCGGCCGGATTCCCCGGCCAGCCGGTTGGCGTCCACCACGGCGTCCGCCGCCCGCTCCATGCCCCGGATGTTCTTCTGCACGCCCTCCTGGATGGCGGCGATGGACTGCCCCACCTCGCGGGTGGCGTCCATGGTCTTTTCGGCCAGCTTGCGGACCTCGTCGGCAACCACGGCGAAGCCGCGCCCGGCCTCGCCCGCGCGGGCCGCCTCGATGGCAGCGTTCAGGGCCAGCAGGTTGGTCTGGTCCGCTATGTCCGAGATCACGCCCATGATCTTGCCGATGCCCTCGGCCTTGCAGCCCAGATCGCCCACTTCGGCCTTGAGGGACTCGGTAATGGCATTGACGCGCCCGATGGTGTCCACGGTGCGCCCCACGACCTCGGAGCCGTTCTGGGCCCGCATGGAGGCGCTCTCCGCCGCTTCAGAAGCCTGGGTGGCGCTCTGGGCCACGCTGGCGATATTCTCGCTCATGGCCTCGATGGCGTCCACGGTCTGCTCCACGCGCATCTGCTGGGACAGGGCGTTCTCGCGGATGTTCTCGGACTCGCGGTTCACCCGGGTAGAGGCCTCGTTCATGTGCTTGACGATGTACCGTAACATCTTGGCGGCCTGGAGCATGCCCCGCCGCTGGGCCTGGTCCGCGTCGTGCCGGGCCTGCCTCGCCTGCCGGGCGTCGGTCAGGGCGGCTTCCGCCTCCTCCGCCCGGATCCGGGCCTGATCCGAGGCCTCCTCGGCCTCGCGCATCTTGTCCCGCAGGGTGTGGACCATGACCACGATGGCGTCCTTGACCTGGGCCAGTTCCGCCCTGAACCTCCCCTGCGCCTCGGCGTCCAGGTCGCCGTCGGAAACGGCGCGGGCAAAGCGGCGCAACGAACCCAGCGGCTTGAGCAGGCTCCAGCGCAGAAAGACAAGGGTGATGAACACAATGCAGACCACGGACCCTCCCAGCAGGATCATGGCCGCGTTTTCCAGCTTGTGCACCGCGGCAAAGGCCTCCTGGGTGGCCACCTGGGCCACCAGGGCCCAGCGGCTGCCAAGAATCTCGATGGGCGCATAGGCGGCAAGCACTTCATTGCCCCGGATATCCGTGGTGGTCAGGGTTCCGCGCTGCCCCTTCAAGGCCCGGGCCGCGGGCTCGATGTCCATGGCTCCCTTTTCCGGGGACCGGAACGAGGCCGCCACGGAAAAACGGTCCGGTTCGGCGGCGTAGTCCGAGCGCATGAGCAGGTCCGGCCCCACCAGGAAAACCTCGCCGGTCTTGCCCAGGTTCTCGCCCGAGACCATGTGCCGGTTGATTTCGCCGAGGGACAGACGCAGGGCCGCCACACCCTCGATCTCGCCGGTGACGCGCCGCACCGGGCCGAGCACAAAGGCGCACGGTTCCCCGTTCAGGGGCTCGTAGGGATGGAAATCCACAAAGACGACCTTGCCGGACAGGGCCTCTTTCCAGGCCCGGGCCAGCCGGCTGCCCGCCAAGGGCCCCCGGGCAAGGTCCACGCCCAGGTCTCGGCCGCGCCGGGCCGTATAGACCACCCGGCCCGTGTCATCCATGAGCAGGGCGTCGGCATAGCCGAGCACGTCCACGAAGACCTCGAAATCGCGCTCCACCCGCTTGAGGGCGTGAGCATATTCCTCGTCCTCGGGATTCATGCGCTCCCCGGGCTTGCCGTTGTAGAAGATGATGTCTCGCAGGCGCACCAGGGCGCTGTAGACGCCCTTGGTCCGGGAATAGACCTTAAGGTCCTGCTCCCAGGAACGGACAATGTCCTCCAACCCCTGCTGCCGGGCCTGGGCCGCGGCGGACATTTTGGCAAAGGCTTCGGAAGTCAGGCTTTCCGAGGCCGTGCGAATGCTGTACCCCACCATGCCGGACAACGGCATCACGCCGATGATCAGGCAGAACAGAATCATCTTAATACTCAGCTTCATCTCTCCCCCGCATGAACTTACGTATGAGCAAACGGTCCCACATACCGAACCATGCGAGCCAATACCCCGATTCCGGGTGAACAGAACCGGCCCAGCGTTACGATTGCGCAACGATTTGCAATAAAATCAGGCGGAAAGCCTACTTTCTCGTGTCGAAATAAAGCCTAAGTAAGTGGAGGGAAAGGGAAATCCTAGCAGCGGATTTCCTGGAGATACTGGACCAGGATCCTGCAGACCTTGGTGTCGAAGGCCTTGTCCCTGCCCACCAGCTCGGCTGCGGCCTCGACAGGGTCCTTGCCGGGCAGATCCGGCCGGTCCGTGATCATGGAAACGTAGGAGTCGGCCACGGCCATGACCCGGCCGAGATCGCCGATCTCCACCCCGCGCAGACCCGTGGGATATCCGCTGCCGTCGACGCGCTCGTGGTGCTGCAGGGCTGGCTCCTTCACGTCGGAACGGTGCAGGCCGAGCCTGTCGATGATGTCCATGCCCCAGCGCGGGTGCTCCTTCATGCGGCGCATCTCGTCCGGGCTGAGCTGGCCGGGCTTGTCCGAGACCAGCCTGGATATCTTGTTCATGCCGATGTCGTAGAGGAAAAAGGCCAGGGCGGTGAACGGCATGGAATCCACCACCACGCGGTTGTCGTTCACCCGGATGTACAGGGCCAGGGCCATGAAGGCCGCATTGGAGTGCAGGCGCTGGCGGGTGCGGTTGCGATGCACGTTCTCCACCAGGTGCCGGGCGTTGTTCCTATCCACCCCCAGGAACACGGACAAAAGCTCCAGCCCGGAAAAAAGGAGCTCCATCAGGTCCGCCTTGGGGTTGGCGTACAGTTCCTCCTGTTGCAGCACCAGGGCCTCGGCAAAGATGTGGGCCACGTCCCCGGCCGAAAGGTTGGGGTCGTCCATGGCCACTTCCAGGTTGCCCTCCAGGCACTCCACGTATTCCTTCTGCTGGTTGCGGGAAAAGAACAGCCTGCCGCGCCGGGACAGCTCGCGGAACTCCTTGCGCTCCGTGGCCTTGAGCTCCCTGCCCGCCTTGTACAAGGGCACAAGCACGTTGATCTCCTCCTTGTAGTGAAAGAGATCCAGGGGCAGTGCACGCTTGGGAAAACACTCGAGGGGACCGGGGTCCACCTGATTGAATTCCTCGATGTTCAACTGCTCCGGCAGTTCGTCATCGTCCAGATGACGTGTGGGAGTATCCTTGGCCATGCGTCCTCGTGCTTTTTCAGGAATATTTCCTGCAAAGTACATCCCGCAATGGGGATTGTCGATGGGGTTATAGGGAAACGTCCGTGAAAACGGCCAGAATAATAACTACGGTCCAGAGCAGGGCCGCGGCCGAGGAAAGCGCGGGGATCATCCACCACCGCAACCGGATGGAACGTCCCTGGAGCCGGAAGGTGCCGCAGCAGGAGAACAGGCCCATGACCATCTGGTAAAGCACGCCCGTGGCGGCCAGGGCTGGCAGCAGCGCGATCCAGACAAGGGGATTTTCCAGCCAGTTCACCGCATCAATCTCCAATGATCCGCAAACATCCGCAACTAGCCCACGACCCAATCAGAAAGCAGGGGCGGCGTGGGGCAGCCCTTGATCTGGGCGAAGTCGCAGGCGGCCGTGAGTTCAATGCCGTTCTTGATGATGGACACGGGCCGGTCCGAGGAAACCACGATGACGATGAGGTCCTCGTTCTCCGAGGTGAAGCGCAGGGCCGAGTTGAAACGCGCGCCCCTGCCCCGGTTTTCCCCGGGAACGCTCCGGCCGTCCATGAGGCAGGCGAAACCGTGCAGTTTCAGGTCCGCGCCGATATGCAGGGCGCCGTCGAGCTTGGCCAGGGAGCTGGCCAGCTTGATGTGGGCCGGGTCGCGCAGGTCCAGGGGCTCGTCGAAATGCTGGCCCGCGGTGGGCACCATCATGTGCCCCAGGTCAATGATCAGGGTGCAGCCGTGCCGACGGTCCCGCACCCGGTTCACCAGACTGGTGACCACCCGCATCATGGTGTGGTGGTCCTCGATGGGCATGGTGGATTCCAGGAGCAGTTCCTCGAGCTGCACCAGGTTGGCCTTGCGGTTGGAGGAATGGAAACTGCCGTCGGAAAAGGTGCACACGAGCTGGTCCCGAAGCATAAGGAACCCGTGGGTGCCGCTGAACTGGGCGGCCAGGTAGGCCCCGGGCATGCGCCCCAGAGCAATGCCCACAATCCTTTCCCCGTCCGAGACCAGCACCCGCCCGGAGTACTCCACGGCCTGGAGCACCTTGCGCACGTGCTTGAAATCGCACTGCAGGGGCCGTTCATGGGGCGGGAAGGTGCAGATGAAGGGCACCGCGCCCAGCTGGCTGGGCTCCACCACCACCAGGCGGCCGCGCGGCCAGGCCCCCTCCTCCTTGGTACGGGAAATGCCCAGCACCGCGTCCAGGAAGGGATAGACCCGAATGCGCGTATCCAGCCAGCCCATGCGGCTGCGCTCGTCCACGATGAAGTCCCGCACCGCGTGAATGGCGCAGTTCTGCAGCAGGTACCCGGCCGTGTCGATGTTGGTCACGTTGCGGATGTCGAAGTTCTGGGCAAAGAGGCGCACCGCGTATTCCAGCCAGCACCGGGTGGGCCCCACGTTGCACATGTCCGGATGCTCCTCGGTGAACCAGAGCTGGAAGGGGACCTCGTTGCTGCGGCCCCCGAAGGAGATGATGCCCGCCAGCTCCAGGGCCTTGTAAAGCTCGTCCTCCAGAAAATGGATCTCCCCGCCTTCCACGGGCGCGCCGCGCCAGTCCAGGGCGCTGAAGAAGAACTCCTGCAGGCGCGGTTCATGGCCCCGCAGCAGGTCCTGGGGGTCGTAGATGCGCGGAGGGGCGTCCTGGCCCGTGGTATAGATGAGGGCGGCGCGGCTGGGATCGGAAAAATGGGACAGGCCGTCGCGCAGCCCGTCGAGGATATGAAAAACGCAGATGTTCTCGAAAGAATTGTTCAGGCGGTTTCCGGCCATTCTCCCTCCCGTCGGGTCGGCGCTTGCGGATAAATCGGAACTGATTCCTACCGACTTACCCGCAAACGCAAGAGAATGTCCAGAAAGCCTAGGCGTATGCCTTTATAAACAGGTCGGCCAGTTCTCGGATGACGCCGTACCCGCCCCTGGCCGAGGTGACGTGATGGGCCACGGCCAGGATCTCGGGATGGGAATCGGCCGGAGCAACGGCAATGCCCGCCAGACGCATGGCCTGGAGGTCGTTGGTGTCGTTGCCCACGTACAGGATCTGATCCAGGGGCACGCCCCGGTCCTTGGCGAGCTCGTGCAGCCCGGCCTGCTTGTCCGCACAGCCGTGCACGGCCTCCAGTCTGATTTTCCTTGCCCGGACCAGGACCACGGGGTTCTCCTCGGTGCTCAGGATGACCTGCTCCACGCCCAGGCGGCGGATCATGCCGATGCCCAGGCCGTCGCTGCGGTTGCACATGACCGACTCCATGCCGTCCTCGCGGACCAGCACCCGATTGTCGGTCATGACCCCGTCAAAGTCGTAGACCACGAGCCTGATATCTTTCAACGCCTGCATGTTCTGCACGAATTGCTCCTTTATTGTTCCATGAAAGAGGCTGTTCAGAAGGGTTCAAGTGCAAAGCGCCAGGAAACGTCAATTCCGCAGCAACGCCGCAACCGGCTCCTTATGGACAGCCGCTAATTTCCTTTGACTCTCCTCCGCTTCTTCCATTCCGTGAAGCGCATCATCAGATCCCATTCCACGGGGATGATGAACAGCGTCAGGGTGGTGGCCACGCACAGGCCGGTGACGAAGGTGGTGGCCATGGTGCCCCAGACCAGGGAGTAATACGGTATACCCAGGGCCATGGGCAAGAGGCCCAGGGTGGTGGTCAGGGTGGTCATGAGAATGGGCCGCAGCCGGATGCGCACACCCTCGCGAATGGCCTCCAGACGGCTCATGCCCCGGGCATGGAGCTTGTTGATGAAGTCCAGCAGCACCAGGGAGTCGTTGACCACCACGCCGGTGACCCCCACGGTGGCGATGAAGCTGTTGACCGTGAACAGGGAGCGGGTCAGGAAGGTGCCGAAGACCACGCCCGTCAGCGCGAAGACCACGGCCGAGAGAATGATCACGGGCTGGGTGTAACTCTGGAACTGGCAGGCCAGGATCGTGTACATGATCATCAGGGCGATCAGGAAGGCATAGGCCAATGATGTGAAGGACTTGCCCGTGCTCTCAAACTCGCCGGAGAAGTTCACGGCGGCTCCGGGATACTTGTCCTGGATGCTCGCGTAGTAGCGCTTCACGTCATGCACGATGGTGGCCGTGGTCACGGGCGCGCCGGGCCGGATGTCCGCGGTGAGCGTGATGGCCCGCTGGGCCTGGAAGCGGTTGAGCTGCCCGGGCTCCCGGTAGGTTTCCACCCCGCAGAGATCCCCCAGGCGAACCGGGCCGGACTCGTGTTCCAGCACCGGGATGTCCAGGGCGTCCTCCGGGGTTTCCAGGAAACGCGAGTCCACCTTGAGCCGCAGGTCGATATCCTCGTCGGCCATGCGGAACTTGCCCACGAACCGGCCGTCCAGCACGCTCCCGGCCAGGGAGGCCACCTTGGACGTGGTCAGGCCGAATTCCGAGACCCGCAGCGGGTCCGGGCTGAACCGGAAGATGCGGTTGTCCGTGCCCGTGTCCGCGCTCAGGTCGATGAGATAGGGGGCGATCTTCCTGTTGGCCTTGAGCCAGGCCAGGATATCCGCCTGCAGGGCCATGACCGCCTCGGCGTTGGAGCCCAGCACGCGGATGTTCACGTCCCGGCCCGCAGGAGGTCCGCCCTGCTCCGGCCAGACCTTGAGCTCCCAGCCCTCGGCCTTGTGGTGGCCCAGCTTTTCCCGCACCCACTCCAGCATGAGCTGCGGATCGTTGTCCGGGTTGTCCTGAAAGGACTGCTGCTCCTTGTCCGGCATTTCCACGATAATGATGCCCAGGTTGGAGCTGAAGATGTTCTCGTAGTCGGTGTTGATGTCCATGCCCGCCAGGGCCGAGCAGGACTTGGACATGCCGTCGCCCCAGCCCCGGATCTCGCGGGATATCTCCCCGGCCTTGCGCGAGGTGGACTCCACGGGCGTGCCCACGGGCCCGCGCATGCTCACGTAATACAGGGAATATTCGTCCGGGAAGAACTTGATGCGGATGAGCGGCACGACCCCGGCCATGGAGATTCCCAGGATGACCAGAGCCATGACAAAGGCCACGACCACCGCCCCCAGGCTCTTCCACTGGTGGCGCAGGGTCAGGCGCAGCAGCCGGTCCGTGATCTCGCGGAGCCGCACCAGGAACTTCGGGTCCTCCTTGACCGCGTGCTCCCGGGCCTCGCTCTTGAGCCGCCGGGCCCCGGGCCAGTCATAGAAGTGCGGAGGCAGGATGAACAGGCATTCCACGAGGGAGGCGACGATGGCAAAAGTGACCGCCTTGGGAACCTGGGCAAAGAACTCGCCCGTGGAGCCGGTCATGATCAGCATGGGCAGGAAGGCCGCCACCGTGGTCGAGGTCGCGGCAATGACCGGCACGAACACCTCGCTGGTGCCGTCAATGACCGAACTGCGCAGGTCCTTGCCCTCCTGCAGATGCCGATAGACGTTCTCCACCACCACGATGGCATCGTCCACGATGATCCCGGAGACGAGCACAAAGGAAAACAGCGTGATTTCATTGAGAGAATTGTCGGTGATCCACATGATGATCATGGTCACCAGAAAGGAGAAGGGCACGCCCACGGTGGTAAGCATGGCGTTGCGGAAGCCCATGACGATCCAGATGCAGATGCAGACCAGGGTGATCCCCACCAGCAGGTTGGAGCCCAGGGTGCTTATGTTGTCGTCGATGTAGACCCGCTGGTTCTGGCTGTAGACCGCGCTGACGCCCTCCTTGTCCAGCACGGGCTTGAAGTCGGCCACCACCTTCTTGACCGCCTCCTCGATATCCAGGGAATTGCCGTCCGGGGATTTGACCACCTTGACGCTGACGCTCTGCTCCCCGTTGACCGTGGAAATGACGAACGGATCGCGGTAGTCCAGGCCCGCGCGGCTGATCACGTCGCCCACGGTGACAAAGGAGCCGTCCAGGTCCCTGCGCACCACGGTTTCCGCGATCTTTTCCCGGTTGCGAAACTTCTCGTCCACCAGGATCACGTATTCGCCGGAATCGCTGACGAAATCCCCCGCGGGCACGGCTATGTTGGCGTTGGCCAGGGCATCGGCCACGTCGTCGAAGGTCACGCCGTGCTGCATAAGCTTGCCGGGGTCCAGGCTCACGTGGAATTCACGGGTGTATTCCCCGTCTATCTGGACCTCCTTGACACCGGGGATGCGTTCCAGGGGAATCTTGAGCTCGTCGGCCATGAGGGAAAGGGCGCGGTTGGAGCGCTCTCCCACCAGGTTGACGTTAATGACCGGCAGCCACTCGCTGACGCGGATGACCATGAAGCTCGGCGGGTCCACGCTTTCCGGCAGATCGTTCTGGATCGACAACACCTTGAAGCGCAATTCGTCATACAACTTGTCGTAATCGGTATCGTCCAGGAATTTGACCATGATGCTGGAGCGCTCACGGTAGGAACGGGAGCGGATGAACTCCACGTTTTCCAGGTCGTCCAGGGCGTCCTCGATCTCGCGGGTGACCAGGGCCTCCACCTCGGAGGGACTGGCCCCGGGCAGGTAGGTGGAAATGATGACCTTGCCCATCTGCACGTCAGGGTAGCGCTCCACGGGCAGGTCAAAAACGCAGAACACGCCCACCACCATGAGGATGATGAAGACCAGGTTGACGAACACCTTCTGGCGCAGGGTGAATTCAATGAGCCCTTTGACCGGGCTGGAGGGTTTGCTGCTCATGCCCAAGCTCCCCGCTTACGAGCCGTTTCCGGAGGGATATTTCAGGAACTCGTCACCCGGCCGCACGTCCGGCGAGGTCACGCGGCGCGTGTTGTCCGGCCCCGAGCCCAGCAGCACCACGCGAACACGCTCCTTGTCCGGCAGCACCAGGAAATGCTCCTCGTAGGCCTTGACCAGTGCGCTCGCAGGCACCAGCACGGACCCGCCCGGATCCGGCAGGTCCAGGGTCAGCTCGGTGCGGACCCCGCCCCGGAACTCGAAATCGCCCTTGTCGATCTGCAGGTCCACGTTGATCTTGCGGGTCTCGGGATCAAACCCCGGAGACACGCGCTCCACGTGTGCATGGACCGTCATGCCCAGTTCGGGCAGCAGCAGGGGCACGTCCGCACCCATGTCCTTGAGGGCGCGGTATTCTCCGCTACCCAGGGCAAGGGGACCAGGAGCACGTCATAACGGCCCAGCTCGGCAACCTTGTCGCCCACGTTCACCCATTCGCCGGGCTCGATGTAGCGCTCGGTGACCTTCCACCCGGCCGGAGCCCTGAGGGTGTGGCGGTCCAGCTGCTCCATGAGTCGCTTTTCCTCGATCTGCAGGGCCTTGAGCTGCTGCAGCGAGGTGGTGTGATCGCGGGCGAAGCTGTCCAGGGTGGACTGGGCAGCGGTCTTCTGCTTGACCAGTTCGTCGTAGCGCCCCTTTTCCTTGCCGAAATAGACCACGTCGCTCCTGAGCCGCTGCTGGTCGGCCCGGTTCTTGTCCAGGTCCAGCTGGATGAAGGTGGCGTCCAGGTAGGCAAAGACCCCGTCCGCCCCGATGACGTCGCCCACGTCCGTGGGCACCCTTTCCACGCGGGCCGAAACCTCGCTCACCAGGGTCATGGAGTTGCGGGCGCGGGTAAAGGCCGTGAGCGTGGCGTTCCGCGCCGCGGGCCGCACCATGAACGTCTCGGTGGAAGCCGGCGTTTCGGGACGCTTCTCAACGGAAGCAACCGATTCCCCGGAAACGGCCGCCTCTGGCTTCGGGGATTCCTGGGCCCCGGCCTCCTTGTCGCCGTTTCCGCAACCGGCAAAAAGCAGCACTCCGGCCGCCAGCATGAAAACCAGTATCCTCTTCATGACCAATCACCTTTTTCCTTGAGATCTATCCCCTGTCCCCGCGGGACGGCGCAGGAAACGCAAGACGCGCTCCATAAGATCGTCCACGTCGCTTTCGCTGAAAATCTGGGCCCGGCCGCTGGTGATCAGGCTGGCAAGCCCCTGCACCCCGGCCCAGAGCCCGAAGGCCACGGCCTCTTCATCCGCGTCCCCGAAATAGCCGCTTTCCACCACCCTGCCGACCATGGAGCGAAAACGCCTGTAGGACTCCAGGGACGCCCCGGCCAGTTCCCCCTCCAGGTCCACCTCGCGACAGGAGGTACAGAACATGAGGTGAAAATCGTCGGGGTTGTTCATGGCGAAACGGATATAGCTCCTGCCCGCCTCCCGAAGCAGCTCCTCGGGCGAAAGGGACTCCTCCAGATAGGCGCGGTTGCTGCTGAACTCGGCAAAACCCTGGTTGCGCAGATGGGAAAGAATCTCGCGCTTGCTCCGGAAATAGCGGTAGATGGCGGCCGGGCTGTAGTCGGCCTCGGCCGCGATGCGCCGCATGGAGACGTTGTCGAACCCTTCCTTGGCGAAAAGGCGCTTGGCCGCCTCCAGAATGAGACGCCGCTTGCGCTCCTGCTCCTTGCTGACTCGTTTGCTTGTTGCCATAGGTTCGGACTATCAGGATTCAATTATCGCGTAAACAGTGTTCACAATCTTTAACGCCGTTTACATTTTTTTACATGTAGCAACCAAGCCATTACGGAGTTTTCAGCTGTCGCGCCTGACAGATTCGCGCAACATGCCGCGCACAATGAGATGATGAAACGGGCGGATCAGGTTGAAATAGACAGGTCCCAGCCAGTTGCGGAAACAGACGATGGTGGTGCAGTGGTATTTCCTGCGCCCCTGGCCCAGTTCCTCCACGGCCATGCAGATGTATCCGGCCAGATGCCTGTCCTCGGCCCGGGCCATCCAGAAGGAATCCTCCCGGGCCGCGACCACTTCAAAGGGGCCGGCCATCTCGCCCGGCCGCATGGGAAAGGAGGCCTCGTCAAAGCGCTGGTAGCCATAGGCGTCGTCGTGCTCCAGGCCCATGACGCGGGCCACGACCTTGCGGACCTTGTACAGGAACTTCACCCACGCCGGGGCCCAGTTCATGGCCCGCACCAGCTGCCGCTTGAACGGCAGGTCGCCCTCGATGTCGTGGGAATCCACATGATCCGCACCGGCCATGCGCTCCCGAAAGGCCGGGATGGTCCAGGAATAATCAAGACTCATGGCGCGCCTCCTTGCTGCGTAGCC
The DNA here is from genome assembly GCF_008001235.1 of Salidesulfovibrio onnuriiensis. GTDB lineage: Bacteria > Desulfobacterota > Desulfovibrionia > Desulfovibrionales > Desulfovibrionaceae > Pseudodesulfovibrio > Pseudodesulfovibrio onnuriiensis. The sequence goes on along the minus strand of NZ_CP040751.1, from coordinate 616,100 downwards.
CACGGGCGAGCATCCTGACCATGGGCTCCACGGTTTTCATGACTTCCTCCCGGTTGAACGGCTCCTTGCGCACGCCCATGACCAGCCCGATCATGTAGTGGGAAATGTAGGACATGGCCGCAACCCCGCAGTCGGTTTCCGGCTTGATCTCGCCGCGATCACGGGCCGACTCGAAGAGCTTCGCCACCTCTCCGGCATAGCGCCAGAGCTGCTCCTCGTACCTGCTCCCCCAGTGCCCGGCGATGAAAAAGGATTCCTTGACCCAATGGGTCAGGGCCACCCGCTGCTCCTCGTAATACCTGTATTCCTCGTTCAGCAGGTGGACGAGCTGCTCCTCCAGGGGAGCGTCCGGGACATGGGCAACGGCCTCGAAGGCCTTGCGCTCGATCTCCCCATAGAACACCTCGTGAAGAAGCGATGACTTGTCCCTGAAATGCAGGTTCACGGTGCCCAGCCCCACCCCGGCCCGCGCGGCGACATCCCGCATGGTGGTTCCCTCGAACCCCTGCTCCAGGAAGGCGGCCCTGGCCGCCTCGAAGATTTTTCGCCGGGTTTCAATCTTGCCCTGCTCTCGCTTTGATCTCATGTTTTCCTCTTTCATGAACACGTTCACTGAACATGTTCATAAAACGGTTCCGCTCCTCTGTCAATCTTGTCCGCACCTGCGCCCTGTGCCATAGTCGCAAGGCACATAAAGGAGGAGTATCGTGATGTTTTCCCGAGCCATTACCCGCATTCCGCCACAGTCCATGTCCCAGGGTCTGACCACCGCCGCCCTGGGCGCGCCCGATTTCGAAACGGCCCTGGCCCAGCACAAGGACTATTGCGCGGCGCTGACCGAAGCCGGCCTGAGCGTGCAAATCCTGGACGCCCTGCCCGAATATCCGGATTCCGTGTTCGTGGAGGACCCTGCCGTAATGCTGCCGGGGGACGGCGCTGCGGTGCTGGCCCTTCCCGGGGCGCCGTCGCGCACGGGAGAGGCCGCAGCCATGCGGCCGGAGCTGGAACAATACGGCGACGTGTTCCCCATTGAAGCGCCCGGCACCCTGGACGGCGGCGACGTGCTGCTCATGGGCAAAACCTTTTTCGTGGGCATCACCAGCCGCACCAACCGGGCGGGCTTCGAGCAGTTCAAGGACGTCGTGGACCGTTTCGGGTACCGGGCCGTGCCCGTGCCCCTTGCCGCAGGCCTGCACCTCAAGACCGACATCAACGCGGTGGCCGAAGACACGGTGCTGGCTTCCGCGGCCCTGGCCGCGCGGCCGGAATTCCGCGATTATCGTGTGATCACCGTACCCGGCGACGAGGCCTATGCGGCCAACTGCCTGCTGGTGAACGAGACCTTGCTGGTGCCCGAAGGCTTTCCCCGGACACTAAAACTGGTGAGCAATATGGGGGCGAAAATACGAATCGTGGACACATCCGAATTCCGCAAGATGGACGGCGGCCTGACCTGCCTGTCCTTGCGATTCTGAATAAGGCGGGGAAAAAAGGCGCGGCCCGTTGCGCGGCCATGTTCCTCTACTTGGCGCTGACCTTCAGGTACCTGGAGGCAATCCTGGAGATCTCCCCGTTCGCGAGCATGTCCCGGAGGATCGCATCGAACTCGCCCATGCGTTTGCGAAACGGCGAGCGCTTGGAAAATCCCATGTACAGATTGACCCGCTGTTCCGGGCGGTAGGCGACCTTGACTAGATTTTCCGTGCCGACCATGCGGGCCAGATCATAGTCCACCTGGCAGTCCGTGCCGATGAGCATGTCCCAGCGGCCCTCGCTGACCATGCGCAAAAGCTGGTGTTCGTTGTTCCCGGCCATCTTGTGCAGCGTCTTGTCCGAATCAAAGGGCTCGAAGTAGGCCGAGCTGCGGGTATACCCGATGCTGAAATCGCGCAGCCCCGCGTAGGTGGAAACACGGGCCGCCTTTGTCCCCTCCCGGGCATAAAAGGCCGGGGCGCAGGCATAATAGACGACATCGCTGTACTGGATGTATTCGGCCCGTTCCGGGGTCTTGGCCAGGCCGCTCATCATGTCCACCCCGCCCCGCCGCATCTCCTCGAGGCAGCGGGCCCAGGGCATGCGGGTCATGACGAATTCCACGCCCATGCGCTTGCCCACCTCGTGCAGAATGTCCGGGTCGATGCCGCGAATGTCTTCGCTTTCAATGCGGAAGGGAGGCCAGTAGTCCGTGGCCACCATGATGGTGCTGCCCGCCAGGGCCGCCCCCACCGGCAGCAAGAGGCCGAGTATGGCAAGAAAGAGTAGTCGCAGAACCTTCTTCATGACGCTCTCCCACGGCGCAATGGGCCGTTTCCTTCATCATACTGAGCATAATTCCGTATGCAAGTCGGTTATTTTGTCTGGAGAGAAGGGAAAGATGTCGGATCAGCCGTCGCTCTTGAGAACGTCGAGAATCTCGATGTGCGCGGCCTGCCAGGCCGGGTAGGCGCCCGCCGCCAGGCCGATGAGGCAGGAGCCGATCAAGGTCAGCAGCAGGCTGGAGGGATCGATGATCAGAGGCAGGTCCAACCCCTTGTGCAGCCCGAACACCAGCATCACCGTGGCAATCACCCCGCACAGGCCGCCCACCCCGGCCATGAGCCCGGACTCGAACAGGAACTGGCGGATGATATCGCTGCGCTTGCCGCCCACGGCCCTGCGGATGCCTATCTCCACCCTGCGGGCGCGCACCACCAGGATCATGATGGAAAGAATGCCCATGCCGCCCACGCCAAAGGAAACCACGGAGGTGATCAGGCCCAGGGTGCTCATGAGATCCAGGGCCTCGCGCTGGAGCTTGATGGTGTCTCTGGCCGCAAGCAGGCCAAAGTCGTCGGGCTGGCCGGGCTTGATCCGATGCCGCGTGCGAAGGATATCCCGGGCCGCCTCCTCCACCAGGCCGATGTCCGCTCCCTTGGCCAGGCGCAGGGAAACCCCGTTGAGAAAATCCTGGTTGCTGGCCCGGCGCATGTAGGTGGTCAGGGGCATGAACATGAACTCGTCCTGGTTGTCCCCCACCAGATCGCGCCCCTTGGGCTCCATGATGCCGATGACCTTGTAGGGAGCGCGGTAGATGAGCACGGTCCGGCCCAGGGCGGCCTCGGCGCCGCCGAAGAGACGCTCGGCAATGGTGACGCCCATGGTGCAGACCATGGCCCGACTTTCCAGCTCCTCCGAAGTGAAGTAGCGGCCGAGCATGGGCTTGATGCTGCGCACCTCAGGCCAAGTGGGCCAGGTGCCGAAAACCTGCGCCGTCAGGGCGTTGCCGCCGCCCTTGATCAAAAAGGAGCCATAAGCATAGGGCGTCCCGGAGAGCACCGAGGGCACGCCGTCGATGATGGCCCGGGCGTCGCCGAGACGGAAATTGGCCATGTCGTTGCGGACACCCACCGATCCATTGCGCCGGAAACGCACCTGACCCGCAAGCACCACAAAGAAGTTGGGGCCGAGCTTTTCGGTTTCGATGACCGCCTTGCGGACCATGATCTTGGAAACGTGCTGCACCCCGGTAAAGGCCAGGGCCCCGAGAAAGACCCCGAGCATGGCCAGAATGGCGCGCACCTTGTGCGTGGCCAAAGAGGAAAGGGCTATGCTCAGGTTCAGGGGAAGGGACATCTCCAACTCTCTCCACAATGTGCGCCGCATCCGGCGGCACGGGCGGCCCAGGCCTGGGCGTTAGAAATACTTATCTTTGTTCCACGCACGGTTGCCGTTAAAAACAAGTTGCCAGAGCCGCTCAAGGGCGTGGCCCGTGTTTTCGGTGTCCCGGGGATCTTCCGCAACCAACCGCAAGGCATATTCGTAAAACTCCCGGGGCCGGGTCCGGATGCGTTCGGCCGAGACGCAGAAAAGGCCTGTCGCGGCCCTGGCGATGAACTCCCGGGGAGGCTCGGCGGCAAAGAGCCTGGAAAAGACCTCGGCCACAGGAATGTCCTTTCCCCAGCCGGGCCAGCGTCCCCTGTTTTCCGGATTCCCCAGGTCATGGGGCCTGCCCAGACCGTCGCACCGAAGCCGGAACCAGGCAAAACCCCGGAACGGGACATTGCGCTCCACGCAGTCCATGATCATGGACCGAAGCTCCTGGACATCGGCTTTTCCGTGATCATTCAGGTGGTCGAAGGGATTGCCCTGCACAAAGGCCGTGTGCCCGGCCAGGCTCTCCCACTGCTCCACGATGTGGGTCAGATAAGTATGGGCCTCGCGACCGATATTCGGCAGCCGGCGCGCATCGGTTAGCGGTTCGGAGCTCTTGTCGTACACAATGTAGGACAGGCCCAGACGTTCAGCCCAGGAGACATCTTCGCGATATTTCGCGATGACGACCTGCACACTCTCAGGCATGAACATGCTCCGCCAGGACCGACTCTTCGCACACCTCGTTGATCACGAATGCTCGCACGTAGGTGGGTTGATCATCCCCGGAGCGGGAACCACAACCGTATCCAACAGCCTGCAACTCACCCAAAGGCAACGTTGTGAAACCCTGGGCAAGGGTTCTGATCAAGGCCAGCCCCGTAGGCGTGGCCCGCTCGATGCCCGAGTTGGAAGCAAAGGTGACCATGCCTTTAGCAAGCTCGGCGCAGGCGGGCGGCGGCACGGGAAGACGGCCATGGGCCATTTCCACGAATCCGCTGCCCAGGTCCACGGCGGAAGCGACGATTTTCCCGGCTTGAAGATGCGCGACCAGAGCCACGGCTCCAACAATATCCACAATGGTATCCACGGCCCCCACTTCATGGAAATGAACATGGTCCACGGTGGTGCCGTGCACCTTGGATTCCGCATTTGCCAAGGCCTTTACTGCCTCCAGACTATGGGAGGCCACGAATTCGGAAAGGTCGGCACCTTCAATGATCCGAGTCAAATCCGCAAGATGCCGCAACGGCTGGTCCGAGGTCTGGCGCACGTCCAAAAAACGGGTCATGATTCCCGCGATTTTTCGCTCCCGAACGTCCAGTTCAAAGCCCTTCAGGTCGAGTTTTTCGAGCTCGGATTGCAGCACGGAAAAGCCCTGTCCCGGACCCTCCAGTTCATCCACGGCATGGGTCAGGGAAGCCAGCAGCATGTCGCCGCTCACCCCGGTGGTGCAGTCCAGAAACAGTGTACGCAATTCTTTTTCCACCTTGTGTTTTTTCCAGGCTGTCTCCAAACGACTCCAATATGCCGCCGGTCCACACCCGTGATCTTTTGCCGATGAAAATCTAATGATGACAGTGATCAAGCACAGCCTTCACCGCCTTCTTCTCTATACCTTTCTCCGCATGCGGGAGCAAGGACACGTGCGGCCTGAAAGGCATTAAAACACACGTTTCCTTGACAGCGCCGCTACGAAGGATGAAGCTTCCTCCCACGAATATCCACCCCAATGGATATCCTGTCCCACGGCTAGAGGAGATTTCATGAGTTATTCAACCCAAATGGACGCGGCCCGCAAGGGTATCGTCACCAAGGAAATGAAATGCGTCGCCGCCAAGGAACGCATTTCCGTCGAACGCCTGATGGAGCTGATCGCCGTCGGGCACGCCATCATCCCCTGCAACCGGAACCACCCCAATATCGATCCCGAGGGCGTGGGCAGGGGGCTGCGCACCAAGATCAACGTCAATCTCGGAATCTCCAAGGATTGTGATGACGTGGATCAGGAAATGGAAAAGGTGCGCCATGCGCTGTCCATGAAGGCCGAATCCATCATGGACCTGAGCTGCTTCGGCAAAACCCAGGAATTCCGCTCCAAACTGGTGCAGGAATCACCGGCCATGATCGGCTCGGTGCCCATCTATGACGCTGTCGGATTCCTTGAGAAGGATCTCAAGGACATCACCGTGAACGAGTTCTTCAACGTGGTGGAACAGCACGTGGCGGACGGCGTGGACTTCCTGACCATCCACGCGGGGCTGAACCGCAAGGCCGCCGAAATCGTGGAACGCGACGAGCGCCTGACCCGCATCGTTTCCCGGGGCGGTTCCCTGCTCTTTTCCTGGATGAAGCTCAACGACGCGGAAAACCCATTCTACGAGCACTTCGACCGACTCCTGGACATCTGCGAAAAGCACGACGTGACCCTGAGCCTCGGGGACGGCTGCCGCCCCGGCTCCCTGCACGACGCCACGGACGCCACCCAGATCCAGGAAATGATCGTGCTCGGCGAGCTGACCAAGCGCGCCTGGGAACGCAACGTCCAGGTCATGATCGAAGGTCCCGGCCACATGGCCATCAACGAGATCGAAGCCAACGTGACCCTGGCGAAAAAGCTCTGCCACGGCGCGCCCTTCTATGTGCTGGGTCCCCTGGTCACGGACGTGGCCCCGGGCTACGACCACATCACGGCGGCCATCGGCGGGGCTATCGCGGCCAACGCGGGCGCGGACTTCCTGTGCTACGTGACCCCGGCCGAGCACCTGCGGCTGCCCACCCTGGAAGACATGAAGGAAGGCATTGTCGCCACTCGCATCGCGGCCCACGCGGGCGATATCGGCAAGGGCGTGCCCGAGGCACGCGACTGGGACGATAATATGTCCCGGGCCCGCGCCGCCATCGACTGGTGCAAGATGTTCGAACTGGCCATGGACCCGGTCAAGCCCAAGGAATACCGGGATTCCTCCAAGCCCGAGCATGAGGACACCTGTTCCATGTGCGGCAAGATGTGCGCGGTGCGCAACATGAACCGCGTCATGGCGGGCGAGGATCTCAATCTGGACCAGTAACGGGTCCAACGCTTGAAAGGAAAAGGCCCGTCGCCTACGGCGGGCCTTTTTTCATGTCGTCTTTTCTACGGGTTGCGGACGGCTAGCGGCTTTGGGCATTGATCATGTGCGCCAGGTATCCCGCGCCGAAACCGTTATCGATGTTGACCACGGAAATACCCGGTGCGCATGAATTGAGCATGGTCAGCAGGGCCGAAAGCCCTTCAAAGGCCGAGCCATATCCCACGCTGGTGGGAACGGCGATGACCGGAGCCGCCGCAATGCCGCCCACAACGGACGGCAAGGCTCCTTCCATGCCCGCCACGGCAATGATCGCCTTGGCGTCCACAAAGGAATCCGCAATGGAAAACAGGCGGTGAATGCCCGCCACGCCGCAGTCGTAGTGGCGCTCCACGAAGCTGCCCATGTACTCCGCAACCTTGGCGGCCTCCTCGGCGACCGGGATATCCGTGGTGCCTGCGGAAACGACAACCACCTTGCCCCGTGGATCCGGCTGCTCGCCGCACACCCAGAGCAGGCCTGAGGTTTTGTCATATGCCGTCCCCGGAACCTGCCCCGAAACGGCCTCATACTGTTCCCGCGAGGCCCTCGTGCCCAGGACCCGGCCATGCCGCGCCAGAAGCTCCCCATAGATGATCACGAGCTGATCGCAGGTCTTTCCCTGACAGAACACCACTTCCGGGTGATTCTTGCGCATGGCCCGGTGGGTATCCAGCTTGGCGCATCCGGCATCGATATAGGTCTGCCTGAGCAACTCGCGCTTGACCTCGTCAACGTCGACCAGCCCTTGCTTGAAGCGCTCCAGCAACTCGTCCATGCTCATGTCCGCCACTCCTTGAAAACCACCCCCTCCAGCACGGAAGACGCGATCATCTCCTGAACATTTTTCCTTTCCCCTGCCACAATTCCCGCGTGGCGGCTGGGATACCATATGGTCATCATCAGCTCATCAACCCTGGCGCGCAGGTCATCCACCCCCGCTGCAACCAGCCGGTTTTCCACTGCATTCACCACGAAAAGCACCCGCCTGTCCAGGGGCTGCCCCATCGGCACACGGGTGGCCAGGCAGCTGTTTGAAGGAAGGTCGTGGTTGGGCAATCCCCGCTCCCGGGCCAGGGACCGGACCTTGTCCTTGGGCACCCCCGCAAAACGCAGGGGCGAAACAACCCCGAACTCCGAAAGCGCACGCATGCCCGGCCTGGCGGGATCGTCATCGGCCGTGGTGCCGTCCATGAGCACGGCATTCTCGCCGAAGGTTTCCCGAATTGCCTCGAAAATCGAACGCTTGCACCAATAGCAGCGTTCAGGACCGTTTTCCGCGACCCGCCGGTCATGCAGCACATGCACGGGCAGCACCTTGTGCCACATCCCCATAAGTGCGGCCACGTTTCCGGCCCGCTCCAGCTCATGGCCCAGGACAAGTCCGGTGTCCACGGTCAAAGCCAGGGATCGCGAAGCAAAGGCATCCAGGGCGGCAAGGGCGACCACGGAACTGTCAACGCCCCCGGAAAAGGCGACCACGACGGGTCCTCCCTTTTCGGGGGCGTGTTTCTTCATATGGGTCTTCAGCAGTTCCCAGTCCATGCCGGCAACCTACCCTAGTACGGCCTCGAGTCCAAGCGCCTTTGCCTAGTGCGCCTCCTCGATGACCCGGTGCCTGAGCCAGGCGCCGCTCCGGAAGCGGATCACGAAGATGACGGCCATGATGGCGACATAGGCCACCAGACAGAGCCAGGGACCATGGATGCCCAGATCCGTGTACTTGAACACGAGCAGCATGGGGAGAATCATGACGAATACGGCCAGGCTGCCCATGACGCACATGATGAACCGGGTGTCCCCGGCGCCCTTGAGCCCGCCCATGTAGGCGTTGAGCAGCGCGTCCAGCACGGTGAAGGCGGCAACGTAGCGCAGGAACACGGCGCCCATGGCCATGATGGGCGCGAATTCCGCGTCGCTCATGCCCGTGGTCTTGAACAGCCCGAGCAGCGGCCCGGGCGCGAAGATGAACACCGCGGCCATGGCGACCATATAGACCATGACCAGATGCAGCACGCTGTTGGTCGCGTACCGCGCGCCCTGCAGGTCTCCGCGTCCCATGGACTGGCCCACCATGATGCTTGCGGCAATGGACATGCCCACTGCGGGCAGAAAGGCCAGGGTATCAATGGATATGGCGATGTTCGTGGCTGCAAGTTCCGCCCGCGTGAACTGCCCGACCATGAACCCGAAAAAGGAAATGGCGAACATGTCCAGGAAGAACTGGGCTCCGCCCGGAAGCCCGAACTTGAGGAACCGCTTGAGAAGGTCGAAATCCAGACGCCAGTTGCGCAGAATGCCGTACTTGCGGTTGTGCTCGGCCGTGAACAGCATCTTGCCCAGAATCAGGGCGTTGATGGTGCCGGCAAAGACCGTGGCCAGGGCCGCGCCCTTGATTCCCATCTCCGGGAACGGGCCGTATCCGTTGATCATCATCCAGTCCAGGGGGATGTTCACGGCCGCCGCGAACATGTTCACGAACATGACCGGCTTGGTAATCCCCCTGCCCGAATAGAACGTGGAAAAGACCACCGACAGCAGCGGGAAGAAGCTTCCCAGGCAGACAATGCTGAAATAATCCGCCTCCAATTGCCGGATCGCCGGGGCATGTCCCACGAGCTCAAAAATCCCGTGTGCGTTCAGGCCCAGCAGCGCCATGATCAGCGCCGCGGGGATACAGAAGAAGATCCCCTGCCACAGGGCGGCTCCGACGCGCTCATGGCGTATGGCTCCCGTGTACTGGGCCACGAAGACCCCGACATACTCCAGCGTCCCCAGAAAAAAGGAGAAGAACAGGAAATTGGTCATGCTGGCCGGGAAGGCCGCCGCCAGGGCGTCGATGCTGTAACGCCCCAAAAAGACCCTGTCCGTGAACATCATGATCGTGTGCGAGGCCATGCTGATGACCAAGGGCAACCCTATCCTGAAGGCCTCCCTGTATCCATTTTTTGCTTCCCATCTTTGCAACATGAGTGTGTACCTTTCGAATTTGTATATGATTAGTCTTTCGTTTTTCCTGATTATTTCGATCAAAAAAGGCGGCCCGTTTCCGGACCGCCCTAGAATGCGTGCAGTTATGTGCTCCCGAACTCAGGAAACACGACACCTAGGACGATCCAACGAAGCCAAGTCTCGTACAAGACTGACGCAGTGGATGTTGTAAATTGCCTGGGTGTTCATCGTGACTCCTCTGTTGGGTTTCAAGGACTTTCATCCTCAATGAGGCGCATACATATTTCATTACCAATCACAACTCAAGCCCTGTTTAACCATTTTTTACAGTTTTTCCTATTGTCCTTGCAGGCCATGCATGCTTTTTCTGAGGAATGCTGGTTGATGCCATCCATATAGCATGCTATCATATTTATATCGTATGCTATTTAATCAGGAGAAAAGCATGCCATTCCAATATAATATATACCTCTTTTACTCATTGGAACGATTCGGAAGGCTTTTGCGGCAGAATCTGGGACAAAAACTGGCCCCTTATGACATCCGTCCGGGCCAAATCCCCTTGCTCCTGTGTTTGTGGGAACAGGACGGAATCAGCCAGAAGCACTTGCTGGAAAAAGTCCATGTGGAGCAGCCCACCCTGGCCAATACCTTGAAGCGCATGGAACGGGATAAATTGCTACGCATGGAGCGCGACCCTCTGGATCTACGAAAATGCGTCTACTACCTTACCGAGCGGGGCCAGAAGGTCCGATCCGTGGTCGAGGCCGCACTGACGGATGTCAGGGACATTTGCGAAAAGGGGCTTTCCGTCAATGATCTCAGCTATTTTCGAAGAATTCTGGCGCAAATGAACCAGCAGATTCTCGCCGACTTGCAGGACCCCGCCATGATCCTGGCGGACGAGGTCCAGTAAGCTTGACCCACCCGAGCAAGGGAGCCCATGTGGACAGGAGCAACGCCATTGGGTAGAAGACCACCCACCGGAGACGCCGCATGAAAACAATCGTACAATCGCTCAAGACCCGCCCGGCCCTGTGGGCCGCATTGCTCATTCTGGTCCCCTTTGCAGTCCGCACCTGGTTTGCCGCCACCGGCCAGCTCAACCTGGTCCAGGACGAGGCCCAGTACTGGGATTGGACCCGCCATCTCCAGATGAGCTACTACTCCAAGGGTCCGCTGATCGCACTGATCATCAAGTTCTGGACCACCATATTCGGCAATACGGAACTGGGCGTCCGGTTCGGTTCCATTCTCGGGTTCGCCTGCACCCAGACAATTCTCTTCCTCTTCTTATCCAGATCCTGGCGCAGGCCCGACCTGGGACTGTGGACCCTGTTCATCACCGACACCATGGTCCTGTTTATGGCCCTGGGCCTGCTCATGACCACGGACAACAGCCTGATTTTCTGCTGGGCCAGTTCCATGGCCTGCCTTTACCTGGGCAGCACACCCAAGAAGAATCTTCCTCCGCCCAGCACCAAGGCGAGAATCTGGCCTTTTGCCGTCCTGGCCCTGCTTTTCGGGTTGGGCATCCTGGCGAAATACATGATGCTGGCCTTTGGCGGCCTGGCCTTCCTTTACGGATTCGCCCTGCGCCGCAGGGACCTTACCCCCAGGCATTTCTGGAAATACCTGTTCACGGCTCTCGGGGCAGGCCTGGTCATCGGCTTCCTGCCCATCCTCATATGGAACGTGCAGAACGGCTTCGTGGGTTTCAAGCACGTTTCCCACCTGGCAGGGGTCGGCGGTTCCGATGCCCCGCTGATCCGCTTCGACCGTTTCCCGGACTACATCGGATCCCAGTTCGGGCTCGCCACGCCCTGGTGGCTGCTGCTCATGCTCTACGGCGGCATCAAGGCTGTCGGCGCTTACTGCCGCAATACGATTGTCAGTCCCTTTCGCGAACGCCCGGAGGTGGACCAGCGCCAGTCCCTGCTCCTGGCAACCTTTTTCTGGCCTATCTGGCTCTTTTTCATTGCCTGGAGCTTCCACACCAAGATCATGCCCAACTGGTCGGCCGTCAGCTATGTGGCCGGCGCCATGCTGGCGGCACACGGACTGGACTCCCTGCTGCGTGCTCGCAGAATCAAATCCTGGGGAATCTATTTCCTTGCCGCACTTTCCCTGGCCATATTCCTGCTTGTCCATACGGCGCACCTGCTGCCCATTCCCCGGGAATACAATATCACCAACCGGCTCAAGGGCTGGGAGGAGTTGGGGCAGACCGTCGAAGACCTCCGCCTCACCCGGTTCGCGAACCCCGACAAGGTCTTTATTTTTTCGGAACTCTACGACATGACCTCTGCGCTGGCCTTTTACGTCCCCGGCCAGCCGCGCACCTATTGCGCCTGGGTACAGAATCGGCGCATGAACCAATACGACATATGGAACGGTCCCCAGGACAAGATCGGCTGGGACGCCATCTTTGTCCGCAAGAAACTGGAAAAAGGGACCTACCCGGACATCGAAAAGATGTTCGAGTCCATCAGCGATCCCATTCCGGTCCACACCACCTACAACGGCATGCCGGCGCGGACATTCACCATTTTCCTGTGCCGAGGCTACAACGGCTATTGGCCCCGAAAAGGTGGCTCGTTCTGATCTGAGTCCTTTATAATCTTGCTCTGTTTTCAGGCCCGGGAAAGCAACCTTTCCCTAACGCCCTGTAAAGCAATCGCATAGCGACTGCCTAGAAAAAGTCTAGACTCTGTTGTGCTGCGTTGTACTTTGTTGACATTTATTGTCTGATTATGACAATACTTGCCTTGTATGTATAAACAGTAGACAGTGCGGCCATGCAAGACACCCCTAACACACCTGCACTTCTGACGATTCAGGAAGTGGCCGATGCCCTGAGAGTGCACTACCGCACCGCGTACCGGCTGGTGACGGCTGGCAGCATCAAGGCCATCAAGATCGGGAGTCAGTGGCGTGTCGCAGAGGCTTCACTGCTTGAATTTATTGAACATGGTTGGAAAGAGGTCCAGGTGGCCAAAAAGGAAACCAAGGGACCCAAACAGCTTAAACTCCCTCTGGAGTAAGGAGCAGATAATGGCAGTGAAGAAGATGGCCGGACACGATCCGGTCCTGGAAGTAAGCCTTCCCAACGATTTCGGCGAGGATCTGCCCTTCAAGGGGCATCTGGTCGGCGAGGAAATGTATTTCAATGACGACACGGGCATGCTGACCATGGAGAAACTCTACAAGAACGACTCCGATGCATACGCCTACAGCATCATCTCCGCCATAGGCCATGCCCGCGAGCGCAGAGCCTACACGGTGCAGCCGGGCCAGGAGACCTGCCGTGTGAACAACGGCGGCCTGGAAATGGACTACGACACCGATCTCCTCCTGGAACTGCTGACACTGGCCATCGAATCCGAACGCTCCGCCTCCAGCACGGTCTACGAACACGTCCGCCGCAAGCTGGCCGCCAACGAATAGAAAGCCTTTTCACCTGCCATGAGAAAGGGAGCCTTTCGGCTCCCTTTTTTTATCTCCTGCAGGTGGGGTCCATCTTGCAGAAATCCTCCTGCCCGGTGGACTCCAGCACGGACCGCCAATACGCGGAATTGGTATTCAGTTTCTTGCGGCGCTCGGTGACCAGTTCCAGCGGCAGATGGATCATGCGATTCTGGAGCATGCTCACCACCATGCCGGTCTTGCCGGACATGGCCGCATGCACCGAGTTCTGGCCCAGGAAGCCGCAGTAGATGCGGTCGTTGGCGTTGGCGGGCACTGAACGGATAATGTAGCTGGGATCGATGTACTTCATGCCGTACTCCATGCCCAGCTTGCCGAAGTATTCCTTGATCTCCTTCTTGAGCACCCCGCAAATGTCGCCCAGGACCGGGTTGCCCGACTCATCCGGCTTGCCGTAGTCCGGGCAAAGCTCCTGGCCAGCGCCCTCGGCGCAGACGATCACGGCATGGCCCCGATTTTTGAGCCGATTTTCCAGGGATTGCAGGAAGTTGCCCTCCCCGTGCAGCTCGAACTTCTTTTCCGGAATAAGCACGAAATTGACTTCCTTGAGGGCCAGGGTCGACTGGGCCGCGATAAACCCGGATTCCCGGCCCATGAGCTTGACCAGGCCGATCCCGTTCTGCATGCCCACGGCTTCCACGTGCGCGCACTGGATGGATTCGGTGGCCTTTTCCACGGCCGTGTCGAACCCAAAGGACTTGGTCACGAAATTGATGTCGTTGTCGATGGTCTTGGGGATTCCGATGACCGATATCTTCTGGCCCCGTTTGTCGATCTCGCGGACAATGGCCTTTGCCGCCTTCATGGTCCCGTCGCCGCCGATCATGAACAACACGTTGATGTTGGAGCGCTCCAGCGCGTCCACGATCTGGTCCGGGGCCTGCAGCCCGCGGGACGAGCCGAGGATGGTGCCGCCGAACTGGTGAATGTCCGCAACACGGTCCGGGGTCAGCTCGATGAAATCGAACTGATATTCAGGAATGAACCCGCGCAGGCCGAACTGGACGCCAACCACGGAGGCGACGTCGTAGTTGTGGTAGGCCTCCATGACGATGGCCCGGATCACGTCGTTGATGCCCGGGCACAGGCCGCCGCAGGTGACGATGGCGCACTTGGTCTTGGAGGGATCGAAATAGAGCTTTTCCCGGGGTCCCGCCGCCTCCAGCTCGAGCGTGACATGATCATCCGTGAGATTCTCGATGTCGTCGGCCGTGAGCGTCACGATCATGGGTTTGGATTCGTCCACGGGCCGGCACATGGGGATACAGGTATCGATCTTGGCCGGTCCGAGGGTCCGAATGGCTGTCTGGTCATTTTTCTTCTTGGTGCCCATGAATATTCCCCCGTATTACGATTTGTTCACGAAGTTCACTACCAGGTCGAAACGGGATGGCCGGAATGGCATTCCACTTCCTCGAGCAGCTCCTGCGCCGAGGCCGTGGCTGCGCCCACCTGGCCCACCACTATGCCCGCGGCATGGTTGGCCAGGGTACAGGCGCTCAAAAGGTCGGCTCCCGACGCCAGGGCCAGGCCCAAGGCCCCGATCACCGTATCACCGGCTCCGGTCACGTCGAAGACCTTTTTGGCGAAAGTCGGAATATGCTGAATATGCTCGCGATCATGGAACAGGGCCATGCCGTCCGGTCCCAGGGTGATCAGCAGGTGCTTACAGTCGAGACGCCTGAAAAGCGCTTCGCCGGCGCGTAGCACCGAGGGCTTGTCCGTGACCAGGATTCCTGCCCCCTCCCCGGCTTCCTTGGTGTTGGGGGTCAGCAGATCCACGCCCCTGTACAGATCGTAGTTGACGATCTTGGGGTCCACCAGGACAAGAGGACGCCTGGACATGGTTTCCAGCAGCGCATTCAAGCGATCCATGAACGGCGCGGAAATGAATCCCTTGCCATAGTCGGAAAGAATGACCACGGGGTACTGTTGCAGTTCAGCTTGCAGATACTTGAAGAGTTGGTCCAGCAACGCCTCGCTCAAAGGGCCGCTGTCTTCGCTGTCCACCCGGCATATCTGCTGATTTTGCGCGATGATGCGAGTCTTCTTGGTGGACGGCCGGTTCGGGTCGGTCAGTAGGTTCACAGAGAGTTGCGCTTGTTCGCACAAGGTCTTGAGCTCATCCCCTTCCCTGTCGTCGCCGATCACGCCCACAAGCATGGGCGCACCGCCCAGGGCGGCGATGTTCATGGCCACGTTTCCTGCGCCGCCCATGAGGAACTTCTCGCGTTCCACCCGCACCACCGGCACGGGCGCTTCCGGGGAAATGCGTTCCACCGAACCAACCATGTAATGATCGAGCATGAGATCGCCCAGGATCATCACCTTTTTCCCGGCCATATTCCTTACTAGTTCTTTCATATATGTCATAGCTCCTTGCCGCGCGCCTGGGACTTGATCACGGCGCATCCTGCGGCCCAAGGTTGCCTGTTCGAATCAATCAGAATCAAATTCAGTTCAAACATGTCTGCCTTCCGGCGATATGCAAACCGCCTAGAACGGGCTCTCGACTCCAAGCTTCTCCAACAGCGAACGCAATTCGTCTCCCTGCCGATATGACAAGGTAATCCGCCCTTTTTCCTGGGAACCGGAAACCTTGACCGCAAGATCCAGGCTCTCGCAGAGTACGGCCTGTAGTTCCTGCATGGAAGGGTCCAAAGACTCCTTGTGAGAAGTCGCTCCAGCGGACTTGACCGGGGCTCCCACCTCGTCGGCGCCCGGAAGGCGGCCGTTCTGCTTCCAGAACGAGGCCTGCGCCTCGGCCTGACGCACGGTGAGCCCGTTTTCCATGATCCGCTCATGAAGGTCCGCCTGCGGCTCGGATTCTGTGATCGCCATGATCGCACGGCCATGGCCCGCGGAAATTTTCCCCATCTGGATATGCTGCTGAACCTCCTCGGGCAGGTTCAGGAGCCGAAGCGAGTTGGCCACGGCGGAACGACTCTTGCCCACCTGCCGGGAAAGCTCGTCCTGGCTCAGGCCGAATTCCTTTTGCAGCTGCTGGTAGCCGAGCGCCTCTTCCACGGGGTTCAGGTCCTCGCGCTGCAGGTTTTCGATGAGCGCGATGGCCAGACTTTCCTGATCGTTCATCTCGCGCACCAGGGAGGGAACGTCCACCAGGCCCGCGATCTTGGAGGCGCGCAGCCTGCGCTCCCCGGCCACAAGTTCATAGCGATCATCACCCACAGGGCGCACCAGGATGGGCTGCAAAACCCCCTGGGCCTTGATGGAGGCCGCAAGGTCGTCCAGGGCGGCGGAATCGAACTCCCGACGCGGCTGATACGGGTTGGCGACCACCGAGCTCACGGGGATCATCTGCACGGAAGCGGCTTCCAGACCTTTTTCTTCCTCTTCCCGGACGCCGCCCAGCAATGCATCCAAACCACGGCCAAGACCTTTGTTCATGGACATATCTTTCCTCACTTATCTCTCGGGTTCAAGCCACTTGCCCATCGGGCGCTTAATGCCTATAACCCTGTGCAACCAATTCACAACTAAAGGAGCCGCCATGAGCAGCGATCATTTCACGGAACTTTTCGACAAGGACGGCAACCTGATCGGCTGTCTGCTGACCGCCGACGCCTGGGCCTCCATCAAACCGACCGTGCTCAAGGCCCTGAACATCCAGGAAGCCCCTCCCGAGCGCCCCGAGCCACTGGCGGATTGGGAAACGCTCAAGGAGTACTGGGATTTCCCCTACGCGGTGGACACCGATGTTCACTGCGACAACTGCGGGGAATCCACGGAGAACTGGCAACAGGACAATCCACGCAAATTCCGGCTCTCCTCGGCCAACCTGGCCGGGCTGGTCTCCTTCACCTGCCAGAAATGCCACGCAAAAATCACCAAGAAGCATTTCAAGGACACCATCAAGGTGGAAAACCAACCCTATCGTGAAAAAGATCTACGAAAAGAAGGGCAGTACTAATACCCGCCACGACTCTCCACCCCGCTCCGGCGGGGTTTTTTATGACGAATGTTCGGTCTTGCTCCGAACCACTTCCTGGGCAAGGGCCAGATAGGCCTCGGCGCCCTTGGACTTGACGTCGTAATTGATGACCGGCTTGCCGAAACTGGGTGCCTCGGACAGGCGCACGTTCCTGGGCACGATGACTTCGAACAGGTGCTGGGGAAAGGCCTTGCGCACCTCGTTCTTGACCTGCCAGGAAAGCCTGTTGCGCGAATCATACATGGTCAGGACAACGCCCAGGATATCCAGTTCAGGATTCAGACGCTTGCGGACCAGTTCGTATGTCATCAGCAACTGCGCAATGCCTTCCAATGCGTAATACTCGCACTGAAGGGGCACCAGCAGCTCGCGGGCGGCGCACAGGGCGTTGACCGTCAGCAGGCCAAGGGACGGCGGGCAGTCGATGAGGATGAAGTCATATTCATCGTCCACTTCATCCAGCAATTCCTTGAGAAAAAACTCTCGCCCGAACTTGTCCACCAGCTCGATTTCCGCGCCCACCAAGTCCTGAGTACCCGGCAGGATATCCATATACGGGACCCCGGAATCATAGATGGCCTTGTGCACATCCTTGGGCGAAAACAACACGGAATAAATGTTTTCGCGCTTGTCGCCGGGGTAGAACCCCAGCCCGCTGGAGGCATTCCCCTGCGGATCGCAATCCACGATAAGCACCTTTTTTTCCATGACGCCCAGCGAGGCGCCAAGGTTGACGGCAGTGGTGGTCTTCCCCACCCCACCCTTCTGATTCGCGATCACAATTCGTCTTGCCACTGAGTCGCCCCCTGGTCTTCGCGATATGTTCTTGCTCACAATCAGATTGTTTCACGTGAAACAATTACGGTCTGATCATCATGTTTCACGTGAAACACATGATCATACCGACTTTGAAATTTCTAGACCGAAAGAATTCTCATGGCAAGGACGAACAGAACCTGAGACGCAAAAAAGGCAAAAAAAAGCCCCGGCCAAGCCGGGGCTCTGATGATCAAGTGATGAATTATGCCTTGTAGTAGTCCTTGTACCACTCGACAAACTTGCTAATACCCTCTTCAATGGAGGTGTCCGGCTTGAATCCCACGTCGCGGACAAGGTCATCCACATTGGCCTCGGTGGCAGGCACATCGCCCGGCTGCATGGGCATGTAGTTGATCTCCGCTTTCTTGCCCAGGCATTCCTCGAGCACTTCGATGTACCTGGAAAGCTCCACCACCTTGTTGTTGCCGATGTTGTAGATGCGGTACGGCACGGAACTGCTGGCCGGATCCGGATTGGCTCCGTCCCAGGCGGGATTGGGTGCTGCGGTGTTCATGGTCACGCGGACAACGCCTTCGATGATGTCGTCAATGAAGGTGAAGTCACGGCGCATCTTGCCGTAGTTGAACACGTTAATGGGCTTGCCCTCGATAATATTCTTGGTGAACAGGAACAACGCCATGTCCGGCCTGCCCCAGGGGCCGTAGACCGTGAAAAAGCGCAACCCGGTGGTGGGCAGGTCATACAGATTGCTATACGAATGCGCCATCATTTCATTGGATTTCTTGGTGGCCGCATACAGGCTCATGGGATGATCGACCGCTTCATGCGGGGAAAGCGGCATGGTGGTGTTCATGCCATAGACCGAGCTGGAAGAGGCATAGACCAGGTGCTCGACCTGATTGTGGCGGCACCCTTCCAGGATGTTCAGGAAGCCCACCACGTTGGAATCGACATAGGCGCGGGGATTCTCCACGCTGTAGCGCACGCCGGCCTGGGCGGCCAGGTTGACCACGCGGTTGAACTTTTCCGCGGCAAAGAGATCCTCCATGGCCTTGTTGTCGGCCATGTCGATATGGGCGTGCTTGAACACGTCGCTCTTCTTGAGGATGTCCAGGCGGGTCCATTTCAGATTCTGGTCGTAATAGTCGTTGACGACATCCAGGCCCACTACTTCGTGGCCCATTTCAAGAAAACGCCTGGAAAGATGAAAACCGATAAAGCCGGCAGCGCCGGTCACGAGTATCTTCATGGTTTGTCCGTGTCCTTTGGTGATGCAAAGTTGGGGTTCAACATTTTAATGAAATCCAGCGGCACAGGAATGATGGTCGATGTTTTGCTCTCGGAGCTCATCTCGCGCATGGTCTGCAGATAGCGGAGCTGCAAAGCCTCGGGATGGGCGCTGATGATCTTGGCGGCCTCGGTCAGCTTGTTGGCGGCCTGGTATTCACCCTCCGCCCCGATGACCTTGGCCCGGCGTTCGCGTTCGGCCTCGGCCTGCTTGGCCATGGCCCGCTGCATTTCCTGCGGCAGATCGATGTACTTGACCTCGACGGTACTGACCTTGATGCCCCACGGGTCCGTGTGCTGGTCCAGTATGGACTGAATCCGGTCATTGACCTTGTCGCGGTGGGACAGCAGATCGTCAAGCTCGACGCCCCCACATACGCTACGAAGCGTGGTTTGCGCAAGCTGGGAAGTGCCGAACATGTAGTCCTCGATCTCCAGAATGGCCTTGACCGGATCCACCACGCGAAAATAGACCACCGCGTTGACGCTCACGCTGACGTTGTCCCGGGTGATGACATCCTGGTTTGGCACATCCAGGGTCAGGATGCGCAACGAGACCTTGACCATGCGATCGACGACCGGAATGAGGATGATAAGGCCCGGCCCTTTCTGGCCGATGACCCTGCCGAGCCGAAACACGACGCCGCGTTCATATTCGTTCAAAACCTTGAGCGCCGCCGCCAAAAAGGCGACCACCAGCACGATAATGGGCAGATACGTGTACATCGAAGACTCCTTTTCGCTGTCAGCCCTTGTCTGCCAAGGGCTCCTGGTTGCATGGCTCGATATCGAGCGTCAGGCCGCTTATTCCGACGACTTTGACCTCTTGCTCAACCAAAGGGGTAAAATCGCTCTGAAGGACCTTTGCGGCCCAAATTTCGCCTCTTACCAGTATTGTCCCGGTTTTCCCGCTCCAGTGACGCACCCTGCCGGTCAAACCGATCATGGAAACCATGCCGCTGGCCTGTTTTTTCCTCTGGGCCTTGGCAACAAGGTAGACAACAAATCCCACCACCACGGTAAAAAATATGAGCGGGCCGAAAATGGCGGACAGGGGAATGGGCAGATACCCGAACTCGTCGCGGAACAGGATTACGGTCCCGAAGAACAGGCACGACACCCCGCCCACGGACAAAAGCCCGTAGCTGACGATCTTGATTTCCAGGCCGAAAAGCACCAGTCCGAAGAGAATGAGCAGTATGCCCGCAATATTGGTGGGCAGCACGGAAAGGGCGTACATGGATACAAGCAGGCAGATGCCGCCGAAGACGCCGGGAAAAACCGTGCCGGGATGGGTGATCTCGATGAAGAGCCCGAGCATGCCGCCCAGCAGAAGCAGATAGGCGATCTGGGGATGCATGAGCCAGGACAGCAAACGGTAGCGAAATCCGGGATCATGGGATTCCAACCGGATATCGTCCCGGCTGAAGACGACGGTTCCGTCCTTGAAGGGAATGCCCCGCTCCCCTGCTCCGGCCACGAACTCTTCCGGTGTCCCGGCCGCGATTTCAACGACCCTGGCCTTAAGAGCCTCGTGCGCAGTGATGGAAACGCTTTTCTCCACTGCCTCGGCATACCAGGCCGCATTGCGCCCCTTTGCCTCGGCCACACCGCGCACCAGGCTCATGAAGTCGTTCTGGACCTTCCTGGCCATGGTCTCGTCCATATCCTTGCCGCCCAGGTTCACGGGAGATGCCGCCCCGATGGTTGTCTGCGGGGCCATGCCCGCCACGGAAGAAGCGGCCACCAGGAACACCCCCGCCGAAGCGGCGCGTGCCCCGGAAGGGCCGACCCAGACACCCACCGGTACCCGAGAATTGAGCATGGCCTTGACCATGCGCCGCATGGATTCCCCCAATCCGCCGGGAGTATCCAGCACCAAAAGCAGCATGTCGCATTTCCTGTCCAGGCATTCGTTCAGGGCCGCGCCGAACATCTCCTCCTGGGCCGGGCTGATGGCCGCATCGAGATCCACGCGCAGCACCCTGAATGGGGCGGCTTGCGCGGACAGCGGCAGGACAAGCAGCAACGCAAAGAGAACCAGGGTCAGTCGTGCCATGAAACCTCCACACGGTTTCGGGAAGGGAACGAAAGAATACCGGAACTATATGCGCAAAGCGGCTATGGAGGCAACGGCAAGCTGTTGTTCGTGGGGAAGTCTGGCCGCCAGTTCGGCCACGGAAGGTAGGAGATGGATGCTACTCTGCTCGAGCATGATGACGTTCTGGCCGGGCTGCACCTGGGGATAAATAATGCGCATGGCTTCCGAGCCGAAGCAGAGGATCGTGGAACAGCGGAACTTTTGGACGCCGGCCCAGAACATGCGGGTCTGCGGCACGAGGTTGCCGTCGCACGGCAGGGTGCAGGGCCAGAACATGGAAGTTCCCTTGGGCCACTTGAGGAACCCCAGCAGGGAGCGCATGAGCTGTCCACGGGAAGGGTCGGCGTTGCCGGTGAGGTCGTGCCCCAGTTCGGCATAGGTGATCATGACCCGGGCTCCGGCCGGGGCCATTTTCGCGAAACGATCCCACGGAGCCGAAAAAGGCGTGCCGCCGACAGGCGGTGCGGGCGTGGGCCTGCACTGCTGCGGTTGCGGCTGCCCGGGCTGTGTCCGCTGCAAAGGCGCGGAGGGCTGCTGCGCAGGCTGCCGCGGTTGGGCCGCGCGCGGCTGGACAGGCTCAGCCTGCTCGGCAGTGGCCTCTTCGCATACCCTCTCGGGGCGCAACACGTATTCCAGACCGAGGTCGTACCAGGGGCGGAGGTGTTCAGGAATATCTAGGCGAGAAGCAGGTGATCCCATAAGCGCCAGGCAACCTCGGTTTTGCGGAGCGGGGGCCACTGCTCCCGGCGTCCTTCGTTGTCCAGCACAAAGACCTGATTGGTGGGCACGCCGAAACCGCTGCCGTCCTGGTCAATGCGATTGCAGGCGATAAGGTCCAGGTTCTTTCTGGCCAGTTTGCGCTGCGCCTCTTCACGGCAGTCGGAGGTTTCGGCGGCGAAACCGATGAGCTTCTGTCCTTCCCGCTTGCTTTCCCCAAGGGACTTGAGGATGTCGGGGTTGGTCTCGAAGCGTACGGTAAGCCCTTCCTGCGAGCCTTCCTTCTTGAATTTGCCTTCCCCGTGGAGGATGGGCCGGTAATCGGCCACCGCAGCGGTGCAGCAGGCAATGTCCGTGTCGGCCCAGACATCGTGGCAGGCCTCGTACATCTGGCGGGCGTTCTGCACGGGCACCACGCCCATGCCGGAATGAAATTTCATGGAGGTGGGACCGGCCACCACCGTGACCTCTGCGCCGCGCAGCCAGGCGGCCATGGCCATGCAGGCGCCCATGGTGCCGCTGGAGGGATTGGACCAGAAGCGCACGGCGTCCCACTGCTCGCGGGTGGGGCCTAGGGTGACGAGCACCTTTTTCCCGGCCAGGTCCTGTGGGCTCAGGGCGCGCAGGACCACGGGCAGGATCTCCTCGTATTCCGGGAAGCGACCCTTGCCCTCTTCCTTGCATGCCACCAGGCCGGAGTCGGGCTCGATACAAATATACCCGAGATCCTTGAGCATCAGCCAGTTGCGTTGGGTTGCCGGAGCGTTCCACATGCGCGGATTCATTGCCGGGACCACGATCTTGGGGCCGGGAAAGGCCAGGGCCTGGCAGGAGAGCATGTCGTCGCCCAGTCCGAAGGCCAGCCGGGCCATGGTCGTGGCCGAGGCCGGGGCAATGAGCATGGCGTCGCACAGTTCACCCGGCTCCAGGTGCCCGAACGGGCTTTCCTGGCCGCCGCCCAGGCGTTCGAACATGCCGGTATAGACCGGCGAAGCGCCCAGGGCCTCGAAGCTGAGGCCTGTGACGAACTTCTGGGCGGATTCGGTCAGCGTGGCGGAAACGGTCAAATCGGCCGATTGCAAAAGGCGCAAAATTTCCAGCGCCTTGAAGGCGGCAATGCTGCCTGAAACGCCGAGATGGACGCGCTTGCCCATGAACCCGGCAAAACGGAAATGTTCCTGCATGCTACTTGCCAAGACTTGTTTCCGAGCTGCCGTCCTTGGTCTCCACGGCAATAATGGTCACCGTGGCCTTGGCAAAGGTGTCGTCCACCTTTATGACGCAGCTCTTGTTGAACTTTTCGAAGCTGAGCACCGAAACCTTGCCCTTGATGGTGGCGGTGCGCTCCCAATTGTCCTTGGCCATGTTGTTGATGAAGAACTGGATGAGATCCTGGATGTCCACCCTGCCGGTGAAACGCATGATGCCTGCGCGGAACTTCTTGTTGTCCAGGGTGTGGGATTCGTCCGGCTGGAAATCGAGTTCCTTGGGGATCAGTATATCGTCGAAATCATAATAAAAATTCAGGTTCTCATAGCTCTGCGACGCAGGCTCTGAGCCGCTGTCGCCGGAGGAGGTGGACTTGGGCGTGCAGGCCCCAAGCAGGGCCAGGATGAACAGAACCGCGACAAATCTGGAAAACATACGCATGCAAGCCTCCGTCTAGTTTCCGGAATCCCGGAGCTTTTCGATTTTATCCTGAAGGTATTTCTCCATCTCGCGGCGGTCCTTACGCAGCCGGACCAGCTCGTTCTCGAGAATCTGGAGTTTGACCTTGATGTCGGAAGTGTCAAAGGACAGGCCCAGGGCCATCTCCTCAAGCTCGGCGTCCTTGCGTTCCAATTCGCGGGTCTTGTTGATGACCTCCTCGGGCAGGGCCGTGACGCCCGCTTCCGGCAGGGCGCGCAGCTTCTTCTGGCTTCGGGCCAGGAGCACGAACGCGGTCTTGAGCTTCTGGATGTCCTGCTGCTGGCTCTCGATCAGGGTCTTCTGGTCGGCAATGACCTCCATGCAGTCGGCAACCTTCTGCATCATGCCCTTGAACACGCCGGCCAGTTCCAGGGCGCTTTCCGCGCCGTGGGCATCCAGGCCGCCGTTGCCGGAATGGGCGACATCGATGGTCCGGGGAACCTCGCCGCGCAGCATTTCCTCGATCTCGTGGGTGACGCGCCCTTCGGCATAGAGGTCGGAGATCCGCTGGAAAACAGAAATGGATTCCTCGGGATACTTGGTCACCCTGCCGATCTTCCGGCCGTTCAGAAAATCCTTGAACAGGGAAGCATACCGGCGCGCGGTCGGGGCGGGAATGCGGGTCGATTTCGCGATCTCAGCAACAGTGAGCCAGTTCATTGCTAAGAAATACCATGAAATCCACCAATTACAACCCATTACAACAAAGAAGCCAGGAAAAAGCGTAATCGACTGAAATCACAGGGATTCGACATATATTATGGTATCGCTTGCCAACAGAGGCGCTCCTCCTTACGATCCCGCCCATGCCGAAAAACGACACCGACAACGTCTCTCCGGACTTCCAGCTGGAGAGTTACGACTACCATCTTCCCGAGGAAAGGATCGCCCAGCAGCCCGCGGACCAGCGCGACGCGTCGCGACTGCTGGTGCTGGACCGGGGCGAGGGTTCCCTGGGCCTGGCCGAATTCAGGGAGCTGCCCGACCTGCTGCCCAAGGGCGCCCTGCTGGTGGCCAACAATTCCAAGGTCATTCCGGCCCGCATGTTCGGGACCAAGCCCACGGGCGGCAGGATCGAATTTCTGCTGCTGACCCCCCTGCCCCTCATTGAAGGGCAACAGGACGGCGACTGGATGCAGGCCCGCGTGGAGGGGCTGCTGCGTTCCTCCAAGCCCGCCAAGAAGGGGACGGTCATCACCATCCTGGACGACCTGGAAGTGATCCCCGAGGAACAGGGGGATTTCGGCAAGTGGTGGGTCACTCTGCGCTGGCGCGGGGACCTGGAGCGGCTCATCTGCTCCACGGGGCACCTGCCCCTGCCCCCCTACATCAAGCGGCCCGACACCGAGGCCGACGCCGAACGCTACCAGACCACCTATGCGGACGACTCCAAGGCCGGGTCCGTGGCCGCGCCCACGGCCGGGCTCCACTTCACCCCCGAGGTGCGCGAACGCCTTGCTGGCATGGGCTTCGAATGGGCGCAGGTGACGCTGTACGTTGGCTACGGCACCTTCAGCCCGGTGCGCTGCCCGGATATCCGCGACCATCGCATGCACAAGGAATACATCGAAGTTCCACGTGAAACAGCCGAGGCCATCAAAAAGGCCAAGGCCGAGGGAAGGCCGGTCATCGCCGTGGGCACCACCAGCGCCCGCACACTGGAGGGCATGTTTTCCGAATGCAAAGAAATCCGCGAATTCAAGGGCGAAACGGATATTTTCATCTATCCCGGCTACGAATTCCGCATGGTGGACGGGCTGCTGACCAACTTCCATTTGCCAGAAAGCTCGCTAATTATTATGGTGTCGGCTCTGGCTGGAAGAGAGACGATACTCGAAGCCTACAAGACAGCCCTGGACAACGGCTTCCGGTTCTTCTCTTACGGTGACGCAATGCTCATACGTTGAGCGCGGATTGTTCCCTCAATCCTGGCCGTCCGGCGAAAGTCAGCTTTTCAGGGCTCCGGGGAGAGCCGACGGCGAAACGGGCGATCGGCGCCCGCGCCAGCCTTCGCACCTCCCCGGCCACACGCCCTGGGCTGCATTTCCCGGCGGTCCGCCATCATACTCTCTTCAATCTTTAAACGAGGAGTTGAATATGTCGCGAATCGTGATCCAGGAGGACAGGTGCAAGGGCTGCTTGCTCTGCACGACTGTCTGTCCGGCCCAGATCATAGTCCAGTCCGACCGGTTCAACCAGAGCGGCTACAAGGTCGCCGAGGTTCCCGCAGCGGACATGGAAAAGTGCACCGGATGCACCTCCTGTGCGCTGATCTGTCCCGACTTGGCCATAAAAGTCTACAGAACCCCTAAAAAGAAGGGGGATGCATAATGAGCAAGCAAACCGAACGAATTTTCGTCAAGGGCAACGAAGCGGTCGTGCGCGGCGCGCTGGCCGCCCGGTGCAAATGTTTCTTCGGCTACCCCATCACCCCCCAGAATGAAATCCCGGAACTCATGTCCTCGGAACTGCCCAAGGCGGGCGGCGAGTTCGTGCAGGCGGAGTCCGAGGTCGCGGCGGCGAACATGCTGCTGGGCGCAGGAGCTTGCGGTATCCGCGCCATGACCTCCTCTTCCAGCCCGGGCATCTCCCTGAAGCAGGAAGCCATCTCCTACATGGCCGGCTCCAACACCCCGGCAATCATCGTGAACATGAACCGAGGCGGGCCGGGCCTGGGCGACATCGGCCCCGCACAGGGCGACTACTACCAGTCCACCCGCGGCGGCGGCCACGGCGACTACCGCCTGCTGGTGCTGGCCCCGGCCACCGGGCAGGAAGCCTACGACATGACCATCAAGGCCTTTGACCTGGCCTACAAGTACAAGAACCCGGTCATGATCCTGGGCGACGCCATCCTCGGCCAGATGAAGGAAGCCATCACCCCCTGGCAGCCGGAAGGCATCGACGACGAGGCGGGCCGCGAATGGTCGCTCTCGGGCGCCAAGGGCCGCGAAAAGCGTCTCATCAAGTCCCTGTACCTGGAGGAAGGCGCTCTGGCCGGACAGAACAAGAACCTCCAGAAGAAATACGAGGACATGCAGTCCTACGTGGAATACGAGGAATTCGAGACCGAGGACGCCGATCTCGTGGTCTGCGCCTACGGCTCCATCGGACGTATCGCCAAGTCCGCGGTGCGCAACCTGCGCAAGCAGGGGCACAAGGTCGGCCTGTTCCGGCCCATCACCCTGTACCCCTTCCCCAGCGCTGCGCTGCTGGCTCTGGCAAAGCAAGGCAAGAAATTCCTGACCATCGAGCACAATCTCGGCCAGATGGTCGACGACGTGCGCCTTGCCATCCGCACGGTGGCCGACTCGGACTTCGCTCCGATCTATCCCGGCAACCTGCCCATTCCCGAAGATATCGAGGGCCCGGTCCTCGAATGGCTGGAGGGTAAGTAAATGTCCGAAAAACTCGTATTCGACCGTCCCCAGGCCGTCATCGACCGCGCCACCCACTACTGCCCGGGCTGCCACCATGGCGTGGCGCACCGCATCGTGGGCGAGCTGCTCGATGAACTGGAAGTGACCCAGGACACCATCCTGGTGACCGCCATCGGCTGTTCCGTATTCCTGTACAACTACCTCAACGTGGACGCGGTGGAAGCGCCGCACGGCCGCGCTCCGGCAGTGGCCACCGGCGTCAAGGCCGCCCGCAAGGACAAGTTCGTGCTCACCTACCAGGGTGACGGCGACTTGGCCTCCATCGGCATGGCCGAAATCATCCACGCGGCCAACCGCGGCGAGAACATCGCGGTGGTCTTCGTGAACAACACGGTCTACGGCATGACCGGCGGCCAGATGGCCCCCACCACGCTCATCGGCCAGCGCACCACCACCTGCCCCAGCGGACGCTGCATGGAGCACGAGGGCGCGCCCATCCGCATGACCGAGATCATCTCCAGTCTGGGCGGCGTCACCTATGCCGCGCGCGCTGCCCTGAACAACGTCAAGAACATCCGTCAGGCCAAGAAGTTCATGCGCAAGGCCTTCCAGTGCCAGATCGAGAAAAAGGGCTTCGGTTTCGTGGAGCTGCTCTCGGCCTGCCCCACCAACTGGAAGATGACCCCCATACAGGCCAACGAGCGCATTGAAACGGAAATGATCCCCTACTTCCCGCTCGGCGAATTCAAGGACACCCTGGATGAAGGAGGTACGTGCTAATGGCTCGCTATCTCGACGCAATCATTGCTGGTTTTGGTGGCCAGGGCGTCATGCTCATCGGCAACCTCCTGGCCTACGCGGGCATGAAGGACGGGCTGAACGTGACCTACATCCCGGTCTACGGCCCGGAAATGCGCGGCGGCACGGCCAACTGCACCGTGGTGCTCTCCGAAGAGGAGATCGGTTCGCCCATCATCCACAGCCCGGTCAGCCTGATCATCATGAACCGCCCGTCCCTGGACAAGTTCCAGCCGCGCCTCAAGGACGGCGGCGTGAACATCATCAACTCCTCGCTCATCGACATGGAACTTGCCGACGCCGACCGCGTCAAGTGCATTGCCGTGCCGTGCAACGAGATCGCCGACAAGCTCGGCAACACCCGCATGGCCAACATGGTCGCGCTGGGTGCATTCATCGAAGCGACCGGAATCATGAGCCTGCAGCCTGTCATCGACAGCCTGCCGAACGTGCTCTCCGAGCGCTACCACAAGCTCATCCCGGCCAACACAGACGCCCTGAAAGCGGGCGCCGAAGTGGCGGCAAAGGCTTAGTCACAGCCACGTAAGAAACCGGGGAGGGAACATCCGTTCTCTCCCCGGCTTTTTTGTGCCCAATTCAGAGGGAGGCGCGTGCCCTTCCAGGGCAACTGCAAGTTCGACAGCCCCGCCCCTCTCATTCGTCACCAAACCTCCCCCGACCCTCACAAACCCGACTCCCCATCGTAACCAACTGTAACACTTCATGTAATAAACCATTCAGACATATTTCGACTCCAGTATTCCCAATCACTTGTCAACCGCTACCAACGTGAGGATGAAACCATGTCTGAAATGCAACGAAGGGATTTCCTGAAGTTCGGCCTGGCCGCAGGCGCCATGGCCGCCGTGGCCACCTTCCCGGCGAAACCCGCCAAGGCCGCCTACACCCGCGCCACCGTGGAGCAGATCAACGAAATGACGCCGCAACAAATGGCCGAGGCCTCCGGCCTGGTCATGGCCGGCTGGGAAAGCCTCCAGGCCACGGCCGCCAAGATCCGCAACCCGCGAATCCGCGCCACGGTCCAGGACATCCTGTCCAACCCGGCCCCCACGGTGATGAAGAAAATCGGCTCTTCCGAGAAAAAGGAGATCCACCGGGAACTGACCGCCAAGGGGCTCCTGAAGGACGTGTCCCAAGCAGACTTCCTGCCCCCGGCCAAAAGCGCCTCCAAGGCCCCGCAGCCCTTCTATTCCGCGCCGGGCAGCGGCTACGGCAGCCACCACTCCTACCCGGGCGGGCTCATCACCCATACGGACGTGAACGTGCGCGTCTCCATGGCCCTGTACGAAGGCTACCGCGACGTCTACGACTACCTGCTGGACCGCGACGTGGTCATCGCCTCCCAGCTCCTGCACGACCTGCACAAGCCGTGGGTCTTCCAGTGGGACAGAGACGGCGCTTCCCGCAACGAACGGGCGCTGGCCGGCACCGGCGAGCACCATCCCCTGGGCGTGGCCGAATCCATTGCCCGTGGCCTGCCCGCCGAGGTCTGTGTGGCCCAGGCCTGCGCCCACAACCACCCGCGCACCCCGGCGGACGAGGCCCAGGTGGTGGGCTGGCTCCAGACCGCGGCCATCCTCAACGGCATCGACCCGGTGAGCTACGGGCTGCTGGAGGCGGGCGGCAAGACCCTGCCCCTGCCGCGCCGCCAGGAAGGGTTCGTCTGCCACCTGGGCGACCACGACTGGGTGCTCACCGTGCCTGCGGCCCAATGGATCATCCCGGAAATGCAGAAAATCGCCCAGCGCGACTACAAAATAGGCAAGAACGATGTGAAGGCCTTCAACGCGTTCCGCAACTACGTCTTTTCCCAGGCCACGGTCATGGCCCTGTACGAGACATACGCCTCCAAGGGCGAGGCCGAACTCACCCGTACCGTCCACTCCATCGTCGCCCCGGCATAAGGAGCGACACCGGGGAACAGTCTGTATCCGTGCCGTTCCCCGGACAATTTTAATTCCGCCTCTCCACTCTCGCGAGGCCGGGCCGCTCACCGGTCCGGCCTTCCTTTATTGTTGTTTTAGATCAACATTGGTATCGTCGTTCCATGTGGCTCAAATATCTTCTCATCACATACGTTGCGCATGCTTTCTTGTCTTTGTTTGCCTTCAATTTCTTTTATTTAGCATTCAGCAAGGAAATCATGAGAGATGACCATTGGACAAATTACACTTCCCTTGGTCCTTTCAAGTTTGTCGAAGAAAGAGTGAAGCTCTCGTTTGGCAAGTATCTGCTTATGTTTGTCCCACTACTTCACTACATCCCGTTCCACACAGTGAATCTCTGGATATGCGAGTACTTCAACGTCAACAAATCCTATGCATGGCGGCTGACGTTGTTGGCACCCATCTTCTATCCTGTTCTGTTCATACGAATGAAATGGCGAGTGTACGACGAGTAGCAAGCCGATTTAATTAGGCTTGTAAGCCGCTAGCCCCTGCTCCTCCCCTTCTGCTAACAATATCTCCCTGCACCACTCCGGAGAACTCTCGAAGCGCGCCCGCCAGGCCTTGCTCATGCTGACCGAGTGCCGCTGCCACCTGGGCGACCACGACTGGGTGCTCACCGTGCCCGCGGCCCAATGGATCATCCCGGAAATGCAGAAGATCGCCCAGCGCGACTACAAAATAGGCAAGAACGATATGAAGGCCTTCAACGCGTTCCGCAACTACGTCTTTTCTCAGGCCACGGTCATGGCCCTGTACGAGACATACGCCTCCAAGGGCGAGGCCGAACTCACCCGCAAGGTCCACTCCATCGTCGCCCCGGCATAAGATGCAACGGCGGTGGGGAGGCACCCTTCCCGCCGTATTCATTCCAAGGGATTCAAACGGCGCGCCGCCTTTCTGGGAGGCGCGCCGTTCTCTTGCCGGCCGCCCCTCCGCTAACGGCATGTATTGAAAATCATTTCAGATCGTTGATCGGAATCAATGCGGGACTTGGCTCAAGGGCGCAGGATGGGCGGACATGAAACCTGAACAGGAGAATTCCCATGCTGCAACAGGGCAACGCAAAGCAGGAACAGAAGATCGCATCCATGGCCGCTCTCGTGGCCGACCTCTACCCCGGGCTGACCGTCATATCCGTCAAGGGCGCATTCCGCTTCGGCGTCAAAAGCGCACTGGAACAATTCGGGTTTTCCACCTGGGCCGAAGTCGCGGACCAAACCGTCACCGTCAAGCAGGATTTCTTCAAACTGCTCACGGACAAAGCCGTAACCCACCTGACCAAGATGGGCCTGCCGCAGGACATGACCACAACCGTCCGCACCCGGCTCATCAAGGAAAACCAACAATTCCTGAGGAATTGAGCTCCCGCCCCGGAAAAACAAAACGCCGGTGAACATCTCATATCTAAGTGTTCACCGGCGTTTTCCAGCCCATTTCCGGGCCGGTATCCTTATTCCGAACTCAAGTCGGAAATAAGCGTATTGAGCTCGTGGGCGATATGCGAAAGCTCGGAGCAGGCCTGCACGGCCTGGCTCATGGCGTCTCGCGTGTCCTCGGATATCTTGTGGATCTCCTCGGTGGAGCGGGTGATCTGTTCCGACGCGGCCGACTGCTCTTCCGCCGCCGTGGCGATTCCGCGCACCTGGTCCGCGGAATTCCTGGAAAGGTCCACGATCTCCACCAGGGAATGCCCGGCGGTTTCGGCCAGGCGCGTGCAGTTCCCGACCACTCCGGCCACCTTGTCGGTTTCGGCGATGTTGCGCTGGGTCACGCTCTGGATGGCGTTGATGGACTCGCCCACCTCCTTGGTCGCAAGCATGGTCTTTTCCGCGAGCTTGCGCACCTCGTCGGCCACCACGGCGAACCCGCGTCCGGCATCCCCGGCCCGCGCGGCCTCGATGGCGGCGTTGAGAGCCAGCAGGTTCGTCTGGTCGGCAATGTCGGTGATCACGGTCATGACCCGGCCGATGCCGTCGGCCTGCCGCCCCAGCTCACCCATGTTTTCCTTGAGCAGGGAGGCGAGCTGCTGCACGTCGTTCACGGACGAGACGACCTGCACCACGATGTCGCTGCCCTCCTGGGCCTGCTTCCGGGTCAGCTCGGTGTTTTCCGCGGCATGCGTGGCGTTCTGGGCGACCTCCAGCACGGTGCTGTTCATCTGCTCCATGGCCGTGGCGGTTTCCACGGTCCGCCGGGTCTGCTCTTCCGCGCCGTCCCTGGAACCCTCCACCTGGGCGGAAAGCTGCTCGGCGGCGGCCGTCATGCGCTGGGAAAGCTGCTCGGCCTCGTTGGCCACCCGCCGCATCTTGCGGTGGGACTCGATGACGTCGGTCTGGTCCACGACGATCTCCATGGCCCCGGACACGCCGCCCTTGGCGTCCTTGAGCGGGATGGCGTAGTTCTTCACCTC
Organism: Salidesulfovibrio onnuriiensis; assembly: GCF_008001235.1. Lineage (GTDB taxonomy): Bacteria > Desulfobacterota > Desulfovibrionia > Desulfovibrionales > Desulfovibrionaceae > Pseudodesulfovibrio > Pseudodesulfovibrio onnuriiensis. Next base: position 583,838 of record NZ_CP040751.1, on the reverse strand, counting down.
CAGCACGCCGTCGCTGGTGGTCGCCTGCGTTGCGCCGCTCTGGTTTTCCACCGTGCGCATGGCCTTGTCGCAGATGCAGTTGCTGGTCCGGCAATCGCTCGTGCTGAAGGCGTCGTGGCACTTGGAGCCCAGCAGCGCGGAACCCTGCCTTCCCGCGCAGAGCTCTGTCTGGCGGTTCACGTATTGCAGGTTGCAGTCCCTGTCGATGGTGAACATGGGGAAGGGCAATGTGTCGAAAATACTGGTGAAGGTGTCGGCCAGGGCGTTCACGCTCCCGACCAGTTCGGCATAGGCCCCCTCATAGCGTGCGGCGTCGCCCCGGGCGTTCATGACCCCTTTGCGCACCTGCTCCGCCGTCTCCTCGCAGTCCGAGATCAGCGCCGAAATGCTGGCCGGAATCTGCTTCACGGACTCGTGAATCCGGCAGATCTCGTCATTGCCCTTCAGCTCCACGCTGCTGGAGAGGTTGCCCCGGGCCACGTCCTCGGCAAACCTGCGGATCTTGGTCAACGGCCGGAAGACCGCAAAAGGCAGCACCCCCAGCACGGAGAGGATGGGGATCAGCACCGCGCAGAGGAAGATGGCCAGGACCACCATGATGGCATTGTCCAGAATGGCGTTCTGGCTGGAGATGTCCTGGGCCAGGGCAATAACCCCGATGGGCCGCCCCTGGTAGTCCTTCACCGGGATGTAGGCCAGGGCATAGTCCCCGGAAATGGTGAAGACCTGTTCGCGCATGGCCTTTCTGAGCTCCGCCGGGGTGACCGAGTCGTCGATGGCGCTGTTGGCCTTGCCCGCCACGCGCACGAAGGCGTTGTCCAGCACGGGATATTCCTTGGGGTCCTGCAGCTTGGTCGTGGTGGAAAGCAGGGAGGCGTCCATGTAGAGGGTGAAGAACTTTCCCATGTCCTTTTCAAAGAACTTGAAGACGTCGCCGTAATTTTTGAGCACCTCCACGGAACCCAGCCGGGCGCCGCCGGCATCCCTGACCGCGACCAGGCCCCGGATGGCAAAGCCACCCCTGCCCGGCTCGATGCCGCGCCTGGCCTTTCCGTCCCGGTTCACATCCAGCACGGTCTGCCGGAAACTGGAAATATCGTCGGAAATATCCACCCAGCTGCCGCCGCGCTTGGCCTGCTTGTCGCGCCACAGACGCACCAGGCTCCTGCCGTTGGGCAGGTGGAAATGGAGCTGCAGCTGCTCGCCGAAGGATTCCCGGTACCCGGACAGGGCGGGCTTCAAGGACTCGCGCAGGGTCTCTCTGGCCTGCTGCGCCGCAGGGTCCCTCTCGTCGTCGAGATTTCCGCCGTGCGCCAGGCGGAACGCCTCCACGACAGCGGGCATGCGACTGAACAGGGCGGCCTCCTCCTGGGCGCGCAAGGCGGCGTTCTCCGTGTTCAGGGCCAGGGTCCTGGCCGTGTTGCCCACCACCATTTCCGCAAAGGAATAGCGCAGAGTGTCGAACTTTCCGGTCAACAGGAAATAGCCGAAACATCCCACGAAAAGCACCAGCGGAAGAATCGGCAATAATATTTTATATTTGATACTCATGGCTCCCCTCCAGAAGCTGCATGGCCTGATGCGGGAGGCACGTCCGCCCGGGCCGCGTGAAAATGAAAATCCCCTCCCCACGCAAAACAGGCCCGGCGGCGCGATCCCCGCAAAAGTCGATTTATGGAATCAGATAGAAGATAGTGAGAGCGATAATCCCTTTGGACCGGGGCACAACGCTATTTTCGGCTTGTTACAAAATACACAAGAGCACGTACTCAGGATTGGAAGAATCCCGGTTTTCATCTCTTCTCTTGTGATTTAATTCACAACAAGGGTGGTATTCCACATTGGATTTCATTCCTTGCCCATGATTTTGCCGTTTTGCTAAGCTTGCGGCATGAAACCCGGCTACCTTTCCCTGCACCACTCCGGAGAACTCTCGGTCCGGGCCAGCCAGGCCGTGTCCATGCTGGCCGACTGCCGCTGCTGCCCGCGCGAATGCCGCGTGAACCGCCTGGAAGACGAACGGGGATTCTGCGGCATCGGCCGCAAGGCCGTGATCGCCAGTTTCAATCCCCATTTCGGCGAGGAAAGCCCGCTGGTGGGCAGCCACGGATCAGGCACCATCTTCTTTGCCGGATGCAACCTGAAATGCGTTTTCTGCCAGAATTACGACATCTCCCACGACCCGGACGCCGGATTGGCCGCCGAGCCCGAGGAGCTGGCCGGGGTCATGCTCAGGCTCCAGCAGCAAGGCTGCCACAACATCAACCTCGTGACCCCGTCCCACGTGGTCCCCCAGATCCTGGAGGCCCTGCCCATTGCCGTGGAGCACGGCCTGCGCGCGCCCCTGGTCTACAACACCAGCGGCTATGACTCGCTGGAAGCCCTGAAACTGCTGGACGGCGTGGTGGACATCTACATGCCGGACGTGAAGATATGGGACGCGGCCCAGTCCAGGGAACTGCTGCGGACTCGGGACTACCCGAAACGGGCCAAGGCCTCGGTAAGGGAAATGCACCGCCAGGTGGGGGACCTGCGCCTGGACGGGGGAATCGCCGTGGCCGGCCTGCTGGTGCGCCATCTGGTCATGCCGGGCGACATAGCGGGAACGCGCCAATGGATGCGCTTTCTGGCCGGTCTCTCGCGGGATACCTACGTGAACATCATGGACCAGTACCATCCCTGCGGCGAGGCAAAAAAGCATCCTCACATCAACCGGACCATTACCCCGAAAGAATTTCAATCGGCGCTCGACCAAGCCAAAAACTCCAATATCAAGCGCCTGGACCGAAGAACTGCTGATTTTTTCGATCAGATATTTAAAAATTTACATTAATGTTATCGAATTTCACACAAAACTCCACACATTCAAAATTGATTCACATTATTGTATAGCAGTTTGCGCATTTTTACTGGTTTCTCTTTCATTTTTGTAAACAACGACAACGTTTTCCCGGGACCCGACGACCGCACCAAAAAATAACCATTTGTATTTTTAAGAAATAACTATTGTGGCATATGACTTGATATGTGACTGTTTCATTCGACTTATCATGGAATCATCCAACCCCTTGGAGGAAACATATGGATATCCCCGTTTTCAACTGCAAGAACGCCGACGATGTACTCAAAGCCGTCAAGGACTACGACGTCAGCTTCATCCAGTACTGGTTTGTGGACATTCTGGGCACCCTGAAATCCTTCCAGATCACCCCCAACGAACTGGAAGCCTCCTTTGAGGAAGGCATGGGCTTCGACGGCTCCTCCATCCTCGGCTTCTGCCGCATCGACGAATCCGACATGGTGGCCATGCCCGATCCCACCACCTTCCAGATCTGCTCCTGGCGTCCCACGGAAAAGCCGGTTGCGCGCATGTTCTGCGACGTGGTCAATCCGGACGGCACCCCGTTCGCTGCCGACTCGCGCTACATTTTCAAGAAGACCCTGGCCCAGGCCGCCGAGAAGGGCTACACCTACTATGTGGGCCCGGAACTGGAGTTCTTCACCTTTGCCGACGACCAGGACACCGAGATCCTGGACCGCGGCGGCTACTTCGACGCTCCGCCCCTCGACCTGGGCAACAACATCCGCCGCGACATCATCTTCTCCCTGGAAGCCATGGGCATGCAGGTGGAATATTCCCACCATGAGGTGGCTCCCTCCCAGCACGAGATCGACCTGCGCTACGCCGAAGGCATGAAAATGGCCGACACGGCCATGACCTACCGCGTGGTGGTCAAGGAAACCGCCCGCAAGCACGGCTGCTACGCCACCTTCATGCCTAAGCCCATATTCGGTGAAAACGGCTCGGGCATGCACGTACACCAGTCCCTGTTTAAGAACGGCAAGAACGTTTTCTACGATGCCTCCGACGAATACCACCTGTCCCCGGAAGGCAAGTCCTACATCGCCGGCATCCTCAGGCACGCGCCCGAATTCGTGTGCGTCACCAACCAGTGGGTCAACTCCTACAAGCGCCTGGTTCCCGGGTACGAGGCCCCGGTCTACATCGCCTGGGCCCGCCGCAACCGCTCGGCCCTGGTGCGCGTCCCCATGTACAAGCCCGGCAAGGAAGCGGCCACCCGCATGGAACTTCGCTGCCCGGACCCGGCCGCCAACCCGTATCTGGCCTTTGCCGTCATGCTGGCAGCGGGCCTCAAGGGTATGGAAGAGAACTACGAGCTGGCCGCACCCGTTGAAGAAGACATCTTTGAAATGAACGACCGCCAACTCAAGCGCAACAAGATCAAGGCCCTGCCCGGCTCCCTGTACGAGGCCGCCATGGCCCTCAAGAAATCCAAGTTCATGCGCGATGTGCTGGGCGACCACCTGCACACCGCCCTGGTGGAAAACAAGATCGCCGAATGGGACGAATACCGCACCCAGGTCACGGAATTCGAACTGGACAAATACCTACCCATTCTCTAGCCGATCGACAGCCGCGACAACAAGAAGGCCCCGATTCCGGGGCCTTTCCTTTTATTTGCAGGGCGGCAGGGTAAAGGAGACGACCGTGCCGCCTCCGGGGTTGGGCGCGGCCCAGATGCGGCCGCCGAAATGCTCCACGATGTCCCGGCAGATGGACAGGCCGATGCCCGTTCCCAGGACCTTTCTGGCCTTGTCGCCGGATTCCACCTGGTAAAAGGACTCGAAAATCTCGTCCAGCTTGTCCTCGGGGATACCCACACCGCTGTCGGCCACGGACACCAGAATCAGGCCCTGTTCGTCCAGCCCGGCGGAAAGCCGGACATACCCCTTTTCCGTGAACTTGGCCGCATTGCTGAGCAGGTTGGAAAGCACCTGGCGCATGCGGTCGTAATCCACCATGATTCTGGGCAGCTTTCCGGCAATGTCCGTTTCCAGGGTCACCCCTTCGCGGGCATCGAAATCCCCGATGACCGCCTTGGCCGCATCCGTACAGAGCTTCACCGCATCAATTTCCACGACGTTCCAGGCGGCCTTACCCGCCTCCAGTTTGGAAATATCCAGGAAATCGCTGATGAGCCTGGTCATCCGTTCTCCTTCCTCGCCGATGACCTCCAGGTTGGAACGGATGCGGGAAAGCTTCCTGGCGCTCTTTTCATCGGTGGCGGTATTCCCGAAATACTTGTCGATATCCCTGCGGATCATGGTCGCAAACCCGATGATGGAAGTCAGGGGGGTGCGCAAATCATGAGTGACCGTGTTCATGAGCGATGTCTTGACGTTGTCCGAGCGCTGCAGCTTGATATTTGTCCGCACCAACTCCTCGGTGCGCTTCTTGACCAATTTTTCCAGGTTGGCGTTGAGGGCGGCCAGTTTCTTCTCGGCCCTGTGCCGGGCCGCGATATTGAAGGAAAGCACCACAATGATGGCCAAAAGCGCCAGAATGACGGCGGAAACAACCAGAATGGCCTTCCAGTACCTGGCCCAGATATTGTCCGGCATATGGGTGACAATGCTTCCAGGAGGAAGCGCATCCATGGAAATGCCGAAACGCTTCAGCTGGCGATAGTCGAACATGAACCGGTTGGGGCTCTTGTAGACGATGGGCACCGAGGATACGGGCGCTCCCTCCAGGATGCGGATGGCCATGCGCGCGGCATACCCGCCCTGGGTGGCGCCGGAGATGAGCTTGCCGCCCACTATTCCCCTGTTCAGGTAGAAATCCCAGAAGCTGAAAATGGGCCGAGGCGATGCCGGGGCAATGAGGTCCACGGCCTGGTGAAAGGTGAATGTCTTTCCGTTGCTGTCCACCACGTAGGGCAGGAGCAGCACGATCGAATCTTCCGGCAGCCTGGCCAGCTCGGCCTGCAGGGCCTCCATGGTGTCGGGCTGTATCAAGGTGTACCGCGACTTGAAGGAATTGGCCTCCCAGGCCTGCTCCACCTGCTGGACAATGGCTTCCCCGGTGGTAGTCTGGTCACTGACCACATACACCATCTTCGTCTCGGGCATGATATCCAGGGCCACCTTGATGGTTTCAAGCGTATCCACCTCTTCGAACACGCCGGTCATGCCCGTCATGTCGTGCTTTTTGGCAAAATCCATGTCGTTGACGCCGCAAAAGACCATGGGGGTGCCCGGAAACACCTCGGGCCGCAATTCGGCGATGAACCGGGCAGCATTGTCGTCCGCAGTGATGACCACGTCGAACCTGGTGTTTCCGTACTTATATTTATAAAATGATTTCAGATTATTATAGTAAAAATCAGAATGATACCGCTTGGTATCCATGAACTCCATGGTCAGTTCCACGGATGGGTCGTACTCGAAAAGGGTATCGCGCACGGCCTCGGCCACCGAGGCGCCCCAGGAAAGACGCATGGAATAGGAGCTGACAAACAGTACCCGCCGGGTTTCGCCGCCCCATGCCTGCAAGGCCATGGCCGCCCACAAGAGAACCAGCAACAGCCCGCACACCATCCGTGAACAACAACGCGAAACCTGCATGGCGCCTCCGGAAAAATCGGTTCACTCCCCTTGTATCCCATTCCCATGGTCATGGAAAACTACGTGCCCGGAAATATAATCCGCCGTGCGCCCCTTTCACGGGTGTGCTTGTTTTGAAAAAGAATGATTTCTTATTGACAAACAATAATTTTTAATTTTTAAACGATGTCATCAACGACACCATAGGAGATACTCATGGATAAAATAACCAAACCGAGCAAATACTTTGCCCTGCTTTTCAAGGTCCTGTTCTACCTCTACCCCATAGCCATGTTCATCTTCTGGCTGGACTGCGATGTGACAAATACCGGCGAGCTCATTCTGGACTACGACACCGAATCGACTCCGGGAATGGGTGATCTTGCCGATCCTGAAATGTGGCAGCGGTTGTGCAGTTTCATTGCCTACATGATTCCCGGCGCCGCACTCATGTACATCTACCATTCGCTGAAAAAACTCTTTTCCCTGTATTCCCAGGGCATCATCTTCGAGCACGAGAACGTGAAATGTTTCCGGGGAGTCGCATGGGGGCTCATCGCCTCGAATCTGCTGGCCATCCCGGCAGGCACCCTGATCAGCTTCATCATCACCGTCACCAACCCGGAAGGCGACCGCCTGCTCCATATGGGCATCGACGACACCGACATCTCCATGGTGGTTGTGGGCATCATGCTGCTGGTCATCTCCCGGATCATGGACGAAGGCCGTAAGATGAAAGAAGAACAGGCATTTACGGTCTAGGCATGGCGATCATCATCAATCTCGACGTGATCCTGGCCAAGCGAAAGGTGAACTCCAAGACCCTGGCCGAGGCCGTGGGCATCACGCCCCAGAACCTGTCCATCCTCAAGACGGGCAAGGCCAAGGCCATCCGCTTCTCCACCCTGGAGGCCATCTGCGACTTTCTCCAGTGTCAGCCCGGCGATATCCTGGAATACCGGCCAGAGGACGGCGAATAATGTACCGAACCCTGGCCACGGCCGTGCTCATAGGCCTGCTCCTGGCCGCAAAATCCTGGATCATCACCACCCTGACCGGTCCGGAAAATCAGGTTGCCCCGGCTCGGACGGCAATTGCATCCCAAAGAAAAAGCCGCTCCGAGATCATCGTCCCGGAGCGGCCTATGGTTCTTTCGCCTGTGGAGATGGCCGTATTATTGCGGCTTTATGGCCGCCAGGGCCTTTAAGCGCGCTTCCACGACCATGGGGTTGGGATACGTGTCCAGAATGGATTTGAGCAAGGATACGGCTTCCGCGTACCGGTGCTCGTCCTCGTAGGCCTCGGCCAGCAGAAAGGTGGCCATGGCCCGCGTCTCCGGATCAACCCCGTTCAGGGTCAGCAACTCCTCGATGGATTTTTTGACCATGTTCCAGTTGTTGATCAGGCTGCAGCTCTGGGCCAGTTCGTAAAGACACTGGGCGCGGGCCGCATCGTTTTCCGCATTCCTGGAACAGTTCTGCAAGGTATCCATCACCAGGTCGTAGTTGCCCAGGCTGCGGTAGACACGGGCCATGCGCAGCTGGGTCTTGACGGTTTCCGCGGGCATGTCGATGGCCAGGATCAGACACTTCTCAAAGGCCTCGATGGACTTCTGGCGCTTGCCCATCTGGTCGTAGATGTCGCCCAGCCGGTACAAAACCCTCCAGGCCTCGGCCTTGTCGTCTCCCAGCTCCAGGGCCATGGCGTCCAGCAGAGCCACGGAGCGCTCCAGATCACCCTTGATGTTCAGGGATATCTCCAGCAGCCGCTCCCAGGCCTCCTTGCGGAACTCGCCCTGGGGATTGAGTTGCAGATACCGCTCATACCCGGTCTCGGCTTCCAGATAGAATCCCTTGGAATAGGAATCCCGGGCCGCCGAAAGGTTGACCGAGTCCTCGGTTTCACTGCCGCAGGCCGCGCAGCACAAAAGCAGCGCGGCCAGCAGCGCAATGGTGAAGCGGTTCATTAATCCTCGGTGTCCTCTTCCTCGGTCTCGGTGGGATCCATTACCAGGTCGAAACCGGCCACATTCACATCCTCGTCCATGCGCACCAGGCGCACGCCCTGGGTGGCGCGGCCGCGCGTCAGGCTGATCTCTTCCACCTTCATGCGGATGATCTTGTTGCCCGAGGTCAGCAGGATGATGTCGTCCGTGTCATTAACCAGGCACGCGCCGATGACCGAGCCGGTCTTGTCCGTGAGGCGCATGTTCAGGATGCCCTTACCGCCACGGGACTGGATCCGGTACTGCTCGATGTGGGTGCGCTTGCCGAAGCCGCCTTCGGAGACCGTGAGCAGCTCGAAGCGTTCCCCGTCGCTGGTGGTCACAGCGGAAACGACCTCGTCGTCGCCGCGAAGCGAGATACCCTTGACCCCGGCGGTCACGCGGCCCATGGGCCGTGCGTCGCGGATATTGAAGCGGATGGCCGTGCCGTTGCGGGTGGCCAGGATGCAATCCGCATCCGGGTTCACTTCCTGAACGCCCATGAGCTCGTCGCCTTCCTTGAGGTTCACGGCCTTGAGGCCCGTGGTCCGGCAGTTCTGGTAGAGATCCATGGGCGAACGCTTGATCATGCCGCGCTTGGTCACGAACAGGAAGAAACGTTCCGAGGACATGTCCTGCAGGCTCATGGCCGTTGCGATGTGCTCGTCCTTGTCCAGGGGCAGCAGGTTGGCGATATGCGCGCCCTTGGCGTAACGGCTGCCTTCGGGCACCTGGTGCGCCTTGATCTTGAACATCTTTCCGAAGTTGGTGAACAGCAGCAGCCACTTGTGGTTGGTGGTCAGCATGAAGTTCTGGATGAAGTCGCCGTCGCTGGTCTGGACGCCGGAAATGCCCTTACCGCCCCTGCGCTGGGCCTGGTAGTTGGTCAGCGGAGTGCGCTTGATGTAGCCCCGGCGCGACAGGGTGATGACCGCCTCGTCGTCGGCGATAAGGTCTTCGATGTCGATGCTGTCCAGATCATGACGCAGCAGCTCGCTCTTGCGCGGGGTGGTGTAGGTCTTGTCGACCTCCATGAGTTCGTCGCGGATGACGCCCTTGAGCACGTCCTCGTTTTCCAGAATGGACTTGAAGTATTCGATGCGCTTCAGGAGCTCGGCATACTCTTCCATGAGCTTTTCGCGTTCCAGGCCGGTGAGGCGCTGCAGGCGCATGTCCAGGATAGCCTGGGCCTGGATTTCGGAAAGCTCGAAACGCTCCATGAGGTTGGCCTTGGCCTCCACGGCGGAAGCCGAGGCGCGGATGATCTTGACCACCTCGTCGATATTGTCCACGGCAATGCGCAGGCCTTCGAGGATGTGCACCCGCTTTTCGGCCTTGTCCAGGTCGAACTTAGTGCGGCGGATGATCACTTCCCGGCGGTGGTCCAGGAAGTAGCTGAGCACTTCCTTGATGTTCAGCAGCATGGGCCGGTTCTTGACCACGGCCATCATGTTGATGCCGAAGCTGGTTTCCAGCGGCGTGAACTTGTAGAGCTGGTTGATGATGATATCGGGAATGGAACCGCGCTTGAGGTCCATGACGATGCGGATGCCGTTGCGGTCGGATTCGTCGCGCAGGTCGGTGATGCCCTCGATCCTCTTGTCGTTGACCAGCTGGGCGATCTTTTCCACCAGGGTGGACTTGTTCACCGCGTAGGGGATTTCCCTGACCACGATGGACTGGCGGTTGCCCTTTTTCTCTTCAACCTCCATGACCCCGCGGATCTTGATGGAGCCTCGGCCCGAGGTATAGGCGTCCACGAGCCCCTGGCCGCCGAAGATGGTGGCGCCGGTGGGGAAGTCCGGACCCTTGATGAAGCCCATGAGGTCGGCAATGGTACAGCCGGGGTTGTCCAGCAGGTGGATGGTGCCGCCGATGAGTTCGCCCAGGTTGTGGGGCGGGATGTTGGTGGCCATACCCACCGCGATGCCCGCGGTGCCGTTCAGGAGCAGGTTGGGAACCTTGGTGGGCAGCACCACGGGTTCCTGAAGGGTGTTGTCGTAGTTGGGACGGAAATCCACGGTGTTCTTGTCGATGTCGGCCAGGAATTCACTGGCCAGACGGGCCATGCGCACTTCGGTGTAACGCATTGCCGCAGCGGCGTCGCCGTCGATGGAACCGAAGTTCCCCTGCCCGTCCACGAGCGGATCGCGCATGGAAAAGTCCTGGGCCATGCGCACCAAGGCGTCATACACGGCCGAGTCGCCATGCGGGTGGTATTTACCGATGACGTCACCGACCACGCGCGCGGACTTCTTGTAGGCCCGGTTGTAGGAGTTTCCGAGGTCATGCTGGGCGAACATGATGCGGCGGTGAACGGGCTTGAGCCCGTCGCGCACATCCGGAATTGCACGCCCGATGATGACGCTCAGCGAGTACTCAAGGTAGCTTTTCTTGAGTTCACTTTCGATGGAAATCGTATTTGTCATTCAATTATCTCCACGGCTTGAGGGCTTTCCCATGCGGGCGCAGGCCCCCTTCACGTTTCCGATTTAGATGTCGAGTTCCTGCACCATGAGTGCGTTGCGTTCAATGAAATCGCGTCTGGGTTCCACGTTGTCGCCCATGAGGTCCATGAAGATGTCATTGGCCGCGGCCGCATCCTCGATGGTCACCTGGAGCATGCTGCGGTTTTCCGGATTCATGGTGGTTTCCCAGAGCTGTTCCGGGTTCATTTCGCCCAGACCCTTGTAGCGCTGGATCTGCCAGCCTCGGTGGGCCTCATCGATGATGGCTTCGTAGAGATCGAACATGCCCTGGATCTCGCGCGGCTCGTCCTTGACCTCCAGGTTGAAGACCATCTCGCCGCATTGCTCCAACAGGTTGCGGTAGGTCTGGTAGCCCAGCTTGTAGAGCTTGGAATAGAAGAACTCCATGGCCAGACGGGTGCGCGCGCCGTTCCCGTTCTCAAAGACCAGGTAGGTGCGGTCCTTTTCCAGCTCGTCGTCGTGTTCCACCACGATTTCGACCTTGAAACCGGCCTCTTCCATGTCCTTCCTGAACGCTTCGGGATCATGGGTCTCGAAATGGCTGTACTGGATGCGCTCGGGGTAGTTCATGAGCACCCTGTAAAGCTCGGTGGTGATGCCCATGGTTTCGCACTCGCCGAATTTCTTGCGCATGAACCGGATGTTGTCCACCAGGGCCATGAGTTCGTCGCCCACCAGGGTCTTGCCGGATTTCGTCTCCAGCTTGAGGTCGTCCCCGGCCTTTTCCAGCAGGAAGCTGTGCAGTTCACCCTCGTCGGTGATGAACCTCTCGAACTTGCCCTTGTGCGCGCGGAACAGCGGCGGCTGGGCGATATAGAGATACCCGCGCTCGATGAGCTCCTGGTACTGACGGAAGAAGAAGGTCAGCAGCAGGGTGCGGATGTGCGATCCGTCCACGTCGGCGTCAGTCATGATGACGACCTTGTGGTAGCGCAGCTTGTCGTAGTCCTTTTCGTCCTCTTCTTGGCCGATGCCGATGCCCAGGGCCGTGATCATGGCCCGGACTTCCTTGTTGGAAAGCATCTTGTCGAAGCGGGTCTTTTCCACGTTCAGGATCTTGCCTCGCAGGGGCAGGATGGCCTGGTGCTTGGGATCGCGTCCCTGCTTGGCGGAGCCGCCTGCGGAGTCACCCTCGACGATGAAGATTTCCGAGTCCTCGGGATTCTTGGACTGGCAGTCGGCCAGCTTGCCCGGCAGGGAGTTGTCGGAAAGGGCGCCCTTGCGGCGGACTAGGTCGCGAGCCTTGCGGGCCGCCTCGCGGGCCCGAGCCGCATCAACGACCTTCTCGATGATCAGCCGCGCCTCCTTGGGATTCTCCTCGAAGAAGGTGTTCAGCTTCTCGTAGACCAGGGCGGCGACCAGGCCGGCGGCCTCGGAGTTGCCCAGCTTGGTCTTGGTCTGGCCCTCGAACTGCGGATCGGGCAGCTTCACGGAGATGACCGCGGTCAGGCCTTCACGCACATCGTCGCCGGTGAGCTTCTTGATCAGTTTCTTGGGCAGGTCCGCATTGGTGACGTAGTTGTTGATGGCGCGCGTCAGCGCGGTTTTGAAGCCGGCCAAGTGCGTCCCGCCCTCGATGGTGCGGATGTTGTTGGCGAAAGTATAGGTGTTTTCCTTGTAGGCCATGCTGTACTGGATGGCGAACTCGAGCATGATGTTCTCGGCCTCGCCCTCACCATAGATGATGTCGCCGATGGTGTTCACGCCCGCATTGATGTCGGCCACGTACTTGCGGATACCGCCCTCGAACTTGAACACCTCGCGCTCGTCCGTGCGCTCGTCCTTGAATTCGATCTCCAGGCCGGAGTTGAGGTAGGCCAGTTCCTTGAAACGCTTCTTGAGCGTCTCGAAGTCGAACTGGTTGACCTCAAAGATCTCCTCGTCGGGCCGGAAGCGCTGGGTGGTTCCCGTGGAATGCGCCGGGCCGATCTCCTCCAGCTCGGTGACGGGCACGCCGCGCTCGAACTTCATGCGGTAGGTCATGCCGTCGCGCTTGACCGTGGATTCCATGAATTCGGCCAGCGCGTTGACGCAGGAAACGCCCACGCCGTGCAAGCCGCCGGAAACCTTGTAGGAGTCGTTGTCGAACTTGCCACCAGCGTGCAGGGTGGTCATGACCACCTGCAGGGCCGGGACCCCTTCCTTGGGGTGCATGTCCACGGGAATACCGCGGCCGTTGTCCGAGACCGTGCAGGAGTTGTCCATGTGCAGGGTCACCTTGATCTTGTCGCAGTGGCCGGCCATGGCCTCGTCGATGGAGTTGTCTATGACTTCATAAACCAGGTGGTGCAGACCACGGATATCCGTGGAGCCGATGTACATTGCCGGGCGCTTGCGGACGGCCGCAAGGCCCTCGAGAACCGTAATGCTTTCGGCTGTATACTTTTTCTCGCTCATTTATGCGCTTTCCTCGGTGTAGTAAGTCTCTTCCTGAATCATCATGGGCATGACAATGACGTTGTAGTCCGGATCGTCCTCGCCGCTGATGCCGCAGGGGGCTTCCGTGCCGGTCAGGGTGAAGGTGACCGTTTCGGAATTGAAGTGGTTGAGTATCTCGATGAGGTTCTTGGTGGGGAAGGCGATCTTCTCCAGGGCCCCCGTGTAGGTTGCGTCAATGGCCTCGCGCGCGGTACCCGTCTCCTGGCCCTGGGAATAGATGGTCACTTCCGTGGGCGCGAAGCTGAAGTAGGCGCAGCGGTTGGAGTCGGTGTTGAACAGCGAGACGCGGCCCAGGGCCTCCACCAGTTCGTCGCGCTTGACCTGGAGCTTGCAGACATCGTCGTCGTTCAGCTTGGCCAGGAAGTTGTGGTAGTTGGGATACTGGTAGTAGCTCATGGGCAGGGTGAAGGTCTCGGACTTGTCACCGGTGCGGAAGAACATGCGCTTGTCGCTGATGGCCAGTTCGATCTCGTCTGCGGTGAGCCACTTCTTGAGCTCGGCCAGGTATTTTTTCTGGATGAGCACGCCTTCCTGCGGGAAGAGCTCGAAAATGTCGTCGTTGACGAAGTTGAACATGGCGAACTGGTGGCCGTTCAGGCCGCAGACCTCGATACGCTTGTTGCCCTCTTCCTCGCGGGGAACCATGTACAGGCAGGCGATGGCCTCCATGGAATCCTCATCGGAAATGCAGAAGGAGATCTTGTCGATGATCTCATGCAGGAAATCGCCGGACCAGAACACGGTGCCGTTTTCCGGGAAGGTGGAGAACTTCTGGAACCACTCGGGATCGTTGACCGGGAACTTGTACTTCCTGGACTTCTGTTCCACCAGCAGGTTCTGGTTCTCGCCGTCGGTCTTGATGACCAGTTCCCCCTGATTGGAGCGGAGCTGGCGAACCAGATCATAGAATGCCCGCCCCTGGACACCGGCCAGACCCTCATCCGTGATCTCGGCCTGGTAGGCGCCCATGAATTCCAGGTTGGAATCCGTGGACATGATGTTCAGGCGTCCATTCTCGCAGTGGAGCCAGATGGTTCTCAGGAATGCCGCACCCGTTTTCGCGGGAATGATGTTGGCGGACTTCTGCAGACCTTCGATGATATCGTCTCTGTTCACTTTCAGAAACATAAAAAGAATCTCCTTATTGAAGATTAATTATCTCTGTAGCTTTGTTCCTTACTACGATAAATCAATGAAATTTCTAGCCAAATTAAGAACACCGATTGTCCGATGTTTGGAACGTTGTGTGCCGTTTTCGGGTTTTGAACCTTATCCGCCCGACATGCGACATTTTTTCTTCAGTGTTTTCAACATCTGTTTCAAATCGTTATCATCCAGTTGTAATTGTTCTATTTTTTTCACCGAATACAAGACAGTGCTGTGGTCCTTCCCGCCAAAAGTGCGTCCCAGGGCCGGGTAGGAGACATTGAGCATGTCCCGGCAGAGGAACATGGCCACCTGCCGCGCCTGGGCGATCTGCTGGTGCCGCTTGGAACCGATGAGATCCTTGTAGTTGACGCTGAAGTGTTCGCACACCACCTGCATGATCTTCTTTGGCGTCAGATCGTCGGTGGTCTTTTCCTCGGTGTTGCTGAGAATGTGTTCGAAATCCTTCTGGGAGAGGTCCTTGCGCACCAGTTCCCGGAAGGCGAAGAGCTTGAGGAGCACGCCCTGCAGATAGCGGAAATCCGAGAACCGCTGGGCCAGGGTAAGCACCTGTTCCTTGGTCAGGGGCAGCTTCTTGTAGCGGCACTGCTGCTGGATGTACCCCACCCGGATTTCCAGGTCCGGCTCCTTGAGGGTGACGATGAGCCCCCACCCCAGGCGGGACTGCAGGTCCGCGTCCAGGAAGTCGTAGGCGCTGACCTTGTCGCGGCAGGTGAAGACCATCTGTTTCTTGTTGTCGTAGAAGTGGTTGAATATGTTGACCACTTCCGGCTGCAGACTGGGATATTCCCGGATCTGCTGCAGGTCGTCTATGAACAGGAAGTCATAGTCGAACAGGTAGTTGCGGGCCCGGAACGAGTCCCCCTTGAACTTCACGGAATAAAGGTTGTTGACCTCGTCCATGGAACCCAGGAAGATCTTGGAGCAGTCGTGGTGCTTGCTGATCTCGTTGGCGACCGCCTTCATGAGGTGGGTCTTGCCCGAACCGTTGGGGCCGCAGATGATGAACGGATTGAACAGGGAACCGCTCTGCTTGGCCACCTCCCGGGCCGAGGCCAGGGGAAAGTAGTTCTTCTTGTTGATCAGAAAGGTGTCGAAGGTGAACTGGCGGTCAAAGGGGAAGTCTATCTTCTTGGTGACCGTGGCCGTAACCGGAGCTCCTCCCTGGCGCTGATGATTGCCGTTGGTTTCGTAGCTGATGCTGAAGCCGTCGCCCAGGAACATGTTCAGTTGGGATTCGAAAACGCTCTGGAGCGAATCCTCGAACCACTTGGCGAAAAAAGCATGCGGAAACTGCACCACGAGGCGTCTGCTTTCTTCGGAAAAAACGAATTCCAGGGGATCGTACCAGCGTTTCAGCTCGTCTTCGGAGAAGCTTTGCTTGAGGTGTTGTCGAAAGGGTTGTTTCACGTTTTGTCGTTCTGTTTGAGCGCTGTTTTTCAAGTGGCCGATATGTATAATAAAAAAAAAGACTGCTTCAGTCGTTTTACACACCGCTCAGTTAATGCGGTTTTATAGCGCAAAATCGAAGCAAAGCCAAGCTTTCCGGTCGGAATCCAGAGGAAAATGAATTGATTTGAGTGGAAAATTCGGCCATGATTCGAGCTCGGTTTCCACAAGTATGGAAAACCCGGATATTTTTGGTGAATTCTTGGAGGATTACATGGCAGTACATCAGGTGAACAAGACGATCAAGGAGATCAATGACCGTATCCGCAAGGGCAAGGCCGTGGTGGTCAATGCCGAGGAGATGGTGGAGATCGTCCGCAAGCAGGGAAAAGTAAAGGCCGCGCAGGAAATCGACGTGGTCACAACCGGAACATTTTCCCCCATGTGTTCCTCGGGTCTGTTGTTCAATATCGGACAGCAGCCCCCTGTCATGAAGGTCTCCCGAATGTGGCTCAACAATGTGCCCTGCCATGCGGGCCTGGCGGCTGTGGATTCCTACCTGGGCTGTACCGAGCCCAGCGAGGACGACCCCCTGAACAAGGTTCCCCCGGGACGCTTCGTCTACGGCGGCGGACATGTCATCGAGGACCTGCTGCGCGGCAAGGCCGTGCATCTGCGCGCCAGCGCCTACGGTTCGGACTGCTACCCGCGCAAGGAGCTGGACAAGGACATCACCCTGGCCGACCTGCCCAACGCATGGCTGTTCAACCCGCGCAACTGCTACCAGAACTACAATGCGGCCGTGAACCTGACCAGCCGCACCATCTATACCTATATGGGGCCGCTCAAGCCCAATTGCCACAATCTGAACTATGCGACGGCGGGCCAGCTTTCGCCCCTGTTCAACGACCCGTATTTCAGGACCATCGGCCTGGGAACCCGGATCTTCCTGGGCGGCGGCGTGGGCTACGTGCTTGGCCACGGCACCCAGCATGTTGCCAAGCCGCCCCGCAACGAGCGTGGCCTGCCCACCTCGCCGTCCGGCACGCTGATGCTCAAGGGCGAGCTCAAGGGCATGAACGCCCGTTACGTGCGCGGGGTGAGCATTGTGGGTTACGGCTGCTCGCTTTCCGTTGGTGTGGGGATTCCCATTCCCATCCTCAACGAGGAGATGGCCTGGTTCACCGGCGTTTCCGACGCGGACATCCAGATGCCGGTCAAGGATTACGGGTACGACTACCCCAACGGCATGCCGCGGGTGCTCAACCACGTGACCTTCGAGGAACTCAAGTCGGGCGAGGTGTCCGTGAACAACGGCAAGAAGACGCCCACGGTTCCGGTGACCAGCTACCCCATGTCCCTGGAGGTGGCCAACGAGCTCAAGAAGTGGATTGAGCGGGGCGAATTCCTGCTGACCGAGAAACAGGAAGACATCCCCAGTTTTTAATCCATGAGCCAATGAAAATGAAAAACAAACGCCGCCAGCACCAACTGGCGGCGTTTTGCTTTCAACAAGCAGGGAGCGACCATGCGCATACATTTTTTGCAGCACGAGGATTTCGAGCACCCGGCCTACCTCGGCGAGTGGATGGGCGAGCGCGGCCACGGAGCGGCCACGACACGGGCGGACAGGGAAGAGTCTTTTCCCGAACTCGTCGATTTCGATATGCTCGTCATCCTCGGCGGACTGGCCAGCGTCTATGAGGTGCAGGACCGGCCCGGGGTGCGGCGTGAAATGGCCTTTATCCGCCGGGCCGTGGAGGCTGGCAAGTACGTGCTCGGGTTCTGTTTCGGGGCCCAGCTTCTGAGCGCCTCCCTGGGCGGCGAGGTTACTGCCATGGACCACCCGGAGATCGGCTGGCACGAGGTGCGGCTCACCCAGGGCGCGCGCTCCTCGGAACGCTTCAAATATTTCCCAGAACGTTTTATCGCCCCCGTCTGGCATGGGGACATGTTTTCCATTCCTCCGAACGCCCTGCGCACCATTTCCGGCGAATACTGCCCCAACCAGGGATACATGCTCGGTGATCGTGTCTTCGGGTTTCAGGTGCTGCTGCACATGACGCCCGCCAACCTCGAGGAATTCATCGGCGTCATCGGCGAGCCCGTGCCCGGCCCCAACGTGCAGGCGCCGGAGGAAGTGCGCTCGGGGCTGCGTCATGTGGATGATGTGAACAGGCTGCTGGCTGCATTTCTGGACGGTATTGCCTCCGGCGGGCAAGGGAGCTAACCCCCCTTGCATCCCCTGGCGGTTCTACCGGATTTTCCTTCACTGCGTTCAAGTCAAATCCGGCAGAACAGGGCAAACGCTTTGCGTTGGTTATTAACGTAATTTCATTAAAATCTTGTGGTTGCGGATTCAGCTTGAGCAGAGCGAAAGCTGGAGACGTTACCACAAGCCAGGGTTTCCAAAGGGGATTATCCCCTTTGGCCGCCGGAGGCATGTCTTTTCCCTGTTCCTGTTGCGGTCAAGCGTTTGAAATAGTAAGGGAACGGGATCGCGAGGAGGCAGGCATGGGAGAGTTCGACGTTGTTGTCGTCGTCGCCGGTCCCGCGGGAAGCGTTGCTGCATACGCGCTGGCAAGAAGGGGCAAGCGCGTGGCCCTGCTGGATCGAGCCCGTTTTCCAAGACCGAAGCTGTGCGGCGGGTTGCTGACATGGAAATCCATGCGGCTGCTCGGCGCGGTGCTCGGTTTGGATGCGCCGTTCCTTCTGGAAAGCGGCGTGATCAACTATGCTTCGGACCGTTATTCCATCTTCGGCCCCCGGCAACTGCTCGCTGCCGGACAGCTCTCGTTTCCCTTTCATTTCACGGACCGAAATCGTTTCGACGCCCTGCTGCTGGAATGCGCTGCCAGGGCGGGCGCACAGGTCTTCGAGGAAACCCAGGTTGCGTCCTGCGTCCCGCACAAGGGCGTGGTCACGACCACGGCCGGCCGGGAGATACGGGCGCATTACCTGATAGGCGCGGACGGCGTGAACAGCGTGGTGCGTTCCTGTTTTCCCCATGACCGCGTGGACAGGGATCGTTGGAAATGGAATCTGGCTCCGGCCATCGAGATCAGCCTTCCTCCGGATCGCTTCCCCAGGCCCGTGGACCACCCGGAACTGCATATCGGCATGCTTGACGCGGGTTACGGGTGGGTTTTCCCCAACAGGGACAGGGTTGTGCTGGGTATCTGCGGTCTTCGACGCAATATTTCCAATTATTCCAATAAATTTAGAGAATATCTAGAATATCTCGATATTTCCGATCCCTCGGGAATCAGCCTCAAGGGGCATCCCCTGCCCTATGGAAACTACCTGGAAAAGCCGTGGTGCGGCCGAACGCTCCTGGCGGGCGATGCGGCCGGGCTGGTGGAACCCCTTTTCGGCGAGGGAATCTTCTTTGCCATGGCCTCGGGGTTGTACGCGGGGAAATCCGTGGCCAAGGCGCTGGAGCATGGCGGCAATTCAGCCCGGTTTTACGAACAACGGCTCCACGGTCAGCTGCTTCCCGAACTCAAGGCCTCCGACCGGTTGCGCTGGCTGCTGTTCAGGGGCGTGAACCTTCTGGGCGACAGGGCCTTGGGTCTGTTTGTCAGGGCCGCTTCCCGCCGCCTCGGCGACATGGTCCACGGCAAGCGTTCCTACCATTGGACCCGCAAAAAGAATTGGGATTTCTTGAAAGGCTGCCAATAAGGGCACGTCTACTTTGTCGTTTCAAAAAAGTTCAGACCCTCGTGTATGTTGAATACACGTCGGGCCTGTCCTTTCCTTCTCTCCGCGTATCCGCACCCTTCTTGACAGCCTTTGATAGCGGATTAAGCCGGAACGAAGTGAAGGCTTAAGACGTCACCACAAGTTAAGGTTTCCAAAGGGGATTATCCCCTTTGGTCGCCGAAGGCATGCTTACACCTTGATCAGTTCATAGTTGCGGGTGCCGAGGCCGATCTGTTCGGCATATTCCAGGCCGAAGTCGGGCGGACAGTGGCTGTGGATGGCCAGGAACTTGGAGTCGCCGGGCTTGATTCCCTTGGGCAGCTTGCTGGGATGGAGCGGCTGGGCCTGGTTGACGAGGTCGAGCCCGGCCTGGTCCACGGCCACGGGATCGAAGGAGGCCAGCACCCCGATGTTCGGGCACAGGGCCTGGTCCGTGAAGCCCACGCAGTCGCAGTCCGGCACCACGTCCACCACGAAATTGATGTGCAGGCAGGGCCGGTCCTTGGTCTTGGTCACGGCCAGGGCGTATTCCATCATGCGCTCCAGGAATTCCTGTACGCCGATCTTCCAGTCGATCTGCAGCGCCCCGGTCTTGCAGGCCAGGAAACAGCCGCCGCATCCCACACAGCGTTCCGGATTGAGCCGGATCTTGCCGTCTTCGCCCAGGGAGAGCGCGCCGGGCTTGCAGATCTTGGTACATTGCTCGCAGCCCTTGCAGTTTTCCGGGATGATCACCGGCCCTGTGGAATAGTGCTGCTGCATCTTTCCGCGCTTGGAGGCCGAGCCCATGCCCACGTTCTTGAGCGCCCCGCCGAATCCGGCCAGCTCGTGGCCCTTGAAGTGGCTGACGCTGACGAACAGGTCCGCATCGGCGATATCCGCGGCGATGTATGCCTCCTCGATGTGCTTGCCATGAATGGGCACGGCGGTCTCGCTGTTGCCCTTGAGCCCGTCGGCAATGATCACGGGCGCTCCCAGCACCAGGGGATCCCAGCCGTGATGGGCCGCGCACATCTGGTGCGAGACTGCTTCGCCGCGCTGCCCCACGTACAGGGTGGAGGCGTCGGTGAGAAAGGGCTTGGCGCCGCAGCGGGTGAGATGGTCTATGATGGGCCGGAGCCAGAGCGGCCGGATGAATCCGGTGGTGCCCTTTTCCCCGAAATGAATCTTGATGGCGGCCAGGTCTCCCTCGCCGATGAACTCCTGGACGCCGACCTTCTTGAGGAGCGTGTCCAGGCGCTTGTCAAAGGGGGATTTCAGGGTGGTGCGCAGGTTCCAGAAATAGACGTTGCTGGCCATGAGAGCCTCCGGACAGTGGTTTCGGTTGCGAGGATCGCCTCCCTCGGGTATTTCCGCAGCGGGAAGCAACCATGAATATCCTGCTGATCGACAATAACGACAGTTTCACCAGAAACCTCGAACACCTGCTGGTGGGCGCGGTGGGCAAGGCCTGCGTGCGCATTGAATCCTACGCCAATCTGGAAAACCTGTCACTTGAGGGCCATGATTTTGTGGTGGTTTCGCCGGGTCCGGGCGCTGCCGAGGATTATCCCGGCTACGGGCGCGTGTTCGACTCGGGCCTGCCCGTGCTGGGCGTCTGCCTGGGCATGCAGCTACTCAACGCCCATTTCGGTGGAACCACGGGCCGTTTGCCGGGCTGTGTGCACGGCCAGGCCGAAGAGATCGAATTTCATGGGGAACGCGTCACCGTGGCCCGCTATCATTCCCTGTACTGCACGCACGTGGGCCGGGCCCTGCGCGTCACGGCCCGTAACGACCAGGGCGTGCCCATGGCCCTGGAGCACGAATCCCGGCCGTTGCTGGGCTACCAGTTTCATCCGGAATCCTTTCTGACCCTGGAGGGGGAACGTTTTGTCCACCATGCCCTGCGTTTTTTCGGCCTCGCTTGATCCGGCCCGGTTCGACGCCCTGGCCGGGATCCTGGCCGGGAGGTTTTGCACGGACATGCTGCTTTCCTCCCCTGGCTATGCGGGCGAATCCCGTTCGTTCATCGGCCTGGAGCCGAGCGCCGAACTGCTGATCGAAAAGGCGACGCGTCCCGGCCGGATCAAGGAGTTCGCCTTTGGACCGGGCGGCCCGGTCATGGGCTTTTTGAGCTATACCTACGGACTGGGCCTGCGCAGCGTGGAGTCGGGCAAGCAAACCCGGTTTCCACACGGCCATCTCAAGAAATACCGGGCTATCCTGAAGTATGACGCGGCCGGTGAAACGCTGGAGTTTTTCGGCGAAGAGTTACTATGTTCACAAGCAATACAACTTGTTGAATCAATAGAAAATTTTTCCGAATTGCCGCCGGAGGTTCGTCTGCCGCGATCCGAGCCGCGCGTTTCCCTGGACCGCGCCGGGTACGAGGCGGGCGTGGCCGAGACACTGGAGCGCATCCGGGACGGCTGGACCTATCAGCTCAACCTGTCCACCCGTTTTACCTGGTCCTGCCCGGACCTGGATTCCCTGTCCCTGTTCCTGGGGCTGCGCCGCCGGTTTCCGGCGCCCTTTTACGGGTATGTGCGCAGCGGCCCGTACCGGGTGCTTTCCACCTCGCCCGAGCGCTTTCTCAAGGTGGAGGACGGGCGGGTGCTTTCCCAGCCCATCAAGGGCACCGCGCGGGTCGGTCAGGATGAAAAGGAAAGCTATCGAAAACTTGTCGATTCTCCCAAGGAGGGCGCGGAGCTGTCCATGATCGTGGATTTGATCCGCAACGACATCTCGGCCCATTGCGAATACGGCTCGGTCAGGGTGGAGCGCCACAAGTCCGTGTTCCGGGTGGACGACCTGCTGCAGATGTATGCCGATGTTCGCGGGGACCTGCGCGCGGACCGGGACTGCATCGACCTGCTGCTGGACGCCTTTCCCGGGGGCTCGGTGACCGGGTGCCCCAAGCAGAGCTCCATGCGCATCATCGAGGAGCTGGAGCCGCACACCCGGGACATTTTCTGCGGCAGCCTGCTGGTCATCGAGGACGAACGGACCATGGATTCGTCCGTCGCCATCCGCACGGCCGTGTATGATCAGGAGCGGGGTCTATTAGATTATTGGGCCGGAAGCGGAATTGTAATAGCTTCAGATCCCCATGCGGAATATCTGGAAACCATGGCCAAGGCGGGAAAGTTTCTCCAGGGAGGGACCGCGTGATCCATTACCACAGGAACAGGTACCGGGAAGGGGACGTTTTTCTGAGCTCCTCCTCCCCTGCCTTCCGGTTCGGCACGGGTTTTTTCGAGACCATGCTCTACAACGGCAAGCGGGTCTGCCATTTCGACCGCCATTCGGCCCGCGTCCATTCCAGCCTGGACCATTTCTGCATTCCCTATGAACCGGCTCCGTTTGAGGAGATCATTCCCCTGCTGCTGGAAAAGAACGGGCTCACCGGTCGCACCGCGCGGGTGAACATCTTCTACCCGGTGGCGGGCAGCACCACCATGCCCGTGGTCACGGTGGCTCCCTACGAGCGCAGGTTGGACCGTGTCTACCGTCTCACCCACTGCCCGGATCATCACGTCTCCACCCTGAACAGGTACAAGACCATGGCCTACATGTTCTTCAACCTGGCCCATGCCCGGGCCATTGCCGAGGGGTATGACGACGCCCTGCTCACGGATCTGGAGGGCAAGGTGCTGGAGACCACCACCGCCGCCCTGCTGTTCCGCAAGGACGGCGTGTTCATCGAACCGGCCACTTCCTTCAAGCTACCGTCCATTGCCCTGGATATCGCCCGGGAGCGTTTGGACATCGAGCGTCGGCCCGTTGGTCGAGAGGAATTGGCCGCCATGGACCATGCCTACGCCCTCAATTCACTGGTGGGCATGCGGCCCGTGACCGATATCGCCGGAGAATTGGCCTTTGAGCCGGACGAGACGTCCTGCGCCGAAGTGACCGAATTGATCACGGCCTAGGCAGGCCGCCCGTTTTTTCCAGAAGATTGTCCAGGTAGGCGTGCGCCTCGGGGGTGCCCTCCTCGGGCGACCAGGGCGCGAAATCCTTGTCCGAAGCCCGGGTATAGGGACCGTTCTTGACCTCGAAGATGATGGAATCGGGTTCGAGCACCAGGAGCGCGTGCCACACGCCGGGTTCCACGTCCACGCCGAAGGTTTCGCTTCCGGCCCGCATGTCGAACCATCCCAGGATCTTACCCGCATCATCCATCTCCACGAAGCGCACCGCGCCGGCCAGCATGACGAACGCCTCGGACTTGGGCGGGTTGAGGTGCCGGTGGGGCCGCAGGTAGGTGCCCGGCTGCATGGCGTTGAACATGCGGTGTAGCGGCGCATCGTCGGTTTTGTGCAGCCGCTGGATGATGCGGCCGCGCGGGCTTTGCCTCGAGAGTGTTGCGGTTTGGGCCAGCATGTCCACCGTCAGTGCGGTTACCGCTGAATCCGGGGCCTCAACGGCCAAGGCAAAGGGTTTGGTCTTCATGAGCTGATCAGCCTTTCCTGCTCCCGCAGGACATCCATGAATGCGTGCGCCATGCGGGTGACGTAGTGAAAGTAGTAATGCAGGCCCTTGGCCTGTTCTTCCGCAGAACCGGACGTAAAGACGAGGTCGTTGAACTTTACGTTGTCGAAGTTTTCGAAGCGCTGCACCAGGTTGGTGATGTTTCCCTGGTCCAGCTGTTCGAGGATGGCCAGTCCCTTGGGAACGAAATCCGGTCCGGTTTGCTGGTTGAGGGATTCCAGGACAGAGGAGATATCCCGCCATTTTTTTTGTTCCGCCTGGACAAAGGCCAGGATCTTCCCCCGCGAGGCGCTGTTTCCCGTGATGCTGAAAAGGGGGGCAAAGGCGCGCTGGAGGTCCCTTTCGGGTAATTTCGGATTTTCGTCGAAGTCGATGCCCTTGCCGAACAGGATGCTGGACGGGCAGGTGTTGACGCACTGGATGCCGGAGATGCGGATCTCCTCGGCCAGCCACAGGGACGCATCCCGGAAATTGAGGGTGGTGAAGACCGTCTCGCCTGCGGGCGTTTGCATGGGATACAGTTGAGGATATTTGTTGATGAGCGGTCTTTCCTGCCTGTCTGTTTCCTCCTTGACGGTGCCCTTGGCGTAGCTCAGGCCCCAGGGATTATCCGAAGAAAGCTGTGCCCCCACAAACACACACCTGTTGCACCCCAGGTGCCGGGCCAGGGAAAAGGCCGTGGAAATGACCGAACCGTGCAGCCGGAGCATGGGCCGGGGCGTAAAGACCTCCGGCAGGTAGGTGCCGAACAGGAATTTCTGCCGGAATCTGTCGTTGCCCAGGTCGGACAGGCAATGGCCCACGAGGATGGTTTCCGGTGTTTTTTTAACGTGCCGGAAGACCTGCCCCGAGGCGATGGAGGTATCGTTAATGATCACGAAATGGGGTTTGACGCCCGCCTCCAGCAGGGGTTTAAGGGCGTTGTTGACACAGATGACCACGGCGCGATCCTGGTTTTCGCGGATAAAGTCGATCTTGGCGGCCAGGGCCGGGCCCGCGGCGACCAGTATGGCGGTTTCCCCGGCAAAGGCGTTGCGCAGTTGCGATATGTCCGGCCGCCCCAAGGCCTCGCGGATGTTCTCGTAACTGTGGAGCTGCTGGTCGTAAAACAGGCCCCGGGTGATGTTGCGGATGGGCAGCGCCTTGGCAAAGGCCTGGCCGAGAATGGGGTAGATGGCCTGCCGGTAATAGAGGATTTCCAGGTATTCGCGCACGTTGTGCGCCCATGTTTCAAAGTCTCGCGCAATGCGTGCGGTCTGGAAGAATACCGGGAAACCAGCCTGGAGAAGTTCCTTGGGCAGCAGGTCCTGAAGCGCGGGGGTGAAGGAATACGGGTCGCCCGTGAAGCAGAACAGTCCGTTTCTGCCGAGCCGTGCGGGTGGTATGGTTTGCAGGAACCGTTCAAGGGTATCTTCATCCGGCTCAAAGAGAAGCAGGATGCCGTGTCTCTCTTCAATGAGCTCCAGAAGCTGGGGGCTGGGTTCCGCGCCCAGGGCCACGATGAGGGGTGTGTGCTGCAGGGTTTCCCGGGGCGTGCTGCCGGAGGGAAGATAATCATATATTTTTTGCGGAGTGCCGAAAAAGGGCTGCTGCGCCCTGGGGCTTTCATAGGCCCAGACCGGGGTGTGCGCGGAAAAGACGTGTTCGCTGTTTTCCGTGGCCGCCTGGGAGCTTGCCGGGATGCTCTGCCCCCGGAACAGGACGCCGAGTTTTTCCAGGACCAGGAGCTTGCCGGTTGCCGTGGTATCCGTATGGGTCGTCGGAGAATGCGCCATGCTAGAAAGTGGCTGTTGCCCGGTTTCTTGTCAACCTGTCCGCATCAGAGGTTGCGTTTGCAGGCCAGGGGCATGCGCCAGCCGGTTCCGAAGGAGCGGGACTTGAGCTTGATTCCCGGCGCGGCCTGCCTGCGCTTGAATTCCGCAAAGGTCACCAGCCGCAGCACCTGTCGCACCACCTCGGGCTCGTAGCCCATGGCGATGAGTTCGTCCTCGTTTCTGTGACGCTCGATGTGTTCTTCCAGGATGGCGTCCAGGATTTCATAGGGCGGCAGCGAGTCCTCGTCCTTCTGGTCGGGTCGCAGCTCGGCGGACGGCGGCTTGGTGATGATGTTTTCCGGGATGATTTCACCGAACTGGCTGTTGACCCAGCGGGCCAGGGAAAAGACCAGCACCTTGGGCACGTCCGAGATGACCGCGAATCCGCCGGACATGTCCCCGTAGATGGTGCAGTAGCCCACAGCCAGCTCGCTCTTGTTTCCCGTGGTCAGCAGCAGGGCCCGGAACTTGTTGGAAAGGGCCATGAGCAGGTTGCCCCGGATGCGCGACTGGATGTTTTCCTCGGTGGTGTCCGGTTCGTATCCCTGGAAGGCATCGGCCAGGGAGTCGGTGAACGAATGCATGATGGGTTCGATGGGCAGGGTCATGGTCTGGATGCCCGTCTTTTCGGCCAGGTCCAGGGAGTCGTCGATGCTGCCCTGGCTGGAGTACGGCGAGGGCATGAGCACCCCGAGCACGTTTTCCGGCCCCAGGGCCTTGGCCGCAATGGCCGCGGTGATGGCCGAGTCGATGCCGCCGGAAAGGCCCAGCAGCACCTTCCTGAAGCCGCTTTTGGTCACGTAGTCGCGGACGCCGAGCACCAGGGCGTTCCAGGTCTCGGCCTCCTCGGAAAGGTCGTCCTCGGCAAGGGGATTGGCTGCGGGGTCGTCCAAATCCAGGACGTCTACGTGCTCCTCGAAGCCGGGAGCGCGGTAGAATACATCGCCCTGTCCGTCGAATGCGCAGGAGCGCCCGTCAAAGACCAGGTCGTCGTTGCCGCCCACCTGGTTCACGTAAATGAGCGGCATGGCATACTTGGCGGCCACGGCCCGGAGCATGCGCTGCCGCAGGTTCTGCTTGCCCAGGGAAAAGGGCGAGGCCGAGATGTTCAGGATGGCGTCTGGCTCAAGGCTGGCCGCCGCTTCCAGCGGATCGCGGTTGTATGCCTGGGTTTCCCAGAAATCCTTGTCGTTCCAGGCGTCCTCGCAGATGGTCACCGCGAATTTTTTATCTTTGAATTTCAGAAGGTTGTTTTTTTCGGCGTTTTCGCTGGCCGGCTCGAAATAGCGGGCCTCGTCAAAGACGTCGTAGGTGGGCAGCAGGGTCTTGCGGAAGGTCTGGCGGACCTCGCCTTTCTCCAGCCACTGAGCGCAGTTGTAGACCGGCTTGCCCGCGCCGGACCGGTTGATCTCCACGGAACCGAGCAGCAGGGGTACCGAGTCTTCGAGATCGCGCGCCAGTTGGGCGGCGGCCTGTTCCACCTTGCGGATGAAGCCGCCGTAGAGCAGCATGTCGCGCGGCGGATACCCCGTGAGCGCCAGCTCCGGGGTGATACAGAAATCCGCGCCCAGGGAGGCCGCCTTGCGGGCCGCCTCGAGGATGCGCCTGGAATTGCCTTGTATATCCCCGACCACGGGGTTGAGCTGCAGGATGCCGATTTTCATGGGCATGTGATACGCCAAAGCTGATGGAGGGGCAACTCCGAGGGGTTGCTCCTATTGGCCGCAGGGTTCTGTGGATCCGTTTTTGTCGACTTTCATGCCTTTTGTCCAAAGAGAATTGGTGATGATTTTGGAAAGATCGCATCGGTTTTTGTATTTATCAGCGATGTCGATAACTTCCTGCACCAATCCATTATTCAGCGTGGTCGGCTTCAGGCCGAGCTCAAGGAATTTGCCGTTTTCCACTTGCAGCTGGTTGACGGCGTCCTCTTTACGGGGATTATGGTAATATCTGACTTCGGCACCTGTTTTTTCGGCCACGATTTTGGCTAAGTCCACAACCGTTCTGGTTTCGGTGGCTTGGTTGAATATCTGAACCCGGTCGCCATGGGCCGGAGGATTTTCCACGGCCATCTGGATGCATTTAACCGTGTCGTTGATGTGGATGAAGGCCCGGGTCTGTCCTCCGCAGCCGTATACGGTGAGCGGATGCCCCACCACGGATTGCATGAGGAAGCGGTTCAGAACAGTGCCATAGTCGCCGTCATAGTCGTAGCGGTTGATGAGAGTTTCATCGAGCATGGTTTCGCGGGTATTGGTGCCCCAGACAATGCCTTGATGCAGGTCGGTGATGCGCAGCCCGTCGTTTTTGTTGTAATAGTAAAACATGAGAGCATCCTGGGTTTTGGTCATATGATAGACGCTTCCAGGATTGGCTGGGTATAATATCTCGATTTCCTGTGGACCCTTGGCTCCTTCAACAACCGCCTTTAGATAGCCTTCGGGGATGGGCATGCCGGCAGTGCCGTATCCGTAGACTCCCATAGTACCAAGATGGACCAGGTGAGCGTCCACTCCAGATTCCACTATGGCTGCCAGGACATTGTGGGTGGCATTGATATTGTTGCCGACAGTATATCGTTTGCAGAAGCTGTCTTTCATGGAATA
Organism: Salidesulfovibrio onnuriiensis; assembly: GCF_008001235.1. Taxonomy (GTDB): domain Bacteria; phylum Desulfobacterota; class Desulfovibrionia; order Desulfovibrionales; family Desulfovibrionaceae; genus Pseudodesulfovibrio; species Pseudodesulfovibrio onnuriiensis. Next base: position 555,364 of record NZ_CP040751.1, on the reverse strand, counting down.
CGGGGCGGCTCTCTGTTCCGCAAAATGAACGATGGCCACCGGGCGTGTTTCCTCGATGAGGGTGAGCAACTTGTGATACTGCACAGCCACATCCAAGTTCACGTATTCGATGGTTTTGCCTGTCAACCGTTTCCAGGCCGCGATACGTTGGCTGATGGGTTGGATGGGAGTCAGGGACTCGCATTCCAACTCTACGTCAATTTTACGGCGCGAAAGGTTGTCCACTATGGTGACGTCGTATCCTGTCTGAGAAAAGCCCAGGGCCGTAGGCCAGCCGCAAAATCCGTCGCCTCCGAGTATGATGACATGCTTGTTCATGTATTTTATTCCTCCATCAAGAAAGAGTCTCTGTCAGTTACAGCAAAAGGCGGACCATCCTACCGCAGGACATGCTCGCGATACCAGGCCCAGGTTTTTTCCAGGCCTTGTTCAAGGGAAACGGCCGGTTCAAAGCCCAGCATTTCCCTGGCGCGGTCATAGGCCGCAAAGTTGCGCTGCACCTCGCCCGGCCGGTTCGGCTGGAGCGTGATTTCGTGGTTGGGGCTGCCGCCGGTTTCGGCAATGAGGTGGGCCAGTTCCAGTACCGATGTTTCCCGGCCCGAGGCCAGATGCAACACGCTTGCCGGTTCAACTTCCGTCTCGGCCATGGCCGTTATGCCCGCGCACAGGTCATCAACGTACAGGAAGTCTCGCGTGGCCGATCCGTCACCGTAGATGGTGATGGGCTCGCCCGCGTGCACGGCCTTGATGAAGGCGGTGACCGCTCCCAGCTTGTGCCCGCTGTATGGGCCGTAGGCATTGGCGAAACGCATGATTTTGGTCTTGAGTCCGTAGGAGCCGGCAAAGGCGTTCAAATAGCCTTCGCAGGCCAGTTTGCCCGCGCCATAGGGCGATATGGGCCTGGGCAGGGAATTTTCATTCACCGGGGGCTCGGCGTTGCCGATAAGCGCACCGCCCGTGGAGGAGAACACGAACTGTTCCACCTCGGCCTGAACCGAGGCCTGGAGCATGTTCAGCGTGCCTCCAGGGTTCATGTCGAAGTTGGTTTTGGGGTCCTGCACCGAGGCCACCACCGAACCGAAGGCGGCCAGATGGATGACCGTGTCCATGCCCTTCACGGCCCTGGCCGCATCGTCCGAGTTGCGAATGTCCCCTATCTGCAATTCCACGTCGAGCCCGGCGACATATTCCTTTTTGCCGAGAACCAGGCTATCCAGAATGCGGACCTCGCAATCCCTTGCCAGCAGCATGGGGAGAAGGTTGGCGCCGATGAAACCGCAGCCGCCAGTAACCAGAACCTTTTTCATTGCATTCCCCTGTTCATTGCTTGCCCAGAATCTGGTTGTAAATGTTGATGTAGGTTTCGGCCTGAATCCGTACGTCGTACTCTGCCTCGGCTTTCTGTCTACCGAGTTTCGACCATTGTTTTCTGAGGGTATCGTCGCCAAGGGGGCGCAGGATGCCTTCGGCCAGTTCCTCAGTCTTGAACGGGGTGGCCAGCCAACCGTTTCGGTCATGTTCGATCATGTCCGGCATGCCGCCGATGTCGAAGGCAACGCAGGGTGTGCCGCAGGCCTGGGCCTCCATGACCGAAAAGGGCAGGTTGTCCATGGTGGAGGGAGCCACCAGCACGTCTGCCGCCGAATAGACCAGAGCCAGGCTCCAATCGTCGGAAAGCTTGGGGATATAATGCACGGGCATGCCGAAATCGGGCGCGTTCACCGGCTGTGATGAGCCGAGTACCAATGCTTCGGTGTTGCCGGGCATGGCTTTAGCCACCTGTTGCAGGGCCGGGCTCAGAAGATGGAATCCCTTGCGCGGGTCGCTGGTCGCGGACAGTGCTCCGAACAGAATCAATTTCTTGTTTTGGGGCAGGTTGAGTATTTCTCGAGCCTGCTCTCGGCCAAGGGGTTTGTATATCGACACGTCTATGCCGCTGGGCACGGCCTCCACCCGCTTGTTTTTGAACAGCACACTGCGTCGGGCGCACTCGGCCAACCACTTGCTGCCGGTGATGATGGTCATGGGCTTGTCCTGCCAATGCTTCATCTTGCGGCTCCAGGTCCAGCGGTCGATGTCCAGGCCTGCGTATCCTTCGGGCCGGTTGTCTTGCCGGTATCCTGCGGTGAAGCGTTCGTCCTGCCCGGACATGGCGTAGTGCTCGGCCCCGCTGAAGGCCCACTGGTCGGCCAATCGCCAGACAATAGGGCGCTTGATCTGCGCCACCTCGGCGATGTTGATCATTTCCGAACCGATCCAGTGCATCTGCACAATGTCCGGGTCGAAGGCGTTGACCCGTCTATGGGTGCCCGTAGGCAGCAGGTTGATGGAATGGATGATGGGATTGTCGCTTCGCTGCATGCGCAGCACCTGCTTGGTGGCCCAGTGCCGGAAAAACCAGTAGCGCAGCTCCCAGGTATTGCGCGGACCCTGCACCGTGGGGTCGTCGCTGAATTTTCGGCAGCAGAGCATGGTGGAGTCCACGCCTTTGTCCAGCAGGCTCCTATGGAGGCGGTACGCGCCTCGGGCCGCCCCCCCCATGATGTCCAATGTGCTCAGGTAGAGTATTTTCATGCTTCGTTTTCTTTCCAGGCGTAAAAAAGCGCAAGGTACTTTCCGTCGCACAGACTCGGGAACGGGGTTGCCTCGCTGTGGCAGAAAAGGGCGGGAGCGGGCCTGGCATAGGAAATGGTTGTCTGGAATCCTTCCTTGTGGAGTGTGGAGAGCATTTTCCCCACCTTGTCCGTGTCGCCGGGGCCAGCATGGAGTTCTCCAGCAATCTTGTGTATGAATTGAAGTTTGCCGGTTTCAGCCAGGTCATTCATAACCTCGAATTCGGCTCCTTCAATGTCCAGCTTGAGCAGATCCACGGGCCCGGAGATGCGGTCGGCAAGGCGAACGGCCTGCACCGGTCTGCTTTCTTGGCTGCTTCTGGTGGAGGTGAATCCGCCGTCGGCCTTGTCATTGCCAAGGTGGAGCGTGGTTTCTTGGGTCCAGACCGCAACCTGTTCTGCCCGGATGCTGCTGAGTTTATGAAGCTCCAGGTTCTTCTTGAGCAGGGGGAAGAGGTCGGGGCCGGGTTCGAAGACCGTTATGTCCGCCCCGGGATACTGCATGCCGAACCAGAGGGCCGAGAGCCCGATATTTCCGCCGCAATCCAGGATGACCGGAGCGTTGCGGCTGGATTCAAACTGATACTCCCGGCTGATGAAGATGGCGAAATATTGTGCTTCCAGCGAGGCGATATCCGCATAATTCACCCGGCCGAAGGGCAGGATGACGGAACCGGGTACGAAACGCGGTTTTATCTCGCGCAGCATGGCGAGTTTCACGTAATGCGGATCGCGGCTTCGTTTCCAGTAGCGGGGAATGCCGCAGAATGCCTTGAAGATTTCTTTGGCGTTCATGTGCTTCTCTTGGTCGAGACCCGGTCCAGTTCTGAAAGTATGATCTCGTGGAGTTGCGCCACCCGGTCTTCCAGCCGATGATAGGTCAGGGTCCGCTTCTGTCCGGCTGCGGCAATGGCTCTGCGTTCTTCGGGGTGGTCCAGGAGCCAACGCACCTTGTCAGCGCACTCCTCGGGCGTGTCATAGGTCACCACTTCCCGGTCTTTTTCGAAAAGATCGTCCAGCCCCGTCTGGTGGTCCGTGAGCAGGCAGGCTCCCATGCCCGTGGCTTCGAAGAGCCGGACGTTGGCCGCACTGCTGGTCATGTCGATATGGATATTGAAGGCGATTCTGGCATTGGCCAGGGCCTGATACATGGCCAGACCATATATCGGTGGTTTTATTCGGCTCCGCAGTGCGTCGTCCACTTTGTTTTTAACTTCTACAGGATTGGAATGCAGGGCCAGGTTCACATCCATTTTTATCAAGGAAGCGAGGATATTGGCTCGTTTGAGGTGATACCCGCTGGACATGACCAATGAGCCCGCAAAGAAGAAATCATGTTTCGGGTGGGTTGGTTTTGGAACGCGCGGCAGCAGGGTGTGCTCGAAGCCGTGCACCATGTGGTAGGCCCGCGCGCCTGCTTCGTTTAGACGTTTGTGGATGCCGGTTTCGCAGGTGAGCATGAAGTCCACGGAACGGAATAGCGGGTGGTGCTCCTGCCCGAACCCCACGCAGACCCAGCCTTGGATCAGACGCACTCCCGGCACGTGTTCACGGACTAAAGGCACCAGCTCCTCGTACATGGGGTAACTGGTGTGCAGGAAGACCACGTCGGGCTTGAGAGTCTTGAGCTGCTCCAGCATCAGGAGCTTGCCCTCGGCCACGACGCCATGTTCCCGGGCCCATGCCTGCTGCAGCGGATGGGCGTTGTAGACTATTTCGTGCGCATCCACTCCATGATCACGCAGGTGCATGGTGATGTGGTCGGCCCAGACATGGGCGTCGGCCATGAGCGCCGTGTACTGTGCATTATATGGCTTATCCTCAAGTCCATCGTGCCTGGCGTAGAAATTATCCAGGTAGTGGGGGGAGAGCGTGGATACTTTGACGTAGGTGAAACTCATGAGGCCAAGCCGGATGTTGATGTTTGCGCTAAAACAACAAAGACGTATCAGCTGTATCGGTCAACCGGGAAAATTGTTTATGGAGTGAATGAATTTTTATGGTCCTTTGTAGCCATAGGTAGTACGCTGGGCGTATGTTCCTGTCAATTCCATACGTTTTTTCACTGGGTTGTGCTGCAGTTCCATGTGGTGTTGTTCGTTTTTTGCATAAGGATTGTTCATGTGTGGAATATTTGGCGTAGTGGGAAATATTGACCGAGGACTGGCCGAGTCCTGTCGGGATTTGCTGGCGCATCGCGGTCCGGACGGTGCCGGACTCTGGCAGGGGGAAGGTGTCACTCTGGGACATCGCAGGCTTTCCATTCTTGATCTCTCCGAACGGGGCGACCAGCCCATGGCCTATGCCGACGGTCGCTATCACGTTGTCTACAATGGCGAGTTGTACAACTTCGTGGAGATTCGTTCGGATCTGGAAAGCCTGGGGCATTCCTTTTCCAGCGATTCGGACACGGAAGTGTTGCTGGCCGCCTATGTCCAGTGGGGGCCTGAGTGCCAGGATCGATTCAATGGCATGTGGGCCGTGGCCATCTGGGATGCTGTGGACCGCACGTTGTTCCTGGCTCGCGACCGTTTTGGCAAGAAGCCTTTGTTTTACGCCCGCACCCGGCATGGATTTGTCTTTGCCTCGGAGATGAAGGCTCTCATGCCGCTTTTGGACCAGGTCGTTTCCCACCCGGAACTGACCCGTTCCAGTAGAAGGATTATGCATTACGAGGCCACGGATGAGTGTCTTATCCAGGGGATCAGCCGTTTTCCTGCCGGCCATTGGGGGATTTTCAGGGAGGGCAGCCTTTCCCTGACCCGCTGGTGGAACACAATGGATCACCTGATGGACGTGCCCGATACCCACGTGGAACGAGCCGAGCTTTTCCGCGAGCTTTTTTTGGATGCCTGTCGCATCCGCATGCGCAGTGACGTGCCTATCGGCAGCGCCCTGAGCGGCGGCCTGGATTCCAGCGCAGTTATCTGTTCGGTGGCCCATATCGCCGCGAACTCTTCCACGGAACGTGCAAGTGCGGATTTTCAGCATGCCTTCAATGCCGGATTTCCGGGGACGCCTCTGGACGAGAGCGTCTACGCCAAGCGAGTTGCCGACTATCTGGGCATTCCTCTGACTTCAATGGCCGTGGATCCCGTCGAAGGGCTCGATGGTTTCTTCAATCACCTGTACCTGTTCGAGGAAATTCATCTGACCTCCCCCATTCCGCTCATGCTCACGTATGGCGCGATTAGGCATGGCGGTATCAAGGTCAGCCTGGACGGCCATGGCGCGGACGAGTGTTTTGCGGGATATTTGTTCAACGTCAAGGAAGCCCTGGCCGACGCAGGCCTGAATTTGCGGGCTGCGAAGGGTATTGTGGACGCCTTTTACAACGGCAGGCCCAAATCCACCCAGTTTCCGCTGCCGCCACGATGGAAATTCGTGGCCGATTTTCACTTGGGACGACTTAGGGGTAAGGGGGCCGTCGTGAGCAGGGATATGGACCACCCGCGCTGGCAGGAGCTCGACCACCTGACCCGGGTTCTGTACGTGGCCGCCCATGAAACCATTTTACCAACGCTGCTTCGGAATTTCGACCGTTACTCCATGGCCAACGGCGTGGAGATCCGCATGCCGTTCATGGATCATCGCATCGTCAGCCTGGCCTTTTCCCTGGCTTGGGACGACAAGGTGCGCGGCGGCTTTACCAAGGCCGTGGTGCGCCGGGGGTTGGGGGAGATCATGCCCGAGGATATTGCTTGGCGCAGGGCCAAAATCGGCTTCAACTCTCCCATTGTGGACTGGATGAAGGGGCCGCTGCGGGAGTTTTTCATGGATGAGGTCTCGTCCATCGCCTTTTCCGCCTGCGATCTGGTGGACAAGGAAACGGCCCGCAGCAGGCTGCAGGCCGTTATGGACGATCCGGACGCCACCTATGCCCAGGGTGAAGCCGCCTGGACAGCACTGGTTCCCTATTTTTGGGAGCAGGCCCTGCTAAAGGGGCGGCGTTGATTTATCATTCGCGAACACGCAGGAAGGGATTAGCCCCGGGGTTGTCTCCTTTCATAATAAAGCAAATGAACCGGTAGAAGGCGACGCCCGCTATGTTTTTGTCCAGCCAACAGGCATGTTCAGGGAACCTGCCCATGTCCAGCCATCCCTCGCTTTCGATGTCGTAGTCCCAGTAGTTGATGTGGTCTACCAGGCCTTTCATGGAATCGTTGACCCATTTTCTGTCATGTCCGCGGCCCACTCCGATGTCTTCTATGACAAAGATACCGTTTTGGGGCATGCGTTTGATGAAAAATCGAAAGGCCATGAGTTGGTGTTCCGGGAAATGGCTGCCGTCGTCAATGACGATATCAAAGGGGCCGCCTTTGTCGTCCACCTTTTGTAGCACCTCATGGCTTCCTTGATCTCCGATGTGGATGTGGATCCGGTCGCTTTCGTACTGCTTGCAGTCCGGATTCAGATCCAGGCCATGAATTTCAGCATTTGGGAAGAATTCTCGCCACATGGAAAGAGAGGTTCCCTTGTCAACGCCTATTTCAAGGAGACTTCTCACATCATTTCGGATATCTCTGAAATGCATCCAGTACCATTTGAGGTAGTCGTGATAGCGTTTGGTCGGACCGTATTTTTCCCCCAACTCCTGTAGCGGGTTCATTCCCATAAGTGCCTCCTTATAAAAATACGTTTATTACCCGGTAGGATTACTTGCCATTGTCGGCTTCGTCCAATGCCGTGCGAATTCTGTTGCTCATGGCTTGCTGGCGGCAGGCTTTGAACATGCGCCCCACCTGTGTAAGAAAGTCGCTGAATGAGGTAAACGGCGATTCGTGGATACAGGGCAGGCAGGCTTCCTCGCGAGGATGTTTCTGTATTGTTTTTCCGTCCAGCACCTTGATGAGGGCACGCACGTATTCCATGTCACGCGCCCGCAAGTCATTTCCTTTTTCGGCCGAGAACTGCGCCGCCAGGTGCCGCGCTTTCGTCATATTGCCCAGGCATAACTGCGTCACGATGTACCAGGCCCATTCAACGGGATTCGGCGCGTGGCATTTGTATTGCTTCATGCACCATTTCAAGGTGATACGGAAGCGATCCCGGGCTGATTCGGGCAGGCCTGCATAGAGGTCGCACAGGGCCATGCCGAAGTTGGCTTCGGGCATATGCCAAGCCATATCAAGCACCTTGCGAAACAAAACCGCCGCAGGTCGGTGCTTGCCTCTGCTAAGTAGCTCTCTGGCCCGGCTGAGTATGGCTCGGTCTTCGGCGAAGTTCTCCAGGTGCGGGGTGGCAGTGTCTTTGGGGCCATCCATAAGGCGTACGTCCCCAAAAGGCCCGTCTTGCACCATTTTTACCCCGGAACCGTGCCGTTGGGTTAGGTCGAGCCATTGGAAGATTTGGGGCCGGTGCTCGGGCAGGTGGCGTTCATGGATCAGGTTGACCCCGGCCCTGGTCACATTGGCCAGTCGATCCGGGTCTGCAAGTAGTTCGTCCATTTTTCCAGGAATGTCTCGTTCGTCCCCCAGGACGCAGTTTGTCATATCTTTGAATCCTGCCGCGGCCAGAATTGGGGTGTCGTCCGCCACGAGGCAGCAACCGCTGGCAGAGATCTCGAAGTGCTTTTTTACCAGCAGTTTCCAGGCGGTGCCGCAACACGCTGAAAACAATGAGGCGTTGAGCATTTTGGAATATTCCTTACCCCATTTCATTGTGAGGGCTTGGGAACGAAGATAGCCGCCATGGATGGAGCGCAGAGTGGGGTAGCGTCCTGTCAGGAGCGGGTACAGCTTTTCCCGCCACGGGTAGGGGGGGCTGCAGGCGCCGGTCAGGGTCAGAATCACATGTTTTTCTATGCCCCAGTCCTGGTAGGTCGTTACATCCGCGTGCCAGGGCCAGATGAATAACCTGTCGGCAATTGCCGGGAAATATTCCCCCATGGAGGTGGCGCGGGTGAAAAAGGTTTCAATGCCCAGCCGGTCCATGTCGGTCATGAATACCGACCTGCTGCCGCTGTGGGGATCGGATTCAAGCAACCCTATACGGGGGATTTCAGGATAGGCGTTTGTGTTGGTGATCTTGGGTCTCCAGAAAGGAAGCGTGCCACTGCCGCTTTCGAACATGACCAAGTCCGGCTCGTGGGTTTCCACCACTTCGGAAAAATCGCAGTCTTGATCAAGAGCGACCACTTCGAAAAAAGGCTTCAGGGCTTGCTCGGTAAGGCGCTTGTTTGCGAGTACGAAATCTGCGCAGAGATCGGAATAGCGCCATCGGAAAAAGACGATTTTTTTCTTTTTGACAGCAGTATGGTTATGCATCGTAAAAATCCTTGATGGCGTCGACTACTTGTAGGATCTTTTTTCCCTCTAGTTCCGGGAACATAGGAAGGGAAAGCGCTTTTTCCTGCATGGCTGCTGCCACCGGAAAATCCGTTTTTACATGCTGCATGCGCGAATATGCCTCAAGAAAGGGCAGAGCAATGGGATAATGAATGCCTGTGGCTATGTCGTGTTCTGAAAGATGCTTTTGGAGGGCGTCTCTGTTGTTGGCCATGACCACATACAGGTGGTATACATGGTCGGCTCCGTCCCTGACCGCCGGGGGGGTGATTTGATTGATGCCCTTGAGAGCCTGGCTGTAGAGTTTCGCCCATCTGCAACGGAGTCCAGTCCAGTCTTTCAGGTGATTGAGTTTGACTGAGAGAATTGCGCCCTGTAGTCCATCCATGCGGGAGTTTATGCCTTCGAATTTGTGGTCATATTTGGATGTACGGCCATGGTTGGCCAACATTTTAACTTTGCCCGCCAACTTGTCGTCGTTGGTCACCACCGCACCGGCATCGCCGTATGCTCCAAGGTTTTTTCCTGGGTAGAAGCTGTAGGTTTGGCAGTCGCCATAGCCGGCAATCGGCATTCCGTCTATGCCTGCACCATGTGCCTGCGCAGCATCTTGTATAATTTTGAGCCCATGAGTGTCGGCCAGGATGCGGATGGCGGTCATGTCTGCGGGATGGCCATACAGGTGGACAGGGATGACGGCCTTGGTTTTTGGGGTAATCTTTTTTTCCGCTTCCGCAGGGTTCATGGTGTAGCTGGCTGGGTCCACATCAACGAAAACCGGGGTCGCACCGGACATGGTTACTGCTTCGGAAGTGGCCACAAAGGTCATTGCCGGCACCAGGACTTCATCGCCAGGACCGATTTCCATAGCTTTGAGGGCCAGATAAATCGCGTCCGTTCCGTTGCCCACTCCCACGCAGTGTCTCGCGCCGCAGTATTCGGCGAATTCTGTTTCAAATTTTTCCGTATACGGGCCGCGGATAAATGCTTTGTCCGCGATAACCCGGGCCATTGCTTTCTGGAGGTCTTCTTCCAGGGCAGCATACTGCGCGTTGAGGTCGGTAAAAGGTATTTTCATAAGTGGTTCTGGCGGTATAGTGGTCAGGATCCGTTGGATTCTCCAAGCTTGCAACGTTTGGGCTGGAAGCGGAGGTGTACCTCCTTGCCGGTCTCAATGGATTCGTAGATGGCGCTGATGAGTTCCAGGGAGCGCCTTCCCTCCAGGCCGTCCACCAGGGCTGGGCTGCCATTTTCAATGCAGTCCACCACATGCTCCAAGTAGGCAATATGCCCGAATCCATATACATCTGGAGGGTTGGTCCTGTATTTTCCGAGCACTTCGTCGTCTTCGGGTTCGTCGGTAGTGAAGTTCCAGACTTTCATGTCATTGACCGCAAAGCCGCCAATTTCCACTGTACCGTTTTCTCCCAGGACAGAGAGGGACCCTTCCAGGTCTTTGGGCCGGGTGGCGTTGGTGGCTTCCACAATGCCGATAGCGCCATTGGCGAAGGTGATTACAGCCACCCCTGTATCTTCGGTTTCAATGTCCACCAGGGCGGTGCGGGCCTTGGCAAAGACCGAGACGGGCTCGCCGAGCATCCATTCCAGCAGATCTACGTGGTGGCTGGCCTGGTTGGCAAAAACTCCGCCATCGCCTTGCCAGGTGCCGCGCCAGCTTGCTTGGTCGTAGTATTCCTGAGTCCTGGTCCATCGTACGCGAACCGTGCCCATCACCAGTTTGCCAAAGCGTCCGGCTTCCAGGGCTTCGCGGAGTTTGACCACGGGGTAGTTATAACGGTTTTGTTTGATGACAAAGAGTTTTATGCCCGCCGAGTCGCAGACATGGATCATTTCGTCGGCGTCGGCCAGACGCAGGGCCATGGGTTTTTCCACCACAATATGTTTGCGGTAACGGGCCATCTGGATGGTGTGCAGAGCATGCAAACCGCTTTCGGTCAGGATGGAGATTACGTCGATTTTTTCGCCCATGGTTTCCATCATCTCAAATGCATTCGTGAACCAGGGGACACTGTATTTTTCGCCGAGCGTGCGAGCCTTTTCTTCGATAACATCGCAAACGGCCGCCAAAATGCCGCCTTTGATTTTCCCGTTTCCCAAAATATCAGCATGCCGCTGCGCTATCCGGCCGCATCCCATCAGTGCAAATCGTTGCATATGCTTCACCTCATTTCACCAATCAGTGCCTGTTTCATAATTCAGTTTTGCCAGCAGACCGCCACAGATTTTTACGGTTTCGATTTGCTTTGCATCAAAAGGGTCCTTTCAATTTCTGATGGTCCCTTTCGATATGATTTTGCTGAGAATCGATTAGGGTTCCGAAAGTATTTTCGAGAAGGTCCCTTTGGGGGTAGTTGATCAACACAGCCCGATGCGGGCCCTGGAAGACGAACATGCTTCCGGCCGCAACCGCGGAAGCTCCCGCTTTGTGTACAGCCCGTGAAAAGTCTTTCACGGTTCCAGCTCCGCCACAGGCAACCACGGGGATGTCTACTGCATCGGCAATCATTTTTATGAGCTTGAGGTCATATCCTTTCATGGTGCCATCTAAGGGGATGGAGTTGATCAGCAACTCCCCTGCTCCAGCCTTTTCCATTTGAAGCGCCAGCTGCAAGGGGGGTCGCCCTGTCTTTTGTCGGCCTCCGTGGGTGCGAACAGTGTATTTGCCCAGCCAGTTTTGGGTCACGTCAAGAGAGACCACGATACTTTGGCTGCCGAAACGTTTGGCCCCCTTGTGAACCAAATCAGGATTTTCCACGGCTGCGGTGTTCAGGACCACCTTTTCTGCTCCCAGTGAAAAAATGCTGTGCATTTGTTCAACGGTTGTGATTCCCCCTCCGTAACCGAATGGCATGAAGCACTCGTCCGCCAGCCGCGCCAGTAGTTCCAGGGGAGGAGTCTTCCCGGCAGGAGTGGCGGAGATGTCCAGGAAAAAAAGCTCGTCCACTTCCTTATCGTTAAGGATTTTGACCGTGTTTATGGGGTCGCCCACGTAGACCGAATTTTTGAAACGAGTGGTTTTCACCAATCCGTCGTTTTGGAGCAAAAGGCACGGTATGACTCGTGGGATGAGCATTTAAAGCCTCGCAAAATTGTCCAGTACGGCCATGCCGAAGCGGTGACTCTTTTCGGGGTGGAATTGGACGCCCATGATATTTCCTCTGGCCACGGCCGCTGTGAATTCAATGCCGTATTCGGCCGTTCCCGCAACGTCTGCCGGGTCGGCGCAACGGGCGTGGAAGGAATGGACGAAATAAAAGCGGGATGAATCAGTCAGGCCTTTGAGCAGAGGGTTGCCATTCTCCGGGGTCAAAAGATTCCAGCCCATGTGCGGCACTTTGAGGCCGTTTCCCGGTGCAAAGCGTACGCAGCGACCATTGAGCCAGCCCAGTCCCGGGGCGGTCCCTTCGTCGCTTCCTTCAAAAAGCATCTGCATGCCCAGGCAGATACCTAGCACGGGGGCCTTTTGCTTCAGAGCCTTGGTGTTGAGGATGTCTAGAAGTCCGGAGCTCTTTAGCCGGGCCATGCCCTCGTCAAAGGATCCAACCCCTGGCAGGATTATTTTTGTGGCGGCTTTGATATCTTTGCTGTCGCCTGACACGGAAACCGCATGCCCGATTTTTTTGAGCATGTTTTTGATGGAACCGAGGTTGCCCATTCCGTAATCGACCACAGTGATCATTGCCGTTTTCCTATATCCTGTCCTTGGTATTCTCGTGTATTTCTTCGATAATGTTCGAAATCGAGTACGTGTATCCCCATTCAGGGTAGTGCCGCTGGAATTTGGAGACGTCGGATATCCACCAAACATGGTCCCCGATCCTGTTGTCTTCCGCATAGGACCAGTTGAAGGGGCGCCCCGTGCTCTTTTCGCACATGGCGATGGCCTCCAGCATGGAGCAGTTGGAATGCCTGCCGCCGCCCGCGTTGTAGACTTCGCCTTTGCGTGGGTTCTGGATATAGTGCCAGAACATATTTACCAGATCCGAGCTGTGGATGTTGTCGCGGACCTGTTTGCCTTTGTACCCGAAGACCGTATAGGGCGCGCCGGTGACGCCGCATTTGACGAGGTAGGCCAGGAAGCCGTGCAGCTCCGCTCCGCTGTGGCCCGAGCCTGTCAGGCAGCCGCCGCGGAAGCAGACGGTGTTCATGTCGAAGTATCGGCCGTATTCTTGGACCATGACATCGGCAGCTACCTTGGAGGCGCCAAACACGCTGTGGGTACTCATGTCCAGACTCATGCTTTCGTCGATGCCTGCCGGATGCCAGGGATGTTCCTCCGAAAGTTCCCAGCGGGTTTCCAGCTCAACGAGAGGAAGACGGTTGGGGGTGTCGCCGTAGACCTTGTTGGTGGAGGTGAAGATAAAGGAAGCTTCCGGGCAGTGCTTGCGGGCCGCTTCCAGAAGCACCAGGGTGGACCTGGCGTTGACGTCGAAGTCTGTGAGCGGTTCGCGGGCGGCCCAGTCGTGGGAAGGCTGGGCCGCTGTATGGACCACGACGGCTATGTTTTTGCCGTATTTGTTGAAAAGGTTGTCCATGGCCGATTCGTCGCGGATATCCGCATCCACATGGGTGTAGCTTGGCAGGGCCTTTTTGAGTTGATCCACGTGCCATTTGGTGGATGCTCCCTCCCCGAAGAAATAACTACGCATGTTGTTGTCCACACCTACAACGTCGAAGCCCTTGGAGGCGAAAAAGCGGGAGGTCTCCCCGCCGATGAGGCCGCCGGAGCCGGTGATCAGGCAGATGGACATTAGCGCACCTCCCCATTTTTTTTAGCGGCACGGGCCTTGCGCACAAGGAATTTGGATTCTTCAAGCAGTTTTGCCCAGTTCGAAGAACTGTGCACATTGATTTCCCGGCCATCGTGAGTACGCACCGAATAGAGGGTTTTGGGGACATGCTTGAAGCGGACACCGTCGAGGGCGAAGCGCAGGTAGAGTTCATGGTCGTTGGCCAGGTAGTCGTTGTCGTACCACCCCAGCTTGTCATGCAGATTCCTGCGGTAGAGCTTGGACACGCCGCAAAGGTACCAGTTTTCGAAGGAATTTTTAAAACTGTAATCCGGAACCTTGAATTCGCGCAGGATGCGGCCTTGATCGTCAAAGACGAACATGTCCGAATAGGTGAAATCCGCCTCGTCCGCATTCAGGGGGGCAGCCAGCTCGGAAACCATCTGCGGGTGGCAGATGTCGTCTGAAGCTATGTAGGTGCAGTAGTCGCCGGTTGCGGCTTGGAAGCCGCGGTTGTAGGTCCGCGTGGACCCCATGTTTTTGTCATTGTGCAGCACTTTCAGGGTGCGGCCCTCGGTCCTGTATCTGGGGTGGACGGTGCGGACTATTTCGTCTTTGTCCTCGTCGAAGTATGAGGCGAAGGAAACCTCTTCCACACCGACGGATTCAGCAAATTCATCAATGACTTCGGCTGTTTTATCCGGAGAGCAGTCGTTGACCACGATTATCTCCAGGTTGGGGTAATCCTGGAACCAGATGGAGTCCAGGCAGGCTCCGAGATATTGTGCCTGGTTGTATGTGGGAACGATCATTGAAACGAGTTTGGACATGTCGCTCTTCCTGTTATCGCTGCTGAGAGTTTATTCGTTGATAAGGCAAATAGTGCCTAAAAAAAGCCTAAATGCAAAAAACGGGCTAACGGCCTAGGGAACGAAGGAGTTTTCGGATTTTCACTACCCGCCAGAAAGTCTTTTCATCGTTGGGATAATCATAATGGTCCACTTCGGGAGTGGTCAGATACTCTTCAAATTCTTCGTGCGTAATGTTGAGCTTTTTCTCAATATATTCTTGGTCTTGAGCGAGTGTCTCAGTGCTCCAGGGGTGCTTTTGGAGTTCTTTCTGTGCCTCTTCCTTGGTCATTTGTCCTGAGAGCACGAGATTGGAGAAATGCGCGCGCCGTTTGTCCACCTTGAATTTTGTTGGAAGGATGTAGGTCTGATAAAAGCGGGTGAAAAGGGATTCGTGATGCTTTCCCCCGTACTCGCGCCAGTTGAGTTCTTCCATGAGTTCCTGTTTGGCCCTAGCCACATTATAATCAAGATAATTTAAAACATTGATTGTTTTGATGCGCCGCAGTTCCTGATTGATGAATATTTCCCAGGTGGAACAGCGGGGGAATGTTTTGAGTTTTACGGTTCCATACTTTTTATGGATGGCCAGGATGTTGGCCAGGTCGGACTTGCGATGTCCCCAGGCATGCGGCAGCACCGATTCGGTGACTATATTATTTCCGCTTAACAGGTATTTGACTCCGTGCTTGCGGGCCAAATTGTACATGACGGCTGTAATGGCATGGTCTGTGAGCATTTCGATATCAATGACGTGAGCCTTGAAAAACGCCTGCTGCAGATCCTTGAATTCTTCCCAATTGATGACGTGTGTATAAAGGTCGAAACCAAGACGGGTGACGATGTTTTCGATGTTCATGACCGCCAATTCGGAGTTCCAGCCGTTGTCCATGTGTACGGCCAGGCAGCGCAGCCCCAGACGGTGGGCAGTGAGCGCCACGTAGGAACTGTCCACCCCGCCGCTTAGGCCAAGGATGCAGTCATAGGACTTGCTCTTGCCGTCAGCTTTGACCTGCTTCGCTATTTTTACGAGAGCCTCATAAGGAAACAGGTCCCTTTTTTCCTGTAGGTCATAGGTATGGCAGTGGTTGCAGACCCCTTGTTCATCGAACTTGATTCGAGGATCGCTGGTGTCCATGAGGCAGCGTGTGCATATTTGATATTCAGTTGTCATGCGTTTTTCCTGGGTGCTGAAATTCCGGCATGCAAGCCGGAAAAATGTTTCACTAACAGAATGATCGGACTCTTTTCCAGAAACATTATATGTCGCACTCAATTCATCAAATAACATTGCTACTTGAAATCATAGTCGGGCGCAATCGCTGCTGGGGCAAATTATTGACACTCTTTTGAAAACCACGCTAACTGTTAACTTAGCGAATGAATCATTAAGTTCCCTGTCCTTTTGGTCGATATGAAATGCAGCTAAAACATGGCGCATGTTTTGCAATGAACCAAAAAAATAATATTGAACTCGCTGCCTGCTTAGGGCGGTGCTGGAAAGAAGACATGTGCGGAATAGTAGGTTGTTGGAATTTTGATGAAAAGCCTGTGGACCAGGGGACGCTTCTGCGGTTCACGGATTCCTTGGCGCACCGGGGACCCGACGGCAGAGGGATGTACATCGACAGTGAAGCCTGCCTGGGACTGGGGCACAGGCGTCTTGCCATCCTCGATACCACCTCCCGGGGGGGGCAACCCATGGTTTCGTCGGATAACCGGTTTTATATTGTTTATAATGGCGAAATTTATAATTTTCTCGAGCTACGCCTCGAATTGGAAGCCCTTGGCCAGACCTTTCGCACCGAGACCGACACCGAGGTTGTTTTAGCCGCATATCTGCAATGGGGCGAAGGCTGCTTTTTGCGGTTCAACGGCATGTGGGCCATGGCTATATGGGATTCTCGGGAGCGCACTCTGCTTTTGTGCCGTGACAGATTCGGAGTCAAGCCTCTTCATTTCTGGAGGCAAGGAGATAGATTCGCTTTTGCCTCGGAAATGAGAGCCTTTGCAGCTCTGGAGGGGTTTCCGCTGGCTGTGGCCCCGGAGAATTTTTCTCTGGCGATTACCCGGCCCTCTTTTTTCGAAGGCACTGAAAATTGCATTCTTGCAGGGGTGAAGCGCCTGCCCGGCGGATACAGGCTCAAGGTTTTTTCCGACGGTCATATTGAGCAGCGCAGGTGGTGGAACACCCTTGATCATCTTGAGGAGCCACCTGTTACCTATGAGGAGCAGGTGGAGCGGTTCAGGGAACTTTTTATGGATGCCTGCCGTATCCGGATGCGAAGCGACGTGCCCATAGGCACCAGTCTCAGCGGCGGACTTGATTCCAGTTCGGTGCTGGCCGCAGTGTGCAGGCTTGGCGGCCAGAATGGCGACCGAGCGGCTCCAAGTTGGCAGAAGGCTTTCATTGCCCGCTATATTGGCACCAGTCATGACGAAACGACCTATGCCGATGCTATGGTCGAATACACGGGTGCCGAGCCTTTCTATTTCGAGGTGACGCCACGGACCCTGGCCGAATACGGCGAAGAGGTGGCTTCGCAGTACGGAGAACTTTCTGATATCCATGTCGGCCCATGGCTTGCCTACCGACTTCAGCGCAAAAGTGGTGTGGTAGTGTCCCTGGATGGCCATGGAGGCGATGAACTCCTGGCCGGATACCATCGCTATCATCATCCCCTCATGGCAGATGCGGCATTGAGCCCTGCTGGAGGAAACGGAAAGTTTGCCCAGCTTCGTGCGTCCCTCGAATCTATGTTCGAACCGGGGCATCCTTCCTATGTTCCTGACGCGCTTGTACTTGTCGAAAGACGTCGTGATGCGGGAACGCCGTTACACGAGGTTTATCCGGAACCATCCTTGCGAATCGGCCCGCATCCGTGGCTCAACGCCATGGGGACTGTCCCAGTGTTGCCGCAACTTGAGGAGGACAAGGATCGCCTCTTGGAGTTCGACTCCCTGTTTGTGAATCTATATATCGATTACCACTGCGTGGAGTTGCCGACCAATCTGCGGGATTATGATCGTCTTTCCATGGCCCATGGCGTGGAGGTCCGCTCCCCCCTGTGCGATTGGCGGCTTGCCTGTTACGCTTTTTCGCTTCCTTCTTCCTGTAAGATTGGCAACGGATACGCAAAGCGGATCCTGCGTGACGCCACCAAGGGCATGATGCCCGAAGCCATTCGCCTACGCAGGACCAAAGTGGGGTTCGCGAACCCGAGGGCGGAGTGGAGACAGCTACTCAAGCCGCTTGTCATGGACACGGTCTGCAGCAGGCGTTTTCTTGAATCGTCTTTGTGGAAGGGGAAAACGATAGCCCGGGCTGTGGAACAGGGATATGCCCGGGGATACAATATGGACGTAGACCGTTCGTTCATATTTGTTCAGGCCTCCCTGCTTCTTGAGGCTTTAGGCGCATCAACATAATTAAGGACTTTAACGTGGAATCGACCGACATCAAATACGAAACCATTGTCCAGGTCATGGCCCGTTCGTCATCCAAACGGCTTAAGGACAAGAACATACAGCCCGTGGGAGGCCATCCTCTACTGGCGTGGTCCGTTCGGATGGCAAAACTGCTTCCTTCGGTTGACAGGGTTATCATCAATACGGACAGCCGGGATTACGCGGACATCGCAGAAGAATATGGGGCGGAAACGTTGTTTCTCAGACCAGGGAATTTGTCCGGGGACACTGCGAGTATCTCAGATGTCATGTCCCATGCGATTTGGAGCCTGCGACATGAATATGGACTGCATGATGGTGATACTTTTTACGCCAAGCTGATCACCTTTTATCCCACCTCACCATTCAGGAACGCGGCAATGTGCGAACAGCTTATTGCCGATTTGAGTATGTACAAATGGGTATCCGTTGGTGTGGACACCGATATGCCTTGGGATAAATTTTACGTTAAGGGGAACGACGGGTTCGAAGCTGTGAGAAGTATGATTGCTCCCGAAAAAAAGATCATTCCATTTTTCAAAGGCATGGGTAACTTTTGGGGTACAACTTTGAAGTCAATGGAAAAGCATAAGAGCGTTCGTAAATTGACCAACCCCATAGAGTGTGTGGATATCGATACGTGGGAGGATCTCCTGCTTATGGAAGAGATCGTCATCAATGATCTGTATGATTTCGGAGTGAAGCTGTGGTAGAATTGGTTGTTATTAATGCAACTGTGCTCAATGGACGGCAACGGTATTTGGCAAGCGCGAAATTGCCAGGATTGACCCCTTTTGAGTATTCCCTCGAACTGGCTGCAAGGATTTTTCCAGAAGCAAGACTGATTGTACTGACAAATCATGGGGATATTCCTGAGGCCATACCTGAAAACGCGACTCTGGTTCAGAATTGCCCAATGAACTGCAACGGTCCGGCTTGGATGGATACCGCACGTCGACTCGATCTCAAATCGAATGCGACGATAGCTGTTTTTAGTCCGTTCGTAGGAGTTCTGTCAGAAAAGCGTGTCCGGAAAGTCGTGGAACACTTTCAATCCAATCGGGCAAAGATTTCTTTTT
Organism: Salidesulfovibrio onnuriiensis; assembly: GCF_008001235.1. Classification (GTDB taxonomy): domain Bacteria; phylum Desulfobacterota; class Desulfovibrionia; order Desulfovibrionales; family Desulfovibrionaceae; genus Pseudodesulfovibrio; species Pseudodesulfovibrio onnuriiensis. The sequence goes on along the minus strand of NZ_CP040751.1, from coordinate 536,340 downwards.
CCGGCGGACAGATCGATCACAACTCCCATCCGAGCTTTAACCAAACCATACCCCATCGCTATGCGAACGTGAGTTTTTGCCCAATGAAAGAAGGGGATACTAGAGTTTTTGATCCACAAGAATTTGTCGTTCTTGGATTGGAGGACTATTTCCCCCATCAGTCAAAAGTCCCGGGCAGCCAGTGGCTCCCTTCGTTGTATCGTGCGGACGGGGCCGTGATTCTTTGCCGTGCAGAATTGTTTGAGGATATCGGGCGGGCTGATATTTCCGGGGACTGTCTTTGCGTGGTGGAGGATGACGGCAAGTCCGAGGTCATGGCCTACCGGCTGCCAGTATTTATTTTTAACGAGAAAGCCCGGTTAACCGGTTCGGAAAGGCAACTGTTGGCAGTCAATGATGAAAGCCTCTGAAATTTTACTTTTTCTCACGGGTGTTGAATCCCATTTCCCCGTCGACCAGTGGATTTTTAACGGGGTGCGCGTTTGGCCATATTTTCGATGCTGCATTGCAGAGAGGATGACGTTGGCCTCAATGCGTGGAATGCCTGTCTCCCTCTATAGAGACTCATGGCAACGAGCGTGGGGGCGGCGGTTGAGGGCAGTGAAGGGCTTGGTTTTGAGGAATTTACAGGGGTATTCAGCCTGGAGACGGGCAAAGTCCCTTTCTTCTTGTATTCCTGCGGGTGAGAAAGTTCTTTTTTGGGGCGACGGGGTTTCCTTTGTCGACCTTGGTGGCCGGATGTACGAAAAAAATCTTGAGCCTTTGCTAGAAGCCTTTGGCGCGCGTGGAATGCCTTCCCTTATGCTCACCCCAGGCCATTTGTATCCTTCTCCTTGCAGGGTTCCACAAGTCTTCATTCAACCGGAAATGGACATTGTTGCCGCTAAAGGGATTCTTGGGCCGACGCCGCGCTTCAGTGAAGAGGCAGAAGGACTGGAGGAGTGTATTCAGTATCTGAATAGCTCAGGAAATCCAGGGGCGGACATGACTTTGAGCGACCTGCGAAAAGGGATGGGACATGTCTTTAGATATGCAACATTGTTCGGGAAAAAATTTGACAGCCACCAGGCGACGGCAGGGTTCCTCGTGGATTTTCAAGGTGTGGCCGGCATGGGGTTTATTCTTGCCTGCAAGAGGAGAGGTCTTCCGGTAATCGTTGTGCAGCATGGTATGCAGCCAAAGAATAGTGCATTGTACAGTCAATGGACCAAAGTGCCCGAAAATGGGTACGAACTTCTCCCCGATTTTTTTTGGGTTCGTTCGAGGGCAGATGCTGCCAAGTTTAATGATTGGATCCGTCAATGCCCGGGGAGGCATGAAGTCATAGTCGGGGGGGATCATTTCCAAAGCTTGTGGCTTGAAGGGCAAGAAGATTTCGTCAAAAGTCACGATGAGTTAATCCGCAAACGATGGCCGCGTACAAAAGGTAGAACATATGTGCTCATCGCCTTGAATGGTGTCGATGAGGAAGAAGATCGCAAAATATGTGAGCTTATAGAGTATGCCATAGATAGAGCTACAGGCCATCATTTTTGGATTCGAAGCCACCCTTGTCGTCTTGACCATGCAGAACGGTTGAAAAACAAACTTTCTGAGAGAGCCCGCAATGTTTGCTTCTTCGCCGGAGTGAGCGAGTTGCCGCTTTACGCTTTTTTGCGGCACGCTGATGCCGTGGTGACCATGTTTTCTTCGGTTGCCGCCGATGCAGCGGCATTCGGTTTGAAAACAGTCTACCTGGATCCCAAAGGGGACGATATATATGTGGGAATGCTGCCTCCTGGGTTTGCCAGTTATGCGGATACTCCGGAAAGGGTGATGCAGGTTTTGCGCAGCGCAGTTCATTCAAGGAAGTCTATGGGAAAAAAAGGCTCTGACCTTCTGGAATCGGGCATACAGCGCATATTGGATAGAATGGAATACGGAGAAGATCGGTATGAAGCATTGTGACTTTCAACCGACGCCATGCCTTGTGGTGGTGCAGTGCCGATACAACTCCACTCGTTTGCCCGGAAAGGCGCTCCTTCCGTTTGGACCGACCACCATGCTGGGTTTTCTCCTGCGGCGGCTGCAGGTCGGACTGGATAGGGGCGGCTTTAAACTTGTTGTCGCGACCACCATGTTGCCCGATGACGACAAGGTGGCGGCTGAGGCCGTGAAGAATGGAGCGGCCGTCGTGCGTGGGTCGGTGGACGATGTGCTGGCTCGATATGTGCGTTGTCTTGAACAGTATCCATCTGAACTGATTGTGCGGGTCACGGCGGACAACCCTTTCACCTGTCCCCGTTCCATTGAGGCAATGGTATCCCTGCTACGTCAGTCCGGGGCCGACTATGCCCGATGCACCGGGTATGCACTCGGGGCGACAGCGGATGCCTTTACTGCCGGGGTGCTTATGGAATTGAACGAAAAGAAGCTTTCAGGTCCTGATCGAGAGCACATTAATAAGCATATTTTAGAGAATCCGAGCAGCTATTGTATGGTGGAATTGTCTGCCCAGGGCCAAGAGGCGAGAAGGGCTTTGTCCGTCACCGTGGATACCCGTGAGGAATATGAACGCATTGCAAGTATCGTCGGGGACGATGAAAGTGAACCTTGGAATATGGAACTGAATGAAACCGCTCGACGATTGGATCGCTGATCTCTTTGCTGGGGCGCAACCCAGATGCATTGTCTTTCGGGTGGACGCCGGGCGGAAGCCGGGGCTCTCCTTTGGGCATCTGAGTCGCTGCCTCGTGTTGGCACAGGCCGCTAGACGCAGGTTTGGTGCGCATTCGGTTTTTTTGATGCGTGGCTATGCCGAAGGGGTGGCACATGCTGAGAATCATAACGCAAAGGTTTCGGTGGTCGTCGGAGATGAAGTGGAGTGTATTCTTAGGGTGTTGAAAGAACATGGCGGCGATTGGCTGGTTCACGACTTGCCCTATGGAGATTTTGATGAACGAGTGTTTCAAGCCTGCCGCGAAAGGGGCGTGAAGACGATTTTCGTGGATGACGCCCGATTTCGGACACCTGGGGTGGATGTGCTGCTCAACAGCAGTATTCTGGCCCGCGAAAGAGTCGAAGCCCGGGAAGGTGTGCGGATGTTGTTGGGTCCCGATTTTTTTCCTCTGGGCCCGGATGACGGGAAAATGGCGCCACAGACCCCGTGGAAGCGCACCGTGTTGCTTACGTTCGGCGGCTCCGACCCCACAGGCTTATCCGTCAAATCCGTTGCCAATCTGGCTAAACGAAAGTGGGTGGGAATCGGATTTCAGGTCATGCTCGGACCTGGTTTTGAGGAAGGTAATACGGTCAAAGGCCTTGTGGAAGATCGGGACGATTTTATGATTCTGGAAAATGTAGCAGCGCCTTTTGAGTATTTTCGTTGTGCCGATCTGGTGGTCTGCGCCGGGGGGCGAACCATGTATGAGCTTGCCGCATTGGACATTCCGTTCATAGCTGTGGCCAGCGCGCGCCATGAGCAGGAACCAGTACGGGCTTTTGTGGAACAAGGTCTGGCCCTTTTCGGCTTTGCAAATTTCAATGGGCATGGGTTTGTCGCAGCAGTGGACACGGTTCTCAATGGAGACATAAAATGAAGACAGTCAGGGTTGGAGATTTTGTTATCGGAGAACGTAGCGAGCCTTTTTTCATCGCCGAATTGGGTATTTGCCACGGTGGTGACGTGGACACTGCGTTGCGGTTGGCAGAAGCGTCAGCCAGGGCCGGGGCTCATTGCGTTAAGACCGAGACTTTTCAACGGGAAACAGTGGTGCTCGACGAATCAGCAGTGGCCCGATACATCATTGATGGGCAAGTAATTGAAGAGCCTCTGTCCGAGCATATGAAGCGCTATGAGTTGACTTTGGAAGAACATCACCGGATTAAGCTTCGTTGCGACGAGCTCGGTGTCCCTTTCATGTCCACTGCACATGATTTTGAAGGCGTTGATTTCCTGGTGGCTATCAAGGCCGATGCGGTGAAGATAGCCTCACCGGACATTGTCCATTACCCATTGTTGCGCCACGCGGCTCAGAGCGGCCTTGCGGTTTTTCTCGATACCGGAGCCGCTCTGCAGTATGAAGTCGAACGCGCCGTGGAAATCCTCCGGCAGGAAGGCGCCGCAGGGGTTGTGGTCAACCACAACCCGGCTGGACACCCTGCCCAGCCAGCGGGTCATGATCTGCGCATCATTCCCAGGCTGGCCGAAATCCTCGAAGCGCCCATCGGTATATCTGATCACTACGAACGATCCGAGATGCTTTATGCAGCTGTGGCGCTTGGGGCTCTCGTTCTCGAAAAGCCCGTTTCCGAGGATCCCACTGTCAAGGAGCCTGAGCGCAACTGGTCTGTGGGCGTGGACGAGCTGTCGGAAGTCATCACCAACTGTCGAGCCGTTTACCAGGCTTTGGGATCGTCTTCGCGGCAGCTTTCGGCAGAGGGGAAAATATATCGCAACAACAACCGCAGCTGCTGCGCAGTGGCGGATGATTTGCCTGAAGGGACTGTTTTGGGGTTGGATAACGTGGTTTTCGGCCGTCCCCGCATGGGGATCGCCGTGGAGCATTGGGACTTGGTGAATGGCCGTAGATTACGTCGGGCCAAGGCAAAGAATGATTTTTTGCAGTGGGAGGACCTGGATTGATGAGGGCGCGACAAGACACTTGCGTTTGCATCATAGGAGCTCGAGCCGGCTCGAAACGGGTCCCGGGCAAAAATCGGTTGTTGGTAGGTGGGGTGCCCTTATACCGCAACGCCGTGGAAGCCGCTCTGGGGTCAGGAGTCTGCACCCCCACAATATTGACCACTGACGATGTTTTGATTCAGCAGGACCTTGCTGGCCACGGTGAATTGTTGGTGGACGAACGGCCATCCCACCTGGCTGGGAGCAGCCCGTCCATGTGGGATGTGGTCGAGGACATGATGAGACGGCGCCCGAAGCTGTTTGAACAGGGGGGGGCGATCATGCTGCTGACCCCGTGTCACCCCTTCCGCACGGCCTATCATGTGCGCATGGCTTTTGAACAGTTCAGGGCCTCTGGGGCGGATGCCCTGGTCTCCGTGACCGCTTACCCTTTTCCACCAGAACTGCGTCTTAGCGTAAACAATAATCGTGTCACCCGCGATTGGGATGGGTTGGTCAGGGCCGGGGATCACCTTGTATCCTATTACCCCAACGGAGCGGTGACAATTTTGACCCAGGAAGCGTTCATGACGCATCGTTCTCCGTATACCGGCAACACCACAGCTTTTGAAATATCCTGGCCCGAATGCCTGGACATTGATGAACCCGGAGATCTGGAACTGGCCCGTCGTTTGATTGATTCGGGGGTGGTATGATCGGGGAAAAGGATATTATGGCGTTGGCAAGAAAATATTATCCAGGCCTGGGAGAGGTGTATGCAGTGACTTCCATGGGCGGAGGAGCTTGCCGCGTGCTTTTTAATGATCGTGAGGCGGTTCTCAAATTCCATGCCCACTGGGTCCGTGAACGAATTCTTTTGCTGGAAGACGTCATGCGAGCGGCCTATTCCGCCGGGCTCGGGGCGTTCGTATTTCCTTCCAAGGCGGGAACCCTTCTCGTCAAGGAAGGGGAGGATGTTTTCTCCTTGCAGATGGCGCTCGTCGGGGAAGCGCCTGCGAAACGAGATATTCATGTCGCTGCGACGTTTCTCGGTCGGTTGCATCGCATCCTGGCCAAAGTACAGCACCGAGAAGTCAAGCATCATCTATTCATTGGAGGGGCAGGTCTGCCGGAACTTGCTCGGAACCAAGGGCTGATGGCTGAAGCCGAAATGGCAGAGCCCGCCGAACTATGGTTGAAAAAGGGTTTGGCTCAGTTAGTGCACGGTGATCCGCACCCGGCAAACATGGTCTTAAGCGGAGAAGCCATTCGGTTCATTGATTTCGATAGCACACACGTTGGCAGTCCTGCCCAGGAAGCCGCCTTTGCCGCCTTCCGTTTGGTTGGGGCCGACACGGATGGTATCACCGACTTTGCGGAGACGTACGGCAGAGAATATCCAGACAGTGGGCTCACGCCGGCTCTTGCTGGCACCTTGGCGTTGCACGGCGTGTTGCGTCGGCTGGTTTTCATTTTGTCAGAAAGGGATCGTGGGGAATCGCGCTGGATGAGCGATTTGAAGAATCAGCGGCGTTTTGTCGAAGAGGCCTTGCAACTGGCCGTTGATCTCCAGGCAAACAAAGGAGCGGACTTATGAATTGCAGAATGACACGCGGCATATATCTGCGGGCCAACGGTGAGATCAATTGCTATTGTTCCACCGGAGAGCAGGTGACGTTGGATATGTTGCCCCTGGACCGCTCGAACTGGCATTTCGTCGATGATCATTACCTCAAAGGGCGATTCCGTCAGATCAGGACAGCCTTTTCCAAAGAAAGCCTGCCTTTCCCGGATCAGTGCGCCAAATGCAATTATTTGGCATCGCAAGAATCCTTTGATGCATCCCTTGTGGAGCGCGAAGTTGAATGGCTGCACATCGAACCCGCCGCAGTCTGCAATCTCCGATGTCCGTTTTGCGTTCACGGCATCCCTTCCGGAGAGCGGACCTGGGCTCGCCCCAAGCCGCATCTTTTGCCACGCATACTGTATACCAAGCTGCTCGACGACTTGAAGGACAGGAATATGAATGTTCGCTGGATGTATTTCAGCGGGCGGGGGGAGCCGGGCCTGCATCCCGAGATCTGGGACATGGTGGCTGAGGCAAAATCAAAAATGGACACAAATTTTTTGGTTAATACCAACGGCAACATTCCCTATGATGACATGATCGTGGATAGCGGGCTGGACAAGATCAAGATCGCCCTCGATAGTTTGGATCCGGATACTTATTCCCGCTACCGGCGGGGGGGGATGTGGAACGTCTGCTCGACCTGACGCGCCGGATCAGGGCTCGCAAGGAGAAACGGGGTGGCAAGGGACCGGAGATAATCTGGCAGAAAGTGCTTTTCAATTACAATGATTCTCCTGAGGAATTAGCGGAATATCAGCACACTGCTCTGGATTGCGGCGTAGATACCCTCAGAATTTGTTATACGTATACTTCGGAGCATACGGCCAGTGACCCGGATAAGCTGGAGCGCATTTTTCCGAATATCGAGATTCTGAATAACCGGGACAGGTCCCAAATTCCCGAAGAGCTTCTTGAAAATGCCGCGAGGCATGACTGCGAGCCTGGAGACATCTTTTCCGTTATTTCGAGGTTGTATCATTGGTTGGACTGTGGGATGTCCAGCCGCGAGGAGTATGATGAGTTTTCGAGCCTGTCCCTGGACGACTGGAAACTTTATGAGCCATTGTCGGATTTACCAGAATTTTCTCGTTTCATAACTATGCTTTCGGAACATTTCGATGCGCTTTCCCATTGCTATGAAAAACGTGGCAATGAAAAGGATGCTTATCGTTTTTCCCAGGTCGCTTACAAGGTTTCCAAAATGGCTGAAGCTGTGGTGCGTTGATTTTATCTGTATCTGTCAATTGTAACAACGAGGGGCTACCCATGAGCATAGAAAAGGAAACAAGCGCGTTTTGGAAAGGAGAGTTCGGGGACGAGTATGTTCAGCGCCATGATGCGCCCAGGCTGGTGCCGGCCAAAAGGTTTCAGTTTCAGACCATGCTGAGAAATACTCACGGCATTTCGAGTATTATGGAACTGGGTACCAACCAGGGGTTCAATCTCAAGGTCCTGCATGAACAGTTTCCAGAGGCTGAGTTGCATGGCGTTGAAATTAATGAAAATGCAGCTGCAATGGCTCGAAAGGTTCAGGGCGTGGAATCCATAACTTGTGCCTCCTTGCTGGAAGTTCCTGTGGACAGGGTTTACGATCTGTCATTCACAGCGGGCGTGCTTATACATATCGCGCCGGAGGTTTTGCCCAAAGCATATCAAAAATTATATGATTTTTCGAGAAAGTTCATCCTGCTCAGCGAGTATCACAATACAAGCCCCCAGGAAATTGAATATAGGGGACATCGAAATCGTATGTTCATGCGCGATTTTGCGGGTGAGCTTCTTGATAGCTATGCCGACCTACGGTTGCTTGATTATGGCTTTTTTTATAAACGCGACCCCCGTTATGGATTGGGGGACATCAATTGGTTCCTTATGGAAAAAGGCTAGGCGGAGGATGTTGTGAAGCTTGTATCATTGCGCGAAGTGTTTACCGGGCTAGACAGGGAAGCAAAGCAGCGAAAGTACAGAGAACTGTGGCATACAGCAAGGAAATTTGAAATTCTTACGGATTATCCCTTGCATCTGGATCTTGAACTTTCGGGTGTCTGCAACCTGGGCTGCAGCGATTGTTTTCAGAGTGCGTTGGACAAGAAGCGGCTCGGCCTCATGTCTGCAGAAATGTTCAAGGCCATCATTGATGATGGCGTACCCCGTGGCTTGTGCTCCATCAAGCTTCAGATTCGAGGTGAATCCTTTCTACACCCTCAACTTTTTGAACTGATCTCCCATGCAAAGCGTGCAGGTGTGCTGGATATCCAGATTACCACCAACGGAACATTGCTCAATGAGGAGACCGTTGACAAGATACTTACCAGTGATCTTGATGGGATTATTTTTTCCGTGGATGTCCGGCATGAAGACGCTTGCTCCAAAACGAATTCACATTCTGACTATTCCAAGGTTTCGAATAATGTGAACTTGCTTCTGCAAGAGCGGGCCAAGCGCAGGCAGCAATCCCCTTGGATACGTCTCAAGGCCAGTACGGGTGACACCTCACCCGAGGTCCTCAAAAAGCTCAAAGCCGACCTAGTCAGTCAGTTTCCCCTTGCCGATGTGCACATCGTGGGTTCGGTTTTCGATTTCAGGAAAGACCGGGATTCGTTTCCGGGGTTGCGCGAACGATATGTCCTGAATCCCTGTGAGTATCTCATGCAGCGACTCGCCATATATTGGGACGGACAAACGACCGTTTGCTGTATGGACTATCATGGAGATTTCGGGCTGGGGTCGGTTCCTGAGAAAAGCATTCGCGAAATTTGGCTCTCGGATACCATGCAGGGGATGCGTAATGCGCATTTGAAAGGGAAAAGGCCGCAAATGCCTATCTGCAGACATTGCCACGCCTGCGTGTCCGCAGCCTGCCAAGAGGTGTATGTGGACACGACGGATCGCAACTTATTGGACAAGCGACTTCAGGATGGAAGTTAGAATTTTTCAGCAACAAAAAAAGGAGAGGGGTGACCCTCTCCTTTTTTTGTTGCTATAGATAGTTGGGAGTCAGCGCGTCCCCTGCTTTCATAGCCACGGCAAGTTTTTTTCCAAACAACATTTGTTGGTCATTGGGGCCGTAAATTCCGGCTGGTCGGCAGGCTGTTAAATCCCCCGGGGCGAGGATATGCCCTTTGGGCAGATTCATGGCAGCATGCAGGCCACGGCGAAAAAGATTGGCGAAGTCCCGGTCCGAGCGCGTTTCGGTCGTATCCGCCTTGCCGCGCATTTTTTCGATTAACCTGATGCGCCGCACCAGTTCGGCAAGCATGGTCGGATCGGCAGAGTGGGAGTGATCGCCTCCTTCGCGTCCAACATCCAAGGTGAAATGGGTTTCAACAACTTGAGCTCCGAGAACCACGGCTGCCGCGGCAGCCTCAATGCCAGGGAAATGGTCGGAATATCCCACTGGAATGCCCAGTTCACGCCTCAGGAAGGGGATGGTCTCCAGGTTGAGTTCGTCGGCTTCAGGAGGATACTTGGCCATGCAGTGCAGCGCGGTCACTGGGCCGCTGTTGTTTTTGTTCAGAAATTCAAGGCTGCCGCGTATTTCATCAAGCAAGGCCATACCCGTAGAAAGGTAGATCGGTTTACCGGTGCGTGCGATGCGTTCTAGGAGCACATGGTTGGCGCAGTCCATGGAAGCCACTTTGTAGGCGGGAATATCCAGTTCTTCCAGCAGGTCCACGGCCCAGATTCCAAAGGGGGTGGACAGGAAATCAATGTTTGCGGCATCGGCTGCGGTTTTGAGTTTACGATGCATTTCCGGTTTCAATTCTGCTGTACGGATTGCCTCAAAATGCTCGCTGCCGGGCAGAGCGATATCTTCAGCCTTGAAGCTTTGGAATTTGACTGCGTCTGCACCGGCCTTGGCGGCCTGTGTGATCATTTCCTTGGCGGCTTCCAGGTCTCCTTCGTGATTGAATCCGATTTCTGCGATGACGTATGTCATTTGGGAACTCCGTTAAGAATGATTTCAAGCTCTTGAGAAAGAAATAGGTACTCGCTATCTTCGGGAGGGACCACTCCCTCCATGACCACCGGGTACTGCCTGATGAATTCCAGGGTGGAATCAGATGGTGTGATGTCGGTCAAAGGGAAAAGAGCATGGAACGGATTGTAACCCTGATAACCCCTAGATTCGTAAGGATCCCCTTTCATTAGATAGGTTGAACAGGACCAGTGGATTTCCCGGATTCTTTCCAGTATTGGTGGTTTGGTGAAGTCTTTGAGCCGAATGTCGGCAAAATCCTTTATGTGCACAATATCCATGCAGAGGTTGAAGTCCGGACACTCCTGGAGGATAGTCCATACATTTTCCGGCCTGGCTCCCCACTCGTTGTCGAACCCATTGTTTTCTATTAGGATTTCTGTCCCGGGCAAGCTGTTGCGCAGCAGGTCGGCCCGTTGGGCTCGGTTGTCTCGCAAGTGGTGGGCGTGCAGGAGAACTGCCGGGCTTTTAAGCATGGCGACGATATCCGCCAGCCTAGCCAAATCGCCTGCAGTCTCCGGTGTGTCCAGAAAGTCTGGGTCTGTTTCCCCAATATGTATTGTGCGGAAATCCAGCTGGGAAAAACGATTAATGAATTCAATTGTAAAGCCTGGATCATGAGCGAGCCTGGAAGGCATGAGATACATTTCCATGCCTTGGGACACCATGCCCTTTTTATCGAGAGCTCGAAACTTTCGCTGCACATCGGTGGGCGTGCCGTGAAGTTTTCGCCGGGTTTCCTGCGGAAAGCAGAACCATAGCGTATTCATTGCTGGGACCACAGGGTGTGAGTTCATTGTCATTTATACCTTGACCACGATAAAGATGTATTTTTCTGGTCCTTCAAACCCTTCCCAGCGGTCTAGGTCGGAATTTACCTTACGCGCGTGTTCGTAATACGCCTCCCCGAAATCCGTATAGGTTTTAAACTCCATCACTTCAGCTCCCAATTCGCGGTACAATGACGCGTAATCGTGACTGACGATATTGGTCTTGAAGGCCCTTTTTTCGCGTAATTCCGGGGTGGTTTGATTCTGATCGTACTCGATATGTATGATGTACTTGCCGCAGACCCGCAGCATTTCCGAAAGTGCGAGGCGGATTTTATCCGGGTGGATGTTCATGAATACGCCCAGGGAGAACCCCACATCAAAGGCGTTGTCGGCAAGGGGCATTTTGCAGGCGTCTGCGTTGGCCACGGGGATGTCCATCCCTTCCAGGTAACGGCGCGAGTTGCGTAGCTGGGGCAGGCTGAAATCCACTCCGCCCACAAAAGTGTCCGAAAAGTCGCGTTTGACGCGGCCAATGTTCCAGCCAAAACCGCAGCCAGCTTCGAAGAAGCTGGAGAATTTCACCTTGGAGAGTGCGTTCACCAGCATGTCCTGGAAAAATATTTCGCGATCCAGGTAGCCGGAGGCAGAAATTTCCTCAAAATAGACCTCTCCGCGACGCTGCCAGTAGTCCCGCTGGTCGGCTAATTTGGGCAAGGATATGCCGAAGAGTTTGTACAATAATCTTTTTGCATGCCATTCGAGTTTGAATTTCTCAATACCGAATAGTTTCCCCCAGTAGTTTTGAGGGGGATTAACGGTTTTTGTCGTATCCATGTTTACCCCTTTTCTCTTTCGGTTTGGGGAGCGGGCTGGTTTTCTGCACCCCATCCGTCGAATTTTTCCTTATAGTCGTATGAAAAATCATCATGATGCACGCCGGCGATGTCCACGCCCACTTTTTTCTTGATGGCGCCGTGGTGGCATTTGGCGCAGACCCGGCTTTCCAGCCGTCGGCCGGCCAAGTGCAGCTGGCGCTGCTCTTCCTGTACGGTGTCCCAGGCCTCCTTGACGCCTAGAGTCTTGGCATTCCCGATGATTTCCTCCATGCAGAAGTCTGTTGGGCATTTGAGGTAGTTGCCTTTACTGGTAATGCAGATGCGCTGCCACAGGCGCGGACAGACAAATTTCGGGTCAGGTGTGAGAATGACGTCTTTGAAGTTCATGTCCGGGTTGTATGCCACCCGGTCCACTATGGACTTCATAAGATCTATGTACTCTTGCGGATTGTCCTTGATGGCCGACCAGATGGATTGGACATTGAGTAAGGTGTTGGCCTTGTATTTGTCGCGCATCTCCCTGAGCGTCTTGAGCTTTTTCAGAGAGGCTTCGTATTTGAGAGGGTAACGGACATGTTCGTACGTACTATGCAGGCCGTCGAAACTCATGGTGATCCAATCAGTTCCCGCTTTGATCAGTCCTGCGGACAATTCCGGAGTAAGAGGGCCGCCATTGGTGTTGATCCAGACTTCTTTCACCCCGGATTTTTTTGCGAAATCAACCATTTCTACGATGTCCGGGTGCAGCAGCGGTTCTCCGCGCATGGAAAATTTGAGGGTAAACAGGCCGTGTTTTCCGCATTCGGCCACAATTTTTTTGTAGAGATCGAGATCCATGAAGTCGTTTTCACCGATGTCCATCTGCTGCCTGAAGCAATGGGCGCACTGAATTTGGCAGCGGCTGCTGGCCTCAATGTCTACGTTCAGCGGAAAAGCTGGGACTTTTTTGCGGGGATAGTTTTTCCATTGGTAGCGGTTGACGAGATAGGACAGCCTTTTGCCCCGGCTCCGCCGCATTTCGTTGCGGAGGTATTCCCAACTGTTTTCACAGCTAAATTGAACAAGCGTTTCTGATTTTTTCATGGCAGCGCCTTTGTGCAGGGTTGCTGGCCCAGGAACATCCGCTTCTGGGGCGTAGGTTTAAATTCGGGGTTTGATACTGAGGCCACGGTTTTTTGTATGAGGGCCGGAACCACTTTTTTCAGGCGTTCGATGACAGTCTCGATTGTATCTTCCGGGTAGACTGGAATTCGTTCCTGGTGGATCACATCGCCCGTATCGAAGTTTTCGTCCATGAAATGGGCTGTTAGGCCCGTTTCCGTTGCGCCGTCCTCCAAAACCTTCCGGGTGGGGGAGGACCCCCGGTAATGGGGGAGCAGGGACGGGTGTATGTTTATGGATTTCAGTTTCGGGGCGTCAAATACATTTCTGGGCAGTTTTCTGGGATAGGCGTGCACAACCAGGAGGTCCGCATTTTCTTCCTGGATCGCCCGACGAATAGCCTCCGGCCGCTTTATATCCTGGTCGGTCACGGGAAGCCCGTTTGCGACAGCATGGTTGTGAACCGCCGTGGACCAAGGGTCTTCCTCTGTCCCGCGCGCGGTGACTACCCGGACGACTGCAATTCCCGGGGTTGTCTGCAGTTCCTTGAGGATGGTCAGGCCTATGCCCCAGTTGGCCAGGAGAATGACCTTAAGCGGCGTCAAGCTACCACCTGCGCTCGAGTATTTCGTCGATGCTGACATTCTCGTCCCCCTTGGACCCGTGCCTGCACTCGGCACAGGAATTGAGCGACAAACGCTCTCCTGTGGCGTGAAGGGTGCGAATCCTTTCCATTGCCTGGCCGGTCCACATTTCCTTGAGGCTTGTTTCCTTGATGTTTCCTATAACAACGTCAGCGGCATTCCAACCCGTGCAGCACTGGGTGGATCCATCATAGGCAATTACCAGTCGTTCCCACGGGTATTGGCAAATGAAGTCGGGCTTAAGCTTCATGGGACCCATAAAATTGATGTATGGGTTACAGACAATATAGTCTGAAACCGGACTCATGGTGTCATAATATGCTTCGGGTGCATTTTTGATAGCAGGCCAGATGGTGCACAGGCGCACCTGTGGACGCATCACCCCCTTGCGTATCTTGGTATTTTTGAGCAGGGCAAGCCGGTCCCAGTTTTCCTTGAATTTTGCTGGGTGTCTTACTTTTTCATAAATTTCGCCGATGCCGTCGAAGCTGACGGCCAGATAACTTAGCCCCGCATCCACAAAGCATTCTGCCATTTCTTGTGAGATATAGAAGGCATTGGTCAGAAACGAGACGTTGGGAATGCGTTCGCAGGCGTATTGGATGAGTTCCTTGATGCGCGGGTGGGTCAGGGTCTCACCGCGCCAGGACAGACGGATGGAAAAGACGCCCTCGCGGGCGCACTCGTCCACGGCTTTACGGAAGAGCTCCGGGGCCATCTGGCCGGTGTGTTTGAGGCCCCGGCGATAGCACATAGGGCAGTCCATGTTGCATGTGCTGGCCGTTTCGATGTCCACGTGCAGCGGGAACGGTGTGACAATCTGGTTTTTGGGGGCCATGTACCAATTGACGCGGTTGAAGAAATAAAGGGTGAAATGACCCTGGTTGAAAATGAAGTTCCAGTACCGCTGGGGCGTATCGAATGGATTTTGGTGGAAATTGACCTGCAGGCCGTTGCCTAGTTCCATGGCGTCTGAATCGAGCAATTGGGTAAGTATTGAAAGCTGAAATTCAGCTTTTTGACCTGAAAGGTTGTCTCTGATCAACCGGCCCCAATCGTCAATGCCAATCGTCAGGGATTCGATATCCCCGGCCGGTCCCGTTTTTACGGTGCCGCCGTTTTGACTGAAGGAACGCAGGAATGTTTCCAGTTCAGGGTGTTGTGTCACTTCTTCAGGTATGGGAATATCAAGTGTGAAGTGAAGTTGTTTCTTTTCTCTTTCGTGGAAGACACGCAGCATGTCTGCACTCCTTGGACATGGGTATTCGTCAGAACGTTTATTCGGTTTGTGAAGAGTTTATTTTATCGGTATTGGAGGTCGGATTGTTTAGGGCTGCCCCAAAGGTGCAGCACATTGGAAGCGGTTGCAATCCTGAACCCCGCGTTGCAGTATAAATTGATGGCTGGGATGTTGGAAGCCAAGGCTTCCACTCTTATAGGTTTTTTTGAGTGGGCCTTCGTCAGGGTGTGCAATAGGGCGGATGCAATCCCTTTGCGATGGAAACAGGGCAACACCCCGACAAAGTATAATTCTCTTGCCTGTTCGTTATCCATGACTATGACCAATCCAGCAGGCGTCGAGTCGTGGTAGCCAATGGCCATGACCGAAGCCCGCCCCTGGCAGTGGTTGCGAATGGAGTGTCTCCACAAGTTTATAGCCCGCTTATGGGGGATGTCTGTATCCAGAAAAAAGCGGCTGTATTTAATGTGGCTGGCAAGGGCTTCGAAATCATTCCCCCGGAATTGTTTTACTATTTCAACCTCAATGCCCGGATCTACCTGTGCAACAGCCACTGTATACTGAAAGGTTAATTCCGTGTCGATGAATGTGGCCCCCGCCTTGAGCAATGCTTGCGTGGTATTTTTGTATTGCGCGGGTATCTTGGCCAGGGTGAGGGTTTCATTTTTGGGGATTATGCCGATTATTTCCTCAGCCAAGGAGGCGCCGTCGCGAGCCCCGGCCTGGACGGTTACGGCTCCGCATGAAAATCCTAATACCTTACTGTCCCACAGCAAAGGTGTATGTGTAGCCTGATGAGGGGGCATTTTAGAGTTCCCTCTTGGGAGTCTGGGTGTTCATGAGGTAATCGATGATTGAAAGTTTACTTGCGAACCCGTCGTGCAATTGCGGATAGCTCACAGGGGAGTATGCCTGCCAGACAACAGTGATGCCTGCCTTTTCGAAAAGGGTTTGGTCCAAGTAGTCCCGTGATCCTGTTCCCGTGAGGTAAACGCTTCCACCATGATGTTTGGTCAGTTCCACCAAACGCATGGTGCTGGTTTGGGGTGTGGGGGTTTCTGAAGCCAGCTTCATGGGAGTTTCAATGCCCATTATTTGCGCGAAGAGTTTGAGCAGATCCATGTTGAAATCCATGAGCAGGTCATGGTTTTGGCCGTAAATCGTTTCCAGTTGAGGAAAGAGAGTCTTGAAGCCGGGGGCTTTGTTGTAGGCAGTGGCTATTGTTCCTAAATGTTTTTTGCGCCAGTTTGAGGAGTTGTCGATGAGCGTTTCATTGATGCGCTGTTCATATTTTCCCCGTTTGATGACAGGCACTGTAAGCCAGGACGGACCATTGGCTGTTTTAATCATGTCCCGGTGATGCCATCCCCGGCGCAGGAACTGAACATCGTCTAAAATGATGTACAGGTCGCTTTTAGCCCAGCGATGGAAAAAGCCCAGCCAGGGCGCGAAGTCTGGCTGGTGAATGGTCACAATCATCACTAAACCTATCTATACGAGATATCGTACGATTTTGAAGCATTCCGCATAGTTGACGCCGATAATGCTTCCGTGGTTGGCGTTTTGTTTTTCAAAAAAGTCGAGCCAGGCGTGATTTACCCGTTCAAGCTCGGATTTGTGGGTTTTGATCACTTCGAGTTTTTTATCCATGAACTCGGAAATGTCGGAATAGAAGTTGCCGTTAAAAGGGGAGCCTGTTTCGTAGTAGTTGCTGCGGTACATGAGGAAGCGGGGGATGTGCCTCCCCGCCATGAGTGCGCATTTTGCGGCCATGGAATGGTCCCTGTGCAGGTCGCCGTCCCAGTGGCTGTAAATTGTATCGATTTTGAGTTCATCGATATGTTTTTGGAGTTGCTTGGTCAGGCTTTCATTGAAAGGAACTTCAAATGTGGAAAGGTTGAGGCAGATGAGCTCCGCGCCGATGAGTTGCGCGGCTTTTTTTCCTTCTTCCCAGGCAATGTCTTTTGCCCTGATTTCTTCACCGTCGGGGTTTCTGTACGCCGAATCAGTGATAACCAGCATCGTTACCTTGTCTCCCGCTGCAATATGCTTGAGGAGCGTGCCGCTGCAGCCTAAGTCCAAATCGTCGAAATGAGCGCCGATTCCGAGTATGTTCATCAGGTTATTCCTTGGAGCTGAAATAATTTATGATTACGTCGCAGACCAGGCTGACCTGCCCTTCGGTCATGCCCGCATAAAGGGGTAAAGTGACCGCCCGTTCGGCAATGCTTTCGGTGACGGGCAGTCGGGTACCTGGATATCTGTCTTTATACCAGGTGAACATGTGGGCGGGCGGGTAGTGGACGCTGGTTTGGATTCCCTGACTTTTGAGCGCCTCCATGAAGTTGTTTCTGTCCTGGCCCGGTGCAAGCAGTACTGGAAGGATATGGTGGACGGATTCTCCTCTGGGAGCGGCAAAAGGAAGGGTGATTTGCTGTACATGTTTCAATGCGGCGCGGTAAGAGGCGGTCAGTTTTTTTCTGCGAGCGTTGAAGCCATCCAGGCGGCCAAGCTGAACCCGTCCAAGGGCTGCCCGTATCTCGTCCAGGCGGTAGTTGTAGCCGGGTTCTGAAAGGTCGTATTGAAATGCGTGTCCCTTGTGTCGGTCCAGGGTTGCTACGGTCATTCCGTGGGAGCGTAACAACCGCAGCCGTTCGGCAAGTTCATGGTCGTTGGTTGTGACCATGCCGCCTTCACCCGTGGTGAAATTTTTGTTGGAGTAGAAGCTGAAGCAGGCCACATCACCAAGCGTTCCGCATTTTTTCCCATTCAGGCTGGCGCCCGGAGCATGGGCCGCGTCCTCAATGAGGAATAACCCATTGTCTTGGGCCAGCTGCCGGAGGGCGTTCATGTCACAGGGGTATCCGGCATAGTGCATAACCATGATGGCCTTGGTCCGCGGAGTGATGCAAGCGGCTGCGGACTCTGGGGATATGCATAGGTCGTCTTCGGAGGTCACATCTGCAAAGCGTACGTCTGCCCCCGAGTTGACAATGACGTTGGGCCCTGCGCAAAAGTTGAGCGAAGGGCAGACGACCTCATCACCAGGGCCGATTCCCAGTCCTTTGAGCGCCAGGTGCAGGCCCGCCGTGCAATTGCTTACGGCCAAGGCGTGTGCAACACCTGTTTTTTGGGAGAATTCGCGTTCGAATGCGGCCACTTCTTCTCCCATGGTCAGCCAGCGGGATTCAAGGACGTTTTGAACTACCTTGTGTTCGAGGTCCCCAAACTCAAGATTGAAAAGCGGCACTGTCCAGTTCATAGCACCTACTTTGTACCGTTGCCCAGAAAACGGGATTTTTGTTTTTCGAAGAGATCGATGGCCTGCATGTAATCGTCGGGTCGCCCGATATCGAGCCACAAGCCGTCGTGGTGATAGATGCCAACCTTTTTCCGCGCCGCAAGCAGCGTATGCATAAGGTCGTCAAATCCGAACAGGGAGTTTTCCGCTATGTGGTTAATCACGCTTTTGGAAACCATGTACGCCCCCATGCTGACCTGGTATTGGTGCTCCGGTTTTTCTTCGAAGCCCACCAAGGAGTTGGAGGAGTCTACCTTGAGGACACCGAACTCAGAACGCACGCTTCGTTTATATGCAGCAATAGTGAACATGGAGTCACTTTGTTGGTGATGCTTATGGAAGCCGGAGAAATCCAGGTCTGTAAGGATGTCTCCGTTGAGAACCATGAAGTTGTCGGGGAGTAAGTCTTCCATGAGTCTCAGCGGCCCCATGGTGCCCAGAGGCTGTTTCTCAAGAGAGTATTCTATGGATATATTCCATTTTGAGCCGGAATTGAAAAACGACTTGATGATTTCAGCCTGATGATTGACGGCCATGATGATTCGGGTGATGCCTGATGCCGCCAATTGTCTGACCACCACCTCCAGGATGGGGTAGTCGCCGATGGGCATAAGCGGCTTTGGCAGAACCGTTGTGTAGGGGCGTAGGCGGGTTCCCTTTCCTCCGGCCAGAATTACAGCGGTTTTAGACATTGTAAATCTCCGATTTGTAGAGATCCATGTGGCCTGGTTTTGAGAACCAGTCTATGGTTTTCTGAAGTCCCTTTTTCAGGCCATCCGTACCTGTATGCTGCGGTTTCCAAGTAGTCAGCTTTTTGGCCTTTGTGTTGTCGCCCCAGAGGCGCTCCACTTCGCTGTTCTTGGGCCGAATGCGCTGTTGGTCGGAGAGTATTTCGGCCTTGGAGCCCGTGAGTTCGAATATTGTTTGCGCAAGGTCGCCGATGGAAATTTCTGCGCTACCGCCAATGTTGACGATTTCGCCCAGGGTCTGGTTCGATTCTGCCACAGCCAGGAACCCGGCCACAGTGTCCTCCACGAAGTTGAAGTCGCGAGTGGGGTGCAATGCGCCCAGCTTGATGGCTTCAGTACCGTTGAGCGCTTGTGTGATTATGGTGGGGATCACGGCTCGTGCGGATTGTCGGGGACCATAGGTGTTGAAGGGGCGTACGATGCTTACGGGTGTGCCGAAGGAGCGATGGAATGAGATGGCGATGTGATCGCCTCCCATTTTGCTTGCTGAATAGGGAGACTGGGCCTGCAGGGGATGACTTTCGTCGATCGGGGCGTACAGGGCGGTCCCATACACTTCGCTCGTAGAGGTGTGTACCACCCGCTCAAGGCCAAGGTCTTGTGCAGCTTGAATAATGTTCAAGGTTCCTTTGACGTTGGTGTCCACGTAAGCTCCGGGGGAATGGTAGGAGAACGGAATGGAGATGAGCGCCGCTAAGTGAAAAACGAGGTCGCAACCGGCCATGGCTTGGCGCACGCCGCCTTGGTCCCGTATGTCTCCCGCAAAAACTTCAAGGTTGTTGCGGATTGCTTTTTCCGAATGGTCGAGCCATCCCCAAGAGTTGAAGGAATTGTACATGACAAAGGCGCGGACATTTGCGCCCAGCCTTACCAGTTGTTCGGCCAGGTGGGAGCCGATAAACCCGTCAGCCCCGGTGACAAGTATTTTTTTGTTGGTGAGCTTCATATGATTTTGCAGTCCTGCTTCGGCTACTGTTGGGCGATAAATTTTGGTATCTTTTTCCGAGCTGTTATAAAATAAGCAAAAAATAGACCAGGAACAGAAAGGCGTCAGTCTGCGGATGGTACAATATTGGTCCGATGTGATCAAGATCATTTACTAAGTGAATGTTTTGTTTTTTTTCTGGTGCAGGCGATCATTCGGCTTTACCCGGGGTTGATCGATGATGAGTGGGGCAGGCTCTGCTGTAAACAGATTGCCTGGCTACTTTGTGCAACCGCATGATACCTATAATAATGATTTGAAGGAGATTAATTCATGACAAGGCGTTTTTTCACTTCGCTTCGCTCAGGGCCGCCGGAGAGGCCTGAATGAAGCCAAGCGAGTGCAAAGAGGGTCCAATGATCCAGGCGGTTGTTTTTGATTGCGACGGGGTGCTCCTCGAATCAGTGGAGGTCAAGGCCCGGGCCTTTGAATATGTCTTTGCCGAATACGGGGCCGAGGCAACGGCCATGATCCGTGACTACCATCGCGACAACGGCGGCATAAGCCGCCAGCGCAAGTTTGCCTATTTCTATGAGAAGTGGTTGGGTCGGGGCATCACCCCGGAAGAATCCGAAGCCTTGAATCGCCGATTCACCGAATACTGCCTTGAAAGCGTTCTGGGCAGCCCCATGGTTCCCGGAGCGCGGGAGTGCCTGGAAAGGCTGCACGGCACGCTGCCGATGTGGGTGGCGTCCGGAGCGCCTCAGGACGAGTTGCGCATGATTCTGGCCCGCCGCGGTCTGGATCGCTATTTCGAGGACGTGTTCGGCTCGCCCGATACCAAGGACGTCATCCTGAGGCGTATCATTCAGATGAACCGCCTGGCCCCGGAGCGGGTGCTCATGGTGGGGGATTCGAGCACCGATCTGGAGGCCGCCGAGTCCGTTGGTTGCCGTTTTTACGGTCGGGGTCGCTTCGAGGGGCATCCTTGGGCCGAAGACCTTGTTCCCCTGGCCGGCCATGTGCTCGGGGCCATGGCCTGACCAGAGACGGATCTGGCCGGTTTTCCCCTTGCCATTGGTCGTCATAGCGGTCATGACCACAGGCAATGCTCCTGACGTTTTCCCATCCCGAACCTCTTTGCCCGGCCACCCGGGTCTGGCCCGTGTTCATCCCCTTTGCGGGCTGTCCGGGCCGCTGCGTGTTCTGCGCCCAGGACAAGCAGACCGGCCGCGACGGCGTGTTGCTGGATGCCGTGCTGGAGGAGCTGGTGCGCGAGCTGGCCGCGGCGCAGACGGCTGGCCGCGGGCCGTATGAACTGGCCTTTTTCGGGGGCACGTTCACGGCCCTTCCACACGAATACCCTGAACGATTCCTGAGTGCCGTCGATAAGTTTCGGAAGTTGGGATTAATTATAAAAACAAGGTGTTCAACTCGGCCGGACAGGGTGACGATAGAGCAGCTTGGCCATCTCGGGTCCCTGGGGCTGGACATGGTCGAACTGGGCGTGCAGAGCTTTGACGACCCGGCCCTGCAAGCTTCCGGGCGGGGATACTCGGGCGATGCGGTCCGCCAGGCCTGCGCCACGGTGCGCGCGGCGGGATTGGAGCTGGGCATCCAACTCATGCCCGGGCTGCCCGGCGACCGCCCCGGCGTGTTCCGCTCCGACGTGGAGGAGGCCATTCGTCAGAAGCCTGACAATGTGCGGCTCTACCCCTGCTTGGTCATCAGGGGGGCCGAACTGGAAAATGTCTGGCGGGACGGCGGCTATGCGCCCTGGTCCCTGGACAGGACCCTGGAGGAGCTGGCCTGGGCCGTGGAAGAATTCTGGCGGGCGTCCATTCCGGTCATCCGCATGGGCGTGGCCGCGGAAGAGGCCCTGGAGGGGAACATCCTGGCCGGGCCGTGGCATGCGGCCCTGGGGCAGCGCGTGCGCGCCCGGGTGCTGCTTGCCCATATACAAAAGAAGGCGGCCGAGCTCGGGCTGGCCCCCAGGGAGTTGTTGGTCCCCCGAAAATATTCGGGCGAGTTGTTCGGGCACGCAAGGGAACTGGCTCCCGTCTATGCCGCCATGGGCCTTTCTTCCGGAAAAATCCGGTTCCACGATGCGGACCGGTTTCTTCTTTCCTGATCGTCCTTCCGTTCGTGTCGGAAATCCGCTACCATGCCCCAACTCGCAACCGGAGGGCTCCGTTCATGTCGCTCAATGCCAGGGCCAAGACCGTTATCGCCATTGCGGCTCTCGTCGTCGTGATCCTCACCTATTTTTCCTGTTCCCAGGAGACCCAAAACAAGGCCGGGCGGTCCGTGCAGAACTGGACCGGCGTGGACGGGGTGCTGGAAGTCTACGCCGGCGACAAGCTCGTGAAGCGCTTCCTCAAGATCGACAAGCTGTCCACGGCAGCGGCCACATCCAAGGACGTGGAACGCTCCTATCGGTACGGGTACGGCTATCTCGACGCGAACCTCAATTTCAGGGTGGACCCCGATGAGAAAAAGGTATACTTCGAGATCAGCGATTTTACGAATTACATCTTTTACGAGAACCCGAACATAACGGATCAGTAAGGAATGCCGGAACTTATGCGCGCTCGACGCGCCTTTGCCATGCCCCCCGAGCAGCCGGTGATCGATGACGCAGCCATCATCACGGACAAGGGGGTTATTTGTGAGGTCGGCCGTTTTGCAGACCTCAGGACCGCTTTTTCTGGAACTGTGACAGACCTCGGGGACGTAACCTTGGCACCCGGGCTCATCAATGCCCACTCCCATCTCGAACTATGCCATCTGCGTGGCCGGACCATTCCCGACAAGGGATTCATGGTCTGGGTCGAAGACCTCTTGCGGCAGCCCATATTCGATCTGCCCGAAGAGGAGCTGGCAAAGGCAAGCCGAGAATTGAAGCGAACCGGGACCGTAATGGTCGCCGACATCGCGACCCGTTTTCCAAAAAGGATGGCCGGATTTCTTGAAGAATCCGGCTTTTTTTTCGTGGTTTTCACGGAAGCCATCGGCGAGGCCGTGCCCGAGCACGGGTTCATTCCCGAAGGCGACTACGACCACGGCGTGGGAGCGGTGGCGGGCCACAGCCTGTACACCACCCACGTGGATGTCCTGCGCGCAGCCAAGGCCGAGTCCTCTTCACGCGGTCTGCCCTTTTCCATTCACCTGGCCGAGCACGACGACGAAGTGGCCATCATGGCCGGGGAGCCATCCCCGTTCCTTGAGCTGCTTCAGGGCCGCGGCCGTCTGCTCGACTTCGAACCGCCGCGCAAGGCCCCGGTGCGGCAGGCCGCCGATCTGGGCATCCTCGACGCCTCCACGCTCTGCGTGCATTGCGTCAAGGTTTCGCAGGGCGACATCGAGACCATCCGCCAGTCCGGCGCATCGGTCTGCCTGTGCCCGCGTTCCAACGAGTTCATCGGCGTGGGGCGTGCGCCCTGGGAAAAGATTTGCGAGGCGGGCATCAACACCTGCCTGGGCACGGATTCGCTGGCGTCGAACCACGATCTCGATCTGTGGAACGAGGCCGCCTATTTCAAGGAACGGTATCAGGGCGGACTTTCCCTGGCCGAGACCCTGGCCATGCTGACCAGCAACCCGGCGCGCATCCTCGGCGTTGGGGATACGCTGGGCTCCCTGGCCCCGGGCAAGGCCGCGGTCTGGAGCGTCATCCCGGATTCGTTTCAGGAGTTGTTTGACGAGTAGTATCCGGGGGAATCCTTTGAAAAGGGTTGTCCCCCGGCCCCCCCCCTCCCCGGCATCTCGGAGATCGCTTCGCGATGGGGGGTGAGGGTCATAGTAAGGACAACGGTGCGCCACGGCGCGTCGTTTGATAGAAAGATTTGGAGAATCCAGGGAATCCTTCGCAGAAAGGTTCCCTGGCCGCCGGAGGCAAAGTTATGAAATGGTTGCATAAGGATCTCTTGGACGTCACCCAGCTGTCCAAGTCGGAGGCCATGTCGCTTTTCGACACGGCCGCGCATTTTCAGGAAATCAACCAGCGGCCGGTCAAGAAGGTGCCGACGCTCAAGGGCCGCAGCGTGGTGCTTTTCTTTGCCGAGCCGAGCACGCGCACCAAGGTCAGCTTCGACGTGGCGGCCAAGCGGCTGTCCGCAGACTCCTTTTCCCTGTCCAAGAGCATGTCCAGCCTGACCAAGGGCGAGACCCTCAAGGATACGGTGCTGACCCTGCAGGCCATGTCCCCGGACTGCATCGTCATGCGCCACTGGTCCAGCGGCGCATCCCGGTTTATCGCCGACCGCCTGGACTGCGCGGTGATCAACGCGGGCGACGGACGCCACGCGCACCCCACCCAGGCGCTGCTCGACTCCTTCACCATGTTTCAGGAGTGGGGCGACCTGGCCGGCAAGACCGTGCTCATCCTCGGCGACATCAAGCATTCGCGCGTGGCCCGGTCCAACGTCATCCTGCTCAACAAGCTGGGCGTCAAGGTTCGCCTGTGCGCGCCGCGCACCCTGCTGCCTCATACCGTGCGCTCCTGGCCCTGCGAGGTCTATTCCGACCTCAGCGAGGCCGTGAAGGGCGTCAACGCGGTCATGTGTCTGCGCCTGCAGCTGGAACGCCAGAAGGACGGCCTGCTGCCCGACCTGCGTGAATACGCCCAGACCTACGGGCTCGGTCAGCGGCACATCGACCTGGCCGACAAGGACGTGCGCATCATGCACCCCGGCCCCATGAACCGGGGCGTGGAAATCAGCTCGGAGCTGGCCGACTGCGCCCAGTCCCTGGTGCTCGATCAGGTGGCCAACGGCGTGTCCATGCGCATGGCCCTGCTGTTCCTGTACATGACCCGCAAAGGCATGGAAGAAGAGTAGGTAAAGATTTTCCGGGGGAAACCCTTTGAAAAGGGTTGTCCCCCGGCCCCCCTTCCCAAACGTTTTGGCGATCGCTTCGCGATGGGAAGGGCGATGATACAACCAACGGCGCGCGCAGCGCGACGTTCGCCAAATAATTTTGGAGATTCTTAAGAACCTTTTTCAAAAGGTTCTTAAGCCGCCGGAGGCAAACAATGGCCAAGAAAAAAGTAGATTTGATTGTCAGGCGCGCCTTTCTGAAAGGGCGCGAAGTGGACGTGCACATCGCGAACGGCGAGATCGCCGAGATCCGCGACACGGAAACCGAATTCGACCCGGGCAAGGCCGAGGTGCAGGACGCCTACGGCCTGACCATGCTGCCGAGCATGATCGACGTGCATGTGCATCTGCGCGAGCCCGGCTACGAGTACAAGGAAGACGTGCAGTCCGGCCTGCGGGCCGCCGCCTGGGGCGGGTTCGGCGCGGTCATGTGCATGGCCAACACCAAGCCGGTCAACGACGTGGCCACCACCACCGAGCTCATGCTCGAAAAGGCCCGCGAACACTGGCCCGACGGCCCGCGCCTGTACCCCATCGGCGCGCTGACCAAGGGCCTCCAGGGCGAGGAACTGGCCCCCATGGCCGAGCTGGCCAAGGCCGGGTGCGAAGCCTTTTCCAACGACGGCGTGCCCGTGAAGAACACGGACCTGTTTCGCCGGGCCATGGAATATGCCTCGGACTGGGGCAAGCCGGTCATCGACCATTGCGAGGACCCGTACATGGCCGTGGGCAGCGGCGCCAACGAAGGCGTGGTCTCCGACCGCCTGGGCCTGCACGGCCAGCCCGACGTGGCCGAGGCCCTGCAGGTGGCGCGCGATATCCTGCTGGCCGAATACCTGGACATGCACATCCACCTGGCGCACGTGTCCTGCCGCAGGTCCGCGGACCTGATCCGCTTTGCCAAGGCGCGCGGGGTCAAGGTCACGGCCGAAACCGCACCGCACTACCTGATCCTCACCGAGGACTACCTGGAAGAGCCGGAAACCCAGTACAGCTCGTTCGCCAAGGTCAATCCGCCCCTGCGCACCGAGGACGACCGCCAGGCCATGATCGAGGCCCTGGAGGACGGCACCATCGACATCCTGGCCACGGACCACGCGCCCCACGCCGAGCATGAAAAGGAAGTGGAGTTCGACATCGCTCCCTGCGGCATCTCCGGGCTGGATACGGCCTTTGCCACCACCTGGGCCTTGGTGCAGGAAGGCGTCCTCAGCGAGGAGACCTTCAACCGCGCCTGGGTCACCGGACCGGCCGAGATTTTCGGGTTCGAATACAACCGTTTCAACGTAGGCGACCCGGCCGACTTCTTCCTCTTCGACCCGGAGGAGGAATGGGTGGTCGGCGCGGATACCATGCACTCCAAGGGCAAGAACACCCCCCTGCGGGGGCGCACCCTGAAGGGACGGGTGAAAACTCATTTCCTTCGGGGTAAAAAAATTGTATGATAGAGGCTGTTAACAGGTAAAAAAAGTCCGCTCCCCACGGGGGCGGACAGTGTATTTTTAAATCACAAGTTTTGCCAAGGACGGACCATGTCTCAGCCTTTCAAAGATGCCATAGGTTTCTGCAAGACCATCATGCGTAACGGCTACGATGCCTACGTGATCAATGCCCGCCTCCAGGAATTGACCCTGTCCGAGGCCGGAAGCGAGCAGGAAATCGACATCTGCACCGAAGCCGGACTGGATGAGCTGCAGAAGCTTTTTCCCACCATCAATCCCTCTCAGGACAAGGGCATCGTCGGTACCCTGGATGAAGGGGGAGCGACCTACTTCTTCTACCCGGCCGACGTGGAACTCAGCTCCTATACCGAGGAAAGCGTTTCCAAGATGACCCCGAGGCTGCTCAAGCGCCTCGAGGCCCGCGGCGACATCCCTCTGTCCACCGTGTGCCCTTACATCCCCAAGGCCAAGGACATGTATGCCGAGTTCGCGGACCTGTCCGAGGGCGAGGTGCGCTTCAAGGGCATCCCGGACGAGTCGCTCAAGAAGGACTACACCCTGGCCTACCGCGCCCTGCGCTTCGCGGCCAACTACGACCTGCGCATCGAGCCCAATACCTGGGCCGCCATCGTGCGCAACTCCCGCCGCGTGCTCGACTACGTGCCCATGCCCGATTTCATCGACGAATGGCGCAAGGTCGAGGCCGAGTGCATGTACAGGTTCCTGGAGCTGCTCTTCGATTCCATGCTGCTGCACGGGCTGGTTCCCGAGCTGGCCGCCCTGTCGCGGGTCAAGCAGATCAAGAACGAGGAAGAGGGCGAGGAAACCGTGCTCCAGCACACCCTGGACGTCATGAAGGCCTATCCCGAGGACCTGCCCTACGACTGGTACGGCACCGTGGCCTGCATGTTTCACGACGTGGGCAAGCTCTACACCGCCGACTACTACGGTGAACAGTGGCACTTCCTGCAGCACCACCGCGTGGGCGCCAAGGTCACCCGCAAGATCCTCAAGCGCCTCAGCTTCATGCCCGAGGACATCGACCTGATCTGCGACCTGGTCCAGAACCACATGCGGCCGCATTTCATGCTCACGGACAAGGGCATCCGCCGTCTCAAGTGCTTGGACGAGTATCCGCGCATCATGGAGATGGTCAAGGCGGACATCAAGGCTCGCAACGGCTCCTGGCGCGAATTCAACCACAACCTCAAGATGGCCGAACGCGCGGACATCCCCGAGGAGACCATCGAGCCGTTCCTCAACGGCAACGAGATCATGCAGGCCACCGGCCTGCAGCCCGGTCCCCGCGTGGGCATGATCCGCGAGCAGCTGCTCAAGGCCCAGATCGAAGGCGACGTTCCCACCCCGGAAGAGGCCGTGGAATACGTCAAGAAGCTGGCCAAGACCATGTAGCGCCAGGCACAGCGAATGAAAAAGCGCCCGCCGGAGATTCCGGCGGGCGCTTTCTATTATTCGATATGGATGCGGCTAAATTTCCGGCGCAAAGCCCTCGGGCAGATGCGCGGAGCCCATGACGCAGGGTAGGCCCGTAGCCTGGCGCATGCGTTCGAGCAGGGAGTCGAGCCGGTCGCACAGGCCGCCGCCCTCCATGATCCATTGCCCGTCCACTTTGTTGGCGAACAGGCAGGTGGGCACATGGATGGCCTCGGCGCCCTTGGCCTTGAGGATTTTCGCCAGGTCTTCCACGTTGTCCTGGTCGCACCGGCAGGTGAAGACGCCCGCCAGCGTGGTCTGTTCATAGTCCTTGAAGGCCTGGGTCTTCTGCTCCAGGCAGGTGAAGCAGGCGGTGAGCGGACATTTGTTTTCGTTCTTTTCGCAGCGAATGATGCCGATTTTGGTCATGGTGTCTCCCGTGAAGCGGAGTTTGCGTTTGGGTGCAGAATGCTTCTGAAGTAGTCCCCGACCGCGTCGTGAAGGGCGTTGGCCGCCAGCCAGGCGCAGTGCGCGTCGTTCCCGAGATTTCCGCCAAGGGCCTCGAGAACCTTCTCTCCGGTGATGGACGTGAGATCTTCGCAGCCCTTGTTCAGGGCCAGTTCCGCGGCCATGGAGCCGCTGATGATGCTCGAGGCGCATCCGTCGGTGAGAAAACCGGAATCCTGAACCGTATCGTTTTCGATCTTGAGGAATATTTCGATGGTGTCGCCGCAGCTGCCCGTGGAAACGCCGTGGCCGTTGGCCCCGGCGGGCATTCCGTGGTTGGGCGGGTTGCGCCATCTCTCAAAGGCGGCGTCGCCGTAGGTTTCGCGCGCCTGGGTGTTCAGGTTGTCTTGCAGGTTGGTTACGAACTGGTCGAGGTCGTTCATTCTACGTTCCATCATCTGTACGGCGGCTTGCGGTAGTGGGCCGCCCGCCGCCGTATCCGGTATGCGCCCGGGGGGCGTGGTTGTTATTCTTCCTGCTCAAGCTCGGCAATGCGCTGCTGCAGGTCTTTCAATTCCGCTTCAAGCAACGCGGCGCGTTCCTCGAGGGCCTGCCGGTCGTTCGGGGCCGCGGGGGCGTAGGCCGGGACGTTTCCCTGCCAGCGGTACCCCCGGTAGCCCATGCCGAACCCGGCTCCGACCCACCGGCCGCGGCGGGGTGCATTGGCTCCGGTGCAAACACCAAGACCTCTTCCGGTGCGCGATCCCATTCCCATGGGACCTGTTCCGTCTCTTCCTGGCATGACAACCTCCTGGTTGTTGAGGATTCCGGCCGCACCAAAGGGGCGCGGCCTTTGTACATCGCTCCCTGTCCGGGAGCAAGCATTGCATGGCTGCACGGATGAACGTTCCCTACAGGGGCGCGCCGCGCCATGGAGGGCGTCCCCCACGGCGCCGCTGACGCTTTCCCCGGCCGCCTCGCATTCCGCCGCATCCGGGCATGCGGAACCGTTCCTCGTCCAGGCGGCCTTCGTGCCAGGCCCGCACCACCTCGGCCACCTCTCCGGTGACAAAGGCATGGATGGCGATGCCCTGGCTGGCGAGGAAGAGTTGCAGCGGACGGGATATGGCACCGCAGACCAGCACGGAAATCCCGCGCTCGCGGAGCGAGGCCAGGATCGTTTCCGGGGTGCGGCAGTCCAGGGAGGCCCGTGGGAGTTCTCCGGGGGCTGCGGTTGGGCCGGCCAGGGCCACGTCCGGGGCCACGTCAAAGACCGGCGCAATCCGTCCCTGCCATGTGCTGAAGGCTGCGTTCATGCGTGCGTTGCTCCTTTGCCCTTTCAAAAGCAGTAACCATGCCAGGCTGAGACTCTAGGAACCTTTCTGCCTAACCTGTTGTTTTTCAGGTGAAATAAATGAAGATGAGAGCCCTCGTGAAAGGGAGTAGAGTCGCAAAAATGCGACCTTTCCTGTAAATGGAGTCGCGAAATCGCTACTCTGCGCCGTCGTTCCGGAGCCGGGACCGGCCGTCTCTGTTGGGCAGTTCGATCCTCAGTTGGCGGATCTTGCGGAACAGGGTGCTTTTGTGGATGCCCAGTTCCCTGGCCGCGGCCAGCCGGTTGCCGTTGTGGCGGGCCAGGGCGTTGCGGATGAGCTGGGTCTCCAGGTTTTTCACGGCCTGGTCCAGCCCCTGGAGTGTGGGTGCGTCCTCGTGCCCCACCTGGCGGAGAAAGTCCGGCGGCAGGTGGGCCGGTTCGATGAGCCCTTCCTGGCGGACAATGAAGGCCCGCTCGATAACGTTGCGCAGTTCCCGGACGTTTCCGGGCCAGGAATGGAGCATGAGCAGGGAAAGGGTCTCGGAACTGAGACCCTCCACCTGTGCGCCCTGCAGAGCGTTGAAATGCTGGATGAAATCCATGCACAGCAGCGGGATGTCCTCCTTGCGCTGGCGCAGGGGGGGCAGCTCCACGCGGGCCACGTTGATGCGGTAGTAGAAGTCCTCGCGGAACTTTTTCTGCCGCACCAGTTCGGCCAGGTCGCTGTTGGTGGCGGCAATGATGCGCACGTCCGAGGTCTCGGGGCGGACACTGCCCAGGGGGTCGTAGGTACGCTCCTGGAGCGCCCGGAGCAGGCGCACCTGCATGGCCGGGCTGATGGCGCCGATCTCGTCCAGGAACAGGACGCCGCCCGCGGCCAGGCTGAACCGGCCGGGCTTGTCCCTTTCCGCCCCGGTAAAGGCCCCGGTTTTGTACCCGAAGAGCTCGGATTCCAGCAGGGACTCGGGTAGGGCGCCGCAGTTCACGGCCACGAACGGGCCGTTTGCGCGCGGGCTCAGCTGGTGGATGGTGCGGGCGATGAGCTCCTTGCCCGTGCCGGTCTCGCCCAGGATGAGCACGGTGCTGGAGCTGGCGGCCACGGGTTCCAGGGAGGCGAACACGCGCTGCATGAGCGGGCTGCGGCTGACCAGGTCCCCCGCGCGGAAGCTGGCGTCCAGCTCGTGGCGCAGCGCCTCCACCTCGCTTAGGTCGCGGAAGGTTTCGGCCCCGCCGATGACCGTGCCCTGTGCGTTGCGCAGCACGGCCGTGGACAGGCTGATGGGAATCCGGTTCCCGGCCGCGTCGATGATGTACCCGCTGCGCCCCACCAGCGGTTTGCCCGTGCGCCTGGTTTCGCGCAGGCAGCAGCGTTCGTTGCACATGGTGGAGCGGAAGACCTCGGAGCACGGCTTGCCCAGGGCCTCGTGCCGGGGGATGCCCGTGATCTCCTCGGCGGCGCGGTTGAAGGAGGTGATGCGCCAGTCCAGGTCCACGGTGAACACGCCGTCGGAGATGCTTTCCAGGATGGCCTGGTATTGCGTGCAGGACGGTTCGTGGCTGGGCATGGCTTTCTCTCCCTGCGGCAAAGGCCTTAGGCGTTCCTGAGGGCGGCGACGGCCGCTGTGCAGACGGCCAGGGCGGATTCCGGACCTTCGGAGGCGAATTCGTCGCCGTCCTTGGTGAAACAGGCCCGCCAGTTGGAACTCATGCTTTTGGGGCACAGGTCCCTGAGGGTGAAGGCATAGCCTTTGGATTCCAGAAGCGTGGCCACCTGCAGGGCTTCATGCACGTCTGCGGCGGGATGTTCGGGCAGGTCCGCGCCCAGAAATTCGGCGAGTTCGCGTTCAAGGGAGGCAATGGTATTGTCGGACATGGTCGTTCCTTTGTGCTGCGGAAAATCCGGTTTGGTAAACGAAAACGACATTCAATCACCGAACGTCGGGCGAGTCAATTGCGGCCGGGGAAATGCAGGGTGGGAAACGGTTTTGGGGCAACGAAAAAGCCCTCCATCGTGGTGATGAAGGGCTTGCGTTTTCGAGTGGTGCCGAGGGACAGAATTGAACTGCCGACACGCGGATTTTCAGTCCGCTGCTCTACCAACTGAGCTACCTCGGCTCCGTGTTGCGGAGAGCATGTCTACCGAATGCGGCCATGCTTGGCAAGGGTTTTTTGCAGGAAAAATTCAAAAAAACCGATTTTCCCGGCGAGCCGGAATCAGTGAACCCCCCTGCCGTTCAGGAACGGGCCGTACTTCTTGTCGGTCTTCTGGATGTGGTTGATGAGCCAGTCCTTGAGGAAGAGCATGAGGTCCATGGTGATGGCCGCCTTGCCCGAAACGAATTGGGATTCGAAATCCATGACCTGGCCCACGAGCTTCCGGTGGGCGGCCTCGTGCGCCAGCCGACCCGGATATTCGTGTTTGGAAAAGAGGTCTTCCTCGTAGGCGAAATGGGTGACCGTGTAGTCCTTGAGCTCCCCGAGGATCCTTCCCATGACGTTGTTGCCCTTGCCCGAGCGCATGGCGTCGTGCAGGGCGTTGATCAGCTCCATGAGCCGCTGGTGCTGGCGGTCGATTTCCTTCACGCCCACGGAAAAGCTGTCGTCCCACTGGATCATGCCCCCGGACTGTGCGGCGGGAGCTGCTGCGGCAACCGCCTTTCGCGCCGGTTCGACCCGGACCTTTTCCATGCGCTGACCCGTGAGCTCGAAGACGAAGTCCCCGAGTTTTTCGGACATGGCGCCCAAGGCGTGCAGGGCATCCGAGGATTCCCGCATGCCGTCGGCGGTTTCCGCGGCAATGCGGCTCACGTCGCCGATGGCCGAATTGATTTCCTCGCTGGCCGCGGACTGCTGCTCGGCGGCCGAGGCGATCTCGCGCACCTGGCGGTCGGAAAGCCCGACGATCTCGACGATCTCGCGCAGGGCGTTCCCCGCGTCCTGGGCCAGTTGCGCACTTTGTTCCACGGCGCTGGCCGCCTCGTCCATTTCCCGGATGCTGGTGCGGGTTTCCTGCTGGATGGCCAGCACCGCCTCCTCCACTTCCTTGGTGGCCTGCATGGTCTTTTCGGCCAGCTTGCGCACCTCGTCGGCCACCACCGCGAAGCCGCGCCCGGCGTCACCGGCGCGGGCCGCCTCGATGGCCGCGTTCAAGGCCAGGAGGTTGGTCTGGTCCGCAATGTCCGTGATCATGCCCATGATCTGACCGATGCCCTCGGCGCGGGTGCCCAGGCTGTCCAGGCCTTGCTTCATGCGCCCGGTGCGGGCCTGCACGTCCATGACCGATTCCACCACCTTGCGCACTTCCTCGGAGCCGTCCTCGGCCTTCTCCCGGGCCGCATTGGCGCTGTCGGCCGCTTCGCCCGCGCCGCGGGCCACATCCAGGATGCGCGCGGTGAGGTCTTCCACGGAATTGAGGGTTTCGTCGGCCCGTTCATTCTGAAGGACGGCCCCCTTGTTGACCTGCTCCACCTGGGCGGAAAGGCGCTCGCCGGAGGCGGCCAGCCCGGAGACCAGTCCCCGCAGCCGTTCACCGGCCTCGAGCAAGCCCTCTTTCCGGGCCTGTTCGGCCTTGGCGCGCGCTTCCTGGGCATGGGCCACGGCCTCGGCGGATTCCGCGCGCAGGGATTCCAGCAGGCTTTCCGCCTCGTCCGCCCTGGAGCGCTGTTCGTCGTACAGTTCCATGAGGAGTCCCAGGCCGCGAGTCAGGTCGCCATAGCTGTCGTCTATTTTCACGGGTTTGCCCAGGGCCAGGCTTTCGGCTGTCCGGGCCACCTTTTCCGCCGGTATCCTGGAACTGCCACGGGCCGCGAACAGGGCCGCAATGCTCAGGCCGATCCCGATCAGAGCCGCTCCGATTCCCAGCCACTGCCATACGCCTGCGGCGGACAGGAGGACGCCCGCGCCCAGGGCGGCGAAAAGGACGGCAACAAGTGACAGGAACGTGTAAAGAGAGCGAACCATGCGAATTCTCCGGGAAAATGGTTGATCAGAAAACACGGGCACATGTAGGATGAAAAACCCGTTCCCGATAGTGCCTCAGCCACAGGGCGCTTTCAAGAGAATAGTTATCGGCATTACAGTACGAAGAGGACGGAAAATGAATGACAATGAAGTGATTTTGGCCGTGGCCTTCTCGCGCGAATCGCGCAATGCGGCGCGCAACGCCATGGCCGCGCTCAAGGCGGACAAGGACGGCCATCCCCGGGCGGCCAGACTGCTGCGGGCGGTGGCCGCGGGCCAGGAGGTGCACGCCGGGAAGCTGCTCATGCTTTTGCGCGGCAAGCTCGGGGACACCGGGGAGAACCTGGCCGTGGCCAGGGAAAAGCTGGAGGATATCCTTGCAGACTACCCGGACATGCTCGCCAGGCTGCAAGAGGCAAGGGACCGCGCCGGCGAGTCCATGCTGTCCCAGTTCCTGAAGACGGCCGTGGGCCACAAGGGCAGGCTGGCACGGTTCGACGAGGACAGGGACGCGCACTACCAGGTCTGCGGCGTCTGTGGTTTCCTGGCCGAGGGCGAGGCCCCGGAGCGCTGTCCGGTGTGCCATGCCGTGCAGGGGCGGTTTTTCAGCCCGGGCTAGTCGAGCTTCAGGTCCAGGAGCTGCAGTTCCGAATAGAGCAGGTCCACGTCCTCGGGCTTGAGGCGGTCGGGCGCCTTGAAGAATCGCGGGGAACGGATCGTTTCCACCCGGGCGTCCAGGCCGCCCCCGAGCGCGAAACGCCGGTCCGCGGCCAGCACCGCGTCGCCGTCCGGGAGGATGGCGTTGGCAATGGACTGGGCCAGTTCCGTGAACATGCGCGGGTTGTTGCGGTAGAGCACGTCGAAATAGGTGGTGCCGTCGCCCTTTTCGGACACGGTGAAAAGCACCAGACATTCGTCGCAGCTGGAGGTGACCAGGCAGGCCTCCACGCCGTAGGGGGAGTTGTCGTCCAGGAAGCGCTGCTCCTCGGGCCAGACCCGGTACCAGATGTTGTCCACGTCCGTGGTCAGGCTGATTTCGGCCGGCCCCCTCTTGCGCCAGAGCAGCCGCTGGTTTTCGAGCGGCTCCATGCCCAGGGTGCGGAACATTTCCGTGCGTTTGGGGGAAAGGGAAAAGACCGTGTACGTGGATTCCGGGTCCTCGATGGCCTTGCGGACCAGCTTGCCGCCCAGGCCCAGGCCCCGGTATTCCTTGAGCAGGTACCAGGAGGAAAAGTTGACGAACCGCTCCCGCTGGCCTCGGATCATGCGGTGGGAACAGACATGGCCGTGAAAGCCCACGATCCTGCCCGCGTCCTCCACCACAAGCCCCATGTCCTGGGGACGGCCGTCGCACCAGTTGGGCTGGAACAGCCTGCGCCAGCGCTCCACGGAAAAGGTGCTGTTCATGTTTTCATGCAGCAGTTCGCAGATGGCGGGAATGTCCCGCGGATCCACACGTCGTATTTTTGGGGTCACTTGTCTCTCCCCTGTGCAAAAATATCTTCCGCCGCCAGCCAGCGGCACGCACCGTGTGTCGTTGTCGCCCGCAGCAGGACGTCCATGAATTCCCAGGCCGGCCCGTCCATCTCCAGGTGATGGGTGAGCACTCCCGAGGGTTCTCGGGGTTCGGCCCGACCGAGCCGCTTGGCCCGCAGGTGTTCCACCAGGCTTTGGGCCACGCGTCCGGCCCCTGCAAAGGCGGCCTGTTTTCCTTTCCAGCGCAGCAGGTCCGCGTGCGCCGACACTATGCGCACGCCGTCGATTTCAAAGGTCTGGTCACGGTTCCATTCCGCAGACACCCCGCAAAAGCCGAGGGGACGCAGGTGCGGAAACAGGGCCGGGTCAATGCGGTTCCAGGGAGGCACCACCGCCGGAACGAAGCGCCCGCCGAACAGGGCCTCAAGTTCTTCCCTGCCGCGTTTCAGGTCAAGAAGAATCTGCTCCAGGGGTCGGTGCAGGCCCAGCTCCCAGGCCCCCAGGCCCTGGTTGCGCGGGGCGTGGTTCACGTGGGCGTATCCGTGCTGGAGCACCCAGACCTGGCCGGCGGCGGCCAGCCGTTCCTGCAGCGAGCCCTCTGCCCGGGCGGGAATCACGGCCAGGTTGCAGGGGATGGAATAGCGTGCGGAAAGGGCCAGCAGGGTTTCCAGCTCGGGCGTGGCCCGGGCCGCGTCGTCGTCGCGCCACCACAGGAAGGCGGTGCGCCCCGTCTCGCCCCAGGCGTCCAGTTCCCGCCGGATGTCGGCCAATGCCTTTTCGATCATCGCTGCTCCCTCGAAGGGGAGGTGTAGCAAAAGTGGAGTCCAAAGGCCAACGCAATAAGGGGGTGGCAATGGCCTGTCGATTGTGCGATAATGTGACGGTGATTTCGTTTCAGGATACTCAGTCGCCTTTCCCGCGCTGACCCCGTCACCGTAATTATCAGACCCGGGTTATCGGAAGACGGTTGTCATGAACAAGCAAGGACTTTCATTGGACACAAGGCAGTAGAGATTATATCGTCCCTGTCCGGCGCATGAACCACCCGAATACCGATCCAAGAGCGACTGAACAAGCCATGAGCACAAACGGCACCTACAACATCCTGATGTATTCCCACGACACCTACGGGCTGGGACACATCCGCCGGACCATGGCCATTGCCCGCGCCATGGTGCAGAAGGACGTCAACATCCTCATCCTCACGGGGTCGCCCATCGCCGGGCGCTACAACCTCCCCCAGGGCGTGGATTTCGTGCGCGTTCCGGGCATGATCAAGCAGTCCAACACGGTCTACGTGCCGCACTCCATCAAGGTGGATCCCAAGCAGGCCATCGCCATCCGACGCAACATCATCACCGCCACCACCAAGACCTTCAAGCCGGACCTGTTCATCGTGGACAAGGTGCCCACCGGGCTCAAGGACGAGGTAAAGCCCACGCTCAAGTGGCTGCGGCGGTACTGTCCCAAGGCGCGCATCGTGCTCGGCCTGCGCGACATCCTGGACAACGTGGAGAACACCCGCGAGGAATGGGATCGCAAGCAGTACATCGAGGTGCTGCGCGAGCTGTACACCGAGATCTGGGTCTACGGCGACCAGACCCTGTACGACCCGATCATGGAGTACTCCTTTCCCGAGGACATCGCGGCCAAGACCCGTTTCACCGGGTACATCCCGCGCAAGAGACCCACGCCGCGCAACGGCAGGAAAAAGGAGAAGCTGGTGGTGGTGACCATCGGCGGGGGCGGTGACGGCTACCCCGTGCTGGACAACTACCTGACCATGCTGGAAAACAACGGCGGCGTGACCTTCAAGACCCTCATGATCACCGGCCCGTTCCTGCCGGACGACAAGCTGGACAGCCTGGCCCAGCGCGCCCGCAGGCTGGGCGTGCGCTTCACCGCCTTCGTCAAGAACCTGGAAAAGAAGATCGCCCAGGCCGACCTGGTCATCAGCATGGGCGGCTACAACACCCTGTGCGAGATCCTTTCCCAGAAAAAGGTGGCCCTGATCATCCCGCGCGACCATCCGCGCGAGGAACAGCTCATCCGCGCCCGGGTCTTTGCCGAGCGCGGTCTGGTGGACTACATCGAGTGGGACAAGCTCAGCCCGGAGGCCATGCGCGCCAAGGTGGACGCCATGCTCGACGATCCCTGGCCCTACCAGAACGCCATGCAGAATTTTTCCATGACCGGGCTCGATTTCATGCGCAACCGCCTTGCGCAGTTCCGTAACCATAGCGAGGACTAACAATGGCCGATACCGCACGTACGACCTTGGGCATGGTGCTCAAGGGGTTTCCGCGCATCTCGGAAACGTTCATTTCCAATGAAATCCGCCTGCTGGAAACCATGGGTTTCCGGATCCACATCTTTTCCATGCGCCAGCCGCGCGAGGCCTTCAGCCACGATTCGGTCAAGGAGATCCAGGCCGGAGTCACCTATCTGCCCGAGTCCATGGTCCGGGAACTGCCCGTGCTGCTCTGGCACACCTTCATGCTCCTGCTGGAGCGGCCCGGCCGGTTCCTTTCGGGCCTGAAGCTGCTCTTTTCCCGGTTCGCATCCGCGCCCAAGAAGCACACCTGGCTCAAGCACTACATGCAGGCCGCCTTCCTGGTGCGCAAGGCCAAGGGCATGGGGCTGGCGCACATCCATGCCCATTTTGCCCACACGCCCACCACCGTGGGCATGTACGCGGCCCATTTCGAGGGCGTTCCCTTCAGCTTCACGGGCCACGCCAAGGACATCTACACACAGGACCCGGTGCGCATTCTGGACAAGATCGAGCGGGCCAAGTTCCTGGTCACCTGCACCCGATACAACAAGCGGCACCTGACCGAAATGGCGGGCAGCCTCAAGCCCGTGCACTGCGTGTACCACGGCATCAACCTGGATCTGTTTTCCCCCAACGGCCGTTCGCAGACCGCCGAGGCCCCGTATTCGGTCATGACCGTGGCCCGGTTCGTGCCCAAGAAGGGGCTGGATATCATCCTGCGGGCCCTGCGCAAGCTGCGCGACAAGGGGCTCGACTTCCGCTACACGCTCATCGGCGACGGCGCGGACCGCGACAAGGTGCTGGCCCAGATCGAGGAGCTGGGGCTCGGCGACGTGGTGGACATGCCCGGGACCATCACCCACGAGCAGGTCATCAGGCATTTCGAAACCGCGGACCTGTTCGTGCTCGGGTGCCGCCTGGCCAAGGACGGCGACCGGGACGGCATTCCCAACGTGGTGGCCGAGTCCATGGCCATGGGCGTGCCCGTGGCCTCCACCAACATTTCGGGCGTGCCCGAGCTGGTGGAGCACGAGAAGACCGGGCTGCTCTGCGAGTCCGAGTCCGTGGACGGCATGGCCGAGGTCATCGAGAGGCTGCTCACGGACAACGCGCTGCGCCAGCGGGTCATCCCGGCCGCGCGGGAAAAGGTGAGCCAGGTCTTCAACAACAAGAAGCTCATCGAAGATCTGGGGAACATCTACAAGTCCCACGGGGTTCCCTGCGGCAGGGAGTGATGCCTCCGGCGGGCAAAGGGGATAATCCCCTTTGCAAAGCCTGGGTTGCGGGTACGTTTTTAGCGTTTGCTTTGCTCAAGCTGAATCCGTACCCACGAAAGAATTAATATATGAATACAAACCGCCCGGTGGCTTTCAGGCCACCGGGCGGTTTCTTTTTTAGATGCGTTTGGTGATATTCAGATTGCCCTGATAAGGGTACGGATGGTCCTTATCTGTTCTCCAGCCGGACGGGCTGACTGTAGTAGGCCGAGTTTTCACCCATGTCAGTGGAGCGGGCCTGGATCACGGCGTTGGGATTGCGGCCGAACCGGGTCCAGCCGCCCCGGCGCAGGACCACGGCCTCGGGGTGCAGTGTGTCGTCCGGCTCCACCCGGACCTGCATGCTCCCCAGCGGGCTGGCAAGGTAGACGTCCCGGTTCAGGTCCAGGAAATCCCAGGCCGGGCTGTGCGGGGAAATCTGCACCGTTGGGACGCCGCGCTGGTCCGCTTCGGGAAGCTGCGACTGCAGGTACTTGCCCTGCACCAGGGAGAGCAGCTGCAGGGGAAAGTCCGGGTCGCGGTCCGGGATAGGGGAAAGGGCCTCCGGGAACAGGAACTTGCGGTCCGGGGTGTCAAAACGCATGCCTTCATAGGCCACCATGGGCCAGTGCCCGCGTGCAAAGCCCTTTTCGCTCAGTTCCTCGAGGCTGATGCCGGAATCCTCCAGGGACGAGGAAATGCAGCGGCCCCGGTTGGGGAAGCACACGGGCGAGGCCAGGCGCGCTCCCAGGTCGGCCAGCACGTCGTAGATGTCCCGGCACTGGTTGGGCGGCTCCACGGCCTGGCGCGAGTACTGGACGAAGTTGTGCAGCCAGGAACCGGCCACCTCGTCGCGTTCGAACATGTATGCGGGCGGCAGGATCAGGTCCGCTGCCCGGGCCGTGTCGGTCATGTATCCCTCCATGCAGACCACGAAGGGGATGCGTTCCAGCTCGGCGGCCACGCCCAGGGAATCCGGGAGCTGGGTGGCCGCGTTCACGCCGTCGATAAAGGCGAATTCCACGGGCGGGTCCGCCCTGCGCAATTCGTTTGCCAGGTCGAAGACGAGCATTTCCCGGCGTTCCGCAGGCGCGGGCTGCTCGGTCTCGGCCCACCATTTCTTGAAGTTGCGGCTAGAGGGAAAACCGAAGTGCACGCCGCCGCCCTTGCGGCCGATGTGCCCGGCCAGCATGCCCAGGGAGGCCACGTATCGGACGTTTTCCCCGCCGTTGACATAGCGCTGCATGCCCCAGCCCACCAGGGTGGCCACGGCTCCGGGCTGCTCGTACCAGTCGAAGAGCACCTCCACGTCCTCGGCGCAGAGCCCGCAGGCGGCGCAGAGCTCGTCCAGGGAGAGCGATTCCACCAGCCCGCGGAACACGGGCCAGTTGGAGGTGCGGGCGATGACCCCGGAATCGAGCAGGCCGGATTCCAGGTACAGCTTGATGACTGCCGCGGCCAGGAAGCGGTCCGTGCCGGGCCGGATGGTGATGGTCTCGTCGCTGAAGGCGTCGTTGCCGTCGCCGCCCACGGAGATGGTCAGCACCTCGACGCCGCGCTTGCGGGCCTCCCGGACGATGAGGCCGGTGTGGATGGAGCTGCGGGAAAGGTCGCGCCCCCAGTTGACGATGCGCCGGGCGTGGAACAGGTCCTCGGGGTCGTTGGCCATGAGCGAGCCGCAGCAGCGGGTCATGGCCTCGGTTCCGGCTCCGTCGCAGATGGAGCCCCTGATGGTGGACGATCCCAAGGCCCGGAAAAAGGCAGAGCTGGCATGGGCGAAGATGCCCCGGTAGCCGTAGCCGCGCATGTGCAGGATCTTTTCCGGGCTCGTGCGCAGCGCGTCGATCTTTTTTGCGCACAGGTCCAGGGCCTCGTCCCAGCCGACCGGAACGAACGAGCCGTCCTTCCTGAGCAGCGGCTCGGTGATGCGTTCGCTTGCATCCAGCCGTCCGAAGAAATTCTTGACCTTGCCGCAGACCACGCCCTTGGTGATGGGATGGTCCGGGTTGCCGGAAACCGTTCTCTTTTCGGTATCCACGATGCAGGAACAGGTGTCCGGACAGTCCAGGGTGCAGGCGGTTATGACTTTCATGGGCAATCTCCTTGCACAGGGTTTTCCGGTATATTTGCGGCCGGGTCAACCCGCCATGCGGAAAAGTGACCATT
This sequence comes from Salidesulfovibrio onnuriiensis, assembly GCF_008001235.1. Classification (GTDB taxonomy): domain Bacteria; phylum Desulfobacterota; class Desulfovibrionia; order Desulfovibrionales; family Desulfovibrionaceae; genus Pseudodesulfovibrio; species Pseudodesulfovibrio onnuriiensis. Next base: position 495,911 of record NZ_CP040751.1, on the reverse strand, counting down.
CCGTCCCCCGGGCCGCGCAATGCGCCCTTTTTCCGGGGCACGGCGAAAAATGCCGAAGAAAATTCGATTGAAATTTCTGATCGGTTTCCATTGGGAAAATTGATGCGGCTACAATAAGCCTCCTGATGGTCAGGAGCCTAACCCGGCACGATTTCGGAAAAAAATTTCGGTCCTTGCCCGGGAGCCCGTTGTGACGTTTGTCCAGATGCGGTGACGGAAGGGCAAAAACTCTTGGTTGTGATCTGAGATTTTGTTGCCATGATCATTGATATACTAGTACAAACCGGGTATGTCGCGGGTCCGGTGCGCTCCCGTCAAGCCTCTGGGGGGCGCTTGCATCTACCGGAAAGCTGCATGCTTCATGCTGTTTGCAATGTATGATGGAGAGTATTGTCCGGTTTCCCGGGAGGTTCGGGGAGCGATCACAACAACCGTGGAGGAATCATGGTCCACAAACTGATGCGTGTTTTTTTTGCTGCTGTCCTCATGACCCTGCTGGCCGGTTCGGCCTTTGCCGCAGGCCCTCTCAAGGCCGCCCTCATCTATGACATGGGCGGAAAGTTCGACAAGTCCTTCAACGAAGCAGCCTACAAGGGCGCTGAAATGTTCCGCAAGGAATTCGGCGACAAGTACCGCGACTTCGAACCCACCAACGAAACCCAGTACGAACAGGCCATCCGCCGTTTCGCCTCCCGGGGCACCGATATCATCGTGGTCGTCGGCTTCTCCTACCAGGGCGTTCTCGAAAAGCTGGCCCCGGAATTCCCGGACACCAAGTTCGTGATCATCGACAGCGAGGTCAAGCAGCCCAACGTGCAGTCCATCCAGTTCAAGGAGCATGAAGGTTCCTTCCTGGTGGGCATGCTGGCGGCCATGAAGGCCAAGGGCGACACCGTCGGCTTCGTGGGCGGCATGGACGTTCCCCTGATCCGCAAGTTCCACCTCGGCTACGAGGAAGGCGTCAAGTACGTGAAGCCGGGCGCCAAGGTGCTCATGAACATGACCGGCACCACCCCGTCCGCCTGGGCCGACCCGATCCGCGCAGGCGAGCTGGCGCGCGGCCAGATGGACCGCGGCGCCGAAGTGATCTACGCCGCAGCCGGCAGCTCCGGCAACGGCGTGCTCCAGGCCTGTGCCGACGCCGGCAAGTTCTCCATCGGCGTGGACAGCAACCAGAATTACCTGCATCCGGGCAGCGTGCTGACCTCCATGGTCAAGCGCGTGGACCTGGCCGTGTACGACGCCCTGAAGGCCGCCAAGAACGGCAGCTTCAAGGGCGGCCTCCTGCTCCTGGGCCTCAAGGAAAAGGGCGTGGACTGGGCCTACGACGAATACAACAAGTCCCTGATCACCGACGAAATGAAGGCCAAGGTGGAAGAAGCCAAGGCCAAGATCATTTCCGGCGAAATCAAGGTTACCAACTACTTCGACATCATGGACAAGTAGCACTATGACAGAACCCGGCGCACAAGCCGTAAGCGCGGCGGGAGGGGCCACCCCTCCCGCCGTTGAGCTTATCGGGCTGAACAAGCATTTCGGTCCCGTTCACGCCAACCGCGACGTGTCCATCTCCGTGCCCAGGGGCACGGTGCACGGCATCGTGGGCGAGAACGGCGCAGGAAAGTCCACCATGATGGCCATGCTCTATGGCTTCTACAAGGCGGACAGCGGCCGCATCCGCATCAACGGCCAGGACGTGAACATCACCAGCCCCTCGGACGCCATTTCGCGCGGCATCGGCATGGTCCACCAGCACTTCATGCTCGTGGAGCCCTTCACCGTGCTGGAGAACGTCATCCTCGGCGTGGAGCGGGGCGGCATGATCCAGGGCTCCCTGAATCACGCCCGCAAGGAACTCAAGCGCCTGGGCGAGGAATACGGCCTGGATGTGGACCCCGACGCCCGCATCCGCGACCTTTCCGTGGGCCTGCAGCAGCGCGTGGAGATCCTCAAGGCCCTGTACCGCGGCGCCGAGACCCTGATCCTGGACGAGCCCACCGGCGTGCTCACCCCGCAGGAGGCGGACCACCTGTTCCGCATCCTGGATACCCTGCGCAGCCAGGGCAAGACCGTCATCCTCATCACCCACAAGCTTCGCGAGATCATGGCCATCACCGACAATGTCTCGGTCATGCGCCGAGGCACCATGGTGGCCCACCGCCCCACAGCCGAAACCTCCAAGGAGGAGCTGGCCGAGCTCATGGTGGGGCGCAAGGTGCTCCTGCGGGTGGAAAAGGGAGAGGCCCGGCCCGGCCAGTGCGTTGTCAGTCTCGAGAACGTCGGCTACACCGACGGCATGGGGCGGGAGCGCCTCAAGGACATCAGCTTTTCCATCTGCACCGGGGAGATTCTCGGCATTGCGGGCGTGTCCGGCAACGGCCAGTCCGAGCTGCTCGAGGTCCTCTCCGGCATCGCCCCGGTCAACAAGGGGCGCATCATGTTCAAGGGCGAGGAGATCGCCTCCCCGGGCAGGCAGACCAACCCGCAGGACCTGCGCCGCGAGGGCATCGCCCACGTGGCCGAGGACCGGCACCGCATGGGCATGATCATGGACTTCACCGCGGCCGAGAACACCATCCTGGGCTACCACCGGGACAAGGACATCAACGGCCGCGTGCTCATGGACCTGGGCAAGGTCGAGGCCCGCTGCCGGGAGCACATGGAGAAATTCGACGTGCGTCCGCCCATTCCGAACCTCGCGGCCTCGGGCTTTTCCGGCGGCAACCAGCAGAAGATCGTGCTGGCCCGCGAGATGGAGGAGAACCCGGACCTGCTGCTGGTGGGCCAGCCCACGCGCGGCGTGGACATCGGAGCCATCGAATTCATCCACAAGCAGCTCATCGCCATGCGCGACGCGGGCAAGGCCGTGCTGCTCGTCTCCGTGGAACTGGATGAGATCATGTCCCTTGCCGACCGCATCCTGGTCATGTTCGACGGCAGGATCATCGGCGAGGTGGCGGCCAAGGACGCCACCGAGCAGAAGCTCGGACTCATGATGGCCGGGTGCAAAAACGCGGCTGAGGCCTCGGGAGGAAAACAGTAATGGCGGCTCCGAAGAAATTGCCCGTCTGGGTCAATGCGGGGCTGATCCCGCTCATCAACCTGCTGGCCGCCTTTGCGGTTTCCGCCGTGGTCATCCTGGCCGTGGGCGAAAGCCCGGTGGAGGCGGCGGGCCATATCGTCTACGGCGCCTTCGGTTTCGGCGAGGGCATCGGCTATACCCTGTACTACGCCACCAACTTCATTTTCACGGGCCTGGCCGTGGCCATGGCCTTCCACTGCTTTTTGTTCAACATCGGCGGGGAAGGGCAGGCCTATATCGGCGGCCTGGGCATCGGCCTGGTCTGCCTGTATTCGGGCGGGCTGCCCTTCTGGGCCATCCTGCCCCTGGCCATCATCGGCGGGGCGCTGTTCGGCGGGCTCTGGGCGCTCATCCCGGCCTATCTCCAGGCCAAGCGCGGCTCCCACATCGTCATCACCACCATCATGTTCAACTTCATCGCCTCCTCGGTGATGACCTTCCTGCTGGTGGACTGGCTCAAGAAGCCCGGCTCCCAGCTGCCCGAGACCGACCACTTCGTGGACGCATCCTTCATGCCCAAGGTCCACGAGATGTTCGCCTCCGTCGGCCTGGACGTGGCCCGGTCGCCGCTCAACTTCTCGTTTCTCATCGCCCTGCTCTGCTGCGTGGCGGTCTGGATCTTCATCTGGCGCACCCGCTGGGGCTTCGAGATCCGCGCCTCGGGCAAGAATCCCCGGGCGGCCGTCTACGGCGGCATCTCGCCCTCCAAGGCCATCATCCTGTCCATGTTCATCTCCGGCGCGCTGGCCGGCCTGGTGGGCCTCAACGAGCTTATGGGCGTGCAGCACCGGGTGGTGGTCAACTTCACCAACGGCTACGGCTTCGTGGGCATCGCCATCGCCCTCATGGGCCGCAACCATCCGCTGGGCATCATCTTCGCCTCTCTGCTCATGGGCGCCCTGTACCAGGGCGGCGCCGAGCTGGCCTTTGAGATGCCCACCCTGACCAGCGACATGATCTGGACCATCCAGGGCTTCGTGATCCTGTTCACCGGCGCGCTGGAGCACATGTTCCGGCCCCAGCTCGAGGCCCTGTTCCTCAAGAGAGATTCCAAAGAGGGAGGTGACGAATAATGGACTTCCTCATCACCATACTGAACATGCTGGACGGCACCTTCCGCGTGGGAACCCCGCTCATCCTGGCCGCCCTGGCCGGGCTCTGTTCCGAGCGCGGCGGGGTCATCGACATCGGCCTGGAAGGCAAGATGCTGGGCGGCGCGTTCGTGGCCGCCACCGTGGCCTACATGACCGGATCGGCCTGGCTGGGCCTGTTCTGCGCCATCGCGGCCTGCGTGCTTCTTTCGCTCGTCCACGGGTATGCCTCCATCACCCACCACGGCAACCAGGTGGTTTCGGGCATGGCCATCAACATCATCGTGGCCGGGCTCGCGCCCACCATCGGCAACGCCATCTTCCACATCAACGGCGACACCCCGCCGCTGCCCCATGACGCGCGGTTCACGGCCATCACCCTGCCCTTTGCCGACTCCCTGGCCAACGTGCCGGTCATCGGCCCGGTCTATTCGGGCGTCATCAGCGGCCACAGCTTCACCACCTATCTGGCCTTCGCCCTGGTGCCGTTCGTTTCCTGGATGCTGTACAAGACCCGCTTCGGCCTGCGCCTGCGCGCCGTGGGCGAGAACCCCGAGGCCGTGGACACCGCCGGTGTCTCGGTGCAGTGGCTCCGGTACCGGGCCGTCATGATCGCGGGCGTGCTCTGCGGCATTGCCGGCACCAGCCTGTCCACCTCCCTGGGAGCGAGCTTCATCCGCGACATGACCGCGGGCAAGGGCTACCTGGCCCTGGCGGCCATGATCTTCGGCAAGTGGCGTCCCAAGACCACGCTGCTGGCCTGCCTGATCTTCGCCTTTACCGACACCCTGCAGGCGCGCCTTCAGGGCGTGGATCTCCCCCTGGTGGGCGAGATTCCCGTGCAGTTCATCATCATGCTGCCCTACGCCCTGACCGTGTTCCTGCTGGCCGGGTTCGTGGGCAAGGTCATCGCGCCCACGGCCGACGGCGAACCGTACATCAAGGAGCATTGATCGTGTCCGACGTGACCGAACTCATACGGCTGGCAACCGAGGCCCGCGACCGGGCCTATGCCCCGTATTCCAATCATCCGGTGGGCGCGGCCCTGCGCACGCCCTCGGGCCGGGTCTTTTCCGGCTGCAACGTGGAAAACGCGGCCTACCCGGTGGGCAACTGCGCCGAGCAGGCCGCCATCGCGGCCATGGTGCTGGGCGGCGAGCAGCGCATCGAGGAAATCGTGGTGGTGGGGCCGGGCAATGCCCCGTGCACGCCCTGCGGGGCCTGCCGCCAGCGCATGCGCGAATTCGCGGGGCCGGACATGGTCTTTCACGCCTGCAACGACAGGGACGTGCTCCTGACCATGACCATGGAAGAACTGCTTCCCGAGTCCTTTGGACCGGAAAACCTGAAATAGAATCCAGAAGGACATCCCATGGATACCATCGAACAGCTGGTGGCCGAGGCAAAAGCGGCCGAAGCCAGCGAAACATACGCCCTCCGGGCCCTGGCCAGCATGGACCTGACCAGTCTGGGCCTGGACGACACCGAGGAAAAGATCGCGGACCTGTGCCGCAAGGCCGTGACCCCCAAGGGCAACGTGGCCGCCGTGTGCGTGTACGACAAGTATGTGCCCCAGTGCCGCAAGGCCCTGGGCGGCAGCGGCGTGCGCGTGGCCACGGTCTGCAACTTCCCGCACGGCGGGACCGATATCGCGGCCGCCGAGGCCGAGGCCAAGGCCCAGGTGGCCGCAGGGGCCCAGGAAGTGGACGTGGTCCTGCCGTACCGCGCCTATCTCGGGGACGACCGGGAAACCGCGGTCGAGCTCGTGCGGAAGGTGAAGAAGGCCTGCGGAAGCGAGGCCCGGCTCAAGGTCATTCTGGAGACCGGCGAGCTCAGGGATCCGCGCGTGATCCGCGACGCCAGCCTGGACTGCATCGCCGTGGGAGCGGACTTTATCAAGACCTCCACCGGCAAGGTGGCCGTGGGGGCCACCCTGGAGGCCGCGGCGGTCATGCTGCGGGCCATCAAGGGCGTGCAGCCCGGCATTGACCGTCCCCTGGGATTCAAGCCCTCGGGCGGCATCTCCACGGTCAAGGACGCGGCGGGCTATCTCTATCTGGCCGACGCCATCATGGGCGAAGGCTGGGCCACCCCCGAGACCTTCCGGTTCGGGGTCAGCTCCCTGCTGGGCAATGTCCTGACCACGCTGGGCATCGACGCCAACACCGACGACGGCTCCGGGTACTAGGAGATTTCAATGAGCAAATTCATTCCCCAGGAAGTGATCCGGGCCAAGCGTGACGGCAAGGTGCTGCCCCGCGAGGCCATCGAGCGTTTCGTGGCCGGCATCACCGACAACACCGTCACCGAGGGACAGGTGGCCGCGTTCGGCATGGCCGTTTTCTTCAACGGCATGACCATGGACGAGCGCATCGCTCTGACCACGGCCATGAAGAACTCGGGAACCGTGCTGGACTGGAAGGCCATGGGCCTGGAATCCGGCGTGGTGGACAAGCACTCCACGGGCGGGGTGGGCGACAAGGTCAGCCTGCTGCTCGGCCCCCTTGCCGGGGCCTGCGGCTGCTACGTGCCCATGATTTCGGGGCGCGGCCTGGGCCACACCGGGGGCACCCTGGACAAGTTCGATTCCATTCCGGGCTACAACACGGCCCCGGACCTGGACACCTTTGCCAAGGTCACCCGCGAGGTGGGCTGCGCCATCATCGGCCAGACCTCGGACCTGGCCCCGGCCGACCGCCGTTTTTATTCCATCCGCGACGTCACGGCCACTGTGGAATCCATCGACCTGATCACCGCCTCCATCCTTTCCAAGAAACTGGCGGCGGGCCTGCAGGGGCTGGTCATGGACGTGAAGTTCGGCACCGGCGCGTTCATGGAGAAGTATGACGACGCCGACGCGCTGGCCCGGTCCATCGCCACCGTGGCCACGGGCGCGGGCGTGCCCACCGTTTCCCTGCTCACGGACATGAACGAGGTCCTGGGCGACACCGTGGGCAACAGCCTCGAGGTGCAGGAATCCGTGGATTTCCTCAAGGGCGTCTACCAGGAGCCGCGCCTCTACGAGGTGACCATGGCCCTGACCGCCGAGATGCTGGTGCTGGCCGGACGGGCCGGTTCCATCGACGAGGCCTGGGACAAGCTGGAAAAGGCCCTGGACAGCGGCGCGGCCGCGGAATGCTTCGGCCGCATGGTCGCGGCCCTGGGCGGCCCCGCCGACTTCATGGACAGGAGCGAGGAATACCTGGACGTGGCCCCGCTGGAGCTGGCCGTGTACCCGGACAGGCCCGGCTTTGTGTCCGCCATGGACAACCGCGCCGTGGGCATGACCCTGGTGGGCATGGGCGGCGGGCGCACCCGGCCGGACCAGAAGCTGGATTTCGGCGTGGGCATGACCCGTTTCGCCCACATCGGCGAGGAAGTGGGCCCGGAAAACCCGCTCTGCGTGGTCTACGCCCGGGACGACGAAATGGCCGAACGCGCTGCCGAGTCCGTGCTCCGCGCCGTCACCGTGGCCGACGAGCAGCCCGAGGAAACCCTGGTCATCCGCGACCGCATTGTAGGAGAGAGACCCTGATGTCCCGAGCTTTTCTGCTGGTCATCGACAGTTTTGGCATCGGCGCCGCCCCTGACGCCGCGGAATTCGGCGACGCCGGTTCCGACACCCTGGGGCACATTGCCCAGGCCTGCGCCGAGGGCAGGGCCGACAGGGAAGGGCTGCGCAGCGGTCCCCTGAGCCTGCCGTTCCTGGGCGGGCTTGGCCTGGGTCGCGCCGCGCAGCTCGTCACCGGTTCCGTGCCCCCGGGCCTGCCGGAGCGGGGCATCAGCGGCCTTTACGCCGCGGCCTTCGAGCAGAGCCGGGGCAAGGACACGCCCAGCGGGCATTGGGAAATGGCCGGGGTGCCGGTCATGTTCGAATGGGGATATTTTCCGCCCGAATACCCGAGCTTTCCGCAGGAGCTGGTGGACGAGCTGGTCAAGCGCGCCAAGCTGCCCGGCATCCTGGGCAACAGCGCCGCCTCGGGCACCGAGATCATCGAGCGGCTCGGCAAGGAGCACATGAATTCGGGCAAGCCCATCTGCTACACCTCGGCGGACAGCGTGTTCCAGATCGCCTGCCACGAAAAGACCTTCGGCCTGGAGCGTCTCTACAAGCTGTGCCATATCGCCCGCGAGCTGGTGGACCCGTACAACATCGGCAGGGTCATCGCCCGGCCGTTCATCGGCGACGACGGCGAGTTCGAACGCACGGCCAACCGCCACGACTACTCGGTGCCGCCGCCCGAGCCCACCCTGCTGGACAAGCTGCAGGAGGCGGGCCGCGAGGTGGTTTCCATCGGCAAGATCGCGGATATCTTCGCGCACCGCGGGCTGACCAAGAAGGTCACCGCAGCGGGCACGGACGCCTTGTGCGAGCTGTGCCTGGAAGAGGCGCGCACCGCCCCGGACGGCTCCCTCATTTTCGTCAATCTGGTGGATTTCGACTCGGTCTACGGCCATCGCCGCGACGTGGCCGGGTATGCGGCGGCCCTGGAATCCCTGGACCGCCGTCTGTACAAGCTGGAGGCCGAACTCAAGCCCGGCGACCTGGTCTGCATTACGGCCGACCACGGTTGCGACCCGACCTGGCAGGGCACGGACCACACCCGCGAGCATGTCCCCGTGCTTGTCTTCGGGCCGGGCATGCCCACGGGATCGGCGGGCGTGCGCGAGACCTTCGCCGACATCGGCCAGACCGTTGCCGCGCATCTGGGCATCGAGCCGCTCAAACACGGCACAAGATTGTACTAGCAGTGGAAGTGAAAAAGGGCCCTTCAGGAGAAGGGCCCTTTTTTTCTTAGATGACTTTGTTCAGCGGGTACTCGATGATGGCTTCCGCGCCGAGTTCCTTGAGCTTCGGAATGATGTCGCGGACAGTGGATTCCTCGACCACGATTTCCACGGACACCCAGCTGGGGTCCTTGAGCTCGGCCACGGTGGGCGAGGTCTGGGCGGGCATGACGTCCTGGGCGGCCTCCATCTGCGCCTTGGGCATGTTCATCTTCAGGCCCACGAGCTTTTCGGCCCGCAGCGCGCCCTGCAGCAGCAGGTTCATCTCTTCGATCTTCTTGCGCTTTGCGGGATCGGCCCAGGCTTCCTTGTTGGCGATGAGCTGGGTGTTGGTCTGCATGAGCTCGGCAATGATGCGCAGGCCGTTGGCCTTGATGGTGGTGCCGGTCTCGGTGATCTCCACGATGGCGTCGCACAGGCCTTCCACGACCTTGGCCTCGGTGGTGCCCCAGGAAAAGGAGACATCCACGTTCACGCCGATGGACTTGAAGTACTTTTCGGTGAAGCCGCACAGTTCGGTGGCGACCTTCTTGCCTTCCAGGTCCTCGGGGCGCTTGTAGGGCGAGTTGCCCGCAACGCAGAGCACCCAGCGGGCCGGGCGGTTGGAGACCTTGGAGTAGATCAGGTCGTCCACGACTACCACGTCGGAATCGTATTCCATGACCCAGTCCTTGCCGGTCAGGCCCACGTCAAAGGTGCCGCGTTCCACGTACATGGCCATTTCCTGGGCGCGCGAAAGCGAGCACTTGATCTCGGGGTCGTCGATGTCCGGGAAGTAGTTGCGGTGGTGCAGCCGGATGTTCCAGCCAGCCTTGGCGAACAGCTTGAGGGTTGCGTCCTGCAGGGAACCTTTGGGAACACCGAGTCTGATGAGTTCTCCGGCCATTACTTGTATACCTCCTTGGGATCGAACACGATGGGCGAGCATTCCACGACCTCGCCGTCTTTCAATTCACGGTAGAAGCAGCTGCGGTAGCCCTTGTGGCAGGCCGCGCCGCCGATCTGGTCGATGCGGACCAGGATGGTGTCCGCATCGCAGTCGAGCCGGATGGACTTGACTTTCTGCACATGACCAGAAGTTCCGCCTTTATGCCAGAGAGAATGTCGGGAGCGACTGAAGTAATGGACCTCGCCCGTTTCCAGGGTCTTGTTCCAGGCTTCTTCATTCATGTAGGCCATCATCAGGACCTCGCCGGTTTCGGCGTCCTGAGCAATGGCGGGCACCAGGCCGTCGCATTTCTCAAAATCTGGTCGAATCATTTTCTCTCCTGACAATATTGTATTTTCCCAGCCCAAGGCGGCGGGCCGGGACAGATTGCATACCGCTTTGTTTTCCGGGACGCAATAGCCGGATGGGGATGTTTCGCAATTTTACTTTGGCCGCTAACCAACTTCGGGCCGGGGCGAGCCCTGCCCGGAGCGCGCACCCTGTTGTTTTTTCAAGGCCGCCGAATTGCAGGATATGACAATTGTGCAAAATATCAGAAAACAGTCCGTTATTACCAAATCTCTTGGCGATATTTCATGCGCACAGTGCGTTGACAGGCGCGCGCCAATGGTTAATTCACGCCGAGATGACCCCTTTGGCGAAATATATGGTGCGGCTGACCGCGGCCCTGCTGCTGACGGCCCAGCTCCTGCCGACCGCCGGAGGCCTTGCGCCGGAAGCGATACAACCGTCCGGGACAAGCCTCCCGGAAACGGTTCTGCTTGCCCCGTCCTTCATGGGGCAGGCTCTTGACGTCGCTCTCGACGGCCAGGACGAATCCGCCACGCATGACCGCCCCTGCGGTGACGCACTGCTTCCCGCCCGGATCATGGCCGCTCCGGCCCGCGCCTGCGCCTTTCTCTTCGCCGGCGCAGGCCCCGGCCTTTTCGCCCATGCCGGGCACGCACCCCATGCAGGCCGCGCGCCGCCCCGCTCCTGAGTTCAACAGACCCTTGTTTTGCGCTTTGTCCGGGCATTTTCTGCCCGTGACCTTTCCTATCCATGTGAACACAGGAGAATCCCATGAACAATTCACAGCAACCTGAAATCGACTATACCCCCAAGAACTACTCCCTGAAGGAGCAGGTTCTGTATGCGACGAAATTCGTCGCCGTCGTCGGCATCTTCTTTGCCCTGATCTGGTGGTTCGAGCGATAAACCGGACCACAAAAATACAGCACCAAATCATCAGCCCCGGCAGCGAGCTCGCTGCCGGGGCTGATTCATATATGTCTCTAGGGGATGGGATGTCTATCGTCGGAGCTTGACCCAGTAAAGGCCCCTGCCGCGCTGGACGCGGAGCACCACGGTGCCGGACATGCGGCTGTTTAGGTACCCGGCCAGCAGGCCGTCGGCGGAGTTCAGGCGGCGGTTGCCGATCTGGTGCACCAGATCGCCGGGCTGCAGATGGGCCTGATCGGCCGCGCTGCCCTTGGCAACCTCGGTAATGACCGCTCCCCGGCCCTTGGGATTGTCGGCCAGGCGGAGGCCCCAGTGCTTGGCCACCAGGGTGGCGGCCGTCTCCCGGGACATGACCGAGGGCTTGACCTTGACGTCCATGCGCTTGCCGTCGCGCAGCAGGTTCAGGGTGAGGTGCTCGCCCTTGGTGTGCCCGCGCAAACGCACCAGATAGTCGTCCACGTTGCGCAGGGCGCGGCCGTTCATGCCCGCCAGCACGTCCCCGGCCTTGATCCCGGCGGCGTGGGCCGGGGTGTCCGGGAAGGTCTCGGTGATGATCATGCCGTCCACGCTCTTGAGGCCGAAATACAGGGCCATGTCCTGGTCGATGTTCTGGCCGAAGAGCCCCAGCCAGATGGGGGCCACGTGCCCGGTGCTGATGAGCTCGGCCACCACGACCTTGGCCTTGTTCACGGGAATGGCGAAGCCGATGCCCTCGCCCTCCTTGTGGATGGCGGTGTTGATGCCGATGAGCTCGCCCTTGATGTTCAGGAGCGGGCCGCCCGAGTTGCCGGGGTTGATGGCCGCGTCGGTCTGGATGAAATTGCCGATGCGCCCCCGGTCGGTCTTGATGGTCCGGTTCAGGGCGGAAACCACGCCCGTGGTCACGGTGTGGCTGAACCCGTAAGGGTTGCCGATGGCGATGACCGTCTCGCCGATGAGGATGCCGTCGGAATCGCCCAGCTTCACGCCGGGCAGGTTCCTGGCGTCCTTTATCCGCAGCACGGCCAGGTCGAAGTCCGGGTCGGACCCGATCATGTCGGCCTTGAACTCGCGGCCGTCGGCCAGGCGCACGGTGATGGTCTCGGCCCCGGAAATGACGTGGGCGTTGGTGAGCACCAGCCCGGCCCTGCCGTCGATGATCACGCCCGAGCCCAGGCTGCTGGCGTTGTTCTGGGGAAGCTCACCGAAAAAGCGTTTCTGCAGCATCCTGCCGAGGGGATCGTTGGGGAACATGCTCCGTCCCTGGCGCTTGGCAACGGCCGTGATGCTGACCACGGACGGGCCGACCGCCTCCACGGCCTTGACCACGGGGGTGCGTCGCAACTCGTCCACATAGGCAAAGACGGGGCTCGCGGCCAACAGGGTCAGAACAAGGGCGATGAGCCCGGCGAAACGGTGCATGTCAGTAAGGCCTCCTTGCCATGCGCTGCAGGCGCTGGATGCGGTCCTGGATGGGCGGATGGGTGCTGAACAGGGCGGCGGCGCGGCGGCCGCTGAAGGGAGATATGATGAACATGTTTTCCGTGGCCGGGGAGCCCTTGAGCGGCACCTGGCGTGAGGCCGTATCCAGCTTGGCCAGGGCCGAGGCCAGGGAAAGGGGCTCGCCCGAAATGCGCGCGCCGGTCTCGTCGGCCAGGTATTCGCGCGAGCGGGATATGGCCATCTGGATGAGCATGGCCGCCATGGGGGCCAGGATGGCCATGGCCAGCGCGGCCAGGGGATTGGCCCCCTCGTCGTCGTCCGAGCCCAGGCCGAAAATGGCCGTGAACTGGAGCATGTTGGCCAGGAACACGATGGCCCCGCCCAGCACAGCGGCAATGGTCTGGATGAGGATGTCGCGGTTGGCGATGTGTCCTATCTCGTGGGCCAGCACGCCCTTGAGCTCGTCCGGGTTGAGCATGCGCACGATGCCCTCGGTGACCGCCACCACGGCGTTTTCCGGGTTGCGGCCCGTGGCGAAGGCGTTGGGCTGGGCCTGGGGCACCAGGAAGACGCGCGGCTTGGGAACGCCCGCGTTGGCGGCCAGTTCCTCCACCACCCTGTGTACGTGCGGCGCGTCTGCGGGCGAAAGCTCGCGGGCCTTGTACATGGACAGCACGAGCTTGTCCGAATACCAGTAGCTGCCCAGGTTCATGACCATGGCCAGCACAAAGGCGATCATGAGTCCGGCCCGGCCGCCCATGGCGCCCCCCAGAAGCATGAGCACCCCGGTGAGCAGGGCCAGCAGGAACACGGTTTTTATCTGACTCGTCATTGTTTGGTGTCCTCCATTGTGCGTGCCCCATACAATAGGTTCTCAGCGGGCCGCGTCAAGAAGGATCGCAGGAATTCTCGAGACGGGGAATTACCGGTCGCGCAGCCTGCGCAGGGTGCCGTCGGCCTCCATTGCGCTCATGGCCGAATCGTAGCGGCGGACCAGGTCCGGCATGTGGGGGCCTGCCTTTCTTGAGAAGAACAGGTACAGGGGTTCGCTGGAAAGGTTGTACGCGGGCCGGATGCGTTCCTCCACGCCGAGGCGTTCGGCCAGGTACTCGATGACCCGGAGATTTCCCGCAATGGCGTCCACCCTCCGGTCGGCCAGCTTGCCCACCAGCAGGGTGTTGTTGTTGACCGGATCCAGCAACATTCCCGTGAGGGTGTCGAATTCCGTTCCGTAGGCGTATTCGCGGACCACGCCCACGGTCTTGCCGCGCAGGTCCTTCAGGGAATCGACCCGGATCGATCCTTCCCGGCAGACGAAGATGGAGTTGACCTCCAGGCTCAGGTAATGGTGCGGGAAATAGGCGAATTTTTCCCGGTCCGGGGTCCGGAAGCCCGAGGCCAGGGCGGCGATGGTGCCGTTCTTCAGTTCATAGAGCCCGCGTTTCCAGGGCATGGTCCGGAACACGGGCCGGACGCCCATGCGGCTGAATGCCTCCCGGATGATTTCGATGTTGATGCCCCTGGGCGTTTCGCCCTCCAGGTACTCGTAGGGCGGGTATTCCTCGAAGACGATGGTGAGGGTTTCCTCCGCCGCCATGGCCGCACCCGCGGGGACGGCCAGGAGCAGCGCCGCGAGGCATAAAATATGGCGGAGGGCACGGAACATAGATTCATACTACCCCCCGCCACAATATGCGGTCAATCGTTTCGAATCAGGCTACCAGCGGGCCTCGAAGGCCTCCAGGTCCCGTTCGAGCCGCCACTGCACCGCGGCCTTCTCGTTGTTGCTCAGGAAGGCTGTGCAGGCGTCGGTCTTGCCCTGGGCGCACTGGGGAACAACGACCTTCCTGCCGTAGTCGGCCCACAGGGAGGAGCCGGGCATGAACGAGTACTCCAGGGAGTTGCGGGCCGAGGTCTTGAGGTCTTCGTAGCCCAGGCCCTGGTCCTGCACGGCGCGCAGGTATTCGGTGGTCATGTCCGTACGGGCCACGCCCATGTCGTCGGACCCCAGGGCAAAGGGCACGCCCTGGCTCATGTACAGGCACAGGGGATGCCTGTCGCCGGACACGTGCAGGATCACGTCGTTGCTGGTGAGCTGGATCTCGATGGCGATGTCCTTTTCGCGCATGGTCCTGAGCAGGCCGTAGGGGTCCTCCTCATAGGAGATGTCGATGCCATGGCCGATGCGCTGGGCATGGCCCTGCTCGATGGCCAGGCGGATGTGGTTGCGCAGGCCGTCCTGCTTGACCAGCCCCAGGGTCAGCTCGCCCGCGTGCAGGGCGATGTTCACGTTGCCGGCCACGGGCTGCTTGGCCGGGTCCGTGTGATAGAGCGTGTACAGGAAGTCGATCATGGCCATGTGCAGCTCATAGTCCTGCATGGACACGGGGTCGTCCTCGGGGGCCACCAGGTTGATGCCCACCATGCGCGGTTCCTGGGCGGCCAGGGCAAAGGAGTAGGCCAGCTGGGCAAAGACCACGTGGCGCGGCAGGGTGCGGATGGCGTGGTTCATGAAGCGCATGTGCACCTCGCTGCCGGGGCCGCCCTTGAGCAGCATGTCGCGGCGCTGTTCGCCCTCGATGAGAGTCCGGCTGCATTCGTCCAGATGCGTTTCGTTGAACAGTCCGGCCTGTTCCAGGGCCGCATACGCCCCGGCCAGGTCGCCCTTGGCGATGGGGTCGGCGGCCACGGCGGAAAGTCCCCAGAGGTCCCTGGGGAACACGGAAAGCATCAGCTCCAGATAGGCCATGTTCTCATGGCTGGCCTGCTTGGCGGCCTCGGCCAGCATGTAGCCCATGTCGTTGGCCGCGGCGCCGAAGCGGAAAAAGGTGGCGAAGAACTGGTCATGCCCCCACATGAAGGAGTCGCGCCGGTCCTGGCGCGTGGACCAGGCATTGATGGCCCCGTTCCAGTGCGCGGCGTTGCGCAGGGCGTCCGTCGCCTTGACCTGGCCGTCCTTGCACGGGCCCGCCGAGGCGGTGTAGCCGTTCTGCGGGTCCAGGCACATGTCCTTGGCCGCAGCCATGCGCAGGAAGTCCTCGGCATAGACCATGCCCGGCAGGTGGTTGTGGATGTCCCCGCCCTTGGGCATCTCGGTCAGGAAGATGCGCAGCCGCACCGGGTCTTCGCGGACCTGGTCGAAATAGGTGCCGGTGCTTCTGGTTTTGGCCGCCGTGCACCCGGCCACGGCAACCAGCAGCAGGACGACGAACAGGAAACGCAGTTGTTTTCGGATCATTGGATTATTCTCCTTGCGGCCCCGAGGGCATGGTGATTCGCCGTCCCATCCGGTCGGCATTTTTACGATTTTCAATTTATTTTCCAGTTCTTCCATGGTCGCCCAAATCCGCAGGGGAGGCAACCATGAAGCACAAATTTTCCTGATTCCGCACCAGCACGGTTATGGTTGGCGGAACACTTCCCGTATCTCGCCGTCCCGGTACTGGTAGACGACCATGCCCGCGCCGGTCACGTCCCCGGCCTCGTCAAAGCCGATCCTGCCGAGCGGCGTTTCCGCCTTGTGCAGCCGGAGCATGTCGGCCACCTTGCGCGGCTCCGTGGTTTCCGCACGCTCCACGGCATTGAGCAGGGCCAGGGTGGCCGCATAGGCGTGGTAGAAATACGGGCCCGGCGGGTCCGCGTCCTCGGAGGCCGCCCGGAAGCGCTCCAGGGCCACCTGATAGAGCGGGTTTTCGGCCGGATCCAGCGGCCCGGTGAAGTACAGGTCCTCGGCAAAGGCGTTCAGCTTGGCCAGCAGGGCGTCGTCCCAGAACTGGTCGTTGCAGAGGAACGCGCCCTTGAATCCCGCCTCGCGCAGCAGGGCCAGCATGGCGCAGCCCAGGCCGCGTTCGCCCTGGTAGACCACGGCGTCCGCCCTGTCTCTCAGGATGGATTTCACGGCGGGCACGGCTTCCTCGCCGCCCTTGAGGTCGACGTCGTACGCCAGGGTCAGGGCCGGATCGCCCTGCACCAGCCTGCGCACCACGGCCCCCTGCTCCAGGCCGTCCCTGGAAGCGTCATGCAGCAGGGCAATGCGCGTGAATCCCTTTTTCCGCAAAAAGGCCGCCTGCGTCTCGGGCTGGGCGTCCGAGGGCGTCATTGTCCGGAAAAAGAGCGGATAGGTGCGGGGCTTGGTCAGGTCCGGGTCGGTCACGGACGGCGAAATCACCACCACGCCCCGCTGGTTGAGCCGGGGAAGCGCCTCCCGGGCCATGCCGTTGCAGACCGGGCCGATCATGAGCGTGGCGTTGGCGCCGTCCACCAGTTTCAGGAGTTCCTCGACCTTTTCGGGGCGGCATTCGTCGTTGAAGGGCAGCAGGCGCACGGGCCGGCCCAGCACGCCGCCCGCAGCATTGTAGTCCTCCACGGCAAGCTCCGCGGCCTGGAGCGTGGGCAGGCCGAAATCGCGCATGTCCCCTTCCACGGGGGCGGAAACCACCACCAGCACCTCGTCCGCGGCGCGGGCGGGGCACGGGAGAAGGCAGGAGATCAGAAGAGCGGTCAGGATCAGAAGGCGCTGGGGCATGAAAGACTCCACGGTTTCGATTGTGTTTCAATACAGGGTGGCCGATATCGAAGCGCACGATACAGCGAACCGTCCAACGAGACAAGCCGGGTAACCTCGAAAGGTTGCCCGGCTCGTTCGGTTCCGTAAAAGGGAGCTGCGTCGCGTTTCGCTAACGATCGGCGGCCTTGATCCGCACCGCCGAGGGCATGGGAAAGACCCGGTCGTAGGCCCAGTTGTAGACATAGGCGTAGGCGAGATAGAACAGGGCGAACCCCACGTCCGTGGCCAGGGCCTGCCACAGGCTCATGTTCAGCCACCAGGCCACGATGGGCAGGGTGATGAGCATCAGGGTGGCCTCGAAAAGCACGGCGTGCAGCGCGCGCATCCAGGGCGGGCGCACGTTCACGGGCCGCCCCATGCGGACCAGGGCATGGTCGAAGGCCAGGTTGAACACGTAGTTGGTGGCCATGGCCAGCAGGGAGATGGCCACTGCCAGCGCGCCGATGCGCCCCATGTCCTTGTTCAGGATCAGGGCGGCCAGCGGCGTCACCGTGACCAGGCCGAGCAGTTCGAAGAGAATGGTGTGGCGAAGCCTGTCTTTTGCGGTTCTCATGGGCGGCGGAATACACCCGGCCTCCCGGGCCTGTCCATGACATTTTTTACCCCGCCGCCGGGAGGAAGCCGTCAGTCCACAAGGTATTTCCCTTTGAGCCGCGCCCATTCCGGGGAGTCCAGCAGCCTGCCCAGGGTTTCCTTCACTTGGGCGAACACGTCGGGCATATACCGGGGTACGAGGATATGACGGGTGAACCGGATGAGCGGTTCCGGGGAAAAATAGACCTGTTCCCCGCACTTGTGCTCCTTGATCAGGCAGCGGAGGATGCTTCGGGGCGCGGTCAGGAAATCGATGCGCCTCAGCAGGAGCTTTTCCAGATTCTGTTCCGTGCTCGGACTGTCCTGGCGGTAGAGACGTCCCTGTGCGACGGCCTTGTCGATCCCCTGGTACCGACGCCCGGGAACCCCGCCAAGCAGCTTGCCGTACAGGGAGTGCACTCCCCGGTAGTCGATGGGGGCGGCGGCATTGGAAAGAATCTCGTTTCTGTCGGAAAGGAGCGTTTGCGACCAGTGGTATTTGGTCCTGTCCGCGTCGTCCATCCAGATCCAGTTCACGAACAGGACGATTCCCGGCTCCTTGAACTCCAGGTATTGGTCGACGCGCTTCCGGGGCAGGTTGACCAGGGAGAAGCGGTATTTGCCCCGCGACATGTCGTTCAGGAGCCGGATGAATTCCGGGGCCAGGCCCTCCTTGGCGGCGCAGAGAAAGGGGGGATGCTGGTAGTAGTTCCAGGCGGTGATGACCACATGGCCTTCCGCGCGGCCCGCCCGGGGGCAAAGGGCGAGGATCGCCAGGACCGCAAGCGCGATCCCGAGCATGCGCACAGGCCGCAGGCGGCCTTGTCTTGAAACCGGTGGTCCAACGGACATGGAACCATCATAACCCGGAGGCCCCGGCCTCGCCGTTATAATCAGCCCGCCCGGTGTCCGCCGGATTGGGGCTTGCCAAAACCGCGTTTCGGGGCGTATGACCCCGACATCAATTTCAAGGAGGAGACTCAATGGACAGTCCGGAAGGCAGTAGTAGCCATACGAACATGCCTGATCCCATTTTTGCGATGCAGAATTCCAGCCCGCGCCATCACGGGCATCATGGGACGGCTGCCCTGACGCGCCTTTCGTCGCTCCCCTGAGTCCCGAAGGTTCGCCTCGCTGCCGTCCGCCCGGTGCGGCAATGAACGAGGTGAACCATGACCAAAGATCTTCTTGTCCCGACCATCCGGGACCACCTTGCCAAAAACGATATTGAAGCCCTTCGCAGGCTCTGCGAAGCCGAACACCCGGCCTCCGTCGCCGAATGGCTTTCCGCCCTGGAGCCCGCGGAGATCTGGCGCATCCTGCGCACGGTCTCCCCGGAACTGCAGGGGGAAATCGTCAGCCATATCGACGAGGACACCCAGCAGGAGCTGGTGCCCGTCCTCGATGTCCGGGACGCGGCCTCCCTTCTGACCGGCATGTCCTCGGACAACCGCGCGGACCTGTTCCGCAGGCTGCCCGAGGAACAGCGTGAGCGCCTTTATCCGGCCCTGGCCAAGGCCGAGCGCGAGGACATCCGCAAGCTGACCTCCTATCCCCTGGGCACGGCCGGGTCCATCATGACCTCGGACTACGTCTCCCTGCAAAGGGACATGACCGCGAGCCAGGCCATGCAGCAGATCCGCCTGGAGGCCACCCAGAAGGACACCATCTACTACGCCTACGTGGTGGACGACGCGCGCACCCTCATCGGCTTCGTTTCCCTCAAGGACCTGATCCTGGCTAGGCCGGGCGAGCGCATCGAGGATTTCATGCACCGCGAAATCATCTGCGCCCACGCCGGGGACGACCAGGAAGACGCCGCCCGCAAGATCGAGAAGTTCGACCTCATCGCCCTGCCGGTCATCAACGGCGGGGACGCCCTGGTGGGCATCATCACCCACGACGACGCCATCGACGTCATCATGCAGGAGCAGCAGGAAGACCTGGAAAAGCTCATGGCCATCCGGGGCTCGCACCAGGCCGGGACCTATCTCAAGACCTCGTCCTGGGTGCACTTCAAGAACAGGATGTTCTGGGTGGTGGGCCTCGCGGCCCTGGGCCTGCTCTCGGGCATAATCATCCACGGCTTCGAGGGCTCGCTCATGAGCCTTATGGTCCTGGCCCTGTACATGCCCATGGTGGCGGACACGGGCGGCAACACGGGCAGCCAGTCCTCCACGGTGGTGGTCCGCGCCCTGGCCCTGGGCGAGATCAAGACCGGGGACGCCATGCGGGTGCTGTTCAAGGAGCTGCAGGTCTCGCTGCTGCTCGGCGTGGTCCTGGCGGTCCTGTCCTTCGGCAAGGTCATGTTCCTGTCCCACGGCACGGTCATACCCGACGGTTTCTCCCTGTGGAAGATCGGCGCGGCCATTGCCCTGGCCCTGGGCCTGCAGGTGGTCACCGCCACCCTCATCGGCGCGCTCCTGCCCATGGGCGCGGCAAAGCTCCGGCTGGACCCGGCCGTGGTGGCCAGCCCGGCCCTGACCACTGTGGTGGATATCTCGGGCCTGCTCATCTATTTCGGCACGGCGAAGATGCTTCTGGGAATTTGACGGAACACAAGGGGGCGCTTGCCAGGCGCCCCTTTTTTTAAAGCCTACCAGACTCTCGGGATCAAGCGATACCTCACCCTTTCCGCATATTCGGGGTATCCATTCAGTCCGTTGCGCAGCATTTTGTCTTCCATATGGGTGCGGACTACCGTCACCGTCACGGCAAGTATGCCTGGAATCAGTGAATACAGTGAACCAAGGAGAAACGAATCCGCCATGGCGGCAAACGCCATAGCAACGTAACCAGGATGCCGGATGAAAGCGTATGGCCCGTGCGTCACGACCGCATGCGAACGATCGTCCTGAATTCTGGCGCTCACTTCAAAATGCTTGTTCGTCAACATCGCCCAATGGAGAAGAGTGAAAAACGCCAAGTACAGAAATATTCCCACCGCATAAGATGCGTTCCCCCAATGCGAGCTTTCGTATCTGCCGACATCCAGGCCCGCGATTACGGGAATCACCAGAAGAGTCAGTGAAAAGTATATCGTCAGAATAGCCTTGTCCCATGCCTTTGTTCCCTGCCTCGCCGCAGCCCTCAGGTTTGCCAGTTCAGGAGCGAATCTCCACATCAATATTGCGCCGACGGCAGCACCGGACAAATGAAGTCCAAAGGCTGCCCAGGCTTTTCCGATATCCAGCCTGCCCGCCGCGATGAAGAAGGCGGCCGCCATGAGCAGGGTCCATCGGAATGGGGAAAAAAGATATTTGACGCCCTCTCTGTTCAACGGTTGTTTCATGGTCTCCTCCTTTTTTTAAAGCCGTTGTTTCGCGGCAGACCGGCGCAAGGGCGTGAAACACTGGCGGCATCCGTGCACATCCCCTTTAGACATTCGACAACTTTTACCTTATTTTTCAAGATATTACACCGTTGACAGGCTGAAGACAGGCTTGATATTATTTTTATGTAGGGCATGAAGGCTCACATGAAAAAGGCGCTCCAGATGGAGCGCCTTTTGTTCTTGGGACGCCGGGGACTTTCGCTCCATATAATTGTCACAGAACCATGGTAACGGTATGGCAGAAAGGGCAACCCACCACATCCAACGACAAGGAGCATGAAATGGCGACCAAGGAAGAAAGAAGAGCCAAGGTGATCGAGGTGCTGAACAAGGCCCGGGCAATGGAGCTGCAGGCCATCCACCAATACATGAACCAGCATTACGGCCTGGACGCCATGGACTACGGCGAGCTGGCCGCCAAGATGAAGCTCATCGCCATAGACGAAATGCGCCACGCAGAGGCCTTTGCCGAGCGCATCAAGGAGCTGGACGGCGAACCCACCACTGAACTCTCCGGGCCGGTGGCAAAGGGACAGAACATTTCCAAAATCTATGTCCACGACACAGTGGAGGAAGACCGCGTCATCGAAGCCTACAACCAGTTCCTGCTGGTCTGTCGGGACAACGGCGACAGCATCAGCGTCAAGCTCTTCGAGCAGATCATCGACGACGAGCAGGCGCACTTCAACTACTTCGACGCCATCAAGGGGCACATCGAAAGCCTGGGCGACTCCTACCTTTCCCGCATCGCGGGCACGTCCTCGTCCACGGGGCTGGCCCCGCAGGGGTTCGTCATCACCGGCAAGGAGTAAGGTCCGCCCCGCTCTGCGGCGTTCATCGCAATTGGTTGATGATCATGAAGGCCACCATGAGGATGAGCACGACCAGCAGGCCGTTGGTCAGGTTCTGGCGGCTGCGGGCGCGTTTGGCCTTGTCGCGGGTGAACTGCCCGGCAAGGAACAGGACGAGCACGAGGATGATGATCAGCTTGAGCAGGATACCCACGGCGCGGTCCTATTTGTCGATCCAGATGAACCCGGCCTGACGGCCCGAGACATTGCCCGGCACGAACCAGGAGGCCCGGTAGGAGAAGAAGGTATCGGACATGGTCTTGGTGCACAGGTCGAACCCGAAAATGTTCTCCTCGGGCACGCCCGCTGCCATGAGCTGGACCCGGGTCAGGGCCCAGAGGTCCATGGTCCTGGTTTCCGGGTTGTAAAAGGGCCGGTGCTCCGGCGGAAATTCCTTTTCGAAGTTGGTGAACTCCGCGGCCAGCGGCCCCAGACTCGGCCCGCGCACCGCAAAGACGTCCTTGGGACTGAGCTTGTAATGCAGGCAGAAGCGCTGCACGCCGGTGGTGGGGAAGCCCGCGACATTGCCGCGCCAGCCCGCGTGCAGCCCCGCGACAAAGTTGCCGCTGCGGTGGGCGAGCATGATCGGCTGGCAGTCCGCGGTCTTGACCATGAGCGCGGTGCGGGGCTTGGTGGTGGCCAGTCCGTCGCCCTCCAGGAGCGACTTGCGGCCGGCCCCGCTCAGGGCGGTTTCGAACAGGATGTCGTCGCCGTGCACCTGTTTGAGCTCGTTCCAATGCACGAAACCGAGCTGCTTTTGCAGGGTGACGCGGTTCTGGTAGACGTGCTCGTCCTCGTCGCACACGTCGTAGGAGAGGTTGGCCGATTCGTAATGGTCGGTGCTCACGCCCCCGCAGCGGGTGGTGAAGACCACCTTGACGCCGGGGACGGCCTCGAAGGCGAAGGGAAATACCGCTATATTCGACATAGTTCGTTTTCCGTACAGATGGCCCGCACCGGCTGGTCCCAATCCTCGGCGGGCAGTTTGTCCAGCTTCTGGAATTCGTAGCACAGCCCGATGGTCAGGGTCTGGCGCATGCAGGGCTCGGCCAGCAGCCGGTCGTAATAGCCGCCGCCGAACCCGAGGCGGGTGCCGTCCGGGGCATAGCCCACGCCGGGGATGAGCGCCACGTCGGGCTCGTATTCGTGCATGACCGGGCAGGTTGCCTCGTTCGGCTCCATGATGGCGAACATGCCGGGCCGCAGGTCGGTCTCGCAGCTCACGCAGGCCAGATCCATGATGCCGGGCTGGGCTTCGCGGCATCTCGGCAGGAGCACCTCCACCCCGCGCTGCCAGAGCTCGGCCATGAGCGGGCGGGTGTCCACCTCGCCCCGCACCGGCCAGTACAGCAGCACCTGCCGGGCGTTCTTCCATTCGCTCAGGCAGCGGATGGCCCCGGCAACGGCCAGGCTGGCCCGGCGCACGGTTTCGGCGGTGAGCGCCTTGCGCCGCTCCAGGAGTTCCCTGCGAAGGGCTGCCTTTTGGTCCTTGTTCATGGGCGTTTGATAGCACGGGGCATCACGACAATCCAGAAGCGGAACCGTCCGGTTCCCGCATCGGAAACGTCTGCGCCGCGCTCCTAATCCACCTGGATGTCGTAGGCCTTGAGCTTGCGGTACAGGGAGGAGCGCTCCATGCCCACGGCCTTGGCCAGCTGGGAGACGTTGCCCTCGAATTCGCGCAGCTTGGATTCCAGGAACATGGCCTCGAATTCGGCGCGGGCCTGCTTGAGGTCGCTGGGGCCGTTGGCGATGAGCGCCTCCACGGGGGTGGATGCGGCCTGTGCCTCGGCCGGGGCCGTTTCGGCCTGTTCCCGCGCCGGGGCGATTTTCGCGGCAGCGCGGAACTCGGGCGGCAGCATGTCCGGGCTCACGGTCTCGCCCGCATACATGATGAACATGCGCTCCACGAAATTCTTGAGCTCGCGCACGTTGCCGGGCCAGGCGTAGGCGGAAAGGGCGGCCAGGGCCTCGTCATCGAACTTGAGCGGCTTGAAGCCGTGCTGCCTGGAAAGGCTGGCCATGAAATCCCTGATGAGCATGGGCACGTCGTTGGCGCGTTCGCGCAGGGGCGGCACCTCCAGGGGAAAAACCTTGAGCCGGTAGTAGAGGTCCTCCCGGAACGCGCCGTTCTCGATTTCGGTGAGCAGGTCCTTGTTGGTGGCGGCGATGACGCGAACGTCCACCTCCATGGTCTTGCGGCCGCCCACGCGCTCGAAGCGCTGCTCCTGCAGGATGCGCAGGATCTTGGCCTGGGTCTTGAGGCTCATGTCCCCGATCTCGTCCAGGAACAGGGTGCCGCCGTCGGCCAGCTCGAACTTGCCCGCCTGGGCCTTGTCCGCGCCCGTGAACGCCCCCTTTTCGTGTCCGAAGAGCTCGGATTCGATGAGCTCCTCGGGAATGGCCGCGCAGTTCACGGCCACCAGGGGCTTGTCCGAGCGCTTGCTCTGGTGGTGGATGGAGCGGGCCACGATCTCCTTGCCCGTGCCGTTCTCGCCGGTGATGAGCACCCAGGCCTCGGTGGGGGCCACGCGGGAAATCACGTCGTTGAGCTGGCTGATGGCCGGGGATTCGCCCGTGAGCCGGGAGGGGTGGTCGTCGGAAAGGCGGGTCTTGAGGGCCTCGTTCTCCCGGATCAGCCGGGCCACTTCCAGGGCGTTGCGCGTGGAGACCACCACCTTCTCCAGGGAAAGCGGCTTTTCGATGAAGTCGAAGGCCCCCTTCTTGAGCGCCCTGACAGCGGTCTCGATGGTGCCGTGGCCGGAGATCATGATCACGGGCAGGTCTTTCTGGAGCTCCTTGATCCTTTCCAGCACCGCCAGGCCGTCCATGCCCGGCATCCAGATATCCAGGAACACGATTTCGGGCCGGTCGGCCTCGATCATCTCCAGGCCCTCGTCGCCGTTGGCCGCGCCGAGCACCTCGTGCCCCTCGTCCTCCAGGATGCCCTGCAGGGAAAACCGGATGCCTTCTTCGTCGTCTATGATCAGGATGTGTCCGCCCATGTGCGCTCCGTAACGGGAAATTCAGATTCTCGCCAAGGCCGTACCCTACCTTCATTTCCCCATGGGACGCAAGCCGGACCCGAACAAGGGGCACGAGACTTTTTCCGCCCCTCTTGACACGTTCCTCCTTTTCTAATACATATGCATTAAACATTTGCATTACATGCTGGCGTCGCACTGGTGCCGATGCCGCGCATACGGAGAAAAGATGCCGTTACCGGAAAATCCGACAACAAAGGACCTGCTGTTCCTGGCCGCAATGAAGGTCTTTGCCGCCAAGGGATACGAGGGCGCCACCGTGCGCGAAATCTGCCGGGAGGCCGGGGCCGCCAATGTCACGGCCGTGAGCTATTATTTCGGGGGAAAGCGAAAGCTGTACGAGAGCATTCTGACCATGATGTTCGCCGCCCTGCGGGAACATTCCTGCATGCGGTATTCCAGCGAGGAATTCCGGCGCATGAGTCCGGAAGAGCGGCTGCGCGATTTCGTCACCGCCTATTACACGCTGACCTACTGCAGCGAATTGAGCGGGGAGGCCCGGGCCATCGTCACGCGGGAGATGGTCCGGCCCTCGGAAATCCTGAACCGGTTGATCGAGACCTACATCATCCCGGACACAATGATGATTATGGACACGGTCAAGGAACTGCTGGGCGGGGACACGCCCGAGTTCGTCATTCGCGACTGCCTGGCCAGCCTGGTGGGCCAGATGTCCTACTACATGCTGCACTGGCCCCTTTTCAGCAAGGTGTTCCCGGAACATCCCGGGATTTGCGGATATATGAAGGAAATCATCGACCATACCATGCGTTTTTCCCTGGCAGGGTTCCGGGCCGCGCGAGAGGCCTGGGAGCGGGGCGAAATCGAATCCCCGCCCGGCTAGGGAGGCGCGGCAAGGAGGCGACCATGTCCGACAATCGGCAACGACGGACCTATCTGGACAACACCCGGACCCTGATGGTCCTGCTCGTGGTGCTGCTGCATGCGGCCTGCGCCTACAGCAATCTCATTCCCTGGTGGCAGGTGCG
The DNA here is from genome assembly GCF_008001235.1 of Salidesulfovibrio onnuriiensis. Classification (GTDB taxonomy): domain Bacteria; phylum Desulfobacterota; class Desulfovibrionia; order Desulfovibrionales; family Desulfovibrionaceae; genus Pseudodesulfovibrio; species Pseudodesulfovibrio onnuriiensis. Next base: position 470,000 of record NZ_CP040751.1, on the reverse strand, counting down.
CGACACACCCGGCCTGGCCTATGACCTGCTCATCATCGTCATCGACGGGTTCGCCCTGCCGGTGCTCTTCCTGGTGGCCGGGCTGTTCGCCCCGTCCTCCCTGAACCGCCACGGCATGCGCAGGTTTCTCCTCGGCAAGTTCCGGCGTCTCGGGATTCCCTCGGTGGCGCTGCTCCTGACCCTGCTGCCCCTGGCCATGTATGTGGGCTATCCCGGCCCCAAGGGCTTCGGCGGGTTCTATCTGGACTGGCTGGCGTCCTGCCTGGACTGGAAGCTGTATTACATCGACTCCATGCAGTCCTACGCCGGGCACGAATGGGACGTCACGCCCATGCATGTCTGGTTCATCACCATGCTGCTGGTCTTTTTCGTCTGCTACGCCCTGTTCCGCGAAATCCGGCCGAGGTCCCTGCGGCGCGGTCCGTCCCGGTACGGCATTGCCGTTTTGCTGTGCCTGGCGTTTTCCGGCCTGGGCTACGCCGCGCTTTCCCTGCTCATGACGCCCCTGGCCTGGGCCAAGATCGGGCCGTTCTTCCTGTTCCAGCCGGTGCGCATTCCCTATTATGCGGGCTTCTTCATACTGGGGGTGTTCCTGGCGGAAAACGGCTGGCTCGAAAGCCGGGGCGTGTTTGCCGGCCCGTGGTGGCTCTGGATGATCGGCTTTGCGGTCAGCTCGGTCTTTTCCATTGCCGTGGGCGGCAAATGCATCGGGGTGCCGGGAGGCCTGCCGCCGCTCCTGGCGCTTGCCGCCGGCCTGTCTCGCACGGTCACGGCCTTTACCGCCATTGCCGGATTCATCAACCTGTCGCATCGCTTCCTGAACCGGCCCGGCGCAGTCCAGGCCGGGCTGGCTGCCAGCTCCTACCATATCTATCTGGTGCACCTTCCGTTCTGCATCTTTTTGCAGGCCGCGTTCTTTCCCCTGGCGCTGGGGTCGGGCATCAAGATGGCGGCGGTCTTTTTGCTGGCCACGCTCCTGAGCTGGCTGCTCAGCCTGGCGCTGCAGAGGCGGGTGATTCAGGCGGGCGGCAAGGACGTCTTCTGCCCCGGGGATCGGTAGGAGGCAGCCCAGGGTTTTCGTGTGCGCGGCAGGGGAAATGCGCAACGCCGTCCCTGGCGTTGCGCATGCGGCAATCAGAGTTCAATCTGGTTCTGGAGCTGCTTTTCCGCATCTTCCAGGTCTTCCAGTTCCCGGTTGAGTTTGGAAAGCTCCCGCTTCCTGTCCTCGTCCGAACCGATGAAGTTGGCCTCCAGTTCCTCGATTTCCTTCTCCTTCTTGCTGACCTCGGTCTGGGCGTCCTGCAGGTCGTCGCCCGAGGAGGCTCCTTCCGCGCCGGACTGGTTGCCCATGGTCAGCTTCACGCCGCCTTCACCGCTTTTGGCCTGGCTCTTGTCCCCGGACTCCTGGCTGGTCATTTCCGCGGCCTTTTCCTTGGCCTCCTGCGAAATGCTCAGCTTGTCGCCCTCGGCCGCGACCTCCTTGACGGGTTTGTCGCGCTGCCTGGTTTCCTCGTTCTTTTCCGCGGCCTGCATGCCCGTCTGAAGTTTCATGCCTTCCTGTTCAAACATTCCGCCCAGTTTCATGGGACCTCCTTGTGGGTTATACGACATTGCAAATTCCCGCCCGCAACGGGCAGGCTCCCTTCTCCCCACATGTCCTTGGGCCATGCCTCCCATCTTAAAATAGGAAAACGCATATCGCGTGGCAAAAGGAAAAGAGTAAAACATTGTGCGCGGCGCATGCCGGTTTCGACAGGTTGGCGGTACGCTTTTTTGCAATTCGAGGCGGCGTGCCTGCATGGACTTATAATGATTCCGCTGTTGTTCCCGGTGCACGCACAGGGTATGCTCGAAAAACGCATTCAGGAGGGGACGGAGAATGGCAGGCAGAAAACAGGGTATTTCCATACTCGTGGTCATGCAGGGGGAATATGAGCGCGAGCGCATTGCCGGACTGCTCAGAAAGGCGGTGAGCGCGGTCTTTACGGCTGCGGACGGCAGGGAGGGACTTCGCAGCTATCGCGACAACCACCCGGACGTGGTCTTCACGGACATAGTGCTGCCGGTGCTGGACGGCCCGGACATGATCGCCATGATCCGGGGCGAAGACGAGGACATGCCTTTCATCGTGGCCTACGACCAGTACAACCCCAAGGCCCTGCTCAATGTTCTGGAACTGAACATCGACGCCTTTCTGCGCCTGCCCGCCGACCCTTCCAAGCTGCTGGACGCGGTGCGCCGGTGCGCCCGCGCCGTGTATTTGCGCCGCAAGCTGGCCCAGGCCGACAGGATGCTCTGGAATCTGCTGGACGCCTTTCCGGGCATGGCCCTGCTGGAGCTCAAGGGCCAGGTGGTCTATGCCAACCAGCGCATGGCGGCCTATCTCGGCTATCCCTCCTTCGACCATTTCCGGGCAGGGGGCGCACGTATCGCCGACCGCATCCTCAGGCTCAACGGGGAAGAATACACCGGCGGACCGTCCGGATGGATAACGGCCATCGTGGAGGACCAGCTCGACCGCGACGCCGTGGTGCACCTGGATAACCCGGGCAATCCATCGGGCAGGCCCGGGGTGTTCGCCGTGACCTTCGCCACCTTCCAGAACACGCCCCTGCGGCTGTTCTCCTTTCAGGACATCAGCGAGCTGGAGGATGAAAAGGACCTGCTGGCCGACGAGGCCTCCACCGACCCGCTGACCAAGGCCATGAACCGGCGCAGCTTCCTGCGCCTGCTGGGCACCGAGATTATCGTCGGCAGACCCTTTTCCCTGGTCATGTTCGACATCGACCACTTCAAGTCCATCAACGACGAGTACGGGCATGACGTGGGGGACGCGGTGCTGCGCGAAATCTCCCAGCTGGTGCGGGAAAACATCCGCGAGACCGATCGATTGGTGCGTTGGGGCGGCGAGGAGTTCATGGTCCTGGCCCCGGCCTCGGACATGGACCGGGTGCGGCAGGTGGCCGAGCGGCTTCGGCAGGCCGTGGAAGACTTTTCCTTTTCAGGCGTCCCCAGGACCGTCACCTCGAGCTTCGGCATCGTGGAGTATGTCCGGGGCGAATCCCAGGACGAATTCATCAAGCGGGTGGACGAGGCCCTGTACCGGGCCAAGGAAACCGGACGCAACCGGGTGATGGAAGGCTGATTTCCCCTATTCTTCGAAAACGGGCGGGGGCGCGACCTCGCCCTTGAATTCCCAGTCATCGTCCGCGCCGAATTCCGGCAACAGGAGCTGCATGGTCAGGGGGTCGCCCAGCTTGAAGACATTCATGCGCTGCACGACCTGCACGTCGCTTTCCACCACCGCGCTCTGGGCCGCCCGCGTGGAATCGCCCGGTTCAAAATGGATGGGCGTGGGTTTGTCCACAAAGCCCGTCGCCAGATAGGCCAAGGCCAGTCCCAAAAGGAACAGCTTGAAATAACTTGGTTTGCTCTGACGACGGGCCATGATGTATCTCCTTAACCGGCCAGGGCTTCGGCAATGGCCTGCTGGTCTTCCGCCTTGAGGTACGGATGCATGGGCAGGGCGAAGATGCGTTCGCCGATGCCTTCGCACACGGGCAGGTCGCCCTTGGAGTACCCGAGATAGGCAAATGCCTGCTGCAGGTGCAGGGGCAGGGGGTAGTAGATGGCCGAGGGGATGCCCGCCTCCTGGAGCTTGGCCTGGAGCTCGGCGCGGTGTTCGGCGTCGCGCGCCAAAACCGAGTACTGGGCCCAGACAGAGGTGCAGCCTTCGGGAACCGTGGGGGTCACCAGGTTTTCCACGCCGGCGAGCACTTCGCGGTAGCGGTCGGCCACTTCGTTGCGCAGTTCAACCTCTTCCGGGAAGATGGCGAACTTGGCCTTGAGCACTGCGGCCTGCATGGAGTCCAGGCGGCCGTTGATGCCCAGGCGCACGTTGTCGTACTTGTCGGTGCCCTGGCCGTGCACGCGCACCGAGCGCAGCAGTCCGTCCAGGGTTTCGTCGTCCGTGAAGACCATGCCGCCGTCGCCGTAGCAGCCCAGGGGCTTGGCCGGGAAGAACGAGGTGCAGGCGATGTCGCCGATGGAGCAGACCGGGCGGCCCTTGTAGACCGCGCCAAAGGACTGGGCCGCATCCACGATGAGGAACAGGCCGTTGTTCTTGGCGATGGGTTCGATGGCGTCATAATCGGCGGGCACCCCGAACAGGTCCACGGCAATGACGCCCTTGGGCCGCAGCTTGCCTTCGTCGTGCACCTTGCGGATGGCCTTTTTGAGGGCGGCCGGATCGATGTTGTAGGTGACGGGATCGATGTCCACGAACACCGGGGTGGCGCCCAGCAGGGCCACGGCCTCGGCGGTGGCCATGAAGGTGAACGGCGTGGTGAACACCGCGTCGCCGGGCTTCACGTCCAGGGCCATGAGGGCCATGACCAGGGCGTCGGTGCCCGAGGCGCAGCCCACGGCGTGGTTGACCTTGCTGTAGCCGGCCAGCTCGCTTTCCAGTTCTCTGATTTCCGGGCCCATGATGTAGGCGCCGTGCTCCAGAACGGCCTCAATGCCGCCCCGGACTTCATTTTCAATTCGTTTGTACTGAGATTTCAGATCGATAAACGGTATTCCCATGATGTATTCCTTTGCTAGTTTTGCACCACCTCGTAAATGCGGATGAAGGGCAGTCCATCGGCGACGAGGCGAAAATAGGGTTTGATTGATTCAGACTCCGGATCGCCGGTGAAAAGTTGCACCAGCATGGAGTTGTAGGTGTCCTTGTCGAAAAAGTTGGTTTCCCCGGCCACGGTGTTGAAGACCAGATGGGGCGTCTGGGGCACAAGCGTGGGGGAGTATCGGTTCTGCGGGTAGTCGAAGTGGTCGGCCTTGTCGATGTCGAGCATGTCCGCCGTGAGAATGGCGTTTTTCATACCCCCGCGGTTCATGACGGCGCCGATCTGAAGGTTGACGGCCATTTGTCCCGGCCCGAACCGTCGAACCACGGCCTCATGGGTTGTGCCGGAAGTCACGTTCCAGTTCCCGTAAAACATGAGCCATTTGGCAATACGGAGATCCTTGTAGGACACGGCCAGGTATTGTTTGGGGGCCGGCTTGAACGCAGGACCGCTTGCGGCCAGTTGGTCGATGGTCCGTTGGACGTCTGCCCCGGATTTTTTTGCCCATTCCCTGGTGGGGTCCTGCCCTGGGAACCGGGTGCAGTAGCGAATGAGCTGGTTGGCCTGCCGGGGGGAATCCGTGGCAAGCGCCACGGCGGTGGGGTACAGGTCCATGCCCGAGTGCTTGCCCCCGTCAATGGGCGTTTTTAACCCTGCATAATACTGGGTGGCGTAGCCCCAGTCCCACCAGGTCCATACCGAAGCATCCTTGGGGGCGCGTTTGCCCAGCCCCATGAGGGCTTCGGCATGCACCTTGTCCACCACGGGGGTGGGGGGCAGGGAACGGTATTCCCGATATTTGGGCAGGACCAGGCAGCAGGCCAGGGCTGCCATGACCGCGGCAATGACGATTTCACGTCCTCTATCGATCATGGACGGCAGCAGCTTCCGGGACAGGGCGGTTCCCGCCACACTCAGGAAGATCATTAGCGCTGCCCCGCCGAACATGCTGAACCGGGTGCCCATCTTGATACTGAGAATGGAGAGGGCTACCAGGGGCAGCAGCAGCACGGACAAAGGCCGGGCAATGAGTACTGGAATCATGGCGGCCAGGGCAGCGAGACCGACCCAGTAATAATAGGCCGATCGTTCCAGCGCTGTTCCCAGAGGAAGGAGCTTGGCCTCGATGATGCTCTGGGTGACCCGGGGAAAGATGGGGGCGGTCTGTTGAGCCGTGGTTGTGGCCTGGGTTGCCGCGGGTTTCAGGTATAGCAGCAGCTTGGTCCATATCCCCATGAGGGGGCCGGAGAATATTCCGGCCAAGATCAGGGCGGCCAACAGGAGTCCGAGGGAAAGGTATTTGTCCACTGGCGTTTCTGTGTCGCCGTGTCTGCCCTGCACCCTCCATACCGCCAGAGTTGCAGCCAGCAGTATGGAAATGAGTATGTAAGGGGTCATTCCTGCTGCATGCAGGAGGGGGGCGAGAGAATAATCCCAAACCGTGGCGGGGATGGCGGCGAGAATGAAAATGGCCCCTTCATACGCAAAATGCGAACGGTGGTTTTTCCTGGCGAAGATTGTGCCGACTACAATTGCCAACAGGGACAGAAGTACAGAATAGTTGGCGATGTCCTGATGCCACCAGCCCGCAAAGCGCGTGAACAGGCCTATGCCCAAAACCTGGAGGGGAAGCCGTTGGGACGGCTGGATTTCCTCCCGCGTCTCCTGCCAGCGGAAGCTGGTGCGCTGACGCAGCCACCAGGCCAGCCAGAAGGCCACCAGCATGGGCAGGAGCAGGGTGAACATGTCGGTGTCGTAATAGCCGAGCTTGGTGCGGGCGTAGAAGCCGGGGGTCAGGCAGCCGGCAATGCCCGCGAAGACCGCCCCTTCCCTGCCGCCCAGGGCCCAGCCCCAGAGAACGCAGGGAATTGCCAGCAGGCTGGAAAGGAAGGCCGGTCCCCAGAAACCGATGGCGCCCAGGGCGAGGCCCAGATATTCGTGCAGCAGCCTGGTGAAATAGGCCAGGGATCGGCCGTCGCCGAATTCTGCCACGCGCGCATGGGCCAGCCAGAGGTAGGAATCGTGGGTGGACATGATGAACTCGTCGCCCACCCGGAGCAGGGGATTGTCCCACATGGTCCAGAGGCTCAGGCGCAATCCCAGGATGGCCAGGTAGCAACAGACGCCGACGGAAAGCAGCCAGCGCCAATCCTTCTGCAGTGGGCAGGGTTGCCCGAACGCCCCTGAATACCGGTTCATAAGCCCAGACTCGGTCATTTTGCATCCATACGTGTTGCGGTTTCTATCGGCCCGGGGCTCCCAGCAGGAAGCCCAGGCGGTTTTCCAGGTTCAGCGGATGAAAGGTGTTGCCCACGGCCACCTCGCCGGCCAGGGTCACCAGGGAGTTTCGCAAATCCCCCCGGTCCAGCGCGACGGATCCTTTTCCTTGGAAATCCAGTGGTTTTCGAAGAGAAATGTTTTTCAGTTCCCAGGTGCCGCCGCGTATCTCCACGGTCAAGGAAAGGTCTTCGGATTCGGTGCCGTCCGCCAGGATCAGCCGGTGCGAGCGCAGGTGCAGCCAGCCGCTTTCCGTTTCCGAGGTCATGATCCCGCCCTTGGCGAACAGGGTTCCCTGCATGCCGCTGCCCCCCAGAAGGTAGGTCAGGTTGATCTGCCCCTCGCATTCGACAAGCCCGCTGCGGTAGATCTTCAGGAGGCATTCCTCCCCGCCTGTGTTGAGCCTGACCCGCGCCAGGGGGGAAATCCCGAACCGCAGGTCCGCGTGCTCGAAGCGCAGCGCGCCGGGTGCATTTGCGAAACCAACGGCCAGGTTGTCGATCCTGAAGCCCGAGGGGCCTGCCCGGCGGATGTCCTTCCAGGTGAAATTGACGGATTCCAGTTTGGAGTCCACATGGCGCACCAGCCGTTCGCACAACGTCTCCCAGGGCATGAACAGGGTGATGCCCACGGCAAAGCCCAGCAGGAGAACGAGAAAGGCGAGGCCGGCCCCGCCGCGTTTGTTGGATTGGCTGCGCATGAAATTTTCTCTAGCGGGCAAGGGTCAGGGTCACATCCGCCAGCATGGCGTTGGACGGACTGCGTTGCAGGGTGAATTCAAAGCAGTGCAATCCCGAGGAATTGCGGATTTTCATGAGAAAGGAGGTCAATTCCACCAGGGTCACCTCGCGCAGGGCGAACGTGATTCCGAACCTGTCGGACTGCTGCTCCTCGAAGCGGATGCGCTCCCAGCCGATCCCCGATTGCTCGGCAATGCGCGAAACCAGCGACTGCGGGTCAATGTCCTTGTCGGCATTTTCCCGTTCCCGGGCCATGCGCAGTTCCATGGCCACTGGCACCACCCGGGCATAGAGGTCCTTTTGCCGTTCGATCCGTTTCTGGGCGTTGACGGTCAGAAAATACTGGGGCCCGAAGGAAGCCACCAGCAGCAGGAGCCAGGCCCATTTGGCCATACTGAAGAAACGCTGCTGCTTGTGCTGCGGCCACTTGAGCCAGAACCAATTGCGCCTCGCCACGCCTACCTCCGCCCCACGCCGACGCGGAACCGGATGCCGCCCAGCGCGTCTTCCTTGGATTTGAGATCAAAGGCATATTCCTCATCCGTGTCGAGCCGTTGGATGAAGGTCTCGAAGGCCTGGGCGTCATGGGCGTACAGCCCTTCCAGGGTGCCGGATTCCCCCCAGAGGTGCGCCTTGTCGATGCGGACCATGAAGTCGGAATGGCGGCTGAAGGCCGCAATGACTGCCAGGGGGTCGAGTCCGAAGGAATCCTGGGCCGTGAGCTGGCCGTGCAGAAACTGCATGCGTCCGAAGGGAGATGCGCCCACGTCGTCGCCGAGCACGGAAACGTACTGGGCCTGCAGCTCCTGCTCGATGCGGTCCAGCTGTGCCTTGTGGGTGTACCAGCGAAGCCCCTGCCCGGCGCAGAACAGCAGGCCGATGGCCGTGATCCAGGTCATGGCGCGCACGAACCGCTCGGAGGCGGCCCGGGCGTCGTACCGGGGCGGCTCCCTGCGGGTCCTGACGCCCGGGGGTTTTATCTTGACGGCCTTCCTGCGGGTCGGCGCGGCTTTGTTTTCTGCCATATCTATAGTTTATCCTGCCCGGCGCTATATACCGGACAGTGGGCAATGTAAACAAAAGCCGGGTCGCGGGCAAGGCGTGGCGCATGCCCTCCGGGCAGATGACAAAGCGCGGGACGGCTGATAACAAGTCCTTGTTATGTGTGGAATAACCGGATTCATCGATTTTTCGCCCGCCGCCACGGCAGAGGGGCTTGAAAAACGCGTGCGGGACATGGCCGATTCCCTGCGCCACCGCGGCCCGGATGCGGACGGCGTGTTCACGGACGCGGAAAGCGGCCTGGCCCTGGGGCACCGCCGCCTGGCCATCATCGACCTTTCCGAATCCGGGGCCCAGCCCATGCGCAGCCGGGACGGGCGTTACGTGCTCGTCCACAACGGTGAAATCTACAACTATCTGGAACTCCGTGCCGAACTGGAAACCGAGGGCGGACCGTTCCTGCCCTGGCGCGGCACCTCGGACACCGAGGTCATGCTGGCGGCCTTTGCCAGCTGGGGCGTGGAAAAGGCGGTCAGGCGTTTTTCGGGCATGTTCGCCTTCGCGCTTTGGGATGTCCGGGAGCGCACCCTGTTCCTGGCCCGGGACCGCATGGGTGAAAAACCCCTGTACTACAGCCGCACCGGGCAATTCTTCATATTCGGTTCCGAGCTCAAGGCCCTGCGGGCCTCGGGCGTCCTGGAGCCGGAGCTGGACATGGGGGCCGTGGCCCAGTACCTGCGCTTCCAGTACATTCCGGCCCCGCGCACCATCTATCAGGGCGTGCGCAAGCTGCGGCCCGGCCATCTGCTGGCCCTGCGCCCGGACAATCCGGACCGGCTGGAAAGCGCGCCCTACTGGAGCCTCAAGGACGCCGTGAATCGGGGCCTGTACGCCCCGTTCCAGGGCGGTGAGGAAGAGGCGGTCGACCAGTTGGAAACCCTGCTGCGGGCCACGGTGCGCAACCAGATGCTCTCGGACGTGCCCCTGGGCTCGCTGCTTTCGGGCGGCGTTGATTCCTCCCTGGTCACGGCGCTCATGCAGGCCGAGTCCTCCCGGCCCGTGCGCACCTTCACCATCGGCTACGACGACCCTGCCTACGACGAGGCCGGTCACGCCCGGCGCGTGGCAGAGCACCTGGGCACCGAGCACACCGAGCTGACCGTCACCCCGAGGCAGGCCCTGGACCTCGTTCCCGCGCTGCCCCGCATGTACGACGAACCCTTTGCCGACGCCTCCATGATCCCCACTCACCTGGTGGCGGCCCTGACCCGAAAACATGTCACGGTCTGCCTCTCCGGCGACGGCGGGGACGAGACCTTTGCGGGCTACAACCGTCATGTCTGGGCCCCGGCCGTGTGGGAGCGCATGCGCTCGCTGCCTCCCCGGGTGCGCCGTATCGCGGCCCGGGCGATCCGGATGGTTTCGCCGGGGGCCTACAACACGATTTTCAGCATGCTGCCCGGCAGGTCCCTGTCCATGCCCGGTTACAAGCTGCACCGCGTGGCCGAGGTCCTGGGTCTGGACTCGCGCGAGGATGTCTACAAGAGCCTGGCCTCCACCTGGCAGAACCCGGAACAGGTGCTTGTTTCCGGGCAGGAGCCCCCGTCGGCCATGGACATGCCGTCGCTGTGGCCCGGGCTCACCGAGTACACGGCCTGGATGCAGTTCCTGGATTCGGTCTCCTATCTTCCCGGAGACATCCTGACCAAGGTGGATCGTGCGGCCATGGCCTGCAGCCTGGAATCGCGCGCGCCCTTCCTGGACCACAAGGTGGTGGAGTTCGCCTGGCGCCTGCCCCTGTCCATGAAGCTCCGGGGCAAACAGGGCAAGTACATCCTGCGCAGGGTGCTCGACCGCCACGTGCCCCGGGAGCTGGTGGACCGGCCCAAGACCGGGTTCGGCATTCCCATCGACACTTGGCTGCGCGGGCCGCTGCGCCCGTGGGCCGAAGAGTTGTTAAGTCCCAACCGCCTTGCACAACAGGGAATCCTACGTCCGGAGGTCGTCGGTATGCAGTGGGCGGACCACCTTTCTGGACGGCGCGACAACCAGTTCCGCATCTGGAACATTCTGATGCTGCAGGCGTGGCTCAACGAGTGGATGTAGGGGGGTGCTGTTGAAAAAGGCCCATATGCCACGTTACTGCGCAAAAGGCAGACCCTCACGTATGCCGCAATACGCTTCGGCCCTGCCTTTTTCTGGCGTCTTGCCTCCCAACCTTTTTGAACAGCAACGGGTTTGCAGCTGCTTCAAGGCTATGGGATACTAAAAAGATGAAGATACTTGTGCTTGGAAGCCTTGCCCCGTCCCTGACCCGTTTCCGGGGGGCGCTGCTGGCCGAAATGGTGGCGCGCGGCCACGAGGTGCTCGCCATGGCCCCGCCCTTCAAGCCGGACGCCGCGCCCGAGCTGGCGGCCATGGGCGTCGCCTATGCGCCCATCGAGATGCAGCGGCGCGGCCTCAACCCCCTTGCCGACCTGGGGCTCCTCTTCCGGCTCAGGCGGGAATTCGAGCGTCTCCGGCCGGACGTGGTCCTGGCCTACACCATCAAGCCCGTGGTCTACGGGGCCGTTGCGGCGAGGCTGGCGGGCGTGCCCCGGTTCTTTTCACTCATCACCGGGCTGGGCTACGCCTTTACCGAGGCTTCGGGCCTGCGCAGGCGGGTGCTGTTCAACCTGGCGCGCGGCCTGTATGCTGCGGGCCTGCGCTTTTCCAGCGGGGCCCTGTTCCAGAACCCGGACGATCCCAAATTCTTCCGCACCATAGGCGTGCTGCCCGCCAACCTGCCCGTGGCCGTCACCGGCGGGTCGGGCGTGGATCTCGACCATTACAACTGCACCGAGCCCCCGGAGCTGCCCTCGTTCCTGTGCCTGTCGCGATTCCTGCGCTCCAAGGGCGTGGTGGAATACGCCGAGGCGGCCGTGCGGCTCAAGGCCCGCTTCCCGGAGGCGACCTTCCGGCTGGTGGGCCCGCGCGAACACGGCCCGGACGGCATTGACGACGACACGGTGCGTTCCTGGCAGAAGGGCGGGCTGGAGGTGCTGCCCGCCGTGGACGACGTGCGCCCCTATCTGACCAGCGCCAGCGTCTACGTGCTGCCGTCCTGGCGCGAGGGCACCCCTCGTTCCGTGCTCGAGGCCATGAGCACGGGCAGGGCCGTGATCACCACGGACGCGCCCGGCTGCCGCGAAACCGTGGAGCGGGGCGTCAACGGATTTCTGGTGCCGGTGCACGACGTGGATTCCCTGGCCGCAGCCATGGAAAGGCTCATGGACATGGAGCTGGCCGCGCGTATGGGTGCGGCGTCCAGGCGGCTGGCCGAGGAACGGTTCGACGTGACCAAGGTCAACGAGATCATTCTCAATTTCATGGGGGTGTCGTGAAACGGCTTTTCGATTTGCTCATCACGGTTCCGGCCTTTGTCCTGCTGCTGCCGGTCATGCTCGCCGTCGCCGTGCTGGTGCGCCTCAAGCTCGGCGGGCCGGTGCTTTTCCGGCAGGTGCGGCCCGGCCTGAACGGGGCCCCCTTCACCATGGTCAAGTTCCGCACCATGCGTGACGCCGTGGACCGGGAGGGCAATCCCCTGCCCGACGCAGAGCGGCTGACGCCTTTCGGCCGCTTCCTGCGCTCCACCTCCCTGGACGAGTTGCCGGAATTGGTCAATGTGATACAAGGTAAGATGAGTCTGGTGGGCCCGCGCCCACTGCTCATGGAATACCTGCCGCGCTATTCGGCCAGGCAGGCGCGGCGGCACGAGGTTCGGCCCGGCATCACCGGCTGGGCGCAGGTCAACGGCCGCAACGCCATTTCCTGGCAGGACAAGTTCGAGCACGATGTCTGGTATGTGGACAACCGCAGCCTGCGGCTCGACCTGCGGATCCTGCTGATGACCGTGGCCCAGGTGTTCAAGCGCGAGGATGTATCCCAGCCCGGGCACGCCACCATGGAAGTGTTCATGGGCAACGACGATCAACCCGAACAAGAGGGGGACCGAACATGAACGTGAAGACCATCCTGCTCCCCGTGGACGGCTCGGCCCATTCGGACAAGGCCGCGGACTACGCCGTGGGCATGGCCAAGACCCTGCGCGCCTCCATCGTGCTGCTCCAGTGCCGCAAGCCCGTTCCCAACGAGCTGGGCGAGCCCAACCTGCAATGGGTGCTGGACCATTACACCAAGGATTCCGAGGAGATCATCGAACCCTACAGGAAACAGATCGAGGCCGAGGGCATCCCCTGCAAGGACATGGTCATCGGCGGCAGGCCCGCCGAGGTCATTGACGACGTGGCAAGAAGCGAAAAGGCTGACATCATCATCATGGGTTCCAAGGGCAAGTCCGATTTCGAGGGCTTCATGCTCGGCAGCGTGACCCACAAGGTGCTGCACATCGCCCCCTGCCCCGTGCTCGTGGTGAAATAGCGAACAGAAAAGGGGGAAGGCCGAACCGCACAAGGCCGGTTTTCCTTCCCCCGTGTTGTTTGTCTCTTCGGTTTTATTCCAAAGTTTTCCAAACTTTCAGGACATTTTCCCGTTGCTGTGCCGTGGAGTAGGCGTCGGCTGTCCGCTGCCCGGCCTCCAGGGCGTCGGCATATTCAGGCGCGCCCGATTCCACCCAGCCCACGGCCTGTTCCAGGCACAGGGCCGCGTCCAGCACGTCGCCGTCCGCGCACCACAGCCCGTTGCCGGACCACGGAACCTCGCGCACCGGCCACCAGGGCGAAAAGCGCGGGTTTTCCTGGGCCTGGCGCATATAGTCCCAGCCGCCCAGGCCGGTGAAGCCCACGGGCAGGCAGCCGCAGGCCATGGCCTCCAGGGGGGCAGCGGGCACCCCTCCGGGAACCCGGTCATGAGAAAAATGTGGCTCGACCGCAGGGCTTCGGCCACCCCGAAGGTGTCCAGGCCTTCCACCTCCAGCCAGCGGGCCCGGTCCGGCCCGTTGCGGTTTTCGAACACCGCGCGGATCTGGGCGGCCAGGGCCTTGTTCTTGCGCGGCATGAAGGCGATGCGCGGCTTGCCGCCGGGCTTGGCTTCGGGAGCCTGGAAGATGGAACGGTCGATCCCCGGCCGGAGCACGAGGGAATCCCTGCCCGTGGCTTCCCGGACAAAATGGGCCACGGGGGCGGATACGGACAGGAACGAGGCGGGCAGCTGGGCCCAGGTCACGCCCGGGGGCAGGGAGGAAAAGAGATAGGCCCAGTTCTGCACGTAGCTGTAGCAGCGGGCGCGGGCCTCCAGGCCCGGGGCCAGCGCGTTGACCCAGCCCTCGGGCACCAGCCAGATGTCCTCGGGCGAAAGATCCAGTTTTTCCCAGTCCAGCACCGGGGCCGCGTCGGCCAGGCCCTCGGGCCGCCAGCCCGACCTGTCGCGAGCCACCAGGCAGGCCTCGCGGCCGGACTGGTGCAGGATGTCGGCGATCTGTCGCAGCACGGTGACCCCGCCGGTGGGCTTTCGGACCGGCGGCAGGAAAATGCATGTCTTCATGGTCGTTTCCATTGGTTTCTGTTCCATAGGAAAACAACCATATTCAGGGTGGTTTGGCAAGCATGGCCCGGTTTCGGGGAGGAGAGCGGCGCGGCGGGTGAGGGTTGTGGGGGCCGCCGCGCCGTCTGTCAGGATGGGAGGTTCTGTATGCTGTCGCAGGTGCAGGAGTACTTGGCTTTGGTCACAGAAGTATGACGGAAACTCGCCGATTCGGAAAAAGGCGTTATTATTATCCGGTGCGTCCCCCTGGCCGCAAAAGGAATAATTGCGGCCGCAACCATTTCCTATATATCTTTGGGAAACCGTTGATACAGGCCGTTTTTCACCGATTTTGCTAGACGCGATCGTTCAAAATGGCTAAAAAACCAGCGTATTCTCTTTTGGACACTAAGAAGTCCCTGTTTTTCAATACATAAGGAGAGTGACGGACATGACCCTTGGACAAGCCTTTAAGGCAAACCTGCTGGGCAACGCTCCCAACTGGTACAAACTCTGTATCCTGGCGTTCCTGATCATCAACCCGATCATCTGGTTCGCGGTGCCTGGCGGCCACTTCATTGCCGGCTGGGTGCTCATCTGCGAATTCATCTTCACCCTGGCCATGGCACTCAAGTGCTACCCGCTGCCTGCGGGCGGTCTGCTGGCCCTTCAGGCCGTGGCAATGGGCATGACCAGCGCCAAAAGCGTCTTCCATGAAGCCGAAAACAACTTCGAGGTCATCCTGCTGCTGATCTTCATGGTGGCGGGCATCTACTTCATGAAGGACCTGCTGCAGTTCACCTTCACCAAAATGCTGGTCCGCATCCGGTCCAAGATCGTCATCTCCCTGCTCTTCAGCTTCGCGGGCGCGTTCCTGTCCGCCTTCCTGGACGCCCTGACCGTCACCGCGGTGATCATCGCCGTGGCCTACGGCTTCTACAACGTCTACCATCGGTGGGCGTCCGGCGTGGACATGAGCTGCTCCCACGACCTGTGCAACGACGACACCGCAGAGATGAACCGCGAGGATCTCGTGACCTTCCGCGCCTATCTGCGCAACCTGATGATGCACGGCGCCGTGGGTACGGCCCTGGGCGGCGTGTGCACCATCGTGGGCGAGCCCCAGAACCTGCTCATCGGCACTGAAATGGGCTGGCACTTCATGGACTTCTTCATCATGGTCGCCCCCATCTCCATGCCCGTGCTGGCCACCGGCCTGCTGACCTGTGTCTGCCTGGAGCATTTCAAGCTCTTCGGCTACGGGCACCGCATGCCGGGCAACGTGCGGTCCATCCTCATGGAACAGTCGGCCCGCGACGAAGCCAAACGCGGCGCACGTGGCCGGATGAAGCTCATCATCCAGGCCCTCACGGGCGTCTGGCTGGTGCTGGCCCTGGGTTTCCACCTTGCCGAGGTGGGCATCATCGGCCTGTCGGTCATCGTCATCCTGACCTCCTTCAACGGTTTTACCGAGGAACACCAGCTCGGCAAGGCCTTTGAAGAGGCCCTGCCCTTCACCGCATTGCTGGTGGTCTTCTTCTCCATCGTGGCCGTGATCCACGACAACCACCTGTTCGCCCCGGTCATCCACTTCGTGCTTGATATGCAAGGACAGACCCAGTTGGCGGCCTACTATCTGGCCAACGGCCTGCTCTCCATGATTTCGGACAACGTGTTCGTGGCCACCGTGTACATCACCGAGACCAAGATGCACTTTGAAAGCGTTCTGAGCGCCCTGCCCGGCGTGACGGACGGCGCCGCCCTCATGGACAGGCTCACCGATGCGGAACTGGTCCGCGCCGACGTGATCGCCTCCTTGCCGCAGGGCATCCAGCAAACCGTGGCCACCACCATGACCAAGTTCGACCATTTGGCCGTGGCCATCAACACCGGCACCAACATCCCCAGCGTGGCGACCCCCAACGGGCAGGCAGCCTTCCTGTTCCTGCTGACCTCGGCCCTGGCCCCGGTCATCCGCCTGTCCTACGGCCGCATGGTCATACTGGCCCTGCCGTACACCATCACCATGTCCCTGGCCGGCCTTTTCGCGACCTGGCACATGGAAGACATCATGCACTTCATGGGCTACTAGAGGCGCATGCCATCGAACGCACAAGGCCCCGCTCCGGCGGGGCCTTTTTTGCGTCCTGTTGTCCAGATGTAACAACCCGTTGAATTTGCCCGTCATACGTCCTAGAGTGTGCCGAGCATAATTTTCGGAGGTTGCATGCAGATTTTCGTGACCGGTGCGGCTGGCACCGTGGGCTCGGCAATGGTGGGGGAACTGAAGGCGCGCGGATTTTCCGTGGTGGCGGGAGTGCGCGAGGAGTCCCGCGGGCAGGGGCTTGGCGCGGACGAGGTCCGGGCCATGGACCTGGCCGCCCCGGAAACCATTTTTCACGCCATGCAGGGGTGCCGGGGGATGGTCCTGGTGCTGCCCCTGGTGGAGCAGATGAAGAAATACGGCCATAATGCGGTGCTGGCCGCCAAGGAGGCGGGCATCGAGCACATTGTCCGTTCCTCGGGCATGGGTTCCTCGTTCGATGCGCATTGGAGGCTGGGCCGCGAGCACGGGGCCGTGGACCTGGCCGTGGAGCAGAGCGGCCTGGGCCACACCATCCTGCGGCCCAACGTGTTTATGCAGAATTTCACCACCCATCTTGCCGGAGCCGTGAAGCGGGGCGTGCTACCCCTGCCTTACAAGGAGGCCAGGGTCAGCTACACGGACGTGCGCGACATCGCGGCCTGTGCGGCGGCGGTTTTCGAGAATCGCGGGGAGCACGACGGTAAGGTTTATGCCCTGACCGGCCCCGAGCCCCTGACCGGCGCGGACGTGGCCTCGATCCTTTCCGATGCGGGCGTTCCCGTCGAATATGCGCCCGTGGAGGAACCGGAATACAGGCAGGCGCTTCTGGATGCGGGCGCGCCCCAGTGGAACGTGGACATGCTGGTAAGCCTGGCGCGCATCATCCGCCGCGACATGGCCTGGAACGTGACCGGAGCCGTGGAATACCTCACCGGGGCAAAACCGCGCAGCCTGGCGGCCTTCGCGGCCGAGCACGCCCACATCTGGAAATAGCGGCCGCCGGGGGAAAGGGAACATGGTCGACGACAAAGCCGCGCACAAGAAGCTCATGGGCATCATCCAGGAGATCGCCGCCGGCAATTATTCGGATGACATCATGGCCCTGACCGGCCCCGAATATCCGTCCGACGTGCAGGAGCTGGCCGAGGCCGTGGGCATGATGATGGTCAAGATCGAGGCCAGGGAATTCCACCTCGAACAGCTGCTGGAACGCATCAAGATCAATTCGCTGCAGACCGTGACCTCCATTGCCACGGCCCTGGGCCGCCGCGACGAGTATACCGAGGGGCATGGCGACCGGGTGGGGGCCTACAGCGCCCGCCTGGCCCTGCGCATGGGGCTTTCCGACGAGGAGGTCGAGGACGTGCGCATTGCGGGCATCCTGCACGACATCGGCAAGATCGGCTTCAGCGACCGCATGTTCTGCAACGAGGACACCTCCATGAACGAGGCCATGATGCTGGAGATTCGCTCCCATCCGCAATGGGGCTATGACATCCTGTCGAGCCTGAATTTCCTGGGGCCGGTGCTCGAATACGTCTACGCGCACCATGAGCGCCTGGACGGACGCGGTTATCCGCGCGGCCTGGAAGGGGACGAGATCCCCCTGGGCGCGCGGATCCTGGGCGTGGTGGACTGCTTTGACGCCATGACCACGGACCGGCCCTACCAGCGCGGCAGGCCCGCCGAAGTGGCCCTGGCCACCCTGGGCAGCATGGCCGATTCCGGCGCCCTGGATCCCGATGTGGTGGAGGCGTTCATGGAGGAGATCGAGGAGGGCGGCCTGGAAATGTAGCGGGGCTCCGCCCCTGCACCCCGGCAAAGGGAATAATTCCCTTTGCAAACCCTGATCTGCCAGTGCGTCTTTGCGATTCGCTTCTCTGCAAATCCGCACTGACGGAAACTGCAACAAAATTTATGTCGGGGCCGTCCTGGCCGTGTTGAAAATTCTCTTTGGAAACAAACCAGGCAAGCGAATGTAAGCCGAGCGGAGCGATGGCTATATCCGCTTGCTTGCATCAGGGTTCCCCAAGGGGATTATCCCCTTGGGCCGCCGGAGGCATCCCGGGACAAGATATCGCGCAGCGCCCCTTCCAGGTCCGGAAATCGGAATTGGTACCCGGCGCGCTGCAGGGCCTCGGGCAGGGCGAACTGCCCGGTGAGCAGCACTTCGTCGGCCATCTGCCCGAAGAGCGTGCGCAAGGCCGCGGCCGGGACCCGCAGCCAGGAGGGCCGCCCGAGCACCCGGCCCAGGGTGTGGGCAAAGCGGTTGTTGTCGCAGGGAGCCGGCGCCACCAGATTGTAGGCCCCGCGCTCCTCCTCGTTTTCCATGAGAAACCGGATGGCCCCGGCTTCGTCGGCCAGGTGGATCCAGGACATGCCCTGGTGGCCGTGCCCGGTGGGGCCGCCCAGGAACAGCCGGAACAAGGGCAGCATTTTTGCCAGGGCCCCGCCCTGGCCGAGCACCACGCCGGTGCGGATGACCACCCGGCGCACGCCCATGTCCCCCACCGTGCGGGTGGAAGCCTCCCACTGGCGGGTCACGTCGGCCAGGAATCCCGTGCCCGGAGGGCACTCCTCGTTCTGGGGCGTGCTCTTGTGCGGACCGTAATAGCCCACTGCCGAGGCCTGGACAAAGGCCCGTGGCTTCACCGAAACCTGGGAAATGACGTCCACCAGGCGCTGCCCGGCCATGAGCCTGCTTTCCAGGATGCGGCGCTTCCTGGCTTCGGTCCAGCGGCCGGCGATGTTTTCCCCGGCCAGGTTGACCACCACGGTGTCCTTGCCCATGACGGAATCCCAGTGCCCGCCGCCGTCCCAGTCCATGCCGATGACCCCGCCGTCAAAAAGCTCGCCCACGCGGGATGGCTTGCGGGAAAGGATCACGACCTCCCATCCGTTTTCCAGCAACTCG
Organism: Salidesulfovibrio onnuriiensis; assembly: GCF_008001235.1. Classification (GTDB taxonomy): domain Bacteria; phylum Desulfobacterota; class Desulfovibrionia; order Desulfovibrionales; family Desulfovibrionaceae; genus Pseudodesulfovibrio; species Pseudodesulfovibrio onnuriiensis. Next base: position 450,893 of record NZ_CP040751.1, on the reverse strand, counting down.
GCGCACAGGGCCCGGCCTATGAAGCCGGTCCCACCGGCAATGATAGCTCGCATGGCATGTTTCCTTGGTTGAAATGCCTTTTGAACATAGCACGCATGGAGGGGCGCGAAAATGATAAAGGCACGGAAAACCGTGCCTTTTGATTATTCTATGGTGGGGGGAACTATTGCCGCGCCTGCTGCACGGTTTCGTGGATCTTGGAGACCACGACCATGTTGCGGCCGTTGTTCTTGGCCTCGTACAGGGCCTTGTCCGCCTTGAGCAGCAGGTCCTCGTCGCGGGAGAGGCAGCCGGACTCGATGGAGGCCACGCCGATGCTGGCGGTCACCGAGAACTGGACGCCCTCGGAGGAAAAGACCGTTGCCTCCACGCGGGAGCGGATGCGCTCGGCCAGCATGTGGGCGTCCTTTTCGGTGGTATGCGGCAGCAGGACCACGAACTCCTCGCCCCCGTAACGGGCGGCCAGGTCAGTGGAGCGCAGCGCCTTGCGCAGGATGGTGCCCATTTCCTTGAGCACCATGTCCCCGGCCTTGTGGCCGTAGGTGTCGTTGACGCCCTTGAAGTGGTCCAGGTCGACCATGAGCAGGGACAGTTCGTGCCCGTAGCGCTGGCGGCGCTTGAGCTCGTAGACCAGCCTGTCGTCAAAGGTGTGACGGTTGTAGATGCGGGTCAGGGCGTCGTGGTCGGCGCGCAGCTTGACCTCCTTGAAGGTCAGGGCGTTGCGCAGGGCCAGGCCCAGGTGGCTGGCCGCAGCCTTGAAGGTCTCCACTTCGTCCTTGCCCATGCGCACTTCGCTGTCCACGGTGAGGACCAGGGACCCGAAGTGGGCGTTGCCGGCGGAAAGGGGCATGGTCACCACGCGGCCGTGGCGCTCCGCCGTGCCCATGGCCGGGCGGTTGAGCGGATCGATATGGGTCATCTGGAAGCCGCCGATGGCTCCGCCGCCCATGCGTTCGGCGCAGTCCATGAGGGTTTCCACCCACTCGTTTTCCTGCTTGGCGTCGGCCTTGCGGTCCAGGAACATTTCCACGTCCGTGAAACCGGTGGCCTCGTGATGATGCCAGAAAACCGCGTGCATCTCGTACACGGGCAGGAGCATGTTCAGGTTTTCCTTGGCGTTCGCCAGGATGATGGCCGGGTCAAGGCTCTCGGTGCAGACGGTCAGGATACGGTTGAGGAACAGAAGCTGGTCGGTCTTGCGGGCGAGCAGTTCGCGCTCCAGCATGATTTCCTCGGTCATGCGGTAGATGTCCGAGTACATGCTGGTGACTTCCTTGGCCCGGAACACGGCGTCCTGCACCTTGCGGCGGGTCAGGGGGGAGGTGACCACGGTCAGGAAGCCCTGCTCCAGGACCTGCTCCATTTCCACGGGCTCGTCCTGCTCATCCTGGATCAGGATGCGCTGGGTTTCCTCCAGACGCTTGTATTCGTCCTTCCGGTTGTCCGAAATCTGCTTCCAAACCTTCATGGGTATCCACGTGGCGGAAGGTCTTTCCGCCTGGTTGAGTTCCTTGTTCCAGGGCAGCTTGCCCTCGGGGAAGTTTCTTAGGAAGAACCCGGGACCGACTGCATTTTCGATCTGTTCCTTCTGCGCTTCGGTCAAACCGAGGCCCCACATCAATTCGGGGCGTTCTCCGCGTCTCATGTTTCCCTTCATGCCGGTACACTCCTCAACTGGTTCTGCGTCGAGTATCCGTCTCGACCCACTCCGATTTTGCAAAAACAGGGCCAAGTGCTCCCTGTTGCGGCAAAAGAGAATCGCCTGAGAATCATCATCCCGAATTCATTTGTTTTTTGATCAGGCCGTTTCGCCGGAACATGTGAACAAACCTTCACAAGGGGAACAATATTCCGACACCGTGCAGGGCAAAGTCTTTGACAAAGCAGACAAAGTCGGGTTTGACCTAGAAGCATGGGAACACAAAAAGGATTTTGGGGGACACTGGACCAGTTTTACGAAAGCGGCGGCATTCTGGGCCGCAAGGTCGCCAATGCCCGGTTCATGGATTTTCTCCTGGCCGCCGACCCCTTCGACGAATACCATTTCTTTCTGAACAGCCAGCCAGCGCGCCGTGACCTGCGGGCGACCTTGGCCTCCCTGGCTCCGAACATCGCGGCCAGGGAAGGGTTCAAGGTCATGGACCGCAGGGAGCTGCCCGACGCCCTGGCCAGGGGCGGCTACCGCTGCTTTCACCAGTCCGACTGCATCACCTACCAGCCCCACCTGGCCCGGCTGCGCAACGCCTACAGTCCGGAAATCTTTCCCATAACCGGCGTGACCCATTCCCTGAGCTATGCGGACTACGCCCGCCAGTTCCTGCAGCACCTCTGGCCCGGCGCAACCCCGCGCGACTGCATCGTCTCCACCTCCACGGCCGGGGTCCGGGCCGTGGAACAGTACCTGGAGGCCCTGCGCCGCGACTACGGGCTGAGCGACGCCTTTGCCCGGCCCAGCGTGCGCCGCGTGCCGCTGGGTATCGACCCCGGCACCTACACCCCGGGCCAGGGCGGCGGCGAAGTTTGCAACATCCTGGTCTTCGGGCGCATCTCGCATTTTTCCAAGATGGACCTGCTGCCCCTGTTCCGGGCCCTGCACCGGCTGTTCGCGGACGGGCTGGATCCTTCGGGCGTGCGCCTGGTCCTGGGCGGCTGGACCGAGGACGAGGACGACTTCACCCCCACCCTGGGCGAACTGGCCAGGAACATCGGCCTGGAGCTGGTTATCGAGGCCCGGCCCACCGAGGCGGAAAAGGTGCGCATCTTCCGCGAGGCCGACATCTTTGTGACCATTGCCGACAACCCGCAGGAGACCTTCGGGATCACCGTGCTGGAAGCCGCGGCCTTCGGGCTGCCCTGCATCGCCTCGGACTACGACGGGTACAAGGACCTGGTGGTGGACGGGGAAACCGGCATCCGGGTTCCCACGGTGGGCGCTGTCTCCACCCTGGACGCGGACCTCATGGCCCCGTTCGTCTTCGACAGCCAGTATCACCTCATGCTGGCCCAGCAGACCGTGGTGCGCATCCCGGACCTGGCCGAAGCTATCCGGTCGCTGGTGGAAAATTCGGACCTGCGCCGCTCCATGGGCGCCGCCGCCCGCAGGCGCGTGGAGGAAAACTATTCCTGGAGCGCGGTCATCCGGCAGTATGTGCAGCTCTGGGACGAGCTTTGGCGGGAGCCCGTGGACGAGGAAGCCCTGCGCGCCCTGCGCCATCCCGGGCACATCACCTATTCGGAGATCTTCGGCCACTACTGCACGCAAAACCTTTCGCCGGACATGGCGCTCAGGACCGGGCGCACGGGCGAGGCCATGTACCGGGGCAAGGACTTCCCCCTGCTCTATGCGGGCATGGAGCGGATCATCGATCCCGAGGTGCTCAGGAAAATCGCCTTCCTGGCCAGAAAATCCATCCATTGCGACGAGTTGCTTCGAAAAATCGCCGAGATTTCCTCCGCCATGCTGCGGGACAGGGCAGAATATCATGTCCTGTGGGCCCTGAAGCATGACATTCTCGAACTCCAGTAGTCCGTAATCCCGTATCCCCGCGAGGGGCTCCCGGAGGTCGCGCCATGAAAAAGCTCTCGGCGGCCCGCATGGAACAGTGCATCGGCTGTCATTCCTGCTCATTGGCCTGCGCTCGGCTGGTCCACAAGCAGCTTTCCTGGAACAAGGCGGGCATCCGCATCCGCTCGTCCGGCGGCATGGCCGCGGGGTTCGAGGCCAAGCTCTGCCTGGCCTGCTCCCCGGCTCCCTGCGCCGAGGCCTGCCCCACGGGCGCGCTTTCCCAGCGCAAGGGCGGCGGCGTGATCCAGAAGCGCAAGCTGTGCATCCGGTGCGGCAAATGCGCCGCGGCCTGCCCGGTGGACGCCATTTTCCTGGACCACCTGGTGAATCCCTATGTCTGCATCCATTGCGGGCGCTGCGTGGCCTTTTGTCCGCACGACTGTCTGGAGATGAAGGAAATTTCCGTCAAGGAGGAGGGGGCGTCATGATCCGCGATTTCTTCCGAGTTTCGGTGGTGGACCTGGACAGCGGACGCATGAACGTGGCCGAGCACGAGGGCCGCGACCTGGTGGCCGGGGGCGGCGGCCTGGCCGCCATGCTCTTCCGGGAATACGGTCATGCGGACCGGCCCTGGGACGACCCGGACCAGCCACTGATTTTCGCCATAGGCCCGCTCACGGGGTATTTCCCGCTCATGAGCAAGACGGTCTGCGCCTTCAAGTCCCCCTACCACGACCAATACAGCGAATCCCACGCGGGCGGGCGCTCGGCCCTGTCCATGCGCTTCGGGGACATGGACGCCCTGGTCATCAAGGGCCGCGCCAGGCGGCTTTCCGCCCTGTGTATCGGTGCGCGGCGTTTCGAGATCCGGGACGTGGAATTCCTGCGCGGCCGCGACACGCTCAGCTCGGGCAAGATCCTCCGGTCCATGTTCCCGGGCTCGGGCCGCCGCTCCATGCTGCGCATCGGTCCGGCGGGCGAAAACGGCTGCGCCTACGCCTGCATCAACGTGGACACCTACCGTCACTTCGGGCGCATGGGCGCGGGCGGGGTCATGGGCAGCAAAAATCTCAAGGCCATCGTCATCCTGGGCGACCGGGGCTTTGCCCTGCCCGAAACCCCTGCCTATCCCAAGCTGTTCCAGACACTTTACCAACAACTTACCGATACTGAGATCATGAACAAGTATCACGGGTTGGGGACTGCGGTAAACGTGGCACCGCTCAACGAGCTCAAAAGCCTGCCCTGGCGCAACCTCCAGGCCACCCACGACCCGGAGCCGGGCGGCATCACCGGCGAGAAGATGGCCGAGGAGCGCCTGCTGCGCAATGCGGCCTGCGCGGGCTGTCCCGTGGGCTGCATCCACATCGGCTACATCCGCGAGCAGTTCAAGAAGAACTACCAGTACCGCTATCGCCAGGTGGGCTACGACTACGAATTGCTCTTTGCCGTGGGCTCCATGCTCGGGGTCACGGATTCCTTCAACGCCCTGCAGCTCATGGACACCGTGGAGCTCATGGGCCTGGACGTCATGAGCGCGGGCGTGGCCCTGGCCTGGGCCACCGAGGCACTGGAAAAGGGCATCCTTACCGAGGAGCAGACCATTGTGCCGCTCCGCTTCGGGGATGCGGCCAACTATGAAAAGGCCATTGTCCACCTGGGCCGGGCCGAAAACGACTTCTACGCCCTGCTGGCCCGGGGGACGCTCAAGGCCGCCTCGGTGCTGGGGGGCGCGGATTTCGCCTGCGTGCTGGGCCAGGAAATGGCCGGATACGCCACGGGCGAGGTCTTTTTCGTGGCCGAGGCCCTGGGGTTCCGCCACGCCCACCTGGACACGGGCGGCTATTCCTACGACCAGAAGCACGAGGACAAGGACGTGCGGCGGGCCGTGGACTTCCTGGTGGAGGACGAGAAAAAGCGCTGTTTCCTCACGGCCATGGTCTCCTGCCTGTTCGCCAGGGGCGTCTACGGCGACGACATGCTGGGGCAGGCGCTGGAATCCGTGGGCTATGCCCGGCTGGCCCAGGACCAGGACTCGGTGGGCGAGAACATCCAGCGGCTGCGCTGGCGCACCCGGATCGAGACCGGCTACGACCCGGACGCCGTAGACATTCCCAAGCGCTACCAAGAGGTGGTCACCTGGAAGGGCGAGGTGGACCCGGAATACATGGCGGCCCTCAAGCGGGAATACGCCCGGCGGATCAGGGAGCTTGGCAAGCCCCCAGAAGAATAGCTGCCGAGTTTTTGGCGTCCGCAACCGGGGCATGAAGAGTTTCAGAAACAGATACTTATAGCGGATCAGCTCAGGATGGCCTCGATGGCCTCCATGAGCGCGTCCAGCTCCAGGGGCTTGGACAGGTATTCGTCCATGCCCGCCTCCAGGAAGCGTTCCCGGTCGCCCTGCATGGCATGGGCCGTGAGGGCGATGATGGGCACCGGAGTGCGGTTTTCCCGCTGTTCCTGCTCGCGGATGGCGGCGGTCGCGTCCAGCCCGTCCACGCCCGGCATCTGGATATCCATGAGAATGCACTGGAACTCGTGCTCCCGGAACAGGTCCAGAGCCTGCTGTCCGTCCTCGGCGGCAAAGACGCGGTACCCGTTCTTTTCCAGGTAGCGCTTGATGGTGAACCGGTTTACCTCGTCGTCCTCGGCCAGCAGCAGGGTGATGCCCGGCTTGGCGCATTCCTGGCAGCCGGCCGCTCCCTGCTCCCCTGGCAGGCAGCACAGGCAGCGGATGGTCAGGTAGAAGGTGGTGCCTTCCCCTTCCCGGGATTCCACGCTGATGGTGCCGCCCATGCGGTGCACCAGCTGGCGCACGATGCCCAGCCCCAGGCCCGTTCCATGATATTCCCGGGTGTAGGAGCCGTCGGCCTGGGTAAAGGGCTCGAAAATGTCGTCCAGCATGCGCTCGGGAATGCCTATGCCCGTGTCCGCGATCTCGAATCCCACCAGCAGTTCCGAGCCCTCCCGGCGCAGCAGGTCGGCCTGCACCCGCACGCTGCCCGAATGGGTGAACTTGACCGCGTTGCCCACCACGTTGAACAGCACCTGCCGGAGCCGGGCGTCGTCCCCGGCCAGCTGGGCGGGCAGACGGGGGTCGATCTCGTACCCCAGGCCGATACGCTTGTCCCGGGCCTGGACCGAAAAGCTGTGCAGCACGGTGCGCACGGTTTCCCGCAGGGTGAATTCGCGGCAGGCCAGCTCGAAGGTGCCCGCGTCCAGCTTGGAAAAGTCGAGAATGTCGTTGATGACCGAAAGCAGGCCCCGCCCGGATTCCAGGCAGGTGTCCACGTATTCCTTCTGTTCGCTGTCCAGGGTGGTGCCCCGCAGCAGCTGAAGCATGCCCAGCACCCCGTTCATGGGCGTACGGATCTCGTGGCTCATGTTGGCCAGGAACTGGTCCTTGGACTTGGCCGCGGCCTCGGCGGCCTCCTTGGCCCGGACCAGGGCCTCGCCCGCCTTTTTCTGCTCGGTGATGTCCCGGCCCATGCCCACGGTGCCGATGAGCGCCCCCGAGCTGTCGTAGAGCGGCGACTTGCGCACGTCGAGGACCATGTAGCGGTCCTTGACCATGCCGTCCTCGATGAACCGTCCCGGGGCCATGTCCTGGAGCACCACGGCGTCGCTGTCCACGCACTTTTCCCCGAAGGTGTAGGTGAAGCCCTGTTCGCGCAGGCGGTTGGCGAAAAAGAGATGGTTGTGCCCGATGGCGTCGACCCCGTCCCCGCAGAGCAGGGTCTCGTAGTTGGCCCGGTTGGAAAAGCGGTAGTTGCCGTCCAGGTCCTTGGCCCAGAGCATGTCGATCATGTTGTCGGACATGGCTTCCACCAGGTTGCGGTACTCCACCAGCGCTTCCTGGGTCTTCTTGAGCTCATTGATGTCCGTATGCGCGCCGACCATGCGGGTGGCGTTGCCGTCCTCGTCAAAGTCCACCACACGCCCCCGGCTCATGACCCAGTGCCAATCGCCGTCCTTGCGCCGGAGTCGGAATTCCTGGCGGAACGGTTCGCCGCTTTTGAAGGTTTCCACGGTCTCCCGTTCGACTAGGGGCAGGTCCTCCGGGTGCAGCAGGGTCCGCCAGCCTTCCTGCGAGGCAGGGAAGTCGCCCGGCTCGTACCCCACCATGGAATAGAAGGTCGGGGAGAACTGGCAGCGGCCCGTGCGCACGTCCCAGTCCCAGAGGCCGTCTTGGGTGGCGCCGAGCGCCAGCCGCAGCTGTTCCTCGCTTTCCTGCAGGGCCAGTTCGGCGCGGTGCCGTTCGGTCACGTCCATGGCGGAAATGAGCACCTGCTCCATGCTTTCCTCGCAGCCCGGAATGATGTTCAGGCTGCCGATGAACTGCCGGTGTTCGCCCTGGAGCGTCCGGTAGACGCCCTGGAGCGGGTAGGAGGTTTCGCCACGGGCCAGGGCGGCCAGCTCGCGCACGAACATTTCATAGGATTCTTCGGTAAAGAACTGCTGGAGGTTCTCGGTGATCTCCTCCTTGCTGAAAACCCCGAGCATCTTCATGCAGGCCCCGTTGACCCGCATCGGGCGGATGGCGGTGGTGCAGGCGCGCACCTCCTCGGGATGGGCCCGGAAATAGGATTCGTAGTCGTCGACGCCCAGGGCCCTGATGCGCTCCAGGTGTTCCCGGACTCCGGAGAAGTCCTCTTCCAGCAGGGAGATGGGCGAATTTTCAAACAGGCTGCGGTAGCGGAGCTCGCTGGCCTCCACGGTCTCCCGGACCCGGATCTGCTCGCTGACGTCCTGGAACAGCACGGCCATGAGCCCGGGGGTGAGCTGGAAGGCATAGACGTCGTATATGCCGGAGATGATGTCGTCGTCGCAGGAAAAATGATGGTGCAGCCAGGATTCCCCGGTGGCGGCCACGGCCCGGAACCGCTCGGGGATTTCCGTATCCCTCAGGCCGGGAAAGGCCTGCTCCATGGGGATGCCCAGGGCGTCGCGGCTGTCGAAACCGAGAATCCTGTCCGCCGCCGGGTTGGCGTCCATGAGCAGGAGCTCGTTCTTTTCCGTGAGCCGGAACATCTGGATGCCCACGGGCGAATGGCGGATCACGGCCCCGAAGCGCTCCCGGGTTTCGGCCAGGGCCTCCTCGGCCTGCCTGACGGCCGTGAGGTCGCGCACCACCGAGACGATGAAGCGCTCCCCGGACAGGGGATGGTCCCAGAGCATCTTCAGGGTGGTCAGGTGGTAGTAGTCGCCGTTGAGCAGCATGGTGCGCTCGTAGCTGGAAGGATGGCCGCTCTCCAGCACCCGGCGGTCGCACTGGGTGACCATGTCGGCCTCTTCGCGGGTGTGCACGTCGAAGTCGGTGATGTCCATGAGCTGGTCGCGGGTATACCCCAGCATGTCGCACAGGGCGTCGTTGGCGTATTTCCAGCGCAGGTTCGTGTCCTTGAGCAGCACGGGCACATGCAGGGCGTCCAGCACGCTGGTGACGGGCACCAGCATTTCCTGCTGGGCCTCGAGTTCGGCTACTCTCCTGCGCAGTTCCTCCACTTCTCTCCGAAGAATATTCTCTTGTTCGCTCATGTATTCCGTGCTCCGAACCTTGTTTTTGGTCCGCGCACCCTAGCACAGTCGGCTTTCGGGAGGAACCTCATGATTGTGGGTCGAGGCACATTTAAGTGGATTGACCCCCAAGATTCCTTGGGGCACCATGCCTCCCCATGCGAATCCTCTATCTGTGCCCGGATCTGGACGGCCCCTCCGGGGGCGTGGAACAGATCTACCACCATGTGCGGCTGCTGCATCAGGTGGGCCTGCCCGCGAGTGTGGTCCATTTTTCCGAAGGCTTCCGCTGGCCATTCGCCCCCGCGGACGTTCCCGCGACAAGCCTGGGATGCATGCGTCTGAGTCACGACGACCACCTGGTGCTGCCCGAGGGCTGGCTTTTGCCGGAGCTGCTCGCCCTGCCGGTGGAAAAGCATGTTTTCGTCCAGGGCCTGCTTCCCCTGTACGGCGGCATGAACGACACCGAATTTCCTTCGGACATACCCAGGGAAAATATTCTGTGCTGCTCCAAGATGCTGCGCTCCATGCTGGCGGAGTTCCTGGGGCTGCGCCCCACGCGCGTCCCCAATGCCGTGGACGCGAGTCTGTTCCGGCCCGGCAACAAGCGCAGGGCCGTGGCCTACATGCCGCGCAAGGAAAAGCGCTTCCTCTATGCGGTGAAGGGACTGTTCCAGGCGGCCTTTCCCGGACGCCGGGACGTGGAGTGGATTCCCGTCGAAAACATGACCAAGGAAGAGGCGGCCGAAGTCATGGGCTCCTGCTTCGCTTACCTGTCCACCAGCTTTTTCGAGGGATTCGGCATGCCGCCCCTGGAGGCCATGGCCTGCGAGACCATCGTGGTGGGCACCCACGGATACGGCGGCAGGGAGTTCGCAAACAGGGAAAACGGCTTCTGGTGCGACCAGGCCGACATTCCCCAGTGCGCCCGCCTGCTGGGCAAGGCGTTCGATCTTCTGGAAGCCGAGGACCCGGCCCTCGAAAGGATGCGCGCCGCAGGCCGGGAGACCGTGAAGGACTACACCCTGGACCACCAGAAGGTGGCCCTGCTCCGGTACTGGCAGAAGCGGCTGGGGTAGTTGGACAGCCGCTATTTCTTGTGGGCCAGGGCAGCCATGTCCATGAGCGGCTCGGGCTGGGTGACGATGCGGATGTCCTCGAAGCCGGTATCCTCCAGCAGCTTTCGGAGCGAGGACGGCGTGAACCCGGTCTTGTGGGCCATGAAATGGTTCCCCCTGGCCAGCCCGGGACGGTAGCCGTAGAGCATGTCGATGGGGGCGACGGGGCCCGCGGGCGGGGTGAACACCGGATCCATGAGCCTGTCCTCGGCAATGAGCCTGGCCACCTGCTGCAGGTCCGGGCAGGCGATGAGCACGTGCCCCCCGGCCCTGACCACGCGGAAGAACTCCCGCAAGGCCGTTTCGGCCTCATGGTAGTAGAGATGCTCCAGGTTGTGGGAGGAGAACACGGCGTCCACGCTGGCGTCTTCGATCATGCGCAGGTCGCGGATGTCGCCGACAATGTCGGGTTCCGCATTGGGATTGATGTCCAGTCGGACCTCCCGCCACTCGGGCGTGCGGTACTGCTCGGGCAGCTTGTCGTCCCGCTTCACGCCGCAGCCCACATGCAGCACCGTTTTTTCCGGCATGGATGGATCGCTTGGAGTATTCATGGTCTTGAAAGGTACAGAGGGGCCGTGGATTTATCAAGCGTACTCATGGAATAACCGATCATAAGCGAAACGCCCGCCTTCTTTCGAAAGCGGGCGTTTCTGTATGAGGTCGTCTGTCAGAGGAGACGGATATGGTTATGCGGCGTCGGTCGCAGGCTTCTTGGTGATGACGAACTTGACCAGGAAGAAAGCCAGGGCGACGGCGGCGGCAGCTGTGCCCGCGACCACGGAGATGGTGTAGTCCAGGTTCAGGCCGATCTGCGCGTTGCAGATGAAGGTCACGCAGACCGCGGTCATGAACACGGCCGGGATGGTGGCGATCCAGTGCAGCTTGGCGCGCTGGGCCAGGTACACGGCGGCGGTCCAGAGCACCAGGGTGGCCAGGCTCTGGTTGGCGAAGCCGAAGTAGCGCCAGATGGTGGAGAAGTTCTGGGTGGAGATGATGTACCCCAGCACGAACAGGGGCACAGCGATCAGCAGGCGCTTGACCGTGGCTTCCTGCTTGACCTTGAAGGTCTCGGCCACGATGAGGCGGGTGGAGCGGAACGCGGTGTCGCCCGAGGTGATGGGCAGCACGATGATGGCGGCGATGGCCAGCGCGCCGCCCACGGAGCCGAGCAGGGTGTTGGAGACTTCGGCCACCACGGCTGCGGGGCTGCCGGATGCGATGACTGCGGACAGGGCTTCCGGGGAAGCGTAGAAGGACAGGCCGATGGTGCACCAGATCAGGCCGATGATGCCTTCGATGACCATGGCGCCGTAGAACACGGAGCGGCCTTCGCGCTCGTTCTTGACGCAGCGGGCCATGAGCGGGGACTGGGTGGAGTGGAATCCGGAGATGGCGCCGCAGGACAGGGTGATGAACAGCAGCGGCCAGATAGGCTTGTCGCCCGGGTGCACGTTGGTCATGACGTCCAGGTTGGGCAGCAGTTCGTAGCCGCCCGCCAGCAGGGCGATGACCAGGGCCACGGTCATGGTCAGCAGCAGTGCGCCGAGCAGCGGGTAGATGCGGCCGATGACCTTGTCGATGGGCAGGATGGTTGCCAGGAAATAGTACCCGAAGATGGCGGCCACCAGGTAGCCGGTGTCGATGCCGGTCAGGCCGTTGAGCAGCTTGGCCGGGCTGAGCACGAAGACCACGCCCACGAGCATGAGCAGCACGAAGGAGAACACGCGCATGACCTGGCGGGCGGACATGCCCAGGTATTCACCCACGACCTCGGGCACGGAAGCGCCCTTGTTGCGCAGGGAGAGCATGCCGCTGAAGTAGTCGTGCACCGCACCCGCGAAGATGCAGCCGATGACGATCCAGAGCATGGCGGCCGGGCCGTACAGCGCGCCCAGGATGGGGCCGAAGATGGGGCCGATGCCCGCGATGTCCAGCACCTGGATGAAAATCAGTTTCCATTTGGGCATCGGCATGTAGTCGATGCCGTCCTGAAGGGCGTAGGCCGGGGTGGTGCGGGAAGCGTCCGGCGCAAAGACGCGGTCCATGAACTTGCCGTAGGTGTAGTAACCCACCACAAGCAGGGCGATACAGGCAAAGAAGAACAGCATGGTTGAAACCTCCGAAAAGCAGTTTGGCCGCCAGGCGGCTTTTGCGGCTTTGTAGGAGATTTCTAGGATCCGGATCCACGGATTCGGGCTGAAACGCCTTTTCGGAGGGTTGAAATGCCGGTTCGCCGGACTGAAACGCGGGCCCGGTTCAGGCCTTTTCCGGGATGCGCAGCCGGATGGAGGTGCCCTGGCCAGGAGCGCTGGTCACCTCCGGGCTGTACTGCGGCCCGTAGATCTGCTCCAGGCGGCTCAGGCAGTTGCGCATGCCGATGCCGTCGTGCAGGGAGTCCGCGCATTCGCGGGAGAGCACGCGCGCCACGGTTTCCGGGTCCATGCCCACGCCGTTGTCCGAGATGGTCACCTCCAGGCAGTCGTCCCGCCGGGCCGCGCTCACGCGCACGGTGCCTCCCCGCTCCTGGGCCAGCACCCCGTGGCGGATGGAGTTTTCCACCAGGGGCTGGATGATGAGCGGCGGAATGGGCCAGGCCAGGCAGCCGTCGGCAATGTCCATGTCCACCTTGATGCGTTCCCCGAACCGGGCCTGCTCGATGGCCAGATAGGAGCGCACCTGCTCCAGCTCTTCGCTCAGGGGGATGAAGCCCCGGCTCAGGTCCAGGTTGCGGCGCATGTACAGGGAAAGGTCCATGAGCAGTTCGCGGGCCCGTTCCGCGTTGGTGCGGCAGAAGCTGGTGATGGTGTTCAGGGAGTTGAACAGGAAGTGCGGGTTGATCTGGGACTGGAGGCGGCGGATTTCCGCATGGGCCAGCATCTGCTCCTTGACCTGGATGTCCTCCAGCTCCAGCTGGGTGGAAAAGAGGTTACCCAATCCCTTGGCCACCTCGAACAGGGTGTTGTTCAAAGGCCGCGTGGCGCTGCCGTAGAACTTGAGCGTACCCACGACGCCGCCGTCCTTGTGCAGGGGCACGATGATGCCCGAGGTCATGGGACAGGCCGCATGGTTGCAGCCGATCTCCCGGGCCGTGTGCAGGAACACGGCTTCGCCGGTTTCCAGGACCCGGCGGGTGGCGTCCGTGCGGATTTCGTGGCCGGGCAGGTGGTGGTCGCCGCCCTCGCCCACGTGGGCCAGCACGTTGCGGGTGTCGGTGATGGCCACGGCCCCCACGCCCACGCGCTGGTGGATGATTTCGGCCGTGGCTTCCGCCGTGGCGCGGCTCAGGCCGGACCGCAGGTAGCTGACCGTCAGGTTGGCTATATCCAGGATCAGCTGCGCATGCAGTGATTCCCGCCGTTCCCGGTCGCGGGAAAAGATGTTGATGACCTCCACGAACAGGGCCGCGCCCACGCTGTTGACCAGGAGCATGGGCGGCGCGATGAGCCGCACCAGTTCCACGGCATCGGCAAAGGGCCGGGCCAGGAGCAGCAGCAGGAGCATGTGCACGGTCTCCCCGAGCACGGCCAGGCCCGCGGCGATGCGCCAGTTCATGGCCCGTTCGCGCAGCCACAGGCAGACCATGCCCGCCGCCAGCCCTTCCAGGGCCGTGGCAATGCCGCAGGGCCAGGCGCTGAACCCGTGCAGGTCCGTGGCGATGCGGTGCGCCCCGGCAATGAGCCCCGCGCCGATGCCCACCACGGGGCCGCCGAACAGACCGCCGGTGATGACCACCATGGCGCGCAGGTTGGCCACGGACTGGAACACCGAGTTGCCGGTGTAGGTGCCCAGGATGCCGAAGGTGCCGAAGAGGAGCATGACCAGCACGGTGCGCCAGCGCGATTCCACGCGGGAAAAGTCCATGCGCTGCACGGGCGTGATGGTCATGAGCAGGAAGACCACGCCCACCATGAGGCCGAAGCGTTCGGCCAGGGCCAGTATGATTTCAAAGGTATCCATGTATTACAGTTCTATGGCGTCCTTGAAGTCCCGCACCCGGGACTTGCTGACGGTGATTTCGGTTTCCCGGGCGTCGGCCATGGTCAGCACGTACTTGCCGTTGAACCACGGCGCATAGGTGCGCACCTGGGCCAGGTTCACGAGCTGGGAGCGGTTGGCCCGGAAAAAGGCGAACCCGTCCAGGCGCTCCTCGAGCCGGTCCAGGGTCAGGTCCGCGGCGCAGGGAAAGAGGCCGTCGCGGGTTCCCGCGTGGACCCGGCGGTTCTCGTAGTTGAAGTAGACCACCTCGCGGGGGCTCAGGAGTACGTTGCGGCCCGAATGCTCCACGCTGATGCGGGTGATGCCCTTTTTGATGCCCACCCCGGCCAGCAGCTTGCGCAGGGCTTCGCCCGTGTCGTCCCGCTCCTTGGGGGAATCCTCCCGGAGCCGGGCGCGGGCGCGGTCCAGGCTGGTGGCCAGCCGGTTTTCGGCCACGGGCTTGAGGATGTAGTCCACCGCGTTCTCCTCGAAGGCGCGGATGGCGTATTCGTCGTAGGCCGTGGCAAAGATGACCAGGGGCGGATGCTCCATGCCCATCACGTCCCCCAGCACGTGGAAGCCGTTCCTGCCCGGCATCTGGATGTCCAGAAAGACCAGGTCGGGCTCGTGCCTGCGGATGGCCTTCACGGCCTCGGCCGCGTTGCCCGCCGTGGCGACGATCTCCACGTCCGCATGGGATGAGAGCAGATAGGCCAGCTCGTCCCGGGCGGGCGGCTCGTCGTCCACAAGGATGGTTCGAATGATATCGGTCATGGTGCACCCCCGGCCTCGGGGTCGGGCGAGGCCTTGAAGCACCAAGTAAGGCATGAACGCTCGGTTGGCAAGGGCCGCGCAGGGGGGCTTGTCTCCTCCCTGCGCGGCCGAGTGTTTCTTGTGCGGCTATTTGCCCTTCACGTACCAGCCCGAGGACTGGGTGAGCAGGGACTGGATGCGGCCCACCAGGGCGTGCGGGTCGGAGAGGTAGCCCTCGAGCAGCAGCGCGGACTCGTAGAGCTGCTGCGCGGCCTGCTCGATGAACGGGTCGTTTTCGTCCCGCTTGAAGATGTCGATCATGTTGCGCACCAGCGCATGGTCCGGGTTGACCTCCAGCACCTTGACCGGAATGGAGGTGTCCTTGGACATGGCGCGCATGATCTTGTCCATGGAGCTGGTCACGTGGCCGTCTGGGTTGGACAGGCAGACCGGCGAATCCGAAAGGCGCTTGGAGGCCTT
This sequence comes from Salidesulfovibrio onnuriiensis, assembly GCF_008001235.1. Classification (GTDB taxonomy): domain Bacteria; phylum Desulfobacterota; class Desulfovibrionia; order Desulfovibrionales; family Desulfovibrionaceae; genus Pseudodesulfovibrio; species Pseudodesulfovibrio onnuriiensis. The sequence goes on along the minus strand of NZ_CP040751.1, from coordinate 435,542 downwards.
GACCTCGGAAACCGCGCCGCCCAGCACGTCCTTGATGCGTCCCAGCAGCTTGTCGAGAACCGAGGCGTCGTCGGAGGACAGGTCTTCCACGTCGTCCTTCTTCTCCAGGGTCTCGAACTCGTCCAGCTTGGCCGGGTCCGCGTGTTCCGCGGCCACCAGCTTGAATTCCTTGAATTCGCGGATGGTGTCCATGGCGAATTCGTCGATGGGCTCATAAAGGTAGAGCACCTCGATGCCCTTGCGCCGGAAGATCTCCAGGTGCGGGTTGAGGGCCAGGGCCTCGCGGGACGCGCCGTAGGCGTAGTAGATTTCCTTCTGGCCCTCCTTGGCGCGGGACACGTAGTCGGCCAGGGAGGACAGGGCTTCGGCGTCGTCCGAGGCCGAGGAGTTGAAGCGCACCAGCTCGGCGTAGCGGTCCTTGTGGATGAAATCCATGTACCCGGCCTTGAACAGGGTGCCGTGCTCCTTCCAGAACTCGGCGTAGCGGTCGGCGTTGTCCTTGGCCAGCTTTTCCAGGTGGGAGAGTACGTGCTTGGTGAGCGTGGAGGCGACTTTGCGCATGACCACGTTGTCCTGCAGGGTCTCGCGGGAGATGTTCAGGGGCAGGTCCTCGATATCCACCACGCCCTTGACGAAGCTCAGGTACTCGGGAAGCAGCTCCTTGTTCTGGTGCTGGATGAGCACGCGGCGCGCGTAGAGGTCCAGGCCCCAGTTGTCGCGGTTCATGCTGGTCATGAAGTCCGTGCTTTTCCGCGGCACGAACAGCAGGGCGTTGAACTGCACGGGAGCATCCACCGAGGTGTGGATGGTCTCGAAGGGGTCCTCGCCGTCAAAGGTCAGGAACTTGTAGAACTCGGCGTACTGCTCGGGCTTGATCTGGAACTTGGGCTCGCGCCACAGGGCGGGCACGGTGTTGACCCGTTCCTCCTCCACGAAGATGGGGAAGTTCACGAAGTTGGAGTGCCTGTTGATGACCGACTTGAGGTGGGCCGTGTTGGTGAACTGGTCCTTGAGGTCCTCCTTGAGCCGGACCTCGATGCGGGTGCCGCGCGGCAGGTCCTCGTCCAGCTCCTGCAGGTCGTAGTCGGTGCGGCCGTCCGAGACCCAGCGCACGGGTTTGGCGTCCCTGTCCATGGAGCGGGTGGTCACGGCGACCTCGTCGGCCACCATGTATGCGGAATAGAAGCCCACGCCGAAACGGCCGATAAGGGCGTCCAGGGATTCCTTGCCCTCCTGGGCCAGCCTGGTCAGCTCGGCCGTGCCCGAATGGGCGATGGTGCCGATGTTGGCCATGACCTCATCGGCGGTCATGCCGATGCCCGTGTCCGTGATGGTCAGGGTGCCCGCGTCCTTGTCCGCGCTGATGCGGATCTCCAGCGGCAGGTCCTCCCCGCCGTTTTCGGAGCTGCTGGACTTGAAACGGTATTTTTCCAGTGCGTCCGAGGCGTTGGATACCAGTTCGCGCAGGAATATTTCCTTGTTGGTGTACAGGGAGTGGACCAGGATATCCAGGAGCTGGCTGATCTCGGCCTTGAATTTGTGTGTGCTTTTCTTACCCATGTTTCCTCCTTACCTTATGCAAACGACCGCGAAGAGCGGCCCTTGCGGGCCGCCCGTCCGGCATGAACTATTTGGGAATGGCAAGCGCGCCTTCCGGGTGATGGCTATCCCGAAAGGATGTCCGCGCCAGAGGCTTAGGTAGTTACTGTCCTGATCTTGTCAAGGAGGTACTTTTCCATTTCGCGGCGGTCCTTGCGGAGCCGGACCATTTCCGCTTCCATGATGCGCAGCTTTTCCTTGAGCTCGGCGTTTTCCGTGCGCAGGCTTTCCAGGTCGTCGTGGCCGGAGGTGATGCGGCTCATGACCTGCTGCACCTCGTCGCGGATGGAGGTGAGTTCCTGGGCGCTGGGCGCTTCGGGATTGAGCACGTTGCGGATGCCTTCGCCGATGGATTTGGCGATCTCCATGCCGATGGCCGAGGCCATCTGCATGGCGTTGTCCATGCCGGCGGCGGGCATGGCGGCGCTTTCGCTGAGGGCGGGCACCGCGTCCGCCTGGAGCGGGTAGGACTGGCTGAGGTGCTCCATGACGTCGCGGGCCGTGTGGCCCTCCTTGAGCATGCGGGAGATGACCGAAAAGACTTCCACGGCATCGGGCTTGAATCGCTTCTGGCGGCCCCTGCCCACGCTGGGCAGATGCTGTGCAAACCGGTTTTTCCAGTAGTGCACCGTGGACTCCGGCAGCTCGAGCTCCCTCGCTATCTCGGCCACCGAAAGCAGTTTCTTCCCTGTCATGGTTCACCCCTCTTGCGGTCGGTTGTTGTTCTTCATTGGAGTACCGATTTTGCACGAGCAATGCAACCCCTTCTGCAAGATTTATCCGCTTGAATTTTGTAGCTTTTCTTCTTCATGTGTTCTGTTGTTGCTTAAATCTTGATTTTTTCTAGACTTTTTCGCTTCAAGCAAGTCTTTATAGATATTTTCTATGTGAACAATATAATTATATACAAGATAGCTATTTGTGTTTCCGCATCAAATCATGTCTATAGTTTTCCATTGGGGATTTTGTGCCCTCCATGGAGCTTTTATGAAACGTCTGCTTATATCCAGGCATCTGTACATTGCGGCCCGCATTCTGCTGGCTGCCGTGTTCGTGTATGCGGGGGTGGGCAAGCTGGCCGACCCGCAGGGTTTCGCCGTGGTCATTGCCGGCTACGGCCTGACCCCGTCCTGGGCCGACCTGCCCCTGGCCGTGTGCCTGCCAGCGCTGGAGGTTCTGGCGGGAATCGGCCTGGTGTTTGACATCAAGGGCTCTCTGGGACTGATCGTGGCACAACTGCTGGTGTTCGTGGGCGTCCTGGCCTACGGCATCCATCTCGGGCTGGACGTGGATTGCGGCTGTTACGGGCCCAACGACCCCGAAGGCGAGGCCTATCACGGGCTCAAGACCGCTTTGGTGCGGGACCTGTTCCTGCTTGCGGCCTGTGGCTACATGATCTGGCGGCGAAAGGCCGCCCGGGTTGCCCCCGTTCCCGCGTCCCGTTTTCTGCAACTGGTTACTCGAAGGAGAAACACTCGTGATTAAAAGGAATTTCCTGTTTGCGCTGGTGGCTGTCGTGGCCCTGTCTTTCCTGGGCGGCTGCCTCGGTTCCGGCAAGTTCAAGGATGAAGTGGAAAAGGAAAAGAGCGCCGTCAAGCTGGTCAGGGAAATGCAGCGCGGCGACTACGACATCATCGACACCGCCGGGCTCAAGGCCCTCATGGACAAGGGCACGGACATGCTCGTCGTGGACACCATGCCCTACGAAGCCAGCTTCAAGAAGAATCACGTTCCCGGCGCCGTCGCCTTTGAATTCCCCATCCCGGACATGAACGAATGGGACAATGCGCAGACCGCGGGCAAGTCCCAGGAAGAATTCATCGAGCTGCTCGGACCGGACAAGGACAAGCTCCTCGTGTTCTATTGCGGCTTCGTGAAATGCACCCGCTCCCACAACGGCGCTGTCTGGGCCAAGAAGCTCGGCTACACCAATGTTGTGCGCTACCCCGGCGGCATCTTCGCCTGGAAGGGCGCCGACTACCCCGTGGCAAGCGAAGAATAGCTTTCGTGAATGATCCCTTTCGGGGAGGGCCCTTGTGAAAAGGGCTTTCCCCGGCCCCCTGATTATAGAGCCCGGCCCAGGGAACCGTCCCTGGGCCGGGTTTTCTTGTGCCGGCGAGCGCATGAAAAAGGCCACCACGCGCAGCGTGATGGCCGATATTCCCTGACAGGGGCGTTTCTTCAAGGCCCCCTCTTCACCGTTCCCTATTTCGACTTGGCCGCCTCCTTGGCGGGGTTCTTCATGCTCACGGGCTGACCCGTGGATTCGAGCACCGCGCGCCAGTAGTTGGAGTTGATGTTGATAAACTTGCGTGCCCGGGTCATGAGCTGCATGGGGATGTGCACGTAGCGGCCGTTCCAGCGAGAGATGACCAGGCCGGTGCGGCCGGACATGCCCGCGTGCACGGCGTGGATGCCCAGGAACGAGCAGTAGATGCGGTCGTTGGCGTTGGCGGGCACCGAGCGGATGATGTAGCTGGGGTCGATGTACTTGAGGGTGGTCTCGATGCCCTGCTTGCCGAAATGGTCCTTGATGCCGTTGCGGATGGTCCCCGCGATGTCGCCCAGCACCAGGTTGCCGGATTTGTCCTTTTTGCCGGTCTCGCCGATGATGTTCTGGCCCGATCCCTCGGCCAGCACGATGACCGCGTGGCCGTTTTGGCGCATGCGCGCCTCCAGGTGCTGGAGAAATCCGTTTTCCCCGTCCAGGTCGAACTCGTCCTCGGGTACGAGCACGAAGTCCACGTCCTGCAGGGCCATGGCGCTCTGGGCGGCGATGAAGCCGGAGGCGCGGCCCATGACCTTGACCAGGCCGATGCCCCAGGGTGCGCCCGTGGCCTCCACGTGGGCGCAGCGGATGGCCTCGGTGGCCTTTTCCACGGCCGTGTCGAACCCGAACGAGGGCGAAGCGAACTGGATGTCGTTGTCAATTGTCTTGGGCAGGCCCACCAGGGCGATGGACAGCTTGCGCTTGCTGATCTCGGCCTGGACCTTTTCCGCGGCCTTGAGGGTGCCGTCGCCCCCGATCATGAACAGGATGGAGATGTTCAGGCGCTCCAGGGCGTCCACGATCTCCTCCACGTCCTGGGGTCCGCGCGAGGAGCCGAGCATGGTGCCGCCGAACTCGTGGATCTGGCCCACGTTTTCCGGGGTCAGCTCCATGACGTCGTAGCCCTCGGAGGGGATGAAGCCGGACAGGCCGTAGCGGATGCCGAGCACGGACGGCACGTGGTACTCGTGGTGCGCGGTCATGACGATGGCCCGGATCACGTCGTTGAGGCCCGGGCACAGCCCGCCGCAGGTAACCACCGCGCACTTGGCCTTGCTGGGGTCGAAATAGAGCTTTTCCCGGGGCCCGGCCATTTCGAAAAAGACGAGGCTGTCGGGCTTCTTGTTGCCCTTGGGAACCAGGCTGTCCTTGGAAAGGTTCACCAGGACGGCGTCTTCCTCGTCCACATAGCGGCCGTGCTTGAGCGGGCTGCTGACCTTGGGGAGGCCGAGGCGGGAAATGACCGTATCCTCTGCCTTGTACACTTTTTTCTTGCAAATTTGCGGCATGTGACGCTCCAAGTTTCGTGGGCGGTTGAGATTACTCGGACAATGCTATAAAGAAATGGGTACCTGGGCATATTATTAATAGAGGTACACGGGCACCCATGGCAAAACTCAACTGGAATCCCTGGATGGGATTGGACCTTTCCGCGGACGAGCAGCTCCGGGGGGACACCGCCGGACGGCCCGCCGCCGGCGACCACGGCGGCATGGCCTGGGCCCCCGCCGCCGACATGGTCGAGGACGAGAAGCGCATCACCATCCAGGTGGACGTGCCCGGCCTGAGCCTCGAGGACATCGGCGTGGAACTCCGGAAAGGCGAGCTGCAGCTCTACGGCCGCCGCCGCTTTGAAAAGGATGCCCGCAAGAACGTCTATCACATGCTCGAGCGCACCTACGGCCCGTTCGGCCGCACCTTTTCCCTGCCGCGCAACGTGGACCAGGACTCCATCCGCGCCCATCTCAAGGACGGCGTCCTGACCATCGTCATTTCAAAAAGCAAGCCCCGCCGCAGAACCATTTCCGTGGAATAGGCCAGTCAGTCTGCCTGTTCTTGTAGACGCCAAAAAGAGCCCGGGCAATGCCCGGGCCTTTTTTATTTTGACTAAAAAAAGCTCGTAAGGGAGAGCGGTTGGAAGGTTATTTCAGGTGGGACCGGATAACGGCGAAGAGCGGATTCGGCTTGCGGGGCACCCCGGGGTGTTCGCCGCGTTCCACGGCCTCCCAGTATTTCCAGCCCAGGGGCTTGGTGCCCACCTCGTAGTCGTAGCCGTCCCATTCGTCCTCGCGGAAGGAGTAAAAGGCCCAGTGGAGCTGGTTGTCGTCCAGGATGGCCAGCACGTCCTCCAGGTACTGCCTGCAGCCGGAATTGCGGCGCATGCAGCCGAATTCCCCGGCCACGATGCGGTAGCTGGGAATGTTGTGCTTTGCGGCCCACTGGAACAGCGGGGACATGTACAGCTCCAGGGTGTCCCGGTTCCAGTCCACTTCCTTGCCCGCAAAGGGGATCACGCCGGGGTAGACAAAGGGGTATTTGCGCTTTGCGTTGGCGTTGCTGGTGAATTTGTAGGGCTCGTACATGTGGAAGGAATAGAGCACGTTGGGGTCGGACAGGGCCCCGGGCCAGTAAGTGAAGGCCCCGGGCTGGGCGTACCAGCCGCCGTCCACCATGATGGGCATGTCCTTGTCCACCGTGCGGATGGCGGCGATGACCTCGGTGTAGAACTGGTAGAGGTCGGCGGCGGTCCCCCGGTGTTTCTCATACCAGGTCTGGTAGCGGGAGACATCGCCCAGCAGTTCGTGCTCGGCCACGCCGCGCCCCTTTTCCGGGGCGGGCTCGTTCTTGATGTTGTAGGCCACCAGGGCAGGGTGCCCGCCGAAGCGTTCGGCGATGTCACGCCAGTAGGCCTTGGTCTGGTTCCAGTATTTCCTGTTTTCCCACAGGCGGGAATCGAACCGGCCGCCGTTGTTCTGGCTCCAGCGCGCGCCGGGCAGGGACAGGGGGGTCAGCACCACCTTGAGGCCGTATTTGTGGGCCCAGTCCAGCACCTGTCCCAGCTCTTGCGCATCGGCCTCCACCAGGCCCCGGTAGTCGTCGGCGTCGCCCATGAGGAAGTCGTCCCGCTCGCCTTCCCATTTGTCGATGGCCAGCCGCACCCAGCTCACGCCCAGGTCTGCGGCGTCCTTGAACCAGGATTCCTCGGGAACCTTGTTGAAACAGTTGGTTCCGGTGCGTTGGGTTTTCCAGAAGTCTGCCGGTGTGGCGGCGTGCACCGCAAAGGAGAGCAGCGAGGTCAGCAGGAGCGCCAGAAAAAAGGCCGACGCGAGAATCTTGTTGTTCATAGAGGGGGTCAGTTCCTTTCGGAGGTTTTCGGAAGCGGCGGATGCGCCGCGTAAAGCAGGGATGTCCTTCATAGGAGAGGCTTCGGACGTTTTCAACATTGGTTGTTGGAAAATACGGTGGCAGAGGCTATAAAAACTGGACGTAGCTTTATCAAGCTGCGTTTTTCAGCCGAAAAACGAGGTGTTACGGCGAAAGCGGGCGAATGGAAAGAGCTTTTTCGCCCGATTTACAGCTTTGCGCTTCCCCAGTATGGTCCCCCACACAAAAGCAAGAGAAGGAGACCGACCATGAAAAATCCCCTTGATGGAGCCATTCTCCAGCGAGACAAGAAGACATACGCCATTGTGCCGCGCACGCCCGTGGGCATCGTCACCCCCCGGCAGCTGCGCGCCCTGGCCGCTGTGGTGGAAAGATACGAGGTGCCCGTGGTCAAGATCACCTCGGGCCAGCGCATGACCCTGGTGGGCATGGAAGAAGACGCAATCCCCAAAATCTGGGCCGACCTGGAAATGGAGATCGGCCGCGCCACCGAGCTCTGTCTGCACTATGTGCAGGCCTGTCCCGGCAACCAGGTCTGCAAGTTCGGCCTGCGCGATTCCCTGGGCTTCGGCATGGAGCTGGAAGAGGAATTCCTGGGCATGGACCTGCCCGCCAAGGTCAAGATCGGCGTGTCCGGCTGCCCGCTGTGCTGCGGCGAATCCCGCGTGCGCGACCTGGGGCTCATCGGCAAGAAGAGCGGCTGGACCGTGGTCATGGGCGGCAACGCGGGCAACCGGGTGCGCGAGGCCGACGTCATTGCCGAGGACCTCACCCGCGAGGAGGCCAAGGCGCTCGTCCGCAGGCTCATGGAATTCTACCGCGAAAACGGCAACAAGCGCGAACGCACCGCAAAGTTCATGGACCGGGTCGGGCTCGACACCGTGAAAGCGGGCGTGGGGCTGGAGTAACAGGACATGCTTGAATTCGCAGACGCCATAAAATTCGTCACCGACTTCGTGGGCTACATGGAATGGCCCGAACGGCTTTCCACCCTCACCGGGCTCATCTACATCGTGCTCAGCGTGCGCCAGAACCCGCTCTGCTGGCCCTTTGGCATCGTCAGCGTGGGCATCTGGATGGTGGTGGTGTTCATGGGCCGCATGTACATGGATTCGCTGCTCAATTTCGTCTACGTGGTACTCGGCTTCTACGGCTGGTACCAATGGCTGCGCGGCGGCGAGGACAAGACCCCGCTCAAGGTGCAGACCGTGGACCGGCAGCTCTGGGTCCGGCTGGCGGCCATCGGCGTGGCCACCACCATTCCCCTGGGCCTGCTTTCCCAGTTCGTGCTCAACGCCTCCTTCCCCTGGTGGGACACCATCACCACGGTCATCAGCCTCATCGCCCAGTATCTGCTGGCCAAGAAGTATCTCGAGAACTGGCTGCTGTGGATCGTGGCCGACGCCATCTACATCTGGCTGTACATTGCCAAGGGCTGGCACGGCTACAGCGTGCTCATGGCCGTATACACCTTCATGGCCGTGCTCGGCTTCTACGGCTGGTGGAAATCCCTCAAGGCGGACAGGGCGGCGGCATGACGGGAAGGGACGTGGTGCGCATCGTGGTGACCGGCTCGGAATGCACGGGCAAGTCCACACTGGCCCTGGCCCTGGCCGCCCATTTCGGGGTGCGGGCCGCGCCCGAGTTCCTGCGCCGATACTTTGAGATGAAAAACGGCGTCCTCACCCTCGAGGACGCCGTTCCCATCGCCCAAGGGCAGATCGCCGGGGAGGACGAACGCGAAATGGCCGGGGACAACCCGGTCATCTGCGACACCAACCCGCTCTCTTCGGTGGTCTACAACAACTATTACTACGGGTCCTCTCCGGCCTGGATCGAGGGCCGGCTGCAAAGCCGTTCCTACCACCACTACCTGCTCTGCGGCATCGACGTGCCCTGGCGGGCGGACGGCCAGCGCGACCGGCCCGGGGAGCGCGAGCACCTGCAGGGCCTGTTCCGGGCCGAGCTGGTGCGCCGGGGCTGCGCCTATACCGAGCTGTTCGGCGGCCCGGAGGCGCGGCTGGCCGAAGCCGTGCGCATTGTCGGCTCCCTACTCGAATAGATTCCTGATTTCCCGGATATCGCCGGTCATGCCCAGGGCGAGCATGAGCTGCAGCCGCGCCTTGGGACCGCCCAGGCGGCCGCAGTTGATGACGCCCTTGTTCATGAGGTCGGCCCCGCCGCCGGGGTACCCGTAGATGGGCCAGACGCCCCCCTCGATGCAGCGGGTGGCCAGGACCACGGGAATGCCCGCCCTGATGCAGCGCTCGATGCCGGACACTGCCCTGGGCGGCACGTTGCCCGCCCCGAATCCCTCGATAACCAGTCCCTTGGCCCCATTCTGCAGGGCGAAATCGATCATGGACGAATCCATGCCCGTGTAGCTGGTGAGAAGCGGCACGTTGGGTTCGATGCGGTCGGCGCACAGCTTGAGCCCGGGCTCGCTGGAGAGCGGGCACCCGGCCAGGACCACGGATTCGCCCGCCACGTAGCCGATGACGCCGGCCTCGCGGGATTCGAAGGCGTCCACGTTCAGGGAGTTGACCTTCACGGCCTCGCGGGCCGCGAAGATGCGGTCGGTCATGAGCACGCAGACCCCGGTGCCGGCGGGCAGGGGAAGGAGCACGGCGCGCACCGCGTTGATCAGGTTGCGCAGGCCGTCGTAGCCGGATTCGGAGTAGTAGCGCATGGAACCCGTGAGCAGTACGGGCTTGGGGGACTGCACCGTGAGGTCGGCCATGAAGGCGGACTCCACCAGCACGTCGGTGCCGTGCAGCACCACCGCGCCGAGCACGTTCTTCTCGTCCACGGCCGTCTGGATGTCCTTGGCCAGCCGGAACATGTCCTCGGGGGTCATGTGCGGGCTGGGCTTGTCGGACCAGAGCACGGGCCGCAGGGAAATGCCGTCGGGCTGGGGGGCCAGCTCGTTGAGCAGCCTGTCGAAATTGCCGCCGGGCGCCACGCCCGGAACGCCCGGGGCCGGGCTCATGCCAATGGTGCCGCCCGTGAAGAAAACCACTACCTCGCCGCTGCGCGAAATTGCCGCCATGTATTCAACCTCCGGAAATGTCAGTGGGACAGGTGTGGCAGAGAAACCGCCAAAGGGCAAGCCGCTCAGGCGGCGACCCGGTCGAAAAGCGCCTGGCGCACCGATTCGATCCGTTCGGAATCGGTGAGCTTCATGCCCTCGCGGTCCAGCACGTGAAAGACGTCCGCGGCCTGGCCGCCGATGGTGGTGATGCGGGCCAGCTCCACGCTCAGGCCCTGGCGGTTCAGGGTCAGGGCCAGGTCGTGCAGCAGTCCCTGGCGGTCGGGCGCGGCCACCTCGATGACCGTGTGAAAATCGCTGGAGCGGTTTTCGATGTTCACGGAAGGCGGCAGCTTGGGTGCGGAACGCCTGGGGGCCAGCAGGGAGTTGCGCTTGTCCTCCAGCCGGGATTCGATGTCCAGCTTGCCGGTGAGGGCGTACATGATGCTGCGCCGCACCCGGGCCCAGACCTCGTCCAGCACGAGAGCGCCCTCGGGCTCGGCCACGGTGAACACGTCCATGGCGATGCCGTCGGCCCAGGTGAAGATGTCCGCGGAAAGGATGTCCAGGTTGTGCAGTGCCAGGGCCCCGGCCAGGGTGGCGAACAGACCGGGCCGGTCCAGGGCGGCGATGGTGACCTCGAAGCACCCCCCGGCCTTTGCCGGGCGCGCGTCCAGCACGTTGACCCCCTTGCCGCCCATGGGGCTGGGCTTGCGCATGCGGTCCTCGCGCACGGCTGCCAGCAGCTCGGCGCACAGGTCCATGTGCCGCACCAGGGTCTCCGCATCCAGGGCGAACAGGGCGCGCGGGGGCATGGCCTCCAGCGTGCGCTCCACCCAAGGCGCGGGATGCCTGCCGTCGGTCAGTTCCCGGACCCGGTCCCAGGTGTTCATGAGCTTTTCGGCCCTGAGGGGCTCGGCCAGCTCGCCATGGGTCATGTATGAGCGGGCCTTGGCATAGAGCTCGGAAAAGAGCGAAGCGGTCCAGTTGTTCCAGGCGCGCGGCCCCGTGGCCCTGCTGTCGGCAACGGAAAGCAGGTAGAGCATGTCCAGCCGGTTCGTGCTCCCGGCCCTGGCCGCCACGCGGGCAATGACGTTTTCGTCGCTCAGGTCCCGGCGGGTGGCCGTCTCCGGGATGAGCAGGTGGTGACGCACCAGGAAGGCAACCTCCCGGATTTCGTCCTCGGGGCGGTTGAAGCGGCCCAGCACGGATTCGGCCAGTTCCGCGCCCGCCGCGCAGTGGTCGTTCTCCAGCTTGCCCAGGTCGTGGAAAAAGGCGGCCAGGACCAGCCGTTGCGGATGCTCGAGCATCCGGGCCATATCCCCGGCCCATCCGTCTTCGTCCCCTTCCCCGCCCTTTTCAAGAAGTCCGGCGATCATGGCGATGCATTCCAGGGTGTGCCGTCCCACGGGGTGCACGTGAAAGTCGTTGAACTGCACCAGATGGCGCACCTGTCCGAACTCCGGGATGATGGCCGCCAGCAGCCCGGTCTGGGCCAGTCCGCGCGAGGCTGCGGCCCCGTGCCCGGCCATGAAGATATCCAGCAGCATGTCCAGGGCCTCGGGCCTGTCCGCCAGCTCCGCGCCGAAGCGGTCCCTGTTTTCGGCGACGAACCGGCGGGCCTGCCAGGACAGGGGCACGCCCTGGCGCGCCCAGCGCAGGAATATGCCCAGCACATGCTCGGCCCGCACCCTGTCCGGCCGGATGAAACGCAGGCCCGAGGCCCCGCATTCCACATTGGTGGCCGGGTCGTTGTCATGGTGCGCCACGGTTTTGGAATCCGGGTAGACCTCCCGGAAGAGCGCCTCGCGCATGGCCAGGATGCGGTTCATGGCCCGGTGCAGGCGGGAAAGAAAGAACTCCACGGCCCGTCCGGCGCTTTCCGGAGAGTGTTCGGAAGGCAGGAAGCCAAGTGTTTCGGCTATATTCGGCTGAAGGTCGAAAACGAGTCTGTCCATCTTGCGTCGGGCCTGGAGATGCAGGGCCGTGCGCACGCGGAGCAGGAAGCGGACGTCCTCGCGCAGCCTGGCCAGCTCATGGGGCAGGAACGGGGAGGTCCCTGTCCGGCCCTGCACGGCGGAAAGCCACATGACCTGGTGCGCGTCGCGCAGGCCCCCCAGGCCGTTTTTCAGCTCGGGTTCCAGCAGGCCGCCGGAATCGCCGTACCGCGCCTCGCGCTCCAGGTTGTGCCCCCTGAGCCAGGCGGCAAAGGAGCCCGTGTGCCTGTGCAGCACCTTGTCCCGGAACGTTTTGGTAAAGGTCCCGAGCACGGCGGCGTCCCCGGCCAGGGGGCGGGCGTCCAGCAGGGAGGACAGCACCTTGCCGTCCTCGCGGGACAGGGACACGCAGTCCGCCACGGTGCGCACCCCGTGGCCCACGTCCAGGCGCAGGTCCCAGAGGGGGTAGACGATGTCGCGGATGAAATCCCTGGCCTGTTCGGGGATCCTGCTTTCGAAGAGCAGCAGCAGGTCGATGTCGGAACCCGGGCAGAGTTCGCTCCGGCCATAGCCGCCCACGGCGGCCAGCACATAGGGAACGCCCTCCAGGTCGTGGCCGTGCCCCAGCTCCCCGAGGCGGTCGGTGAAATAGACGTCCGTGGCGTGCGCCAGGGCGCCGGGCAATCCCTGCAACCCGCCTGCGCGGCGGCCGTCCAGCAGTCTCTTGCGGGCCCGGGCGTATGTCTGTGTGGCGTTTGCCGCCGTTGCAGGGCCGTTCATTTTCATTCCCTCCCGCCCCCTTGGGCGGGCCGCCGTGTGAGGGCTGCGGCCCGCCCGGAGAGTGGGGTTTCGGATGGACGGTGGGGGTGTCCTGCCGATTCCATGGGGTTCGCAACCGGTGGGGGATGGCTGCGAAATATGGTCGAGGCCCGGGAAGGCCGCACGCCCCAGTGGCGGCTGGGAAGCGGCCTTCCCCCGGGGCCTAGATCGCTTCGTCTCCGGTTTCGCCGGTGCGGATGCGGATGACCTCGTCCACCGGGGAAACGAATATCTTGCCGTCGCCCACGTTGCCGGTGAAGGCGGCCTCCTTGGCCTCGCGCACCAGTTCGGCCACGCGCTCGTCCTCCACCACGACCTCGATCTTGATCTTGGGCACGAAATCCACCTGGTACTCCGCGCCCCGATAGACTTCCTTGTGGCCGCCCTGGCGGCCGAATCCCTTGACCTCGGTGACGGTCATGCCCGTCACGCCGAGTTCGCTCAGGGCCACCTTCACGTCGTCCAGCTTGAAGGTTCGGGTTATGATTTCTATTTTCTTCATGTTCAGACTCCTTGATTACAACTGATAACCCGTTTCGCTGTGCTGGGTCACGTCCAGACCGCGCACTTCGTCCTCTTCGGAGGGACGCATGCCGATGATGAAGTCCACGGCCTTGAAAATGACGACGGTCATGATGAAGCAGTAGCCCCAGGTGGCCACCACGGATACGAACTGGACCCAGAGCTGGTGGGCGTTGCCCATGAACAGCCCCTCGGCCCCGATGCTGGCGAACACTCCGGTGGCCAGCGCGCCGAAGGTCCCGCCCAGGCCGTGGATGCCGACCACGTCCAGGGCGTCGTCATAGCCGAACCGGTTCTTGAGCATGATGCCGCCGAAGCAGAGCACGCCCGCAATGAGGCCGATGACGATGGCCGCCATGGGGGTGACGAAACCGGCAGCCGGGGTGATGGCCACCAAGCCGGCCACGGCGCCCGAGGCCGCGCCCAGGGTGGTGGCCTTGCCGCCGTGGACCCATTCCGCGACGATCCAGCTCAGCGCCGCAGCCGCCGTGGCCATGTGCGTGGTCACGAAGGCGTTGGCAGCCAGGCCATCCGCGGCCAGGGCCGAACCGGCGTTGAAGCCGAACCAGCCGAACCACAGGATGCCCGCGCCCAGGATGGTCATGGGCAGGTTGTGTGGGATGAACGGCTCGCGGCCGTAGCCCTTGCGCTTGCCCAGCAGCAGGGCGCAGGCCAGGGCGGCCGCCCCCGAGCTCATGTGCACCACGGCCCCGCCCGCGAAGTCGAGCGCGCCCATTTCGCCCATCCAGCCGCCGCCCCAGACCCAGTGGCACATGGGGGCGTAGACCAGCAGCAGCCAGATCGCGGAAAAGACCATGAAGCCCGAGAACTTCATGCGTTCGGCAAAGGCGCCGGAAATGAGCGCCGGGGTGATGACCGCGAACATGCACTGGAAGATCATGAACGTCAGGTGCGGCAGGTTGTCCGCCGGGGAGCCCTCGACGCCCATGCCCACGCCCTTGAGAAAGGCGAAGTCCATGCCGCCGATAAGGCCGCCGATGTCGCTGCCGAAGGAAAGGGAATACCCGACCACGGCCCACAGGACCGAGGCCAGGCCCAGCATCATGAAGCTGTGCATGACGGTGGACAGGACGTTCTTGTTTCTGACAAGACCGCCGTAGAAGAGCGCCAAGCCGGGGGTCATGAACATGACCAGGGCCGCGCAGATGAGAATGAAAGCGTTATCTACTGGATTCATTTGCAACCTCCGAAAACGCCAAATGCAAACCTGATGCCATTCTATTTCGATTGATATTCCTTGATTTTTACATTTTAAGCAGTATTGAAATTAACAATCTTGCCAATTTTTTCTTGTTATATACGATTTTGTCAATTTTGATATGAGCCAATGCGCCGAAGGCACGAGGCGGATTCCCCCTCTTGCGGGGGGCGGGCAAAAGCCTCATGATAGAACAATAACCCGCAACCGGCCCGAGAAGCATGAAAATCGCCTATTGCCTGCCCTTCAAGCCCCTGGACAACCCGCGCCCGTCCGGGGACGTGACCATTGCCGCGGACCTCAAGGCCGCCCTGGAGGACCTGGGGCACGAGGTGGACGTGTTGCCGCACTTCCCGGCCAAGTGGATCTACTGGCGGCCCTGGCGCTGGCGCGCCGCGTTCAGGGCCCTGGACCGGATGGTCGAGCGGGCGAAAAACGCGGACTGCGTGCTGACCTACAGCTCCTACTACAAGGTGCCGGACGTGTTCGGCCCGGCCATTGCCCGGCAGCTCGGCCTTCCCTATTTCCTGTTTTCGGCCTCCTACGCCCCGAAGCGGGCCCGGGCGGTGAGGACCCTGGCCGGGCACTGGCTCAACCGCCGCGCCATGTTGGCGGCCGACCATGTCTTCTGCAACAAGCTCCCCTATTTCGAGACCGCCGGCTGGCTGCTGCCCCCGGGAAAATACAGCATGGTCAGGCCCGGGTTCCGGCCCGGGGAATTCATGCGCGACGAGCAGGGCCGCGAGCAACTGCGCCGGGCATGGGGCGCGCGGGACAGGGTCGTCATCTGCACGGCGGCCATGATGCGGGCCGGGGTCAAGGCCGAGGGATTGCGCTGGACCATGGACGCCTGCGCCGAGATCCAACGGCGGGGCCGGGATGTTTTACTGGTCATCGCCGGGGACGGGCCGCTGCGCCCCGACCTGGAAACCCGCGCCAGGGAGCAGCTTAGCGATGCGGTCCTTTTCCTGGGAGCCGTGCCGCGCGAGGACATGACCAGGTTCTACAGCGCCGGCGACGTGTTCGCCTTTCCGGGCCTGGAGGAGAGCATCGGCATGGTCTACCTGGAGGCCCAGTCCTGCGGGGTGCCCGTCGTGGCCACCAACGACGAGGGCGCGCCCCAGGTCGTCAGGCATGAGCACTCCGGTCTTATTTCCCCCAACACGCCCCAGGATTTCACCGAGGCCCTGGACCGGATTGTGGCCGACGGCGGCCTGCGCACCCGGCTGGGCTCCCAGGCCGCCGAATACGTGCGCGAGGAGCACGACCTGCGGATCACCTGCAAGCCCGTGGAACACATCATGACTAAAATCGTGTATAATGGATGACCATGGAAACACACTTCATTCTCATGCGCCATGCCCGCACCGAGTGGAACCAGCAGCGCCGCATCCAGGGCCAGACCGACACCCCGCTCGCCCTGGAGGGCATCGACATGGCCCGGAACTGGGGGGCTTCCCCGGAACTGCGCGACATCGACCTGATCCTGACCAGCGATATGCTACGGGCCAGACAGACCTCCGAACTGGTCAACGAACGCCTGGACGTGCCCGTGCTGGAGGACGCGCGCCTGCGCGAGCAGCACTGGGGCGACTGGACCGGACTGTATGTGGCGGACCTGCGGGCCATGCGCGACACGGTGCGCGCCCTGGAGAACCAGGGGTACGGGTTCAGGCCGCCCAACGGCGAGGACCGGCAGCAGGTCTTTGATCGGGCGGCCGAGGCCCTGCACGACGCCGCGAAAGCCCATGCGGGCAAGCGCATCCTGGTGACAACCCATAACGGCGTGCTGCGCGTGCTGGCCTACAAGCTCCTGGGCATGGACTTCATTCCGGACGAGAAACGGCCCATCAGCAAGGACTACCGGCTGCACCATCTGGTCTGCGCGGACGGGGAACTGGCCGTGCGCCAACTGAACCTGGAATTCTGACATGAAAATCGTCTTCTACAGCCAGCACGTGCTCGGCGTGGGCCATCTGTTCCGCAGTCTGGAGATCGTCCGGGCGCTCAGGGGCCATGAGGTCGTTTTTGTCACGGGCGGGGCCGAGGTGGACCTGGACCTGCCGGACCACGCCACCCGCTACCGGCTGCCCGGCCTGATGATGGACGAGGAGTTCAGCCGGTTCATCCCGGTGGAGCCGGGGGCGGACGTGGACGAGGTCCTGGCGCGCCGCAAGGGGTTGTTCCTGGAGCTCATGGAGCGCGAGCGGCCCGATATTTTTCTGGTGGAGCTTTTCCCGTTCGGCCGCAACAAGTTCAAGTTCGAGCTATTGCCCATCCTGGAAAACGTGCGGGCGGGAAAATACGGCGCGTGCAAGAGCGTGTGCAGCCTGCGCGACATCCTGGTGGAAAAGCCGAATCAGGCCAGGTTCGAGACCCGGGTGCTGGGGACGCTCAATCCGCTGTTCCACGCCCTGCTGGTGCATGCCGACCCAGGGCTGGTCAGGCTCGAGGAAACCTTTCCCGCGGCCGGGGACATAACCATTCCCGTCCACTACACCGGGTATGTGGCCCCCCGGTCCGACCCGGAGCAGGGCAGGGCGCTGGCGCGGGAACTGGGACTGGGGGATGCGCCCCTGGTGGTGGCCAGCGCGGGTGGAGGCAGCGTGGGCCAGGAACTGCTGCACGCGACCCTGGAGGCCTCGCGCCGCATCGGCCGGGAGTACCCGCACCGGCTCTGCCTGTTCACCGGGCCCTATGCCCCGGAAACGGATTATGCGGCCCTGCGCGCCAAGGCGGAAGGCATGGACCGGGCCATGGTGGAACGGTTCACGGACCGCTTTCCCGCATACATCGCAGCGGCCGCCCTGTCCGTGAGCCTGGCCGGGTACAACACGACCATGAACCTGCTGGCCGCCTCCACCTTTGGGCTGGTCATGCCCTTTGACCAGAACCGCGAGCAGCGCATGCGCGCCGAACGCCTGGAGAAGATGGGCCTGCTGACCGTGCTCGATCCCGGCAATCTCAACCCGGACGTCGTGGCGCAAAAGATGATCGCCGGGCTGGGCCGGGGGCCGACAGGCAAATCCATCGACTTGGACGGCGCGGCCAACACCGCCCGGCTTCTTCGGACAATCATTTCATAGCCATTTCTTCCGGCCCCGAAAGGGGCCTTTTCTTTTCCCTCCACCCCATGTCTATTTATTAGTAATGATAATTTTTATTGATTTTAGATCAGAAAGACGTATTCTACCCGGGAAATTGAGTTTTCGGCTGGCGCAAAAACTGAAATTCAGGCATATAGAGACAAAAATATTTTCAAGGGGGATTGTATGGACGCGTTGATGCTCTCGAGGCTGCAATTCGCTGCGGCCACGGCCTTCCACTTCATCTTCGTCCCGCTCACGCTCGGCCTTTCCGTGCTCATCGCCTGCATGGAAACGGCCTTTGTGCGCACGGGCAAGGAAGTGTACCGGCGTATGGCCCAGTTCTGGGGAAAGCTCTTTCTGGTCAACTTCGCCCTGGGCGTGGTCACCGGCATCACCCTGGAGTTCCAGTTCGGCACCAACTGGGCGGGCTACTCCGCCTACGTGGGGGACATCTTCGGCTCCCTGCTGGCCATCGAGGCCACGGCGGCCTTCTTTCTTGAATCCACTTTCATCGGCGTTTGGCACTTCGGCTGGAACCGCCTTTCGCCCCGGGCGCACATGATCGCGGCCTGGTGTGTGGCGGGCGCATCCAACCTGTCCGCCGTGTGGATCATCATCGCCAACGGTTTCATGCAGAACCCGCTGGGCTACGTGCTGCGCAACGGCCGCGCCGAGCTGGACGACTTCATGGCCGTGGTCACCAACCCCTTTGCCTGGCAGCAGTTCATGCACACCATCCTCGGCGGCTTCTGTGTGGCGGCCTTCTTTGTCCTGGGCATCTCGGCCTGGCACCTGTACCGCAAGAGCGAGGCCGACTTCTTTGGCCGCTCCTTCCGCCTGGGGGCCACCCTGGCCGTGGTCGCCTCGGTGCTCATCGCCACCCAGGGGCACTGGCACGGCAACCACGTGGCCGAGCTGCAGCCCGCCAAGCTGGCGGCCATGGAATCGCACTGGGAGACCCAGAAGGGCGCGCCCATGTACCTGCTCCAGATCCCGGGCGAGGACGGCAACAAGCTCGAGGCCCTGCCCATTCCCGGCCTGCTGAGCCTGCTGGCCTTCAACGATCCGGGCGCGGAGGTCGTGGGCCTCAACGACATCCCCGAGGACCAGCGTCCGCCCGTGGTCATCACCTTCCTGTCCTTCCGGGGCATGGTGGGCATCGGCACGGTCATGATCCTGCTGGCCGGATTCGCCTGGCTCAGGCGCAACAATATTGAAAACTACCCGTGGTTCCTCAAGATCCTGCCCTTTGCCATTCCCCTGCCGTACCTGGCCATGCAGTTCGGCTGGGCCGTGGCCGAGGTGGGCCGACAGCCCTGGATCGTCTACGGCCTCATGAAGACCTCCCAGGCCGTGTCCAGGGTGACCGCCGGGCAGGTGGCTTTTTCCCTGATCGTCATGAGCGCCCTGTACACGCTGCTGGGCATCGCGGGCATCTGGCTCATGGTGCGCATCGCCAAGCAGGGCCCGGTGGAAGGCCACTAACCACAGGACGTAAAGGAGAAGACAATGGAATCCACTCACATGATTTTGGCGACCGTCTGGTTCCTGCTCTGGGGCGTCCTCTGGGCAGTCTATTTCATCCTCGACGGTTTCGACCTCGGGGTCGGAACGCTCATGCCCTTCCTGGCCAAGAACGAGGCCGACAAGCGCATGATGTACAACACCACCGGTCCGTTTTGGGACGGCAACGAGGTCTGGCTCATCAGCGCGGGCGGCGTGACCTTCGCGGCCTTCCCCCTGGCCTATGCGCAGATGTTCAGCGGCCTGTATACCGCGCTCATGCTGCTGCTCTTTTCGCTCATCCTGCGCGGCGTCTCCTTTGAGCTGCGCTCCAAGGTGGACAGCGACGGCTGGAAAAAAATCTGGGACGCCTGCCAGTTCCTGGGCAGCCTGCTGCCCTCGGTGCTGCTGGGCGTGGCCTTCGCCAACATCTTCCAGGGCCTGCCCCTGGACGAAACCGGCCTGAACCAGGCCAACCTGTTCCAGCTGCTGAACCCCTACGGCCTGGCGGGCGGCGTGCTTTTCACGGCCATGTTCGTGACCCACGGGGCCCTGTGGCTGGCCATCCGCGCCACCGGTGAAATCCGCGAGCGCGGCATCAACGTGGCCACGAGGATGTGGCCCGCGCTGGTGGTGCTCACCGTGCTCTTCCTGGCCTATTCGGCCGTGGCCACCCAGCTCTTCGGCAACTACTTCAAGAACCCGCTGCTCTTCGCCGTGCTGTTCATCCCGGTGGGCGGCCTGGTGCTCATGCGGGTCTACATGGGAGCGGCCAAGTGGTGGTTCGCCTGGGGCGCTTCCTGCGCCTATATCGGCGGCACCGCGCTCTTCGGCGTCATCGGCCTGTTCCCGGCCATCATTCCCTCGAACCCCAATCCGGGCAACAGCCTGACCATCATGAATTCGGCCTCCAGCCCCCTGACGCTGAAGATCATGCTCGGCGTGGCCCTGGTTTTCGTGCCCATCGTCATCCTCTACCAGATATGGGCATACAAGACCTTTGCCCATCCGGTGAAGGATGAGGACATGTTGTACTAGCGCACCCGGTACAACAAATGGAAAAACGCCCGGTTCATCCGGGCGTTTCCTTTTTGAGAACGGCATTGAGCAGAAGAGGCGAGGCATCTACATTAGAGTAATTCATGACCCATTGTGTGGGGGCATGGCGATATTGTTTATATCGAGCACGGCTCGGCTTTGGTTGGCTTAAGCTGCTGGCGTGAACTATGGACATTTAGTTTATCGTATACGCCTATAATGAGATTGCACGAGAGCTTGTAATAGCACTTGGCTTTTTATCAGTTCAAACCGCATATGACTGGGAAGAGCCCCAAATAAGAGAGTTCCACCTCCGAGTAATATGGGAATCTGAGTCACAATCATTTCATCGACCATGTCTTCGGTTAGAAAGCTTTGAATAAGCTTGCCTCCATCTATGTAGATGTCCTTAAATCCTCGTATGTGAAGATCACGCACCACTTCCTTTATCTCGCCCGATATAATTTCCACCCTATTGGTCAATTGTTGAGGAGTGGTCTTCATTGTTGAACTCAGTATGAAAACCGGCTTTGAATACGGCCATGGGACATCAAACGCGAGGACGACTTCCAAGGTTTTTCGTCCCATGAGAATTGCATCGATACTATTCATGAATGGCACAAATCCAAGATCCTTCCCGCCCGGGTTGGGGACAGTCTCGAGAAATTCAAGTCCGCCATCACGATCTGCGATATATCCATCCAGGCTTGTGCCTACAAAAATCTTATTTGACATGGCTTCTCCCGTGTTTGTCACAACCCGTCTGAGGTTATGGGTTTTCGCTGCTGTTTTGGCATGTTGGAAAGATACCTAGGTTACAGTTTTATATGGCAAAGAAAGAGTCAGCGGATGTGTTCATTGCCTGATCTGACTGAATCACGGTCTTATTTGTATCCAAGGGGATGTGTGAAAAAACAATTGTGGTTTGTTGGTTGGTTGCCATTATGCCCTCAGGATGATGTCGTTGAGCGCGAATATGTTTGATGGCCTTTTCGTTTTGTTGTGTCGACCCTCCTTGACGGGAAAATGTCGGCTTGGTAGGTGATTTCCTCTTCAAATATAGGAGGAATTATGAGGCTGTTTTCCTGTTCATTGCTCGCGCTGCTCCTGCTCTGTCTGGGATGCGTCGCTTCCAGGCCCGCCCTTTCGCCCGATCTCCCCGGAAAAACCATCCCGGTGGACGACTCCTTCCGGGCCGAATTCCCGCAAATGGTCGTGGGCGACACCTGGGTCAGCAAGGCCTTTTCAAGGGCAAAAGGCGTGGAAACCTACACCGAATCCATCGTGAAGGTCTATCCGGACGGGGCATTTGACCTGGAGGAACGCTCGGAAGCCGGTTTCAACTATCAATATCGCTACAACAACAAATTCCAGATTGTCGGAATGCGGGACCTGAACGAAGAAAAGGACATGAGGGTGTCCGACCCCGCTCCGGTCCGGCTGAGTTTCCCCATATACGTCGGCAAGCACTGGAAGGACGCCTATGTCGGCCCGGCCACGGCCGGGGGGAACAAGTGGTACGAAAACGAATACACTGTCGCGGATTTTCAGGAGATTGATGTCGCGGGGGCCAAGTACAAGGCCTTCCGGATCGAGCGTAAGCATTGGGCGAGGTTTGAAAACTGGGTGGACCACGAAACCTTCTGGTACTGCCCCGCGGTCAAGAACATCGTCAAGTCGCGCCCCGGGTGGCGATTGGGCAAGGACGTCCTGTCCTTCTCCCCCGGAGGGCAATAGCCCGAGAAACAACGCCCGGTTCATCCGGGCGTTTCCTTTTTGGCTTCCACACCTTAATAACGTACTGGGGCTTCCCACCTCTGCGGGATGATGGTACTTTTCCGGCAAACAGGTGTACATGCGCATGCAATTCCAACCCGGGTGCCCGAAATCATGCTGGAACTGACCCGAGAGCAACTCCCTGATTTCCTTGCCGTCCTTCCGGGACCGGTCCTGGCGGCGCGCCCGGACGGCGGGGTGATCGCGGCCAACCGGCCGGGGGAACAGCTTTTTTGCACCGACCTGGAGCGGGACCAGGACATGGCCGGGCACAACCTCCTGGAGCTGGTGCGCATGCCGGGGCTGGACGCCCTGCTCAAGAGCGGGGCGGACGCGGACGGCCAGCGGGCTTCGGTCCTGACCCTTTCCGGCGCGGAAACGCCGGTGTCCCTTTCCCTGCGGACCGTTTCGGCGGCCGGGGAGCGCGTCCGGCTGGTCCGCCTTTCCCCGGAGCCGTGCGGCACCGCGCAGGCCGAGGCCCGGGTGCGGCTGGACGCCCTGCTGGAGACCCTGGGCAACATCATCCTGATCATTTCCACGGATTACACCGTGCTGGAGTTCAACAGGGAGGCCGAGACCCTGCTGGGCAAGAAACGCAGCGAGGTGGTGGGCTGCAACTACCTGGAGATCTTCATTCCGCCCGAGGAGCGCGAGGTGGTCATGGGCGACATCGACCGGGTGTTGGGCGGCGAGGCCACCCTGGATTTCGAAAACGAGGTGGTGGGCGCGGACGGCCAGGAGCGCACCATCGTCTGGAACGTGACCCGCATGCTCGGTGCGCAGCGCGAGCCCATCGGCATCGTGGCCACGGGCACGGACGTGACCAAGTGGAAGGAGGCCGAGGCGGCCATGGAGCGGCACGCCGAGGACATGCAGATGGCCAAGGACATCCAGGAGGAGAACGCCGAGCGCTTGTCCTCCCTGGTCATGGAGCTGGAAAAGGCCACCCAGGAGGCCGAACTGGCCAACTCGGCCAAGAGCGAATTCCTGGCCAAGATGAGCCATGAGATCCGCACCCCCATGAACGCCATCATCGGCATGGCCCATCTCATCCTCCAGACCGAACTCACGGCGCGCCAGACCGATTACGCCTCCAAGATCGACATTGCGGCCAAATCCCTGCTGGGCCTCATCAACGACATCCTGGACCTCTCCAAGGTGGAGGCCGGCAAGGTGGAGCTGGAACACGTGCCCTTCAACCTGCGGGACGTGCTGGCCGAGGTCTCGAGCATCGCGGCCCACAACGCCTCGCGCAAGGGGTTGGAGCTCATTGTCTGGCTCAAGGACGAAACCCCCTGCGCGCTCATCGGCGACCCCACCCGGCTCAAGCAGGTGCTCAACAACCTGACCAGCAACGCGGTTAAGTTCACGGACCAGGGCGAGGTTTCCATCGTCATCGACGTCAAGGAATCCTCCGCGGAAAAGGCCACCCTGTTCTTCGCCGTGGTGGATACGGGCATCGGGGTTCCCGAGGACAAGCTGAAAACCATTTTCGACCCCTTTACCCAGGCCGAGACCTCCACCACCCGGCGCTACGGCGGCACGGGCCTGGGCCTGAGCATCGCCAAGAATTTCGTGGAGCTCATGGACGGCAGCATCGAGGCGGAAAGCGAGCCGGGCAGGGGAACCATCTTCAGCTTCACCGCCACCTTCGGCCTGCAGCCCGTGGGTCGGGAGGAACTGCAGCCCCTGCCGGCGGAAGCCTCGGGCAAGCGGGTGCTGGTGGTGGATGACAACGCCACGGCCCGCGAGGCCATTCTCGAGATTTTGCGCGGGCTGGGCCTGGAATGCGAGGACGCCTCCGGCAGTGTCACTGCCCTGGAAATGGCGCGGGCCGCGGAAGACAAGGGGCATCCCTACGACCTGGCGCTCATTGATTACGGTATGCCCGACTTCAGCGAGCTGGAGGCAAAGATCCGCGACCGGGACGCGAGCGGGTTCCGGTTCACCCGCATCCTGCTCATGACCGACTATGCCAGCAACCTGGAAAACATCACGGAAAAGGAACAGCTTTTCGATTCCTTCGTGCTCAAGCCCCTGAACCGCTCCATCCTGTTCGACAGCATCATGCTGCTCTTCGACAGCGGCCACAAGCTTTCCCGCGACGTGACCGTTTCCGCCACCCTGGCCAACCTGCGCGGCCACAGGGTGCTGCTGGCCGAGGACAACCCCATCAACCAGCAGGTGGCCAAGGAAATCCTGGAAAGCCAGGGCATGGCCGTGGACGTGGTCGATACGGGCAGCGGGACCATCCAGACCCTGAAGGAAAAGGAATACGACGCCCTGCTTCTGGACATCCAGATGCCGGGTATGGACGGCTTCGAAGTGACCAAGGCCCTGCGCGCGGACAAGCGTTTCGCAGACCTGCCCATCATTGCCATGACCGCCCACGCCATGAGCGGGGACCGGGAAAAATGCCTGGCCGCTGGCATGAACGACTACACGCCCAAGCCCATCGAGGTGAAGCACCTGTACGAGACCCTGGCCCGCTGGCTCAATCCGCTGGACATCGACGACGAGGACTTCGCGGCAGAGCCCACCCCGGTGGAAACCTGCGAGATCGCGTCCGACGCGCTGCCGGGCATCGACTGCGAAGCCGGGCTGGATCTCCTTTCCGGCAACGAGGAACTGTACGCGCAGCTCTGGGAGGAATTCCTGGAGCGGTATGCGTCCACGGCCCACGACCTGCAGCAGTATCTGCGCGGCGGCGGCTCGGAAAAGGCCCTGCGCCTGGTGCACAGCGTCAAGGGGGCCTCCGGCAACCTCGCGGCCAAACGGCTTTCCACCCTGGCCGCCAACCTGGAGTTCGCCCTGCGCAAGGGCGATGTGGACAAGGCCCATTCCCAGGTTCCGGCATTTTCCGACGAACTGCACACCGTGCTGACCTCGGCCGCCAAGCTCGTTTCCCGGAACAAGGCCTCCGGCAAAGGCTCCGGCGCACCGGATGACGGCCTCCCGCGCGACGAACTGGCGCCCGTGCTCTACGAACTGCACCACCTGGTGACCGAACAGAGTGACGGGGCGGGCGAGGCCGCCGACGAGCTGGTGCTCATCGCCCAGGGCACCAGCCTGGAGGACGCGATCCTGATCCTCCAGGATCGCGTGCACAAGGGCGATTTCGAACTGGCCCTGGAAAGCATCGACGAGATCGTCGAGATCCTCGGGGACTGACGACGCATTGCGTCCTCGTGCCTTTTTTGGGCAGCAACCCGTTTCAACGGCGCACAACCCCGGCCATGGCCGGGGCTTGTTTTTTTGGGGGGAATGGCATCAATGCCCGTGCGCCTCGGCGTACTGGCCGGGCGTCATGCCCATGATGCGCTTGAAGGCGCGGGAAAGGTGGCTCTGGTCCGAAAAGCCGCAGGCCACGGCGACCTGGGCCGCGGGCTCGCCCGCTTCCAGGAGTTGCTTGGCGCGCCGGATGCGTCGGGCCGTCTGGTATTCGTGGGGCGGCAGCCCGGTGCGGGCCGTGAACACCCGGCTGAGATGAAACGGGCTCAGCCCTGCCGCGCGGGCCAGGTCCGCCAGGGAGACCCCTTGGGCAAAATGCTCGTCCAGGTATTCGCGCGCCCTGGCCACGGCCTCGGGCTCGTCGGGCAGGGGCGGGGTCTCCAGCCCGGCGTGCTCGCTCAGCAGCCGGGCCAGGATGTCCAGGTACAGGGCCTGCGATTCCAGGGGGTCGCCATGGCGCAGGGTGACTTCCGAGAGCCGCACGATCCGGCTGTACAGGGCCGGGTCGTGGATGACCAGGTCCCGGATCTGGGGCGGGGGGTTTGCGGGCAGGCCGATTTCGGCCAGGGCCCGGTCCAGGGCTTCGGGCCTGACGCTGAACATGACGTAGGAGCACGGCCCGTCCATGCCGCAGGCGTGCACCTGCTGCGGATTGATGGCCATGACCTGACCCGCCCGCACCGTGACTCCGGTTTCGCCCTCGCCGAAATCGCGCGCGCCCTCCAGCACTGCGCCGAAGCACAGGGAGTCGTGCGCATGGCGCGAAACGCTGCGGCTCACGCCCTCGGCGTGCACCAGGCCCACGCCGTCCAGCGCGGGCACCTGCATGTAGTGGAGTCCGTCCCTGTAGCCCCGATTCATGCCCCCGTCATACCAGAGCGGGCACGAACTTGGCGAGCAGCTTGAGGCCTTTTTCCCCGGCCGAGACCGTATGGGGGCGGCCCTGCGGCATGACCTCGCAGACGCCGGGCGCATATTCGAGGTGCGCGTCTTCCAGCTCGCAGGAGCCGTGCCCCTCCAGGACCTCGTGCAGTTCCCAGTGTCCCGGGTGGTCGTGCAGGCCGATGGCGCAGCCGGGTTCGATGCGCACCAGGTGGGCGCTGAACATGTTGTTGCTCTGGCCGCCGGTCACCACGGCCTTGAGATAGACCCCCTCGAAGGCCGGATGCCTGTTCCAGCCGTCCTCCCCCGCCGTATTGAACGAATCGAAACGCGTGATCATGTGATCCTCCTTTTTGGCCAGGATGCACCGGACGCGCCCTGGGCGATTGGACGATCTTGCTGGTTGGGAGAATTTGATGAAAGGGACGGCGGCACCGCCGCCCGGCACGGACCTCAGCCGGTCAGGATCCGTTCGCCGAGCTCCCGGACCGCTGCCTCGAAGGCCGACACCACCAGGGGGTCGTAGTGTGTGCCCGCGCAGTGGAGGATTGCGCGCACGGCCACGTCGAAACGCGCCCCCTGCCGGTAGGGGCGGTGCTGCATCCTGGCCGAAAGCGCGTCGGCCACCGTGATGATGCGCGAGCCCAGCGGGATGTCCGTGCCGGAGCGGCCATAGGGGTAGCCCGAGCCGTCGTACAGCTCATGATGGTGCAGGATGATGTCGGCCACGCCTCCGGGCGGGGAAAAGGCCTCCACGGGCCGGACGATGATGGCCCCGAGCTCCGGGTGGGTGCGGATGTGCTCCCATTCCGTGCTGGTCAGGAAGTTCGTCTTGCGCAGGATCGCGTCCGGAATGCCGATCTTACCGATGTCGTGCAGGTGCCCGGCAATGTGGATCATGCGCACGTCATGGTCGGAAAGCCCCATTTCCCGGGCAATGGCCGCCGAAACCTCGGCCACCTGCTCGGAATGGAAGCGCGTGCACGGGTCCTTGGCGTCGATGGCCTCGCCCAGGGACTCCGCGAACTGGTGCAGGGTGTCCAGGAGCTGCTCCTTGGCGCACCCTTCGCAGGTCTTGCCCGGAAGGCAGGTGCTGATGAGATCTGTTTCCAGCATGATGACGGCTCCTCTTGCTTGGCGGCATAATATGAAAACGATTTTCAATATCATGTCAAGCATAATGACGCCCTGATTGCGCAGGCGGTTACGCGCGGCCTTTGGGTAAAACAAGGCCCGGAGAACAATGCGTCCTCCGGGCCTTGTCGTTGCTTGAAGCGTTCGGCTATTCGGGATTTTGCGCGTCCACGACCTTGACGCCGAATTCCTTGATGTCGTTCATGGGCTGGTCGAAGAACACGAACATGAACGGCGTGGAGGCTCCGGGCCGCAGGAAGGTGTTGTTGGAGAGCACGCCCACTTCGGACTGGAGGCCTTCCTCGATTTCCTCGCGGGTCTGCACCTGCAGCTGGAACATGGACAGCTGGTTGCCGCAGAGCAGTGTCTGGGAGGCCACCACCTTGGTCTGGGCGTCGAAGAGCTCGGCCTGGACCTTGATGCGTTCCTTGGGGTTGGGGAACTTGTTCACGGCCGTTCCCTGGATGACGAAGAGCACGCCGACCTTTTCGTTCTTGACGTAGAACTGGCGCACGTTGTCCAGCTCGATCTTGTTGACCTTCTGCTCGGGCGATTCGCCGGGCTCCGCGTCGGGCATGTCGCCGTCGGTGAACAGGGTGCCCACCAGCGGGATGTTGCCGAGGCTGCCCGAGAGATCCAGGCCTACGAATTTCCAGACCTGGAAGTAGACGCCCGCGGCCACCAGGGCCACCAGCAGGAGAACGATGATCAGGCCGAGGCCCCTGCGCCTGGGCTTTTCGTCCAGGTTCAGGTCGTCGAACAGGTCGTCCTGTTCGTCTTCATCGTCGTCCTCTTCCTCTTCGTCGTCGAAGATGTCGCCTTCGTCTTCTTCCTCGGCTTCCTCTTCCTGGTCGTCGAACAGGCCGCCCAGGTCGCCTTCGTCTTCTTCCTCGGCTTCCTCGGGCTGCTCCTCGTCCGCGCCTTCCTCGAAGAGGTCGCCTTCGTCACCCTCGAGCACGCTGTCCTCGCCGGGCTCCTCCAGCTCTTCCTGGTCGTCGAAGAGGTCGCCGAAGTCGTCGGCGGGCGGGGCGTCCACCCCGGTGTCGGCCTCGTCTTCCGAGGGCTCCTCTATATCCAGTTCGCCGTCCTCGTCCGAAGCGGCGTCCTGGGCCAGGGCCTCGTCGAATTCCTCGTCAAAGGCGTCGCCCGCATCGGTTTCCGGGGCCGGGGCCTCGTCCTCGAGCAGGGCTTCCACTTCCTCTTCCTCGGGTTTGGGCGGCTCCACCTTGAACTGGTGGCCGCACTTGGAGCATTTGACCTTGGAACCGCCCGGGGCGATCTTGTCTTCGGGCAGATTGTATTTGGTATTGCAGTTGGAGCATGTGACAATCATTGGGCGATCTCCAGTCTTGTCCGCAGGTTATTTGCCGGGGTCGGTCACCAGCTCATAGATGGCGTCCAGTTCCCGGTAGCGCTCTGCATAGTCCAGGCCGTAGCCCACGATGAACCCTTCAGGGATCCTGAATCCGGCGAAATCGACCTCAATGTCGATTTCCCGACGTTCATTCTTATCAACAAGCGCACAGATTTTCAAACTTTTAGGACGCCGCTTCAACAAAACATGCTTGAGGAAGTCCATGGAGTGGCCCGTGTCCACGATATCCTCCACGATGAGCACGTCGCGCCCGTCGATGGGCACTTCCATGTCCTTGGAAAACAGGATGTCCTCGCCGCGGGCCGTGGCCGTGCCGTAGCTGGCCAGGCGCACGAAGTCCACTTCCAGGTCCTTGTCGATCTTGCGGATGAGGTCCGAGAAGAACAGGAATCCGCCCTTGAGTACGCAGACGCAAACCAGGGGGTTGTCGTCATCGTATGCCGCGGTGATTTCCCTGCCCAGTTCCTGGACGCGTTGCTCGATTTCCTCTGCCTTGATGAACGGTATCAGTTTGTGGGCCATAATGGTCCTGCCGGATAAGGGTTAGAGTTGAATGGTCATGGCCACTTCGTTGCAGTGGTCCGGAAACCGGGGACAGTTGAGACAATCCGCCCAGATTTTCTGGTTCAGGTTGTCCTTTTCCGTGACCGTGTATCCCAGTTTTGCAAAAAAGTCCGGGACTTCGGTCAGGGTGAAAATCGTGTAGATGCCCAGGGTCACGCCCTCGCTCATGGCAGTTTCCACCAGCTTGCGCCCCAGGCCGGTGCCGCGCTGGGCCTTGGTCACCACCAGGGACCGGATTTCGGCCAGGTCGCTCCAGGTGATGGACAGGGCCACGCAGCCGATGACCTCCCCGTCCTCCTCGGCCACGAAAAAGTCGCGCACCTTGGAATAGAGCTGGCTGAGGGAGCGGGGCAGCACCAGGGCCTCGTGGTCCTCCTGGCGCATGAGCAGGGAATGGATGGCCTTGATGTCCTTGATCCTGGCCTTGCGGATGAGCGCCACGTCTAGTGCTCCAGGAGTTTGTCGATGATGGAGGTCAGCATGGCGCCGGGAAAGAGGCCGGGTTTGGAAAGGGCCACTTCGCCGTCCGGTCCGTGGATGACCAGGTGCGGGATGGCCGTGACGCCGTACTTGCCGGCCAGGGCCTGGGTGCCCATGTAGACGTCGAGGCCGGGAGTTGCGTTCTGGAAGAATTTTTCCAGGTCGGCCTTGTTTTCGTCCAGGGAAACGGCCGCAATCTTCACCTTGTCGCCGTACTGGGCGGAAAGTTCCCGCAGGATGGGGATTTCCTCGCGGCAGGCCGGGCACCATGTGGTCCAGAAGCACAGGAGCACGGGCTTGCCCGCGTTTTTCGCCAGCAGGGCGTCCGCTCCGGCCATGTCCAGTTTGGCGTAGGGCGCAATATCGGCGGAGGCCTGCGGGGACGAATCATTGCAGGCCGCCACCAGCAAAACCAGGGCCGCCATGAGCATGGCGGCCTTGTATATCATCGTGTTTTTCATAGGTTCCTCGTAACGAGTTTCACCCACGATAACAGGCTTTGCGCCGGATTTGAAGCGTTTCCAGCCTTACTGGGTCAGGCGCTGGGCGATCTTGACCGCCTCCACCGCGTCCGTGGACCAGCCGTCCGCGCCGATGGCCGTGCAGAACTTCTCGGTGACCACGGCGCCGCCGATCATGACCTTGGCGTCCATGCCCCGGTCCCTGACCATCTGCACGGTGTCTTCCATGCGCACCATGGTGGTGGTCATGAGCGCGGAAAGGCCGATGACCCTGGCGTTGTGTTCCTGGGCCGCGTCCACGATCTTTTCGGCGGGCACGTCCTTGCCCAGGTCGATGACCTCGAAGCCGTGGTTCTTGAGCATCAGGCAGACGATGTTCTTGCCGATGTCGTGGATGTCGCCTTCCACCGTGGCCATGATCACGACGGGCTTGGAACCGCCGCCGCCCGCCGCGTCCAGCAGGGGCTGGAGCCGGGTGAAGGCGGTCTGCATGGTCTCGGCGGAGCGCAGCAGCTGGGGCAGGAAATATTCCTTGCGCTCGTATTTCTCCCCCACTTCCAGGATGCCGGGGATCAGCCTGTCGTTGACCACGTTCATGGGCTCGGCGCCTTCGGCCAGGGCCGCTTCCACCAGGGCCACCACGTTGTCCTTGTCGCCCTTGACCACGGCGGTGAACACCGGGTCTCCCCCTTCGGTCTCCTTGCCGCCGGAGGGGGCGGACGGGGTGCCCGCCGGGGCGGGAGCGCCCGGGGTCCAGTCCGAAAACTTTTCGATGTAGCGCCCGGCCTGCGGGTCGCGGTTCAGGAGCACCTCCACGCTGTGCAGGGTTTCCTGCAGGCGCTGGGAGTTGGGGTTGGCGATGAACGAGGTCAGGCCCGAGGTCATGGCCATGGCCAGGAACGTGGAGTTCAGGAGTTCGCGCGCCGGAAGCCCGAAGGAGACGTTGGACAGGCCCACGGTGGTGGCCAGCCCCAGGTTCTCCTTGCAGTGGCGTACGGTTTCCAGGAAATGGCGCGCGGCCTCGGGCTTGGAGGATACGGTCAGGGCCAGGCAGTCCACCACGATGAGGCGGCGGGGGATGCCCAGGGATTCGGCCTGGGCAACCAGCTCCTCGATGACCGCGATGCGCTCAGCAGAGGTCACGGGCAGCTTCTTTCCCTGGATGGGCAGCAGGATGAAGGGCGCGCCGAACTTCTTGCACACCGGACCGAGCCGCTCCATCTTGCCGGGTTCGCCGGAGATGGAGTTGACCAGCGGGGAGCCCGGATAGTTCCACAGGGCCTCCTCCACGGCGTCCGAGTCGTTGGAGTCGATGGACAGCGGGCACTGGAACTCGGCCACCAGCTTCTTGACCAGCTGCGGCAGGAGTTCCCGTTCCTCCACCAGGGGCGCGCCCACGTTCACGTCCAGCACGGGAGCGCCCTGGGCGATCTGCTCGGTGGCGAAGCGGGTGGCCTCGGTGAACAGGCCGTCCTGCAGCTCGGCCGTGAGCTGCTTCTTGCCCGTGGGGTTGATGCGCTCGCCGATGATCACGCCGGGGTGGTTGAAACCCAGGGGCACGGTGAGCGAACGGGAGGTCAGCACCACCTGCGCGTCGTCGGACTTTTGCGGCCGCTTCCAGGTGCGGCCCTCGGCCAGCCTGCGCAGGGCGCGGATGTGGTCGGGGGTGGTGCCGCAGCAGCCGCCCACGAACTTGGCGTGCAGGTCGAAGAATTTGACGCTCGCCTCGGCAAAGGGCTCGGGGGTGAGCCGGAAGACCGTGTTGCCGTCGTCGTCCAGTTCGGGCAGGCCCGCATTGGCCTGGGCCACCACCGGGGTCTCCAGCCGGGAGGACCAGGCGGCCAGGGTGTCGCGCATCTGCTCGGGACCGGCCGAGCAGTTGGTGCCGATGAGCTCCACGCCCAGGTTCTGCATGGTGTCCACGAAGGTCAGGGGGCTGGTGCCGGTGAGGCAGGCGTTGCCCTCGAAGGTCATGGACACGCCCACGGGCAGGTCGCAGACCTCGCGTGCGGCGATGACCACGGCCTTGGCCTCGGCCAGGTCGAAATGGGTTTCGGCCATGATCAGGTCCGCGCCGCCCGCCACCAGGCCCCGGATCTGTTCCTTGAAGATGGCCACCAGTTCCCGGAAGGTCAGTTCGCCCAGGGGTTCGCAGAACTTGCCCGTGGGGCCCACGGAACCGGCGATGAAGGCGCGGCCGTCGGCCACCTCGCGGGCCATGGAGGCCATGGTCCGGTTCAGCTCGAAGACGTCCGCGTCCAGGCCCAGCTTGGGGCCGGACCCGCCGAAGGTGTTGGTGGTGAGGACGTTGGCCCCGGCCTCCACGTAGTCGCGGTAGGCCGAACGGATGACGTCGGGCTCGCGCATGCCCCAGACTTCCGGGGAAAGGCCGGGCGGCAGGCCTCGGCCCATGAGCAGGCTGCCGTAGCCGCCGTCGTAGAAATAGACCTTGTCGTCACTAAGTATCTTCCTGAAATCAGACACGTTTTCCTCCGGTTCCCATATGTGAGCCGCGCCCTGGTGGTCGGGCAGGGTGAATATTTCAATATCAAGATGTCCTGATATAGTCGCGGACCGAAGAAAAATCAAGCCCTTTGGCCCAACGACACGGAATCGGGCCTACCGAAAAACATTGAAAAGGACAAATAAAAACTATAGTACTTGTATCTTGATTCCCAGCGAAATAATAGACGGCGCATGGCGCGCCATTCATATAGCTGCCTAGACATGAAATCCAAAGATACACAAGCGTCCGAAAACGACGCCATCATACCCGAAATCGTGGAAGAGGATCTCGAGGTATCCAAGGAGCTTGCGGAAAAGCCCGCAAACACCCTCCCGGCCACCTTCTCGGCCAAGGGCAAGGAAGTGGGGATCCGCGACCCGCTCCAGCTCTACCTCAAGGAAATCTCCCGTTTTCCCATGCTCGACCCCGACGAGGAATACGCCCTGGCCGTGCGGGTGCGCGACGAGAACGACCAGGACGCGGCCTTCCGGCTGGTGTCCTCGCACCTGCGCCTGGTGGTCAAGATCGCCATGGATTTCCAGCGCCGCTGGATGCAGAACGCCTTGGACCTGATCCAGGAGGGCAACGTGGGCCTCATGAAGGCCGTGCAGAAGTTCGACCCGGAAAAGGGCATCAAGTTCTCCTACTATGCGGCCTTCTGGGTCAAGGCGTACATCCTCAAGTTCATCATGGACAACTGGCGGCTGGTGAAGATCGGCACCACCCAGACCCAGCGCAAGCTTTTCTACAACCTGAACAAGGAACGCCAGCGGCTCATGACCCTGGGCTTCGACCCCACCACCGAGGTGCTCTCCGAGAACCTCAACGTGTCCGAGGCCGATATCGAGGAAATGGACCTGCGCCTGTCCAAGAACGACATGTCCCTGAACCAGCCCCTGGGCGAGGATTCGGACACCACGCGCATGGACTTCCTGCCCGCTCTGGACCCCGGGGTGGAGGAGAAGCTGGCCAACGACGAGATCACGGGCATGCTCCTGGAAAACCTGCGCCGCATCGAGCCGCTTCTGAACGACAAGGAACAGGCCATTCTCAACGAGCGCCTGCTTTCCGAGGATCCCGTCACCCTGCGGGAGATCGGCGAGCGCTTCGGGGTCACCCGCGAGCGGGTGCGCCAGATCGAGGCCCGGCTGCTCAAGAAGATTCGCGAGCACCTGGCCGAAAAGGTCAAGGACTTCTCCCGGGACTGGATCGAGGAAGAGGCATAGCCCGCACCCCATAAACAAGCACACGGTAAACACACATGAAACAAATCCTGTCCATACATTCCCCCGGCCGTTTTCTCCCCCTCCTGTTTGCCCTGGTGCTGGCCCTGGCCGCCGCATCGGGCTGCGCCCCGCGCAAGGGCGTGACGGCCACCCAGACCATCCGTCTTTCCGAGGACGCGGACGTCACCTACCACTACCTGGTCTACCAGGAGCTCAAGAACCAGCTGGCCATGGCCCGGCAGGTTCCGGGCAGTCTGAGCAAGGCCGAGATGATCGACTTGCGCAGCCGGGCCGTGGAATCCCTGGATATCGTCATGGCCCATGAGCCCACGGCCGAGCTTTACCGCGACAAGGCCGCCCTGTTCTGGGACGACGAGGAAAACGGCAGGAAATCCCGCGAAATCCTGCGCGAGGGATTGCGCCTGTTCCCGGGCGACCGGCTCATGACCATGTACCTGGCCAACTCCTGGCTCATCGAGGGCAATTCCATCCGGGCCGCGTCCATCATGGACAACTACCTGGCCCAAAAGCCCGACGACCATCTGGCCCGCGAACGGTACGGCCAGATGATGGTGGAGGCGGGCAAGTACGCGGACGCCCTGGACCAGTTCAAGCTCGTTCCCGAGGAAAGCTACACCTCGGAAACCTATTATTACCGCGCCCGCGCCCAGGCCAAGCTGGGGCAGCGCAAGCAGGCCATCGCCAGCCTCAAGCAGGCCCTCAAGCTCTACCCGGACTTCGTGGAAGGCCTGGCCGAGCTGGCCTATCTGCATGAGCTGGGCAAGGAGTACGATCTGGCCGAAAAGGTCTACACCCGACTGCTGGAGGTGGACGGAGGCCCCGAGGTGCGGCTGCGCCTGGTGAACATCAATCTCAAGCTCAACAACGTGGACCGGGCCCTGGACCTGGCCATGGACGGCCCCAAAACCAAGAGCTTCCTGCTGGATGCGGCCAACGTCTTCATCGCCGAAGGCTTCTACGCCCAGGCCTCCACCGTGCTCGACGTGCTTTCCGGCCGCAAGCCCACGCCGGCCGAGTACTGGTTCTACAAGGCGGTCATTGCCAACGAAGGCGAGGGTGATCCAGCCAAAGCACTTGGATTCCTCGAAAAGGTTTCCTCACGCGAAAAGCATTATCCCCAGGCCCTCCAGTTCCGGGCCCAGCTTCTGAATCTCATGGGCATGAAAAAGGAGGCCATGGACGCCGTGGCCGAAGGCCTGGAGCTCTTCCCGGACATGAACCGCTTCTACATTCTCAAGGCCTCGCTGCTCTCCAGCCAGGGGGACAGGGATGCGGCCCGCACCGTGCTGGAAACCGGCATGGCCAAACTGCCCGAGGACGGCGAGCTCATGTACGAGCTGGCCATGCTGCTGGACAGCATGGGGCACAGGGCCGAGGGCCTGGCGCTCATGGAAAAGCTGCTGGTCAAGCAGCCGGACCACGCCCAGGCGCTCAACTATGTCGGCTACACCCTGGCCGAGGAGGGGCGGGACCTGAACCGCGCCCTGGTGCTGGTGACCAATGCGGCCAAGCAGGAGCCGGACAACGGCTACATCCTCGACTCCGTGGCCTGGGTATATTACAAGCTCGGCAAGCTGGACGAGGCCTGGCAACACATCAGCGACGCTGTGGCGGTCACTGACGACGACCCCACCATCTGGGAGCACTACGGCGACATCGCCCGCACGATGGGCCGCAAAAAGGACGCCCGCAAGGGCTATGAAAAGGCCCTGAAGCTCGGCCACGCCGAGCCGGACCGGATCAAGTCCAAGCTGAAGGAAATCTAGATGCAGGCAACACGGCGTATTTTCCTGAGCGCGCTCCTGCTGGGAGCGTCCCTGCTTGTCCTGGTCTCGGGCTGCACGCCCAGGAAGGCCTTCCGGCCGGGCATGGACACCCCTCCTTCCGCCTGGAGTGTTTTCCGCGAGAGCTACTGCGCACCGCTGCCCGCACAGTCCGTCTCGGTCACGGCCAGTCTGTTCTACACCCGCGTGCTGGATACGGGCATCAAGCGCAGCAACCGCACCACCCTCAATCTCTGGGGCGACTTTGCCCGCCCCCTGCGCCTGGACGTGGCCGCGGGCATCGGGCACGCCCTGGCGCATATCCGGGAGGATTCCGGCGGGCTGACCGCCTTCTACCCGGACCAGAAGGCCGCCTACACCCACGTCAATCCGGTGCTGGGCGCCACCCGCATGGGCATGCCCTTCCCCTTTTCGCTCCAGGACCTGGCCCGCGTGCTGGCCGGTTCCTTTTCCTCGCTGGTGCCGGAGCGCTACGACAGCGGGGAACGCACGGCCCAGGGCTACGAGTTCCGCTTTGACCGGGGACCGGTCTCCCTGCTGGTGCTGGACGGCTGGGCGCGGCCCGTGCGGCTGGAGGGCGCAACGCGAATCTACAACGGGGACATGCGCGGCTGGAGCATCGAATTCGACCGCTACCCCGACGAGGCCAAGGGCGTGCCGCAGCCAGGCGTGCTCAACCTGAGCATAGACAACGGAGAAACCGGTGTGCTGCGCGTCAAGAGCCGCAGCTTCAGGAACGGCGACTGGCCCGGGCAGGCCCTGGATCTGTCCCTGCCCGAGGGCACGGACCTGTTCCGGCTGGATACCAACGTGAGGTCGCACGAGGAGGAGTCATGAGCGGATATCACCCGGATGGAGTTTTCGACAATCTGATTTACGGGCTCAGGGTCTGGCTCGGCGAAATGCGGCTGATGGGAAAGACGTCCCTGCGCCGCTTCGAGATCAGCCGACTTGAAAAGCAGCTCAAAGAGGAATATGTGCATCTCGGCCACATTGCGGAAAACCCGCGCGGCCGGAAAGAGGAAAAGGAACTGGCGCTCAAGCAGATCACGTTCCTGAAAGAGGAAATAGCCGCACTGGAGCAGGAGCTCGAACAGAGCGGCAAGGAACGCGTCGTTGACCCGGACGGGGAAGCGGCCGACCACAAGGACGGGGGAAATGGTTAAGAAGATCATCATCGGATCGGACCACGGCGGCTTCAACCTGAAGCGTCATCTGGTCGAGTTTTTGAAGGGCCAGGGCGTGGACGTTGTGGACGAAGGGCCCGAGAGCGCCGAAAGCTGCGACTATCCGGTCTTTGCCGCCAAGGTGGCCCAAAAGGTGTCCCGGGAGGGCTGCCTCGGCATTCTCATCTGCGGCACGGGCCAGGGCATGGCCATGACCGCCAACCGCTTCGAAGGCGTTCGCGCCGCCGTGTGCACCAACGAATTCATGGCGCGCATGGCCCGGGCGCACAACGACGCCAACGTGCTCTGCCTGGGCGAACGCGTCATCGGCATCGGCACGGCCGAAGGCGTTGTGCAGGCATATCTGGAAACCGAATTCGAGGGAGACCGCCACAAACGGCGCATCGACCTCATTGAAACCGTAGGCAAATAAATTGTTGAGGGAGAGACCATAATGAAAAACGATTGCCAGCTGGATCAGAAAACCGTTGCAGTGGTCAAGGGTCTGATCATGGACGGCGTAGCCAAAGCCAATTCCGGACATCCGGGCGGCGCCATGTCCTCGGCGGACTTCGCCACCCTGCTGTATCAGGATTTCCTGAACTATGATCCGGACAATGCGGACTGGTTCAACCGTGACCGGTTCATCCTTTCCGCGGGCCACGAATCCATGCTTCTTTACAGCCTGCTGCACCTGACCGGTTTTCTGGGCATGGACGAAATCAAGAATTTCCGTCAGATGGGCAGCCTGACCCCCGGGCACCCCGAATGCCATCTGACCCCGGGCGTGGAGGCCACCACCGGCCCCCTGGGCCAGGGCTTCGCCATGTCCGTGGGCTTTGCCTCGGCCGAGGCCTTCCTGCGCCAGAAGCTCGGCGCCGACGTGGTGGACCACTTCACCTACGTGCTCAGCTCCGACGGCGACCTGCAGGAGCCCATCGCCATGGGCGCGGCTTCCCTGGCCGGCCTCTGGGGCCTGGGCAAGCTCGTGGTCTTCTACGACTCCAACAAGATCCAGCTGGCCGGTCCCACCAGGCAGGTGGACTGCGCCGACATCCGCAAGGTCTTCGAGGGCCTGTGCTGGCAGGTGCTGGAAGTGGACGGCCACGACCACACCCAGATCCGCAAGGCCGCACAGGATGCGCGCCTGGAGGGCTCCAAGCCCACCCTGATCGTCTGCCACACCACCATGGCCAAGGGCGCCGCCACCATGGAAGGCAACCACAAGACCCACGGCGAGCCGCTCAAGGCCGAGGAGATCAAGGCCACCAAGGAAAAGCTCGGCCTGCCCGACGAGGCGTTCCACGTTCCCCAAGACGTGCTGGACAACTTCCGCGGCCGTCAGGCCTCCATGCGCGAGCGCGTGGCCGCCTGGCAGAAAAATCTCGATTCCCGACTGGCTTCCGATGCGGACTTTGCGGCCCTGTGGAAGCAGATCAACTGCAAGCGCTCCGAACTGAAGATCGACTGGCCCGAATTCACGCCGGGCGAATCCATGGCCACCCGCAAGGCCTGGGGCACCTGCCTCGATGCGGTCATGAACGACATCCCCAACCTGCTGGGCGGTTCCGCCGACCTGGACCCGTCCAACCAGACCGCCAACTTCCGTAAGACCATGGGCGACTTCGGCCTGGACGGCTACCAGGCCCGCAACCTGGCTTTTGGAGTGCGCGAGTTCCCCATGGCCGCCATCATGAACGGCATGGCCCTGCATGGCGGCATCATCCCGTTCGGCGCCACGTTCCTGACCTTCTCGGACTACTGCCGCAACGCCATCCGCATGTCCGCGCTGCAGGAACTGCCGTCCATCTACATCTTCACCCACGATTCCTTCTGGGTGGGCGAGGACGGCCCCACGCACCAGCCCATCGAGCACATCAGCAGCCTGCGCATGATCCCGGATCTCATCGACCTGCGTCCCTGCGACGCCACCGAGACCGCGGTCTGCCTGGACGTGGCCTTCACCCAGGATAAGCTGCCCTCCTGCGTGTTCCTGACCCGCCAGGGTCTGCCCATCCTGGACCCGGCCGAATATCCGGCCGTCAAGGACGGCGCCCGCCGCGGCGGTTACGTGCTCAAGGACTGCGAAGGCACTCCGGACCTGATCATCGCCGCTTCCGGCTCCGAGGTCGCCCTGGCCCTGGAAACCGCCAAGCTGCTCAAGCGCAAGGTCCGCGTGGTCAACATCTGCAGCTTCAAGCTTTTTGACGACCAGCCCGAGTCCTACAAGAAGGAAGTCTTCCCGCCCGAGGTCACCGCACGTGCCGCCGCGGAAGCCGGCCGCACCGACCTCTGGCACAAGTACGTGGGCTGCGACGGCGTTGTCCTCGGTCTCGACCACTTCGGTCAATCCGCGCCCGGCAAGGAACTCTCCGCAAAATACGGTTTCACCCCGGAGAATTTCGCCAAGCGCATCAGGGAAAAATATTAGGAGTTACCCATGGAAGTCCCCCAAAAGAACCTGGCCCTCGACCTTGTCCGCGTCACCGAAGCCGCTGCCCTGGCCTGCGCCCGCTGGCTCGGCAGGGGTGATAAGAACGAAGCGGACCGCGCAGCCGTGGACGCCATGCGCCTGTGCTTCAATTCGCTGGATATCGACGGCACCGTCATGATCGGCGAAGGCGAGAAGGACGACGCGCCCATGCTTTACAACGGCGAAAAGCTCGGCCGCGCCGACGGCGGCCCCGCCGTGGATATCGCCGTGGACCCGCTGGAAGGCACCAGCCTGCTGGCCTATGGCCGCCCCAACGCCATCTCCGTGGTGGGCGTGGCCCCCAAGGGCACCATGCTGGACCCGGGCCCGAGTTTCTACATGCAGAAGCTCGTGGTTCCCTCGGCCGCCAAGAACGTGGTGGATATCGAGGCTCCGGTGGCCCACAACCTGAAATACATTGCCAAGGCCCTGGACAAGGACGTGGACGACCTGGTTGTCTTCGTGCTGGACAAGCCGCGCCACAAGAAGCTCATCAGCGACATCCGCGAGGCGGGCGCGCGCATCCAGCTCCATTCCGACGGCGACATCACCGGCTCGCTCATGGCCATTGACCCGCGCAGCGAGGTGGACGTGATGATGGGCACCGGCGGCACCCCCGAGGGCGTGCTCTCGGCCATCGCCATCCGCATCATGGGCGGCGAGATGTTCTGCAAGTTCGACCCGCAGCGTCAGGACGAGAAGAATCTCATCGCCGAGGCGGGCATGGATATCCGCCGTGTCTACACCGTGGGCGACATGGTCAGCTCCGACGACCTGTTCTTCGCGGCCACCGGAATTTCCGGCGGCACCTTCCTCAAGGGCGTGAAGTACACCGGGCACGGCGCCGAGACCTCTTCCCTGGTCATGCGCGGCAAGACCGGCACCATCCGCTACGTGGAAGCCATCCACGACTGGGAATCGCTCATGAAGTTCAGCGCCGTCCAGTACGACTAGCAAGAGATCCGAATAGAAATGAAAAGCCCGGAGCATATGCTCCGGGCTTTTTTGCGTCCTGGGGCGGCGGGGAAAATACATATTCCCCGCCGCGAGAGAGAAACACAATAAAAGACCCCTACCCACAGGGCAGGGGTCTCATATATTCTACTTGAATATGGTGATGCCGTTCTTAGAAGCTGTAGCCCAGGGCAGCACGCATTTCAGCGGGGATCATGGCGTCTTCGCCCGGCTCGAGAGCCTTCCACGGAGCGCCTGCTTCCTTGCGGGATGCCTTCACTTCTTCCAGGTCAAAACCATAGCGGGGAATCTCGAACTCCTGTCCCGGGTAGATCAGGTCGGGGTTCTTGATCTTGTCGCGGTTGGCCTTGTAGATCATGGGCCACATGAACGGATCGTTGTAGATGTGCTTGTATTCGGAGATCCACCACAGGCATTCGCCCTTGGTGACGGTGTGGCTTACGGGCAGAGCATCGTAGTCGGCCTTGTAGACGTCCATGGGGCTCTTGGCCACTTCGACTTCGGTTTCTTCCACAACAACCACTTCTTCGGTTTGCACCTTTTTGGAACAGCCCCATGCGAATACGACGCACATGGCGATTGCAAGCAATGTCAGCTTCTTCATTGTAACGGCCTCCTCAAGTTGTATTGTTCCGACAGACCATATTTTCCAAGTCAAGTTTCTATCCTAGTCGCCCAATTATCAATTATTTTCTTTTCTTGCAACACCAATCTGCTCTCCGGATTCAGCCGGAGGGCACCGGCTACTGCATTGCGCGCTTCCTCCACCCAGCCGCCCTTGCGTAGGCTCTGGCTGGCCAGTACATAGAGCCGCTCGGGCTCGCCCCCGTAGACCGCGATGACAAGCCCTTCGTATTCTTCGGTAAACACCGATCTGACCATGTCGTTTCGCGCATAGATGAAGCGCGCGAGCAATGCATTGTCGCGGTGCCGGGTCAAGTAGTAGGGCAGCAGCTGCCTGCACTTGGCCATGATGAAGCGGATTCGGCTGATTTCGCGCAGCATGCTCTCCTCGGTCTGGCTGAGCACCTGGAAGAGCTGGTCGGTGATGTCCTTTTCCGACTGCTGCAGATCGCCCTCGAAGAGTTGGTGGAACCAGGGCGCATAGTTCTGTTTCTGGTAGGCGTCTTCCTTGAGCTTGATGGTCTCGTGGAAGATGTAGCCCAGGCCCCAGTCCAGGAATTGCCCGGCCAGGGGGTTGTCCGGGTCGTTGCGGAACACGTGGTGGGCCGTGTCCTTCATGCGCCACAAAAGCCCCTTGTCCATTTCGTCGCCCACCAGGTCGCGGAGCACCTCGAAGCTGACGGTGCCGTCGCGGTCAAAGGACCGGAACTGCTCCTCCAGGGCCAGGGAGGCCTGGCAGAAGTTGCGGAACAGGTCGCGAACGAATTCCGGCAGCTTCGAGCGGATCCACTTGGACATCTACCTGCTCCCCTTCTTGCCGTTGGGCACGGCCAGCTCGGCCAGCTCGGCCAAGCGGTCGTCCACGCGACGGTACACGCTGCCCAGGGGGAACTTGCCGGATTTGCCCCGGCTGCCCGCGCGGGCCCCCATGAGAATTTCCACGGCCTCCTCGATGCTCTTGATCGGATGAATGTGGAATTTGCCTTCCTCCACGGCGCGGACCACTTCCTCGCCGAGCATGAGGTTGTCCACGTTGTCGGCGGGGATGAGCACGCCCTGCTTTCCGGTGAGCCCCCTGCGGTGGCAGACCTGGAAGAAGCCCTCGATCTTGCTGGTCACCCCGCCCACGGCCATGATGGCGCCGCTCAGGCTCACGGCCCCGGTAAAGGCGTAGCTCAGGTTCACGGGCATGCCCGCCAGGGCCGAAAGCAGGGCCACCAGTTCCGCGCCCGACGCCGAGTCGCCCTCGATGCCCGCGTAGCTCTGCTCGAAACACAGGGAGCCCGTGAGCACGATGGGCTTGTCCTGGGCGAACATGCCGATGAGATAGCTCTTGAGGATCATCATGGCCTTGGTGTGGATGGGGCCGCCCAGCTCGGCCTCGCGCTCCAGGTCCAGGATGCCGCCGTGCCCCACGCCCACGGTGCAGGCGATGCGGTGCGGCAGGCCGAATTCGTAGTCCCCGAACAGGGTCACGGACAGGCCGTTGACCTGGCCCACGCCTTCCCCGCCCGTGGAGACCTTGATGACCTCGCGGTCATAGTCGGCCATGAATTCCGCCTCGTAGAGGTTGGAGCGGAAGTCGCGGGCCCGGATGGCCTCCTGCAGGATCTTCGCGTCCACTTCCTTTTTGCCGTGCATCTCGGCCAGGGCCGATGCCTCCATGATCCGTTCCCGGATGAGCGGGAAATACAGGGAGAGGCGTTTCTGGTCCTCGGCCAGCTGCGAGCCGAAGTCCACGAGCCCGGCCAGGGCCTCGCGGGTGAGGGGCAGGGGCTTTGCGTCGCGGCAGATCTCGCCGATGGCGGCCAGGTATTTCTTGATGTTGCCCGCGGTGCGCGTCACCCGGGACTGCAGATGGGCCTTGAGCTTGAAGTATTTGGCGAAGCGGTCGTCGTGGTACAGGAGCATTTCGTAATGCTCGTCCGTGCCGATGAGCACCACGCGCAGTTCCAGGGGGATGGGGCCGGGCTGGATGGTGCGGGCCCTCACCTGGTCCGGCTCCACCGGGTCCTCGATGCGGGACTGGCCCGCGCGCAGGGCGCGAAGCAGGCCCTCCCAGGAGGAGGTGTTGG
This sequence comes from Salidesulfovibrio onnuriiensis, assembly GCF_008001235.1. Lineage (GTDB taxonomy): Bacteria > Desulfobacterota > Desulfovibrionia > Desulfovibrionales > Desulfovibrionaceae > Pseudodesulfovibrio > Pseudodesulfovibrio onnuriiensis. The sequence continues at coordinate 392,601 of NZ_CP040751.1, read as the reverse complement.
CCAGCAGATCCTCCACGTTGAGCACCAGGTAGCCGTGGTTGGCCTTGTGGATGGCCCCGGCCTTGATCAGGGTGTGGTCCGTGTACAGGGCCCCCATCTCGGATTCGCGTTCTATGCTGCCCAGCAGGTTGAACACCGTGGGGTGGTCCTCCATAACCACGGGCGCGCCCTTGCTCTTGCTATTATCCACGAACAGGTTGGCCTCGAAGCGGGTGAAGAAGTCCTCGCCCGAATGCTCCATGCCCAGGCCGGGGATGGCCGGCTCCTTGGGCAGGAGCTGGTCGAAGTTTTCCACCACCTCCTCTTCGAGCAGCTCGAAATAGTCCTTGAGCCCCTCGATGGTCCCGAAGCGTTCGCGCACAGGGCCCAGGAATTCCTTGAGCACGCTGCGGGCGGTCTTCCGGTGCAGTTCGTCCTCGTCCCTGCGCAGGGTCTGCTCGTTCTTGTTGATCTGGCGCAGGTAGCCGGAAACGTCGTCCAGCAGGACCTCACCCCGGGCCTTGAGCTGCTTCTTGAGGGCGGGGTCGAGCTTGTCGAAGTCGCCTTCGCCCACCACCTTGCCGTCCACCACCGGGGTCAGGGTCAGCACGCCCTCTTCGTCGAAGCGGACCTTGAAGTCCTGCTTGGCCGCGATCTCCTCCATCTTGGCGAAGAGCTTTTCCCGCTTGAGGTTGTACTTGCGGATCAGGTTCTCGTGCTTTTTCTGGAAGGCGTCCTTTTCAAAGCGCAGGGGCAGCTCGGTCTTGAGCTTGCCCATGGCCTTGGACTGGGCGTTCTTGAACTTGCGGCCCTGGCCCGCGGGCATGGGCAGGGCTATTGGCTTGTCCTCGTCCTCGAAATTGTAGAGGTAGACCCAGTCCTGGGGCGTCGCGGCCTTGGCGGCCAGGGGCGCGAGGAAGCTTTTCACGAAATAGGTGCGGCCCATGTTGGGCTGGCCCGCCACGTAGACGTTGTACTCGTTGCCCTTGATGCGCAGGGCCATGGTCAGGGCCTGGATGGCGCGGGGCTGGAACTTGTCGATGGTGGTGCGGGCCGGAAGATCCTCGCTGCCGGTGAAGGGAACCTTTTCGGGATCCAGCCGGGCGCGCAGCCTTTTTGCGTCGAGTGCTTTCTTCATATGTTTTTTTACCATGGTAATCCGTATGTTACCAGAGCTTCGATGTTTGGGAATGATAAGAGATACGCACTTTGCAACCGCTTGTCATCAAAGTGTCATCGCCGGGGGCCGGGCAAAGGGGTTCTCATAAAAAAGCACCGCCTCGAAAAAGGCGGTGCTTGATGGATATTCTGGAGATACTGGCTGTTCAAAAGGGTTTGAGTGCAAGGCGCGAAAAAGGGCCAAGGCCGACGCGTACATATACCGTACGCGAGGATTTGACCCTTTTGATGAAACGCAGCAACCAGGCCCTTGAGGACAGCTAGACGGGCTGTTCGTACTTGCAGGAACGCTTGGGGCAGGCAATGTGCTCGCCCTTGGCCTTGGTGTTCTTGCGCACCAGCACCGGGTGGCCGCATTCCGGGCAGGGGCCCTTCACGGGCCAGTCCCAGACCGCGTAGTCGCACTTGGGGTATTCGCTGCAGGAATAGAAGAGCTTGCCCTTGCGCGAGGCCTTTTCCACCAGGGTGCCGGAGCAGCCTTCGTTGGGGCAGGGCACGCCCGTGGAATACGGCTCGGTGTAGGTGCAGTCCGGGTAGTTGGCGCAGGCGATGAAGCGCGAGCCTGTGCGGGCCTTTTTCAGGTGCAGCTCGCCGCCGCATTCCGGGCAGGTGCCCACCACTTCGGGGGCTGCCTGCTCCACGATCTTGATGTTGCCGTCCTCGTCGCGCTCGAAGTTCTTGATGTTGCGGCAGTCCGGGTAGCCGGTGCAGCCCAGGAACTCGCCGCGGCGGCTCTGCTTGATGCTCATGGGGCGGCCGCACTTGTCGCAGGCGATGCCGATGTCCTCGGGCTCCTCCCGCTCCACCACGATGATGCCGCCTTTTTCGTCGCGCTTAAAATTCTTGATGTTGCGGCAGGCCGGGAATCCGGTGCAGCCCAGGAACTCGCCGGTCTTGCCGAACTTGACCACCATGGGCTTGCCGCATTCCGAGCATTGCACGCCCGTGTCCTGCACGGTGGAGGCCATGTCCTTCCGGGCCTTGTCCAGGGTGGGGTAGAAATCCTTGGCAAAGACCTTGAGCAGCTTCACCCACTGCTGCTTGCCCTCGGCCACGTCGTCCAGGGAGTTCTCCATGGAGGCGGTGAAGCCCACGTCCATGAGGTCCGGGAAGTGCTCGGAAAGCTGGTCGCTGACCGTGAAGCCCAGTTCGGTGGGCGCAAAGCGCTTTTCCTCGAGGCGGGCGTAGTCGCGGTCGATGAGGGTGGAGATGATGGCTGCGTAGGTGGAAGGACGGCCGATGCCCAGCTCCTCCAGGGTCCGGACAAGGGACGCTTCCGAGTAGCGCGGCGGCGGCTGGGTGAACTTCTGTTCCTTCTTGAGCTCGTTCACGGCCACCTTTTCGCCCACGGTCAGCTGGGGCAGGTCCGTGGTGTTGTCGTCGGCGGGTTTGTCCATGACCGCCAGGAAGCCGGGGAAGAGCAGGCGTTCGCCCTTGGCACGCCACAGGGTCTCGGCCGCCTTGATGGTCACCGTGGTGTCCCAGAACTTGGCCGCGGCCATCTGGGAGGCCACGAAGCGCTGCCAGATGAGCTTGTACATCCGGTACTGCTCGGAGGGCAGGTACTGCTTGACCTCTTCGGGGATGATGGTCACGTCGACCGGGCGGATGGCTTCGTGCGCATCCTGCGCGCTGCCCTTGGTCTTGAAATTTCGTGTCTTGGCCGGGTAGTAGTCTTGGCCGAACTTGTCCAGGATCAGTTCCTTGGCGGCGTCCTGGGCGTCCTTGGCGATGCGCACGGAGTCGGTACGCATGTAGGTGATCAGCGCGGTGGTGCCCCTGCGGCCCAGTTCCACCCCTTCATAGAGGCGCTGGGCAATGGTCATGGTCTTGCGCGCGGAATAACCGAGGCGCTGGTTGGCCTCTTGCTGCAGGGTGGAGGTGATGTACGGCGGGCGCGGCTGGCGCGAACGCTGCTTTTCCTCCACGTTGTCCACGAGGAAGTCGGATTCGTTGAGCGCCTTTTCCAGTGCCTGGGCCTCGTCGGCCGTGGTCACGTGGTGGCCGCCGGGCTTGACGCTCTTATCCTTGTATTTCCAGAGATCCACCCAGAACGGCGGCGGGTTTTCGCCCGCGACCAGGGCCTTGAACGGCCAGTATTCCTGCGGTTCGAAGGCGCGGCGTTCCTTTTCGCGCTCCACCAGGATCTTGAGGGCCACGGACTGGACGCGTCCGGCCGAGATGCCCCGCTTCACGTTCTTCCACAGGATCGGGGAAATTTTGTAGCCCACGAGGCGGTCCAGGATGCGGCGGGCCTGCTGGGAGTCGAACAGGGCCTCGTCCAGGCTCTGGGGATGCTCCAGGGCCTCCTTGACGGCGCGGGCCGTGATCTCGTTGAACTGGATGCGGCTGACGTTGGGGTTCTCCTTGCGGATCAGCTCGGCAACGTGCCAGGCAATGGCCTCCCCTTCGCGGTCGGGGTCGGGGGCAAGATAGACGTGCTCGGCCTTCTTGGCGGCCGCGCGCAGTTTCTTGACCACGTCTTCCTTGCCCTGGATGACCTGGTAGGCCGGGGCAAAGTCGTTTTCCTCATCCACGCCCAGGTCGCGGGTGGGCAGGTCGCGCACGTGACCAACGGATGCCTCCACAAGGTAGTCCTTGCCGAGGAATTTGCTGATGGTCTTCACCTTAGCCGGGCTCTCAACGATGATCAGATCCTTTGACATGGGATAGACCCATAAACATAACCGGCCTCGCTGGCAAGCCTTGGATAGCAAACTTTTGCACCTTGCCCTGTCCGGGCGGCCGCCTGGGGAACCCCCTAAAGGGGGTCCCCAGAAAAAACGAAAAAATAACGCGGCCACGGCAATTTTCTGCAAGAAATGCCTCCCGTCCTTTTCTACGCTGCCACCTCCGGATCACGTTTCATTCTAAGTGAGGTATTATATATGGCTGGGAAAGATACGAAATACGTCATCGTCGTGGACAGGAATCTGCCCGCCGGGCTGCTGGCCAACACGGCCGCGGTCCTGGCCACGAGCATCGGTCGGGCGGCCCGGGGCGTGGTGGGGCAGAGCGTGGAGGACGCCTCCGGCAATGTGCACGAGGGCATCACGCAGCTGCCCATCGCCATTCTGGCCTCGGACGGGCCGGGGATCGCCGAGTTGCGCAAAAGGGCCGCCCCGCAGGATGGGGTGTATCTGGTCGGGTTCACGTCCACGGCCCAGCGCGCCCGGCGCTACGACGAATACGAGCAGCGCATGGCCATGCTCGCGACGGACGAACTGGAATACGTGGGGCTGGGGATCTACGGCGATGCCGGCGTGATCAGGAGGCTTACGGGCAGCATGCCCCTGCTGCGCTAGGGCTCGCGCCGCCCCGCTACTTCCGGCCTTCCAGGTCCTGGAGCAGGATGTCCAGGGCCTGCACTGAGATGCGGATTTCCAGGAACGAGATCCACAGGGAGATCATGAGCAGCAGCAGGCTGATGCCGAAGAAGATTTCGCCGGGCAGGATCCAGTCCTCGGCCAGGCAGATCATGGACAGGATGCAGCAGAGCATGGACAGCACGCCGTAACCCTGCATGCGCCGGATCATGTGGATGCGTTTCCGCAGGTTGGCGATCTGCAGGCGTACGCCCTCGTCGTTGGACTGCCGGAAATGGTCGTGCAGGGCGCGCACGCGGGCCCCCAGCGAAAGGAACCGGTTGGTGAAGGCCAGCATGAACAGGGAGATGGCCGGGAACAGCAGGCCCGGGGTGGTCACGGTGATTTTCATGAATGATCCTTTTGGGTCTCGGGATAACGAGGTTCAAAAGTGTTCCATGCGCCTGCGGCTGTCAAGCGCCCGATGGCCTTGTTTCGGCGGGGGGAAACAGGTATCTCGTTCTTTCGCGCACCCAACCACCCACAAGGCGGAATCCCTGTGCAGGAAAACACCAAAGCCGCGCTGCTCATGGCGGCCACTGCCCTGATCTGGAGCTCGGGCGGGCTGGCCATCAAGCTGGTGGAGCTGAATCCCATGGCCCTCACCGGCGTGCGCAGCCTGCTCTCCGCGCTCACCCTGGCCGCGCTTTTTCGCGGCCGCCTCGATTTTTCCCTTTCCGGCGCGCGCGTGGGCGCGGCCCTGGGCTATGCGGGCCTGCTCATCACCAATGTGGCGGCCACCAAGCTGACCACCTCGGCCAACGCCATCCTGCTGGCCTACACCGCGCCCGTGTACGTGGCGCTCCTGGCCCCGTTTTTCCTGGGTGAGAAGACGCGGCGCGCGGACTGGGCGTTCATCGCCGTTGTCCTGGGCGGCATGGTGCTCTTCTTCCTGGATAGGCTTTCGCCCACCGGGCTGTGGGGCAACCTCGTGGCCATCGGCACGGGAATCTCCTATGCCTGCTTCACCCTGTGCATGCGCGCCCAGCGTTGTTCCTCGCCCGTGGAATCGGTTATCCTGGGGCACGGCATAACCGCCCTGGCGGGCCTGCCGTTCCTTGCGCAGGGGCTGCCCGACGCCTCGGGCTGGCTGGGGCTGGCCTACCTGGGCGTCCTGCAGCAGGGCGTGTCCCTGGCGCTCTATGTCTGGGCCATCAGGCGGCTCGGCGCGCTGGAGGCCATCCTGATCATGACGCTCGAGCCCATCTTCAATCCGGTCTGGGTGGCCCTGGGATACGGGGAGGTGCCGGGACCGTGGGCCGTCGCCGGCGGCGTGGTGGTCGTGGGGGCCGTGACCCTGCGCGGCGTTGCCGGGGCCGTGCGCGGCACAAGGGAGGCGCAATGAGCAAGAGGGGATTTCTGCATGGAACCGTGTTCGGGGTGCTCTGCGCCCTGGCCTCCACCATGATCTGGTCCGGCAACTTCATCATCGCCCGGGGGCTCAACGCCATGACCCCGCCCGTGACCCTGGCCTTCATGCGCTGGACCGTGGCCTGCGCGGCGGTTTCCCTTTTCGCGCTTCCGGCCATCCGCAGGGACTGGCCCGTCCTGCGCGCCCATCTCGGGTACATGGTCGTCACCTCGCTTCTGGGCGTCACCGTTTTCAACACGCTCATCTACGTGGGCGGGCGCACCACCGTGGCCATGAACCTGGCGCTCATCTCCACGGCCTTTCCCATCTTCATCATCCTTCTGGCGCGCCTCTTCCTGGGGGAGCCGATCACCCTGCGGCGGGTTCTGGGCGTGGCCCTGGCCGTGGGCGGCATCACCACCCTGGTGGTCCGGGGCGACTTCATGCGTCTGGTGAACATGACCTTTGCCGTGGGCGACATGTGGATGCTTTTCGCGGCCTTCCTCTTCGCGGTCTACAGCATCCTGATCCGGCGCAAGCCGCCCGAGCTGGGGCAGACCGCCTTTCTGGGCTTCACCTTCTACTGCGGCTGGCTGATGATCATACCGTGGATGCTCTGGGAGCAGAGCTCGGCGAGCTGGCCGGCCATGAACCTTCCGGTGGTGGGCTCGGTGCTCTATATCGGGCTGGGGGCCTCGCTGGTCGCCTATTTCACCTGGAACAGGGCCGTGGCGCTCATCGGACCGTCCCGGGCGGGCTTCATCTACTACTGCCTGCCGGTCTTCACCGGGACATGGGCCTGGCTGCTCCTGGGCGAGCCCGTCACGCTTCTGCACGCGGGCACCGGGGTGTGTATCCTGACGGGAATCTACATTGCCACGAAATAGCTATTCCGGTTCGGACAGCTCGTCCGGGACCATGTCCGCGAACTGCCCGGCCAGCCGTTTCATGGAGCCGTCCCTGTGCATGGAGCGCAGTACGTTTGAAAAGAGCGGGACCAGGTCGGCGTGCTTCCTGTGCAGCGAAAGGTAGATGTCCCTTGTCGCAATGGGCGGGGAGGCCAGGATGTCCTGAAGGCCGAGGTCCCGGACAATGGAGAGCCCGATGGACCGGGGCATGATGATGGCGTCGAGCCGGTCCTGTTCGAGCAGCTGAAAGGCTTTGGCCGGGTCGCTGAAGCTGCGGAAGGGGACCCCCGCCTCTCCGGCCAGCACGGAAACGGTATTCTGGCCCCGCATCACGCCCACGCGCAGGCCCGCCAGGGAATCCCATGAGGGCTTCAATTTTCTGTATTCCTTGGAGAAAAAGACAATGGACATTCTGGCGATGGGAACCGGGACCTGCACCAGGTTCGGGTAGCCCCGGATCGCCTCTGCCGAGCGGGCCCCGCTGGCGTCCAGGTTCCCGTTGTTCGCCTCTTCAAGGTCGCGGAGCATGGGATAGATCACGAAAGTGGAGCTCACGTTCGCCCGAGTGCAGGCTTCGCTCAGGATGGCCATGAGCTCGGCGGGTTTGCACTGCTCGGCCTTGTAGCAGGGCACGCCGATGCGCAATGACTGCTGCGCAAGGGCGGGGGGAGGCGCAAGAAGCGCCCAGAGCAAAAGGCAGAGGATGGCATACCGCATGGTCAAACGGTACTGCCCGGAAGAGGGGGCCGCCATTATTATATGGGGCCGGGGCGGGGAGTGTCAGTCTTCTGCGGTGATGGGCGGCGTCAGGGCGTTGAACCTGCCCAGGAGCAGCGCATAGCTGCCGTCGCGGAGCATGTCCCGGAAGGCCCGGGCCATCTTCGGGGCCAGGTCCGCGTGTCTTTCGTGGAGCACGAAATAGGTGTAGCCCTCAAGGTTCAGGGGAGATTCCACGACCTTGTCCAGGACCGCTTCCCGCAGGTGCAGGATGCCGAAATTCTTTTCGTAGACCATGGCGTCCAGCCGGCCCGCCTGGAGCATGCGGAAACCGTTGCCCCCGTTGTTGAGGTCGTAGATGCGGATGCCCCGCTTCATGGCCTCGATGCGGGGCGGCAGGTCCCCGCGCACGATTCCCAGGGTGCGCCCGGCAAGGTCATCCCAGGATTTCACCGTGCCGATCTTCGCGTTGCTGAAGACGCCGTAGGAGATCCGGGCCATGGGCTGGGGCACGGTCACCAGGTTGTCGAATTCCTCCACCTCCACCTTGAAATGGGCGGCCACCCCGTCCACATCGCCCTGGCTGACATCCAGCAGGCTCCGGGACAGGGGGAGATAGACGATTCGCATCTTCACGCCCATGCGCCGGAAGGTCTCCTGCAGCAGGTTTCTGATCTCGGGGTTGTCCCTGGCGTTTTCCTCGGTGTCGTTGATGCCCACCACGAAGTCCGTTGCGTGGGAGGGGGCGGGCGCAAGCAGCAGGCAGCCGAGAAGGAGTATGAAAAGGGCACATTTCATAGGGGAATGATACCGGATTTGTCGGAAATGGGAAACCGGTCGGAGGGCGTGGCCGCAGCCTTTCCTTTTCTCCGGGGCCGATGGCGTCAGTACGGCCCTCCGCAGGCCGTGGCGAACCGTTGCAGTATGCCTTCCTCCTTCATCTGCCGGAGCACGGCGGCCAGCCTGGGGGCCAGTTCCTTGTGCCGGGCGTTGAGATAGGCGTGCGCCGTGTGGGATTCCAGGGTCCCAGCCTCATGGATGGGGGTCTCGGCGAATTCGGAGGCGCTTATGGTTTCCTTCACCCCCTGTTGCGGCCCGACAAAGACATCGACCCGTCCGGACAGGAGCATGCGGAGGCCTATGTTGGTATTGTTGACGACATGTATGCGCAGGTCGTCGTAGTCGCCGAATTCCCGCTTCAGCCTGTGCACCCCGCGTGTATAGGCGATGGTGTACCCGGAATTCCGCAAGGTCTTCCAATCGAGCCCGGCAACGCCGGGGAGCGCCGTGTAGGCGCGGAAGCTGTCGTCCAGGTGCGGTTCCGACACCCGTACCAGGGCCGGGTGGTCGTCGCCGTATTCGAAGGTCCGTCCCAGTTCGCCGTCCGAGTGCCCCAGTTCGGCCATGTCGCTGGCGCGCGCGGCTGGGACGTATTCGTAACGCATGGCATAGCCGAGCCGCCGGAAGGCGTCGGTATAGACGGCCTTGAGCCAGCAGCCCATGGGATGATGGACGGGACGGGGGTGCGTCATGACCATGGTTTTCGTGGTGACGCTGCGTTCCTCCGCATAGGTGCGGACGTCTTCTCCTGCGGCCGTGGCGGGCAGGGCCAGGAGGAAAAAAAGGGTGGCAATGTTCAAGAGACGTTTCATGGGCGGAGAGTATAGCGGGCGGCCGCATCATTCAACCATTATCGGCGGCCGTCGGGCGCCGGGCCGGTTGCTCCGCCCCGCCGAAGATGGTAACCCATTGGAAACGCAGGAGCAGGCATGGATTATCATCATTTCATCATCACGCGTTTCAACGTGAACATCTACGACATCGATTTTCCGGCCCGGCTGGAGGAAACCTGGCTGGCCGAACGCTTCGACCTGTTCCAGAAATTCTGCTTTCCCTCCATCCGCGCTCAGCACAACCAGAATTTCACATGGCTGGTGCTTTTCGACGAGCAGACCCCGGCCCGGTACCGGGCGCTGATCAAGGCCTGGTCCAGGTACGAAAACTTTGTGCCCGTGTATTGCGGGGCATTCACGACCATCATGCCCGCCGTGGTGGAGCGCATGAGGGAGATCGCCCCCCATGCGGACTGGTTCCTGAGCACCCGCCTGGATAACGACGACGCCCTGGCCGTGGGGTACGTGCATTGCCTGCAGGGGGTGGTGGCCAATCTCACCGGGGAGCAGTTCGGCGATTCGGACGCCCTATACGTCAATTTCCCCAAGGGGCTGCAGTGGTACAAGGGCGACTATTACGATTTCGAGGATGTGACCAACGCCTTTGTCAGCCTGCTGGAGCGCAGCGACGAGCCGCACACGGTCTTCTGGGTGGACCATCCGTGCATCCATGACGTGGCCCCGGTGGTTCAGGCCGAGACCCGGCCCCTGTGGCTCCAGAACGTGCACGACCTCAACGTCTACAACTACGTGCGCGGCGAAAAGCTGGACCAGGCGGATTTTTCCAAGGCCTTTCCCCATCTGGGATGAGTGGGCACACACGCTGAAAAAAGGGCCGCCTGCATGCAGGCGGCCCTTTCGTTTGTCTGCCGTTACTGGCCCTGGGCGATGGTGACGTTGATGGCGTGAATTTCCTGCACGCAGCGGTCCAGGGTCTGTTGCAGGGCGTCCCGTGGCACTCGCTGCTTGCGTTGCAGGGCGAGCTGGCCGAGGTTGGTCCGGGCGGCCTTGGCGATGGCGATCTTGGGCTTGCCGTCGATCTGTCCCCACATGCTGCCCGATGCGTCGAAGATGAACATCAGGTTGGTTTTGGCCCGGGCCGTTCCCGGTCCGGCCAAAAAGACGAACGCCGCGAACAGCAGGGCGAACGCGAGGAATGTGGCTTTGCGCATACTCTCTCCCCTTCTGGAGTCTGTTTGTAAGGTTTCCCATTCCATACAACGCCGTACGGTTTTGTCGATATTCATTTTTTTCCTGCATGGTTACAAAATCTTCCGCCTTTACAGGCGGCAACGCCTATACTACATAGGTAAACGTATATTATTCCAAGGAGCCATACGTGATCGCCACCGCCCACTGCGCCGCCCTGCGCGGCATCGACGCCTACCCCGTTCAACTGGAAGTGGATTTCGCCCGGAGCGGATTGCCCGCGTTCACCATGGTCGGCCTCGCCGAAGGCGCGGTCCGAGAATCCAAGGAGCGGGTCTATTCCTCGCTCAAGAATTCCGGTTTCAAGCTGCCCCCCGCCCGCACCACCGTGAACCTTGCGCCCGCCGACATCCGCAAGGAGGGCAGCGCCTACGACCTGCCTCTGGCCATGGGCCTGTTGGGTGCCTCCGGAACCATCGACGCCGAGGACCTGGACGGTTGGTACATGGCGGGCGAACTCTCCCTTTCCGGCGAGCTCAAGCCGGTCAACGGGGTGCTGCCCCTGGCCATCACCTCGGAGAACCGCAAGGCCAGGGGGCTCGTGGTGCCCGAGGCCAACGCGGCCGAAGCGGCGGTGGTGCGCGGCCTGCCCGTGTACGGGCTTCGGAATCTGGCCCAGGTGGTGGGGCTGGTCACGGGCGAGGAGGAATTCGAGCCCGCGCGGCTGGATATCGACACCCTGTGGGGGGAGCGCCAGTCGTTTCTCTATGATTTTTCCGAGGTCAAGGGGCAGGAACACGCCAAGCGGGCCATCGAGATCGCGGCGGCCGGGGCGCACAACCTGCTGTTCATAGGCCCCCCGGGAAGCGGCAAGACCATGCTTTCCCAGCGCATCCCCACGGTGCTTCCGCCCCTGGGGTTCGAGGAGGCCCTGGAGGTGACCAAGATCTATTCCGTTGCCGGGCTGCTGGGCAGCAGGGAGTCCCTGATCGTCACCCGGCCATTCCGCACGCCGCACCATACCATTTCGGACATCGGGCTTATCGGCGGCGGTCGATATCCGCAGCCGGGCGAGGTGAGCCTGGCCCACCGGGGCGTGCTTTTCCTGGACGAGCTGCCCGAGTTCAAGAAGCAGGCCCTGGAGGTCTTGCGCCAGCCCCTGGAGGACGGCGAGGTGTCCATTTCCCGTTCGCTCATGTCCCTGTCCTACCCGGCGAATTTCATGCTCGTGGCGGCCATGAACCCCTGCGCCTGCGGGTATCTCACGGACGACAAGCACACCTGCACCTGCAGCCCGGCCGGGGTGGCCCGCTACCGGGCCAAGCTCTCGGGCCCGCTCCTGGATCGCATCGACCTGCATGTGGACGTGCCCGCCGTGCCGTACGAGGACCTCAAGGAGTCGCGGGGGAGCATGGACTCGTCCACCATGCGCGCACGCATTGTCGCGGCCCGGGAGCTCCAGGCCGAGCGCTATGCGGAGCTGCCCCTGCACACCAATGCCCAGCTCACGGGGTCGGCCCTGGAGGAACATTGCCGCTGCGGCCGGGACGAGCACGGTTTTCTGGAGCAGGCGGTCAAGACCCTGGGGCTGTCGGCCCGGGCCTATACCCGCATCCTGCGCATCGCCCGGACCATCGCGGACCTGGAGGGCGAGGAGCGCATCACGACGCCGCATTTGGCCGAGGCCATCAATTACCGGACCATGGACCGCCAGGCCGGATAGCGCGCCAACAAAAAAACGCCCGGAACCAGTCTGGCTGCCGGGCGGTGCGTTTTTCCGAAGGTTTGGAAAGGGGATTCCCGCTCTATAAATCCTTGGAATCGAGGGTGATGGTCACTGGCCCCCAGTTGGTGAAGTCCAGGAACATCTCGGCCCCGAACACGCCGGTCTCCACCCTGGCCGGGGCGAGCGTGCGCGCGTCGGACACAAAGCGTTCGAACAGGGTGTTGGCCAGCTCGGGCGGGCAGGCGTCCGTGAACGAGGGGCGGCGGCCCTTTTTGCAGTCCGCGTAGAGCGTGAACTGGGAGACAAGGAGCAGGTCGCCGCGGACATCCTTGAGGCTCAGGTTGAACTTGCCGTCGTCGTCCGTGAACACGCGCAGGTTCATGAGCTTGTCCAGCATTCTGGACCACTGCTTGGAAGCGGGAAGATCTTCGCGGTCCTCGCGGCCGAATCCCACCAGCGCCAGAAATCCGGCTTCGGTCTCGGCCACGGTCTTCTGGTCCACGATGACCCGGGCGTCGGTGACGCGCTGGATGACGAGCCGCACTATTCCTCCCAGTAGGTTGCCTTGGAGGAATCCTTTTCCGAGACGCTGACCCAGGCCAGGGCCACGCCTTGCGGCAGGGCGGGCTTGAGCTCGTTGTAGATGAACATGGCGATGTTCTCGGAGGACGGGTTGATCTCGTCGAACGGGGGCACCTGGTTGAGGTGCTTGTGGTCGAGCTGTTCCAGCACCGCCTTGGTGCGTTTCTTCAGCTCCTTGAAATCCATGAGGTAGTGGACCCTGTCGTCCAGCCTGCTGCCTTCCACGCAGACCTCCACCCCGAAGTTGTGGCCGTGCATGTGTTCGCACTTGCCGCCGTAGTTGCGCAGCTGGTGGGCGGCGGAAAAGTCCTGGGTGATGGTTAAACGCCATTTTCCGGGCATAATGTCATCTCCTGAAATATTGATTTTCCGACTGCTCAAAAAGGTTTGGAAGCAAGGCGCAAGAAAAAGACTGGACCGATGCGTATGATACGATACGTGAGGGTCAGGCTTTTTCGCAGTAACGTGGCATACGGGCCTTTTTCAGCAGTCAGCTAGTACTCGTCCCGGCGTTTCAGGCGTCCATGCACCAGCTCCACCGGGTATTTTTTTTCGTTCTTGCGGCACTTGGCGCGGGTCGCCTCCACCAGGTCAAAGCCCAGCTCGTCGGCGATGCGCACCAGGTAGACGAGCACGTCCGCGCATTCTTCCTTGATGTTCTGAAGCTTTTCCGGGGAGGGGGCGCGGCTCTGCTCCTCGCTGAGCCACTGGAGCTGCTCGGCCAGTTCCCCGGCCTCGCCGCACAGGGCCATGGTCAGGTTCTTGGGCGACTGGAAGGCGCTCCAGTCCCGTTCGTCCACAAACCGCCTGATGACTTCTGTCAGTTCCTTGAGTGAATCGCTCATGGCCGCGCATTGTCCGCGCGGCGGACGGGTTTGTCAATGCGCGGGCCATGAGGGGGCCGGCATGTCTTATGGAGTGGGCGGAAGCGGGAACTCAAACATTTCGTTTACCACTTTGCTTTTGCTCATCATATATTCTTTGATTTGCTCCATGGAACTGTCGGGCATGTAAAAACGGCGGGCGTACTGGTAGGAAATTAAGCCCTTTTCGGGTTTGAAATAGCGCCACAGGTTGTGCTCGTAAAAAGAGCTGTCCTCGGGCCATGTGGCAAAGTCCAACACCACATCCTTCTTGTCCTTGCTTTGGAAGACCGCGTTTTTGAAACCTCTTTTTTCCAAGTGGTTGGCAAATGTCGCGGCCCGTTGGAGGGGCGTGAGATCATGCCCTTCCAGCCGGATGGCAAACAGGGTGGTCCACTTTTCCAGCGTTTCGCCTTCTGGGATGTATTCAAGAATATACGGCCCTTTATCGTTGCCTTCCTTGAAGGCGAGGTGGTGTTTTACCCCGGCAAAGGTGATGGTCTCCGGGAAATCGCTCTGCTTGAACTGGGGAACGTCCCCGGCGAAGAGCTGCGAAGCGGTCAGGAGAAGAAGGGCGAGTGCAAAAAAGAGTGTTTTCTTGATCATGGGAACTCCTCGGTGGCATAGTGGTTTCGCCGTGCCTATATGGCCGGGGGCGTATTGTCAATGAAACCACTCGAGTGAGGTCGGAATGAAAAAAATCGTGATATCTTTTCTTATACTCATGCTGGCCGTGGCCGCGGGCTGTTCGCCCAAGTTCAAGCTCTTCACCGGCCAGGCAACCTCGCCGCTCAAGGAAAGCGTGCTCGAGGGCGAGGGCGACGCCAAGATCCTGCTGGTGAACGTCAATGGGTTCCTGGACGACAAGCCCAAGTCCGGGCTGCTGACCTCCAAGCCGGGCTCGGTGCAGGAGCTGGTCAGCAATTTGCGGCTGGCCGAGCAGGACGAGGACATCAAGGGTGTGGTGGTCAAGATCAACTCGCCCGGCGGCACCACCACCGCCAGCGACATCCTCTATCGCGAGCTCATGCGCTACCGGGAAAAGACCGGCAACAAGGTGGTGGCGCTGATGATGGACGTGGCCGCATCGGGCGGCTACTACACGGCCCTGGCCGCGGACAGCATCGTGGCGCACCCCACGACCATCACCGGGTCCGTGGGCGTCATCTTCATGCGGCCCAAGGTGGACGGGCTCATGGAAAAGATCGGCGTGGACGTGGAAATCTCCAAGTCCGGCATGGACAAGGACATGGGCTCGCCGTTCAGGGCCACCACGGACCGCGAACGCAGACTGTTCCAGGAGATCATCGACGACATGGCCGGGCGTTTCTACGCCCTGGTGCAGGAGCGCCGCAACCCGACCCGGGCGGCCATGGACGAGATCAAGACCGCCCGCGTCTTTACGGCCACGCGCGCCCGGGAGCTCGGGCTCATCGACCACGTCGGCTACATGCAGGACGCCTTTGCCGAGGCCCGGAAACTGGCCGGAGTGAGCGAGGCGCGCATCGTCACCTACCGCCGCGACCAATACCCCAACGACAACCCGTACAACACCCTGAGTTCGGCGGATCCGGCCAACCCGGCGCTGGTGAACATGCACATCGAGCATCTCGTTCCCCGGCAGGCCGGTTTCTACTACCTTTGGAGCCCCTCTTACTGATTCACCGTGAGCGGGCCTTTGTTTTGCAAAGGTTCGCTCACAGGAAGGGTTTCCCAAGGGAGGTATCCCCTTGGGCCGCCGGAGGCCTCCCGTTGAAGATTTCGCGCGTGGAGAATCCTGCCCCGTCGATGCACGAACGGTCCGGCTGAGGACTTTGCTGGACGATGAAATTGAAACAGGATAGGACGCCTGCATGCCCAGACCAACCCCGAAAAGTGTCGTGGAAATCCTGCGCGGCCTCGACCTGGAGGCCTCGGACGAGCAGTGCGCCAGACTGGCCGCCTACCTCGAGCTGCTGGAGAAGTGGAACCGCAAGATGAACTTGGTGGGCCCGGCCCGCTGGCCCGAGGTGCTGAAACGGTTGGTGGTGGACAGCATCCATCTGGCCGCCTTCCTGAAAGATCTCGATTTGCCCGCCGACCCCGTGACCCTCGACCTTGGGGCCGGGGCCGGATTGCCCGGCATCCCGCTGCGCATGTTCTGGCAGGCGGGGCAATACTGGCTGGTGGAGGTGCGCCAGAAGCGGTGCGGATTCATGCGTACGGCCCTGGGCCGCCTGGAGTTGCCCGCCACCCATGTCTTCATGGGCCGGGCCGAGGATTCCCCGGCGCATCTGGAGGCCGAGGGGTATGGCCATTGCGCCGACCTGATCCTGAGCAAGGCCTTCATGCCCTGGCGCAAGCTCCTTGATTTTGCCGTGCCCCTGCTGAGTGCTGAGGGCGTCCTGGTCATTCTCTCCAATGACCCGGCTCCGCGGGACCTGCCCGAATCCTGGCGTCTTTTGGGGACTGTTGCGTATCCCGTAATGGGCAAAAATCATCATTTCTGGGCTCTTTCTCAGTCGAAATAGCCCGTTTTCACCCCTGGAATAGTGTTAAACCGGTTTCCGCGCCTGCGGCGGAAGCCGGTTTTTGTTATGTTCCTGCGAAATGCACAGCCGTCCGGGCGGCGTGCGGGGGTTAAAACATCTTCCGCAGCAGCGGAGCCCTGCGCAGCACGCCCGCGCTGAGCATCCAGCTCGCACCGCAGGTCACGGCAAGGGCGACGGCGGCCTTCGTGTAGGCGGACATGTCCGCCCCGAGCAGGAGGTAGGCGGTCCAGTAGGCGATGAGGGCATGCACATAGTAGATGCCGTAGGAGTTGTCCGAGGCCGAAGCCCAGACCCTTCCCCGGGCGTTCACGATGGAGGCGAACAGGGCGATGAATCCCAGCATTGCGCTCAGGCAGTAGATGGTGAAGGCCGGGGCGAGCAGGTCCTTCCTGCCGAACAGCGCGGCTCCGGGCGTGCCGTATCCCAGCTTCACGGCCAGATAGGCCAGGGCGCTCAGGAGGGCCAGGGGCAGCCAGATCCGCTTGCGGGGCATGTAGCCTTCTTCGGTGAACCATCCGTTGCGCCAGGCCCAGACCCCGAGGGCGAAGTAGCCCACGAGCAGGGGAAGGCGCTCGGGCTGGAAGGAAAACAGGTAGCTCACGTACCAGCCGTCCACCGGGAACTGGCGGATGGCCAGATAAAAGGCCAGGCCGGTGCCGGCGATGATGGCCGGGAACAGCGGCAGGGAGGGATTTCGGACCTGCTGGCGCGCGTTTTTCAGGGCGGGCAGTGCCTTGGCGGCCAGGGCAAAGGCGGCAAAGGTCCAGAACAGTATGCTCAGGAACCAGTACACGGACTGTTGAAACGCCTTGGTCCAGAACTCGCCGCCCCAGAAGGTCAGCAGGTCCATGGGCACGTGGCGGGAGAGATAGATCATGTGCGCGGTGGGCGGCGCCAGCAGCAGCACGCCGAGGGCCCAGGGCACGAGCAGCCGCCGGAACTTGGAGCGCATGAATCGTTGTGTGCCCTGGCGCTGCAGGGACGGGAGTGCGAAATAGCCCGCAATGAAGAACATGGCCGGCATGATGGGCACGTCGATGAGGATGACCGCATAGGTGAAGTAGATGGAGGTCTCGGGGTTGATCACGTACCACCAGGACGGGGCGTACATCATGTAGCAGAGGGATACGTGCAGCAGGATGACCGCAAAGATGATGGCGGCGCGCAGGTTGTCCAGGAAATGCAGGCGGTCCTTGTTCACGGCGTTCTCCTTTCGGGTGTGGGTATGCTGTGTCGGCAGGACTCAAGTACCCGCCCTTTCGGTTTGTTGTAAAGGGTTTGGGACTTTTGTTTTCCCGGGGCGAGGGAGGAGCTTCTGCTTGACCTCTAGACTTTTTCAAGATATTTATTATCGGTAAGTTCCCGAAGGTTTTATCTCAAGCCCTGCAAGGGTTTCGATAGGTGACGATTTAACAGGAGGGAAGACGGTGATTCGAGTTTCGCAACCGGGAAAGGAACGCGCGTATGTGGTCCGGCTGGCATTCCAGCCCCTGTTGAAACGCGTTGCCAGGAGCCGCGGGGTTTCCTGCGTCTGGGACCGGCGGCTGCGAACCCGGCCCCGGCGGCTGAAAATGGCCGGTTCCCGTCTGCCCCGCCTTGAACCCATGAAGAGAACACGAAATGTCTGAAACATACACCCATAAAGACCTTGCCCGGCTGTGCGGCGTTTCCGAGACCACCATCAAGAGCTACCGCCGCAAGTTTCCCACGTTCATTCCCGTCCACACCGACGGCAAGCCCATCCGCTTCAAGAAGGAGATGGGCGACGTCTGCCTCAAGATCCGGGAATGCTTCGAGCAGGGCATGTCCATCAATGAAACCTACAAGTTGCTCAAGGGGCAGTTCCAGGAACACCGCCGCAAGGACGCGCCCAAGGCGTCGGCCGGAGCCGGGACGCCGGCCCCCGGCGTTTCCAAGGAGTATCTGGAAAAATTCTTCGAGACCGCCGGGCAGATGATGCACGGCATGGCCCAGCTGGCCACGGCTCAGGCCCGGGCGGACAAGCGGCTGGAAAAGGTGGAAAAGGCCCTGGAGGCCCTGATCACCGCCGAAGACCGTAGCGACGAGGTTTATTCCGCCCTGCTGGAACATCTCAAGGGAGCTCCGGCCGAGAGCTCCAAGCCCAGGAAGGTGGTTAATGTGCGCGGCAGGGAGGGCACCAAGACCTACACCATCGAGGAATCCGCAAAGCCCGCTTCCGAGCCCGAGTCCGATCCGGAACCGGTGCGGGAGCCCGTTGCCCCGGCGCAGGAGCCCGATCCCGCCCCCGAGCAGAAACCCGAGGCCGAGGACCTGCCCAAGCCTTCGGAAACATTCATGGAAACGCCCATCGTCATCCGCAACGAGCAGGGCGAGTTCCTGGGCGTGCCCGGCAGGATTGCCCTGCGCGGGTTCATCGAGGCCGTGGTGGAACAGGGCAAGGAAACCGGCGCCATTCTCAGCAACTGGGAGCGGCGGGATAGGTCCTGGGCCTTTGTCATGAAGAACGCCGAAGGCCGGACGCACGAACTTTTTTTTGGGGGAACCAAAACCCCGCGCGGCAACCTGGTGGTCCTGTTCTGGCGGCTGGACGTGGACGGCGAAGAGACCGCCCCGGAAGCCCTCCAGGAGTTTTTCCGGCAGGTCAAGGACAGGCTTGTCGGATAAGCCGCAATTTTTTACACAGCCTGCCGAGAAATCGGATATGGCCTCATGCCCTGAGCGGGCCCTTGTCGGGGCGTCCGTTCTTGTTGACTTCAATATGCAGGAGATTCCATGAAAGGAACCCCATCCATTTGCGTTATAGGATCCGGTTACTGGGGCAAGAATCTTGTCCGCAACTTCCATGCCTGGGCGCGCTCAAGCTCATCTGCGACAAGGATGAAACCTCCCTGGCGCGGTTTCGGGAGCAGTATCCCGACGTGGAAACGACCCTGGCCTTGAGCCATGTGCTGAACAGCGACGACGTCGACGGCGTCGCCATTTCGACTCCGGCCGAGACCCATTATTCCATTGCCAGGGAATGCCTGCTGGCGGGCAAACACGTTTTCGTGGAAAAGCCCCTGACCCTGGACGAGACCGAGGCCGAGGAACTGATCGGGCTGGCGCGGGAGCGCGGCCTCACGCTCATGGTCGGCCACCTGCTCCAGTACCACCCGGTGTTCAGGCGCCTGAAGCGTATGGTGCACGACGGCGAGCTGGGGCGCATCCACTACATCTATTCCCACCGGCTCAACCTGGGCAAGATCAGGCGCGAGGAAAACATTTTCTGGTCCTTTGCGCCCCACGACATCTCCATGCTGCTTTCCCTGGCCGAGGACATGCCCGAAAGCGTGTCCACCACGGGCGGGAACTACCTGCACGAGAAGATCGCGGACGTCACCGTGACCCATATGAATTTTGCCTCCGGGCTCAAGGCCCACATCTTCGTCTCCTGGCTGCATCCCTTCAAGGAGCAGAAGTTCGTGGTGGTGGGTGACAGGAAGATGGCCGTGTTCGACGACACCCTGTCCTGGGAGGACAAGCTCCTGCTTTATCCGCACCAGATCCGGTGGGAGGGCAACCTGCCCGTGCCGGACAAGGCCGAGGCCGAGCGGGTGGAGATTCCCCAGTCCGAGCCGCTCAAGAACGAATGCGCCCATTTCCTGGAGTGCATGGCCGAGGGGCGCACCCCGGTGACGGACGGCGAGGAAGGCCTGCGCGTGCTCAAGGTGCTCAAGCGCGGCCAGGAATCCCTGGACCGGGGCGGGTGCGAGCAGCCGGTGGCCGAAGGCTCCGCAGTGCCCGGGGAGCAGGCGGACAGGCTGTTTTTCGCCCATGAGACGGCCGTGGTCGATCCGGGGGCATCTGTCGGAAAAGGCACGAAGATCTGGCATTTTTCCCATGTCATGAACGGCACGGTCATGGGCGAGGATTGCAAGGTGGGCCAGAACGTGGTCATCGGGCCGGACGCGTCCGTGGGCAACCGCTGCAAGATCCAGAACAACGTCTCGGTCTACAAGGGCGTGATCCTGGAGGACGACGTCTTCTGCGGACCGAGCATGGTCTTCACCAACGTCTTCAATCCCCGTGCGCACATCGTGCGCATGCACGAGATCCGGGAGACCCTGGTCCGGAAAGGGGCCACCCTGGGGGCCAACTGCACGGTGGTCTGCGGCAACACCATCGGCCGCTACGCCTTTGTGGGGGCCGGGGCCGTGGTCACCAAGGACGTGCCCGACCACGCCATGGTCATGGGCAACCCTGCGTTCCAGGCCGGATGGGTCTGCGAATGCGGCAACAAGCTCGACGAGAACCTGGCCTGCCCGGAATGCGGGCTGCGCTATCGCCAGGGGGAAACCGGATTGAAGCGCGCCTAGCGCTCAGGCGGTTGCAATCAAATCCCGCGTCCTTCAGGGCGGGATGGACAAAATCGAAAAGAAACAGGCCATCCGTGTGTCGCGCGCGGGTGGCCTGTTTTTGTTGGCGTGAGAGGGAACGCCGCCCTAGGCGCGGCCGCGCGCGGCGCGCAAATAGCGGGCCTTGAGGGCCGGGCCCGAAGCCTCGGCCCAGTGCAGGTAGAGCAGCCGCAGGAAACTGTCGTGGATGGCCCCGGCCTGCGCCAGCCGTTCCCTGACCGCGCCCTCCAGGTCGGCGCTGCCCAGCCAGTCCGCGAGCTCCCGCGCCCGGTGGCATTCCCGGTGCGCCCGGTCCACCTTGGCGAATCCGTTTCCGGCCACCGTGCGGCACAGGTCTTCCCGCGGCAGCAGCCGCTGTACCAGCTCCACCAGCGCGTCCGCGTCGCCCGGCGGGTACAGGAAGAGGTCCTCGCCGTCCGTGAACAGTTCGTCCTGGCCGTGCCCGATGTCCGGGGTGATCAGGCAGCCGCCGCAGCCCAGGGCCTCGAAGACCCGGTAGTTGAGGTCGCCGCGCTCGGCGATGTTCAGCAGCAGCCTGCCCTTGGGAAACAGCTCCCGATACGGTCCCTGCTTCACGGCCAGGCCCGGGAACTTGTTGCCCACCTCCTCCAGGAATTCGGTCCGGACCGGGAAGATGTCCTTTCCCACATTGCCCACGAAGAGCAGGTCGTATTGCTTTTCTGTTTCCACGGGTCGGTCGGCCATGCGCGCAAAGGGCGGCAGCCAGAGCACCCGGTCGCGGGTCAGCCGTTTGCCGCGAAAGTCGGGCATGTGGTCCTTGAGGCTCACCGAGCAGAAGTCGAAGGCCTGCGCATACAGGGGGTACCAGCTGTGGATGTGGCTATCCACGCACAGGAATACCGTGGGGCAGGGAAAGCGTTCGATGCCCAGGAGCGGGGCCTCGATGCTGCGGTCGCCGTAGAGGAACAGCTCGGGCTCGAACCCGGCCTCGTCCACCACCCGCTGCCAGTCCCAGGTTTCGCGCTGGTCCACATAGGTGATGTCCAGTCCCAGTTTTTCGGCGGCCGGGCGGAAATAGTGGTTGCCGCTCCAGACGATCTTCCGGCCGCACAGGTTCTCGGGCAGCTCGCTCATGGTCAGTGCATTTCCTTGTTCAGAGGTCTCTGGTTCATGGCCGCCAGCGCCTCATATTCCTTTTCGTACGCTGCGGCCATGCGCTCCACGGAAAACCGCTGCGCGCCCGTGGCATGGGCGTTCATGCCCATGTCCCGCATGAGCCGGGCCCGGCCCAGCAGGGAGGCGGCCGTCTCCACAAATGCGCTGTAGTCCCGTTCCTTCACCAGCACCCCGGTCTCGCCGGGCGTCACCTGTTCCGGGATGCCCCCGGCGGCAAAGGCCACCACGGGCAGGGCCCGGCTCATGGCCTCCAGCACCACCAGGGGGTGGTTGTCGGCCAGGGACGGATAGAGCAGCGCGTCGGCGGCGGCCATGAGCAGGAGCATGCGTTCGCGGTCCAGGTAGGGCCAGGTGTGCAAATCGTTTTCCTGCCCGGCCTTGTCCCCGCCCACGGCGAATCCCAGCAGGTTGGGGACGCGGACCTTGAGTTCGTCCCAGAGCCCCTGCCACCTGTCGCCGGACTTGTAGGCGGCCATGGCCCCGCCATGGGCCACGAACAGGGCCACCCTGGCTGCGGGGTGGATGCCCAGCGTCTTGCGGGCCCCTTCCCGGTCCGGCGGCGCATCGGGCCAGGGCACGCCGTTGGGGATCACCCGGACCTTGTGCCCGGGCAGAGCCTCGCGCGCCAGCCGCGCCAGCCATCCGGACGGCGACACGAACACGGGCCGGGTCTGGTCCACCAGGATGCGCTTGGCCTCGCGGTAGCCGAAGCATTCCGGGAAATTTCTGGGGCAGGGCTCCAGACAGTCGTTGAAAAAATGGCCGCAGTCCAAGGGATAGGGGCAGCCCCCCGTGAACAGGTCGCAGTCGTGCAGGGTCAGGAGCGGGGTCTGTTTCAGGCCGGAGAGCAGCCGGACCCAGTCCCCGGTGGAGTGCAGGTGCAGGAGCGTCCCCTTGGGAACGGCGGCTCCCACTTCCTGAGGCGGGGTTTCGCGGCCTCCGCCGGTTTCCGCCAGCTCGAAGGAACGGGTGCAGGCATGGCCCGCCTTGTCCAGTTCCCGGTGCAGGAGCTCGGCCACGCGCACCGCGCCGCCGCGTAGCTGCAGGGCCGTGTGGTGATGAACAGCAAGGGGCATGGGCGTCAGTCCTCTGCTTCCGGCATCGCGTTTTCGAAATCCAGGACCATGTCCACCAGGTCGGGATCGTGTTCCGAGGGATGGTTCTTGAAGCCGAATTTCGCGGCCAGGCCCTGCATGGCCTTGTTCTCGGCCATGGTTTCTCCGGTGATGCGCCGGGTGCCCCGTTCGCGTGTGTATTCGACGCCCCGATGGAAGAGGATGCTGCCCAAGCCGTGCCCCTTCTGGTCCGAGCGCACCACAATGGCGAACTCGGCCTCGGAATTGTCCGGCCTGGTGTTGGTGCGCATGACGCCCAGGGTCTCCACCTGGCCCAGGTCGTTGACGGTCTGGGCGATGAAGGCCATTTCCCGGTCGTAGTCGATCTGCGTGAACCGGGCCAGGTCCTTGTGGTCGAAGTCGCGGCGCACCACCCCGAAGAAGCGCATGCGCAGGTCCTCGTCCGAAAGCTTGGCCAGGAATTCGCGGTGGGTGTCCTCGTCCTCGGGCCGGATGGGCCGCACCGTGACCTTCATGCCGCCCTTGGTGACCACGCATTCCTCCAGCTCGCGCGGATAGGGGCGGATGGCCAGACGGGACTGCCCGTCCTTGTCGTAGGGGGCCACCTTGACCTTGCCGCCCAGGGCCAGCACCCCTTCGCTGTCCGCATAGAGCGGGTTGATGTCCAGGCCCGTGACCTGGGGCACGTCCACCAGGAGCTGGGAAATCTGGATCAGGGTCAGGCAGATGTCGTCGATGTCCGCCGGAAGCTGGGTGGGCGTGCCCTTGAGCAGTTCCGAGATGCGCGTGCGGGAGACCATTTCCCTGGCAAGGCTCATGGACAGCGGGGGCATGGCGATGGCGTCGTCCTTGATCATTTCCCGGGCCATGCCGCCGTGGCCGAAGTGCAGCACCGGGCCGAAGATCGGGTCCACCTCGGCGGCCACGAACAGCTCGTGCGCGCCCGGCCTGCGGCCCATCTTCTGGAGCACGAACCCCTCGATATAGGCGTCGGGACGCTCGCGGTTCACGCGGGCCAGCATGGTGGCCGCGCCTTCCCAGACCTGCTCCGGGGTTTCCAGGTCCAGGAGCACGCCACCCACGTCAAAGGGCTGGTCGATCTGCGGGGAGCGGATCTTGAGGGCCACGGGGTAGCCCAGCTCGTCCGCGGCAATACAGGCCTCCTTGGCGGAAACCGCCAGCCGTGTTTCCACCACCGGGATGCCGTAGGCGGCCAGCACGGCCTTGGCCTCGGGTTCGGAGAGGTCCTCGCGCCCTTCGTCCAGGGCCTTTTGCACCATGTTGCGCGCGGTGGTGGTGTCCGGGAAAAAGTCCGTGGGCAGAGAATCCGGCGTCTCGATGAGCAGCTCCTGGTTGCGCTTGTATTCGGCCATGTTCAGGAATGCCCGCACGGCCTGCCCCGGGGATTCGTAGCTGGGGATGCCCGCCTCGGCAAACACGGCCCGGGCCTTTTCCGCGGCCCCGGAGCCGAGCCAGGCCGTGAGCACCAGCCGCTTGACCCGCTTCAGGGATGCGGCGACCGCCCCGGCAATTTGCTCTTCGGGCTGCTGGGCCCAGGGCACGTGCATGACCAGCACGCCGTCCACGTCCTTGTCCTTGATGAGTAGCTTGAGGGCCTCGCAATACATGGCCCCGTCCGCATTGAACGGGATGTCCACGGGGTTGGTGCCGGAGATCTTGCCGCCCGTGAGGTCGAAGAGCGCGGCGCGGGTCTCCTCGGAAAGTTCGGCCAGGAGGCCGCCCCCGGCCAGGAGCCGGTCCGCGGCCATGATGCCCGCGCTGGTGCCGTTGGTCAGGATGGCCAGGCGGTTGCCGCGCACGGGTTTTGGCTGGGAAAGGGTCTGGGCCGCGTCAAAGAGGCCTTCGATGGAGTCCACGCGCAGCATGCCCGCGCGCCGGAAGGCCACGTCGTAGATTTCGTCGCAGAGCCGCTTGCCGCCCACCTCGCGGCAGCCCAGCCCGGGGATGACCGTATCCAGCGCCTGGCCCGGCCGCAGGATGAGCACGGGCTTGTTGCGCGAGGCGGCCCGGGCCGCGGACATGAATTCGCGGGCGTCGGTCACGGTCTCCAGGTAGATCATGATGGACCGGGTCATGGGGTCGGTGCCCAGGTAGTCGATGATGTCGGCAAAGGTCACGTCGATGCGTTTGCCCAGCGAGACCAGGTGGGAAAAACCGATGCCCTTGTCGCGTGCCCAGTCCAGAACCGTGGCGAACAGGGAGTCGGACTGGGAAATGAAGGCCACCTTGCCGGGCTTTGCCTGGGCATGGGCCAGGGATGCGTTGAGGTTGAGCGAGGGCACCATGAACCCCAGGCACTTGGGGCCCAGGATGCGCAGGTCCGGGGGCGAGGCGATGCTCAGGATGGTGGAGCGGATGTCCTCGGCCTCGTCCGCGTCCAGGCCGGTGAAGCCCGGCCCCACCAGGACGGCCGCGCGGGTGCCCTTTTTCTTGAGCGAATCGATGACCTCGGGCACCTCGGGCAGTTCCGAGGCCACCACGGCCAGGTCCGGGGACTTGGGCAGGGACTTGACCGAGGGAAAGGTCAGCACCCCGGAAATGGCCTCGGCCTCTGCGGAAACCGGCATGACCGGGCCTGCGAAACCCCCGGCCATGATGTTGCGCATGACGATGTTGCCGGGGTTGGACGGGTCGTTGGTGGCGCCGATGACGGCCACGGATTTGGGGCTGAACAGGTACTCCAGGTTGACGACGCTCATGGCTTCCTCGCGGTGTTGCTCGGGGTGGATGCAAAATGCCGCCATGACAATACATTGTTTCGTGCACGGCGCGCAACCGTGCAGCGCCGTTTAATCCCGAAGGGATAATAATGGCGGTTCCCGCCCCGGAAGGTATTCTGGGAGCATGACAAGAATATTCTGCGCAATGCTGCTGGTCGCGATCCTGTGCCTTCCCGCATCCGCAGGCGAGCGCACCCTCAAGGTGGTTTCCTTTGAATCTCCTCCCTACGCCTTCACGGACCGGGACAAGATCAAGGGCATGCTGTGCGACGTGGTCCGCGAGGGCCTTTCCCGCATGGGCCTGAAGGTGCGTTTCGAGCTGGTACCCTGGAAGCGGGCCGTGCAGATGGTGCGTTTCGGCCAGGCCGACGCCATTTTCTACGCGGTGTGCAACGACGAGCGGACCACCTTCCTTTACTATCCCCACGAGCCCCTGGTGGTGGAGTCCACCATCGCGCTCAAGAAAAAGGGCCGCAAGATCGCCGTGGACAGGGATTTCAGCAATGCGGAAAAACTGTTTCTCGGTGTGGGCCGGGGATTCTACTACGGCCCGAGGCTGGAAGGTCTTCTGGCCACCAGGCGGTTCCGGAAGGTGGAGGAGGCGCCGGGCTACGCCATCAACCTGCGCAAGCTGCTGGCGGGCCGCATCGACATCCTGCTGGCCGACCGGGTTCCGTCCGCCTACTTCATTTATCAGCAGGGCATGGGCAAGGATATCGAACCGGTGACGGATGATTTCGGCGAGGTCATCGTCTTTGATTCCGTGAAGTCCTACCTGGCCTTTTCCCGCAAGACCACCCTGCCGGAGATGGCCCTGCAGTTCGGAAAGGTCCTCCTGGAAATGCGGAGGGACGGGACCTACACGGCCATCGAGGCCCGGTACACGGGCAACGGCAACTGACGGCCTAAAGAATCTGTATTGCATATCCGATATGCCTCCTGAAGGGATCGCAGACACAGGAGGGCTCTCATGACCAAAATAGAGTTCGGGCTTGCCGAACAGATGGCGTCCAGCGCATTTTCCAAGCTGCAGACCGGGGTGGACAGAAAAGAGGATGCCGCTGTCGAGGACAGGGACTCGGTGATCATTTCCGAGGAAGCCCGGGAGCGGCTTGCGGGCGAGGTGCGTCTGGCGATGGATTCGCAGGAGGAAAAGGGGCCCGTGGTGGAGGACCCGCAGACCAAATCGAAAAACTTCATCATGCAGCGGATCCGGCAGCTCCAGGCCGAGATCAAGGAAATCCAGGAGTCGAACCTCCCGGAGAAGGAAAAGAGCCAGCAGATCCAGGACAAGCAGATGGAGATCATGGAGCTGCTTTCCCAGCTTGAAAAGGGCTCCGGTGGGGGCGGTCCCGTCGGTGGAACCAGAGCCGGGGCCGGGACAATCACTTCCACGGGCAGCCTGACGTAGGCCGTTCACAAAGGCCCGATTGCGGCGTTGCTGCAAAAAGGAATAAGCCCTCGTGTATGCTGCAATACACGTCGGGCTTTTTTTTGCGCCTTGCACTCGAACCTTTCTGAACAGCCTGAGAAGCAAATGACACCGCGTAGAGCGTGAGAGTCAAAGCCATTCCCTTTTTTCGTTCATCTCCCGTGCGAACCGTTCACCCTGAAATCGCATCACTTTTTGGTCCGTCCGACCGTTCACCTGAAAATCATGCCGTTCACCTGATAAAAGCGGCGGTTGTCTTTTTTCCTCATATAGAGGTAAAACATACAGTAGCCGACCCGGCTTTTGTCGAAATGGATTGCAGTCCGCGCCCCGGCCCGGACAGTTTCTAACAGATACGGCAGCGAGGAGAGCACATGAGCGACGACGCCAAGAAAATCGAAAGCATGATGAAGGAAGGACGGCTGTTCCAACCCCCCGCAAAAATGCAGGCCCAGGCATTTGTGAGGAGCATGGAGGAATACGACGCCGCCTACAAGCGCGCGGATGAGGACCCCGAGGGGTTCTGGGGCGACCGCGCCAAGGATCTGGTGGAGTGGTTCAAGCCCTGGGACACCACCCTGGAGTATGACTTCCACAAGCCCGAGATCAACTGGTTCAAGGGCGGCAAGCTCAATGTTTCCTATAACTGCCTGGACCGGCACCTCAAGAACGGCCGCCGCAACAAGGCCGCCATCATCTGGCAGGGCGAGCCCGAGGAGGACGTGCAGGTCTACACCTACCAGATGCTCTACACCGAGGTCTGCAAGTTCGCCAACGCGCTCAAGAAGATGGGCGTGAAAAAGGGCGACCGCGTGGCCGTGTACCTGCCCATGGTGCCCGAGCTGGCCATCGCGCTGCTGGCCTGCGCCCGCATCGGCGCCATGCATTCCGTCGTCTTCGCGGGCTTTTCGGCCGTGTCGCTCCAGTCCCGCATCCAGGACTGCGAGGCCAAGGTGCTCATCACCGCCGACGCCGTGCTTCGCGCCGGAAAGACCATTCCCCTCAAGCCCAATGCGGACGAGGCCCTCAAGGACTGCCCCACCGTGGAGCAGGTCGTGGTGGTCAAGCGCGCCGACAATGAGGTGGACTTCGTGGAAGGCCGCGACAACTGGTGGCACGAGATCATGGCCGCCGACGACATCCGCGGCGAATGCCCGCCCGAGGAAATGGACGCCGAGGACACCCTGTTCATCCTCTACACCTCCGGGTCCACGGGCAAGCCCAAGGGCGTGGTGCACACCACGGGCGGCTACCTGACCTATGCGGCCCACACCCTGCAATGGGTCTTCGACGTCAAGGACGACGACGTGTACTGGTGCACGGCCGACATCGGCTGGATCACCGGCCATTCCTACATCCTCTACGGTCCGCTCTGCCTGGGCGCCACCTCGCTCATGTTCGAGGGCGTGCCCAGCTATCCCAAGCCGGACCGCTTCTGGCAGATCGTGGAGAAATTCAAGGTCAACATCTTCTACACCGCGCCCACGGTCATCCGCGCCCTCATGCGTGAAGGCACGGAATGGACCAACCGGCACGACCTCTCCAGCCTGCGTCTGCTCGGGTCTGTCGGGGAGCCCATCAACCCCGAGGCCTGGATGTGGTACCACCAGCATATCGGGGACGGGCAGCTGCCCATTTGCGACACCTGGTGGCAGACCGAGACCGGCGGTTTCATGATCTCGCCGCTGCCCTACGCCACCCCGCTCAAGCCTGGCTCGGCCACCAAGCCGCTGCCCGGCGTGGCCGCCAAGATCATCCGCTCGGACATGAGCCCGGCGGGCCCCAACGAGGGTGGGCACTTGGTGGTGGAAAAGCCGTGGCCCGGCATGCTGCGCGGTGTGTTCGGCGACCCCGAGCGCTTCAAGAAGACCTATTTCGATCGCTTCCCGGGCATGTATGAGGCCGGTGACGGCGCGCGCGTGGACGAGGACGGCTACATGTGGATCATGGGCCGGCTGGACGACGTGATCAACGTTTCCGGCCACCGGCTGGGCACCGCCGAGATCGAATCGGCCCTGGTGGCCCACGCGGCCGTGGCCGAGGCCGCCGTGGTGGGCATGCCCCACCAGGTCAAGGGCCAGTCCATCTATGCCTATGTCACCCTCAAGGGCGACGAGGAGGAATCCGACGAATTGCGTAAGGAACTCAAGGCCTGGGTGCGCATGGAGATCGGGCCCATCGCCACGCCCGAGGTCATCCAGTTCGCGGAAGGCCTGCCCAAGACGCGGTCCGGCAAGATCATGCGCCGCGTGCTGCGCAAGATCGCGGCCGGTCAGGACGACTTCGGCGACACCTCGACCCTGGCCGATCCGGGCGTTGTGGCCGATCTGATCGAGGGCAAGGAGGAACTGCTCGGTTCCTAAGGCTGTCCATAACGGCCTGATTGCTTCGTTGCTGCAAAAAGAAAAGAGCCCTCGCGGATGTTGCATACGCGTCGGGCTCTTTCTTTTTTTGCGCCTTGGACTCAAGCCGTTCCGAACAGCCTTTTCTTTGGCCTATTGAGCGGGCGTCGAGTGTTCCTACCCTTCGGAGGCTTCCACAGAATGCGTACCGCCGGTTGCCTGTCGCAATTCATGGTGTTTTTAATCTGAGGGTTAAAGCGTCCCGCCACGACGGACAGGAGGGATACTCAGCGTATTCGGCAAAAAGCCGACGCAGGGCAAAGGCCTGGAGGGTTTGGGGGAAAGGTCGCAGGAAATGGGGGTAAGGGAGGGGCGGCCTGAGCCGCCTCCCTTACCCCCTTTCCTCAAACTGGTTCTCGAACCAATAAATGCGATTGTATTTAATGGGTTGCCCTGGAAGGGCACGGTCGTTCTATTCGGCGTGCGCCTGCTGAAGGTCCCCGTTCTGCCAGTCCTCGGCGGCGGCCCAGAAGGCGCGGCAGGGGGCCACGCGCCAACCGTTGCCCAGCCGGAGCTGGATCACGGATTCCTCGGTGAGCAGGTGGAGCTGCACGGGCGTTTCGCCCGGATGCTGCTTGATGATCTCCTTGAGGGCGTCGAGCCGCTCGTCCGTGATCTTTTCGGCCCTGGCCCACACGGGCACGGGCTGGTCCGAGCCGGAAACGGCCTTGGCCAGCAGCGTGACCTTCTCGGCCAGGATCTTGGCCTGCTTGGGCGCGTCCTCGGGCAGCTCCTCGCGCATGTCGATGCGGCCTTCCACCAGCAGGGGGCGGTCCTGCTCCAGCAGTTCCCCGGCCACGGCATAGACGTTGGGCAGCATGGTCACCTCGCCGGTGCCGGTCATGTCCTCGCCCGTGCAGAAGGCCATCATGTCGCCCTTCTTGGTCATGTAGGGCTTGAAGTCCGGGATGATCATGGCCACGCGCACGTTGGCCTGGTTGCCCAGGTTCTTGCATTCCTCGAAGGTGTTCAGCTTGAGCCTGCGGATCTCGTGGCGGTAGGCCTGCAGGGGGTGGGAGGAGAGGAAGAAGCCCAGGACCTCTTTTTCCAGCTGCAGCTTTTCGCGGTCGTCCCATTCCTCAATGTTCGAGGGCTGCGGACCGGTCCCGTTGCCGTTGCCTTCGGGGGCATCGCCCTTGTCGTTGCCGCCGCCCGCAAGCATGTCCAGCATGTTGAGCATGCCGGATTCCTTGTCCTTGGCCTTTTTCTGGCCCAGGGCCACGGCCTTGTCCAGGTCCTCCATGAGCGCGGCGCGGGTGCAGCCGAAGCAGTCCATGGCCCCGGCCTTGATGAGCGATTCCAGCACGCGCTTGGTGACGCGCTTGAGGTTGATGCGCTCGCAGAAGTCGAAGATGTTGGCGAACTTGCCGCCCTCGTCGCGCACGGCCACGATTTCGTCGATGGCCTCCTCGCCCACGTTCTTGATGGCGGCCATGGCAAAGAGGATGTCGCCGTCCTTCACCGAGAAGCGGGCGATGCCGTCGTTGATGGACGGCTGCACCACCTCGATGTTCATGTCGCGGCAGGCGTTCACGTACATGATGATCTTCTCGGTGTTGTTCATTTCCGAGCTCATGAGCGCGGCCATGAATTCCACGGGGAAGTGGGCCTTGAGATAGGCCGTGTAGTAGGACACCAGCGCGTAGGCGGCCGAGTGCGACTTGTTGAAGCCGTAGGCCGCGAACTGTTCCATGAGGTCGAAGATCTCGTTGGCGGTCTTTTCGGCGATGTTCTGTTCGCGCGCGCCCTCCAGGAAGGTGACGCGGTGCTTGGCCATTTCCTCGGGGATCTTCTTCCCCATGGCGCGGCGCAGCAGGTCGCCCTGCCCCAGCGAGTAGTTCCCGATGATCATGGCCGAGGCCATGACCTGCTCCTGGTAGACGATGACCCCGTAGGTGGGGCTGAGCGTCTCCTCCAGGGAGGGGTGAGGGTAGGAGACCTCCACCTCGCCGTGCTTGCGCTTGATGAATTCGTCGACCATGCCCGAGCCGAGCGGGCCGGGCCGGTACAGGGCGAGCATGGCGATGATGTCCTCGAAGCAGCTGGGCCGGAGCATGCGGAGATACTTGCGCATGCCCGAGGATTCCACCTGGAACACGCCGTCCGTGTCCCCGCGCGAGTAGATGTCGTAGGTGGCCTGGTCGTCCAGGGCCAGGGTGTCCAGGTTCGGGGCCTCCTTGCCCTGGAGCCGGATGATGTCCAGGCAGTCCTCGATGACCGTCATGGTGCGCAGACCCAGGAAGTCGAACTTGATCAGGCCGACTTTTTCGACCTTCTTCATGTCGTACTGGGTCACGATTTCACCCTTCTTCCCCTTGTAGAGAGGAAGGTACTCGGTCATGGGCTTTTCCGAGATGACCACGCCCGCCGCGTGTGTGGAGGCGTGGCGCGAAAGGCCTTCCAGGCGGGTGGAGATGTCGATGAGCTTTTCCACCTTGGGGTCGCTGCGCACCATGTCCCGCAGCTCGGCCACGCCCTTGGCCGCGTTGGCCACGGTGATCTTGGCCTTGTCCACGCCCAGCAGCTTGGCCATGACCCCGGGGTCGTCCGGGATGAGCTTGGCGATGCGGTCGGTCTCGGCAAAGGTCATGCCCAGGGCGCGGCCCACG
The DNA here is from genome assembly GCF_008001235.1 of Salidesulfovibrio onnuriiensis. GTDB lineage: Bacteria > Desulfobacterota > Desulfovibrionia > Desulfovibrionales > Desulfovibrionaceae > Pseudodesulfovibrio > Pseudodesulfovibrio onnuriiensis. Next base: position 360,805 of record NZ_CP040751.1, on the reverse strand, counting down.
TCCTTGACGGCCGCCTTGGCCTTCATGGTCCCGTAGGTGGTGATCTGGGCCACGTGGTCCTCGCCGTATTTCTCGGCCGTGTAGCGCACCACCTCCAGGCGGCGGCGTTCGCAGAAGTCCACGTCGATATCGGGCATGGAGACGCGTTCCACGTTCAGGAAGCGTTCGAAGAGCAGGTCGTAGGGGATGGGGTCCAGGTTGGTGATCTTCAGCGCCCAGGCCACGATGGACCCGGCCGCGGAACCGCGCCCCGGCCCCACCGGAATCCGGTTGTCCTTGGCCCAGTTGATGAAGTCTTGCACGATGAGGAAGTAGGCCGGGAAGCCCATTTCCTTGATGACCCCCAGCTCGTATTCCAGGCGTTCGTTGTACTTCTGCTCGTCGATCTCGTAGGGGGCCATTTCGATGCGCTTCTTGAGACCGTCGCGGCAGAGCTGCTCGAACTCCTCATCGAGGGAAACGCCCTCGGGCAGTTCGTAGGCCGGGAAGGAGTAGTTGCCCAGCTCGATCTCCAGGTTGCACATCTCGGCGATCTTCTGGGTGTTCTCGATGGCCTCGGGCACGTGGGCGAAGGCCTGCTCCATTTCCTCGGGGGTCTTGAAGTAGAGCTCCTGGGTGTCCATGCGCATGCGCTTTTCCGCATCCACCGTGGTCTGGGTCTGGATGCAGAGCAGCAGGTCGTGCGCCTCGTAGTCGTCCGCGGTCAGGTAGTGGCAGTCGTTGGTGGCCACCAGGGGCAGGCCGGTCTTTTCCGCGCACTGGATGAGCAGGTCGTTGAGCCGGTTCTGTTCCTCGATGCCGTTGTCCTGGAGCTCCAGGTAGAAGTTGTCCGGGAAGATCTCGGCGTATTCGCGGGCCATTTCCACGCCCGCGTCCAGGCCCTCGTTCATGAGCTTGCGGGGCACCTCGCCCGCCAGGCAGGCGGAAAGGGCGATGAGCCCTTCGGAGTATTTTTTGAGCAGGTTCTTGCAGACGCGCGGCTTGTAGTGGAAGCCGTTCAGATAGCCTTCGGAAACCAGCTTGATCAGGTTCTTGTAACCGATGTTGTTCTTGGCCAGCAGCACCAGGTGGAAGCGCCCGGGCTTGTCCTTCCTGTGGTGGGCGTTTTCCTCGTCCACGTCGCCCGGGGCCACGTAGACCTCGCAGCCGATGATGGGCTTGATGCCCATGTCCAGCGCGGTCATGTAGAAGGTCACGGCCCCGAACATGCAGCCGTGGTCGGTGATGGCCACCGCGGGCATGCCCAGGTCCTTGGCGCGCTGGCACAGGTCGTTGATGCGGATGGCGCCGTCCAGCAGGCTGTATTCCGTGTGGACGTGCAAATGTACGAATTCTGCCATGTATGAATTGATTCCTTGGAAGTTGATGTCGGAAGGGTAGGTATAGCCCAAGAGGGCCCGACTTGAAAGGGCGGCCCCGCGCGGTTTCTTTGCAGATAAAAGCGTTTTTCGGCGCTTAGCGTTTGATTCCGGACGGTTCCGCGCGTAGCCTGCAAAGGGAAATTTCAAGCGAACCCGGAGCACGCAATGATCGAAAGCCTCAGCCACATCACCTTCATCGTCCGCGACCTGGAGCGCATGAAGCGGTTCCTGGAGGGCGTCTTCGACGCGGAACAGGTCTACGACAGCGGGGACGACACCTTTTCGCTCTCAAGGGAGATGTTTTTCATGATCGGCCCGGTCTGGGTGGCCGTCATGGAAGGCGAGTCCCTGCCGGAAAGGACATACAACCACGTGGCCTTCAAGATCCCGGACAGCGAGTTCGACGCCTATGTCCGGCGGGTGCGTTCCCTGGGCGTGCCGGTCCGGGAGGGGCGGCCCCGCGTGGAGGGCGAGGGCAGATCCCTTTATTTCCACGATTGGGACAATCATCTCTTTGAATTGCATACCGGTACCCTGGAGCAGCGGCTGGAGCGGTATAGCGCACCCCTCCCCTAGGCTCCTCTGAAGAGAGTTTCCGTTCTAACGCTCTTGATTCCTTTTGCTTTCGTGCGTATCCGAACAGGGTTTATTCTGTGGAAAATACGTTTGTTTTCCGGCGAATATGCAAAACGGTGGTGGGAACAGAAGGAAGGCGGAACCGGGCACGGGGGGGACTATGGCTGCCGCGAAATTGGGTCAGGAAGAAAGGGACATGGTGGAAGCGGTTCTGCAGCGGGAGTCGATCTCCAGCCTGTTTCAGCCCGTTGTCTCCATACCGACCAAGCGGATTCTCGGTTTCGAGGCCTTTTCCGAGGGGCGCACCCCCAAGGGGGACGCCTGCCTGAGCCCGCAGGTGCTTTTCAGCCCGGACCTGGAGCCGGACGTGCAGGTGGGCATCGACCGGCTGTGCCGCAAGAAGGCCATCGCCCAGTTCAAGCCCATCCAGGAACTGCACCCGGACATGCTCCTGTTCGTGAACGTGAACATGAACGTGCTCAAGTTCAAGGAATCCGACCCCAAATACTTCTTCCAGCAGGTCGAGGGCGCGGGCCTGCCCATGCACACCATCGTGACGGAAATCCCCTTTTCCATGCTCGACGCCCTTTCCCCGGAGATTATCGACTTCTACCGCGCCAGCGGCATCAAGCTGTGCATCGACAACCTGGGCGTCGACGATCCCTTTCTTGCCGCGTTCAGCAAGGTGAAGCCGGACATGGTCAAGCTGAACCGGACCTTCTTTGCCGAGGACGAAAGCGCTTCCTACCGCAGCAGTGTGCTGGAGGGGCTGATCAACTTTTCGGATTCGGCCGGGTTCACGGTCATCGGCCAGTGCGTGGAAAGCCGGGAGGAATCCGTACGCCTGCTGGAGGCCCGCGTGGATGTCCAGCAGGGCTACTACTACACCAAGGACGAGAACACCAAGCTGACCCGGGAGGGCGGCCGTGACCCGGTGCGGATGTTCTTCGGCAAGATCGAGCAGACCTACCGGCTCTTCCGCAAGACGCGCAAACAGAAGATCGGCGAGCGCAAGCAGTCCTTCGAGGCCATGCGCGGCGAGGTGCGCAAGATCGTGAATAAGATCGCCCGCATCGGGGAGCGCGATTTCGACCCGGTGCTCCGGGCGCTCATCGGCAACACGGGCCAGGCCCTGTCCATGTTCATCCTGGACGAGCAGGGCATCCAGCTCACGGGCCGCGCCCAGGTGGAGTCGGAACCGGCCCAGAACGGCGGCGCCCGCACCGACGTGAAGGGCATGGACCATTCCATGCGCGATTACTTCCTGTACATGGAGATGGGCTACGACAAGTTCGTGACCAAGCCGTTCGCCTCGCCCTGCACGGGACGGCCCGCCGTGATCATGGCCCTGCCTTTCTACAACATGGAGAACGAGCGCTACATCCTCTGCGTGGAAATGCCTTACCCGCAGTAGCTCCCTGCGGCGGCCTTTATTTTTCCTTGTCCCCGCTTGTGCGAACGGCTGAAGTGTGTTCGTATTTCCCTGCGGGCGTCACTTTCTTCGGGGTAGGAAATTATGAAGGATCCACAGGTTGTGGGGGGCGACTCCAAGGTCGCCGCCGGTGTAAGTCCTGAAAACATCATCACCTTGTTCCAACCCATCGTGTCCATTCCGACACGGGGAATCATCGGTTTCGAATCCTTTTCCGAGGGCCGCGAGCCCGAAACCGGCAAGAGCATCGAGGCAATCCGCCTGGTGGAGTCCTTTCCGGACCCGGACCTGCAACTCAAGGTGGACCGCCAGTGCCGTGAGCGGGCCCTGGAGCAGTTCAAGCCCATCCTGGCCCAGCACAAGGCCATGCTCCTGTTTCTCTGGCTCAACGTGGGCATTCTGTCCAACAAGAAGGCCGACCCCCTGTTCCTGGAAAAGCAGGTGGAGCAGGTGGGCATCCCTCCCAAGAACGTGTGCATCGAGCTGCCCGTTTCCGTGGCCGTCAAGATGCCGCCCAAGGTCCTGGAGCATTACCGGGCCAAGGGATACGGCCTGTGCATCATCGACCTGAGCACCAGCGACGCCTTTCTGGAGGCCTTTGTGCGCCTGCGCCCCAACTTCGTGAAGCTGGGCCGCAGTTTCTATACGGGCCCGGAAAAGCGCTACCGGGCCAAGATGCTCGACGGCCTGCTGGATCTTTCCGAAACCGTGGGCTTCTCGGTCATCGGCCAGGGCGTGGAGCAGCAGCAGGAATCCATTGGCCTGCTTCGTTCCAGGGTTTTCCTGCAGCAGGGCACCTACTACGTGAAGGACAAGCCCGAGGAAAAGTACAGCGCCAAGGGCGAGGACCCGGTCAAGATGTTCTACGGCAAGATCGTGGAGACCTTCCGGCTGTTCCGCGAGAACCGACGCAAGGAGATCCTGGCCCGCAAGAGCACCTTCGAAACCCTGCAGCAGGAGGTGCGGCGCTACATCAGCCGCCTGTGCAACGAGCACGAGCCGGTCATGGAGGTGGTGCTCGCCTCCCTGTTCCGCAACCGCGACCGGGCCATCTCCATGTTCGTGCTGAACAAGAACGGCATCCAGGTCACGGGACGCCTGCATGTGAAAAGCCCCAGGGGAGAGGTCTGCCACCGCCCGCCGCGCGGCGAGGCCAAGGGCATGGACCATTCCATGCGCGACTATTTCCTGTATATCGAGATGGGCTACGACAGGTTCGTGACCCGGCCGTTCGTCTCCCCCTACACCGAGGAGGAGGTGGTCATCATCGCCCTGCCGTTCTACAACGCCGAGGACCGCATGTTCGTGCTTTGCGTGGAAATGCCCTATCCGTACTGACTGCTCGGAATAACCCGATTGCATTGTTGCTGCGAACCAGCCAGGTCCTCACGTATTGGGAATACGCTGCGGGCTGGCGGGTTCTTGCGCCGCGCACTCGAATCATTCTGAACAGTCAGCCGGTGCGGTTGTTCAAACAGCCAGTCATTTCAGCGAAGTTCCATTCCAATACTTGCGGAAAAGCGGTTGGAAATGAGATGGTCTGAGCGTGGAAAACATGACGCAGATACTGGACGGCCTGCTGGAGCGGCTTCCCCTGATCCTGGTTTTCGTCAGCGGCTACGTGGTCTACCGGCTCATGGCCGTGACCCGCATCACCGACACGTTCGTCATCTGGGCGCTACGCCGCAGCCACGGTCGGCCCGGGCGGCTCATACTATATATAATAGGCGCGTCCGCCGCGCTTTCTGCCTTCATCCCCAACGCCATCACCGTGCTGACCCTGCTGCCCATCCTCAAGCTGCTGGATAAGGATTTCAGGGAGCAGGGCGTGCGGGGCATGACCACGCCGCTTATGGTGGCGGCCATCTACGGCGCGGGCATCGGCGGCATGGGCTCCATGATCGGCACGCCCGCCAACGCCATCCTGCTGGTGGCCCTGGATTTCCTGAACATTCCCGGCCGGGAGCAGATCACCTTTTTCAACTGGTTCCTGTGGTCCGTGCCCCTGGTGGTCATGTTCATCGGCCTGGCCTGGCTCGTGGCCGGGGTGGTGGGGCTGCCCAGGGGCGCGCGCGGCGTGGAGCTGCGCCTGTCCTGCCAGGACGGGAGCTGCGAGGTGACGCCCCGCCAGCGTTTCGGGTGCCGTCTCTTTGTCGTGTTCCTCGCGTACTGGGTGTTCGAGGCGGTCGCGCGCGCGGTGAGCCCCGCCTTTGCCGCCCTGTCGCCCCTGACCAGCACGGCCTTTGTCCTCGTGTTTCTGCTGTTGGTCTTTGTGAAGCCGGCCCCCGGCGGCCAAAAGGAAACCGGCCCGCTTTTGCGGCCCGGCCATCTCGTTTCCGGCGTGCCCCGGCGGGGGCTCGTGTTCGTGCTGCTGCTCATGGCCGTGTTCGGCACGGCCCGCTGGTTCGGGCTGGACCAGGCCGCGTCCGCCTGGGT